>DASXDU010000046.1:0-149191 GCA_036490515.1 Polyangiaceae bacterium
GTTCCGCGCGCACTCCGCTCTTTACCGCGCCCGCGCCCGCGCCCGCGCCCGCGCCCGCGCCCGCGCCCGCGCCCGCGCCCGCGCCCGCGCCCGCGCCCGCGCCCGCGCCCGCGCCCTGCCTTCTCCTCAGTCCACCTTCAAGATGGCCAGGAACGCCTTCTGCGGGATCTCCACCGTGCCGACCTGCTTCATGCGCTTCTTGCCCTCCTTCTGCTTCTCGAGGAGCTTGCGCTTGCGCGAGATGTCGCCGCCGTAGCACTTCGCGGTCACGTCCTTGCGGAGGGCCTTCACGGTCTCGCGCGCGATGATCTTGCCGCCGATGGCCGCCTGGATGGCCACGTCGTACTGCTGGCGCGGGACGAACTCGCGGAGCTTCTCGGCGAGGGCGCGGCCTCGCGGCTGGCTCTTCTCGCGGTGCACGATGATGCTGAGCGCGTCGAGCGGGTCGCCGTTCACGAGGATGTCGACGCGCACCAGCGTGTCGGGCCGGTAGCCGAGGAGCTCGTAGTCCATCGACGCGTACCCGCGCGAGATGCTCTTCAGCCGGTCGTGGAAGTCGAAGAGCACCTCCGCGAAGGGCAGCTCGTAGGTCACGATGACCCGGTCGGCCGCCGCGTACTGCATGCCCTTCTGCACCCCGCGCCGCTCCTGGCAGAGGGCGAGCACCGCGCCGACGAACTCGGCCGGCACGTGGATGTTCATCGTGACGATGGGCTCCTCGATGCGGTCGATGTGCACCACCGGCGGGAGCTTCGCCGGGTTCTCGACGCGTACGTACTCGCCGTCGGTCTTGTAGACGTTGTAGACGACGCTCGGCGCGGTCGTGATGAGGTCCAGGTTGAACTCGCGCTCCAGGCGCTCCTGGATGATCTCCATGTGGAGGAGCCCCAGGAACCCGCAGCGGAACCCGAAGCCGAGCGCCTCGCTCACGTCCGGCTCGAACGAGAACGCCGCGTCGTTGAGGTGGAGCTTCTCCATCGCGTCGCGCAGCTGCGGGTAGTCGGCGTTGTCCGTCGGGTAGATGCCGGCGAACACCATCGGCTTCACGTCCTTGAAGCCGGGCAGGGGATCGGTGGTCGGTCCCTGGTGGTGAGCGCCCTTGCCGGGCGCACTGACGGCGTGGGTCACCGTGTCGCCGAGCTTCACGTCGTGAACGCTCTTGATGTTCGCGGCTACGAAGCCGACCTCGCCCGGCCCGAGCTCGTCGAGCGCGGCGGCGAAGGGCTGGAAGCATCCGATCTCGATGACCTCGTAGTCGGTCCCGGCGGCGAGGAAGCGGATCTTGTCGCCCTTCTTCAGCAGACCGTCGACCACGCGGATCATCACGACCGCGCCGCGGTAGCTGTCGTACCAGGAGTCGAAGATGAGGGCGCGCAGGGGAGCGGCGTCCTTGCCCCTCGGCTGCGGTACCTTCTTGACGATCTGCTCGATGATCTCCTTCACGCCCGCGCCGGTCTTGCCGCTCGCGGCGATCGCGTCGGACGTGTCGAGGCCGACGACGGTCTCGATCTGGGTGCGCGTGCCTTCGACGTCGGAGCTCGGGAGGTCGATCTTGTTGAGGACGGGGAGGACCTCGAGGCTCTGGTCGATGGCGAGGTACACGTTGGCCAGCGTCTGCGCTTCGACCCCCTGCGTCGAGTCGACGACGAGGACCGCGCCCTCGCACGCGGCCAGGCTGCGCGACACCTCGTAGTTGAAGTCGACGTGGCCGGGCGTATCGATGAGGTTCAGCTCGTAGGTCTCGCCGTCGGCCGCGACGAACGAGAGACGCACCGTCTGCGCCTTGATGGTGATGCCTCGCTCGCGCTCGATGTCCATCTTGTCGAGGAACTGCGCGCGCATTTCTCGCTGGGACAGCGCTCCGGTGATCTCGAGGATGCGATCGGCCAGGGTGCTCTTGCCGTGGTCGATGTGCGCGATGATCGAGAAGTTGCGGATGCGGGACTGCGGAGTCGGCATGGTCGGGGGGCGCTCGAGGCTCGGGGAGGAGAAGCCTGGGGGGAGGAGTGCGGCGTGTGGGCGCGCCGCGGGGGGCGAGGCGTCAGCCCTTGCTGGCGCCGGCCACGCGCTCGGCCTTCTCGGGCAAGACGGGCAGCGCGGGGGGCGGCGGGGGGTCGGCCGTCAGCGCAAGCTGGCCCGGCAAGACGTGCTCGTACTGCCTCAGGACGAGGTCGATGCCCTCGCGGATGTAGACCGCGACGGGGACCTTGGTCCGCTCGTGCAGCAGGCGCAGGCGCTCCGCCTGCTCCGGGGTGACGTAGATCGTCGTCGAGATCTTCTTGCGGGACATTCAGGACTTACGTCGGACTCGGGAGGGGCGGCGAGGCGCGCGCAGCATGTAGCCGACCGCGGCGGGGCTTGCCATCATGGTCGTGGAGCCGGAGCGAGCGAGCGCGTACACGACCGTTACCCTATGTGAACATACGTAGTGCAGGACGGACCCCGCGGCGACCTGAAAGCGCCCCCCTCCGGAATCGCTCGGGAATCCGGGGGCACGCTTGCTCCTCTCCCACGGTGCCGCGTATGGTTGCCAACCGCGAAGATGATCTCCCCGCGCACGATCGCCGCTGCAGCACTGGCCGTAGCGCCGCTGGTCGCGGCCGGGAACGTCGGCTGCGGCAGCGGGGCTGATGCGAGCGGCGTCGCCTCGGCCAAGCTCCCGAAGGGGGCTTCGGGCCTCGAGCACGAGAGCTGCGACGAATCCGGCAATCGCGTCGAGATCCTCGACCTCAACAACGACGGCAAGCCCGACATCCGCCGCGTCTTCAACAAGGGCACCGGGCGCGAGATCTGCCGCATCTCGGACCTCAACCACGACGGACAGCCCGACCTCTACGAGTACTTCGACGCGAACGGCGCGGTGCGGCGGCGCGAGCTCTGCTTCGACGACACGGGCGTCGTGAACGCCATCGAGCACTTCGACGGCGGCCGCCTCACCAAGCGCGAGTACGACACCGGCGGCATGCACCGCATCGACACGTGGGACTACTTCGATCCGGGCCTGCCCATGGACGCGAAGACGGGCCGCCCCGTGCACCCTTCGCGGCGCGAGCGCGACACCAAGGGCGAGGGCCACGTCGACCAGTGGTGGACGTGGAACGGCGACAAGATCAGCATCTCGCGCGACACCACGGGTGACGGCAAGCCCGATCCGGCGTCGACGCTGGTGCTCGACCCGAGCGGCGGCGGCAGCACCCCGGGGAGCGGCGGCGGCGGCACCGGCGGCGGGCCTTCGGGCGCCGCGGACGCGGGCGCCTCGTCTTCAGGCACGGATGCGGCGGCGCCGGTGGCCACGGGGTCGGCCCCGTCGCCTGCTGCCTCGATCCCCGCGTCCGACGGCGGCGCTCCCTCGGCGTCCGCGGATGGAGGCAAGCGGTGAAGCGTCTCGCGCTCTACTCCACGTTCGGGCTCCTCGCGTTGGCGTGCGGCAGCTCGCTGCCCCCGCAGACCGCGGCCCCCGGCGGCACGACCGACCAGCGGCACTGGCCCGCGGACGACCGTTCCCTCTGCGACGGCTTCGTCCACTGGAAGAGCAACCCGCAGCTCGAGGTGAGCGAGACCGTCGGCCCCGGCTCGATCCGTCCCAACATCCGCCGCGTCTACAAGGTCGTCGGCGAGCGCGAGGACCGTCACCAGGTGCTCCAGTGCCGCGAGATCGATACGAACCTCGACGGCCTGAAGGACGTGGTCCGCACCTTCAACGAGAAGGGCGAGCCCCTGCACGAAGAGGCCGACACCAACTACGACGGCAAGATCGACGACTGGATCAACTTCGCCGACGGGCGCATCGCCGAGGAGGACATCGACACGACGATGTCCGCGGGGCGGCCCAACGTGTGGAAGTTCTACCTCGACGGTCAGCTTTCCCGCATCCGCCGCAACACGCACTGCCCGTCGGGCAAGCCCGACACCTGGGAGATCTACTTCCACAGCAAGCTCGAACGCGTCGGCAACGACATCTCGTGCGACGGCCACATCGACCGGTGGGACCGCGACGCGCAGCTCATGGCGCAGGAAGAGGCGCAGTCCGGCGTCGAGATCGTCGACGGCGGCTCCTCGGGGACCGCGCCCGTCACGGTGGGGACGTCGGGTCAGGTGATAGACGGCGGCCCCCCCGGCGACGCGGGCAAAGGCCGCAGGCCGAGGCGGTAGTCCCCGCGGCGGGGTACGTCCCTCGCAGCCATGGCGCTCGCTACGGAGCGCTCGTCCCCTCGCGACCGTACGCGTCCTCCAGGCGCACGACGTCGTCGAGCTCGGGGGTGGAGACCTCGATCACGTCGACATCGGACACGGCCACCATGCGGTGGACCGTGCGCGGCACGCAGTGGAAGCTGTCGCGCGCCTTCATGCGGATCGTCCTCCGGTCGGCGCCCTCGCCCACCTCGAGGTCCATCTCGCCCGCCTCGACGAGGAACGTCTCGTCCTTCTTCACGTGGTACTGGCGCGAGAGCTTCTGCCCGGCGGCGATGTGGAGGATCTTCCCCACGTAGCGGTCGGTCTCGGCCCATACGATCTCGTAGCCCCAGGGTTTGTCCACGCGTCGCATCGTTCTAGCTTCTAGGCTACAAGCGCCCCTCATGCCCGTCGAACGACTCCAGAAGGTGCTCGCCCGCGCGGGTGTGGCGTCCCGCCGCGCCGCCGAGGCCATCATCACGTCCGGCCGCGTCCGGGTGGACGGGCGGGTCGTGACGGAGCTCGGCACGAAGGTCGACCCTCGGGGCAGCAAGGTCGAGCTCGACGGGAAGGTGCTCCTCGCCGAGTCCCTCGTCTACGTGGCCCTCCACAAGCCGCGCGGGGTGGTCTCGACGATGAGCGATCCCGAGGGGCGCCCGTGCGTGAAGGCGCTGCTCGCGCCCGCGCAGGGCAGGGTCTATCCGGTGGGTCGACTCGACTTCGCGACGAGCGGCGTGCTCCTTGCGACCAACGACGGCGACTTCGCCGAGGCGCTCATGCACCCGCGCAAGAAGGTGCCCAAGACGTACGTCGTGAAGGTGCAGGGCGAGATGAAGCCGGCGGACCTCGACAAGTGGCGGCGGGGCGTCGACCTCGAGGACGGCAAGACCCAGCCCGCGAAGTGCAAGATGCTCCGCTACGAGGGCGACAAGACCTGGTTCGAGCTGACGATCACCGAGGGGCGCAACCAGCAGGTGCGCCGCATGGGCGAAGCGACCGGGTTCCGGGTGATGCGCCTCGCGCGCATCGCGTTCGCGGGCGTGTCGAGCGAGGGCCTGCGACCGGGCGACTGGCGTTACCTCACGGTCGACGAGCTCCAGACGCTGAAGAAGGAGTGGGGCGTGCCCCGGCGCATCGTGTCGCCGCCGGCGGACGTGCCGCGCCGGCCGAAGCGCGCGTGGACGCCGCGCCCGCACGTGGAGGAAGAGGACCGCAAGCCGCGCTACGGAGGCGGGGCTCCCGTGCGCAGGGATCTCGGCGTGCGGCACGACTGGGGCGGGGGCGTGCGGCGAGGCGCGAGCGGCGAGCGCGACGAGGACCGCGCGCCGCGGGGGGACGTGGGCGGTGGCGGCGGGGGCAGGGGAGGGCGCTCGAGGACGACGGGGACCGGCGGCGGCATCGGGGCGAGCGCGGGCAGCTACCGGGTCAAGGGGCGCAGGGGCTGAAACGGCGCGAGTGCCTGCGTTCAGCGCACGCGCGCGTCGCGCAGGGCTTCCACGACGGCCTCGGCGAGTCGCCGGGCCGAGGGCGCGTCCGGATGGCCGTCGCCGGGGATGGGGACGTAGGACCGCTCGACGACGCGCGTGCCGCCGACGACGCGGTCGACGAGGGCGCGATCGCCGTCCGAAAGGGTGCCCTCGGGGTACGTGACGAGGGTGATCGCCGTGGCGCCGCGCGCCCGAGCCATGCGCTCGGTGGCGGCGAAGACGCGCGCGGTGAGCGCGACGGCGTCCGCGTCGTGCCAGGGGGCCAGCTCGCGGGCCGTCCGCGTGAGGCGGAGATCCTGCCACCACGTCGGGCCCGCCGGGGTGACGCGAAGCGCGTCGCCGTCGAACGCGAGCCGCGGGCGGTCGACCCATGCCACGCGGTCGACCATGCCGGGAAAGAAGAGGCTGACGACCGCGACCGGATGCTGGAAGCGGGGCAGGGCGTCGGCGAGGCGAACGAACGCCTGGTCGCTGCCGTACCCCTGCACGCCGAGGTTCACGGTCTGGATGCCGAGCGCGCCGCCGACGATGGCCGGGATGGTCTCGTCCCAGAGGAGCGCGTGCCCCTCGACGATCGACTCGCCCGCGAAGAGGATGGAGGGCGCGGCGCGGTCAGCAGTCCACGTGGTCGACGGCGCCCGGTCGTGGTCCGCGTCGAACGCGAACGGGATCACCCGGCCACCCTGGTCGCGGTCGAGGGCGTAGGAAGCGCGCCAGAGCCACCCGTTGCGCGCGTCCGGCTCGGTCATCATCGGGTCGCACGAACCCGGCTGATCGTGCTTCTTGGGAAGCCCCTTGAGGCGGAGGAGAACCTCGCTGGCCACGAGCGCCAGCACGACGGCGCCGGCGATCCTCCCCTTCATGCCACCATTCTAGCTGCGGGCCGTCACTGTGCCGGGTTCGGCTGCGTGACAGGTGTGTTCTGGCCGGGCTGGATGGACCACTCGAAGTTGTCGACGAGGGCGGTCGAGTCGAGGATGCCGTCTCCGGAGTCCCAGACGGCGAAGACGATCGTGATGTCCTTGCCCTTGAGCGACGTGTCGACGTTCACCTGCGTCTGGAGCCAGCCCGTCGCGGCGTGACCGGCGAAACCGGTGCCCGTGAGCGACGAGGGGCCGAGCGGGCAGGTGAACTGCTTGCCCCCCGCCGTCTGCGCCGTGCAGGCTTGGAGGAGCGCGTTGTTGACGGAGATGGGGTTGCCCGACTGGTCGAACGCGATGTTGCCGCCGGTGCTCGCGCCCGTGGGGGCAGGCGCCATCTCGACGACGAAGGTGTCGTTGTACGTGCTGCAGATGTAGTTCGGGAACTCGTAGCTGAAGAAGTTCGAGTTGAACGTGAAGCTCTGCGCGTTCGTAGGCACGCGGATCGTGAGCCGGACGGCGGCGCCGTCGTGCGGCTGCCCGGTGACGACGCCCGGGCACGCAGGCGCGGGCGCGGGGTACCCCGGCGCAGCGCTCGTCGTGTAGCCCTTGTCGAAGCCCGAGACGTTCTTGTAGCCGGTGTCCGTCGGGTCGCGCGCCGTGCCCGATGACAGGCCGAGCATGTGCGTCCCGCCGTTCTGCGGGGCGTTGGGCCCGAGCTTGGTGAGGTTGCCGTGGCCGAGCGCGTAGTTCGCGTTCGACGAGCACGCCCCGCCGCCGCACGTGCTCGTGCCGTCTGGCGCGATGAAGTCGGCGCCGACGACGCCCCACGTGCGCTGCTTGCCGGTGGCCGTCTCGGTGGTCTTGCGGCAGAGGTCCATCGCGAGGGCCGCGTTGAACGGGTCGGTCGAGTCGAGAACGGCCTGCGAGTCGCAGCCCGTCGGCTCGTCGTCGGCCTTGCCGTCGCAGTCCTCGTCGATGCCGTTCTTGGGGACGTCGAACGCCCCCGGGTTGCTGTTCGGGTCGCAGTCGTTGCAGTCGCCGTCGGTGCCGGAGAAGCCGTCGCCGTCGTGATCCGTCGAGTCGTTGTACTGGCAGCCGCTGCTCGTGCCGCCCGAGGAGCTGCCGCCGCCGTCGCCGAACGAACCGAACGAGCCGCCGCTGCTCGTGCCGCCCGACGAGCCTCCGCCGCTGCTGCCTCCGCCGCTACTCCCTCCGCCGCTGCTGCCGTTGCCGCCGGAGCTGGTGCCCGGATCGCCGAACCCGCCCTCGGTGCTGGCGCTGGAGCAGGCTGCGACGACGACCGCGAGGAACGCGATGGAAGAGAGCTGCGAGAGCTTCATGTGTGTACGACTGCTTAGCGGAAGAGGGCCGCGCAGCGAGTCACTCCAGCGTCTCGCGAGAGCGGAAAGAGCCCGCCTCCCGCGGAGATCAGAGGAAGAACGACACACCGACGGAAACGTCGGGATATCCGAGGCGGATGGTCAACGCGACGCGATCGCTGAAGTGGAATCTTCCGCCTGCATAGAAGATGAGCGGGTCGATGGGCAGGTGCGGGCCGTTGGTGAAGCCGACGCCGGGCTCGCCGAAGACCGACCAGTGCGTCGACACCCAAAAGTTCCACTGCATCACGACCGGGATGAAGAAGTAGCCGGGACCACCGGGGGCGAAGTCGAGGCCCACGCCGACGCCGATGCTGTCGTCGATGCTCTTCACGAAGCCGTTGGTGATGTGGAAGGTGCCGCGGAAGCCGGCGCCGAAGTTGTCGTTCGGCGCGTCGTACGGGTAGCCGAAGCCGATGATGCCGTGGGGCTCGGCCTCGAAGACGTAGCTCGGGTGATCGCCGTACTGGCGGATGACCGAGTGCTCGTCCGCGTGCGCGGAGGGTGCGCAGGCGAGCACGACGGGGACTGCGGCGACGGCGAGGGCGACGGCGGCGCGGCGGATCATGGCGCTCGCTTATAGCCCACCGGGAGCGCCTTCACTCTCCGAGAGGGCCCAGTCGTTCGTGAAGTAGCCGCCTGCGCGAGGCGTGCCGCCGCCGAGGATGAGACCACCGCGGGAAGGGGTGACGTCCTCGTCGAAGACGATGAAATCGGGGAGCATGTCGGGCAACGACAGCGAGCGCCAGGTGCCGAGGGGGCCGACGCCCTCGACGACGACGACGTAGCGATCGGCGCGGCGGGGGTTCGGTCGGATGAAGGCGACGCCGAGCTGCGAGCGATCCGCGGTCCCTCGCTTGGGTGCGACGTGCTGCGCGCCGAGGACCACGTCGTCGCCCTCGATGCGGATGGGGAACGAGGGCTCGAGCTCGCGCACGACGCGGTTCGACCTCGCGTTGCCGACGAGGAAGAGTGCGCGGTCGTTGGCGAGCGCCTCGCCGCGCGCGTAGAACTCCGTGTCGCTC
Organism: Polyangiaceae bacterium; assembly: GCA_036490515.1. Taxonomy (GTDB): domain Bacteria; phylum Myxococcota_A; class Polyangia; order Polyangiales; family Polyangiaceae; genus Palsa-1150. The sequence goes on from DASXDU010000046.1 coordinate 8,928, forward strand.
ATCACGGGGTAGTCGACCTCCACGCCCCAGCGGACGCGCGCCCAGCCGTGGGCTGCCTCCTCGTTCGCGCGCGCCTGCGCCGGGTCGCTCGCCCCCCACACGAAGAGGATCGGCTCGTTGAAGACGTCGCGCATCGGGCCCGCCACGTGCCCGTGCTTGAACGGACCCGCGTGGGACGCAGGCCCGGCCTTCCACGCGCCGCCGTCGCGGTGCACCTCGATGGGCTGCCCCGCCTGGAACACCACCTTCGACTGGTCGATGCTCACGGTGACCGGCGCCGCGTCGTCGATGCGCTCCGCGTCGCGGTCGAACATCAGGTCCGCTGCACCACGTGTCGACGCGTGGATGCCGTTCTCCTTGTCGATGCGCGCCACGACCTCGGCCCAGCGATCGCTCGACGCCATCTCCTCGACGTGCACCCAGGCGTCGTCGGCCCAGCGCGTCCCGGTCGTCTTGAACCGTATGGCGCGCGGGTGGAGTGGCCGCTGGTGCCAGAGCAGCCACCGCGCGCCCTTCAGGCCCTCGTAGGTCGTTTGCCAGACGTTGTGCCCGAGGTCCGGGTGCTCCTGCTTCATCGCGTAGTGGAGCTCGTCGTAGCGGTCGATGAGCACCTGGCTGTTCGCCTCGGGCAGATCCTTCGTCCCGTGCACGACGTACATCGGGACGTAGAGGCCGTTCTCGGCCCAGAGCGCGTTCGATCGCTGCTCGGCGATGAAGTGCTCCCACGGCTGCATGCGTGCACCGCCGATGTCCCCGCGGACGAAGTAGCTGTGGTAGCCGCAGAGCGGCTCGGCCGCCGCGAACCGGCCGGGGAAGTGGAGCGCGCACGCCGCGGTGCCGATGCCTCCCATCGAGGGGCCCGTGATGGTCACCCGCGCCTCGTCGATGGGGTAGTGCTGCATCGCCCAGTCGACGACGTTCATCACGTCGGTCTCGCCGATGTCGCGATACATGGCGTTGAAGTTGCCGCCGGGCGCCACGACGATGGCCCCGAGGTGCTCGAGGTCGCGGCGCGGGTGTCGGTCTTCCCAGCCGCCGCCGCGCATCGGGTCGTCGTGCCCGAAGAGCCACATGAGCATCTGCATCGGGTGCCCGTTCATGCCGTGGAGCGCGACGACGAGCGGGTACTTCTTGCCGGAGTCGAAGTCCGGCGGGACATAGAGCGCGAACTCGGACGGCTTGCCGTCGGCCGGCGAGAGATACGCGCGGCGCATCGGGCCGGTGCGACCTGCCCACGGGTCCTGTCCCTCGACGAGCGGCGCCGCGAGCTCGTCGAGCTCGCGCGCGTCGTCCGCCTGCGCCTCGAGGTCGGAGTCGCCCTTCTCGACGAATGCCGCGAGCCGGTCGCGAAGGTGACGCACGCTGACGTCGTCCCTGTTCGCGAGCGCGCGGTCCGCGTGCTCGACGGCCTCGCGCACGGCTCGCCGTGGATGGAACGGGAGCTCGACGTCGCGGCCCGCCACGTCGACCGTGAAGTTCCAGTCGTCGTCTTCGACCTCCTCCGGGCCCACGCGCGGAAGCGCGATCGCGACGTCGTGCATGGAGCGCTCCCCCGGCGCGACCTCGCCCGCGTCGACGTCGAAGAGGGGCGGGGACGCGGCGGCGACGTGCGCCAGTCGCGCGTGAACGTCGATCTTCGCCCCGCGCGGCGCGCCCGAGGGGAAGCGCACCGTGACGGTGGGCCCGTAGGAGTCGGCGGCCATCCCGCGGTGCGCCGAGACGACGGCCATGCGCGCCGCGAGCGCGTGCGCGTCCTCCGAGGCCGTCCCGGGCAGGATCCACGACGCGCCCTGCGGCGGCTGGAGATCGGCGTCGAGCACGCGCGCCCGGAAGCTCCACGCGCCGCCGTGCTGGTGCAGGGCGAGGACGATCGTGTGGTCCCCCGCGGCGAGGTCGAGTGCGACGAGGTCGTCGTCGTCCCGCTGGGGGCGCGGCTCGTCGCGCGAGAAGACGCGCTTGCCGTCGACCAGCACGGCGGCGCCGTCGTCCGCGCCGAGGAGCAGGGTGTAGCGCCCCGCGCGCTCGACGTGCAGGAGCCCGCCCGCATAGGCGAATCGATCGCTCTTCGTCTCGAGCGCCGCCGCCAGGTCGAGCGGCCCGTCGGACGCGGCGACGACCTTCCATCCGCCCCCCAGGCGCGGGGACAGGTGCTGCTCGTCCGGCAGGCGCGTGCGCTCGAAGGGGCCCGTGACGAGCCACGCTCCCAGCGTGCCGCTCGGACCGGGCACGATGCGCAGGTCGGCCGCATCCGGTTGGGCGTGCGCGTCGCTCCCGACCGTCCCCACCCCTCCCGCGAAGAACGCCCCCAGGAGGGCGGGCAGCCACGACGACCTGCGAAGCATCGAACCCCTTCGGGGGCAGTATTCTCGCCGCCCGGCCTGCGGGTCAAACGCGCGGCGCGCCCTCAGGTCATCCCGTAGGCGAGCGTCTTCGCCTCGTCGCGGAAGAGCACCTCGACCTTGTGGGCGTCGATGACGCGCGTCACGACGCCGTCGCCGAACTTCTTGTGACGCAGAAGGTCGCCCTCACGGAAGCTCCCCCCCGTGTTGTAGGCCTTGAACTCGTTCACGCCGCGGCCCGCGATGGCCTTTTCCCACGACTGCTCGTGGCGCATGGCCGGCGTGATGCGTGTCGACTTGGGAGCGACGCTCGAGGAGGCCCTCGGCGCACGCCCGCCCGTGCCAGCCGCCGCGGGCTTGTCCCCGGGGGCGGCGGCCCGCCAGAGATGCGTGGTGCGGCAGGTCAGGCACTCGACCTGGTAGGCCTTCCCATTCTTCATCGAAACGATGCGGTGGTTGAGGACCAGCCGGCACTTGGTGCACCAGCTGTCGACCTCGCCCGCGACCTTCAGCGGCTTCGGCATGTCTCCCTTTCGTCGGTCGTCACGTCGTTCATTCCCGGGTGCGGCGGCGCTCGCGGGACGGGCGGTCGTCGGGGCGCTTCACCTGGACGGTGGCCTTCACCTCGGGCTTCGGGATCTTGGGCATCTCGCCCTCGGCGTCGGGCTCGCCCGTGGCCTCGTTCGGCTTGAAGCGGATGGTCGTGCTTATCTCGAACTGCACCGTGGTCAGCATCCTCTGCATCTCGGTGCCGAGGTTCGTGTGCTCGAGGAAGTCGCGGACCTCCTTGGCGACGACGCGGAAGAGGCCGTTCTTCGTCTCCTCGACCTGGGCCAGGAGGTAGTGCGCTGCCTCGCGCGGCAGCTTCATCCCGCCGACGAACTCCTTGAGGTTGTCCGGCGCCTCGCTCGCCTTCTCGACGCCGAGCTCGACGGCGCGCTTGATGAGCTCCGGGATCACGCTGTCGAGCCTTCTGCGGCGCTCGTTGTCGCTCATGCCGGGGCCCTCCTTCGAGCTTGGTAGCACGGAGCGCGCTTTCCCGGCGTCCGAACGTGCGAAGAGCGGTGATAGGCTGCCCACCCATGGCCGATCCCGCGCCCGACGACCTCGTGACCGTGGTGACCTTCCCCGACGTGGCCGAAGCAGAGCTCGCGCGCGAGCGCCTCGAGCTCGAGGGCGTCACGGCGGTCGTCATGGGGGCGCAATCCGGAGGGGTGATGCCCTATCTCGCGGGGAGCGACGGCGTACGCGTCCAGGTCCAGCGGCAGGACTTCGACCGCGCGCGGGAGATCCTGGGGGCGTGATTCAGGCTGCGCGCGTCAGGATGCGCGCGACGCCTGCGGCGGCCTTCTCCATCGCCATCGACCGCATCCACCCGCCGCGCGCGCAGAGGAGGACCGTCTGGCCCTCGACCTCCACCGGCTGGACGTCCACCTCGGTGCGAAGCTCGGCCACCCGCGACTCGCGGGGCGCCGCCGCGCCTGGCTCGGTCCAGACGCCCTGCGCGAGGATCGGCGCGTAGGCCGCGAGCTCCTCGCACGTCGCCCAGGACCCGGCGCCGGCCACGACCACGCCTGCGTCGTCCGCGACGACGATGGCGTCCAGGCGGCCCTCCTGCCGGGCGTGCGCGAGCGCGTAGTGCAGGGCGACGAGCGGGTCCTGGCTGCGCTTGCGGCGGCGATCCTCGAGGAAGGTCATGCGCACATCGTCCTCCGTCGCGGAGGGCGGGGCCAAGTTCGTGAAACGCATGCGCAACCGGCGGGGGCCGGCCTGCGTAGTGCTCTCCGGGAGGGACGCAGTTGACGCTTGCGATTCGGGCGGTTTCCCGCCAAGAGAGTCGTTGACCGGCGTCGCGTCCCCCCAGCCTCGGCCCGCGCGCTTCCCCTTCGCCATGTGCACCCATCACTCCGAGACGTTCGCGCGGCGCCGCAGCGCGTTCCTGGACGCGATGGCGGTCGCTTCCCCCTCATCGGTCGCCGTCCTGCCCGCGGCCCCCGTGTTCGTCCGCAACAACGACGTCGACCACGAGTACCGGCAGGACTCGGACTTCTTCTATCTCACCGGGTTCGACGAGCCCGAGAGCGTCCTGGTGCTCGACGCGCAGGACCGCAAGGCGACGCTGTTCGTCCGGCCCCGCGACAAGGACCGCGAGGTGTGGGACGGGCCGCGGGCCGGCGTCGACGGGGCCAAGGCGCTCGGCGCCGACGAGGCGTTCGTCGTCTCCGAGCTCGACGAGAAGCTCCCCACGATGCTCCAGGACAAGCGGCGCGTGTACTACCGCCTCGGCGCGAGCCGCCGCTTCGACGACCGCCTCCTCGGGGCGATCGATCGCGTGAAGGGGCGCCAGCGGCTCGGTCACACGGCCCCCACCGAGATCGTCGACCCGGGCGCCGTCCTCCACGAGATGCGCCTCCGCAAGTCGCCGGTCGAGATCGAGACGATGCGCACCGCCGCGCACATCACGCGCGAGGCGCACGAGCTCGCGATGCGCCGCACTCGCCCCGGCATGCACGAGTACGAGGTCGAGGCGCTGTTGCTCGACACGTTCCGGCGGCACGGCTCGGAGCGCCCCGCCTATGGCAGCATCGTCGGCTCGGGCCCCAACGCCTGCGTCCTCCACTACCGCAAGAACGACCGCCGCATCGACGGCGGCGAGCTCCTCCTCATCGATGCGGGGTGCGAGTTCGGGTACTACGCGAGCGACGTGACGCGGACGTTCCCCGTCGGCCGGGACTTCTCGCGAGAGCAGCAGGCCATCTACGAGCTGGTCCTTCATGCACAAGAGGAGGGGATCGCCGCGACCCGTCCGGGCGCGACGCTCGACGAGATCCACCGCCTCGACGTCGACATCATCACGCGCGGCCTCGTCGGCTTCGGCCTCCTCACCGGCGACGTGAAAGAGCTCATCGAGAAGGAGACTTACAAGCGCTTCTTCATGCACCGGACCAGCCACTGGCTGGGCATGGACGTGCACGACGTCGGCGCGTACTTCGAGAGCGGGAAGCCCCGCCGCCTCGAGCCGGGAATGGTCCTCACGGTCGAGCCGGGCATCTACATCGCGCCCGACGACGACTCGGTTCCCCCGCAGTGGCGCGGCATCGGCGTCCGCATCGAGGACGACGTCCTCGTCACGACGGCCGAGCCGGAGGTGCTGACGGCCGGGATCCCGAAGACGGTGGACGAAGTTCGGCGGGCGTGCGCGACGTGAGCGGCGTGAGCGGCGCGAGGTCGCGGGCCGGCCAGCGCCGGGCCACGACGTAGGCGATCGCGCCGAGCGCCGCCGCGAGCGGCAGCCCCACGAGGGGCGTGCCGACGAGCCAGTCGAAGAAGAGCTGGCGGCCGTGGTCGAGGGCCTCCGAGGGCGCCAGGGCCGGCCACGCGCCGAAGCGGAGGCGGTGGGCGAGCTCGATCTCGGCGAAGACGATCCACACGTAGAGGACGTTCGTCGAGACGCGCGAGCCGAGGAAGGCCCAGAGCCGGTTGAGGCGGAGGATCGTCGCGAGGCCCAGGGCAATCCACATGTGGAGCCCGAGGAACGGCGTGCAGCCGGAGAAGACGCCGACCGCGACGGACCAGCCGACCTCGCGCGGGGTCGAGTGCTCGCGGCGCGCCCGGTCCCAGAGCGCGCGGGTCCTGGCCCAGAGGCGGGAGAAGAGCCGTCGCACGCGGCTTCAGACTAGTCGAGCTCCAGCCAGAGGGTGGGCCGAGGACTGCCCGCGGCGAGGTCGGGAACTGGGCTCACGGACGAGGCGCGTGGTAGCCGATGGTGCGTGCGGCTCGAGGAGTCGATCGAGGCCTTCCGGGTGTACCTGGAGGGCGAGCGGCGCGCCTCTCCGCGGACGGTCGAGGCGTACGGCGACGATCTCCGCGGGCTCCTCGCGTACGCCGAGGAGCGCTCGGCGACGGCTCTCGGCGACGTACGCGAGGTGGACGTGTACCTGCTGCGCGGCTGGCTGGGGGTGCTGGCGCGCAAGCACGCGGCGAGCTCGATCGCGCGCAAGCTCGCCGCGATCCGCACGTGGATGCGCTGGCTACGGCGTCGCGGTCACGTCCCGACGTGCCCCGCCGAGCAGCTCGCGACTCCGAAGGTCCGGCGCGGACTGCCGACGCTCCTCTCGGTCGACGCCGCCAAGGAGGTCGTCGAGGCGCCGCCCACCGACACTCCCGAAGGCCTTCGCGATCGCGCGCTCCTCGAGGTGCTTTACGGCTCGGGTCTGCGCCTGAGCGAGGTGTGCGGCCTCGACGTGACCTCGGTCGACCTGGCGGCGGCGACCGCACGGGTCATGGGCAAGGGGAGCAAGGAGCGCATCGTGCCGCTCGGCGGAAAGTGCGTGGACGCGCTCGGACGGTGGCTCGCGGTCCGCGCGCGCATGGTGCACCCGAGGACCGGCGCGCAGGACCCGGTCGCGCTCTTCCTCGCCAAGCGCGGCAAGCGCATCGGCGGGCGCTCCGTCGAACGCCTCGTGCAGCGCTACGGCGCGCTGGGCGCGGGGCGCGCGGACCTCCACCCCCACGCCCTTCGCCACACGTGCGCCACACACATGCTCGACGGCGGCGCCGACCTCCGCGCCATCCAGGAGCTGCTGGGCCACGCCTCTCTGTCGACGACGCAGCGGTACACGCACGTCTCGATGGAGCACCTCATGCGCGTGTACGACGCCGCGCACCCGCTGGCCCGCTCCAGGAAATGCTAGACACGTTCGGCGAGTGACCCGCGCTTTCGGACGCACCGTCTTCGCCCTCGTGGGCGCCGCGCTCGGGGCCTTGGCCGTCGCGCTCGCCGAGGCGCGTCCTCTCGAGGGCGCGGGCGCGCATGCTCCCGGGTACGCCGCGCTCCTGGCCGCGGACATGGGCGTTCTAGCGCCCCTCGCGATGGTCGTCGGCGCCGCGGTCGCCGTCGCCGCGCTCTTCCTCACGCCGGGCGAGGCCGTGAGCCCGGTCGACGTTGCGGCCGAGCTCCGGGCCGAGCCGGTCCTCGCGCGCTCGCGCACCGCAGCGATGGCGCCCCTGGCGTTCGTCATGGGCACGGCGTGGGTCGTCGTCACGGCGCACGCCGCGCGCCACGCGCTCGCCCAGGGCTCGCCCATGGCCGCCGGAGGAGCGCTCGCCGTCAGCTCCACGGCGTGGCTCGTCTCCTTCGGCGCGGTTGGGCTCGCGGTGCTTCCGTCGCTCCGGCGTACGCTCGCCTCGGCCGCGTCGCGCTGGCCGCGCGCCGTGGACCCCGTCACGATGGGCATCCTCGGCGGCATCGTCGCCGTGGCGGTCGTCGCGCTGGGTGTGAGCTCGGGCGACGGGGGCGGGGAGGGCGCCGGGCCCCTTGCGATATTCGGCGTCCTCAAGCGCAACGAGCTCGACCTGCGCCCGGTCGTCGACGTCCTCGGGATCGCCGCGTGCGCGTGGCTCATGCCGGTCGCGCTCGTTCGCCGGGGCGCGCGCCGCGGGGCGGTGGTCGCGGCGCTCGTCGTGCTGTGCGGCCTGCTCCTCCTCACGGGCCACGAGGCGCGCGCACTCGAGGCCAACCCGGGCGTTGCCGTCGCCGTGCAGCGGCAAGCGCCCCTCGGGCGGATCGCGCTCGACCTCCTGCGCTCTCTCACGGATCGCGATCACGACGGCGCCTCGCCCCTCTTCGGCGGCGGGGACTGCAACGATCACGACCCGGCCATCTCGCCGCTCGCGACCGACGTGCCCGGCAACGGCATCGACGAGGACTGCTCCGGCGCCGACCTCCCGCTCCCCGCGGCAGTCCCCACCGCCACCGCTCCCGCGGCGGCCGTTCCCGCCATCGACCGCGACTTCGATCTCATCCTCGTCACCGTCGACACGATGCGCGCGGGCGAGATGGGCTTCCTCGGATACGACAAGCCGACGACGCCGAACCTCGACGCGCTCGCGAAGGAGAGCGTCGTCTTCGACCGCGCCTACGCGATGGCGTCGTACACGGGCAAGGCGCTCGCGCCGATGCTCATCGGCAAGTACCCGAGCGAGACGATGCGCGACGGCGGCCACTTCAACACGTACTTCGCCGGCAACGAGTTCCTCGCCGAGCGCCTCCGCGCCGCCGGCTTCGCCACGATGGGCGCGGCCCCGCACTGGTACTTCAAGGACCGCTTCGGCGTCACGCAGGGGTTCGACACGTTCGACCGCTCCGCCATCCCGAGCGAGGGGCAGACCGACACCGACTCGACGTCGACGGGCAAGCCGCTGACCGACGCCGCGATGAAGCTCCTCGAGGGCAAGGACCCTTCGCGCCGGTTCTTCCTCTGGGTCCACTACTTCGACCCGCACCTCCAGTACGTCCCGCACGAAGGCGCGCCCGACTTCACCGATCCGGCGAAGCCCCCGGGATACAAGATGCACGCGCTCTACGACGGCGAGGTCTGGTTCACCGATCAGCAGGTCGGGCGCCTGCTCGACTACGCGCGCACGCAGCCCTGGTGGAAGGACACGGTCGTGGTCGTGACGAGCGACCACGGCGAGGCGCTCGGAGACCACAACATCAACTTCCAGCACGGCTGGGAGATCTGGGAGTCGCTGATGCGCATCCCCCTGGTCATCCGCGTCCCCAGCGTCGCGCCGCACCACGTGCCGGTGAAGCGGAGCATGGTCGACCTCGTGCCGACCGTGCTCGATCTCATGCGCGTGCCGCGGCCGGCGCCGGGCGAGCTCTCGGGGCAGAGCATGATGGCCGACGTCGAGGCGAAGCCCGGCGACCGGTTCGAGGAGCGCGACGTCTATCTCGACATGCCGGACGGCCCCTACACGCACATGCGCCGCGGGATCATCCACGGCGACACGCCCGGGATGAAGCTCATCCACCTGGGGGGCCGGCAGTACCAGCTCTACGACCTGGCGAACGACCCCGGCGAGAGGGAAGATCTCGCCGGCGATCCCGCCAAGCTGTCCCCGATGGTCGAGGCCCTCCAGAACAAGCGCGCCACGTTGAAGGAGATCAACGTGAAGGCGGACGCGCCGGCGCAGCCGTGAGGGTCGGGCGGTGAGAGGCTGGCTCGCGCGTCCCGTGCTCGCCGTCGCGGGCGCATCGGTCGGGGCGGTCGTCTTCGCCGGCTTCGAGGGGACGCGCGCGTCGCGGGCCTGGTACGCGCCCGCCGGTGCGACGGCGGTCGCCGACGCGGCGGTCCTCGTCCCGATCGCGACCTTCCTCGGCCTCGGCGTGGCCTTCGCGATGATGGCGCTCGACCCCGATCGCCGGTGGCGGCCCGCGATCCTCGCGGCCCGGATGCGGACGATGGGCCCCGAAACACGCGCGCGCGCGGGCGCCCTCGCGTTCCTCGCGCCGGTGGCGACGCTCGCGTGGATCGTCGTCTCTGCCCACGCGGCGCGCGCGCAGCTCCTTCACGAGGCGCAGGCGTGGCCCGTCGGCGCGGCGATCGCGTCGACCTCCGTCCTCGCGCTCGGTCTCGCCGCCGCCACGACCCTCGCGCTCGTCCCGGGCGCCTCGCGGACGCTCACCGCGCGCCTTCCCCCCGCGCTCGCCGGCGCGTGTGGCCTCTCGTTCGCCCTGGGGTGCGGGGTCCTCGGCGTCCGCATCGGCGACACGAGCGGCAACGGCAGCACGCCCCTCGCCATCCTCGGCGTCCTCGCGCGGCGCGAGCTCGACCTCACGCCCGTGCTGGGCCTCTCGGTCATCGTCCTCGGGGCCCTCCTCGCGGAGCGTGCGACCCGCGACGGACGCTGGGGGCGCGTGGCCGTCGGCGCCGTCGTGGTCTCGGCCGCGTGGGGGCTGCTCGTCCAGCAGGCGTACGCCTTGAACGCCGACCCCACCGTCGCGCACGCCGTGGAGCTCGGCGCCCCGCTCGGCCATTACGGCATGGCCGCCCTTCGCAAGGCCACCGATCACGACAAGGACGGCGCGTCGCCCCTCTTCGGAGGCGGCGACTGCGATGACGACGACCCCGGCCGCTCGCCCTACGCGACCGACGTCCCCGGCAACGGCGTCGACGAGGACTGCTCCGGCGCAGACACGCCTCCGCCCAAGAAGGCTCCGCCCGCACCCCCGCCTCCGCGCGCCGCCGTCCCGCCCGACCTCAACCTCGTCCTCATCACCGTCGACACGCTGCGCATCGACGTCGGCTTCATGGGCTACCCGCGGCCGGTGACGCCCAACCTCGACGCGCTCGCGGCGAAATCGACGGTCTTCGACCGCATGTACTCGATGGCCTCCTACACCGGGAAGAGCGTGGGCCCGACGCTCATCGGCAAGTACCCGAGCGAGACGCTTCGCGACGGCGCGCACTTCGACACGTACTTCGCGGACAACACGTTCCTCGCCGAGCGCCTCCACGAGGCCGGGTTTCACACGATGGGGCTCGCGTCGCACTGGTACTTCAAGCCGAAGTTCGGGCTCACGCAGGGGATGGACACCTGGGACATGTCGGCGATGCCCCCCGAGGGCTCGGGTGACATCGACGGCGCCATCACCAGCCAGGCGCTCGGCGACGCGGCCATCCGCCTCCTCTCGAACCCCGCGAACACGTCGGGCCGCTTCTTCCTCTGGGCGCACTTCTTCGACCCGCACGCGAACTACATGCAGCACCCCGAGGCGCCGAGCTTCCGCGCCGGCGCGACCAACTGGTCGAAGCCCCTCTACGACGGCGAGGTCTGGTTCACCGACCACCACATCGGGCGGGTGCTCGACTACATCGCGAGCCAGCCGTGGGGGAAGAAGACCGCCATCGTCGTCACCGCGGACCACGGCGAGGCGTTCGACGAGCACGGCATGAGCTTCCACGGCGTGGACCTCTGGGAGCCGCTCGTCCGCGTCCCGTTCGTCGTCTACGTGCCGGGCGCCAAGCCCCATCGCGTGAAGCAGAAGCGGAGCCTCGTCGACGTCGTGCCCACGATGCTCGACCTCATGGGCATCAAGCAGCCGCCCGAGGGGCAGCTCTCCGGCGAGAGCAACGCCGCGGCCATCGTCTCGCCCGACGAGATCGCGATCGAGGAGCGCGACGTCTTCATCGACATGCCCGCCGGGCCGCAGGTGCTCCAGCACCGCGCCCTCATCCACGGCCCCACCCCGGGGATGAAGCTCCTCGCCGAGGGCGGTCCGGTCAACCTCGTGTTCGACCTCTCACGCGACGAGGCCGAGGCCGACGACCTCTCCCACAAGAACCGCGCGGAGCTCGGGCGCCTGCTCGAGGCCTTCAACGAGAAGCTCGCCACGCTCCACGAGATCCACGTGGACCCAGCGCCCTACGACGCGCGGCCGTAGAGGCCCAGTACGGCGGACGTGGCGCCCGGAGGCCTCCGCGTCCTCGCGCCGCGCGCGCCGCGCGACTACGCTGTGTGCCGCATGACCGACGAAACCGCGCGCCGCGAGCCGGGCCTCCCCACCATCGACGTCAAGGAATACGGCGGCAAGCGCGACGGTGCGCGCCAGGTGCTCGACCGGCGGCTCTTCATGCAGCTCCTCGTGTTCGACGTCGTGGGCGACCCGGGGCGCGAGGCCGAGGCGCTCGCGAAGCGGCTCCGTGACGCGAAGGTCGCGTCGGTCGTCTACGCGGACGCCAGCGATCCGCGCGGCATCGGGCTGCTGACGTGGTCGGACGACCCGGCGCACTTCGTGAAGGAGGTGCGGCCGCTCGTCCAGGGCGAGGCGCTCCATCCGCGGCGGGACTTCGCGATGCTCGGGCGGACGTACGCGACGGGGCACGAGCCGGACCTGGAGCACGCGCTGCTGCGGCGCGCGGTCGAGAACGTGTCGCGCGACGCGTACCCGTGGCACGTGTGGTACCCGCTGCGGCGCACGGGGGAGTTCGCGAAGCTCGAGCCGCACGAGCAGTCGACGATCCTGCGGGAGCACGCGCAGATCGGGATGGCGTACGGCGCGCAGGAGCTGGCGCACGACGTGCGGCTGGCGTGCCACGGGCTCGACGCGGCGGACAACGAGTTCGTGATCGGCCTCGTGGGGCCGACGCTGCACCCGCTGTCGCACCTGGTGCAGGCGATGCGGAGAACGCGGCAGACGAGCGAGTTCATAGCCAAGATGGGGCCGTTCTTCGTGGGGTACGTGGTGGCGCGCACGTAGCGCACGCCCGCGGCCGGCTCACGCCCGGGGCCGGCGTGCCCGATCGGGCGGGACGGGGCCCCACCGAAGGGTCTGCCCGCGCGGCGCTTCGCGGAGCGAAGCGTGCGCGGGATAGACCCCGGTCGCCCCCCGTCCCGCCGCCCGATCGGGCACGCCGGCCCCGGGCTCTCGCAGGGGAAGGGGCGCGGGGGGCGATCTTCCGGGCTCCTCGGGCGTGAGGAGGGCGTCCTCACGCGATCTTCCGGGCTCCCCGGACGTGAGGAGGGCGTCCTCACGCGATCCCCCGGGCTCCTCGGGCGTGAGGAGGGCGTCCTCACGCGATCTTCCGGGCTCCCCGGGCGTGAGGAGGGCGTCCTCACGCGATCCTCCGGGCTCCTCGGACGTGAGGAGGGCGTCCTCACGTGATCTCCCGGGCTCCTCGGGCGTGAGGAGGGCGTCCTCGCACGATCCCCCGGGCTCCTCGGACGTGAGGAGGGCGTCCTCACGCGATCTTCCGGCGTGGGTGCGCGTCCCACCGCCGTGCCGCACCCGCCGTCCGCCGTACGCGCTGGCCCCACGACCGAGACATCGCTCACTGGGGCCCACCCGACCACACCGTCCCCCCTTCATCGAGCGAGAGCCCGCGGCCGGCGTGCCCGATCGGGCGGCGGGACGGGGGGCGACCGGGGTCTATCCCGCGCAAGCTTCGCTCTGCGAAGCGCCGCGCGGGCAGACCCTTCGGTGGGGCCCCGTCCCGCCGCCCGATCGGGCACGCCGGCCGCGGGCGTGAGCGTCCTACCCCCGGATGCGGATGGACCAGGTGAGCTTCACGACGCTCTTCATGACGTTGGGGACGCGCTTGAAGAGGTTGATGCTCGGCGGGCGCTTCTCGATGACGTGGACCGGGACCTCCCGGATGGTGACGCCGCCGCGGTCGGCGCGGATCACGAACTCGCTCGCGAAGACGTCCTTGTCGACGAGGCACGCGCGCACGGTGTCGAGCAGGGCGGTGCGGCGGAAGGCCTTGAGGCCGTGGGTGTCCGTCCCGCGGAAGCCGAGCATGATCTTGAGCAGCGTCGAGTACGCGATGCTCGCGGCGTGGCGGATGAGGGGTCGCTCGTCGGCGGCGCCCGCGGCGAGCTTGCTGCCGATGACGAGGTCCACCTCGCCCGTCTCGAGGATGTCGACGGCGCGCTTGTGGAAGTCGGTGTCGCAGAGATCGATCTCGTCGCAGAGCACGACGTTGCCCCGCGCGAGCAGGATGCCCTGCTTGAGGGCCTTGCCGTAGTTCGGTTCGCCCATCGAGATGATCTTCACCTGCCCGTCGAGCGGGTCGCCGTACTTGGCGGCGAGCTCGTGGCCGATCTCGATCGTCCGGTCCTTCGAGCCGTTCTCGGCGAGGATGATCTCGTAGCTCCACCCGAGCGGCCTGAGGCGCTCGCGCAGGTCGACGACGGCGGCGTGGAGGATCGCCTGCTCGTTGTAGATCGGGATGACGATCGAGATGTGCGGGTCCGCGGGGACGGCGGAGGGGCGGGGACGTTCGGCGGCGGCCACGGGTGTGCGCGCTCCACTACCTCAAAAAGCGGGTCAATTCCAGCTTCCGACCACGAGGGCGCGGCCGCGTGGCCTCAGCCAAAGCTCGCGACGAGCGCGCGAGCCTCGACGATGTTGTCCTCGATGGAGCAGTATGTCCAGCCGCCGTAGCGGCCGATGGAGTGGACGCCGCGCTCGCGAAGCTTGTCCGTGAGGCGCCTGTGCTCGGCCATCGAGGCGCGCGTGACGTGGACGTACGCCGGGTCGAGGACGACCGAGTGCTCGGCGACGAGCTTCTGGCCCGTGACGACGCCCTCGCGCTCGAGGTCCCGGAGGACCCGCTCGCGCATGGCGGGCACGTCGACGTGCGCGTCCCGGGGGAAGCCGATCTCCACGTAGAGGCTCATCCGGTCGGCGTCGAAGATGTTGTCGTACCAGCCGACCCGGTAAAAGACGGTGCCCTTCGACGGGTAGTAGCACCAGTGGACGCCGCGCTTGCCCTTGCCGTCGAAGCCGAGGTTGAAGACGAGGACCTTGTTGTAGGCCCAGGTCGCGGGGTCGTGGTCGAGGCGGCAGAGCCCCGCGAACCGGTCGAAAGGGGCGCTCGAGACGAGCCGGTCGAAGCGGATCTCGCGCTTCGCCGTGCGGGCCACCTTGCGCTCGAGGTCGACCGCGACGAGGGCCTCCTCGAGGGCGATGCCGCCGGGGCGCACGGCGCTCGCGACGGCCTTCACGTACTCGATGGCGCCGCCCTCGGGGTACGTGAAGGTCGCGTTGTAGCTCGCGTTCTCGGCGTGCTTCATGTTGCGCACGACGTCGGTGAGGTCGGCGTGAGGGAAGAAGCGGCCCATCGCGTCCTTGTCGAGGGTCGCGAGGTCGCAGGCGTAGAGCTTCTCGTTGTAGGGGACGAGGAAGCGGTCGCAGATGCCCTTGCCGAAGCGCGCCTGGAGCATCTCGAGGAAGTTCCGCTCGGGGGCCGGGGCGCCCCTCTTCACGTCGCTGGAGCGCGCGAAGTAGAGGTCGTGGAGGCACTCGATGAAGTCGGCCTGCGGCAGCTGGTGGATGTTCTTCTGGAAGGGGAAGTCCACGTAGCAGTCGCCCGGCCCGAACTTGATGAAGGACTTCTTGTCGACGACGAGGACCTTCTGCGCGGGCATCCGCTCGCGGAGCCAGGCCTCGATCTCGGGGTGCTTGAAGTGGAAGAAGTGCCCCGAGTAGTCCCAGACGAAGCCGTCCTTCTTCACCGTCTTGCACCAGCCGCCGATCGCCCGGTCGGCGTCGAGCACCAGGTAGTCCTGGTCCCCGCGGCCCGAGAGCGCGGCGGCGGTGGCGAGGCCGGTCATCCCGGCGCCGACGATGAGCGTGCGGACGGACTCCATCGAGGGACAACGGTCACTCTAGCGCGGACATATCGAGGGAGAGAGAGCGAGAGTGAGAAACAGGAAGATCAGAAGATCAGAAGGGGAAAGGGGACGAGCTCACCTTCTGATCTTCTGATCTTCCTGTTTCTCCTCTCTGGGCTTTGGGGTAGCTGCCGAGGTGCTTGACCATGGGGCAGTGGCCGACGAGGCGCGCCATGGCACGGGCGACGTTCTCGTCGGTGCGGTGGCCCTCGAGGTCGGCCAGGAACACGTAGTCCCAGGGCTTCTCGCGGCTCGGGCGGGACTCGATGCGCGTCAGGTTGATGCCCTCCTCGTCGAAGAGGGCGAGCACGCGCAGGAGCGCGCCCCGGCCGTCGCGAAGGCTGAAGGCGAGGGTGGTCTTGTCGGCTCCGGTGCGGGCGGTGTCCTCGAGCGAGACCATGACGAAGCGCGTGACGTTGGTCGGGTGGTCCTGGATCCTCTCGCGCACCACGGGGACGCCGTAGAGGTCCGACGCGAGGCGTGCGGCAACGGCGGCGGCGCGCGGGTCGGTGGCGGCCTCACGGACCGCGGCGGCGGTCGAAGGGGACTGCACGAGCTGCGCGCCGGGGAGGTTCTTGGCGAGCCACACGCGGCACTGGCCGAGGGCCTGCGGGTGGGAGCAGACGCGCTCGATGGCGCCGAGGCTCGGCGCGCGCGTGAGCAGGCACTGGGCGACGTCGAGCTCGACCTCGGCGCGCAGGAGGAGGTCGCCCTCCACGAGGGCGTCGAGCACGCGATCGACCGATCCCTCGGTGGAGTTCTCGATCGGAACGACGCCGTGCTGGACCTCGCGCCGCGCGACGGCGTCGAAGACGCCCTCGAGGGTCGTCGTCTCCACGTACTGCGCAGCCAGGCCGAACAAGGCGCGCGCGGCGGCGTGCGAGAACGTGCCCTCGGGGCCCATGTACGCGATCTTCAGCGGCTCCTGCAGCGCGAGGCACGCGCTCATCACCTCGCGGTAGACGGCGCGGATCGCCTCGGGCGGGAAGCGCCCGGCGCGGGCCGCGAGGCGGTCGAGGATCAGCCGCTCACGGTCCGGGTCGTAGGTGGGGAGGTCGGCCTCCCGCTTGGCGCGGCCGACGTCGGCCACGACGCCCGCCCGCTCCTCGAGCGCGCGCAGGATGACGTCGTCGAGCTCGTCGATGCGCTTGCGGAGATCGTCGAGGGCCACGGCGGCGCCGAGCGTAGCCCGGGGTCGGCCGCGTCGGGAGGGAGCGTCACCGACCCGTGACCGGCGTCACTAGCGCTCGCGACGGACGCGTCGTAAGGAGGGGGCCCTCAAGGAGATCCGCTGCCATGGCCGAAGGGCTGAACCGTGTGCTTCTGCTGGGAAACCTCGGGGCCGATCCCGAGCTTCGCGTGACGCCTGGGGGGCAGGCCATCCTCAAGCTCCGCCTCGCGACGACCGAGACCTACCTCGACAAGAACAACGTCCGGCAGGAGCGGACCGAGTGGCACCGCGTGACCATCTGGGGTCGCCGCGGCGAGGCCCTCGCGAAGTTCCTGCAGAAGGGCGACTCGATCTTCATCGAGGGCCGCATCCAGACCTCGAGCTACGAGAAGAACGGCGAGAAGCGCTACTCGACGGACATCATCGCGAACAACGTCGTCCTCACCGGTGGCCGCGGCCGCGGTGAAGGCGCCGGCGCGGGCGGGGGGCGTCCCCAGCGCAGCGCAGGCGGCGGCGGCAGCGGCGGAGGCGGCGGTGGTGGTGGGGGTGGCTTCGACGGACCGCCGCCGGACGACTTCGATCAGGGCGGGGGTGGGGGAGGCGCCGGCGGCGGCGGCATGGGTGGCGGCGGGGGCGGCGGGGGCATGGGCGGCGGCGAGGACGACATCCCGTTTTGACCGCGTCCGTCTGACGGGCGCGCTCGATCCCGCGTTCCGTCGGCACGGCACGAACGGCCCGGGCAGCTGCGCCACGGCTGTGGCGGGCGTCGACGCCGGCCCCACGGAAACGCGGGGGTTTCCGCGCGAGGGAGGTGGCCCGGGGGCTGCAATTCCGGCGCGTCATGCGCTTCGTCACCTGCTTTGCTCGGCTCGGCGTCCTCGCCTTGCTCGGCACGGCCGGCTGCCTGGCGCAGCCCGCCGGCGACCCGTCACCCGAACCGGGGACACCGTCGGCCGGCGGGATGCTCGCGGCCCCGCACGCCTCCACGAGCGTTCCGGTCATCACGCCCCACGTCGGTGGCGCGCCCCTGGGCGCCACGCCGCAGGAGTGGACGTGGGTCGACGTCCCGGGAACGAGCTGCGCGAACGGCACGCCGACGGGCGTCGCCGTCAACGTGCAGCCGGGCGCGTCGCACCTCGTCTTCTTCCTCGAAGGGGGCGGCGCGTGCGACACGGCCGAGGACTGCTGGGTCCAGCCCACCGCGTCGAACATCGCCAGCGGCTACGGCGTCACGCAGCTCGCAGAGGACTCCACCCTCGGCCTTCCCATCTTCGCGCGGAGCGATCCCGCCAACCCCTTCGCAGACGCGAGCTACGTGTTCGTGCCGTACTGCACCGGCGATCTCCACGCGGGCACCCGCGTCGCGCAGTACGTCGTCGGGGGACAGACCATCCCCACGTACCACTACGGGGCGAAGAACCTCGACCTCGACCTCGCGCTCCTCGGCGGCGCCTTCGCGGGCGTGGAGCACGTGTGGCTCGTCGGCGACAGCGCCGGCGGGTTCGGCACGCTCGTGAACCACGGCGCCGTGGCGAGCGCGTTCGGCGTCCCCACCGACGTCATCGACGACTCGGGGCCCGGCATCGGCGACACCGGATTCCCCGCGGTGTGGGGCGTTCGCCTTCCCGCGGACTGCGACACGTGCGCAGAGGGCCTGGGGCCGCTGTTTCTCCACGACCGCGCCGCCTTCCCGTCCACGCGCTTCGCGTTCCTCTCGTACCAGGTCGACTCGATGCTGCCCGGCTTCTACGGGTCGACCGAGTCCCAGGTCGCCGGCTGGCTCGCGCAGTACGAGCAGGAGCTCCCGGGGCTGCCCAACGCGCACTCCTTCGTGGCGCAGGGCGTCGGCCACGTCGTGATGAGCCCCGGCGTCGAGGGTGAGACCCGCGCGCAGATCCTCGGGTGGCTCGCGGAGATGGCCGACGGCAGCCCCCTCTGGAAGGACGTCGCGCCCTCCAGCTCCCCGTCCCCCATCTGACCCCGTGACCGCCTGACCGCGTTCGCGCTGGAGCGCCGCGCCGGGCGATGCCACCATGCGCGGCCATGAGGCTCCTGACGCCGGACCAGATGCTCGCCGAGTCGGGCCTTCCCGAGCGGACGCTGCGCCACTGGACGCGGTACGGCGTCGTCCCGTCGTTCCGGTCCGCGGACGGCACGGACGGCTTCACGGAGTTTCACTTGCTGCGGGTGCGCGCGGCGTTCGTGATGCAGGCGCAGGGCGTGCGGCGGCTCGACGCGATCGCGGCGCGTCTCGACGCGATGAGCGAGGCGGAACTCCGGGAGCTCGTGGGCCAGGGCAGCCCCGAGGGAGGCCTCGCCGCCGACGGTGGCCTCGAAGGACAGGATGCCGCGGCCGCGCTCCACGAGCCGGCGGTGGGGGCCATCCCCGTCGCCGCACCGCCGCCCGCGCCGACCCAGGGCGGCAAGCTCGCAAGGGACGCGCTCCTCGCCGAGGATCACGCGATGCTGCAGCTGAGCGACGGCCTCCTCCTGCTCGTCCGGAGGCCCGCCGACGAGAGCACGAGGGCGCTCGTGCGGAGCATCGCGGCCCTCTGCGGCAGGGGCGACGTCCTCCTCTGAAGGGGCGCGCGCCTCCGCCCGAGCGAGGCCCTCCTTCGACGCAGCGGGTGCCGCCTCCGAGGGAGCACCCCCGTCCTCCGATCAAGGCGGTGCCCTCTCCGGCGGAGGCGGGGCGCCCTCCGACGAAGGCGGCGGTCCCTCCGACCAAGGCGGAGCACCCTCTCGTCGAGGAGGGCGCCGGAGCGCGCGAGCGGGCACCGCTTCGTGCAGAGGAGGGGGCGATTCGCGCGCAGGGCGACGGCACTCCGCCCTGGCCGCGGCCCCCTTCGTGCGAGGAGCGTCCCGCTTTGCCGGAGAGACGTCCCCCTTCGCGCGAGGAGCCACCGCCTCCGGCCAAATCGCGTCCGCCTCTGCCGAAGAGGCCACCGCCTCCGGCAAGAGGGCGTCCCTCTCCGCCGAAGAGGCCTCCGCCTCCGGCAAGGGCGCGTCCGTCTCGGGCGAAGGCGGCCCCGCTTCCGGCAAGAGCGCGCCCGCCTCGGGCGAAGGCGGCACCCCCTCCGGCAAGAGCGCGCCCGCCTCGGGCACGAAGGCTGCCGCCTCCGGCAAGACGGCGCCCGTCTCCGGCGAAGGCCGCACCGCAGGAACCGGCGATCACGTCTCGCCGTGCACGTGTACGTGAACGTCGACGTGTACGTGCTCGGCCCGACGTGCTCGTCCTCGTCCTCGTGCACGTGCCCGTACTTCGAACCACGTGCTCGACTCTCCCTCTCCCTCTCCCCCCAGCCCCACCAGCCCCAGCCCCGGCCCAAGCCCAGCCCTCACCCGGCCCTTCCCCCAGGCCCTTGCGCATCGGGCCCCCAGCCACTATGTTGCCCGGCCCGCCATGAAGGAAGGCATCCACCCCGAGTACCCCGCGGCGCGCGTCAACTGCGCGTGCGGGAACAGCTTCGTCACCCGCTCCACGCGCGGCGACATGCAGATCGACGTCTGCTCCGCCTGCCACCCGTTCTACACGGGCACGCAGAAGCTCATCGACACGGCCGGCCGCGTCGACCGCTTCCGCAAGCGCTACGAGAAGAAGCTCGCCATGACCGGCGGCGCGGCCAAGTCCGTCGCGCCCCCGCCGGCAGCCCCGCCGCCGGCAGCGCCTCCGCCGGCAGAAGCCAAGTAGCGCGCTAAGCTTCCGGTCAGCATGCCGGAGCGTACGTACATCGGCGGCCAGGCCGTCCTCGAGGGCGTGATGATGCGCGCCCCGTCGTCGTTCGCCGTGGTGGTCCGCCGGAAGGACGGGTCGCTGCAGGTGCGCGAGCGGGCGATGAAGGACGGGCGGCGCGGCGCGGCGAAGCTGCCGCTCCTGCGTGGCGTGGCGTCGCTCGTCGAGTCGCTCCGGCTCGGGAGCGAGGCGCTGCGCTTCAGCGCCGAGCAGATGGAGAAGGACTGGGCGGCGGAGGACGCGGCGAAGGCAGGCGGCGTCGGGCTGGGCGTGCTCGGTGCCCTCGGGATGACGGTCCTGTCGCTGATGACCACCTCGGACGGCGAGGCGCCGGCGTCGGCCGGCAACGGACGCAAGCTCGGGTCGCTCGTCATGCTCCTCGTGGCGATCGGGTTCTTCGTCGCGCTGCCGCAGGCCGCGGCCGCGGGCGTGTCGCGCCTCTTCGGGCTCGGCTTGCCGGTGCAGAGCGCGGGCTTCCAGGCGCTCACCGGCGCGTTCAAGTTCGCCATCCTCGTCGGCTACATGCTGGCGATCCGCCGCGTGCCCGACATCCGGCGCGTCTTCCAGTACCACGGCGCCGAGCACAAGACGATCACCACCTACGAGGCGCGCCAGGCCCTCACGGTCGAGAACGCGCGCAGCAAGACCACGTTCCACCCGCGGTGCGGCACGACGTTCCTCGTGATGGTCGTGCTCGTGTCGATCCTCGCGTTCACGGCGGTCGGCGCGTTCCTGCCGCGCATCCAGACGGGGAGCGCCATCCTCGACAACGTCGTCTTCTTCTTCGAGAAGCTCCCGTCCTTGCCGGTCATCGTGGCGGTGACGTTCGAGATGCAGCGGTTCTTCGCGCGGTACTGCACGACGGGCCCGCTGCGCGCGCTCCTCTGGCCCGGCTTCATGGTGCAGAAGATCACGACGGCCGAGCCGGACGACGCGCAGCTCGAGGTCGCGCTGGCCAGCCTCCGGGTCACGCTGTTCCGGCAGGAGCAGGCGCAGACCTACGCCGCCGACGAGGACGTGGTGTTCCCCGACTACGGGGCCCTCCTCGCGGCCGAGCGGCTTCGCCCCGCGTGACCTGACGGAAACGGGCCTGACGGGCGTCGCGCGGCTGCGCCCCGGCCGGCGCGGCCTGTATGCTAAGGGGAGCGCCCCTCCCATGCTGCCCATCGAGAAGCTTCACCAGCTCGCGCGCCGCTACGGGGAGCTGGAGGAGCTGCTCTGCAAGCCCGAGGTCCTCGCCGACCGCAACCGCCTGCAGAAGCTGAACAAGGAGCGCAGCGACCTCACGCCGCTGCTCGAGGCCTTCGGGCGCCACCAGGCCCTCGAGAGGAAGATCCGCGAGGACGAGGAGGCGCTCTCCGATCCCGAGCTCCGCGAGCTCGTGCAGGGCGAGCTCCCGGGCCTGCAGGCGGACCGCGTCGCGCTGGAGGGCGCCATCCAGCTCCTTCTGCTGCCGCCCGACCCGAACGACAAGAAGAACACCATCCTCGAGATCCGGAGCGGCGAGGGCGGCGAGGAGGCGGCGCTCTTCGCGGCGGACCTCTTCCGCATGTACTCGCGCTTCGCCGAGGTGAAGGGCTGGAAGATCGAGATCATCTCGTCGAGCGAGAGCGCGACCGGCGGCTTCAAGGAGGTCATCGCGCTCGTCGTCGGCAAGGACGTCTACTCCCAGCTCCGCTTCGAGGGCGGCGTGCACCGCGTGCAGCGCGTTCCGGTCACCGAGACCCAGGGCCGCATCCACACGTCCACGGCGACCGTCGCGGTCCTCCCCGAGGCCGACGAGGTGGAGGTCCACGTCGACGAGAAGGACCTCGAGATCAGCATCGCCGCGAGCGGCGGCCCGGGCGGGCAGGGCGTCAACACGACCAACAGCGCCGTGCAGATCATGCACAAGCCGAGCGGCATCATCGTCAAGTGCCAGGACGAGCGCTCGCAGCTGAAGAACAAGGCGAAGGCGCTCAAGGTGCTCCGCGCGCGCCTGCTCGAGGTGGAGCGCGAGAGGCAGGAGAAGGCCGAGGCGGCGACGCGCCGGAGCATGGTCTCGACGGGCGAGCGCAGCCAGAAGATCCGGACCTACAACTTCCCGCAGAACCGCGTGACCGACCACCGCATCCGCCTGACGCTCAACAAGCTCGATCGGATCATCGAGGGCACGCTCGACGAGCTCGTGACCGCGCTCCGGACGAGCTACCAGGCCGAGCGCCTCCAGGAGGCCGGCGTGGCGGTCGACGCCCCGAAGCACGCCGGCGCCGGGTCCGATGAGGCGGAGGACTGACGTGCGCGTCCCGGTCGAGCGCGACTCGCTCGTGGTGGGGATGGCCCTCGTGCCGGGCTTCGTGTCGCGCAACCGCAGCTTCGCGCTCTTCGAGGACCCCGAGGTGCGTCGTGCGCGGCGGCGGGCAGGGACGCTCCGCGGGATCGTCCGGCAGCTGGGCGGTATGTACGGCCCCGTCGAAGATCTCACCGTGACCCAGGGCGTCCACGGCTCCGACCCGTGCGAGCTGCGCTTCCGCGTCCCCGCGCTGCGGATCGAACGGCGCGCGTCGCTGACGACCCTCGAGCTCGCGTGCGTGCGCTACCTCGCGGGCCGCGCTGGCCTCGCGGGCCTCCACGCGAGCGACGACGACCGCGCGGCGATCGACGCGGCCCTCCGGCGGCTCTCGGCGGGCCTACGCCTCGTGGAGCTCGACGGCAGCCACCCCTGAGGAGAGCGAGAGCCAGAGCGAGAGGGGGAAACAGGAAGATCAGAAGATCAGAAGGGGGAGTGGGGATTTCACACGGCTGCACGGGTTGGAAGGCGCGCGTGCACCGGGCGAGGGTGGGACCCCGACTTGCTGTTCCGTCCTCCGAGGTGCACCCCTCCCTTCCACGCCGTGCACGCCGGTGAACACCCCCTCACCCCTTCTGATCTTCTGATCTTCCTGTTTCCCCCTCTCGCTCTCCAGCGGCTCAAAAGAGCTGCCGCTGCGCGGGCTCCTCGGGCGTGGTGCAGGCGGGGTCGTCGTGGCGTGGGTCGTTGACGTGGGGGCTCACGGGGTAGGTGACGAGGTCGGCGGCGCGGGGCTCGAGGAGCGTCGCAGGGTCGCGCAGCTGCGGATCGAGCCACGCCGCCCAGGCGTCCTTCTCGAGTACGAGGGGCATGCGGTCGTGAACGGCGTCGAGCGGGGGGCGCGCCGGCTGCGTGAGGATCGCGCACGACTCGACGACCTCGCCGTCCTTGGCGACCCACCGGTCCCAGACGCCCGCGAGGGCGAAGGGCGCCCCGTCGGCGCGCCGCGCGAAGAAGGGGTGGCTCTCCTTCTTGTTCGCGCCCGACCGATGCCACTCGTAGAAGCCGTCGACGACGACGAGGCAGCGATGGCGGCGGACGGCGTCGCGGAACGCAGGGGTCGTCGCGACGGTCTCGATGCGCGCGAGCGCGAGGCGATGGCCGATCTTCGGGTCCTCTGCCCAGGAAGGAACGAGCCCCCAGCGAAGGAGGTCCATGGTTCGCGCGCCACCCTGCGCGCGAAGGACGCGGACGACGGCGACCGGCTGCGACGGGGGCACGTTGTAGTGCGGCTCGAGGTGCGGCGTCTCCTCGAGCCCGAAGATCGCCCGGAGGTCCTCCGGGTCCGAGGCGAGGGAGGTGCGGCCGCACATGACGCCCCCGATGCTACCCTGCGCCCACCATGTCGACCGGCTGCCTCTTCTGCAACATCGTCGCCCGCTCGATCCCCGCGAAGATCGTCCACGAGAACGATCACGTCCTCGCCTTCGAGGACATCCGGCCGATGGCGCCCACGCACGTCCTCGTCATCCCGAAGAAGCACATGACGGGGATCCACGACGCGACCCCCGAGGACGCCGCGATGCTGGGGCAGCTCCTCCTCGCCGGCCGCGACGTGGCGGAGAAGGTCGGCCTGGGCACCGGCGGCTACCGCCTCGTCATCAACCAGGGGCCGGACGCGGGCCAGAGCGTCTTCCACGTCCACTGCCACGTGATGGGCGGGCGACCCATGGCCTGGCCCCCGGGCTGATCGCGAGGAGCGCCGCTCACGAGGGGCGGAGCGCGCGGTCGATCGCGGCGAGGATGGCCTCCTCGTCCGGGGCGATCGCCGGGTCGCGCTCGTGTGCGAACGAGGACACGGGGCGGACCACGTCGCGCCGGTGCACGCGCATCCAGGCGCGGTCGACCCGACCGAAGCGGCCGCGCGCGCCGACGAGGAGGGCGGTGAGATCGGGGCCCACGGCGCGGCGCGGGGCCGGCCGGATCGCGAGGTGCCTCCCGCCCTCGAGCGTCGCGTCGAGCCCCGCGAGGAGCTGGTCGGCGGGGTCGAGCCAGCGGTCGCGGCTTCCGGGAGCGCCGGCGGCGAGCCAGTCCGCGAGCGACGTGGTGGTCGACGGGAACGTGGCGTCCAGGGTGAGACCCTCGGCCTGGAGCGAGCGCTCTGCCTCGCCGACGAGCGTGTCGCCGTCGATGCACGCGAGGAGGCTCTCGCGATCGAGGCCGCCTTCGTCGCGGGGCCGCGGAGCGGCCACGGTGCCGGGGGGCGGCAGGAGGTTCCCCGGGTTGAGGATGGCGCCCGGGTCGAGGGCCCGCATGAGCGCGCGGACCACGTCGACCCCGGAGCCGAGCTCGGAGGCGAGGCGCGGGGCTTTCGAGCGCCCGACGCCGTGATGGTGGGCGAGCGTGCCCCCCGCGTCGACCGCCGCGGCGAGGGCCGAACGCCACGCGCGGTCGTAGGTCGCCTCGCACGCGCCGTCCCACCCGAGCGTGCGCACCAGTCCGGGATCGGCCGTCCCGGCGAACGAGAAGTAGATGCAGCACCCGTCGGGGTACGCGTGGCTGAAGTGGGCCATGACGAAGACGTGCTCGCCGAGCGCCCGGCGCACCCCCTCGTAGAGGGCGCCGAGACTCGACCAGCGCGCGGCGACCTCCATCGTGTCGACGAAGGCGCCGTTCGCGAAGACGGGAGCCTGCCGGTAGCTCACCGAGTAGCGGTGCGCGAGCCATCGGCGCGCCGGCGCTTCGCCCTCCCAGACGCCGCCCTGGCCTTCGCAGAGCGCCCGGGCATGCTCCATCCCGGCCGCCGTGGCCTCGTCGGTCCCCTCGAAGACGACGACGAGCATCGCGCCCCCGAGAGCGCGCGCTGCGGTTCGCGAGTGCAGGAGCTCGTTGAGCACAGTCGGCCGGCGCAGGACCGCGCGGAGGGCCGTGCCGCCGAAGGACCGCCGTGGCTTCCTCGCGTTGCCGTTGCCGTTGCCGTTGCCGTCGCCGGCGTGATCGTCGGCGTTCTCTCGGCCGCGTCCTCCGCGAACGCCGCCCTGCTTCGCGAGCATCGCGTCGAACGGGTCGTAGAGGCGCGCGACGGCCGGCCGCAGACCCGCCTGGAAGAGCGCGCGCATGGCCTCCCAGCCGGCCTGCGTCGTCGGGAACGACCACGCGCCGAAGGTCCGCGTGGCGGGCGCAGCGTGGAGCCGCAGTCGCGCGCGGGTGACGATGCCGAGGGTGCCCTCGCTCCCGACGACGAGGGGCACGAGATCGGGTCCCGACGTCCGCCTTCGCAGCGCGACGACCTCCCCCTCGCCGGTCACGCACTCGAGCGACGCGACCATGTCCTCGATCTTCCCGTACGCCCCCGAGCACTGGCCCGCGCTGCGCGCCGCGACCCAGCCGCCGACCGTGCTGCAGAGGATGGACGACGGGAAGTGCCCGAGCGTGAAGCCCGCGCGCTCGAGCGCCTGCTCGAGGGGAACGCCCATGTGGCCCGCGTCGACGTCGACGAGCGGCGCGTCGGGCTCGATCGCGTGGATGCGGGCGAGGCGCTTGAGGTCGACCACCACGACGTCCTCGCGCGGCGCGATCCCGGCGCAGACGCCGCTGCCGGCGCCGAAGGGGACGACGGGGACGCCGCGGTTGCGCGCCCACCGGACGACGTGCGCGACGTCCTCGGTGGAGGTGGGCCACACGACGGAGGCGGGGCGATGCTCCGCGGGGCGGCCCGCGCGGACGTCCATGTGGTGGCGAGGCCAGAGATCGCGCGAATAGGCGACCCTGTCCGCGTCGTCCGCGCTGGCCCGCAGGCCCGGGATCGCCCGCGCGAGCTCGGCTGCGAGGTCGGCCACGCTCACTCTCCCTGGTAGTCCGCCGCCCCCGCGAGGGAGAGCTGATCGCGGCCGGAGAACCACGCGTGGAGCGAGTCGGCCCCCGACGCCCACGAGCAGTACGGACGGCTCGCGCTGCAGACGAGCTCCGCGCAGTGGGCGCCGAGACCGCGGACGTCGTCCGCGCTGATCCGGGCGGTGGGGACGACCTTGGCGCGCCAGGTGGGCATGCCTGGCGTGTCGAAGAGGAGCACGCGCGCGTCCGGCGACGCGACCTTGCGGAAGCCGGCGGGGGTGCTCGCGGCCGCGAGGACGCGGCACGCGTCGTCGTGGGCGACGGGTCCGCGCGGCGGGGAGGCGGCCGCCCGGGCTGCCGCGCGCGCGTCCGGAGCTCCCATCGTCGCGAGCGACGTCGCGAGGTCGGGTTCGAGCGAGGTGGCCTGCACGGAGGCCGGGGGCGCGAGGAACGCTTGCGACCACTCGACCGGGTCGCCGCCGAGCCGCTTGCCCACGAGGTGGACCACCACGTCGGTTCGTCCGTCCCCGTCGATGTCCGCGAAGGCCGCGTCCCAGCGGGCGTCGACGGCCTCGGCCCGGACGGTGCCGGCGTCGAGGGGGAAGAGGCGTACGGCCGCTCCTTCGCGGACGACGACCACGGGCGAGTCGTGCGAGAGGTCCGTGACCGCTGCGCCGATGGTGGAGCCGTCCCCCGCGAGGGGAGCTTCGCCGAGCACCTGGGCCCCCTCGCCGGCGCGCGCCGCGAGGATGGCGCTCGTCACGGTCGAATCGGGGGACGACGCGACCTCGTGGGGGGAGCCGGACGGCTGCCCGCGCAGGACGGGCGCGTCCTCGAAGATCCCCCGCACCACCCAGCGTCCGCCCTCGACCGCGAAGCGGATGACCGCGTGCCCCGTGTCCGTCCACGCCTCGCACGCGTCCGTGCCGCACGCCTGCGTCGTCAGCGCGGCCCTCACGATCGCCAGAGCCCTCTCGGCGAGCGGCGAAGGCGCGGATCCCTCGCCGTCGAGCCGGCCCACGCGCTGCACGAACGTCCCCTGCCAGACCGTCCCCACGTCGGCGCCTTCGCTCGCGAGGCTCCGGGTCAGCGCCTCGGCCGACGTGGACGCCGCTCGCAGCGTCGAGAGCAGCGCGACCGAGGTGCGCTCGGTCGAGCCGGCGGCGGGAGGATGCGCGAGACGCGCCGCAAGATCGGCCGCGTCGCGTACGTCCGCGAGCGCCAGCGGCGACGCGGGCGACGGCGAGCGCCCGGGTCCGGCGTCCGACCACACGCCTCGCAGGCCGCCCGGCTGGTCGAGGACGGGCAGGGTCTCGAGCATCACGTACGGCACGTCTGCCTCGACCACCCCGCCGACCACGCGGACGCCCGCGGGCCAGGGTGCCACGGGCTCGGCGTGCATCGTGCCGTCCGCCGCGCGCGCCACGCGCCACGCGCCGAGCGCGACCTCGGGCGGTCCGACGAAGGCGAGCCAGCGATCCTGGCCGCGTGCATCCCTCGGGAGCGCGATGGGCTGCGCGTGCGGAGCGCCCCGCCCGTGCATCACGGTCGCCAGAGCCTCGGGCCACGCGGGCGGAAGGGGCGCGGGGGGGGGCGGGGTCGAGACGACGCTGGCCGCCGGTGGGGGTGGGGGAGGCGCGGGCGCTCGAGCTGCGGGAGCGCACGCGACGGCGAAGCCGAGGATCGCCGTCGGTGCCGCGCGTCGCATGCCCTCGCGTGTACCAGTCGTTGCGCGGCAGGTCGAGCGTGGGCGAGCTTCGGCGAACGTCGGGGCGAGCGCGTGACCGGAGCTTGCGCTCGGCCCCTCGACGCCGTACGTGGGGAGGCCGAGCCGCACATGCCCAGCACGCCGCCCCGGACCGATCGCCCCTTCCTCGCCGCCGTGCGGGCGGGGGTGCTCGTGCTCGACGGCGCGATGGGCACGCAGCTCTACGAGCGAGGTGTCCTCTACAGCGCGTGCTTCGAGGAGCTCAACGTCTCGCGGCCGGACCTGGTGACGCGGGTGCACGAGGACTACATCCGCGCCGGCGCCCAGGTCATCGAGACGAACACGTTCGGCGCGAACTCGCTCCGCCTCGAGAAGTACGGCCTGCAGGCGCGCGTCGCGGAGCTCAACGTCGCGGGCGTCAGGGTCGCGCGCGCGGCGGCGGCAGGGCAGGCGTACGTCTCCGGCGCCATCGGCCCCAGCGGTTACTTCCTCGGAGAGGCGAGCGCCGACGACCTGTCGAAGGTCAAGGCATCGTTCGCCGCGCAGGCCCGGGCTCTCGTCGAGGAGGGCGTGGACGTGCTCCTGGTCGAGACCATCCGGCAGACGCCCGAGCTGCGCGTCGCGGTCGAGGCCGCGGCGGAGGCGGCACGCGGGACGCCCGTCGTCGCGAGCGTCTCGCTCGACGAGACGGGCCGGATGGCCGAAGGGACCGACGCCGAGGAGATCGCGCGGCTCGCGCGGGAGTGGGGAGCCGACGTCGTCGGCGTGAACTGCTCCGATGGGCCGATGTCGGTCCTCGCTGCGGTCGAGAAGATGGTGGGCGTCGGCCTCCCCATCCTCGCGGCGCCCAACGCGGGCCTCCCGCGGCGCGTGGACGAGCGCATGGTCTACGTCTCGACGCCGGAGTACTTCGGGGTCTACGCGCGGCGGATGATCCGCGTCGGCGTCCGGCTCGTCGGCGGGTGCTGCGGGACGACGCCCGAGCACGTGAAGCGCATCGCTGCGGCCGCGCGGATGGCGGGTCCCGCCGAGACGGAAGCTCGCGCGGAGGACGAGCTCTCTCGCGCGGACGTCACCGGGGTCGTTCCCGCCATCTTTCCGGGCGCCCTCCAGCCCACGCCCTTCGGCCAGCGAAGCGACCTCGCGGCGAAGGTCGCCGCGCGGCGCTTCGTCGTGTCCGTCGAGGTGAACCCGCCCGTGGGCCTCGATCCGGCCAGGGCCGTGGCTGCGGCTCGATCGCTGCGCGCCGGCGGCGTCGACGTCGTGAACATCGCCGACGGCGCGCGGGCACAGGCGCGCATGAGCAACCTCGCGCTCGCCGTGCGGATCCAGCAAGAGGTGGGCGTCGAGACGATCCTCCACGTCTGCGGGCGCGACCGGAACCTCCTCGGTACGCTGGCGCACCTCCTCGGGGTGCACGACCTCGGCGTCCACAACCTCGTCGTGATCACAGGCGACCCGCCGAAGATGGGCGACTTCCCGGACGCCTCGGCCGTCTACGACCTCGACTCGATCGGGATCCTCAAGCTCGCCACTCGCCTGAACCACGGCGTCGACCCGGCCGGCAAGCCGCTGGGAGCGACCACGCGCTTCGTGCTGGCCACGGGGGCCGAGCCGGCGGCGCTCAACTACGGCCGCGAGATGTCGCGCCTCCAGGAGAAGAAGGCGGCCGGTGCCGAGCTCGTGATGACCCAGCCCGTCTACGACGCGCGGGTCCTCGAGCGGTTCCTCGACGACTGCGCGCCTCTGGGGCTTCCCGTCCTCGTGGGGATCCTGCCGCTCGCGAGCTACCGGAACGCCGAGTTCCTCCACAACGAGGTGCCCGGCATGCAGGTGCCGGACGCCGTCCGGGAGCGGATGCGCAAGGCGGGCAGCGGCGCACAGGCTCGCCGCGAAGGGGTGGCGATCGCGCGCGAGATGCTCGCGGCCGTGCGCGGGCGCGTCGCGGGTGCGTACGTCATGCCGCCGCTCGAGCGCTACGAGCTCGCGCTCGAGGTGGTCGACGGGTTCCTGGAGCCGCGATGAGACGGGAGCTCGCGTGGGGCGCGGCCGTCGTCGTCCTGCTCGCCCCCGGGTGCCGAAGAAGCACCGACGCATCGAACCCCCCGGTGGATTCCGGGCCGCCTTCGACGGCTTCCGTCGTTGCGTCGCCGCCCGCGGTCGGGCCCGCGCGTTGCGTCGGCGCCGGCGAGGGCCTCGCCATCGCGGCGCCTCAGGATCTCGAGCTCGGCGACGCCGTCGCCGTCCCAGACGGATACGCCGTGGGCCTGATCCACAGGACGCCCGCGGGTCGGGTCGGCGCGGTGGCGTTCGTCGGCAGGGCTGCGACGACGGTCCAGGTCGTGGACCTGGCGCCCACGCTCGGGGACGCGCCACCGCCGCGGCTGGCGGTCCGCGGGGCCGACCTTCTCGCGGCCGAGTACGTGCTGCCCAGGAAGTCGGACGCGCGCACGCTCGCGATCCAGACCGTGAGCGCGGCCGGGCAGACCAAGGCGGTGGGCGCGCTCGTTCAGCAGCGCGACGACTCGTTCGCGTTCGACCTAGCGCCGTCGCTCGTCGTCTGGGACGAGGCCGCGCCGGGCGCGGTCCCGCGTGGCGTCGTGCGCCTCGCCGAGGTCGCGACGGATCACGTCGGGGGCGCCCGCGACGTCTCTCCGGCCGGAGTGGACGCCGAGCTCCCGGGCGTGTTCCCCGTCCAGGGCACCCCCCGCTCGTTCGTCGTCTGGATCGCGCGGGCCGTGGAGGAGGCGAAGGTCACCGACGCGGCGCCTGCGGACGAGGTCACGGGGGAGGCTCGCGCGCAGTCCTGGCTGGAGGCGACCGTCGTGGACGCCAGCGGAGCGCCGACGGGGCCCGTTCGACGGCTGACCTCGCAGAGCGGGCACGTCACCGCGTACGACGGAGTCGTCCTGTCCGGCGAACCGCGGCCAACGCTCCTCATCGCGGCACGCGACGGGGGAGAGCCTGTCGACGGATCGGGGGGGACGCTCCTGCGTGTCCGGGTCCGCGAGGACGGCGTCGATGCGGCGCTGGGGTTCCCCGGAGACGGCCTCGGTCGTGGGATCCCCTCTCTCGTTTCCTCGCCGCGACCGTGGCTCTCGTGGGTGGGGCCTCACGAGGAAGCCCGTCTGCTCGCGCTCGACGCCGAGGGCGCTCCGGCCGGTCCCCCCAGTGCGGAGCCCTTGCTCGACGACGCGCTGCCGCTGGCGACCTGGGACGACGAGCACCTCCTGGTCGGCGCTCCCGGCGACGCGGCGGCCCCTCTCCGGGTTCTGGCGTGCCGTCGTTGACGGCGGTCTTCCGTCTCGGGAGGGTTTCGATTAGGTTCTGCGGCGTGGCAGCCGCCGCTCGACTTCGTGCACCAGCCTCGATACGCCGGGCGCGATGCGCGACACGGGCCCATAGCTCAATCGGTCAGAGCCCCCGGCTCATAACCGGGCCGTTCCTGGTTCGAACCCAGGTGGGCCCACAGGCCCACCTGCCAGATCAGCCGCTGGGCCCACAGGCCCACCTGCCAGATCAGACGACGGGCCCACAGGCAAACCAGCTTCTTCAACTGCGGGGCCAGCCGGCTCCCCTTCGCCGTTTTCCCCAGCGTGCGCTATGTACCTCGATACCCCGCCCCGGAGTCACGCATTGAGCATCCCCGAACAGATTCACGCCCTCGAGAAGCTTGCGCAGATTGACGCCGAACTCAAAGAACTCACGGACCAGCTGGCTCAAGAGCGCGCGACGCTCGACGGGCTGAAATCCGGCATCGCGCGGTTCGACGGCAAGCTCGCCACCGACCGCGGTGCCCTCGCCGCGATGGACAAGACCCGCGGAGAGCTCATTCAAGACGTCCGCAACATGAACCAGCAGCTCGAGCACTCGCGCGAGAAGCTCGGGCGCTCGCGGACGGAGCGGGAGTCCAACGCCGCCCAGCGCGAGCTCGAGGAGCTCCGCAAGCTCGTGCGCGATCGCGAAGAAGAGATCGGGAAGCTCACGGCCGACGCGGACGCGAACCGGCAGCAGATCGAGTCGACGGAGGGCGAGCGCAAGAAGCTCGCCGACGAGCTCGGCGCGCAGGAGGGGGACATCAGCTCGCGGCTCGGCGACGTCGATCGCCGTGCGCAGGCGAAGCAGGCCGAGCGTGACGCCGCTGCCAAGCAGCTCCCGGCGCAGCTCTATCGGCGCTACGAGATGATCCGGTCCAAGCGCGGGACCGCGATCGCGCAGACGAGCGACGGCACCTGCAAGGCGTGCCACATGGCGCTTCCCCCCCAGATGTTCCACCGTCTCCGCAGGGAGCCTCTCCTCGAGCAGTGCCCTTCCTGCAACAGGATCATCTACTTCGAGGTTCCGGGGGCCGGGGCCGACGCCCCTGCGTGAGCACCGAGCACCCGAGCGCCGAGCGCTGAGCGTGCGGCCTGCCTCGTGAAAACCGTCTGGCGGCCGCTGAACGCGTGTGCGCCCCGGTTCCGCTTCCGCTCGGGAGCCCTCGCACGATAGGCTCGTGAACGGTGCCTGCGCAGCGTCCCGCGAGATGAAGAGCTGCCCCGTCTGTCAGCGATCGTTCCCGAACGACGCGGGCTTCTGCCCGGCCGACGGGACTCCGTTGACCGCGGCGAGCATGGCGCCGATCGCGCCTTCGGCCGACGACGCGCGGATCGGCGCGCGCCTCGCCGGCCGCTACGAGGTTCGGCGTGTCGTCGCCGACGGCGGAATGGGTCGGGTCTACGAGGGCATCGACAAGCAGACCGACTCTCGCGTCGCCCTCAAGGTGCTGCACGAGGACGTCGCGCGGGACGAGGTCTCCCTCGAGCGCTTCAAGCGCGAGTACGAGATCAGCGCGCTCCTGCCCCACGAGCACATCGTCCAGGTGCTCGACTTCCAGCGCGACATGGTCACGTCGACGTGGCTGCTCGTCATGGAGTTCCTCGACGGCGAGGAGCTTCGGTACGTCCTGAAGCGCGAGAAGGTGCTGCCGCCGGAGCGCATGATCCGGATGCTCGCGCAGATCGCGATCGGCCTCGACGGTGCCCACGCGCGCAGCTTCATCCATCGCGACCTCAAACCGGACAACGTCTTTCTCTGCGGGACGCGCGAGGGCGACATCGTCAAGCTCCTCGACTTCGGGTCCGTGAAGGATCAAAGCGGGAACCGCAAGAAGCTCACGGTGCTCGGGACGACCATCGGCAGCCCGTACTACATGTCTCCGGAGCAGGCGCAGGGGCTCGACACCATCGACGCGCGCGCGGACGTCTTCGCGCTCGCCGCCGTCGTCTACGAGTGCGTCACCGGGAGCGTGCCGTTCGCGGGCAACAACGGGCCCTCCATCCTCCTCGCGATCATGACGAAGGAGCCCGTTCCGCCCAGCGTGAAGGCGGCGGGGGGGAAGCACCCGGTCCCGCCTGGCCTCGACGACGTCCTCGAGCAGGCGCTGGCGAAGAACGTGGCCATCCGTACGAAGACCGTCGGCGCGCTCGCCGACGCCGTGGGGCACGCGTACGGCCTCGTCGGGGACCATCGCCTCTGGGCCGGGACGCCGCAGTCCGAGCTCGCGCGCGAGATCGTGGAGAGCCTGCCCCGGAGCATGGCGCCGAGGGTCGGCGCCCTCGACGTCGCCGCCGACCCGTTCGCGGCGTCGCCGGTGCCCACGACGCTCCCGATGACGCAGCCTTCGCCGGACGTGCGCCAGGGGATGGACGGGTCGTACGAGGCCGTTCGAGAGGCGGATCTGGCGGCAGCGGGCGTCCCGATGGGGAAGCCGGGGTGGCTCCTGCCGGTGGTGGTCGGGTTGCTCGCGCTCGTCGTCGGCGGAGCGGTGACGCTCGTCGTCATGATGCGCTGAGCCTCTCGATGCACCGACCGCCTCTCGCGGAGAGGATCAGCGGCGCTCGCGACGCTTGAGCGCGAGGCGCTCCGCCGCGGTGAGAGGTCGCTCGGGGGTCGGCGCGGAGGGCCCGGAGACGGACGGGGGCTGGGGAATGCCCGGAGGGCGGTGCGCCGCGGGCGGCCTGGGGTCGAACGGAACGGACGGCAGCTCCCTCGGTGGAGAAGCGTCACGCTGGCGGCGGGCCGCGATGGCGTCGCGCAGTCGCAGCTGCTCCTGCGCTGCCATCACCTGCGCTCGCGCCGCGTCGGCCTCGCGCTCCCGACGCCTCGCAGCCGAAGCCTCGCGGGAGCTGCGAATGCGCGCAGCGAGGCTCGAAACGACGTCGGGTACTCCCGCGCGCCGAGCCGCGACCATCAGCAGCATCGCCAGCGCGGAGGAGAGCAGGAGCCACGGCGTGAGAGCCTTGTATGCGAAGCGCCGTGCTGCGCGGTCGTCGAACAGCCCGGCGAGCGTGTCCCGGGTCTTTCCGCCGGTCATCGCGGCGATTCGCCCGAGAAGCACGCGGTCGCTCCCGGTCGGTCGCAGCTCCTCGCCGGCCGTGAGCACCGCCCCGATCGTCCCGGCCGGCTGTCCGTCCACGTCGTCCTTCGCGGTTGCCACGTACGTCCCGGGTCGGGAGAGGGGGACCGTCGCCGCGTAGCGCCCTGCGCCCACCGCCTCGAGTGGGACGTCGCGCCCGAAGCCGTCCGGTCCGGCCACGTGCGCGGTGAGCCGACGGAAGGTCTGCGCCCGTCCGTCGTCGCCCACGACGTCCGCGCGGAGGTGGAGCTCGCCGTTGCTCGCGTCCGCGTCGAGCCGCACGCGAGGGTCGTCCGCCTTGCGCGCCACGTCGCGCGCGAGCTGCCCGAAGAGCTTCGCGGCCTCGGGCCACCCGAGCCACTCCTGCCCCCACCGGTCCTTGTAGTCGCTCGTGAACGCCGCGGCGTGGCCGATCCCCACGCCCCACGTCGCAAGCACCGGGTCGTCCTCCGGGCCGGCGAGCAGCACGCTGGCTCTCGGCTTCGCGAGGGTCACGACGTACCCTTCGAGGGCAGGCTGTTTGCCGAAGTCGACGCCCCGCGTGGGCGCTCCCGGCATGCCCAGCGACACGCGGAAAGGCGACTCGTGGATCGCGCTGCGCGCGGCGAGGATGGTCTCCTGCGTGAAGACCGCGGGCAGCTTGGTCGCGTCCTCGATCAGGTAAAACCGCCCGCCACCGGTCTTCGAGAGCGCCTCGAGCTCGGGCGAGTCGCTCCCCCGTCCGAGCGAGATCACGCTCGTCGTCATCCCGCGGTCGTATGCCGCCTTGACGATGGCCCGGCAGCCGTTGATCTGCTCTGCGTCGGAGCCGTCCGCGAAGAGCAGCAGGTGCTTGAGGTTCACGCTCTCCTTGGCGAGCGCCTCGTATCCCGCGCGGAGGGCGATGTCGGTGTAGATGCCTCCGCCGCCGACGCCCACCTTGCGGATCTCCGCGCCGATGGCCTCCGGGTCCTTCACGGGCGACATCGGGACGGTCCAGCGAACGACGGTGTCGACGTGCTCCACCCCGAGCCGGTCGCCCGGGCCGAGGAGCGACGCCGAGCGGGCGGCCGCCTCGTTCGCGAGCTCGAGCTTCGTGTGTCCGCTCACCATGGCCCCCATCGAGCCGCTGTAGTCGATGGCGATGACCTCGGCGAGAGAAGCGCGCCTCTTCTCCTGCTTCAGATCGAACGACACGGGTGAGACGTCCTCGAGCGGCGTGCGCGCATAGCCGCCAGGCCCCATCGACCGGTCGCCGCCCATCAGGAGGAGCCCGCCGCCGAGGTCGCGCGTGTATGCCGCCATGGCGTCGATCTGGGTCGTACTGAGATCGCTCGCTCGAACGTCGCTGAGGACGACCAGATCGAAAGGTGCGAAGCCGCCGACGTCCGCAGGGACTCCCGTGGTGCTGCGCTCGACCGTCCGGAAGCCGCTCGCCTCGAGGGCCTTGCGGAGCGGCGCGCCGTGGCCCGTGTCTCCCTCGAGGACGAGCGCGAGCGACGAGCCTCGCACGCGCACGAACGCGCTGCCGACGTTGTCGTCGGGGGCGGCGTCGACGTTCGGATCGACCGCGGTGATGGCCACGTCGTACCGGTGGAGTCCCGCGTCGCTCGCGGTCTCGCGGAGCCGGAGGACGTCCTCGCCCTTCTCGATGTGCGCCCGCACCGAGCGCACCTCTCCGTCGTCGCGCCGGACACGGATCTCGACGTCGGTCGCCACGGCGCTCGACGTCACCACCCGGAGCTCGAAGGGCTCTCCCTCGTCTGCCCGGGGCGGTGCCCGGACGGTGACGACGCGGACGTCGGGCACGACCTTCTGGTCGAGGACGACGACGTCCACGGGGACGTCTGCCGCCACGGCCGCGGACGCCGCCGCGAGGGCGTCGCCACGCGTCTGCACACCGTCCGTGACGAGCACGATGCGGCCCACGGCATCGGCGGGGAGCTCGGCGAGCGAGCGCCGGATGGCCGCCTCGAGGTCCGTCGCGTCGCGACCCACCTCGACGCGCTGCGGCGGCGGCGCTTCCGTTCGCGGGCGCGGCGGGTCCTCGATCGCCGCCTCCGCGCCGAAGACTACGGTCGCCACGCGATCGTCCTCGTGCATCGACCTCTCGGCGACCTGGAGCTCGGAGCGGACGCGCCGCTCGGCATCGGGCACGAGATCGATCGACCGCGAGCGGTCGACCGCGACGACGATCGCCAGCCGGTCGAGTGGTTTGCCCATTTCCGGGTCGGCCACGACGAGCGCCGCGGCCAGGGCCGCCCACCCCGAGAGGACGAGGAGCGCGACACCCCGCACGCGGCCCATCCGCGCCGGGGTACGCGAGAGACGCATCCCGACGAACGTCCCCACCGCTGCCACGAGGAGCACCCACCTCGGCTGTTCGAAACGCAGGTACGTCTCGCGAACCAGGCCCGCCGTGACGAGGCCCTGGTAGGCGAGCGGCAGGGCACCGGCGAGCGCGATCGCGAGACCCCCGAGCCGGAGCACGCCTCGCCTCCGAGCCGCCGTCGCGACGACCACGAGAGCCGCGACGAGGATCGCCGCGACGGCCAGCATCCAGAGGCGCTCCACCGTGGCGATCATCGAATCGCCTCCGCGGTGCGGATCCGCGCAGATCGGCCGGCTCGCGTGGTCCAGTAGACGTCGAACGCGAGCGCGAGAGCCGCGAGGAAGGCGAGCCAGCGCATCCACTCCGCTGGCGCATCCACGTTGCTCTCGGCGCGGGCCGCGTTTGCTCCGGCAGGAGTCCCCGCGATCGAGACGGGGCGCGCGCGGACGTCACTCTCCGCCGCGCTCGTCAGGTTCGCGGCCACGATCGTGGCGCCGACGTGCGGATCGGCCCACCGGACGTGGTAGAGGCCTGCGCGGTCGAGTGGCGGAAGGATGGCGACGCCTTCCTTGGCGACGATCTCGCGCTCCGCGATGCCCGGTCCGTCCAGGGTCACCTTCGTCGTCCCTGCGGGAACCGACACGCGCGCCGCGTCCCCGGTGCGCACCGGCCCGGCGGCGCCCTGCGCGCGATGCGTCCGCGCGAGCTCCACCACGTTGCGAACGAAGAGGACGAACGAAGCCTTGAGCGGCCAGTCGCTCGCGCCCGGGTCGAACCCCACGAGGGTCACCGTGCGCTCCGGCAGCGTCGCGTCGGCCACCAGCGTCGTCGAGGTCGATCGCACGAGGCTCGCGCGCGCGCCGTGGACGTCGAGGCTCAGGGAGCGCGCGACGTGGACGCCGTCCAGGGTGAGAAATCGCAGGCGCGGATCGCCCGCCTCCCACGAGGTGATCGGGGGATCCTCGACGGGCGCGCCCACGCTCGTGCCGAAGCATGCTCCGGCAGGCGGTCCCACGACCAGCGCGTCACGCCCAGGGAGGTACGCGGGGCAGGCACCCTCGACGATCACGAGCGCGTCGGGGTCGACGTTTGCCGTCGCGAGCTGTGCGACCGAGAGGCGCTGGAGGTCCACCCCGGGGTCCGCCTCGACCGCGCGCGTGGTCCACGAGTACCCCGTCTCCGATGCGACGACGACCGGCATGCGGAGCGCTGCGGGAACGCGACCGAACGCGACGTCGTCGACCGGCTCGGCGTCGCCCGGTGCGAGCTCCACGACGAGCCCGGAGCCGTGGTCCTCGGCGCGTGGTTCGAACGTGAGGACCACGGGCGAGCTCTCTCCGGGTTGCAGCAGGAGCCGTCTCGACGCGACCGGATCGGTCCTCCCCTCGACGGCGAGGGTCAGGTAGGCCTCGCGCGCCCGGGAGCCGAAGCTCTCGACCATCGCGAACACCTGGACCTGTTCGTGGTGGCTTGCCGCGTCGACGCCCGATCGCACGTCGATGCGGACGATCGCGGCGTTCTCCTCCGCATCGCCGACGGTCAGGATCTCCGTGGGGACACCCGCCACGACCAGCGGTTCGGCTCGCGCGATCGCGCCGTCCGTCACGACGACGATCCGCTCGCGCCCACTCAGCGAGCGCAGGCGGTCGGCCGCGAGCGCGACAGCAGACGTGAGGTCGCCCTCCACCTCCCGGACGACGAGCGCGTCGATGGCCGCTTTCAGACGGCGCGGGTCCCGCTCCGGGGGCGACGCGACGCGGGCCTCGCGTCCGGCCTCGATGAGGGTCGCATCGGCGCCGGGCGAGAGCCTGGCCACGAGATCGCGCGCCGCCGCGCGCGCTGCGTCGAGGCGCGTGGACTTCCCCGTCGGGCCGCCGACACGGGTCGCCATCGACGCGCTGACGTCCATCACGATGGCGACGTGGTCGCCGTCGAGAGAGGCGCCGCGCGTGGACGGACGGGCGAGGGCCAGGGCGAGCGCGGCGAGCGCGAGAATCTCGAGCAAGAGCGGCAGCTCGGGGACGAGCCTTCGGAACGGGTGCTTCGCAAGCAGGTCGCGCCGCGCTGCGCTCCACAGCCAGGTCGACGAGACCCGCTGCCGCTGCCGCTTGATCTTCAGGACGTACAGCACCACGAGCGGGACCAGGCCCGCCAGCAGGAAGAGACCTTTCGGATCGAGCAGGTGCATGCCGCCCTCAGTCGACCGTGCGCGCGACGACGCGGCGCACGGCCCCGAGGAGCGGGTCGCCGGTGGAAAGGCGAACGTAGGTCGCGCGGTGCCGCTTGGCCGTCGCCCGAAGGAGGGAGACGAGTCCGCCGAGGCGTGCGAGGTACGCCTCGACTGCGCGGCGGTCGATGGTGACGTCGACGATTTCGCCAGTCTCCGCGTCCTGGAGGGCCATGTCGCCCTCCCACGGAGGATCGAGCTCCTCGGGAGCGAGGACGTGAACGAGCGCGAGGTCGTGGCCCGCCGAGGCGGCCCGGCCGAGCGCCGCCTCGAACGGGCCCGGGTCGAGGAAGTCGCTGACAACCACCATCATTCCCGGACGCGGGGAACGGAGGATGACCCCGTCGATCGCCTTCGAGAGGTCGTTCCCACGCTCCGCCCGGATCCCGTCCAGCTCCCGGAGCAGGCGCGCCAGCGACCCTCGGCCGCGCACCGGCTCGCGCGTCCGCACGAGGCCGTCGCTGGCGGCGAGCACCTGCGCGCGCTCGTTCGACGCGAGGGCCATGTACCCGATCGCTGCGGCCAGGCGCTTCGCGACGAGGATCTTCGGCGGCGTCCCCGCGTCGAGGGACGCGCTCGCGTCGACGACGAGGCGCACGACCACGTCCTCCTCGGCCCGGAAGAGCTTCTGCACCGGCTCCCCCGTCCGCGCGAAGGCGAGCCAGTCCATCCGCCGGAGATCGTCGCCGGGCGCGTACGGACGGTGCTCGAGGAATTCCGCGCTGCTCCCCTTGCGGGACGCGGCCCGCTCCCCGCCACCCCCGGAGCGGGCGCGCACGCGGAGCTGCCGCCGGAGCGCCTCGAGCTCGCTCGTGAACCTCGGGTCGAGCAGGCCTTCGGTCATCCTGCGACTGCCTCGCCGGGTGCCGCCGTCGGGGCTTCGGCCGCTACGTCCTCCGCACGCAGCGCCGCCTCGGCGGCCGCGACCGCGGCGTCCCTCTCCCGCACGGCCTTGTGGGCCCGGTGTGCCCCGGCGCCCAGGAGAGCGATGCCGAACATCCCCCACAGGAGCGAGCACGCGGCCCCGATCTCCACGACGGGCATGTCGGAGCGCGAGGACGCCGAGTCCAGCCAGGCCATCATGTAGAGCGCGTAAAAGGGGCTCGGTGCGCCGATGACCAGCCAGTCGTCGCCGTGGCGTTGGGCGAGGACCCCGCCGATCGCGGCGACCACCCAGGGCCCGGCGCTCACGAGGAAGAGCACCGCCGCGGCGACCAGACGGGCGACCCACGGCGACTGCCCGCGCGATCGGAGCCACGAAGTCAGGCCGACCACGAAGAGGAAGAAGCCTGCCGCGTAGAGGCCGAAGAAGAAGATCTCCTCGAGGTACTTGCTCTTCTTCATGCCCGAACCGAGGTACTGGAGGAGCGTGATGTCGCCCAGCGCGATGAGCCACACGCCCGCGAAGCCGACGGCGGCGACGAGGAGCTGCGTCTTCGGCAAGCCTGGACCGAAGAAGCGCGTCATCACGCCGGCCCCCTGCCTTTCCCAGTGGATGCGGACGCGACGGGATGGCCCCGGCGGCTCCGCTGCGAAGAGGAACGCGCAGAACGTCAGAAAGAGCGCGAACGCGCCGAGCCCCACGACGGCCAGACCCATGCGGGCCTCGTCGTCGTCAGCCACCGCGCTCGGCACGGCGCAGGCGATCGCGACGAGCGGCGCGCTGAAGAAGAACCAGCGCTTCAGGCCGGTCGATCGGTCGTCCGCCTCGCCGCTCAGGTTCGCGATCGTCGCCTCGTAGAGCAGCCACGCCGGCGTCGCGAGGAGCAGGAGCGGGACGGCGACGAGCAGCAGGAGGTACTCGAGCCCCGGCTTTCCCCGCGAGTAGGCGAGCGGCAGCCAGATCGGGAAGGCCTCGGGCACCTCGTTCCAGAGCTTGTGGATGCCGAACGACGCGCCGAACCCGAAGGCGAAGTA
Organism: Polyangiaceae bacterium; assembly: GCA_036490515.1. Taxonomy (GTDB): domain Bacteria; phylum Myxococcota_A; class Polyangia; order Polyangiales; family Polyangiaceae; genus Palsa-1150. The sequence continues at coordinate 49,797 of DASXDU010000046.1, forward strand.
GAGGAGGGGCCCGACGACGATGGCCAGCATGAGCGTGACCACGATCGCGCCCCTCAGGCTCGACATGAGGGAGCTCACCGCGAGCCCGAACGCGACCGCGAGCCCGGCGACGAGGAAGAGGAACACGAACGCGACGACGACCTCGGTCGCCGTGACGCCGCCGAACAGGAACGAGAGCGCGCCGACCGGCGCGAGGACGACGATGTAAAGCGCGATCGTCGTGTACGCGGCCATGAACTTCCCGCGGGCTACGTCCTGCGGCGTCAGACCGGTGAGGAGCACGGCTTCCCACGTGCGGCCCTCCCGCTCCGAGGCGACGCCGTTCGCGGCGACCGCCGGCCCGACGATGACGACGACCAGGTAGGCGATCGAGAAGAACACCTGGAAGAGCGCCTCCCCGATCGCCGCCGGGGTGGTCTGGCTCGCGGCCGCGAGGCCGCCGATCGAGCACATGAGGAGCGCAAGCGTCAGCGTCAGCGCGAAGAGGACCCACGGCGTCCGCGAGAGCCGTGCGGATGCGCGCATCTCGCGCATCCAGATCGCGTTCGGCTCGCGGAGGAACCGCTCGAGCGGACCGGGGGACGGGGCGGCGGGGCTCGCGTTCACTGGACCTCCCCCTGCGTGACCTCGAGGAAGATGCGCTCGAGCTCGTTGCGCTCCGGCTCGATGCCCACCACCGGGATGTTGTTCATGACCAGCGCGCGGACGATGCCGGCGACCGTCTGGTCGTCCCCCACGTAGCGCACGACGACCGAGCCTGCGGGGCCTGGTGAGACGCTGAGGATCCCCTGCATCGACACGAGCGCAGCGTAAACCGCCTCTCCCGGCGCGAGCGCCCGCACGCGAACGTTTCGACCGGGGATGCCCGCGGCGGCTGCGGGAGCCTCGGGACGCGGAGCTGACGCGAAAGCCGGAGCCGCTCCCGTCGCGACCGCGGCGAGCGTCTCGCCCGGCGGCTCGGCGACGGGCGTGGCCTGCGCCTGCGCGGCCTCCAGCCGGCGGGCGATGTCCGCGATCGGGCCGGACACGACGAGCCTTCCTCGCTCCAGGATCGCGACGGACGTGCAGACGTCCGCGAGCTCCGTGAGGATGTGGGAGCTGAGGAAGATCGTCTTCCCCATCGAGCGGAGCTCGACCAGGAGATCGCGGATCTCGATGCGCGCGCGTGGATCGAGATCGCTCGCCGGCTCGTCGAGGATCAGCACCTTCGGATCGTGGAGCAGGGTCCGCGCCAGCTGGAGCCGCTGCTTCATCCCCTTGCTCATCGTCGCGACCAGCTTGTCGCGGAGCTTCGTCAGGTCCGTGAGCTCCATGACGGCGTCGACGACCGCGTAGGTCGTGCCTGCAGTGGGGACCTTGTACGCGTCGGCGAAGAACTCGAGGTACTCGCGGACGGTGACGCGCTCGTAGACGCCGGCGTGGTCGGGCATGTAGCCGATGACCTTGCGTACGGCCTGCGGATCGATCGTCACGTCCCAGCCGTCGATCTCGACCTTGCCCGCCATCGGCTCGAGCAGGGTCGCCATCACGCGGATGGTCGTCGTCTTGCCTGCGCCGTTGGGGCCGATGAACCCGAAGATCTCTCCTTCCTGAACGTCGAAGCTCACGTCGCGCAGGACGTCGGCCTTGCCGAACCGGTGCCAGAGGTGCCGGACGCGGATCGCCGGCTTCGGCGCGGTCGACGCCGCGAGGGCGGGCGGCTGGGACGGGGCGGCGCTCACGTCGCGCCTCCTTCTCCGACGACACGGAAGAGGAGCACGTCGTGCTCCATCCGGAGCCCGGCGTCGGACGTCACCGCTTCCCCGCCGCGGATCTCCCCCATCACCACCGGCACGTCGTCGGGCCACCAGTCCGGCGACGGCCCGGCGGCCGCCGTCATCGCCCCCCACAGGGGCGCCATCTCGTCGCCGGCGTGGCCGAGCGCCGCCGGGAAGCGAGACGAGTCGAGCTCGTGGACGGTGCGCGTCCCGGCGGTGCGCGAGTGCCGCGCAGACGGCGCGAACACCGTCTTTCCGCTCGTCGAGAGGATCGTCTGCCCGTCCGGTACGGAGGCGAACCAGTTCGCGTCGCTCTTCGGCGCCCACACGACCACGTTCTGGAGCTCGCGTCCCGTGTGGTTCGCCACGACGACGCTCCCGTCGCTCTTCTCGCGGACCGCGATGCCGCCACCGAGCTCCGTGAACCCGTCCTCGCTGACCACGACGGTCTGCCAGGGAAGGCTCGTGAGGTCCTCCAGCATCGCGCCGTCCTTGTCGAGCCGCAGCACGGGGGAGCCCTGGGACCGCGAGTCGGCCGACACGAGCTCGAGCACGCTGTCGCGTTCCGACGCGCGGACCCGCATCGCCCGGGTCTGGCTGGCGAAGAACCCACGGAACCGCTTCACGCTCCCGCGCGACATGCCGGCTCCGGCCTCGACGAGCGAGAGCCGCCGCGAGCGTCCGCTCCACCCCTTGCCCGCGAGGCCGACCACCATGATGAGGGAGAAGCAGGCCGCGCTCGCCACCGGCGCCCAGACGAGCGGATCGAGGGGGCGCCCGCGCTTGGCGGCGCGCACGAACGTGATCGGCCCGACCGCGATCGAGTAGAGGACGAGCAGGATCGCCGCGATGCCGAGCGCGGGGCGGAAGTTCTCGTTGGGGTCGAGCGCCCTGTGTACCTCGTACGGATCGGAGGCGTGCTCCCCGGCGCCCTGCGGGAACGCGTCGAGCGAGCGACGCTCCCACGCGTCGGAGAGCATGTCGAGCAGGCGGCCGTACGTCCACGGGTCCTCGAGTGCGGGCGACGACGTGGGATCGAAACCGAGCACGTGGATCTGGCCCAGCCCGTACGACGCCGAGGCGCCGTACGCGGTCGGGTGGAGGTTGCCCCCGGCGTAGCCGACGAGCTTCCCGCGGAGCGCCGCCGACGGGCCGAGCGCAGCGCCCGGGACGAACGGCGTCGTGCGCGCCGGCACGAACCAGCCGATGGGCGTCGCGCCTCCACCTGCACCCGGAGGCACCGGTGACGGTGCCCACGGCGCCGTCGGGGGCGCGGGAAGGGGGATCGGCGGGGGGCCGCTCCCGCGGACGGCGCCGGGGAGGGTCATCATCACGGGCGGCGCCGCTTCGGGCACGACGGCTCCGCCGACGAGCGTCGTGAGCGTTCCGGCGCGCAGGTCCTCGGGCCGCGTGGGAAAGACCGCGATGGTTCCTCCGGCGAGCACCCACCCGACGAGCGCGTCGAGCTGTGAGCCTTGCAGGCGAGCGAGCCGCTCGGAGGGCACCACGACCACGGTGGCGACCGAGTACCCGGCCGGGTCCTCCGGCAGGACCGCGTCGCCGGTCGTCGCGTCGACGGCCGGCGCGCCGACGGTGAGGTTCATCGCCGCGCCGGGCGAGACGTACGGCGACGCCGAGGGCCGCCACGCGAGCGTCATGGGCCAGCCGCGCATGACCACCGAGAGCCGCGACGGCTCGTCGACGTCGACGAGCAGCGGACCGGTGCCTGCGCTGAGCGTGAGGCTCGACTCGGCCATCTTCGTGCCGTCGAGCGCGATCGCCGACACGGTGGTCGTGCTCGAGTAGGGCGCGACGCGGACCGGGACGTGGATGGTCGCCTCGGCGTGGGGCTCCACGTGAAAGGGAGCCTTCGCGACGAATCGCGTCTCCGACGAGTAGCCGGAGTTCTCCATCTCGACCTCGAGCGTGCCCTTCACGGGGGCGGCGCCCGCGTTGTCGACGTACGCCACCAGCTCGAGCCACCCCTCTCCGCACGCCGCGTCCGTCCCGAAGACCGGCGCGGCGCGTACGGAGACGCTCGTGGTCGCGGCGGTGGCGGACGGCGCCGCAGGCGGAGGGCCCGCGGCGAGATCGCCCGTCGCGAGCCCCGCGACGAAGAGCGTGGCGACGGCGAGCCCACCGCGCAGGCTCACGCCGCACCCCGCGGGCGCTCGGCCTCCACGCCGGCCGGCCGGGTCGCGACCGTGCCGACGAGGGCGTCGACGATCGTGTCCGTCGTCGTGCCGTCCGCCTCCCCCTCGAACGAGCGGATGATGCGATGCCGCAGGGCCGGCTTCGTCACGCGCTTCACGTCCTCGAACGACACGTTCGCGCGGCCCTCGCAGAGCGCCACCGCCTTCGCTGCGAGGACGAGGGACTGCGCGCCGCGTACCCCGGCGCCGTAGCGCACGGCCCGCTTCACCGTCTCCGGGGACTCGTTCACGGACGGGTCGCTCGCGCGGACGAGACGCGCGGCGTACCGCGCGACCGGCTCCGCCACCGCGACGTCCCGGCAGAGACCCCGGAGCGCGAGGACGCCGTTCCGGTCGAGCACGTGCGCCGGCGCCTCGTGCGCGCGCCCCGTCGTGCGCGCGAGCACCTCACACAGCTCGTCCTCGGTCGGGTTCGGGACGACCACCTTGAGAAGGAACCGATCGAGCTGCGCCTCGGGCAAGGGATAGGTGCCCTCCATCTCGATGGGGTTCTCCGTCGCCAGCACGAAGAACGGCTCCTCGAGCGCGTGCCTCTGCCCGGCGATCGTCACCGCGTGCTCCGCCATTGCCTCGAGCAGCGCGCTCTGCGTCTTCGGCGTCGCGCGGTTGATCTCGTCCGCCAGCACGATCTGCCCGAAGATCGGGCCGCGCTGGAGCTGGAACATCGCCCCCGCGGCCCGCTGCGCCGCGTCCATCACGAGCACGTTCGTCCCGACGACGTCGCTCGGCATGAGATCCGGCGTGAACTGGATGCGCGAGAAGCGAAGGTCCAGACACTGCGCGAGCGTGCGCACGAGGAGCGTCTTGCCCAGGCCCGGCGCGCCTTCGAGGAGCACGTGCCCGCCCGCGGCGAGGCCCCACATCACCTGGTCGACCACCGCGCCTTGCCCGACGATGACCGCGCCGATCGCCTCGCGGAGCCGCGCGACCGCCGTCTTCGCCTGCTGGAGGCGCGCCTCGAACTCGTTCGTCATCCTCTCCTCGCTCTCGCCACTGTCGCCGCGCCACTCACGGCTGGAAGTACTGCCGGACCTGCTCGCGGTATTCCTCCGGCACGTCGCTGTGGTCGACGCCGTCGATCTCGGCGGGCGCTGCGGCGCCGAGGCCGCCCCTGCCCTGGACGTTCGCGGTGCCGCCCGCCTTGCCCGGTGTCCAGCCCGTGGACGATCCGGGCATCCCCGGGGCGCGGTTCACCGGACCGTGGGCACGGCTGCGGAGCGTCCCGGCGGCGCCGACCGGTTCGGTCTTGCCGTCGTGCGGACCCGTTCCCGTGTCGTGGTGGTGTCCCGGCCCGCTCGAGCCGTCTCCGTCCGCCGCTCCATTTCCCTGGCCGGGAAGCGGGATCGGCATCTTGCCACCGCCTTGACCGGGCCCCTGGCCCTCTCCGGGTGCCGTCTCTCCAGGGCCCATGCCCCCGGGGCTCTTGCCCATCCCCTCGCCGGGCTTCGAGCCCTGCCCGTCGATGTCGCCCTCGGCTCCGTCCGCGCCTTGCTCGGCGTCGTCGAGCCCTTGCTGGCCTTTCGATTCGTCGGATTGATCGTCCTGGTTGGCCAGGTCCTTGAGCTCGTCCTCGAGCTTCTTCTGGCCCTCCGGGGTCGACAGGTCCTCGGCGAGGTTCTTCAGGTCGCCTGGGTCTCCCTGCGTGCCGCCCTTGCTGGCCTGCTCTTTCAGCTTGTCGGCGAGCTTCTTCCGCTCCTCCGGGGACAGCTTCTCGAGGGCCTTGCCCATCGCGTCGGCCAGCTTCTTCGCCGCCTCGTCGCTCCCCTTTCGGTCGAGCGACTCCGCCTCCTTGCGCTGCTCCGGGCTCGCAGCCCCCGAGCCCTCCATCGCCTTCTCGAGGTCGCGCAGGAGCTCCGCGCGCTTCTCGCGCTCCTCGAGCGCTTTTTTCTCCTGCTCGAGCGCCTTGCCCACGTCGGGCGCGCCGTTCGCCTTCGCGGCCGCCGCCGCCTCCTCGAGCGCGTGCTTGGCCGACTCGCGATCGCGCTTCTCGCGGGCGTTCGCGATGCGCTCCATCTCGCGGTCCATCTTCTCGAGGTCGTGGTCGCCCAGCGCCTTTGCAGCGTCCTTCGTCGCGTCGTTCTGCTCGAGCTTCGAGATCGCCGCCTCGAGGCCCGCGCGCTTCTCGCCCTCGCCGAGCGTGAGCTTCTCGGCCGCGATCTCGTCGCGCAGCTTCGCGATGCGGCTCAGGGCCTCGCGCTTCTCGAGGCCTTTCTCGAGGTCCGTGCGCAGCTTGTCGGCCTCGTTCGCGATCGCCTCGAGCCGCTGCCGCTGGGCCTCGTCGCGTGCGTTTGCCTCGCCGAGCTTCGCCACCTTCCTCAGGCCGTCGACCTGCGCGAGCTGGACCACCGCCTCACCGGGCGCCGTGGCCACGACGGGCGCGGGCGGCACCGGCGAGCGCGCGATGAAGACGAGCGCGGCGACCGCGACCGGCGCGAGCGCGTGGAGCGGACGCAGGACCACGGGCCGCGCCCGGCGCGTTTCTCCGTTCGCGAGGGCCGTGGCCGCGGCGGACACCACCACGGCGCGCGCCTCGTCGTCGTCCTCGGCCTGGTTGCGCAGCTCGACGGCCGTCGTGATGGCCTCCTCGGTCTCGAGGCGGTCGTCGAGCCAGAGGGCGACGTCGGTGTCGCTCCATCGCCGGCGACGCGCGACCGCGACGCCGATGGCCGCGCCGACGACCCCGGCCAGCGCGCAGAGGGGGCGCAGCGACCCGTGCCGCGTCTTCCACGCGATCGCCGAGGGCACCACCGCCAGCGCGAGCCCGAGAGCGAGCCCGGTGAGGACCCGCCGTGTGAGGAGTCGTCGCCGCACGATGCCCGCCCATTGCTCGAACAGCGGGTGGAAGCGCTCGCGCTCGCCCATGGGGTCCCTCATCCTACGCTCGCGAAGCCCAAACGTTTTCCCGGCGTCGTGGGTACGGGAGATGACCGGCCCCCGAGCTCACGTTCGTCTTCCCGCCTGCCTACATCGTTCACGTGGATCGCCCGACCCCCACCCGGAGGACAGCGGGCGGCAGCCGGGTGTTCCTCACGCTCCCCCGGCGTCGCCTCTCGGGCCGGAAGTGCGCGACTTCGCTCCCGAAGCCACGGAGCCCCCGCCCTGGTCCCCCGTGGCTCGCCGCGTGCAGACTGGGAGCTTCGCGGGGCCAAGTCCCAACCCGAATCCGGAGGAAGCCGTGCTGCCGTCATCCAAGCGACCCGGTCGAGGTTACGAGCCGTCGGAAGTCATCCGGACGGGCGACTACGAAGTGGTTCACAGCACGCCCTCCTCGAAGCGCCGCGCCGCCGCGCAGCCCCGCATCACCGAACGCCCGCGCGTCTTCCAGAACTCCGTCGACGACGAGGAGAAGACGACGCTGTTCACGGGCGCCGTGCGGACGATGCTTCCCCCGCGCGGGCAGGCGCACGCTTCGAACCCGCCGATCGCGAAGGCCGCGAGGGTCCCGAACATGAACCTCCGCGGCTTGACGCGGGGAAGCGAGCGCCCGCCGTCGCCCGAGTCTCTCCGCGGCTCCGTCCGGCCGCGCATCGACGCCGAGGACCGCACGATCCTCCGGCCGACGAGCACCCTGCCGCCTGCCCTCCAGCGCACCGTCGCCGCGGCGGCCGTGGCTCCGGTCGCCGCTGCGCCCACGCCTCGTCCGCCGTCGGCGCGTCCGCCCGCGATGATGCCCACGCCGTACATGCCGTTCAAGCCGCCGGCTGCCGCGCAGACCGCGCCCCCCGTGTCGATGAACGCCCCCGGCGGCAGCGACATGCGGCGGCCCGCTCCGTCGGACCCTCACGGCGATCCGCCCTCGGCGGTCATCACTGCGAAGACGCGCATCTTGCGGACGAAATCGAGCATGTCGTGGGCGGTCGGTCTCATGGCGCTCGGCACGATGGTCGGCCTCGTGACGGCCGTCGTGGCCCGTGGCGACGCCGATGCGCTCATCGACGCCACGGCGAGCTTCGTCGATCCGTCGCACGCGACCGCCGCGCACGCGAACGGCGCCGTCGCGCAGGCCGCCGTCCTCCCGTCGTTCGTCGTGACGGCGAGCAAGGCCGTGCCCTTCGGCACCGATACCAACCCCGCCCCCGGCTCCTGCCTCGACACGACCCCTGCCTCGACGCTCACCGTGACGGCGCCGGTCGTCCTGAACGCCCCTCCGCCGCCGCCCCTGGCGAAGACGGCCCTCCTCGCCGGAGCGGACCCCGCGCCCGCGTCGCGTCCCATCCCGCCGAAGCCGGCGCCGGTCGCAGTGGCGGCGCCCCGCTACACGCCGCGCCCCGTCGCGGCGGCGCCCGTGCCCAAGGAGGACCGTCCCTCGAGCGGCTGGCTCGCCAACGTGACGCCTCCGAACGCAGGCGGTCCGATCGCCCGGCCCTCCAGGGCCAGCGCGAAGGCAGCGAGCAACGACTTCGAGAGCGCTGCCGCGGCGGACGCGCTCGCGAAGGCGCAGCTCGAGGCGTCCCTGCGATAGGCGAGCCCGGAGGGGGTACGAACGGTCTGGACGACACGGACGCACCTCCCGAGGTGCGGTTCGAGGCTCGTGCCCGCGGGGACGGGTCGTCGTCCGTTCACACCTGCGTTCCGCGGAGTGTTGCCAGCCATTCACGCAGGCCGCGAAGGCCCGTGCGCGTTCGACCGAACGTACCATCACGATCCGTATAGTTGCGCGTGGCCGATTCGTGGCACGATGGTCGCTGCAGTGCCGCCCGGGAAAGGGGCCGCCATGCAGCGTCTCGCTCGCACGTGGTCGTACGCACCGTTGGCGTTCCTCGCAGCGATGCTCGGGTGCTCGGCCGGTGCCGCGCCGCCCTATGCAGACCTGACCCTGCGCGACGCCCTCGGCGCCGATCCCGCCGTGATGGCGGATCTCTCGCCCGAGGAGCGCTCCGCCATCGCGGATCGGTTCGCGGCGCAGGGCGTTTCCGGTGCGCCGGCCGCCGACGTTCCTCTTTCGAGTCCCGCGACGCCGCAGGAGGCCCTCCGTGCGATGGACGACGCGCGCCGCGCGGCGGGAAGCGACGCCCTCGTCCTCGCGCAGCTGGCTCCTCACGACGGGCTGCTCGGCGCGAGACCCCTCGAGGTGCCAGGGAGCCTCGCGGAGACGCCCGCCCCCTGTTCGCTCCCGCCGCTGGAGGGCGAGCCGGCGACGACGAAGACCCGCGACGCCGAGTCTCGCGCGCTCGGCGGGGAAGCCGGCTGCGTCGTCGCCGCCGCGATGCGTGCCGCTGGGGCCATGCGCCTCGTCCGCGTCACGCAGTGGCCGGCGGGCCTCGTCGTGGTCGGGCAGGTCGCGTACGTCAACGCCGCGTGGCTGGTGGCGATGGCGGCGCGCGAGCACCGCGACGCGGGCGCTGCCCGGTTACCGATCCTGGGCGCGCCGATGGTGCCGCCCATCACCATCCGGAACGACCTCCTCCACGGCAGCCCGTTCGCGACCTACCCGACGCTGGCCGCGTGCGTCGCCGACGTGACGTCCCGGTGCGACGCCTGCCTCGCTGGCGGTGGCTGCGACGACAGCTCGATGCTGACCGATTTCACGAGCGCGCAGGACGAGTGCGCGTACCTCGTGGGCGACGGCGGTTCCCAGCAGTCGATCGAGGAGGTCTGCGTCCTGGCGCTGACGAGCATCGCGACGGTCTCCCAGTGCGTGGAGGACGACGGCTGCCCTGCGCCGCCCTCCGGCGAGAACTCCATCGCCGGGCTCTCGTCGGCGGCCTCTTTCCTCGCCGACGACGCGTGCGTACGGTCGCTCAACCTGTGCCTCTCGGGGCAGAACGAGCCCGCCGACGGCGGCGCGCTCGACGTGAACGTCGACGTCCAGGGCTGCCTCGGGCCCTTCGACGCGTGCTCCTCCGCGTTCAAGGCCCTCGGCGACGCGTGCAGCGCGGACAAGTGCTCCGGCCACGGCGGTCCCTCGTGCAGCTCGTGCAGCGGGTGCGCGACGTGCTCGTCGTGCAACAAGAACACGCGTACGGGAACGGGGACGGGGTACGGGAGCACCGGGACGGGCCAGAACCCCCATCAGGGAGGCAGCTCGGGCGGAAGCAGCAGTGGAAGCAGCAGCGGCAGCAGCAGCGGGAGCGCGAGCAGCAGCGGCGCAGGGAGCTCGAGCGGCAGCGGTAGCGGAAGTGGTGGCAGCAGCGGGAGCGGGAGCGGGAGCGGCAGCAGCGGGAGCGGCTCGAGCGGCGGCAGCAGCAGCAGCGGCAGCAACCCGGGGGGCGGGTGCAGCGGAGGCTGTACGGGTGGAGGGAGCAGCGGCGGCAGCGGAGGCGGGGGTGGTTCGTCGTCGAGCTGCTCGCCGGCGTGCAACGGGGGGAGCTCGTCGAGCGGCAGCTCGTCGGGGAGCAGCAGCTCGGGGTCGAGCAGCTCGAGCTGCGACGGGTGCGGGAGCAGCGGCGGCGGCAGCTCGGGAGGCGGGTCCTCCGGAGGCAAGAGCGGCAGCGGAAACTGCAATACCCAGTGCCGCACCACGGTGACGAACGCCGGCCCCGAGCCGCCGGTCTCCCTTCTCTTGATGACGATCCCGGTCGTCATTCTCGGCCGCCGCACGCGTCGCGCGCGCCACGCGCGGAGGCCGTCGTGAAGCCGCTCGTCCTCGACTGGCTCGTGCGCCACGGCGTCGCGGCGTGGCTCGCGCCCGACTACGCGATGATGGTGGGGCTGGCCGCCATCCTGAGCGCAGTCCTGGTCCTGCGCCTCGCGCGGCGCGACGGCGCCGATCTCGCGATCGAGTCGCGCGCGCTGCTCCTCGCGTACGCGGCTGCCCTGGTCGGCGGCTTCGCGTTCGAGTGGATCCGGGCGCTGCCGACGGCCATCGAGCTTCGCTCGCCCGCGCCGGTGATCTTCGCGGGTCGCGCGGCCTACGGCGGGCTCCTCGGCGCGCTCCTGGCGCCGGCCTTTTACCTGCGCAGGCGGCCTGGCGCCGTCATCGCCTTCTTCGATCGCGCGGTCATCCCGATGGGGCTCTCGTTCGCGTTCGTTCGCGTCGGGTGCTTCCTCGAGGGCTGCGACTATGGCCAGCCGACCGCGCTGCCCTGGGGGGTGCGCTTCCCGCCGGGAAGCCTCGCGGCGCGCGCGCACGCCGCTTCCGGGTGGGTCCCCGAGGGGGCCTTCAGCCTCCCGGTGCATCCCACGGAGCTCTACGAGTCGCTCCTCGGCCTCGTGGCGCTTGGTCTCGCACTTCCGCTCCTGCTTCGCCGGCGCGCGCGCGACGGGCGTGCGTTCGCAGTGTGGATGACGACGTACGCCCTGGGGCGGTTCTTCCTCGAGCTCCTCCGCGCCGACGCCGACCGTGGGATCTACGCCGGTCTCAGCTCGGCGCAGTGGGTCTCGGTCGCGATCCTGGCGTGCCTCCTGGTGACGGCTCTCCGCCGGCGCGTCCGGGGACGCCTCCCGACGGCGACGGCGGCGGCGACCGCCGCGATCGCGATCCTCGTGACGTGTGCGGGCGTCGCGCGCGCCGCGGGGCCCGCGACGGACGTCCTCGTCTTGCGTGACGGCACGCGTGTGGCGGGCAAGATCGTCGAGGTCCTGCCGGGCGACCACGCGACGATGATGATGCCCGACGGGCAGCCGAAGACCTACCCATGGGCAGCGGTGGCGCGGGTCGAGATGTCCGGGGTCGTCATGACGTACGACTCCGCGCCGACGGTGTCCCCCTCGCCGCAGCCCTCCCCGGCGTCTCCAGGGCCGCCGGGCCCCTCGACACCGGCAGCTCCCGCGCCCCCTGCGTTCTCGCCCGTGCCCTCCGTCGACGCGACGTCGACGCTGGCTCCCCAGCACGACCGCATCCTCACCTTCCGCGTCGCCGTCGTCTCGTCCGTGACGCTCGCCCGCCCGGACGTGCCGAGCGGCTTCGCGACGGAGCTCGACGCCTTCTACCGGTTCCGTCTCGACGACCACGTCCGCTTCGAGCTGGGTCTCGAGGGGCGAGAGCTCCAGAACGTGGAGGCCACCGAGTGGAGCCTCGGCATCCCCGCGGCGCTGGTCTTCGAGGTGGGCCGCAGGGTCGAGTTCCTCGTCGAAGGGGCGCTCTTCAACACGTGGTTCGTCTGGTCGGGGAGCTCTTCGAGCTACTTCGCCAACACGAACGCGTATGGCATGCGCCTCGGCGCGGGCATGCAGCTCGCGCTGGGCTCACACCTGCTCCTCGGGGCGAGCCCCCTGGAGTTCGCCACCACGTCGTCCGAGACCGTCGGCGTCATCACGGCGTGGGAGCCCCGCGCGTGGCTTGGCCTGGACTTCTGACCGGGTATTGATAGACCGTGCCGGGCGCATGGAGCCCAGCGTCGCCGCCGAGACCCCGGACGCGAGGACCGCGGCCGCATTCGCGACGTCCTGGAACACGGTGGGCGACGGGCCGGTCTACACGCGCGCGCAGTTCGTCGACTGGTTCGCGCCCATCGAACCCGAAAGCCTCGCCGGCACGTCCGTCCTGGAGCTGGGGTTCGGCAACGGATCCCTGCTCCATCACGTGGGTGCCTGCTCGCCGTCGCGTCTCGCCGGCATCGAGCTCGGCGATACTCTGGCGCAGGCGCACAAGAACCTCGCCCACCTGCCCCCGGGGATGCTGGAGCTCCACCGGGGAGACCTGACGACGGCCGACCTCGGGCAATTCGACCTCGTCTACTGCATCGGCGTCCTTCATCACCTCGACTCACCGCGCGCCGGGTTCGAGGCGGCCCTTCGCCACACGCGGCCCGGCGGCCGCTTCCACTGCTGGGTGTACGCCGAGGAAGGCAACGGCCTGGTCATCCACGCGGTGGACCCAATTCGCCGCGTCGCGTGCCGGCTTCCGTGGTGGTTGACGAAGTACGGTGTCGCGCTGCCGCTCGCCGTCCCCTACTTCGCCTACGCGAAGACCGTCCGTGCCCTCTCGAACGGCGGCGACGGGTTGCGCGCCCGCATCGTCTCGCACATGCCCCTGGCCGACTACAGTCGCTGGATCGCCGAACGCCGGTTCCCCTTCTTCCATCACGTCGCTTTCGACCAGCTGGTGACGCCGCGGACGCACTACATCTCGCGCGCGACCGTGGACTCGTTCCTTCGCCATCCGGACGTGGATCCCGCGTCGACCTACGTGGTCTTTCGCAACGGCAACTCCTGGAAGTTCGGCGGTCGACGGCGACGGGCATGATGGCCGAGGCACGCACGTCGGCGCCCCCGCCGTCGGGAGGCGCCGAGTCGAAGGATGTGCCCGCGCCTCGCGAGCGTGTGGGGCTGTCGGTCGTGGTACCCGTCTACGAGGAGCTCGACAACGTCGTCCCGCTCCTCGACGAGCTCGAGGCCGCGCTCTCCGGCATGCCGCGATCGTTCGAGGTGGTCGTCGTGGACGACGGCAGCCGCGACGGCACCGCCGAGCTTCTCCGCAAGCTCGCCGACGAGAAGTCGTGGCTCAAGGTGGTCTTCTTCCGCCGGAACTTCGGGCAGACCGCGGCATTCGACGCCGGCTTTCGCGCGGCCTCCGGCGACGTGGTGGCGACGATCGACGGAGACTTGCAGAACGACCCGCGTGACATTCCCGCGATGGTCGCCAAGCTCGACGCGGGCTTCGACATGGTGGCGGGGTGGCGGCGCGACCGAAAGGACGGGGTGGTCCTCCGCAAGATCCCCTCACGGGTCGCCAACTGGATCATCCGCAAGGCGACGGGCGCCAAGGTCCACGACCTGGGGTGCTCGCTGCGCGTCTACCGGCGCGAGATCACCGAGGAGCTGCGGCTCTACGGCGAGATGCACCGCTTCATCTCCGTGCTCGCGGACAACATGGGCGCGCGCATCGCCGAGGTGGAGGTTAGCCACCGCGCTCGCCACGCCGGCACGTCGAAGTACGGCCTGAAGCGAACGCTCAAGGTCCTCCTCGATCTCATCACCGTCATCTTTCTCCGGCGCTACCAGTCCAAGCCCATCTACGTCTTCGGCAGTCTGGGCCTGGTGATGGTGTTCGTCTCCCTCGTCACCGCGGCGATCGTCCTTTGGGAGAAGTTCGAGTACGGGGTCTGGGTGCACCGCAACCCGCTCTTCATCCTCTCGGCGCTCGCGGGCCTGGTCGGCGTACAGCTGCTCGCCACCGGTATCGTCGCGGAGCTCATCATCCGGACCTACTTCGAATCGCAGGGCAAGCGCGCGTACTCCATCGCGGGCCGCGTAGGCTTCGACGGCGAGAGACGACCCTGACGTGTGCGGCATCGTCGGCTTCGTGCAGCGGCCCCCGCCCGGCCGCCTCCTCGACCCCATGCTCGTGCGCATCGTGCGGCGCGGGCCGGACGGCGAGGGGACCTGGACCGGCGCGTCCGGGGGCTGGCACGTCGCCTTGGGCCACAGGCGCCTGGCCATCGTCGACCTCGCCGGTGGGGCGCAGCCGATGTCCACGCCCGACGGCTCGGCGCACGTCACCTACAACGGGGAGCTCTACAACTTCCGTGACCTGCGCCCGGCGCTCGAGCGCCGGGGCCACGCCTTCCGCACCGAGAGCGACACCGAGGTGCTCCTCCACCACGTAGCGAGCCGCTGGACGGACGGCCTGCTCGACCTCGACGGCATGTTCGCCTTCGCGTTCTGGGATGCAGCTCGCTCGCGCCTGCTCCTCGCGCGCGACCGCGCCGGCATCAAGCCCCTCTACTACGCGCCTCTCCCGGACGGCGGCGTAGCCTTCGCCTCCGAGCTGACCGCGCTGATGCAGCACCCCGCGGTACGCCGGGTGCTCGGCGCGCGTGGCCTGCAGTCCTACTTCTTCAGCGACTACGTTCACCCCCCGCACACCATCCTCGATGGCGTGCTCAAGATGCCACCCGGCCACTTCGCCACGTGGAGCGAAGGCCGCCTCTCCGCTCCCGAGCCGTACTGGCGCCTCTCGTTCGGAGCCGTCGAGCCGCCGCGGTCGACCCGGGACGCGGCCCGCACGACGTGGGCGCGGCTCGGCGACTCGGTCGAGGCGCAGCTCATGTCCGACGTCCCCGTCGGCGTCTTCCTCAGCGGCGGCATCGATTCCTCGTGCGTCGCCGTCCTCGCCCAGCAAAGGGCCAGACGGCGCCTGAAGACGTTCTCGATCGCATTCGAGGACCCGACCTTCGACGAGAGCAGGTTTGCGCGCATCGTCGCGGGGCAGATCGGTTCCGAGCACGTCGAGGAGCGCCTGGGCGCGCACAACCTGCTCGAGGTCGTGGACCTCGCGCTCGCTGGCCTCGACGAGCCGCTGGCCGACCCCTCGTACCTCCCGACGTTCCTCCTCTCGCGGCTCGCGTCGCGTCACGTCAAGGTCGCGCTCGGGGGCGACGGCGGGGACGAGCTCTTCGCCGGATATCCGACCTACGGAGCGCACCGCGTCGCGCGCCTCTACGGAAGGATCCCCGGACGACGTCGCGCGCTCCACGGTCTCGTGGCGGGTCTGCGGGAGCGCGACCGCCATCAGAGCCTCGAGTGGAAGCTGAAGCGGTTCGTCCTCCGCTGGGACGACGACCCCGCCCGCCGTCACCTGCGCTGGATGTCGAACCTCGACGTCGCCGATCTCTCTCGCGCCGTCCCCTCCCTGGCCGGGTCGCTCCCGCCCACGCTCGCCGCATCGCACCCGCTGGCGGCCGATTGGCTCGACGCCATGCTCGCGCTCGACTTCACGACCTACCTCCCCGGCTCGGTTCTCACGAAGGTGGACCGCGCTTCCATGGCCCACGGCCTCGAGGTGCGGCCTCCCATGCTCGGGCGCGAGGTCGTCGATTGGGCCTTCTCGCTGCCGTCGTCGCTCAAGCTACGGCGCGGGACGACGAAGTACGCCCTCAAGATCGCCGCCGCAGGGCACCTGCCGTCGGGGATCCTGCACCGCCCCAAGAAAGGGTTCGGCATCCCGTTGCGTGCGTGGCTCCGAGGTCCTCTGCGAGTGCGCGTCGATCGTGCCCTCGGGGAGTCGCCGCTCTGGGACTCGGGCGTCCTCGACCGGAGCGCGTTTCGTGAATGGGCGCGCCTCAACGGCGCGCGGATCGGCGACCACTCGAAATGCCTCTGGGCACTCGTCGTGCTCGACGAGTGGGTTCGCCGCGAACTGGGCGGAGAATCGCGCTAGAAGCCTGGGTCGAGGCGATGCGAGCGAGCTGACGCCATGGACCCCGCGTTCTATTCGAAGCTCCACGACGTCCAGACCCGCCACTGGTGGTACGCGGCGCGGCGCGACCTCCTCGCCGAGATCGTACGCGGCCTCGGGCCCCTCCCGCCGGGGACCATCTACGACCTGGGGTGCGGCGTCGGCGCCAACCTTCCCGTGCTCCAGCGCTTCGGGCCGACCATCGGAGTCGACGGCGCAAAGGAGGCGGTGACCTTCTGCCACGAGCGGGGGTTTGCGGAGGTGCACCAGGCCGACCTGGGGCGTCTCGAGGGGCTCGTGCCGGGTTCGGCGAGCCTCGTGGTGCTCGCCGACGTCCTCGAGCACCTGGACGACGAGCGTCCCTGTCTCGAGGCGGTGCACGATCTGCTCGCCGAGGGCGGCGCGCTCGTCGTGACCGTTCCGGCATACATGTTCCTGTGGGGGCCGGGCGACGTCCTCGTGCACCACAAGCGCCGGTATACGGAGCGGCGGCTCCGCGAGGTCGTCGCGCCCGTCTTCGACGTCGAGTGGACGAGCTACTTCAACACCTTCCTCTTCGGTGCGACCGCCGTCGCTCGCTTCGCCGAGCGGCTCCTCGACCGGCCGGGGCACGAGGCCGCCGGTGTTCCTCCGGGTCCGGTGAACGGCGCGCTGCGGGCCATCTTCAGCGCGGAGCGTCACCTCCTCCGCAGGCACGTCCACCTGCCGTTCGGCGTCTCGATCCTCTGCATCGCACGGCGCCGTGCGGGGAACGCCGCTCGCGCCAGCGGACGTCAAGGGCAGGGGCCGAACCGCCGGCTTCCGCACACCCCGTAGAGGTCCCACCCCGGCCGGCTGTCGACGTGGACGAAGTGGGAGTCGGTCAACTTCGTCGTGCTCCTCACGAGAACCCAGTCGAACTTCGAGAGGGACTCGTTCCACCAGCCGGCCTGCATCTGCAGCCCGGGCATCGGGTTTTCGTGGACGTAGCGGATGTAGTTCACGCCGTATCCGGCGAAGGAGGAGTTCGGGAGTCCCCCTTTTCGCACCGTCGCGTACTGCTCGAGCTCGCGCATGGGCTTGTTGGTCGGGCCGGCGAAGTCCTTCGACGCGCCTTCGGCTGCGGGCGAGTAGTACAGCGTGTCGCGGGGCCAGATGCGATCGATGAGCTCGGACGCGCCGCGCGTCTCGGCGTCGAACGCGACGAAGCGACCTTGAACGTCACGCAACGTCCAGACGCCGTAGGAGAGCATCGCGCCGAGAACGAACGCGCGCGGCGCCGTGCGTCCCGGCAGGTTCCACGCGAAGACGAGGGCCAGCGCGGCGGGGTACGCATATCGGACGCCCACGCCCGCCACCGTGTACATGTTCGCGGGAAGCGCGAAGTACCCCGCGAGATACGCGAGCGACAGGGCCAAGCCCACGTTGCCCACGCGCCATGCACGCTGTGCCGGTCGCGGGGTGCCGACGTTCACCTCGCACAGCAGCACGCCGACCCCGAGGATCGCGAGGAGGGCGAGGAGGCGGCCCATGTAGTTCGGTACCGACGGCTCGATGAACTCGAAGATGTCCTCCGCGGCCTGCCAGGGCGGCGTCCAGCCGGGGGGCGCGCGGACCGACTTGTCCGCGAAGGTCGTCGTCATCCACTTCGCGAAGAGGAGCAGGCACGGGAACGAGGGCAGGACGCTCACGAGGCGTGCGCGCCAGGAAGGAGCGCGCCAGAGCACCCAGAGGACGGCGAAGCCGAAGCCCGCCTGGGTGAACCCGATGCCGTGCCACAGTTCGACGCACGCGAGACAGGCCGCGAGCGCGATTCCCGAGAGGAGGTCCCTGCGCCGTAGCCAGCGGACGCTCAGCGCCCAGGTGAGGATCACGAGGGGAATGGAAGTCGAGTACGCGAAGAACCCACCGACGACCGTCCAGACGGAGTGGATGAGCGGGAAGAGGAGGAGGACGGCCCAGCGAGGCCGCTCGAGCTCCTTCAAGAGGAAGAGGCTCGCCGCGACGTCGCCGACGTACTCGGCGGTGAGCATGACCTTGCCCGCG
Organism: Polyangiaceae bacterium; assembly: GCA_036490515.1. Classification (GTDB taxonomy): domain Bacteria; phylum Myxococcota_A; class Polyangia; order Polyangiales; family Polyangiaceae; genus Palsa-1150. Next base: position 67,853 of record DASXDU010000046.1, read on the forward strand.
ATCTCGATCGAATGGCCCGTCAGGTGCGACAGGGCGCTGCACACGAGCACGGGGAGCGCGGTGGGCATGTACCAGTGCCCGACCGCGTACGTCCCGTGGAACGGCGAGCTCGGATCGCCGACGTCCTGGAACGCGCGAACGAACACGAGAAACTGCGGGTAGTCCATCCCGGGAACGATTCTCGAGATCCACCAGACGGACGCCGCGAGGGCGGTGAGCGCTCCGACCACCGCGACGAAGACGAAGTCCCCCCAGGGGAAGCGCCGCACCGCGAAGGCCCGCATGAGCCGGCGGAGTCGAGCGGAGAGGACCGGCGAAGTCAAGCGCACGTCTCGGCGACGCCGCCGTGGCTACTCGTTCCGCAGGCGCAGCGGCACGTGTTCGGTCGCGGCGACGTGCCACCCGCGATCGATCAGCTTCCGGGTCGCGTCGTCCATGTAGTCGAAGAACCCGCCGACGATGAGCACGGGAGGGTGTGCCTCGAGCTCCGCCTGGAGCTGCGCGCGCTGTGCAGGGCCCGCGACCTCGTCGGGCTTGTCGAACGTCGTGGGGTTGCGCCGGTCGGCGAGGAACGCCTCGGTGCCACCGCCGAGCATCCACGTGGTGCAAAAGACGGGGTCTTCCGGTCTCGTGTGGGCGCGGATCCAGGCCACCGGCTCCAGGTGCTCGGCGCCGATCTGCACGTCGCCGGCGCGCGGCTCGTCGACGTAGGCGTAGGGCGGTCCGGTCGACGGACGCTCCTCGCCCGTCGCGATGCGAGCGAGGCGCATCTCGATGGGCGGCGCGCTCCCGTTCACGAACCACAGGGCCGGAAGGAGCGCCGCAGCGACGACCCCGACGGCCACCGTACGCCCGCGGTTCGTGCGAAGCACGATGCGCCGCCCACCGGTGCAGAGCGCGACGAGGAGGACGAGCCCCGGCGCCGTCGCGTTGGCGATGTGCCAGGGATCCGCCGCCAGGAACGCGTGATGCATCACGGCGGCGACGAGCACGGAGAGCGCCAGGACGAGGGGCGTCCGCCGCGTGAATGCCCGCCGCACCAGCGCTGCGGTCGTGTGCCCGAGGCCCAGGATCGCGAGGCCGGGCGCGAGGACGAAGTCGAGACCGCGCGCCACGATGTACGTGTCGCTCTTGTCCCAGTGGCGCCGGAGCTCGGACAGGGAGTCGAGCGCGCCCGTGTACGCCCATTCGCGACCAGGGAAGGGGACGCGGCCGGAGGAGACCTCGACGGTCCAGCGATAGCCGCGGAGCAGGGCGCCGAGCTTCCCGTGCGCCGCGTAAAAGAGGAGAAATGGGGCGAGCACGATCGAGAGCCCGGCGGCGTAGCGGCCAGCGTCGCGCCAGGCGGAGCGCGCGCGCGAGCGCCACGGCTCCTTCGCGCGCGGGACGAGCGCCTCGGAGGCGATGCCGACCCACGTCCCGAGCGCCGCCGGAACGCCGAAGTCGTGGCTGTAGAGGATCGCCAGAGCGGTCAATGCGCCCGCGCCCAGGAGCTGTCGCCGGGCGCGTTTCGAGCCGTCGAGGGGGCGCGTGAGCGCGAGCACCACGGCGAGGGTCGCGAGCGCCGCCCTGCACTCGTCGGCCCAGCCGAACGCGTACGTCTTCGTGTAGACGACGAACGATCCGAGCGCCGTGTGCGTCACGATGAGGCCGAGTCCGAGCAGGAGCGCGTGGATCTGTCCCGCGCACACGCGGCGCATCGCCGCGAAGAGGACGACGAGGCCGACCAGGTTCACGACGACGTGCGCGAGCCGGATGTGCTCCACCGTCAGCCCGCCCATCGACCACGCGAGGGCCGCGAGCCCGTACTCGCGCGCCGGACCGTAGGTGAAGCCCGCGTCGGCCATCATCAGCTTGCCGAACGCGATGCTGTTGATCCAGCCGTAGTGCTGGCCCTCGTGGCCCGCGAGGTCGGCGGTCCCGATGTCGCGGAAGTGCCAGGGGAGGATCAGAACGAGGAGCAAGGCCGGCAGGGCGAAGGTCGCGGCATGGCGGCGCGCCCAGGGTTCGGCTCGCGCGGCCCACGCGGGACGGCGCGCGCCGGCGACGAGGGCCGAGGCTGCGACGCCGAGAGCGACCGCCGTGGGCAGCAACGTCGGGTTGCGCTCGAGTCCGACGAGGGGGAGGAGCAGGCACGGCATCCCCGCGAGCACGGCGCGCCAGCACGTCTCGTCGCTCGCATGCGCGGCGGCGACGTACGTCGCCAGGGCGGCGGCGAGGCCCATGAACGGGAGGAGCATCGCGGGAAGCTCCACCGCGCGAGGAAACCAGATGCCCATGCCCACGCAGGACGCCTCGCTCGCGATGCAGACGAGCGCCATGGTGCGCTGGTTGGCATGGGCCGGTACGGCGCGAACGCGTTCGGTGACGAAGAACGGTGCACCGACGACCGCGAATAGCGGCGCCGCCCAGACGAGCCAGCGCGCGTGGTGCAGCCCGAGCGCCGCGAGCACGAGCAGGAGGACGGGCGCCGCGAAGCGGCCCTTCTCGATGCGGTTCAAGCCCGCGAGGAGCGATAGGCCCGCGACCACGCCGGCCAGCGCGGCGGCCGTGACGAGCGTGAACCCGATGTACGGCTGCAACCGCTCGGACGCCCCGCTGAGCTTGCGGATCGCATCGGCTGCCGGCCCGAAGACCCGATCGAAGGCGAGCACGCCCGCGAGTGCGCCGGCAAGCGCACACACGGCGTCCGCCGACCGGGCGAGGGCCCCGTGGGGAAGCGAAAGACGAAGCGTCAAGCGCGCGAAGCGTAGCGCCGCACCCTGCGCCACCGCCACACGATCCCCGCGCAGGTGGCGAGGAACAGGGCGACGCCGGGCCAGAACGTCGGGGGTCGGTACCGGAACACGATCGTCTCCTCTCCGCCGGGGAGGAGCTCGCTCACGGTGTCCTTCCAGTTCTCCGTCTTACCGATGCTGGCGCTCCAGCCGGGGTCCCAGTTCTGGTTGAGCACGACGCGCTCTCCGGGGCGCGCGCCGTGGACCTCCACGGTCACCGCGTTCGGCGACCACTTCGTCACCGCTGCCCTTCCGGCGCCCTCCACGACGAAGGCCTCTCCCTTGTACTCCGGGTCGCCCAGGCCGTGCGCGCCGAGCCCCGGGATGTGCCCGTTCTGGTCGCGGAAATAGTTGTGGAACGCCGGGAACGTCCCGCAGTCGATGGTGCCGATGTTCGCCATCTCGGCCGACAGGGACGCCGGGGCCCAGTCGTACTGGTACGCGAGCTCGGGCGGCAGGTGCTGGTCGACGTGGAACGGGCCGGTCGACTCGATCACCGCGGGCATGTGCTGGGCGAACATGTGCACGGTGGGCTGCCGGGAGACGGTGGCGACGTCGTACGCCACCCATGCCACCCCCGGGAGCAGCGCGAGCTCGAGCCATCCGCGCGCCCGACCCGATCGGACGAGAAGCTTCTCGAAGGCCGCCGCCATCACGCCGAGCATCATGAGCAGCGACGGGTACATCCAGCGCGACGGCACGTGCTGCGACTGGAAGACGGGAAGCTGATGGAGCAGCGGCCACGGGGCGTGCGGGTCGAACGTGCCGAAGCCGAGCGACAGCAGGGCGAGGCCGGCCCACTTCAGGGGCGACTCGCGCGTGCCGCGCGACACGAAGGCGCCCAGCACGATGGCCACGACGACGGCCCAGCCGACGTACATCCCCCACTCGTGCCAGCCCCAGGCGTTGATGCCGCCGTGCATGCTCGTCATGTCCTGGTCGCGCGACGTCAGCACGTCCACGAACGCGCCGAAGTCGAGCGTCTCGGGCGAGTCGACGAGCCGCGGATGCTTGAGGAGAACCTCGAGCACGGGCAGGAGCTTGGGAGCGGCCAGCCCGAGCGAGATCCCGCCGGCCGCGAGCCCGACGAGGACCGGCCGCGGCGAACGCGTCGTCGCCGCGAGGAACACGCCGTAGAGCGCGACCGCGAGGATCGTCTCCGGCAGCGGATAGATGCCGCCGGTGTAGACCATGAGCGCCAGGAATGCGCCGCAGAAGACGACGTAACGACGCCGTGGCGGGCCGCGCGACGGGTCGGCGCCGACGGCGCGATCGTAGAAGTAGAGCACCCACGGGGTGAGCCCGTAGACGAGGTGCCAGGTGTGGCCGGACGTGATCTGGAGCGCCCAGCGGCCGTTCACCGCGAAGGCGACGACCGCGAGCGCGCGGATGGTGTGGCTCTTGGTGAAGAGCGACGCGAAGAGCCACGCTCCGATCGCCGAGATCACGGCCATCCCCCACACCTCCACCCGCAGCGCGTGCGGCAGAGTCATCGTGAGGTAGAAGGGGAACCAGGGCGACACCACGGTCGTGCCGCTCTCGAAGCCTCCCCAGTTGGGGTGGCCCCCGCACGCGTAGGGATTCCAGAAGGGGAACTGGTGGAAGGCGAGGATGGTCTTCGTCACCAGGTAGCGGTGGGACTCCATCTGATCCCAGTCGTGCGAGCCGATCGTGTCGCGCGTGCCCATCGTCGGCGCGAGCACGAAGCCGATCATCCCGAGGATGACGCCCCACGCGAGCACCGACGTGATGGCGAGAACCCAGCCGAGCTTCGACCGAGGGAGCGCGCGCTTCAGTCGCGACAGCACCATGGTCTTGCGCTCTGGGCACGGGCCATGGCGGCGCGCGGAGGATGCGACGGCGGCCCCCCATCTGGCAAGTCCATGGTAGGTTCCGCGAACCGATGACCGGCCCGATCTCCACGGGGCAAAGGTCCCTTCTCGAGAAGGCCGCTCTCACCGTCGTCGTCGTCGCGAGCGTCTGGTTCGGCTTCACGGCCTTCTGGGGGCTCTTCGCCATCCCGAGCGGAGGTCACCTCGGCGCCGGCAGCGCGGGCAACGTCATGGCCGCCGAGCAGATGCTCAAGTGGCACATCGTCTACCCCGCGTGGGACTGGTACAACGGCCAGCCGCCGCCGAAGATCGCGTACATCTGCCATCACCCGTTCGGGCAGTACTGGGTGCCCGCGGTGTTCCTCCTCGTCTTTCGCCACAGCGACGTCGTGGTTCACCTCCCTCCGGCGCTGATGAGCGCCGCGATCCCGCCGCTCCTCTACGGCATCGCGCGGGCGAAGTGGGGCGTGGCAGCGGGCGCGGTCGCGGCGGCGTCCTACGTCGTCCTGCCCATCGCGGTCGGGTTCTCGCAGTTCCTGAACCTCGAGACGTTCTGCATCTTCGGCGCGCTCCTCTTCTTCTGGGGCCACTCGCGCCACATGGCCACCGGCAAGCGCCGCCACCTGGTGGCGAGCCTCGTCGGCCTGGGGTTCGCGTGCTCGGGCGACTGGGCCGGGTACCTCCTCGTCGCGCCCGTTCTCGCCTGGGCGCTCGTCCGCTGCTTCGTCCTCAACAAGCGCCTGACTCCGCGCTTCGCCTACGCCCCGTACGCGCGGTGGTGGGCGCTCTCCATCGCGGTCGCGGTCGGCTCGGCGCTCCTTTGGCTCGCGCTCTTCTGGCATGCGGGCCAGCTCGCCGACTGGGTGTCCGCCGCCGGCGCCCGCGGCGGAGGCGATCCCGACAAGCTGAAGGACGTCCTCGCGGCGCGGCGCGCGTGGATCGACTTCTCGTTCACGCCGCTCGCCATCTTCGTCGGCAAGGCTGCGTTGCCCGTGTGCGTGCTGCGCTTCTTCGTCACGCGCCTCGACGAGGAGACGTACTCGCTGTCGCTCCTGTTCGGCGCGACGCTCCAGTACGTGGGGTTCAAGCAGGGGGCCGACGTCCACATCTTCTGGTCGCACTACTTCGCGCCCTACTTCGCGCTTGCCGCGGCGCAGCTCTTCCATGCCGGCGGCGCCGTCGTCGCGTTCGTCCTGAGGCGCTTCTCCCGTCGACGTGCATTCGTCGCGGGGGCGTGGGCCACGCTCGTCCTCGGCATGCTGCCGGTGCTGGCGATCGCGCGCGACGGCGTGAAGTCGCTCTGGGTCTGGCGCCGCACGGGCGGCCGGTACGACGAGAACGGCAACGCCATCCGGAGCCACCTCGACATGCTCCGCGTGCTCGAGCAGGTGGTGAACCCGGCGACCGTCCGCGGTACGCCCATCGACGCCCACGGGTCGGCGCAGTGGGGCTGGGAGCACCAGTGGAAGTACCAGGGCAACGCCAACGACGAGGGGACACCGCTCGCGAGCACGCCATCGGCGGCCTCGCACCCGTTCTGGATTGCGCGCGCGAGCGGCATGAGCTCCGACGACCTGCGTAAGGTCGCTTCGAAGGCCCACCTGCGGATCTACGGAGACGTCCTGCTCGTCGATCAGCGCGAGCCGCCGGCGCCGCTCGACTCGTTCTCGCTGAACGAGCACGAGCCCAACCTCTTCCAGTGGTTCTTCGTGGACCCGATCGAGGTGCACCGCGACGTCGGAACCACGCCGGACCCCTGGACGACGTGGGAGTGGCGATCGGCGCTGGGGCAGGACGCGCCCTACCCCAGCGGCGAGCCGTCGAGCCTCGACGAGGTGCGGATCGCTCACAACGCAGCCATCTCGAGGGGCGATTTCGCGCTCGCGGCGAGGTGGCGAACGAAACTCGAGACCTACCTCGACCGCTCGGTGACCGCGAAGTACGACACGGGCGTCACGCTCATCGGCATCCGGGTCCTCGGTGGGGTCGAGCCCCGCGTCGAGGCCTGGTTCGACGTCGGGACGAAGGGGTTCCCGGGCGAGGACGAGTTCGACGTCCGCTCGGACATCGAGCGCCGCGCGACGCTGAGCCTCATTCCCGTCGACACGACGGACCGCGACATGTCGTGGCCCGAGCCGCTCCCGACGAAGCTCTGGAAGCCGCGCTGCATCTACGAGGCCACCGCGGTGCTCAACCATCGCATCGGCGTCGAGCGCTACTCCGGCCGCTGGATCCCGCGCGACGGCGGCCCCTTTCCGCATCGCGTCGACAACCGACCCGACACGATCCTCACGACGCTCGACTGACGGTCACGCCCGCGCGCTACTTCTTCCCGTAAACCTCGACCTCGCTCAGCGCGAGGTAGCTCTTCCGGTCGACCCGCACGCGCACGAACATCGCGGGCCTCCCGCCGCCCTCGACCACCCATGGCGGGTTCGCGTCGAAGTGATCCGTGCGGCGGCCGATCTCCTCCCAGGTCTTGCCGTCCTGCGACAGCTCCACCACGAGCGGCAGGCAGTCGTCGAACCAGCCGTCGACGCGGTTGTGCACCTTGACGGACTGGACCCAGTACCGGCCGAGGAGATCGATGACGACGTTGGCGTTGTCCTCGGTGTTGGTGTGGATGCCGAAGCTCGTCCCGATCTCGCCGTCCACGAGCTCGTGTCCGTCGGGTGGGTTGTGCTTGCGACTGCTCGGGTAGACGGGCTTGCCGAGCGCGATGTCCTTGGGGATGAAGACCGCGCGGACGAGCAAGAGGGCGCCGTAGGCGACGACGACGAGCACTGCGGCCCAGCGGCCCCACCGCGCGCCCGTGAGATTGGCGAGGCTGCGCGACTCGACACCGCCGCGCACGACGGCGGCCGCGCGGTCGAGGGCAGATCGGGTGCGTTCGGCGTCCTCGGGCGAGAGGCGGTCGAAGTAGAGCGGATCGCCCGATCGGAGCGCTGCACGGACGCGGGCGTCGTCCGTCGGGTCGGCGCGGGGACGCAGCGGATCCGCCGAGAGCGGGGGCATGGCCGCCGCCGCATCGAGCGATTCGAGGTCAGCCCCGGGATTGCGGACCGCGGTCGCGGCGAAGAGGGCGTGGCGGAGGGCGTCACGGAGCAGGACGGACGCCGGCGCCGCGAGCGTCACCCGCCTGCCGGCCGAGAGCCGCTGCCTGGCGGCCTCGGCGTGCTCGGCTACGAGGACACGCTGGGCGGGAGCATACCCCCGGATCGCGGCGCGAGCGCGGCCGAGCGTGAAAAACTCGCGGATGGGGTCGAAGAGGACCTGGGCGATTCGCATCGTCCGTCGTGGAGCCCTTGTACCACGTTACAATCGGCGTCCGGTCGATGGACGCCAGTGACAGCCGTGCGCAGGAGCGCGTGGGGACGGTCCTCAACGACAAGTGGACCCTGGAGCGCTTGCTCGGCGTCGGCGGCATGGCCGCGGTCTACGCCGCGCGCCATCGCAACGGGGCGCGCGCGGCAGTGAAGGTGCTCCATCCGGACCTCTCGCGGCATCGCGAGGTCCGCGAGCGCTTCCTCCGGGAGGGGTATGCAGCCAACCGGGTCGAGCATCCCTGCGCGGTCAAGGTGCTGGACGACGACGTCGTGTCCGGCGGCCCCGACTCCGGGACGGCGTACCTGGTGATGGAGCTTCTCACGGGGGAGTCGCTTCAGGACCGGCTCGAGCGCGGGCCCCCCGTCGGCGAGCGCGAGTTCTTCGAGATCGCCGACACCGTCCTCGGCGTGCTCGACGTCGCGCACGCGGCGGGCGTCGTGCACCGCGACCTCAAGCCGGAGAACCTGTTCCTCCAGGACCTCGACCCGGACGACGAGACGGGCAAGTCACGCGTGAAGGTGCTCGACTTCGGGCTCGCGCGGCTCCTCGACGGGCAGACGATCACCTCGTACGGGCTCGCGCTCGGGACGCCGTCGTTCATGTCTCCGGAGCAGGCCGCCGGGCGAATCGACGAGATCGACGGCCGCACGGACCTCTTCGCCCTGGCGGCGACGGGCTTCCGGCTCCGGACGGGGCGCCGCATCCACGAGGGCGCCAACGCGGTCGAGCTCGTGGGCAAGATGGCGAACTTCGCGGCGCCGAAGATCGAGACGTACGCCCCCGACGTGAACCCGGCATTCGCGCGCGTCATCGACCGCGCGCTCGAGTTCAAGCGCGACGACCGGTACGCGGACGCGGCCGCGATGCGCGAGGACGTGCGTCGCGCCATGGCCGAGATGGACGGCGTCGCGCGGACTCAGGCGGCCGTTCCTCCCCCGCGGTCGTTCCCGCCGCCGCCGCGGGCGCCGAAATCGGCGCGCCCTCCTCCCCTCGCTTCGAGCGAGCCCACGCAGGAGATCAGCGCGCGCGATCTCGAGCCGCTGCCGGTCATCCCGGCGCAGCCGCGGCGCCGCAAGCGCCGATCGATCCTGCCGTGGGTGACGCTCGCGATCTTCGCTGCCATCGGGGTCAAGCTCTGGCTGGACTCGCGTTCCACCGCCGATACCGGCGGACCCGATGCGGCAGACTCGGCATCCGGAGCAGATTCCTCCGCTCCCGCCGCTCCGAGCTCGCCCGCGTCGCCGGGCCTCTTCGCTCCTCCGCGAGTCTCCCCGCCCTCGGTTCGCAGGCCGCCGGGCATGCACCACCCGCTCGCGCCGCCGCAGGCGCCGCAGCGGCCGCACTGACCCTTCGGGCCGTCAGTGGCCCGGTGGCCGCAAGAAGCCGTCGAGCAGCACGTACGCCGCGACCCCCGCCACGACGAGCAAGAGGAGGATGACGACGAGCCGGCCGCCCCCACCACCGGTCGCTGGCGGAGCGGGCCGCTCCGAGGCCCTCGGCACCGGGCCTGGAGTGGCAGGACGAGCTGCGGCGAGCGGGGCCTCGGCAGTGGGCGGGGCGTCCGCTTTCTTCGGAATCAGATCGATCGCCACGCTCTCCTCGCGCGGCGGAGGCAGTCGCGCTGCGGGTTCGTCCGGAGAGAGGCCCACGCCCATGAGCGTCCTCTCGCGCTCGGGCGCGACGATGACGACGGGGGCGACCGCCGGCGGAGGCTTCGACTTGCCGACTCCCGGCTCCGTGCGCTCACGCGTCTCGACGAGACGCTCGATCCCCGCGATGACCGTATCGTCTGCGTCGATGAACTTCACCGCCATGCCCGGAGGAGCCTTGTCGCCTTCGCCCTTCTCGCGGACCCAGACGACGCGGCCGAGGGCGGCCCAGGGGGCGGCCTCGCCGATCACCTGGATCTCGAGCGAGATACGCTTGCCGACGGCCATGGGCACGGCGGTGCGGATGAAGACCCCACCGGCCCCGAGATCGAGGATGTCGGCCTCGACCGACTCCGCCGCCGCGCTCTCGTAGGTGACGCGTACACCCGAGATGTGCACGCGGTGGGCGCCCCGTCGTTCGTCGGCCATGGAGCCCCCTTATAGACCACCTCCCCATTCGTGGGGCTTCAGTATCCGGTGCAGCCCCCGTCGAGCGGGCAGGTATCGCTGCACACTGCATCGTCCTCGCAGGTGAAGGTGCACCCTCCTCCCGCGCACGAATTCGCGCACGTCGAGCCCGCCGCACAATCGAAGATGCACCCGCCCCCGCTGCACGAACCCTCACACGTCGCGGACGCAGGGCAATGCACCGTGCAGTGGCCCTGGTCGCACGTCGGAGCGCACGTCGCGCCGGGGGCGCAGGCACACTCGCCCGCGTCGGGCGCGATGGCCGACGGGTCGCACGTGGGCAGGGGCGGTGCATCGGCGACGGCGTCGCCCTCGAGGCCGCCGTCGCCGGAGCAGTACGCCGTGACCTGGGGATCATCGAGCTCGACGCTGCACTGGACGTCGTCGGTGGTCGCGACCACGTTCTCGCAGTTCTGCCTCGTGTCGGGATCCGTGCAGTGCGTGCACTCGGCCGCGAGGACCGTGCACTCGCTCACGTCCGGCTCGGGCGTCAGCGTCTTGCATGCTGCCGCGGCGGCGAGTGCCGCGACGACGCAGGTGAGGACGAGGGAGCGCTTCACCGGTGCTCCTGGGTGGCCGGGAGGACGTCGGCGAAGACGAACCCGTCGCGATCGACGATCTCGCCGACGTGGACGGGAACCGGGGCGCCGAGCGGAGGTCCCGCGTGGACGAAGGTGTGGAACTCGCCGTTCTCGCCGCAGGGATCGACGCCGGCGGGCAAGTCCGCGAGAAACGCTGCGTCGACCGTGCGGCCGGCGAAGTCACGCGGGAGCTTGCGCGGGTCGATGCAGGTGAGGACGGCCCGGAGGCCGCTCGCGATCATCGCGCCCGCGAGCTCCCTCGTGTCGCGTCCCCAGAGCGGGAAGACCGCCTCGAACCCCGCCGCAGCGAGCTTCTCGACGCGGTATGCACGGATGTCCTCGAGGAACAGGTCGCCGAAGATCATCGTCCGCACGCCGTCGGCGGCCGCCCGCGCGAGCGCCGCGGACATCTGCGCCTCGTAGACGTCGTTCGGGCACGGCGCCGGGATGAGGACCTCGACGAGCGGCAAGCCCACGGCCGCCGCCTGCGCGCGCAGCAGAGCGCGGCGAACCCCGTGCATCGAGACGCGATCGTACGCCTCGGTCACCGTCGTCAGCAGCGCGACCACGTCGAGGTCGTCGCGGCTCGCCAGGACCGTGGCGAGCGCGAACGCGCTGTCCTTCCCCGAGCTCCACGACATCCACGCCTTGCGCCGCTCGCCCACGGGCTTCGCTCTAGCACCCTTGCGCGGCCGCGGGTGAGGACCCATAGCTCGTCAGGATGAAGGAGCACGTCGCCGTCGTGACCGGGGCCAACCGTGGCATCGGCGCAGAGATCGCTCGCCAGCTCGAGGCGCGGGCGATGCGGGTCGTGAGGACCAGCCGCGAGCCGGCGGCGTCCTTCACGACCCTCGACGTCACGCGCCCCGAACAGATCGCGTCGCTGGCCTCCGGGCTCGCCCGCGACGGAGGCGTCGACGCCCTCGTCAACAACGCCGGCGTCTCGCTCGACGGTTTCGGGGTCGAGATCGCCCGCCGGACGCTCGACGTGAACTTCTACGGGGCCATGCGCGTGACCGATGCGCTGCTGCCCTCCCTGCGCGAGGGCGCGAGCATCGTCATGATCTCGAGCGGCATGGGCGACCTCTCGTGCGTGCGCGGGCACGCGCGCGAACGGATCGCGTCGCCCGATCTTCGCCGGGACGACCTCGTCGCGCTCGTCGAGTCGTTCGTCGAGGCCGTCCGCCGCGGCGACCACGCGCGCGAGGGATGGCCTTCGAACGCCTACAGCGTGTCGAAGGTCGCGATGAACGCGCTCGTCCGCGTGCTGGCGCACGAGCTCGAGGGGGACCCGCGCGGAATCCGCGTCAACGCGGAGAACCCTGGCTGGGTGCGGACCCGCATGGGCGGGAGGTCGGCTCCGCGCTCCGTCGAAGAAGGCGCGCGGACGGCGGTGTGGCTGGCCACGCTGCCGGGAGGAGGGCCGACGGGTGGGCTCTTCCGGGACGAGACGCAGATCCCCTGGTGAGTTGGAAAGCAGGGATCCACGAGCGGCGCAGCGCAGACTACCCCGCGCGCGCGGGCTTCCGTGCTCTCTCCTCGACCAGCGCCTTGAGCTTCGCGAGAGACATCTGCCATCCGAGCTCGTTGTCGGCCTTCGAGACGCCGGACGGCAGACCGCCGTGCACCGCGACGAGATCGGTCCCTCCGCCCGCGTCGGAGAGGGCGATGACGATGGTCATCTCCCCACGCATCGCCGGGTCCGTCGTCTCGAACTCGAGGACCTCGATGATGCGCTCGTCCGGCACGAGCTCGACGAAGTGCCCGTGGTACGTGTCGGTGCGGCCCGACGTCTTGCCGGGGCGATCGCCGTCGTCGTAGGTGAGCGAGATCCGGAAGAGGCCACCTTCGTGCGCCTCGAACTCGTGGACCTGGCAGGTCATGCCGTCCGGCACCTGCCACTCCGTCACCGCCGACCGATCGAGGATGGCCGCGTAGACCTGCGATCGCGGAGCATCGACGTGGCAGCGGGAACGGGTCGCGGTCATCGAAGCTCCTTAGCCCTTCCGGACGCGAAAGCACGGACCTCGCGCACCTACCCTGCCTCCTCACTTCACGACTTGTTCAACTGACGTAATACCAAATCGACACTCCTGTGCGCTGCATTGGTTGCTCGCCGGCAAGTTCCGGTCATACAAGGTACAACCACAATGGGCAGCACGCGAACGCTCGAGCCGGCGGCGGGATGCAGTCCCGCCGAGCACGATCGCCGTCCTCGCGCGAGCACGGACGTCAGCGAGGAGGCGTTCCAGCGGGCCGCCAGCTTCTTTCGCGCGGCCGGAGACGTCGCTCGCCTCAAGCTGCTGACTCGCCTCGCGGAGGGAGAGAGGTGCGTCACGGAGCTCGCACGCGCCGCCCACGTGCCGCTGCCCACGATGTCGCAGCAACTCCGCATCCTCCGCTCCGAGGGCCTCGTCACGCGGCGGCGCGTCGCGAAGCACGTCTACTACGCGCTGGCCGACGCCCACATCCGTGACTTCCTGCGCAGCGCGCTCGAACACGCCGAAGAAGGACCCCCGGCTTCGAGCGACGACGACTGAGCGCCGCACTACGCGGCGCGAGGAAAACGTTCCATCGCGCCCGCCTCGCTTCGTCGATTGCTCGATCGACGAAGTGACGGCGGGAGAGGGCCTCTCACGTCTCGCATGTCCCGCTCCCGACGAACCACCGCCGCGCTCCTTCTAGCCGTCGCAGTCGCCGTCGTCGGCGCGGCCGGTCGCGATGCGCGCGCCCAGCCACCGCCCCTCGAGGAGGTGAAGCCACCGACGGTGATCCAGCACCAGGACGCGGTCTATCCGCCGTCCGCGCTGGCCGAGCGAAAGCACGCCGACGTCGTACTCGTCGTGACCATCGACGCGGACGGGCACGTGAGCGACGTGAAGGTGCAGACGTCGGGCGGCGCGGACTTCGACGAGGCCGCCGCGGTCGCCGCGCGGCAGTGGACGTTCGTGCCGGCAGCGAGGGGTGGAAAGCCCGTACCGAGCCGCATCCGCGTGCCGTTCCACTTCGCACCCCCCGCGCCTCCTCCCGAGATCGTCGTGGACGCCCGGAAGGACACACCGACGGCGGCACCGCCGGCGCCGCAGCTGGCGCCGTCCGCGCGCTCGGCGGTGCCGAAAGACGGCGACCGCGATCTCGACGAGGTCGACGTCATCGGCCGCATCCGGCGGCGCCCCATCGGCGCGCCGGAATACGAGTCGGTGATCGGCGAGCTCGCGGCCGTTCCCCGCGCCACCGCCGCGGACGCCCTCAAGCTCGCCCCCGGCTTCCTGCTCACGAACGAGGGCGGCTCCGGCCACGCGGAGCAGGTGTTCCTCCGGGGCTTCGACGCGCACGAGGGGCAGGACCTCGAGTTCACCGTCGACGGCGTCCCGATCAACGACTCGGGCAACTATCACGGCAACGGATATGCGGACACGCACTTCATCATCCCGGAGCTCATTCACGCGGTCCGCGTGCTCGAGGGTCCGTACGCGCCGCAGCAGGGCAACTTCGCCGTCGCGGGGAGCGCCGACTACGAGCTGGGCCTCGACCGCCGGGGCCTGACCGCAAGCTACGGCGCCGGCAGCTTCGGCGCGCAGCGTCTCCTCGTCCTCTGGGGGCCGAACGACTCGCCTCCGGGGACGTTCGCGGGCGCCGAGTACTACACGACCAACGGCTTCGGCGTGGACAGGCAGGCCAAGCGCGGCACGGCGATCGCGCAGTGGGAGGCGCCGCTGGGCCGCCGGGGAGCGCTCCGCGTCAATCTGACCGCGTACGCGACGGACTTCAACAACGCGGGGGTCGTGCGCGAGGACGACTACGAGGCGGGCAAGGTCGGCTTCTTCGGTACGGAGGATCCGAACCAGACGGGCAACACGGCGAGCCGCGTCGCGATGTCGGCGACGTACGAGGGGCGATTCTCGCAGGTCGAGGTGTCGCAGCAGCTCTTCGCGATCGACCGCACGATGCGCCTGCGCGAGAACTGGACGGGCTTTCTCCTCGACGTCCAGGAGCCTCTCCAGCTTCCCCACCCGCAGCGCGGGGACCTCATCGACTTCCACTTCGACGAGGTTTCGCTCGGTGGCCGCGGCTTCGCGCGCTGGCACGGGGACGTCCTCGGCCTGCGGCAAGAGCTCGAAGGCGGCTACTTCGCTCGTGTCGACACGACGCAATCGACGCAGGACCGCGTCGCCGCCGGGACCAACCAGCCCTACGCCGTGGACGCCGACTACCAGTCCACGCTCGCCGACCTCGGCGTCTACCTCGACGCGAACGCGCGCCTCCTGCCCTGGCTCTCGCTGCGAGGCGGCGTCCGGGCCGACATGTTCCTCTTCGACGTCCTCGACGCCTGCGCGATCAAGAGCGTCGACGATCCGTCCGCCGTCGTCGCGCCCTCGCAGATCGACGTCTCGTGCCTGAGCCAGCTCGAGCACGGGGCCTACGCCGAACCATTCCTCCGGAGCGCGACGGGGAGTGGCACCGTCATGCCGCGCGGCACGGTCGTCGTCGGACCGTTCCAGGGCTTCGAGCTCTCCGCGAGCGCGGGCAACGGCGTTCGCTCCGTCGACCCGAGCTACGTGAGCCAGGGCATAGGCACGCCGTTCGTGACGGTCGAGTCGCGCGATCTCGGCGTGTCGTACGCCCACGACTTCGGGGACGCCGTTCGCTTGACCGCGAAGAGCGACTTCTTCCAGACGCACGTGGGGGAGGACCTGGTCTTCGACCCCACCGAGGGTCGCAGCACGCTCGCGAGCGGCTCGACTCGCACGGGGTGGTCCGGGGCCGCGCGCGCCCTCGGCCACTTCTTCGACGTGGCCGCGAACGCCACCGTCGTGAAGGCGGTCTTCGACTCCAGCGGCGCGTGCGCTCCCTACTGCGGCCTGCTCGTCCCTTACGTCCCCGACCTCGTGCTGCGGGGCGACGCCGCCTTCTTCACCGACCTTCCCTGGCACCTCGCGCACCAGCCGGTGCGCGCGACGCTCGGCTACGGCGTCAGCTACGTCGGCCGCAGGCCGCTTCCCTACGGCGACGTGAGCGACGTCATCTTCCTGTCGGACGCGTCGTTCGGGCTCGGCTGGACGATCTGGAACGCACGCCTCTCGGCGCAGAACCTCTTCGACACCCGCTACCGGCTCGGCGAGTACGACTATCCCTCGAGCTTCGGCAAGTACCTGCCGGCGCCGACGCTGGCGCCCGAGCGCTCCTTCACCGCCGGGGCGCCGCGCACCGTCCTGCTCACGCTGTCGGCCACCGTGGGGGGCTCCTGATGCGATCCCTCGGTACGGTCCTCGCGTTCGCCCTCGCGTGTCCCGCCTTCTCCTGCAACGGCACCACCGGCGACCACCTCGTCTCGTTCTCCGCCTACGCCGCGGGCGCGCCCGGCGCGGGCGATCCGTTCACCGCCGGCAACTACACGATCCAGCTCACCGCCGCGCGCATGCACATCGGCGCGGTCTACTTCGACGAGGCGCCGCCCGGCGGCTCCGGCTTCGACGGACCGGTATGCATTGCCTCCGGCGTCTTCGCGGCCCAGGTGCCCGGCCCCGTCGACGTCGACCTCCTCTCGCCGACGCCGCAGCAGTTCGCCGTCTACGGGACGGGCACCGCGGACACGGCGCTGAGCTGGCAGGTGTGGCTCTACGACGGCGACGTCGACGAGGCCGACTTCGACCCCGTCGTCCAGGTCGAAGGGACCGCTACCGATGCCGGCGGAACGGTCACCGCGTTCGGCGCCATCGTGACGATCAACCCCGGCAACCGGTCGAAGGGCAGCCCCGACCCGACGCAGCCGGGGCTCGATCCGCTTTGCAAGGCGCGCATCGTCCAGGTCCCGACCGACACCACGTTCTTCGACGGCGGCGTCCTGACCGTCACGGTCGATCCGCGCGTGTGGTTCACGCAGCAAGAGGAGCCTTTCGACTTCGCGCCGGGGCAGCTCCCGTCGATCGCCGACCCGAACTGCAACCCCGATCCCGACGTCTTCACGAACCCGTCGAGCTACGCGCTCGCGCCGGACGTTCCCGCACCCTCCGATCAGACGTGCGGCGGCAGCAGCCAGCCGTGCTGCGCCGGCGACGTGTGCCTTGGAGCTCTGACGTGCGCCGAGGGCGTGTGCGGTCCCTCCGTCTGCATCCCGAACAGCAGCTTCCTTCCCGGCACCGTGCCCGGGTCCACCGCGGGGCTCGACCTCTACAGCGAGGTCGTCTCCGCGGCGGCCTTCACCGTCACCTACGGCCCGCAGTCCCCCTGACGAAGAACACCCACATCGAGGAGCCATTTCATGAAGAGCCATCGCATCGCCATCGTAGGCCTCGCGCTCGGCGCCGGGTTCGTCGCAACCCTTGGTCTCGCGGCCGCCGGTTGCTCGAGCAGCAGCAGCGCGGCACGCGGCGGCTACGTGGATTCGGGCGGATCCGACGGCACCGCGGCCGACGCGGGGAGCGACGTCGTCATCGGCGCGCCCGACGGCGGGCCCGACGGTGCGGCGCTCCTCCCGTTCTCCTACCCGGCCGACCCGGGTCCAGGCGCCTTCTACGTCACCATCTCCGGCGAGTCGAACGCGCTCACGGGCTACCCGTTCCCTCCCGACAACTTCGCCTCCGACACGTACATGCCCGACGGATGGCAGTTCGAGATCCTCGAGTACATCGTCGTCGTCGACAGGGTCACGCTCTGGTCCAATCCCGACAAGAGCCCGACCGATCCCTCGCAGCACGGCGCGCAGGTCGCGCACCTCGACGGTCCTTTCGTCGTCGACCTCCACAAGGGCGGCACGGTCGTCGGCCAGGGCGGCTACCCCGAGCTCGCCACGCCGCTCGGGGCCATCACGAGCCAGAACGACAACGGCAACGCGGCGTTCGACACGTCGGGCGGCACCCGGTACGCGTTCGGCTTCAGCACCGTGCCCGCGACGTACGGCGCGTACAACGTGAACCTCGACGCGAGCGAGGCGGCCGACTTCGCGCTCATGGTGCAGAAGGGCTACTCCGTCTTCTACCGCGGCACCGCCGTGTGGAAGGGCGACGACCCGGGCAACCCGTACCCCTGCGTGCAGACGAACGCCGGCGCCGGGCAAGACGCGGGCCTCGTGACCGAGGGCGACGCCGACGTGCCGACGTACGTCGACGGCGGCTACGACTTCTCGAAGATCGACGGGCTCACGTTTGCGTTCACGCTCGGCTTCCCGACGCCGACCAACTACGTCAACTGCCAGAACATGACCGGGGGCGGGAACGCGCTCCCCGGCGAGGACTACGCGCGCGGCGTCGCGGCGTCGGCGAGCCAGTCGACCGTCACGCAGGTGACCGTGCACATGGACCATCCGTTCTGGGAGAGCTTCCAGGAGGACACACCCGTGCACTGGGACGACATCGCCGCGCAGTACGTCGGGTCGACCGCGAACCCCGTCCCCGTCAACACGGAGGACTTCGCCGGCGTCGGCTTCCATCCGTGGACGGACAAGACCGGCACACCGCTCCCCTGGCGCAACTGCGTCGGCTCCAACTACAGCCCGCCGGGGAATGGCCAGATGTTCTTCAGCACGCTCAGTGTGCCGGTCGACCCGCATGGAACCTGCACCGGCACGATCGGGCAGGACTACACGCAGGACACCTGCCCGGCGATCCGCGACTACTACGACTACATCCGCTACACGCAGTCGACGCAGGGCCACCTCAACTCGCAGGGCCTCTGCTTCATCGACCGACAGTATCCGGCGCCGGCGGGAGGGTCGTGAGCGGCGCGGCGCTCAGCGCAGCCTGCGGATGACGGAGGCGTGGGTGGCCGCAAAGTCGACGAAGCGCTCGGGATGCACGCACGCCGCCATGATCTCGAGCGACTCGACGAGGCGGGGGCCCGGTCGGTTGAAGAACGCGTTGCCGTCGGTGACGTAGACGCGCGCGCGCACGCCGAAGACGTCGATCAGGCGCTCCAGGACGTCGCGCTCGGCGAGCGTGCGCTCCAGCGAGAAGCCGCAGGGCTTCACGACGACGACGTCCGGTCGAAGGTCCGCGAGCGCGCCCGGCGCAACGGTCGGTGCCGGCTTGCCGGCGGTGACGCCCACCGGAACGCCGCCGGCGAGCTCGATGAGCTCGGGCATCCAGGTACCTCCGAGCATGACCGGATCGATCCACTCCAGCGAAACGACCCTCGGGCGGTCGGGGGCCCGCGCCGCTCGGCGCGCGACGGCGCCCATTCGTGCCGTCAGCGCCGACCGAAGGGCGGCTCCCGTCTGCTCCCGTCCGATCGCGGCGGCCACCCGCCCCACGTCGCCGACCAGGTCATCGAGGCGTGTCGGTCGCAGGCTCACGATGCGGACGTGGTCTCGATGGGCGAGACGCGCCACGGCCGCCCGGACGTCGTCCAGGGAGACGGCGCAGACCTCGCACAGGTCCTGCGTCACGATGACGTCGGGTGCGAGCTCGGCGAGCTTCTCCTCGTCGACGACGTAGATGCTCAGCGCATCGTGGATGACGGCGCGGACGGCGGCGTCGATGGCGCGGCTCGATCCGTGAGGGTCGATGCGAGCGCTCGTGAGCACGGCGCGGTCCCGGATGTCGTCGGGGAAGTCGCACTCGTGCGAGATGCCGACCAGGCTCTCGCTGGCGCCCAGCGCGCAAACGATCTCGGTCGCCGACGGCAGAAGCGAGACGATTCGCAGGTTCAAGCCTGGCGGCCGCCCTTCTTGGTCACGTTACGGACGGGGAGGACCGGGGCGACGCGCTGGAGGGTCACTTCCACGAGAGGCATCATAGCGATGGCGCACGGACCACGACGCACCCTCCAAGCGAGAGCTCGCCAGCGGTCGTTACCGTTCGGGAACGCGTAACCACGCGGGAACGCCGGCTGATTTGGCGCAGCCCGACGGCGTACTGCGTTGACGAGCGGCGAGGAACTTTCCAGAGTCGAGCAGGGGGTTCGTCCATGAAGCAGACGCAGAAGGATCGACACCTCTTCGCCCTCGTTGGCGCGTTCGCGCTGGTGGCCACCGCGTTCCTCGGCGCGGCGCTGCTCACGCAACGCGCCATCACGCAGATCGACGACGAGGTGAGCGACATGCAGATCAACTCGTTGCCGAGCGTGACGCAGCTCTCGCGCGCGCGGACGACGATGGGCCATCTCCTGCCCGAGATCGAGGCGCTCGCCGACGGGCCGCCCTCCGAGCACGAGGCGACGAGCACGCGCATCGCGCGGCTGCGCGGCCAGATCGACGCCGA
Organism: Polyangiaceae bacterium; assembly: GCA_036490515.1. Classification (GTDB taxonomy): domain Bacteria; phylum Myxococcota_A; class Polyangia; order Polyangiales; family Polyangiaceae; genus Palsa-1150. The sequence continues at coordinate 87,684 of DASXDU010000046.1, forward strand.
GATCGCGACGTACGAGCAGACGCCCTGGTACGCGGGGGAGCGCGCCATGTTCGAGGACAAGCTCCTTCCGGCGCTCGATCACTTCGACGCAGACCTGGCTCACCTGATGGCCCTCGACCTCGCGGGGGACCGCCACGAGCGGGTCGCCGCCGAGCAGCGCCTCGTCATCGACGCCGACGCCACCGACGAGGCGCTCGGGAACCTGCTCCAGGTGAACCAGGAGCAGGCGTGGGCCGCATCGTACCGCATCCTGACGACGCGCGAGCGCGCCGTGCAGATGGCGGTGGTGCTCGAGATCGTGTCGTCGGTCATCGCCATCCTCGCCGCGTGGCTCGCCGTGCGGACGTCGCGCCGCTTCGGCGACGTGCTCCGGGAGAACGCCGCGCTCCAGGCTGCGCGCGCCGACGAGTTCGAGGGCTTCGCCCAGCGCGTCGCGCACGATCTCCTGAGCCCGCTGTCGGGCGTCGTCTTCAGCCTGGGCGCCCTCGAGCGCGCCCACCCCGATGCGGCGACGAAGGAGGTCGTCGAGCGCACGCTCAAGTCGCTCGCTCGTTCGCGGCAGATGGTGCACGGCATCTTCAACTTCGCGCGGTCGGGCGCGCGCCCGGCGCCGGGAGTACGCTCGGACCTGCGGGCCGGCCTTCGCGCCGCGGTCGACGAGCTGGCTGCCTCCGACCTGCCCTCGATGCCCATCGTCGAGACCGCGCCGTTCGACGACGTCGAGGTCGCGTGTGACGAGGCGGTGCTCGGCGTCATGCTGTCGAACCTCCTCGGGAACGCGGAGAAGTTCACGCGGGACTCGCCGGTCCGGCGGATCTTCGTTCGCGTGGCCGCGCAGTCCTCGATGGTGCATGTCGAGGTGGAGGACAGCGGGCCGGGTCTGGCGCCGGGGGTCGAGCACGCGATCTTCGAGCCGTACGTCCGCGCGCCCGGCCTCACGCAACCGGGGCTCGGCCTCGGGCTCGCGACGGTGCGGCGGTTCGCCGAGAGGCACGGCGGAAGCGTGGGGGTACGGCGGACGGACGGGGGCACGGCCTTCTGGTTCGAGGTGCCGCGCGCGCCGCCCTCCGTGGTGCCGTCGTCGCGGTCTCCTCGTAGGACGTCCGAGAGGCCGCCTGCGGACGCGTGACCGGCATCGCCCGGGGTGTGGAAGCGGCGGCAACTTCGTCGCTCGGGCCCACCAAAGTCATCGCGGTGGCGCGATCAATCGTGCGGCGTGTCGCCATGAAGTTGGATCATCACCCCTGCAAACCGAGCGCGGGGTCGCGCCAACTTCATCGCGCCCGTGGAGTGAGTCGATTGCGAGCGCCGAGCAACCTTGCTCGGCTGGCGATCCAAAGTTACATCGCCCCCGCGATGAAGTTGGATCGCCGGTCCACCAACTTCATCGCGCCGGCGCGCTCACTCGATCGCGCCGTCGATCTAACTTCATCGCGGCAGTCCGATGAAGTGTGCGCGGCGACGATCCAACTTTGGATCCTCGCCGATGCAGCTTGATCGCTCCGCCCCGATGAAGTTACCGGGGCGGAGCGATCGATTCATCGGACCGGCGATGTAGATTCGATCCGCCGGGGAGCTCCTTCCTCGAGCTCGGAGAGCAGGGATCGGCGGACGCTCCCGGAGCACCGACGGCGCTCCGCCGTTCGATCCCGCGTGCTGACCGAGCAGCGTCTCTTCTCCGGGGGACACGCTGCGGCGCTCCCGATCCCTGGATCCCGCGAGGCCATGACCTGCGGCGAGCGTCTGCCCGCCTTCGACCCGCAACTCGCGCCCGGAGGGCCGATCCCACCGGCCCGAAGAAAGAACGCGTCCCCCCCCAATTCTTACCCCGCGTTCTTGCTCGTTTTCGGAATGTCCAGGGTGAGGGTTGGAGCCCGACCCGGATCACTTGTATCCGCGTGCCAGAAGATACTTGGCGCCAGCCTCCAGCTCCTCGGCTCCGGGCATCGCAAAACCGAAGGCGTCGGCGAGGCGGTTCGTCGCGCCGAACGCGAACGCCACGGCGAGCGCATCGACGATCTGCGCGCGGGAAGCACCCGCCGCGAGGACGGCGCGCATGTCATCGGCGCTCACCGAGCGTTCTCGTGCGAGCGTGCGCAGGAGTCGAAGGGTCGCGCGCAGAGGCTCGGTGAGCGGTGCCGTGTCGAGATCATCCAGCGCCGCGGAGACCTGCTCGCCGCTGCCGAGCGCGCGCGTCGACACGGCCGTGTGAGCCCGGATGCAGTACTCGGACGCGTTGGCCTTGGACACGACCGCGGCCATCAGCTCGCGCTCCCCGACGGACCAGGCCGAGGGGCCGCGCATCGCCTCGTGCGTGATGCGCTTCATGAAGCTTCCATAGAAGCCGGGCCGGTACGCCACGAGCTTGAGCGGCTCCGGCGTCGGCTGGCGTGAAACGAGGCGGATGAAGGCGAACAGGACCTTCGTGCTCCACGCGTGCCCCTGATCGAGGATGGCGAGGCGCACGGGTTCACCCCTTCTCGGCTGCGTCGAGCGCCGCGAGCGCGGCCTCGTACTCGCGGTTCGTCTCGCCGACGGCGAGGCACACGACGAGCTCGAAGATCTCGTCTTCGGTCAGCCCCGCTGCGCGGACGGCCCCGATGTCCTGGTCGCGCACCTCGGAGGCTCGGGTGACGACCTTCTCGGCGAGCCCGCGCATGGGCTCGGGCAGCGCCTGGCGCTCGTCGCGGAATGCCGCCGCGCGGAGCTCGCGCGAGGCTCTTCCACCTCCTCCGACGAGGCGCCCGACGAGCTCCCGGCGCGCTTTCTCGATGTCGGCCACTACGGCACCACGGTCGTATCGAACGTCGTCGCGATCGTCCAGCCGGCGGTGTGCTCGGCGTGCTCAGCGATGATGCGGGTGAGCCGCCTGCTCCGCGCGCGCGGCGCCGATCGCCGTCTTGACGTTCTTGCGCTCCTCGGGCGGCGGCAGCACGAACTTCAGCCCGAGCGATTTCAGCCAGAGCTCCCGGCACCAACCTTTCGTGTGGTAGAGGTGCTCGTCCTCCTCGTCCTCGACCTTCTCGCTGGCTTCCTTCAGCACCTTCGCCTGCGCTCCCGTCAGGTGCGGCGCACACTGCCCGAGCAGCTCCCAGTCGAGGTGGTCCTTCGTCTCCGCCAGGACCACGCACTCGCACGCCACGAGCTCCGCCGCCGCCGGATCGCCCGCCTCCTTGGCCATGGTCATCGCCTGCACGAGCCCCGCGCCCGTGTGCTGCACGACCTTGCGGCCCGGAGTCTCGCCCTCGGGATCGATGCCCATCGCCTCGCAGACCTCGCGCAGTCGCTGCACATGCTGCTTCGTCTGCGAGAGGTACTTCTCCCATTCCTTCTCGAGATCCTCGTTCTGCACGCACGCGAGCGCGGCCGTATAGACCTTCACGCCGCCGATCTCGTGCTCGAGCGACTGCAGTACCAGCTCGTTCAGCTGCTCCGTCTTCATGAACGTCCTCCGTCGGTGGTCGTCTCCGCGACGTCCGGCCGGGTACAACGCGCATGCCACCGCTCGCTCCGTGGCTGCCCCGCGGAATGTGCGTGCCGCGTCGCAATCGACGCCGTACCTCACGCGTGGCGTGGTGTCGCGGCGTGGCGGTTCTGACGCTGCACCCTCGTCGACGAAGTCAATCGCGCCGCGCGCGCGTGCACCGGGCTTCGATCAGGAGGCGGGCTGCGCGGACGACGCTGCGATCTCCGCGACGTGCGAGCGTTCGTCGTCCTCCTTCTTCTCGTCGACCCACGTGGGGCGCACGACCGCGTCGGCGTCACCGCCCACCGGCTTGCCCGCGCCCTCGAAGAACGCCGCGAAGAGGCGCTCGGCCTTCGTCGCGTGCTCGCGCTTGAGAAGCTTGAGCAGCGGGACGGCGGCGATGAACAGCCCCAGTGGCGGCGCGATGACCTCGAAGGCCACCGCAAGGCCCACCGCGGCGTAGTAGCCCGCGGTCCGAGGCCAGTCGATCTTCAGCGGCCCGACCGTGCTGACGAACTCCTCTTCCTCCTTCTGATCGTCTGCCATCCGCGTCTCCTCTTCAAGGGGAGGTACGTCGGCGGCGGGACCGTGACCAGGGGAACATCGCACGAGGTCGGCAGCTCGCGTTCTGAGCTCTGCCACGTTTTCACGGCAGTGCGCTCGCGCTCGCCAGGGCTCTCCGAGTGCTTACTGCAAGGGAGATGCAACGTCTTGCCCGCCCCTCGTCGCTCAGCACACGACCCTTCGCGCTCCGCGCCAAGCCCCTCGACCTCACGTCGAGGGCCTTGCGCTGTCGTCGCAAGTTCCTGCGCGCCTTTCCCGGCGGGTTTGCGGACGAGACGTACGTCGACTGGGAGCGCGGCTACAAGGCCGCGGCGCACGAGCGCTGGGAGCGCGAGCTCGGACGTGGGCCCATGGAAGAGCTCCTCGCCGGCGGCAAGTACCTCGAGATCGCGAAGCGCGCGGTCGCGATCGAGTCGAGGACGAACCTCCTCTTCTCGTTCGAGAAGATGGCGCTCCGCGACGCCGTGCGCGAGAAGGCCGGGGCGCGCGCATTCGCGGAGGGGCTGCACGCCTTTCTCCACCGTCCGCTGGGTGAGGACCGTGCGAACTTCGAGCGCTGGGCCGGCGTCGTCGCCGAGCTTCCGCGGCGGCAGACCCGTGTCTTCACGTGGCCGGTCGTGACGGTCTTCGGGTTCATCGCGGTTCCGAAGAAGCACATCTTCCTCAAGCCGCGCGTCACCGCGGCCGCCGCGCGCGCCTACGGAGCCGAGTTCACGTACGCCTCGCGTCCGTCCTGGCCGACCTACGAAAGCCTGCTCCGGCTCGCCCACCACGTGAAGCGCGACGTCGCCGACCTGCGCCCGCGCGACATGATCGACCTCCAGTCGTTTCTCTGGGTCCAGGGCTCGGACGAGTACGAGGGGTTCTGAAGCTCAGGCACTCCCCGGATTTGCGGCTCGGATCTGCACATGCCGTTGGGGTTCTTGGCGAGGAACGCGGGCGAAGAGCATCCCGGGGGGATGCACCGGCTGCGCCGCTACGAGTCGAGCCGGCGCCGCCCTTGGCACGCTTGCCACTCGTAAGGTGAGGGCACGCCGAGGCCCTGCGCGATCCCACAGATGCGATGCTGACTGTCCGGCGACGGCAGGCGCTCACCGCGAAGCCAGGCGCGCACGGTCCACGTCGACACTTCGCATTCGCGCGCGAGCCGGCGCGTGCCACCGAGCGCTTCCAGGATGCGCTGAAGCGCTGCGCCGGGGGTTGGCCACGACATGATCCCCATCGTGGTCATGAAGGAGGCCCGCACAATGGCAGCGGGACTGAATTCTTCGGTATTGAACAAGAGACCGCCACGCGTGCTCGTGCTCAGGCGCGCCGCTTCGAGCCCGCGAGGCTCGCGACCACGTCGACGATCTCCGACAGCTCGATCGGCTTGCTCACGGTCGTCGAGTAGCCCGCGTCGAGCATGCTGCGGCGATCCTCCGCGCGAGCGTATGCGGTGAGCGCGACGGCGGGCACGTCGCCGCCGCGGCCCGGGGGGAGCGCCCGCACCGCGCGGATGAGATCATACCCGTCTCGGTTCGGCATCCCGATGTCGGAGACGAGGACGTCCGGTACGCTTCGCCCGATCGCTTCGAGTGCCTCGTCGAAGCTCCCCGCAGCGGTCACGAGGCTGCCGCAATCGAGGAGGACGGCCTCGACGAGCTCGCGCGAGTCCCTGTCGTCATCCACGACCAGGACGTGCAGCCCCCGAAGCTGCGGCGGACACTCGATCGGAGCGGCACGATTGCGGCGGCGTGGCGCCTCGGCGGACGGCCGCTCCGCTCGCGCGAGCGCGGGGATCGGCAGGACCACGGTGAAGGTCGCGCCCTTGCCCACGCCCTCGCTGCTCGCCACGACCCGGCCGCCGTGGAGCTCGACGAGCTGCCGCGTGATGGCCAGCCCGAGTCCGAGGCCACCGCGCGTCCTCGTGGTCCCCGCGTCTTGCTGGCGAAACGGGTCGAACACGTGCGGGAGGAAGTGCGGCGCGATGCCAGCTCCAGAGTCGGCGACGCAGATCTCCAGCACCGACCCGCGCTGCCGGAGCCCGATCCGCACCGTCCCCCCGCGGGACGTGAACTTCACGGCGTTGCTGAGGAGGTTCCAGACAACCTGCTGGAGCCGGGCAGGGTCGCCCTTGATGCTCGGCAGCCCCGGATCGAGCTCCCGGCTGACTCGGATGTCCCTCGCGTCGGCCGCGGGGCGCACGGATTCAAGGGCCGCCTCGATCGCGCGCGAGAGGTCCACCGACTGCACGTCGAGCCGCATCTTGCCGCTGACGATCCTCGACATGTCGAGCAGGTCCTCGACGAGCTGCGCCATCGCGACAGCGTTCCGCTCGACCGTCTCGATGGCGCGGAGGCGCCGGCTCTCCTCGAAGCCCGGGGCCGCCATCATCTTCGACCACCCCATGATGGAGTTGAGGGGCGTGCGCAGCTCGTGGCTCAGGACGGCGAGGAACTCGTCCTTCGTGCGGTTGGCGACGTCGGCGTTCTGGCGAGCGGTCTGCTCCGAGGCGAAGAGCCGTGCCCTCTCGATCGCGCTCGCGCACCGGCGCCCGAGCTCCTCGGCGAACTCGAGGTCCTGCTGGTCGTAGAGACGGCCATGGCCCGCCGAGACGAACGTGACGGCGCCGAGGAGGCGAGTCTGCGCGATCAGCGGGACGATCATCGCCGAGCGGGGGGCGAGGCTGCGCGCGAGCCGCAGGTGCTCGGCGCCGACGCACCCCGCGACGAGCATCTCGTCGGTGATCTCGTGAACGAGCTCGGAGCGGCCCGTTCGAAGTACCCTGGGCAGGCCCGTCGGCGCGTCGGGCCGGAGCGGGTACTTCTCCGCGAGCTCCTGCGCGACGGCGACCTTCGCGGGATCGACGTGCGCCAGCACGAGTCGCTTGGGGTTGACCTCGGCGGGGTCGACGAGGTCCACGGCGCACCAGTCGGCGATCTGCGGCACGGCCAGCGCGGCGACCTTGCGGAGCGTTGCCTCGTAGTCGAGCGAGTCCGCGAGGGCCGCCGAAGCGTCGGCCAGGAAGGACCGACGCGACTCGTCGACCTTCCGACCCCGGACGTCCCGGAACACGAGGATGACGCCCTCGATGGGACCGTCGGGGGTGCGGATCGGGGCGCCGCTGTCGTCGATCGCGATCTCCTCGCCTCCGCGCGCGAGGAGCACCGTGTGGTTGGCGAGCCCCACGATCGTGCCCGACTCGAGCACCTTCGCGACGGGGCTCTCGACGATCGCCCGCGTGTGCTCGTTGACGATGTGGAAGACCTCGGCGAGCGGCCGCCCGAGCGCGTCGGCCTCGGACCAGCCGGTGAGCCCCTCGGCCACCTGGTTCATCATGGTGACGAGGCCGCGAGGGTCGGTCGCGATGACCGCGTCGCCGATGCTCCGGAGCGTGGTCACGAGCGACGCGCGGGCACGCTCGGCCGCGGTTCGCCCCGCGCGTTCGGCCTCGAGACGCACGCGCTCCTCCTCGGCGCGCTTCCTCTCGGTAAGATCGCGGGTGACCTTCGCGAAGCCGACGAGCTTCCCGCGCGGATCACGGAGCGCCGTGATGACGACGTTCGCCCAGAAGCGGGTCCCGTCCTTCCGCAGCCGCCATCCCTCGTCCTCGAAGCGGCCGTCCTGCTCTGCGCCCGCGAGCTCGTACTCGCACTTGCCCGCGCGAACCTCCTCGGGCGGGTAGAAGCGCGAGAAGTGCGTGCCGATGATCTCCTCGGCGCGGTACCCCTTGATTCGTTCGGCGCCGATGTTCCACGTGGCGACGACGCCGCCGGGGTCGAGCATGAAGATCGCGTAGTCGCGGACGCTCTCGACCAGCAGACGGAAGCCCTCGTCGCTCGTCCGCGAGAGCTCGTGCTGCGTGGGCGGAGGGCCCTGGGGCGGCGAATCGCTCGGCAAGTGTGCGGCATGGTGCAAGCGAAACGCCATGCGTGGCAAGGACACCCGCAAGCCCACGAAACGCGAAGCAGAACGCGGGGCTCCGGGGAGCTCGCTTGCATGGCGGGGAGGTCCGCGAGGCGACGTGCCCGGTGCGGCGTGTGAGTCCAAAGCGCCCCGCCTCACCCGGTGTGCTGCCCGCGAGGGCTGGTTGCCTACGCCGATCGACGCACCGGCCTGTGCGCGCGGATCGCGCGGTCGATGAGCGATTCCAGATCCGCGAGCTCGATCGGCTTCGCCAGCACGAGGTTCGGCACGCGCTTGAAGTACGCGAGCACGTCCGGCGCTTCGGGGTCCGAGGTCACGAAGACGACGCGGGCGGCCTCGCGCGGGAGTGCAGCGTGCAGGCGCCGATGGAGCTCGATCCCGTCCACTCCCGGCATGCGGATGTCGCACAGGATCACGTCGTAGCGTTCGCCTCCGAGGAGAAGCGCGAGCGCGTCGGTCGCGTTCAACGCGACGACGACGTCGTGCCGCTCGGACAGCACGTCCTGGATCGTGTGCCCGAAGCGGGAGTCGTCATCGATGAGGAGGACCCGGCCAGGCCGCAGCACGACGCCTGACTCGCCGACCTTTGGGAGCATGGGATCCACGAGCGCATGCTTCATGCCCGCGTCGAGCTCTGCCACGGGGCGACCCGGGGCGAAGGCGGATCGGCGCGCATCGCTACCGTGCGCTTTGCGTACGGCCCGCCCCAGATGGTTCCTTCCTGCCACGGTGGGACGAGCGTGAGCCGTCGCGCCGCGAGGATCCCGGTCGGAGTCAGTCCGCAGGCATCGCCGCGACGGCCGGGAGCTTCTTCTCCACCGGCTCGCTGGCGATGGCCGGATACACGAATCCCGCGGCGACCCCTCCCACGATGGGCGCGAGCCAGAAGAGCCAGAGCTGGCTCACCGCCCAGCCGCCCACGAACATCGCGGGCCCGGTGGACCGCGCGGGGTTCACCGAGAGGTTGGTCACGGGGATGCCGATGAGATGAATGAGCGTCAGGCCGAGGCCGATCGCGATGGGAGCGAAGCCGGAAGGCGCTCGCCGGTCGGTCGCGCCGAGGATGATGAAGAGGAAGGCGAAGGTGAGGACGACCTCGGCGACCATGCAGGAGCCGAGGGAGTATCCGCCCGGGGAGTGCTCGGCGTAGCCGTTCGACGCAAAGCCCGCGGAGACGTCGAAGCCGGCCTTGCCGCTCGCGATGAGATAGAGGACGCCGGCCCCGGCGATCGCTCCGGTCACCTGCGCGAGCACGTACATCGGGAGATCCTTCACGTCGAACCGCCGTGCGACGGCGAGGCCGACCGACACCGCGGGGTTCAGGTGGCAGCCCGAGATGTGCCCGATGGCGTACGCCATCGTCAGGACGGTGAGGCCGAAGGCCAGAGCCACGCCGAGCAAGCCGATCCCGACCTGCGGGAACGCGGCCGACAGCACGGCGCTCCCGCAGCCACCGAAGACGAGCCAGAACGTCCCGAAGAACTCCGCGGCCGCACGCTTGGAAAGGGGCATCGTCAACAAGTACCGCGAGGGTACGTGTTTGGGTCACCGCGCAGTCGCTGGACCAATCTGGGCGCTCGCGGTAGGTCCCGGACCCGATCCGTCACTCGAGTACGCGCAGAGCGATCACGTCCCGGTCGAGGAGGTCGTAAAGGCCCAGCAGCGCCACCGGGGTCGGTAGCCCGCTCGCCTCGATGACGGCGGCGATCGTCCGCCGCCCGTCGAGGAAGGAGAGCACCAGGCCCTCGGCGGCCGTGCGCGGGACGGAGAGGAGCTCGTCGAGCGGGCGCGTGAGCACGGGTACGCGATCGCGCCCGCCGAGACACGCCCAGTAGATCTGCTCGGCGTCGTCGTCCGAAGCATCGCTCGCCTCGACGAGACCTTCCCCGAGGGCCGCGTCGGCGTTCGACGCCGCGGCGGCGCTTCGAATCCGTTTGTCCGACTCTCGGGCGTACGTCTCCACGTCGAACGCGGGATACAGCGTCGGGCGATCGTCCTCGGCGGCCATCGCGCTTCGATTCTCCCACGGCCGTTCGGGCGCGTCATGGTGCACGGCGAACATCGAGCGAATCGAAGCGACGTACATCCGCCCCGGTCAGTCTCGTGACCAGGGGCGCGAAGGCCGGTGAGGCGCGCCCGCGACCGCGTGCCTAACACGTTCGGGCCCCCGCCGGGCATGCCCCTCGCAAGCTTCACCGTCGCGCGGTCCGTTCCGTATCAGAAGCCATGACGGTCGATCTCCCCCAGGCACTTCAGGACGCCGTCCTGCGCGTGCTCGACGCCGAGATCGCCTCGGAGCGCTCCGGCACCTCCGGGGCGGGGCTCGTTCGGCGCGAACGCCTTCTGCGCGCGACGAAGGAAACGCTCGCGGCCTGGCGGAGCGGCGAGATCGGCACCGAGGATGCCGTCGCATCGCTCGACGAGGTCGTCCGTAGCGCGACGTAGACCGCAGCGTGCTCTGCGACCGGGCCGCCCGTAACGGCTGGCATCCCAGCATGCCGCGTGGTCGATCGACCGACCGGCGGTCCTCCTCACGGGGCACGACCAGCATCGCGAGCAGGCGAGACTGCTCGGGCGCCTCGAGATGGCCGCGGCGACCAGGTGGCCCTTGCGAGATCGTCGGCGAGCTTCTTGCGCTCGGTGACGTCGCGGAAGTTGCACACGATCGAACCCACGGCCGGATCGTCGAGCAGATTGGTCCGCGTCGACTCGATCCAGTGCCAGGTGCCGTCCGGGTGTGACTACGACGCAGAAGTGCGCCGGTGCGAACGGCCGGCGTGCCACCTCCAGGGCTAGACCTCGTCGTCCGCGTCCTTCGCGACGCCGATGCTGCGCTGCAAGGTCACGCCGTACTCGTGGAGCTTGTACTGGATCTTGCGGACGCTGATGTCGAGCATCTGCGAGGCGGCCGCCGTCCGGCCTCCGCACGCCTCGAGCGTCGTGAGGATGGCGTGGCGCTCGATCTCCGGAAGGCTCGATCCCGGGATCCGGATCGTACCCTTCGGGATCGCCCCGACGCCCGCGGGCAGGTGCTTCGCCGTCAGAGTCGGACCGTCGCACAGCACGACCGCTCGCTCGATGACGTTCTCGAGCTCGCGCACGTTGCCGGGCCAGCGGTACCCAGTGATCCGCTCCACGGCGTCCTCCGAGAGACCCGTGATGTGCTTTCCGTTCTCCCGCGCGAACCGCTCGAGGAAATGGTTCGCGAGGGGCAGCAAGTCGCTCGGCCGCGCCCGCAGCGGTGGCATCTCCAGGTTGACGACGTTGAGCCGGTAGAAGAGGTCCTCGCGGAACTTGCCCGCTGCCACCTCGGCAGCGAGGTCCCGATTGGTGGCCGCGATGATGCGCACGTCCACCTTGAGCGTCTCGTTTCCGCCGACACGCTCGAACGTGCGTTCCTGGAGGAAGCGCAGGAGCTTCACCTGCAGGGCCGGCGAGATCTCGCCGATCTCGTCGAGGAAGAGGGTCCCGCCGTCGGCCTGCTTGAAGCGGCCCTCGCGGCGGGCGACCGCCCCGGTGAATGCGCCCTTCTCGTGACCGAAAAGCTCGCTCTCGAGGAGGGTCTCGGCGAGGGCCGCGCAGTGGAGCTTCACGAAGGGAGCCGACGCGCGCGGGCCGTGCTCGTGCAGGGCCTGCGCCGCGAGCTCCTTGCCGGTTCCGCTCTCGCCGGTGATCAGCACGCTCGCCCTGCTTGGCGCGACCTGCTCGATGACGTTGAAGACCTCCTGCATCGCGGGGCTACGGCCGACGATCGCGTCGAACCGCAGGCGCTCCTTCAGGCGCGCCCGCAGCTCGGCCGCCTCGTGGACGACCGACCGGCGCTCGAGGGCCCGTCGGACGACGAGCAGGAGCTCGTCCACCTGCACGGGCTTGGTGAGGTAGTGCTCCGCGCCCTCCTTCATCGCCCGCACGGCCGTGTCGACGTCGGCGAAGGCCGTCACGAGGACGACGACGAGCTCGGGGTGAAGAGCACGCGCCTTCTGCAGGAGCTCGATGCCATCCATCCGCGGCATGTGCAGGTCGGTGACGAGAACGTCGGGAGCGACGTCGGCGATCCGCGCGAGCGCGGCCGGGCCGTCCTCGGCGAGGGTCACGTCGAATCCCTCGCCACGGAGCAGCGTCCCCAGCCCGTTCCGCGCGCTCGCGTCGTCGTCCGCCACCACGATGCGGATCGTTCCCTCGGCCTTCTTCGCTCCCTCGGACATGGTCACCTCGCGTGCAGGAATTGCGTCCCGACGCAGCTTTCGCGGTGAGGGATGGGCCCCCGGGCGCGAAATAGCATTCCTTTCGTGTCGGCGCGGGATCTACAGCACGGATCGGGCCGCGATCGCGCAAACCCGCGAGCTCACGCGTGGCCACGGACTTGCTTCGGTCGCCGGTCATGCACAAGGAAAGCTCCGCGGCGGCCAGCCCTCGGCGTGTCGTCGGCCAGTTCATGACGACGCCCTGCCTTGCTCAGCCGCCGATGCTGGGCGGAGGTGACGACCCGCCGCGCCCCTGGGGGGAGAGCACGATCAGGTCCCTCGCGAGCTGGATGCCTTCCTCGAGCGAATCGGTCAGGAACACGTGGTCGTGGGCCACCTCGAGGTCGGCGCTTTCGAACACGCTCCGGGGCTCCGGCAGCGGGCCGGCGATCACGACGAGCCGCTTGGCCGCGTGAAGACGCTGGAGGGCACTCTCGAGCGCTACGAGCCCCGTCGCGTCGATCGTCGGCACCGCGGCCAGCGAGAGGACGACGGCTCGTACCCCGACGCCGACCGTGTCGAGCGCTCCCATCGCCCGCTGTGCGGCGCCGAAGAACAGGGGGCCGGCCACCTCGTAGACGGCCACGCCTTCGGGCAACGTTCGGCCTGCCGCATCCTCGGTCTCCGGCGAGCCGAGCGCTCGCGTGTGCGTCAACGCCGACATCCGCCGCATGAAGAGAAGCGCCGCGAGGACGACGCCCACGCCGATCGCGACGACCATGTCGAACACCACCGTCAAGACGAAGCACGTCAGGAGCACGGCGACGTCACTCCTCGGGGCCACGCGGAGGGTGTGCGCGACGTGCCGCGCGTCGCTCATGTTCCACGCGACCAGGAGGAGCAGCGCCGCGAGCGCGGCCATCGGCACGTAGGCCACGAGCGGCGCCGCGACGAGCACCACCACGAGCACGGCGAGGGCGTGAACGACCGACGCGATGGGCGAGGTCGCTCCTGCGCGGACGTTGGTCGCGGTGCGTGCGAGTGCTCCGGTCGCCGCGATCCCGCCGAAGAAGGGCGCGACGATGTTCCCGAGCCCGAGTCCGACGAGCTCCGCGTCGGGGTCGTGCTTCTTGCCCGTCATTGCGTCGGCGATGACGGCCGAGAGCAGCGACTCGATGGCCCCCAGCATCGCGATGGCGAGCGCCGCGGGAAAGAGCTCTCGAAGCCGCCCGAACGAGAGGTCTGCGCCCCAGGGCATGACGGGCAGGGGAGGGGCCTGCGGGATCCCGGCGACGAGACGGCCGCCGACGACCGAATGGAAGCGCGAGCCGAGCGTCGCGACGTGGAAGCCGGGCCACGCGTGCGACGCCGCCGAGACGGCCACGGTGACCAGGCCGATGGCGACGAGTGGAGACGGCAGTGCGCGGGTGACGCGCGGCCACGCGAGGAGCAGGACGAGCGTGCCCGCGGCGACGCCGAGCTCGGAGAGGGAGGCGGCCCCGCGAGCATCCCAGAGGGCGGCGACCTTCTCGAAATAGCCGTCGGGCATGCGCGCGACGGGGAGGCCCAGCACGTCCTTGACCTGCATCGTCGCGATCACGAGCGCGATCCCTGCGGTGAATCCCGTCGTGACCGGATGAGGAATGTACTCGACGAGGCGTCCGAGCCGCAGGACGCCCATCGCGACGAGGATCCCGCCCGCCATCAGACCGGCCGTGAGCAGGCCCGGAAGGCCGAACTTCGCCGTAATGGGGGCGAGGACGACGACGAACGCCGCGGTCGGACCCGTCACCTGGTGCTTCGAGCCGCCCGCCAGGGCGACCACCGCGCCGGCGACGATCGTCGTGTAGAGGCCCTGCTGGGGAGGCACGCCGACCGCGATGGCGAGGGCCATCGACAGGGGGAGAGCCACGATGGCGACGACGACTCCGGCGAGCGCGTCGCGCCGAAGCCGGTCGCGCGAGTACCCCTGGGCGAACGTCCGTCGCAACGCGACGGCAAAGGGGGCGCGGGCCAGATCGGGAACGGGAAGCGGCGGCGAGGACTTGCGGTGGGCCAGGACAGCGCCGCAGAGTGCAAGCGCCGCTCCTGCCGGCATTCCCCGGAGGAACGCCACGGAATCGGCGCAATTCCTGCGCTGCCGGGCAAGAGGTGCGCGGCGGAACGGGAGTCGACGGAGAAGGAAGGTCGGCATCGTCCGTGCTTTGCGGAGGACATGAGCGCGCCGGGGACGATGCTTCTCCATGAGGCTGTGAATCGTCCGTTCGAGCGCGTGCGAGAGCTTCTGCGGCGCGACCCGATGGCCCTCCTTCGACGCGCCATGCAGCGCGCGGAGGCAGACACGGCCCTCCGGCTCGACGTCACGGATACCCAGGCGGCCGCCGGCATGAAGCCCTTTGCCCGCCCCACGGACGAGACGCACGACGGTGGGCGCCTCCCGCCGGTGACGCGCCTGGAGCTCGGCTGGGATTCGGTCGGCGGGAGCTCGGGCTTTCCCGCGGTGCGCGTCGAGCTCTCGGCCTGGCCCTTGTCCGCGACGGAGACGCAGCTCGAGATCGCAGCGGAATACGGGCCCGCCCCGTCCGGCCCCGGCGTCGACGCGACAGACCCAGTCGGCCACGCTTCGCTTCGAGAGGCCTCGATCCGCCGTTTCGTGGCGGGGGTCGTGGAGCAGCTACGCGCGGAGCTTCACTGATCGAAGATGAACCTCGTGGTGTCCAGGCGCACCACTTCGCAGGCCAGGTCGCACTCCTCTTGATGTCGGCGCTGATCGAGCTTAGGAGTCAGCGTGGGGGCACATGCCGGCGACCATCCTCGTCATCGACGACAACGAGGCGAACCGCGCGCTCGCGCGCGACACGCTGGAGACCGAGGGCTACCGCGTCGTCGTCGCCACGGGAGGCGCCGAAGGCCTCGCCGCGTTCGAGCGCGAGAAGCCGGACTGCGTCCTCCTCGACGTGCGCATGCCGGAGCTGGACGGCTTCGCGGTGTGCCAGCGGATCCGCGCCCTGCCCGGGGGCGGCGACACGCCGGTCCTCTTCCTGACTGCCCTTCGCGACGTCGACACGTTCGACCGCGCGCTCGTCGCAGGCGGCGACGACTTCCTGACGAAACCCGTCCGGCCCACGGAGCTCGTCGTCCGCGTCCTCGCCGCGCTCAAGCTCCGCAGGGTGAGCACGGAGCTCCGGGATCAGTACGACGTGCTCAAGAAGCAGCGCGACGAGCTCCTGCGGGTGCAGCTCCAGAAGGAGCGGCTGACCGCGTTCGTGGTGCACGACCTCAAGAACCCCGTTCACGCGATGGACCTCCACGCGCAGATCCTCCTGAGGGACGCCAGCCTCTCCGCGAGCGCCCGGGACGCGGCTACGCACATCCGGGCCGAGGGGCGCCAGCTCGCCCGGATGATCCAGAACCTGCTCGACATCAGCAAGGCGGACGAGGGCAAGCTCGAGCCGAAGGCGCACGACCTCGACCTGGCGCCGCTCGTCGCCTCGGTTCTCGACGAGCTCGGGGTGACGGCGCGCGCCTACGAGGTCACGCTGCGCTCGGACGTGTCGACTCCTCGCGTGCGCGCGGACGAGCCGCTGCTCCGGAGGGCGCTCGCCAACCTCGTCGAGAACGCCGTCCGCCATGCGCCTTCGGGGACGGAGGTGAGAGTCTCGGCGTCTGCCACGGGCGATGCGGTCGAGATCCGCGTTCGCGACGCGGGCCACGGCGTCCCGGAGGGGCTGCGGCAGCAGATCTTCGACCCGTTCGTGCAGCTCGCTGCCGACCCGGCGCGTTCGCACGGCGGACGCGGGCTCGGCCTCACCTTCTGTCGCGTCGCGATCGAAGCGCACGGGGGCCGCGTCTGGGTCGAGGACGGGGCGCCGGGGGCGGTATTCTGCGTCAGGTTGCCGGATGCCCGCTGAGACGCCCCCGAGCCTGCGGTACCACCAGCTGCTCGACGCGGCGCCCGACGCCATGGTGGTCGTCGACGGGACGGGGACCATCACGTTCGTCAACCTCCAGACCGAGAAGCTCTTCGGTCATCCGCGAAACGAGCTGCTGGGTCAGCCCCTCGAGCGGCTGATCCCGCGTCGATTCCACGCGGCCCATCACGGTCACGTTGCCCGCTTCGTCGCGCACCCGGTCGCGCGGCCGATGGGGTCGGGCCTCGAGCTCTACGGGGTGCGGCGGGACGGCACGGAGATCCCCATCGAGGTGAGCCTCAGCCCGGTCGTCGGCGAGGACGGAACGCGCTCCGCGTGCGCCGCGATCCGCGACATCAGCGAGCGGAAGCAGATCGAGGCCATGGTCCGCCTCTCCGCCGAGCGGTTGACGAGCGCCGTGGAGACGATCCAGGACGCGTTTGCGCTGTTCGACGCGGACGAAAAACTCGTCCTGTGCAACAGCGCGTACCGCGCGTTGCTCCACGATGCTCCGGTAGGGCCGCTCGTAGGCCGCTCCTACGGAGAGCTCCTCGACGCGTGGATCGGGAGCCTCGACCTCGGCGACGATACGGAACGCGCCAGGTTCCGCGAGATGCGCCTCTCTCGACGGGACGAGCGGCAGACGGTCTTCGACATCAAGACGCTGGACGGCCGCTCCCTTCGCGTGGCCGACCGGCGGACCGTCGACGGCGGATGGGTCAAGACGATCTGGGACCTCACCGACGACGTGCGGCTCGCCGAGGAGCTCGGCCAGGCCCGCCAGGCCGCCGAGGCAGCGAGCGCCGCGAAGAGCGAGTTCCTCTCGTCGATGAGCCACGAGCTCCGCACGCCCATGAACGCCATCCTGGGGTTTGCCCAGCTCCTCCAGCGCGACAAGCGGGAGCCCCTCCCCGCCCGGCACCGCGAGCGCGTCGCCCAGATCCTCAAGGGCGGCGAGCACCTCCTGCGTCTCATCGACGACATCCTCGATCTGTCGCGCATCGAGGCCGGGTCGGTCTCGATCTCGACCGAACTGGTTGGCGTGGCCGAGGTGCTCGACGAGGTGCGGGCGGCGCTGGAACCTCTGGCCGCCGAAGCGGGTCTGCGCATCGAGACCGAGAGGATGCCCGAGCAGCTCCCGGCCCTCTCCGTCGATCGCACCCGCTTCGCGCAAATCCTGATGAACTTCGGCTCGAACGCGATCAAGTACAACGCGCCCGGCGGCTCGGTGCGCCTGGTGGTGACGTGCGCCGCGAGCGATCGCGTCCGCATCACCGTGACGGACACGGGCATCGGCATCCCGGAAGACAAGCAGGACAAGCTCTTCCAGCCGTTCCAGCGCGCGGGTCAGGAGACGGGGCCGATCGAAGGCACGGGGATCGGGCTCGTGATCACGAAGCGCCTCGCGCGTCTCATGGGAGGCGACGTCGGCTTCCGCAGCACGCAAGCAGAGGGGTCGTCCTTCTGGGTGGAGCTGCCCGCCGTTGGTGCGACGTCCGAGGAGGGGCGCGCGGTCGTCCCCGGCGAGAGCTCGGTCTCGCGGGGGAGCCAGACACGTGGCCTGGTCCTTTACGTCGAGGACAACCCGGCGAACGTCACGTTCATGCGCGACGTCCTCGGCGAGCTCGATGGGCTCGAGCTGCTGGTGGCGCAGAACGCCGAGCGTGGGATCGAGCTCACGAGGACGAGGCGACCCGACGTCGTCATCATGGACGTCAACCTGCCTGGCATGAGCGGGGTCGACGCCCTGCGCGTCCTCAAGAGGGACCCCGCGACGGCGTCGATTCCCGTCATCGCGCTGACCGCCGCGGCTTCGGAGCGTGATCGGCAGCGGGGAGTCGAAGCGGGGTTCTTCCGCTACCTGACGAAGCCCGTGAAGGTGGAGGAGCTTCTCGGCGCCCTCGAGATGCTGCTGGCGAGAGCCGGCGCCGCCCCTCCGGGGTGAAGGTCGCTCGACCTTTGGCTGGCGCGACGGACATGGTCAGGGGACCCATACCTGCTGTGCAGGCCATTCCATCCCACGATGAGGCGCCCTTCTCGCCATCCGTCGGCGCTGCCTTTCCACGGATGACGCGCATGGATGCACCCGCATCCGTCGTCGGGACGGAGGCATTCGAACGGCTCTCCGGAGCAACGACCCATGTCCTCGGTGGCAACCGGCTCGGGTCTCGCTGCCGGCGAGCACGGTCCTCGGCGGGGAGGCGCCGGCTCGTTCCCGGCGGCGACCCTGCCCCTTCGCCGCGAGGCGCACCGTCCTCTCTCCGGAGGAGCCCCGGCCTCGCGGGGGAGGGAAGGGCCCCTTTCTCGGGACGACGCATGTCCTCGCCCGCGAGGCCTCGTGGTCTTTCCCGCGAGGACACGGGGCCTCGCCCGGAACGGCAGGGTGCCTTCCTCGCAAGGACGGGGCCCCTCGCAGGCAACGACCTACCTCCTCCGGCGCGACGAGCGCGCCCGTCTCGCGGGAGGACATGAGCCGTCGGTCGCGAAGGCCGGCAGCCTCGCTCCGGAGGACCGCCGTCCTCCCCACAGAAGAGGGGCACCGTCGTGGCGCCGACCGCCGCCATGCATCGGGAGAACCTCGGTCCTCCACCCCGAAAGCTGCGCTCATGCATCCCCAAGGCTGCGGTCATCCATCCCGAGAGCGCACGGGGTGACGACGAAAGGGCGCGGCGCTCGGCCCCGCGACGGCGCCGCTCCGGACCAAGAGCGTGTCAGGTCGTCGGTCTACTTGCCTCGCGCGCCCAGGAGGGCCACCGCGCGCGCGTACGTTTCGGTGACCTCGTCGGCGTCGTCCGCCTCGAGCCGCACCTCCATACCGCGCTCGGTGAGCTCGGCCCGTGCCCGGACACCGCGAACGGCGAGGGGGCACCAGCGGGTGTCTGCGGCGGAGTAGCGCAGGGCGACGTTGCGGGCGACCTGGCAGTCGAGGGCCCTTTGCAGGTGCCTTGCGGTGAGCCCCTCGACGCGCCGGAAGGTCACGACCGCGCCATCGAGCTGGCCGGGTCTGGAACCGCCGCTGGCGCGCAGCGACTGCACGTCGACGATGTCGTCGCGGTAGAAGAACGGGCTCACGTCGCGGTCGTCGTCGGGCAGCCCGGCGCATGCCAGCGCTTCCGCTTCACGCACGGCCGGGGACGCCAATCGATGCGCGCGCGCTCCCGAACGCAGCGCGTCCAGCTCCGCAGACTGCTGCTCGGTGGGAGCGACGCGTGCCGCCCACGCGACCTCCACGGGCGGAGGCGGAACCGAGACGATCGTTCCCTCGAGCCTTGGAGGCATCAGCTCCGCCTGCCCGTTGGACCACACGCACGACGAGACGGCGGCGACGGCGAGGGCGATGAACGGCGTGAGACGACCGGTGAGCATCGGGACCTCAGGGAGCAGGGGTTCGGCGCACGACGAGGACGGAACAGGGGCAGTGGTCCACGACCTTGGCGGCGGTCGTTCCGAGCACGCGATCGAGCCCGCCGTAGCCGTGCGAGCCCACGACGACGAGGTCGGCCCGGTCGTGCCGGGCGGCGTCGCAGACGGCCTGCCAGGGGGCACCGATGACGACCGCCGTCTTCTCCACGAGCGACTCGAGCACCGTGCGGGCCTGTTCGTTCAGGTAGGTTTGCGCGCGATGCCGGAGGAGGTCGAGCAGCGACTCGTCCGTCGACTTCCAGAAGTCCTGCGGGACGTCCGGCGGCAATCCGACGGCGCGAAGCAGGACCAGCTTCGCCCCTTGCGCCTGCGCGATCGCCGCGGCCGCTGCCAGCACCATCGGAGCGCGCTCCGAACCGTCGAGTCCGACCAGGATGCGTTTCATCGTGCTCCCTCCGAGGCAAGTTCGTTTCGGGTCGAATGGGGGCGGTCGTCCGGGCCGCTCGGGACGGTCGTCAGGTGGTTGCACGCGAGCTCCGCCCGGACGATCGTGAGCACCCGCTCCACCTTCGCGGCGAAGTCGTGGGTGTGCTCGACGAAGACGCGGCGCGGATGGCCGGCCCACGCACGTTCGATGCGTGCGTCGATGCGGCACGCCTCCTCGGCCGTCTCGATGCGCAGACCGCGCTGCTCGTACCCGTCCCCGTCGGGGGGCGGACGGAGGTGGATCACGAGCGCGTAC
This sequence comes from Polyangiaceae bacterium, assembly GCA_036490515.1. Taxonomy (GTDB): domain Bacteria; phylum Myxococcota_A; class Polyangia; order Polyangiales; family Polyangiaceae; genus Palsa-1150. The sequence continues at coordinate 107,823 of DASXDU010000046.1, forward strand.
CGGCTCAGCTCTTCGTCGTGGTTCGTTCCGACGTCGCGGTAGAACGTGTCCAGCGCCGTCGGCCAGTAGGCGGCGCAATCGAGTGTCCCCCGGTCGCACAGCAACGCGTCGACGTCCTGGTCGTCGTACACGGACTCGAGCTCGCGCTGCACGTGGTAGATGGCACGCTGGGCCGCGCACGCAGCGGCGGGCCGGGCCAGGCGCGGAAAGCCGCCGCGGAAGACGATGCTCGCCGACTCCGAAGCGAAGGCGACGTGCTCGCAGAGGGACATGCGCGCGGTCTCGAGCGCGGCCGTCTTCCCCGCTCCGGGGCCGCCCGTGACGACGATCCGTTTCACCGGGGCTCCCGCCGCAGCTGCTCGACCACGTCCTCGAGAAAGCGATGCACCGTGGCCTCGGCGATGCGGTGGAGAGCGACGGTGTCCAGCGCGGCGCCGGTGGGCCCGAAGGGGGGGCGGTAGCGGCCGGCGATCTCGATCTGCGTCTCCGTCGAGGTCAGCGGCCATATCCGGACCTCGGCGTTCATGATCGGAAACAGCCATGCGTTCTCCGTCGCCTCCCACGAGACGGACAGTTTCGTCAGCGGCGGGAGGCCGGCGACCCCCTCCTCGTCGACCACGCGGTGCACGTGGATGTGCACCGCCACCGCGAGGTCCAGCCCCGCCGCCTGGGCGTGAAGGCTCGCGCCCAGCGTCCGGGCTCGCGCCGCGGCCGACGAGGTGGCGCGCTCGAAGACCTCGCGTGCGCGCTCGCGCAGCAGGCTACGGACGTCGCCGAACGGGCGATCGACGAACGAGTAGTACCGAACGTGGTGTTCCTGGCTCATGTCCTGTCCCAAAGCACGGATGGTGCCGGCACGCGGAGCCGCTACTTCGAGCCCCGGCGAGGCGGCGCGGCGACAGTCGTGCGCCGTGGCGCAAATTCCGCGCGGGTGTCGCCCGGTTCGTCGAGGGCGAGTATCACGCCATAGGCGTTTCCGTTTGCGCTTGCCACGCGCGCCGTAGCGCCCATCATCGCCAGCGCCCGGGCCTCGGTGGCCCGCGCGAACCGTCGAGGCAGCCATGGCCGAACCGCTCTCGCCCGAGCTCCTGCGCACGATGCACGCGTACTGGCGCGCCGCGAACTACCTCTCCGTCGGGCAGATCTACCTGCTCGCGAACCCGCTGCTCCGCGAGCCGCTCCGCATCGAGCACGTGAAGCCGCGCCTGCTCGGTCACTGGGGGACGACGCCCGGGCTCAACCTCGTCTACGTGCACGTGAACCGCGTCATCAAGGAGCGCGATCTCGACGTGCTCTTCGTCACCGGGCCGGGACACGGCGGGCCCGGCATCGTCGCGAACACCTACCTCGAGGGGACCTACAGCGAGGTCTATCCCGGCGTGTCGCAAGACGAGGAAGGGATGCGGCTCCTCTTCCGCCAGTTCTCCTTTCCGGGGGGAATTCCGAGCCACGTCGCGCCCGAGACGCCCGGAAGCATCCACGAGGGGGGTGAGCTCGGCTACGCGCTGAGCCACGCGTTCGGCGCCGCGTTCGACAACCCCGACCTGCTCGTGTGCTGCGTCGTCGGCGACGGGGAGGCCGAGACCGGGCCACTGGCGACGAGCTGGCACTCGAACAAGTTCCTCAATCCCGTCACCGACGGCGCGGTGCTGCCCATCCTTCATCTGAACGGCTACAAGATCGCCGGGCCGACGGTCCTGGCGCGCATCCCCCGCGAAGAGCTCGAGCAGCTGCTGCGGGGATACGGCTACGCTCCGCGCTTCGTCGAGGGCGACGATCCGTTGATCGTGCACCAGGCCATGGCGGCGGCGCTCGACGAGGCCGTCACCGCGATCCACCACATTCAGGCGGAGGCGCGTGCGGGCGGAGCGTGGAAGAGGCCGCGCTGGCCGATGATCGTGCTCCGCACTCCCAAGGGATGGACGGGACCGAAGGTGGTCGACGGCGTGCCGATCGAAGGAACGTTCCGTGCGCACCAGGTGCCGCTCGCAGGCCTGGCCAAGAACCCCTCCCATCTGGCGATGCTCGAGCGCTGGATGAAGAGCTACCGCCCCGAGGAGCTCTTCGACGCGCGCGGGCGGCTCGCCCCAGAGCTCGCCGCGCTGCCGCCGAAGGCAGACCGGCGCATGAGCGCGAACCCCCACGCGAACGGGGGCAATCTCCGCAAGGAGCTCCGCATGCCCGACTTCCGCGCGTATGCGGTCGACGTCCCCGCGCCGGGCACCGTCGAGGCGGAGGCCACCCGCGTTCAAGGTGCGCTCGTCCGCGACGTGCTCGAACGCAACCGCGAGCAGCGCAACTTCCGTGTCTTCAGCCCCGACGAGACCGCGTCGAACCGCTGGTCGCCGGTGTTCGAGGTGACGAGCCGCATGTCCGCGGCGGAGATCGTCCCGGGAGACGATCACGTCTCGCCGGACGGCCGCGTGATGGAGATGCTGAGCGAGCACCAGTGCCAGGGCTGGCTCGAGGGCTACCTCCTCACCGGCCGGCATGGGTTCTTCTCCTGCTACGAGGCGTTCATCCACATCGTGGACTCCATGTTCAACCAGCACGCGAAATGGCTCAAGACGACGCGTGCGATCCCCTGGCGTCGCCCCATCTCGTCGCTCAACTACCTCCTCACGTCGCACGTATGGCGCCAGGACCACAACGGCTTCAGCCACCAGGACCCGGGCTTCATCGACCACGTGATGAACAAGAAGGCGGACGTCATCCGCGTCTACCTCCCGCCGGACGCGAACACGCTCCTCTCGGTCACCGATCACTGCCTCCGGAGCGTCAACTACGTCAACGTGATCGTCGCCGGCAAGCAGCCGTCCCTGCAGTGGCTGACGATGGATCAGGCCGACAAGCACTGCACGGCGGGCATCGGCACATGGGAGTTCGCGAGCAACGACGACCGCGACGACCCGGACGTCGTCATGGCGTGCGCCGGCGACGTGCCGACGCTCGAGACCCTCGCCGCGGTGAGCATCCTCCGCGAGCGCGTGCCGGAGCTGAAGATCCGCGTCGTGAACGTGGTCGACCTCATGCGCCTCGAGCCGCCGACCGAGCACCCGCACGGCCTCTCCGATCGCGACTTCGACGGCATCTTCACGACCGACCGCCCGATCATCTTCGCGTACCACGGCTACCCCTGGCTCATTCACCGGCTCACCTACCGCCGGACCAACCACCGGAACCTCCACGTGCGCGGCTACAAGGAGGAGGGGACGACGACGACGCCCTTCGACATGGTCGTCCGCAACGACCTCGATCGCTTTCACCTCGTCCAGGACACGATCGACCGCGTGGCGAAGCTCGGATCGCGCTACGCGCACGTCCGGCAGGCGATGGCCGACAAGCTCGTCGAGCACCGGCGGTACATCGCCGAGCACGGCGACGACATGCCGGAGGTGCGCGACTGGCGCTGGCTCGCGTAGCGATCAGCCGAGGAGTGCGCCGGCGTGGCGCGCGAGCATGCGCTCCTCGTCGGTCGCGATGACGCGCACGGCGCAGGGGGCGCCGTCGGTGCTGACGAGCGTGTCTCCCCGTCCGTTCCGTTTCACGTCGAGGCGGACGCCGAGGTGCTCGAGGCCGCGCGCAATGTCGGCGCGCATCTCGGCGGAGTGCTCGCCGATGCCGCCGGTGAAGACGAGCGTGTCGAGACCACCGAGGGACGCGGCCATCGCGCCGATCCAGCGGCGCGCGCTGAAACAGAAGACGTCGAGCGCCAGAGCCGCGCGCGGGTCGGTCGCGCGCCGGGCGAGGAGATCCCGCACGTCGGCCGTCGTCTCACTCAGTCCAAGGAGCCCCGACTCGACGTCGAAGAGGCGCTGGAGCCGCTCGGCGTCGTAGCCGCTCCTGAGCAGGTGGAGTACGAGGCCGGGATCGAGATCGCCCGGGCGTGTCCCCATGACGAGCCCCCCGGTCGGCGTGAACCCCATCGTCGTGTCGACGCTCACGCCGTCCTTCACTGCCGTGAGGCTCGCGCCGCTCCCGAGGTGGGCCACGATCACGCGGCCGCGGGTTGCTGCCGCCCCCAGCGTGACGACGACGTACTCGCACGAGATCCCGTGAAAACCGTACCGGCGGACGTCGGAGCCGACGGAGGCGGGCAGGGCGTAGCGCCAGGCGGCTTCGGGCAAGGTGGCGTGGAACGCGGTGTCGAAGCACGCCACCTGCGGGACGCTCGGCCAGCGACGTGCAACGGCGTCGATGGCCTCGATCTCGGGCGGCAGGTGGAGAGGGGCAAGGACGACGAGCGCCCGCAGATCGGCGAGCATGGTTTGGTCGGCCAATGCGGGGGCCCGATGCTTGGTTCCGCCGAAGACGATCCGGTGCGACACGGCCTGCGGCGCGGGCCGTGCCGCCTTCTCCAGTGCAGCGAGAGCCTCGTCCACTGCGGCCGCGTGCGTCGGAACGCGTGACCCGATGCGATCGACGACGCCGCGCTCGATCGGCCGCTCGCCGTCCGCGTCGACCGCGAACAGCGCGTATTTCAGCGAGGACGAGCCGCAGTTGATCGAGAGAACCTGTCGCGTCACCGTGCGCTCCTCGGAACCGAAGGGAATCGATGGAGGTTAGCGCGCTCCATGCTCCGGCGGTGCGAGCGGGGGAATCGCCAGGGTCGAGCGGGGCTTATCGCATCTTCGGGCTCGCCCCCGGTCCCCGGGTCTCGGGCTCTCGACGGTGCTCGGCATCGTGCACCAGAGCGGTGGCGGGGTGTCGAGCGCCTGCACGCGCACGACTTGACGTGCGCCTGGTCGAGCGCAGCCCGGCGCGGGTGACGGTGGCGTGCGTCTGCGAGTCGACGGACGCCGCGAGGCGCTCTCCACACAGAGAGTGGCGTCACATCACGAGGCCGCGAGGCCACGTCGCGACGCGTGCGCGCAAGGTGCTCAGCCCGTCCTCGAGAGGGGAGGATGTATCGAGGACGATCCGCTCGCGATCGGACAGCTCGTCGAATGGCTCGAAGCGCGCAGCGAACTCGTCGAACAGCGGGAGGCGCGCGTCGGACACGACGCCGCCAGCGTCGCGGGCCGTCAGGCGCCGACGAGCGACGTCGGGAGGGCAGCGGCATTCGACGAAGGCGAAGGGGACGCCCAGCTCTGCGGCGAGGTGGCGGGCGGAGTCGCGCATTGCGCGCGAGCGAAACGACGCGTCGACGATGACGGGTCGGCCCGACGCGAGGACCACCCGCGCGCGGCGGAGCACCTCGGCATAGACGCGGCTGGTGACGCGAGGCTCGTAGGCGCCCTGCCAGGGGCCGTCGTCGACGTGGGACGTCGGAGTCACTCCGAGCATCCGCTTGCGCGTGCGGTCGGCGTCGATCACCGGCGCTCCGAGCTCGTGGGAGATCGCCTCGGCGATCGTGCTCTTGCCCGACGCGACGAGCCCGCCCACGCAGACCAGGCGCGGCGACAGCAGCGATCGCCGTCCGGCCGCCAGCGCGAGAAGGAGGTAGCGCCTGGCCTCCACACGGGCGCGGTCGCGGCCGCGATCTCCGGCCCCCGCGTCGGCGGCGAGGAGCATCGAGACCTTCGCGCGCACGTAAGCCCGGTAGCCCTCGTAGAAGTCGACGAGCGCGTACAGATCGAAGTCGTCGGCCTCGCGGGCATACCGCGCGAGGAGCCGCTCGGCGAGGTCGACGCGGCCGTGCCACGCGAGGTCCATCGAGAGGAACGCGACGTCCGAGCACACGTCGCCGTACCGGAAGCGGTCGTTGAACTCGATGCAGTCGACGATCGTGACGCGACCGCCCTCGAGGTACACGTGCTCGAGGCGGAGGTCTCCGTGGCCGTCGCGCACCCGTCCGCCGTCGGCGCGCGCCCGGAACAGCGAGGCCTTGTCCCGGAGGAAATCCGTCTGCGTGCGCTCGATCTCCTCTGCCTCCGCCGGCCGAACGAAGCGCTCGACGTCGCCGCGGGTCTGCGTGAAGTTCTCGAACACGTTGCGCGCGATGACGTCCGGCTCGCCGAAGCGGCTCGTCTCGGCGTCGCATCGTGCGCCGGCGTGGAACTCCGCCAGGCGGCGCGCGATTGCGTCCACGTCCTCGCCTCGCAGGAGGTTGCAGACGACGCGCCCGTCCGCGCGCGCGCCGTCCGGCAGCCGAGCCATGTGCACTGCCCAGTCGACGGTGTCGCCCGGTCCCTCGATGCGATGAACGCCGTCGGGCCCCCGCCGGATCGGCACCACGCCGAGGTAGACGCCGGGCGCCAGGCGCGCGTTGAGCGTCACCTCGGCATGGCACGCGGCCTTGCGCGCCTCCGTCGTGTGGAAGTCGAGAAAGCCGAGGTCGACGGGCTTCTTCACCTTGTAGACGTCGTCGCCCACGAGGAAGACCCACGAGATGTGGGTTTCCACCAGCTGCACCTCGGACGCCGCGTGGGGTCCGTAGGCGCTCGCGAGGGCGAGGTCGTCTTTCAGGTCACCCATGGTGGGCCGGGCCCCCGCTTGCGGGCTGCGGAGGCCGAAAGGTCAGCACGGGGCACGGGGCCGTGCGCACGACTCCCTCGGCGACGCTCCCGATGAGGAACCGCGCCATGCCGCGGCGCCCGTGCGTTGCCATCACGATCAGATCGACCTTGGCGTCCGGGTCGCTGGCGTACGCGACGATCTGCTCGCGCGCGGGACCCATGCGAAGCTCGGAGGTCACCTCGACGCCGGTCGCGGCGGCGCGCCGCACGGCAGCGTCGAGGGCGTGCCGGGCGAGTTGTCCGATCTCGCGAAGCACCCTCCCCGTGTCCATGAGGTTCTCGGTGTACGCGTAGGGCACGACCTCGTACGTGTGCAGGATCGTGATGCGCGCTCCCAGCTTCTTCGCCAGGTCGAGAGCCAGGTCGAGAGCCCCTTCGCCGGGTTCGCTGAAGTCGTGGGGGACCAGGATGTACCGGATCTCGGTTTGCGGTTTCATGGAATTGAGGAGTGCAACGGCCGCGCCTACCGGCTCTCGTCGGCGTCGCAGCGGTTCGCAATCGCCTCACACACGCCGGCGAGCTGGCCGCCCAGGAGCACGAACAGATCGTCGGCGGTGACGATCCCCACCGGGACCCCGTCCTCGACGACGGGCAGGCGTCGAACGCCGTGGGCGCGCATCCTCTCGACGGCGGTCTCGATCCCCTCGTGCGCCTGGACGGTGACCGGGTCGTACGAGACGAACTCGCCGACCGCGGCGTTCGATGGGTCTCGCCCGTCGGCCACGACGCGCACGACCAGATCGCGGTCGGTGACGATGCCGGCGGCGCGCCCGTGGCGCATCACGACCACGCATCCCACGTGTCGATCGCGCATCGTTCGGGCGGCCTTCATCACGGTGTCGTCCGCGGATACCGTCGCGAGCGGTCCCTTGAATCGAGCGAGGGTCATGCGCGAACTCGAAGCAGTCGGTGTGCCATTGACGCCGGCGTCGACGCCCACGGGACGCCGGTGCTCGGCGTGGCCCACCCGCTGCACTATCCCGCGCCCATGTCCTCGATCCCGCAGGCGATGCCCACCTCCGCGCCGGTGGCTGCCGCCAAGATTGCAGCGGCGCGCAAATCTCGCGTCTGGCCGGCCTTGGCCCGCTGGATCGCTGCCGTCGTCGTTCTCGCGGCTGTCGCGGTCCTCGGCTGGCGCTACGCCCACTCTCGCTCCGCGCCGCTGGTCCGCTACCAGAGCACTCCCGCCGACCGGGGACCGCTCGCGGCCAAGGTGACCGCGAGCGGCACCGTGTCGGCGATCGTCACCGTCCAGGTGGGCAGCCAGGTCTCGGGGCGCATCCAGGCCTGGTACGTGGACTTCAGCGCCCCCGTGAAGAAGGGGCAGCTCATCGCGCTCATGGAGCCCTCGCTCTTCCGGGCTGCCGTCGAGCAGGCGCGGGCGAACTACGCGGCGGGCAAGGCGACGTACGACAAGGCCCTCGCGAATCGCTCGCTCGCCGAGCGCAACTACGCGCGCGAGCTCGCGCTCTTCGAGGAGAGCCTCGCCGACCGCGCCGACCTGGACGCGGCCGAAGCCGCGGCAGGGGCGAGCCGGGCCGACGTCGAGGCGGCGGACGCAGGCCTCCTCCAAGCGCGGGCCGCGCTCGACCAGGCGCAGCTCAACCTGTCGTACACGCGCATCGTCTCGCCCATCGACGGCATCGTCATCTCGCGCAACATCGACGTCGGGCAGACGGTCGCCGCGTCGTTCCAGGCGCCGACGCTCTTCACGATCGCGCAGGACCTCACCAAGATGCAGGTCGACACCAACGTCGCCGAGGGCGACATCGGCAAGATCCGCGAGAAGATGGACGCGACGTTCACGGTCGACGCCTTTCCGACCCGCACGTTCAAGGGCTTCGTGCGCCAGGTCCGCGACAACGCGACCACGCTCCAGAACGTCGTCACCTACGACGCCGTCATCGACGTCGACAACTCGGACATGGCGCTCCGTCCGACGATGACGGCCAACGTCACCTTCGTCTACGCGACGAAGGCGGACGTGGTGCGGCTTCCGAACGCGGCGCTGCGCTTCAAGCCCGACGCTGCGACCGTCACGGCGATGACCGGCGGCGCCGGGCCGTCTCTCCCGGGCCACGACGATCTCGCACCCGACCAGCGCGTCGTATGGATCACGACCGGCGGCCACGCGTCGCCGCGGGTCGTGCGCATCGGCATCAGCGACGGCATGCAGACGGAGCTCGTCGAGGGGGACGTGCACCCCGGCGACGCGATCGTCAGCGAGGCGGCCGTCGTCGGTGCCGCCGCCAGGAAGGGGCCGTGACGGCCATGAGCACGCGAGGCGCCGGGGCCCTGGTCGTGGCCGAGGATCTCACGAAGGTCTACGTTCTCGGAGACACCGAGCTCCGGGCGCTGGACGGCGTGAGCCTCACCGTCGATCGCGGGGAGTTCGTGGCCATCATGGGCGCGTCGGGCTCGGGCAAGTCGACGCTGATGAACGTCCTCGGTTGCCTCGATCGACCGACGAGCGGCAGCTACACGCTCGACGGAAAGGAGGTCTCGCGCCTCAGCCGCGGCGAGCTCGCCGAGATGCGCAACCGCACCATCGGCTTCGTCTTTCAGAGCTTCAACCTGCTCGCGCGCACGAGCGCCCTCGAGAACGTGGAGCTGCCCCTCGTCTACGCGGGGCTTCCGCGGCGGGAGCGGCGCGAACGAGCGCGGATCGCACTCGAGCGCGTCGGTTTGGGCGAGCGGATCGATCACCGGCCGTCGCAGCTCTCGGGCGGCCAGCAGCAGCGCGTCGCCATCGCCCGCGCGATCGTGAACGAGCCGAAGCTGATGTTCGCGGACGAGCCGACCGGCAACCTGGACACGAAGACCAGCGTCGACGTCATGGCGCTCTTCCAGGCGCTCTGGCGCGCGGGGCTGACGATCGTCTTCGTGACGCACGAGCCGGACGTGGCGCGCTTCGCGTCGCGCATCGTCACGGTCCGCGACGGCAAGATCGTCTCCGACACGATGCAGGAGCCCCTCGTGGCAGGGAAGGCAGCGTGAACCGATGAATCTCGCGAACGTGATGCCCATTGCCGTCACCGCGCTGCTTCGCAACAAGACGCGGAGCTTCCTGACGACGCTCGGCGTCATCATCGGGGTGGCCTCCGTCATCTCGATGGTGGCCGTCGGCGAGGGCGCCAAGGCGCGCGTCTCCGGGGTCTTCGCGACCATGGGGACCAACATGCTCGTCGTCCTCTCGGGGTCGACGTCCACGGGCGGCGTGTCCGGCGGCTTCGGGAGCCTTCCCACGCTGACGTGGGACGATCTCCGGACGATGCGGACGCAGGCACCTGCCGTGCGCTGGGCCGCGCCCGCGCAGATGACCAAGGTCACCATCATGGCGCAGGATCAGAACTGGACGACGAGCCTCACCGGGACGTCGCCCGAGTTCTTCGACATCCGCAACTGGGTCATCGACAAAGGCTCCCTCTTCGCGGACACCGACGTGCAGGCGGGCGCGAAGGTCATCGTCGTGGGAGCGACGGTCGCGGACAAGCTTTTCGGCGTGGGGGTCGATCCGGTCGGCGCGACGGTGCGCATCCGGTCGGTGCCCTTCCTCGTCGTAGGGCTCCTCCAGCGGAAGGGCCAGTCGCCCATGGGGACCGACTACGACGACGCCGCGTTCATCCCCGTGACGACCTTCCAGAACCAGATCCAGGGCGGCCTCCAGAAGTACATCGCGGGCGCGGTCATCGTGAGCGCGATCTCGGCCGACGACACGGGGCGCGCGCAGAGCGAGATCGCCGCCCTCCTCCGCGACCGCCACCACCTCGGGCCGGCGGACGACGACGACTTCAACATCCGCAACCTGACCGAGATGGCGAACGCGCAGCAGCAGGGTACGCAGACGCTCACCGCGCTCCTCGCCGCCATCGCGGTCGTGTCGCTCGTCGTCGGCGGCATCGGCATCATGAACATCATGCTCGTCAGCGTCACCGAGCGGACACGCGAGATCGGCGTACGCATGGCCGTCGGCGCGAAGCCCTGGCACGTGCTCGCGCAGTTCCTGGCCGAGGCGGTGACCCTGTCGATGATCGGAGGGCTGATGGGGATCGTCCTCGGGTCGGTCATCGCGCGCGTCGTCGCCGCACGCCTCGGCTGGGGGTACACGCCCCGCGTCGACATGATCCTCCTGTCGTTCGGCTTCAGCGCCCTCGTGGGCGTGGGCTTCGGTCTCTATCCGGCGCGGAAGGCGTCGCGTCTGGACCCCATCGAGGCGCTCCGGTACGAGTGACATCCGCCGTGGCCACCCTTCAGGTCTTCGATCGCCTCGTGGCCCGCTGCCGCGATCTCCCGCGCGTGCCCTTCGCCGTCGTCGCTCCCACGACGGAGGTGGCGCTCTCCGGTGCGGTGGCGGCGGAGCGCGCGGGCCTGATCCAGCCGATCCTCGTCGGCAACGCGGACACCGTCCGTGCCCTGGCGTCCAAGCTCGGCATCGACGTGTCCGCCATGCGGCTCGTCGACGCGGAGGGCGACGAGGACGCCGCGCGCAAGGCCGTCACGCTCTGCAGGCAAGGCGCCGCCATGGGCCTCATGAAGGGCAGCCTGCACACCGACGTCCTGATGCACGCCGTGCTCGACGCCAAGGACGGACTGCGGACGGCTCGTCGCGTGAGCCACGTGTTCGTCATCGACGCACCCGCGTACCCGCGACCGCTGCTGGTGACCGACGCGGCGATCACCATCTACCCGACGCTGGACGAGAAGGTGGACATCGCCAAGAACGCCATCGAGCTCGCGCATGCGCTCGGGATCGCGAAGCCGAACGTCGCCATCCTCTCGGCCGTGGAGACCGTGAACTCCAAGATCACCTCGACGCTCGACGCCGCGGCGCTGTGCAAGATGGCCGACCGCGGGCAGATCACGGGCGCCGTCCTCGATGGCCCGCTCGCCTTCGATACTGCGGTGAGCGCGGAGGCCGCCGCCATCAAGAGGCTGGTCTCGCCGGTCGCCGGCGCCGCGGACGTGCTCCTCGTGCCGGACCTCGAAGCCGGCAACATGCTCGCCAAGCAGCTCGAGTACCTCGGCGGCGCCGAGCTCGCGGGTGTGGTCCTCGGCGCGAAGGTCCCGATCGTCCTGACGAGCCGGTCCGACTCGGCGCGGGCGAGGCTCGCCTCGTGCGCCGTGGCGGTGCTTCGCGCGGCGGCGTAGCCGGCGAAGACGTCAAGGCGTGCCCTGAACGGGGCGTGCGCCCAGAGCGTTCAGCGCGCGGCACACGTCGTCCACGTCCAGAGGCTTCGGAATGAAGTCGGTCGTCGGCTCCAGCAGCAGCTCGCGGAGCAGCGGGTGGTCCGAATACCCCGACATGAAGAGCACCCGCAGACCGGGCTGCTTCGCCCTCGCCGTCACGGCCAGCGTCGGCCCATCGCCGTCGCACATGACGACGTCCGTCAGGAGCACGTCGACCAGCGTATTCTCGAGGGTGCGCAGCGCCGCCGCGACGCCGCTCGCGGCGTACACCTGAAACCCCTGCTGTTCGAGCAGACGGGCGAGGGCGGTACGAGCGTGGTGGTCGTCCTCGACGACGAGCACTCTCCTCACGCTGGACAGCGGAGCGACGTGCCCGTCCTTCTTGCACGGCGGCGCCGCGTCGACGCGGGGCAGGTAGATGCGGAACGTCGTCCCTTGCCCAGGAGCGCTCTCGACTGCGATGGATCCCCCGCTCTGCTTGACGACGCCGAGCACGGTGGAGAGCCCGAGCCCGGTCCCCTTGCCGGTCCCCTTCGTCGTGAAGAACGGCTCGAATGCCCTCGCGATCGTGGCTGCGTCCATCCCGCACCCGGTGTCCGCGACGCTGAGCTCCACGTACCGTCCAGGAGAAACGGTCCCGAGCTTGCGAGCACCGTCCGGGTCGAGGTCGATGTTGCTCGTGCGAAGGGTGAGGCTCCCGCCGGCGCGCATCGCGTCGCGGGCGTTCACGGCGAGGTTGAGGATGACCTGCGTGAGGTGCGTTGGGTCGGCGCTGATCGTCCCGAGGTCGGGTTCGAGGCACGTCACGAGCTCGACGTCTTCGCCGATCATGCGGCGCAACATCCTGCCGAGTTCCTCCACCATGCCATTGAGGGCCACGGCGCACGGCTGGAGGACCTGCTTCCGGCTGAACGCGAGCAGCTGCCGGGTCAGCGAGGTCGCGCGCAGGGTGACCTCCCGAATGGCATCGAGATCCTGACGCATGGGAGCCGATTCGGGAAGATCTCCCAAGCACAACTCGGTGTATGCGAGGACCGCGGCGAGCATGTTGTTGAAGTCGTGCGCCACGCCCCCGGCGAGGGCGCCGAGAGCTTCCATTTTCTGTGACTGCACGAGCTCGTCGACGAGCCGCTTCCGGTCCGTGAGGTCGCGGAAATTGCAGACGATCGCGCCGACCGCAGGCTCGGCGAGCAGGTTCGTGCTCGTCGACTCGAACCAGTGCCACGTTCCGTCCGCGTGCCTCGCACGGAATTCGCTAGTCGCGCACGATCCGGGTGCCGCCAGGACAGCCTGGAAGTCGGCCTCGGTGCGGTCCCGGTCGTCGGGGTGGACGACGGGCCTCGTGAACAAGATCTCGCGCTCGTCCCCGTTCAACCCGAACAGCTTGCCGGCGGTGGGGCTCGCGTAGGTCTTCGAGCGGTCGGCTGCGACGAGGATGATGCCCTCGGAGCTCTTCTCGACGAGCGCGCGGAACCGCCGTTCACTTCGATCCCGCATCTCCCGTGCCTGTGCGGAAGCCGTGACGTCGCTCAGGAGGATGATCAAGGTGCCGTCCCCGCCGAGGGGCATGACGCAGCTCTCGTAGGAGCGCTGCGAGCCGTCTGGCAGGGTCACCGTCGAGCCTCGGGTGATCGTGCGGCCCGTCGAGCGCACGGACCGGAAGATTGCGCGCGTCTCCTCCTGTTCCTCGGCCGGCAGCACATCGAGGACGTCGACGCCGAGACAGGTCTCGGCGTCGTGAACTCGCGTGTTCCGGCTCACGCTCAGGACGCGATCGCCGGCGTCGATCGTGAACACGTACCCGGGCCAATGAGCGCAGAGTGCGCGCCAGGCGAGTTGCTCTTCGATGGGCATGGTCCCCCCCCTCGGAGGTTGATCTGGACGGTGAGGCCGTCGCGTTGCAACGGCCGGGCCGCTGCAAGCGATGCACGAACAGGGCGGCCCCCGCACCTTCGTCCGCGCCCCCTGGCGCAAGGCTTTCGTGCTCTCGCGATTTCTGCGACGGGGCGGCCCGTCGGCCCGTGCACTTCCAAGCTCTGCCCCCGGGCCGTGGACCAACGTGCGCCATGGCGTCGGCGTGATGACCATGTCATCATGGTCACATGAAGACCGTGCCTGCGGGGGCCTTCAAGGCGACCTGCTTGAAGCTCATGGATCGCGTGGCTGAAACGGGCGAGCCGCTCGAGGTCACCAAGCGCGGCAAACCGCTCGTCCGGCTCGTACCGGCCGAGGCGGGCCGCGGAGCCGCACGGCGACGCACGGTCTTCGGCGCCGCGCGCGACTCGATCCTCTACCTGGCGCCGGACGAGGAGCTGCTCTCGACCGGAGCACGATGGGATGCCCAGCGCTGAGACGCTCGTGATGGACACGCACGTCTGGCTGGACGTTGCGTTCGGGCGTGGCCGCTTCGCGCCTCGCGTTCTGCGCAAGGTGGACGCTGCGGCGCGTGCCGGCATTCTCTACGTCGCCGCCATCACTCCGTGGGAAGTCGCGATGCTCGCGCGCGCAGGCAGGATCCGCGTCGCGGGCCCGCTGCTCGAGTGGCTGAACGCGGCGCTGCTGGCGACGCAGACCGCGGTTGCCCCGCTGGACCCTGCCATCTCCGTGGACGCGGTCGACCTGCCTGCATGGGAGCACCCGGATCCCGCCGACCGCATCATCGTGGCGACCGCACGCCGGCTCGGCGCGGTGCTCTTGACGCGAGATGCGGCCATCCTCGAGTACGGTGCCGAAGTCAAGTCGGTGCGGGCGATCGAGCCTCGCTGACGCTCGTCCATCCCGCCACCAACCATCCGTCACCGCTCGCGCGACTTTCGTGCGCGCGAACGAAAATCCTGCGCGAGCCGAGCTCCGGAGTTACGCCGGTCTGCTGAGCGCGGACATTTCGTGGCGGCGCAAAGGATGCGCACGTGGCGGTTTGCCCGACTGATGTCGCGTGCGTCGGTCGCGCCAATCGTCGCCCTTCGCGCACCGGCACACTTCGCGCACTGGGGCCGACCATGAGGATCCGCGTCGCCCCGTTCGCCGTCGCCGCCGTTCTGCTCGGGGCCGCAGGGTTCGCTCTCCTCCGATCCGAGGAACCCGCGAGAGCCATTCAGGCAGCACCGCCGCCAGCGCCGGCCGCCGTGGACACGGATATCCGGGCGCAGCCCGCGCTTCCCCCGAACCACCCGCCCCTCTCCGCGGGGATGTCCCCGCACGGGGGTACGAGCCCTCCCGTCTCCGCGCCGGAGGAGCCGGCTGCGATGGTCTGGACGGTACCCACCGGCTGGCAGACGTCCCCCAACCCGAACGCGATGCGCATCGCCACCTACCGGCCCTCGCCGGACACGGAGCTCAGCGTGGCGCGCGCCGGAGGCTCGACGGAGGCGAACATTCACCGCTGGATCGGCCAGTTCGACGACGCCGGCAAGGACGTGCGCACCGAGAAGACGGTGCGCGGGCTGAGCGTCCACATCGTCGAGGTCAGCGGCACCTACCTGGGCAGCGGCATGCCGGGAGCGGCCGCCGATTCCCGCGCGGGCTGGACCCTGGTCGGCGCCGTGGTGGACACTCCGGGCTCCCGTTACTTCTTCAAGCTGCTCGGGCCGGGCGACCAGGTCGGCGCGGTGCGTCCTTCATTCGACGCGCTGCTCGCCAGCATCGCGCCCCGCTGACGGCGCAGCGGCCCGTCCGCGCCGCAGGTCACGGACCACGACGACGAGGTACGTGACGAACGACGCCGTACCGAGCACCTGTCCCACCGACATGGCGGCGATGACGGGGATCGGCCGAGGATCGAACAGGGACCAGGTCATCATCAGGAGCGCCGCGAGGCCGAGGAGGCACGCAGCGACCAGCAGCGTCGAGGCCGTGGGCTTCTTCATGGCGTCCCCTCCGCGGGGCGAAAGAAGGGGTGGGCGAGGCCGTGGCACCCGGCGCTCGCGCAGCTGACGCGGCCCGCGCGCACTTCGGCGAGCATGGCCTGGTGGTCGGGGACCTTCTGCCAGAGGTCGTCGAGCGTCGAGTGGCACTGCATGCAGTTGTCGTTCGGATAGGGGGCGCGGAGCGTGATCGTCTGCTTCGCCTGCTCGATCGCCGTCGTGCGGTACTGCGTGTAGTAGAGCCACACGTGCCGCATGCCGCCGGCCTTGGTGACGACGGTCCCGAACATCCCGTAGTCGGCGTGGCACGCGTAGCAATTCTCGTCCCCGAACATGGGGTTGCGCGCGTGCCGGGCTGCCAGCGAGTGGCTCGAAAGGTCGTCCGAGTCGGCCGCGTGGAGCGCCATCACGTGGCACGAGCCGCAGAATTCGCGCGACTTGGTCGCCTCGAACCCTTGCACGTTGCCCGCGCCCGCGGCCGCGATGGGCAGCGCTCCGAGCCCGAGAAACAGCCACACCTTGGTGGCCCGCACGAGCGGAGGGCGCCGAACGACGTACACGACGAGGATGACCGCCGACAGCCCCGCGCAGCAGAGTGCGACGAGAGATAGGGGCGAGGTGGGCAGGATCATCGAGGTGGGGGCGGCGCCGGAACTGCGCGCGGGACTTGCACCGCGTGTCCTCCGATGGTCTGCAAGAGGGCTGCCACGCGCCGACATCGGCGCCTCGCGGCGAGCGTGGCGCTCGCCCTCGGCACGGCGTGCGGATCGTCGAAGGCGAGGGCCGACCCGCTCCGCCTGCGCGCCGACGCGGTGGCCGAGACGCAGTCGCCGACGGGCCTCGTCGTGCTCCAAGGCAGGGACGACGTCACGCCGTGGATCGGAGCGGAGGGTCTGCTCTGGGCCGGCGCGAAACCCGATGCGACGGCGGACATCCTCGTCCTGTCGATGCGCCTGCGAGAGCCGCACGGCTGGGGCGAGGTCCGCGCGGGCCGCTTCATCCTCGCGACAGGCGCCATCCTGCCGGTGCAGATCGACGGCGCGGAGGTCATCGGCCGCGCGCCCTGGGGGTCGACCGTCGAGACCTTCGGAGGCCTGCCCGTCGTTCCGCGCTTCGGAGCTCGCCCGTACGACTGGATCGCCGGAGGCCGCGTGTCCGAGACGATCGCCTCCGGCGCGACCGTGGGCTTCTCGTACGTCCAGCGGCGGGAGGATGGGCAGATCTCCGACGACGAGGTCGGCGCGGACCTCGCCGCGGCCCCGGCGCGGTGGTTCGACGTCGCCGCGCACGGTTCGTACGACCTGACCAACCCCGGCGTCACCGAGGCGCGCGCCTCGGCCGCCACGCGATGGGAGCCCTGGCGCGTCGAGCTGTTCGCCTCCCAGCGATCGCCTTCTCGCCTCCTGCCCGCCACGTCCCTGTTCTCGGTGCTCGGGGACTTCGCCTCGCAGATGGTGGGAGGCGAGGTCCGCTGGAAGGCGGCTCCGCGGCTCGATCTGCTGGCCAGCGGCGCGGGTCAATCGGTGGGCGGCGAGCTCGGTGGAAATGGGTTTCTGCGCGCCACGCTGCGCCTCGACGACCGCGGCGACGGCAACCTCGGTCTCGAGCTTCGCCGGCAGGACGTCTCGACGGCGCAGTGGACCGGGGTTCGCGCGGTCGGGTCCGTGCCCCTCGGTCGCGGCCTTCGCTACTCCACCGAGCTCGAGATCGCAGCGCCGGATCACCCGGACGGCCGGGGCGTGGCGTGGCCCTGGGGATTGATGGCGCTCGCGTGGCGGCCCCACGGAGGCTGGGAGCTCGCCGGCGCGGTCGAGGCCTCGTCGACGCCCGTGCATCGCTACGAGATGGACGCGCTGCTGCGCCTCTCGCGCACCCTGGAGATCCGATGAAGTCGCGGCTGACGGTGCTCATGGTGCTGTCGATCGCGCTGGCCGCGTGCGCGGGCGTGCTGGGCCTCAAGCCCGGAACGAAATCGCATCCGTTCGAGCACCGCGCCCATGTGCTGGGCGGCGTCAACTGCGTCGAATGCCACGGGGGCGTCTCGAGCGCCGGTGAGGAGGGGCCTCTCCACTTCCCGTCGGACGCCGACTGCCGTCGCTGCCACGCCAGGCCGCACGACGAGCGCCCGTGCATGGGCTGTCACGGGGAGGGGTACGTGCGCGACTCGGTGGATCTCGCCCGCAAGAGCCTACGGTTCGAGCACTCGCGGCACATGCTCGCGGCCAAGGGCGACTGCGTGCGCTGCCACGTCGAGGTCACCGAGAGCAGGCCGCAGGCCGTGCTCCCCACGATGGGCAGCTGCTTCGGGTGCCACGAGCACCAGGACCAGTGGACGCTCCGCGACTGCAACGGCTGCCACGTCGATCTCGCGGCCGAGGGGACGGCTCCGGACGATCACTTGATCCACGACGGGGACTTCGTGCGCGACCACGGGGTCCAGGCGGCCAGCTCGCGCGATCTCTGCGCGAGCTGCCACAGCGAGCGGTCGTGCGCCGCCTGCCACGGCGAGGGCACGGTTCCCGCGCTGCCGGCCCGCCTCGCGTTCGACGACGCGCGCCTTTCCGGGCTGCATCGGGCCGGTTTCGCATCGCGGCATTCCCTCGAGGCGCGGGCGGACCCAGGGGTCTGCACGACCTGCCACAGCGAGAGCTCGTGCGTCGATTGCCACGCGCGCCAGCACGTCGCGCCGGGCTCGACGAGCGTCGACCCTCACCCGCCCGGCTGGGTCTCGGGCGCCGGTGGCGGCGATCACGGAACGCAGGCGAGGATCGACGCCGCCTCCTGCGCGGGATGCCACGGCGGGGCCGGCGAGCAGCTCTGCGTCGGCTGTCACAAGGTCGGGGGGCCGGGCGGCAACCCGCACGGCCGCGGGTTCTCCAGCACGAAGAACGTGTCGCGCGACATGCCCTGTCGTCTCTGCCACGGAGCGCAGCCATGACGCCGCGCGCGCGGGCCGTCGTCGCCACTCTCGCTCTCGCCGTCGCGGTCCTCGCGGCCGCGGCGGCGGCCCTCGTCACGTTCTGGCCGCGCTCTCCGCCAGGCGTCCCGCCCGCGCTGGTCCCGGCGTCGTGGGAGAGCTACCGCACGAGCCCCGGTCACCGCACGCACGTCGACGGCGGCAAGGCGGAATGCAAGGACTGCCACGACTACGCGCGCGAGGGCTTCATCAACCCTGGCGCTGCGCCCTGCGTGCGGTGCCACGAAAAGGAGCAGTCGCACGGGCACACCGGGAGCGCTGCACGTCCGACGAACTGCCTGACGTGCCACGCCTTCGCCCCCGACGAGAAACCCGCGACGTGCATCGGGTGCCACCGCGATGCGCAGGACCACCTGGCCGCCGTCGGCGTGCACGCGAGCGCGGACTGCGCGGCCTGCCATCGTGTCCACGAGTCCCCGTCCATCGTGCCAGCGGACTGCGGGGGTTGCCACGAAGAGCGAGCGCAGGGACACGCGAGCCACGCGGGGGACAAGGGATGCCCCGACTGCCACACCGGCCACGCGCCTGCCGCCGCTGCGATCGCGGCCTGCTCCACCTGCCACGCGCAGCCGGCGGGCCCGAAGCCCGCAGGCCACGACACGTGCATCGGATGCCACGCGCCGCACGACTTCGCGACGAGCCCCGGCGTGTGCGCCGGCTGCCACGGAGCCAAGCCGACCCTCGCCGCAGCGGTGGTCTCCGCGCACGGCGCGTGCACGAGCTGCCATGCGCCGCACGCTCCGGCGCAGGCGGCCGGATCATGCACCGGGTGTCACACGGCTACGCGGGTCGCCCACGGCGGCAGCGCGTCGTGCACCGGCTGCCACCAGCCCCATGGCCAGGACGCCGACACCACCGTGGCCGTCGCGTGCACGAGCTGCCACACGAGGGTCGCGCCGACGGATACCGGCGCCCACGCCGGGGGCGTGGCGTGCGAAGGCTGCCACAAGCCGCACGACGCGACCCCGCCCGATCGACGCGCCGTGTGCGCGAGCTGCCACGCGAGCGAGGTGAACCTCACCGGGGCGAGCAAGGGCCATGCGGACTGCGCCTCGTGCCACGGCGCGTCCGCGCATGCGCCGGCCGCGGCCCCGCCGTGCGGGAGCTGCCACGGGGCAGAACGAGCGACGGCGCCGGTTGGCCACCAGAAGTGCCAGGCCTGCCACCAGCCGCACTCGGGCAGCGTCGAGCCGCAGGCGGCGTGCGCCTCGTGCCACGCGACCGAGGCGGCCAGCGCGCACGCGAAGGTGAAGGGCGGCTGCGAGTCGTGCCACCGTCCTCACGGACCGGCAGGGGTCGCCGCACCACCTGCGTGCGCGACGTGCCACGCGCGCCCCCAGCTCCCCGCCCTCCACGCGGACCCCGCGCACGGCAACTGCGCGACGTGCCACTCCTCACACGGACCGCCCCGGTCCGACCGCGCGACGTGCACGGGGACCTGCCACGCCGACCGGCGCGATCACCAGCCGCAGGCGCAGGTCTGCACGGGCTGCCACGTGTTCCGCCGCTGAAGCCCGAAGGAGCAGTTCAGGGCTCGACGACGCCGTCGACGTGAAGCGTCCGCCCGCTCGCCGTGATCGACGGCGCGCCGTCGGCGTCGAAGGCGACCTCGGAGCCGTGGCAATTGGCGTCGTTGCACGACGAGGAGGTCGTGTGCTGCGAGGGCGGGATCCCGTGGCAGGCGCCGCAGGTGGCCGCAGCGCCCGACGCGTCCGTCCAGGCCGGGACGACCGCAGGAACGTCCGCGAGGTTCGCGCCGTGGCAGGCGACGGACGCGCACGTGGTGCCGTTCCAGGTGGGCTCCGCCCCGCGCGCCAGCGCCAGACCGGAGAACGTGACGTGGACGACGCCGTCGAGGTGCGTGGGGTCCTCGACGTTCGCCGGCACGGGGTGGCAGCTCGCGCACGCGACCTGGGATGCGATGGTCGGATTCTCGTGGGCGGGATGGGCGGCCGTCGTCGGCCACGGGTCGTTGCCGGTTCCGTGGCAGGCCCCGCATTGCCCGCTCCCATTTCCGAGCTCCACCTTGCCGTCGAGGTGCAAGGGCCCGCCCGAGAGAGCGGTGCCCGTCGCGTCGGCCTCCGCGTGGCAGTTCGTGCACGCACCCGGGGAGTGGCCCGCGGGGGGCGAGCCATGGCAATCGTTGCAGCCCATCGGCGTCGTCTCGCTCCAGGCCGGGCGTGGGCGCTTGCCGCCGGAGTCGTGGCACGTCACCGCGCACGTCTGGGTGGTCCGGTCGAAGCTCACCTCGGGGCCGATCGTGGCCGCGTCGAAGACGACCTCCACGGTGCCGTCGCCGTGGAAGCCCCCGATGACCTGCGGGCCGGGGACCGGATGGCACGTTGCGCACGAGAAGCCCGACGCGCTCGCCGGAGACGGCTCCACGTGGGCCGCGTGCGCCCCGGCGCCCGAACCATCTCCGGGGAAGAAGCAGAGGTCGCGGGGTGGGTACGCCTGGGTCGGTGTTCCGTGGCACGTCCCGCAGGCGAGCGGCCCGCCGGGCTCGGAATGGCAGGTGGTGCACGCGGTCGCTCCTGGCGCGAAGGACGTGACGCCCGGAACCGGGGCCGGGGTTCCGTCGTGGCACCGCCCGCACGCCTGGGGGCTGGTCGCGTCGAGCATCGGCGCCCAGCGCTCGCTCCGCAGCACCGCCCCGTGGAACGCGCTCGAGCGAGGATCGATGATCCCGGGCGAGTGCACGGTCCCCGCAAACGCCGGAGCGCCCGCGGTGACCCATCCCGCCAGCGTGGCGGTCTCGTTCGCGTCGAGCAGCCCCTGGTGGGTCGCCGTGCCGAGCGCGCCCAGGATCGGTGCGCTGCTCGCCGGCAACGTGGCGGGCGCGCCGGACGGCTCGACGCACCCGATCGCCGAGAGGAACGAGGTCGCACTCCATCCCGCGGCCGGCGCGGTCGTCCCGTGGCACGAGACGCAGTGCTTCTGGAGGATAGGCGCGACGTCGGCGTCGAAGACCGGCGGGGCCGGCGGCTGGTAGCGATCCTGCGAGCAGCTCGCGAGCCACACGGCGCAACCGACGACGCCGAGCGCCCCGCGGACCATGGCGTCACTGCGGCCGCTGGGGGAACGACGCCAGCGGCTGGCCGGTGAGCGCGAAGTACGAGTCGAAGAGCAGCTGCGCGACGTACCGCGGGTTGTGCACGCCATAAGCGCCGCCGCGCGCCACGAGGAGGTAGTTGTAGAGGGCTCCCGCCTGGTCCTGCGTCAGCAGTCCGCCGTCGATGCTCCCGCCGGGAAGCGGCTGGTCCTCGTCCCAGTTGCCGTCCCCGAGCTGCGAGACCGCCAGGGGGGTGTAGGGCGCCGTCGTCGCGCGCGTGAGCAAGCCCTGGGCGTTGAAGTAGGTCTCGAGCTCCGTCATCGCGGCCTGGATCTGCGACTCGAAGCCGTTGATGTCGTAGGTCGTCGCCCCCGCGTGGCAGCTCGTGCACGCGGCGATCGTCGGGTTGAACGAGTGGTCCGGGACGTTGCCGTTGTCGGCCACGGGGGCCATGTGGCAGTCGACGCACGAGAGCTTCTGTTCGTGGGTGGACTCCCCGTAGCTCTGCGAGGCGTAGTGATAGCCGCCCGCGCCCGTGAAGAGATCGGCCTGCGGTCCCTCGTGGGGGCCCCAGTAGACGCTCGTGAGCTTGTTGCCTGTCGGCGTGAGGGTGTTGGTGATGTCGACGCGCGAGCGGTGGCACCACATGCACGTGTCGCCCGGCCCGTAGGAGCCGGCGCTGGTCCCCGTGACGGCGGCGGTCGACGGGCTCTTCTCGACGAAGACCGCCCCTCCGTCGGCGGAGACCGCGAGAGGAAAGGAGCCCGGCGTCCAGGGGATGCCCGTCTTGTGCGGATCGTTGGCGTTCGTCACGGCGTGGCAGGTCGTGCAGTAGACCTGCGCGATGTCGGCGCTCCCGACGTAGCTCGCGCTGGAGAGCGCGCCGGTCTTCGGGTCGCGGTACTGGAGCTCACCGCCGGCCAGGTTGACGACGCCCCCGTCGTCGGCGGTGCCGACCTTGCCCGCCACGCGCTGCGATAGGGCGTCGATCGCATGGCAGTTGCCGCACGCAGCTCCGGGCTCGATCCATTCGGCAGCCGTCGACGAGCCCACGTTCGTCAGGTAGGCGACGTAGTGGACGCTCCCCTGGTACTGGGAGATGACGCCATTGAATCCGTGGCACGGCGAGAGGCACGACACGGGGATGCCCCCATCCACGCCCTCTCCGGATGCACCGGCGGCTCCCTGGGGTCCCGTCGGGCCCGCGGTACCGGTGGCGCCTTGCGGTCCGGGAGGCCCGCCCTCGCCCTCGGCCCCAGCAGGCCCCTCCGGGCCCGAACAACCGCCCAGCGTCCCGAGCGCGCCGAGGGAGAGGACGGCGCCGAGCGCCGCGACCATGCCCGTCAGTCTCATGATCGTTGCTGGAGCAAGGCGTGTACCGCTAGCGCGCGATCCCGGGCGTCATCATGAATGCGCGATGAGCCGGGCCCGACGCCCTCTCACCGGCGCGCAGCATTTGCGCCGACACGCGCGCCGTGCGCCTTCGGACGGGCCGGCACCGTCGAGCGCCCGGGGCGTTCAAGGCGTCAGCTTCGGCAAGTGGAGCGTGAGTACGCCGTCGGCGAAGTGCATCGTGGCCCGGCGCCCGTCGATCGGCGCTGCGAGGGGCAGGGTATGCACCTCGGCTCCGTCCGCCGAGTGGACGGCCACGAGCAGGGAATCCCTCGTGACGTCGACGCGCAGGTCCTCCCGGCGGACCCCGGGCAGCCGCGCCGTGACGTCCATCGCGTCGCGGTGATGATGGACCTCGAACGGGACGGGAGTGGCCATGGCAGGAGCCCTCAGTCGACGCCCGTCGGCGAGACCTCCGAGTCGTGCGTGGCGAAGGGCAGCTCGGACGTATACGAGTAGACGTGGTGGCGCCGGAGGTGATGCGGCTCCGAGTGGCGAGCGCACCACCACGATTGCCCGTGAGTCTCCGCGCGGCGCTGCACGCAGTCGGGGCAGGCTGCTTCGATGACGATCACGTGCGACGGCTCGGGACGCGGCTTCGGTCCGGCAAGAAAGACAGGGCAGGTCGCCACCGCCATCACGTGCTCGGCCGTGGACCCTACGAAGAGGCTCTTCATGTGCGGGGCCCGGTGGTTCCCGAGGAAGATCGCGTCGGCACCGACCTCCGCCGCCAGCCGGACGATCTCCGCCGCGGGATCGCCGCGTCGAACGTGCAGCGCGGCGTGGTGGGGGCCGCGCACTCGGAGCGCGGCAGCCTTCTCCGAGACGTAGAGCTCGAGAAGGCCGGCGACCTTGCGGAGCGCCTCGTCGGTGGCCCGTTCGGCCTCCACGTGCACGATGTGCATCTCGCTGCCGGCGATGCGCGACGCGATGCGCATGGCCTGATCGAAGGCATGGCCACTCGACGTCTGGTCCTCGAGATTCAACCCGAGCACGAGGACGAAGGGGCGCTCGGGTGCGGCGATACGGGCGTGGCTCGTCATGGAGTGGTGCCTCCTGCGTCACGCGCACGAAGCAGCAACCGTGCCCGTGAGCGATCACTCCGCGCGACTCCCCGGGAACCGTCTCCGAGCCGTCGCGCCGGGTTCGCGCGGCGCAAGGGCTGCGGGGCCGCGCAAGTCTCGCATCGACACCGGCTGCCCGCCCTCTCACGCTCAGGGGCAGGGGTTCGAGCTGTTCGAGTTGACGCGCGTGTAGAGAGCGGTGAAGCCGCCGTCGACGGGGGTGAAGCTGAGGGTGTTGCCGGCGATCGAGAAGTCCGCGGACACGGCTTCGCTGAAGCCGCTGTCGGTGGGCTCCTCGAGCGTCAGCACGTCGCCCTGGACGGTGTAGGTGCAGTTCAAGACGCACGTGCTGACGGTCTGCCCGGAAAAGGTGAAGCCGTTGTCGATGAAGCCGCAGGTGCCGTCGGCGTTGAAGATTGCGTCCTGCGACCCGCCGCCGGCGTCGTAGCTGAGCTGCCACTCCCCGACGAGGCTCCCGCCACCGACGCTTCCACTGCTGCCCCCGCCGCTGCTGCCCGCGCCGCTGCTCCCCCCACCGCTGCTGCCGCCGCCACTGCTGCTCGCGCCGCTGCTGCCGCCGCCGCCGCCGTCGCCCGTGGCCTTCACCGCGCCCGAGCACGCGACGACGAGCACGGAGCCCAGCATCGCGGCCGAAGCCGCGATCGCAACGAGAACCGCGCGCAGCCTCATCAACGGATCCATCCCACCCATCGCGGTACGGTCGCACGCCGGGGCGCGGGCCGGCAACCGGGGAAATCCTCCGTGGTCGTCCGTCCCTTGGTAGCGTGCCGAGCCGGGCATGCGAACTTCTCCGCACCTCGCCCTGGCCGGTCTCGTCCTGCTCGTCCCCGGAGCGCTCGTGGCCTGCTCGCGCGAGACGCCAGGCTCGAACCCGAGCGCCGTCCCCGTTCCCGCTGCACCGGCGTCCGCGGCGTTCGTCTCTCGTCACTCCACCGATCGGTTCGGCACCGACCGGGGGGAGCTCGTGGTGACGATGCTCGATCGAGCGTCGGTGCTCCTCGGGTGGGACGGCAAGGCCATCTACGTCGACCCGACGTCGGAGGCGATCGCGGACGCGTCGCTGCCGAAGGCCGACGTGGTCCTCGTCACGCACGATCACTACGACGCGTGCGACGCCGTCGCCGTGTCGCGGCTCGAGAAGGCCGGCTCGATCGTGGTGGGCCCCCCGTCGGTGACCCGCAAGACCCGCGTCGACGTCGTCATGAGCAACGGCGACGCGCGCGACGTCGCGGGCATGGGAGTGGTCGCGGTGCCCATGTACAACGTCCGCCGCGGTCCCGGCCCGCGCCTCCTCTATCATCCGCCCGGCCGCGGCAACGGATACGTGCTCGATCTCGCCGGGACGCACGTGTACTTCTCCGGCGACTCGGAGTGCACGCCCGAGATGAAGGCCCTCCAGCACGTGGACATCGCGTTCGTGTCCGTCGGCCTGCCCTCGACGATGCCGTCGGAGGAGGCCGCGGAGTGCCTCGAAGCGATGCACCCGCGCGTGGCCTTTCCGTACCACCAGCCCCGCGCGTCGCCGGAGCTCGTCGCCGCGCTGGAGGGCAGCGGCATCGACGTCCGCGAGCGCGAGGGTTCCCGCCGCGACGGGCTGGCGAGGAGGCTCTTCGGCCCCGGCCGCTGGTAAAGGCCGTCGAAGACTGCTTCATGCGCACGTTGGAAGACCGGATCACGTCCTGCCCGTGAGTACCTCGCGGAGGGAGCCTGAGCGTTCCCCGCTCGCGAGCCAGAGGGCCACCGGCACGAAGCACACGACCAGCGCGGACGTCGCGAGGTAGGGCGCCGCGGTACTGCCCGTGAGGAGAACGGTGCCGACGAGCGGCCCGAGGACGCCTCCGACGTCGCCGCAGAACTGCAGCAGCCCGACGCCGATGCCCCGTTGCTCGCGCGGAACGATGGCTCCCATCAGCACGAGCAGCGAGGGGCCGAGCCCCGCACCGCCGATGCCGACGAGCGTGAGTCCCACCGCGAGACCCGCGAGCCGGCCGGACAGACCGACGACCGCGAGCCCGGCCGCCAGGAAGACCATCGCCCCCGCCGCCACGCGTGCGTGCGCTCGCCATCGGTCGCCGATGCGCCCCGCGAGGGGCGTCAACGTCGCGTCGATGACGATCATCCACGCCATGAGGAGGCCCGCGGTCCCCTGCTCGTTGCGCGAGAGCACGGAGAGGTGGCGGCCGTGCACGAGGAGCGCGAGCGTGGTGAGGATCATCCCGCCGACGCTGAAGTTGAGCATGAGGTTCAGCGCGCCCACGGCGAGGAGGCGCCGATCGCGCATCCCGCGGAGCGTGTCGAGCAGCGGAGGCCGCCGGCCGAGAGGCGCGCGAAGGTCGGGCACGGTGACGTGTGCTCCGATGAGCGCGAGTACGACGGCGGCGGCCGCGATCCCGAACGTCGCCGCGTCCCCCACCGCGTCCGAGAGCAGCCCCCCCGCAGCGAGCCCGATCGGGATTCCCAGCACCATCGCCGCGCGAACCGTCCCGGCGGAGCGCCCGCTGTGCGACGGGCCTCCTGCGTGGAGCGCGAGCGCCTGTGCGGAGATGAAGACGCACGCCGAACCGACGCCGTGGAGCAGTCGTCCCCCCAGGAAGAAGGGGCCGACGCGGTGCGAGACGATGCCGAGCGCGTAGAGCCCGAGGACCACGACCTGCACCGCGAGCCCGAAGAGCAGGGTGCGGCGGCCACCGAGGCGGTCGGCGAGGACGCCCACGAACGGGCCCGAGATCACCCGCACGGCGCGGTTGGCCGCCAGGATGGCCCCGATGAAGGGGAGCGACAGGCCGAGCCGCAGCCCCGCGATCGGCAGAATCGGAAAGGCGATCCCGCCCGCGATCCCCGCCAGCAACGTGCCCGGCGCGAGTGCGAGCGCCAGCGAAACCGCCGATCGTCTGGGCTCGCCGGCCGCCGTCTCCTCGGGCGCTCGCGGCGTGACGCGGGTTGGAGCGGTCACGAAGCGACGACCCGCCGCAGGAGAGCGACCGCTTCGAGGAGAGTGCGCTGCTCGTCTCCGTCGAGCTTCTCTGCGATGGCCCGCGCGAGCCAGGTCTGCCTCGCGGTCCTCCCTTCCACGATCACGCGCTTGCCCTTCTCGGTGACGGACACCGTGCGACACCGCGCATCCACCGGGTCCGCCTTGCGGACGACGAAGCCCCTCTCTTCCAGGGCGGCGAGCGTCACGCCCATCGACTGCGGCTTCACCAGCTCGGCCCTCGCCAGGTCGGCCGTCGTCGACGGCCCGAGCTGCATCGAGCGTTTGAGCACCACGTGCTCGGAGTGGCTCAGCTCCGCGGAGGGCGTCTCCGCGCGAAGCCGGCGAAGGAGCGCGCCGACGACCTGGCTCAGCTCGTCGGCCGCGGACTCTGCGCGCTTCGGAACCTCTCGCGACATGGGAACAGCATGTCTTCTGGAAGCTGCACTTGCAAGTTGAACTTCCTATCTGGCAGGCAAACGTGCGAGTCGACCGGCGTCGCCGCTCGATCGAGTGACTTCGTAGGTGCGGCCGCTGGGTCGAGCAACCTCCCCACCGTGTCGAGCGGCATCGTGGCCTGGGCGAGCGACAGTCGGCGTCCGTGGAGCACTCGCGACGGCATCCTGCGACGCGGCCGTCCTCGCGGATGAAGAAGAACTCGCCCACCCCGCAGCGCGGCGGAGGTTCACCAGGCGAAGGTGAGCGAGGCCGTTCGAACCGGCGCCGCGAGCGGGCTGGCCATGGGCTCGGGTCGGTGAAAGACGCAGGGGATCGCCACGCCGAGACCGGCGCCGACGATCATGCCCACCGCCACGTCGGTGAACCAGTGTCGGTCCGCCGCGATGCGAAGGTACGCGGTGGCGAAGGCGAGCGGGGCTTCCGCGCTCCAGACCACCGGCGCCCAGCGGTAACCGCGCAGGGTGGCGACCGTCCCGGCCGAGGTGGCGAGGGCGAACGCCTCCGTGGCGTGGCCGGAGAAGAACGACAGATCGTCGTCCGCGTGGTGACCCGCCCGGGCCTTCTCCTCCGACGTCATCGCGTGGACGCCGGGGCGCTCGCGACCGGCGAGCACCTTCGTGACGGCGTTCACATCGGCCGCGATGACGGTGGTCTCCGCGACGATCCCCATGTCGACGCCGACCCGACTGCCGGCCTGATCGTGCGACGCGGCGAGCGCGTCGAGCCCGACGATTGCCGCCGGCATGAGCGCGAATGCGACGACGTTGCTGATCGTGTCGGCGGTGGCCCGGCTGTCCCAGACGAGCGCGCGACGAATCTCGCGATCCGGGGAGCCGACGGCGCACCACCGGCACGCCGCGGGTGCCAGCGTAGCTTCGAGCGCCTGGCTCCCGATCCAGATCGCGGCACCCACGCCCGTGACGGTGACGTCGATCGCGGGAGTCCAGTGCACGTCCCTCGCCTGCGCGCGGGCCGTGCGCGGCGAGGCCAGCGCTGCCGCCAGCAGGGCGGCGATTGCCAGGCGGCGTCCGAGAAGAGACATCGCTTCCGCCTTCAGTCGCCGGTCGCCCACCGGTAGCGCACTCCGAGCTCGGTGAAGTCGTCGCCCGCGAGGCCGATGGCGTCCTTGCTCCACACGGTGGGCACGAAGCTACCGCGGATCTCGAAGTGGTGGCTGAACGCGATGTGGAGCAGCAGTCCGGCGCGGACGGTGGTCGCGTCGCGGTCCGGCGAGTAGAGGACGTCGCCGACGACGGCGATGCCGTGCTGGCCCTGCGTTCCGAAGTGGAAGTCGTAGCCGCCGCGTCCCCAGGCGACGAACGGCGGTCGCACGATCGTGTGGAGCGTGTCCTCGTAGACGTCGAACCCCGCGGGCACGCCGACGAGATAGAAGACGCTCGCGATCGCGAGGATGCTGCCGGGCCCGACGCCGACGGAGGCCTTGAGCTCCGTCTCGAGCGCCTCGTAGGTGGCCCGCCCTCCGAGCGTCGACTCCAGATCGAGCCGCGAATACGAGGACTCCTGCGGAAGGTAGTCGTAGGTGAACGGGAAGTTATACCGAGCGCCGGCGCGGAAATCGATCGGGCCGAAGAGGGCTCGCAGGCCGCCGTAGGTTGCCACCTCGTACGACGAGACGATCGGTGCGACGTCGAGCCCGACCCAGGACGAGTACGGCCGCCCGAATCCCACGGACAGCTTGGGGCGGAGGTACAGGTAGCCGGCGTCGATGGTGACGGCGACGAAGCTGCGGACGTGCCCGGCGCTCCAGGGCCGCGTCATGTCGCGGTCGATGAAGGTGCTGGGCGTCGCGAGCGGCGGCTCGGGCTTCGGAGGCACGACGGGCTGGTAGTCCGGCAGGGTGGGGCCGAGCGTCTGCGCGTTGCTCGGCGCGACCGCGACCAGCTGCCCGGACACCAGCGCGCCAGCCAGGAGCCACGTCGACCGGTTCATCGGAAGACCCCGATGACCGTCGCCCCCAGGCCCGTCGGGACCAGGTGAACCTCGAGCCAGCCGGTTCTCGCCGGCTCGCGCGGCCGACCGCCGCTGTAATGAAGCGCCGGCACGCCCAGCCCGATGGCCGTCCCCACGAGCGCTCCGGCGATGACGTCCGATGCGTAGTGCTGGTCGGACGCCACCCGGAGAGTTGCCGTCGTCGCGGCCAGCACGAGGGCGCCGGCGCAGACGAGCGCGTCCTCCGCCCCGCCGAGGAGGCCGAGCGTGAGGTGGTGCTCGCACGTCAGCCCGGCCGCCGTGAAGGACAGGGTCGCGTGCCCGCTGAAGAAGCTCCGGTAGCGCCCGGGGTTGGTGCAGTCGATCGTCGTGGAGGGGAGCGCGCCACCGCAATCGCCGACGTACGGACGCTCGCGACTCGTGAGTGCGGTCGTCACCTCCTGGGCAGCGGCTGCGATCGCGAACGCCTCGGCGTCGATGAGCGCCATCTGCTCGGCGATCTCGGGGCTGCGGCGCTGGTACCAGGCGGTGAACATCGCATCGAAGAAGAACGGCGAGGTCGCCGCGAGCGACAGGAGAACGTCGCTCGTGTCGCGCGCGACGTAGCGCGCGCCGATGTTCGTCGGGCGGATCTCGAGAGCATTTCGAACGGCGTCGTCGAAGAGGACTCCCCCTTGGAGGTGATGCGGAAGCGGCGTGACGGAGGCTCCGGCGATGGCGATGCCGACGCTCAGGCCGGTCAAGACGTAGTCGCCCGCCCCGAAGGACTTCCAGCCCGGCTCCCAGAGGAGGGGAGGGGGAGCACGCGGGGGCGCGAGTGCCGGAGGCTCCGGTGGCGGCGAGTCATCCGCGGTCGCGTCGCGTGACCCGAACACCGTCGAGATCGCTGCAAGGCAGAAGAGGACCGTAGCGGCCGTTGGACACCGCTCGGCCTGCCGAGCCCGAGCGGTCACGTCAGCACCAGGTCCCCCGACGCGGCCAGGCGATCGAGGAGCAGCTCGCGCCGCGCGCCGAGCGCCCCGAGGGTGGAGCGCACGAGATCGAAGTGTTCCTCCATCATGTCGAAGAGGGCCTCCCGCGGGATCGCGATCCCGCGGGTGGCCGTCACCGCTTCTGCGGTCCACGCATCGGCCGCTTGCCCCACGATCGCCGCGCCGCAGACGAGGTCGCAGGGGCCGTAGCGCCGTACGACGGCCGGGTCAGCGCGCCTGGCGAGCACCTCGCCATCGACGATGCGGACCAGGTATTCGCGCTTGGCGCCGCGCCCGAGGATGGGCTCCCCGGCCTGGAAGGTGACCAGCCGCGAGACGGCCGCCAGGTCGGCGAGAGCCTGGACGCCGGCGCCGCGAAGCATCCGGACGTCGAGCAGGAGCGCCAGCCGCTCCGTCACGCCGAGCGGCCCGAGGGGGACCGCGGCAAGCACGGACTCCTCGTGCGGCGACGGGGGTGCGCCTTCGGGGATCCGCTCCTCGAGCTTCGCCACGTACCGCGCGAAGTTCGTCACGGCCGTGCGTGCGAGCTGGAAGCTGTCCTCGAGCAGCTCCACCCACGCCGAACCCTTGAACCTCATCGCGTCGAAGTCGGTGACGGCCGTCGCGGTGCGCGTGCTGGCCCGGTCGCTCAGGACCTCGAACCCCCCGAGGAACCAGCGCCCCTGGGCCGTCCACGAGACTCCTCCCTCGCGCGTGAAGCGGATCTTCCCGTCCCGCATGAAGTACATGAACTCCACCGGCTCGTTGGCGGTGAACAGGACCTGCTCCGCGTGGACGTGCTGCTCCTCCAGGACGTTCGTCAGCCTGTCGATGACCCACGGATCCAGGTTCTCCAGCGGCACCCCGAGCGCCGTCAGGACGACCTCGCGGCTGACCCGCACGAGCCGCTCCTCACGCATCGGGGCGGCCCTCCTGCGTTCCCGCGGAGGACGGTGACGTCCCGGCGCTGATCAACTCGACGGGGGGGCCTTCGCCCAGGCGGCCGCCGATGGCCATGCGCCAGGGCTTGCCCGCGACCGTCGCGGCGTGGAGCGACGCCAGGGCGGAGAGCACGGCGTCGCCGTCGTTCGTCATCGCAGTCAGGGCCGCGTCGCGCGTGGCCGGGGGCGTCAGATGCGCGATCCCCGCCGCCCTGGCGACCCGAGCCTGGATCGGCAGGTCGTCGGCCACGATGAGGAGCAGCTCGCGCAGCGCGCGCTGATCGCGCTTGCGCAGGAGGGCGTCGAGGAACTCGCTCGCGTTGGCTCGTGCGCGGCTGTCTTCCGACATGCTCGCGAGCTGGACGCGGTGGATGTCGTCGCGCGGATGCGCGATCTTCAAGAGACGGAAGGCCCGCTCGAGCGACTGCCGCAGCTTGTCGTCGAGCAGACCGACCAGCAGTCGCTCGGTCGCGGCCGCGTCCGGGGTGCGCGCCGGGCTCGGTGACGAGCCGAAGGCTGCCCTCAGGCCGAGGAGGCGGAAGTATTCGACGAGGTTCGCGTACGAGAGCCGCTCGATCCGGGCGCGGTCCATCGTCAGGCGCCTGGCGCTGGTGAGCCGGCCCAGGCCCCGGATGGCCTTGTATCGTACGAAGCCGTCGCGCTCCGTCTCGACGCACTCGAGGAGCATGTCGGCCGCTGCGCGCGTGCCGAACCCCGCGAGCGTGTTCGGCAGGTGAACGCGCAGCCGCCGCTCCCGCGTGCCGTCGCGAAGCGCCGCCCACACCTCGTCCATGGCGGGCGTGCCGAGCGACACGAGGGCACGCCGCACGATCTCCCGGCTGTCGCGCTGCACCAAGCGCGCGATCAGCAGCGGGATCATGTACGTCGCGCGCTGCGACTCCGCGGCTGCGGCGAGCCCCTCGGTCCACTCGCGAGAGTCCCCGGCCCTGGCCTCGAGGACCTGCAGCAAGGGGGCGAGCCTCGTATCGAGCCCCGCGTCGGCGACGACGGCGAGCAGCCCGAGGCGGGCTTCGTCGCCCTCCTCTCCGGGCATGTCGAGCAGGGGGGCGACGTGAGGATCCTCCGCCGGCTCCCCCTCGGAGAGGGCCAGCGCGAGCTGAAGGGCCGCGTACGCGTGCAGGCGCGGGCCCACCTCCGCCGGGAGGTCCGCGGCATCGAGTCGACCGTGAAGCGCGAGAGCGCGTGCGGCAGCCGTGCGGACGGAATCATCGGGATAGGTGAGGAGCCTCCGCGCCCGCGGCAGCCAGTCTTCGCGCCTCGAAGCGCCGAAGATGGCGAGTGCCCGGATCAGCACGGGGGGCGACTCGTGGAGAAGCACGAGCGCGGGGATCAATCGCTCGCGTCCGCGGCGAGCCAGGGCGTTCATCGCCCCGACCACGACCCCGGCGTCCTCGCTCGCCAGGTACTCCACCAGCGTGCCGGCGCTCTCCAGGTCGATGGGATCGAGCTCGGGCGTCGTGAGGAGGGCGTCGCCCGCGATGGCGTGACGAAGGACAGCGAGATAGGGGCGCCGCGTGGTCAGGGCGACGGCCATCCAGGCCGCGACCGCGGCGAGGACGATCCCCGCGAGGAGCGAGGGAGACAGGTAGTTCGCGCTGCCGAGGGCCAGGAGCACCCCGCCTGCGACGGCCTGGGTCACCCGGACGAGGGCGCCGTCGATGAAGGGCTTCGCACGCGCGCGGACCCGCTGCGGTACCGGCAGGTAGACGAGCTCCGTCGTCACGCGGTTGACCGAGTTGCGGAGCGTCCCGTCGATCCCTCGCAGCACGAGCACCCCGGTGAGCGCCGCGCCGGCCAGCAGCACCCCCACGCCGCCGAGCACGAGGAGCGCCGGGGTCACCACCATGGTCGCCGTGACGCCGACGCGGCGGACGAGGGCCCCGGTGAGGAGCAGCTGCGCCACCAGCGAGATCCCGTTGAGCCATGCGTAGTAGCGAGCCACCAGGGCCGCGATGTGCTCGTGGGGAACCGTCCGCGCGACGGTCCACTTGAAGAAGTAGTCGAGCAGGAGCCCCGCAGCCGTGGTGACGACGACGAGCAGCGCGATTCGCCGCAGGAAGGGCTCCTCGCGCAGCGCGGCGGTGGCCTTCCGCGATGGAAGGGCTTCGGCCGGCTGCGGTGTCGGCCTCCCGTCGTCGACGTGCATCCTCCCGAGCACGCCCGCCGTCACCAGAAGGATGCCGGAGGACACGAGGAGCAGCGTCTTGACGTGTACGACGACGAGGAGCGTCGCGGCGGTCGTCGACCCGAGGGCAGCGCCCATTACGCCTGCGGCGCCCACGATCCCGAGCAGCCGGCGCGCCTGCGCCACGTTGAAGATGGAGCCGAGCAGGTTCCAGAACTGCGGGACGAGCACCGCCCCCACGAGCGCGCTCGTCACGTAGACGGCGACGGCCGACGCGCGGTGGATGGGAACGAAGAAGAGGCCCACGAGGAGTGCGGCCCCCGTCACGAGTCCACCGATGAGAGCTTGCCTCACGCCGAAGCGCTCGGTCGCGTGGGCCGCGAGCGCCGCCGCCGGCAGCGCACAGACCGCGACCGCCACGTAGACGATGCCGAGCGCATGCGAAGGAACCCTCGTCAGAACCAGCGCGTCGCGCGCCGTCTCGAGGATGGTGTGCGCGGTGAGGAGGAGCAGCAGGACCGTGAACACCGTCACGAGCGCACGCAGCTCGTCGCGACGGACGTCCACGAACCGGGGCAGCCACGAAGTGCGCCCGCTCATCAGAAGACCCCCACCATACCTAGCTCGGTGCCCCCCGGTCGGGCGAAGAGCGAGGGCGCCATCTCGAGAGTGCCTGTCCGGATCTGGCCGACGGGGTGCCCGCTGCCGAACCCGAAGTGCAGCAGCGAGGGCAGAACGTATCCCGACAGCACGCCGTCGGCCCAGCCGACGATCACGTCCGACGCCCAGTGCTCGTCGTAGACCAGCCGAAGGACCCCCGTCGCAGCCGAAACGCCGATCATGAAGAGGCAGGGCGCGAGGTCCGCGATCCCTCCGCCGAAGAGGGGCAGGTGCTGGTGATGCACGCAGACGAGTCCTGCTGCCGTCGCGGTCGCGGTCGCGTGCCCGCTGTAGAAGCTGCGAAAGTCGTTCGACGTACCGCACGTCTGTATGACGTGGCCCTGCGCGTCCACGACCTTGCCGTCCGCATTGCAGCTCAAGGTGTACGGGCGCGCCCGGCCGACGGCGTGCTCGGCGCCGAGGCTGACGAGCCCCGCGACCCCGAACGACTGGAAATCGATGATCGCGAGCTGCACTGCAAGGTCCGCGTTCTGATGAACGCTGGCCGCCGCGAAGTAATCGTCCAATACGAAGGGAACGAGGGCCCCCCCCTTGTACATGATGTCGGTGGAGGTCGACGCGAAGGACTGCACCGCGGCGGTGCGCCCGCGGAAGACGCCACGCGCCCACGAGTCGAACAGGATCGGCTTGGTCCAGATGGCGTGGCTCGGCAGCGGCACGTAGTCCTCGAAGAGCGTGTCGCCGACGGTGAGAGTGACCGCCGCGAGGGCCTCCAGGAGATGAACCCGCGGCCAGTCATCACTCCACGTCACCGTAGGCGGATCGGTGGCGCGCGCTCGCCCGGACCAGGCGACGCTCGCCAGCAGACCCGCGAAGGCGACGCAGTGCCTGGTCGCCATCGCTCAGGGCTCGGGTCGTTCCAGGCCCACGAGGCGGAACCCCCCCGCGGGCCCGAGGTCGTAGAGGTGGGCAACGAGGGGCCCCCGCGCCACGCCGTCCGTGATCGTCACGCGCACGTAGCGCGCGCGCGGAGCGTCGCCGGCGGGCGGAGGCCCATGCGGCAACGAGACGCAGACGTCGGCGGTCCCCGTCTGCCGCGCGACCGGAAGCACCGCGCCGTCCGCCAGGCGCGCCTCGTACTGGAACGAGGAGTCAGGGCGCAGGTGGCGGGTCTCGGCGAGATCCTCGGCGCAGAGCCGGTCGGCGCCCGCCACGTGCACGTTCGCCAGCGGAGACAGCCGCGTCAGGTAGCGCTCGAGGATCTTCTCGAGGCGCCCCTCCAGCATCCTCGTCAGGTACTCCGTGTTTCCCGGATCGGAGAACCTCGCGAGCTTGCCGAGGGTCGCGACCTTCTCCGGCGTGAACCGCGCGAGGATGCGCGCCATCCACGCGCCGTCGCGTTCGGTCATGCGGCTGAACGAGGCGTTGGGGTACTCGTTCTTCCACCCGTCCGGCGCGAACTCCTTCACGTTGAAGAAGCCGAAGATCTCGCGCCCGGGTTCCCGTCGGACGCGGTCCCAGGGGCGCAACGGGATCCCGAGGGTGACGAAGTCCCTTCCCATGTCGCCCCAGTCGGCGACGTACGAGTAGCCGAGCCGCCGGGAGATCGGCTCCCAGTCCCACTCGGAGCCGAGGCAGTCGCTCGTGTCGAGGTAGTAGTGGACGACGTGCCCGGGCGAACCGTCGGGCTTCGGCTTGGCGCCGGCGGCACCCGCGGCGTCGGTCATCCAGACGTCCATGGAGTTCTGCTCGCGGGCGTCGAAGTGGTCGAGCCACGCGGCCAGCAGGCGTCCGCCCCGCAGCTCGCGCCGATCGTCGTGCGGGATGACGTCGTTGGGGTCGTCCGGGCGCGTGCCGAGGTAGCGGAAGGGGCCGATGAGGTAGCCGGGCAGCCACGCCGAAGCCTGCATCCGGACGAGGCCTCCGCGGTGCGGCGAATCCCCCAGGATCTTGTCGACCTTCTTCTGATCGAAGGGCTCCATCGCGCCGAAGTTGCCCTTGACCTTGAGACCGGGCTCCAGCTTGAGCAGCGACGGCCGGAAGTACACGATCTGCTCGCAGGACGTGTTGAACCCGACAGCCTCGTACGCCGCGGCGCCGATGACGCTGGCCGCGCTCGGACGCTCGGGTTGCTCCTTCGGCTCGCCCTTGAAGAGGTACTTCCCCTTGCCCGGGATGGTCACGCGGAAGCCCGGCGAGGAGCCGTCCGTCTTGCCGTGGTCGACGAGCCACGTCCCGTCGGCCGCGCCGTCGGGATCGAGGATGAGGGCGGGGGAGCACGCGCCCCGGGCCACGTCTGCGTCGGTCATCTCGGGGTGAAGCCCGATGCGGTTGGTGAACCACGAGGAATCGGGGACCTCGTCGAGGCTGTTCGCGTTCACGGCCTCGCCGTGGCGAACCACCCCGAGCATCTCGGACAGCGGCCGGAAGACCAGGTTGTCCGTGCCGTCCCAGATGAGCGGCGAGACGTAGACGTCCGGCGCGCAGGAGATGTTGTGCGGATCCTTCGGCGTCGGGGAGGGGCGGCACGCGAGGGTGACCGGGCGAAGATCGGTGTCGACCGTCAGCGGATCGCGCAGGGCGAAGTTCCGCTCCGTCGCGCCGCAGCCGGTCGCGGCGAGCGCGAGAAGGAGCAGGGGCAGGGGCAGACGCGGTGATCGTCGGTTCATGAGCGTGAGTCCCTCTCAGAAGCGCGTGATGCCCAGGGCGAGGCGAAAGGAGTCGACCTGGCCCCCGTGCTCGAAGGTCTCCGTCCCGATGCCGAAGAGGAGCTCGAAGCTGCTGTCGGGCGAGCTGTCGCTCTCGATGCCCACGGCGCCGGAGAAGCGCAGGAGCCTCGTGTCGAAGCCCTCGAGGTGCTCGCCGAAGACGTTGCCGACGGCGCCCTGGAGCGAGCCGGCGACGAACGGCGCGATGGGCCACTTGTACCGGAGCGTCGCGACGGCGCCGCTCCGGTCGACCATGCGCCCGGGAAAGAACCCCGGCATGGGGGCGGGGAACGCACCGGGCTGCGCGATGTCGCCGCCGAGGGTGACGAGCTCCGTGAAGGGAACGGGCTGGCTCCCGAGGGGATCCGAGAACATCGTCAACACCGACAGGCTGAGCACGCGCCGGTCTCCGTCGACGTCCCAGAAGCCGCCGGCACCCGCGCCATAGTGGAGCCATCCGGACGCGGGCGACCGGCGCACGTCGCTTCCCTGCTCGGCCTGCGCCTCGAGGCGAATGCCCGAGCCCGAGGCCGGGTACGGGCGGCGTGAATCGAGCGCCACGAGGACGTCGTTGTACTCGGCCGTGTATCCCCGCGTGAAGCCGTCGGGCAGAGGGAAAATCCCCGCGGCCGCGTTCTCGACGATGCCGGCGTCGTGCCCGTAGTGACCGTCGTAGAAGCTCCCGCTGCGGACCCCGACGCCCGCGTCGATCTTGCTGGATCGCCACATCGGGAAGTCGGCGAGGACGCCGAGGTCGAGCTTGTCCTGGCCGTAGCGGCTCTGGGCCGACTGCAGGCTGCCGGGGCCGATGCCGTAGAAGACGTGATCCGGACGCCGGATGCCCACGAACTTGAGCTGGACGCTGTCCTTGCCGTGGAAGCGGACGCGCTGGACGACGGACCCGCCGACCCAGTCCGTGGGCCAGAAGTCCACGTGGACGCGCAGATCGTCGCCCTTGAAGAACGCGTCGTCCCAGAAGCCGTAGACGCCGATGCTCGGGTTGAACCCGAAGTCCACGAACGCGATGGGGACGACGCCCGCCTTGTGGTCCGGCCCGAACGCGAAGAAGTTGTAGAGCACGTCGGGCAGGTCGGCGCGCTCCGCCGCAGTGATGCCCGCGCCCAGCGGACGGCGAACGAGCCACTCGCTCGTGAAGTAGAGCGGCGACAGGACGACCCTCGGCACCCAGAGCGCGGCCTCGCCGGCGGTGGTCGGCTCGGGTCCGCGGCCGCTGTAGTCGGGCAGCGCGCGCTTCGGCGATGGAGGCGCGGGTGGCGACGGCGGCGACGGCGGCGACGGCGGCGACGGCGTGGCGGGTGGAGCGGCCAACGCGGGAGCGGCGACGGGCGGCGGCGGGGGAGACGGCTCGTCTGCGGAAGCGACCCGCGAGAGCAAGGCCGCGATTAGCACGGCGCCTCCGGCGAGGATGGCGGTCCTCATGACGGCAAGGGCTCGGCCGCCACGAGCGCGGGGCTCTCGCCGCTACGTCGGCGGTTCTCGCGGCCGATGGCGAAGACGGCGACCATCCAGACCGTGATGAGCGCGAGGTTGAAGGTGGCGAACGCCCGGGTCGACAGCGCAGCGCGACTCCCGGCCCACACCAGGATGGCCGTCAGTGCGTCCCCCGCGCGTACGACCACGGTGTCGACCACCGTCTTGCCGACGTACTTCTCGACGCGCGAGCTGACCAGGAAGAGCGCCTGCCGCGCCGTGTTCTGGAGCGAGTACTCGAGCGAGCTCTCGCCGATCTTCGCGATCTTGAAGAGCGAGAGGACCGGCGCCACGAGGAACATCCCGTACTCGAGAAAGGCGACCCCCGGCAGGACCAGCAGCGCATTGCGAACGCCGAAGCGGGTCATGATGCGCGAGACCGCGAAGAGCTGGAGGACGACCCCGGCGATGTTGACCCACTCGAAGTAGTCCGCCTTGAAGCTCGTGACGAAGGTCGACGGATCGATGCCATGTGTCTTCGCGTCGGCAACGGCCGCGAGGAGCGTCCGGTCGAGCACGTAGTCGCCGTTGCTCCGGACCCAGTTGAGGAGCACGGTGAGGCCGGCGATGAGGAGCAGGTACTTGTCGCGGGCGAGCACCCGCGCGACGTGATCGTGCACGAGCGGCTCGTCGTGGTGCGTCTCGCCCTCCCGGCGCCCCGGCGAGCCCGCGCGAGCGCCGACCCAGACGAGCATTCCGACGCACACGGTGAGCAGGATCGCGGCCCCTACCATCAGCCCGGCTGGCCCGAACGGGACGAGCGACTTGGCCACGCGCGCCCCGGCGACGGCCCCCACCGAGCTACCGATGCCGAGGATCGCGAAGAGCCGGTTCCCCTGCTCCTGCGTGTAGATGTCCGCAGCGAACGCCCAGAACTGCGATACGGCCGTCATGTTGAAGACGCCCACCCAGAGGAAGAACGGGACCCCGATGACGACGTTGGCGCGCGCCAGCGCGGCGAAGACGACGAGGTTCGAGACGAAGAAGAGAAAGACCGTAGCGATGAGCTTCTGCCGCCCCACGCGGCTGGCGAGCGCGCTGTACGCGCGGACCACGACGACCAGGATCAGCGCCTGCCCCGCGGCGGCGTACTGCTTCACCTCGGCCCCCCCGTGCAAGAGGATGAGAGGCTCCCGAGCGGTCTTCAGGAGGTAGTACGCGGTCAGCAGCAGGAAGACCGTCAGCGTCAGCGCCGACGCCGTCAGCGCCTCGCCCGGCTCCACCTTTCCGAAGGGCCGGAGCAGCCTCGCCAGAACTCCGTCGAACCGGCTCGTCGAATTGGGCACCACGTTCACCGGCCTCTCGTCCCCTTCCGTCGTGGCGCGTGCCCGATGAACCAGCGTCGGCCAGCGGCGACCAACGTATCCCGTGGCGATCGACGCTGCTCCTCGTTCTTGGACGCCGCGAGGCGGGGCGACGTTGCGTCCTGGTGTTCTGCTCGCGCCGGAGCTCGGAGTCAGTCAAGCGGCGGAGGAACGGGTCCGCGACTACCTCGTGTCGTCGTGGCAGCAGTCCGAGGCCCAGGGCGACGCCGCCCGCGTCGCGCTCTACTTCGGCGAAGGGGGTGCCTACGACGTCAGCGGGCTGGACGACCGCGCGAACATGCTGAGCGACCTGCGCGAGGTGGTGCGTCTCATGAATCACGGGCTGCAGCATCTGCCGGCGGAAGTCGCGCGGCACTGAGACGCGGCGAGGCGGTCAGAACCCCGACACCGTGACCGGCACGAGGCTGTCCGTGGTCGAGCCGTTTCCGAGCTCTCCCTCGAGGTTCCGTCCCCAGCACTGCACACGGCCATCCGTCGTCAGCGCGCAGGTGTGGAAGCCCCCCGCTGCGACCGCGGCGACGCCGGAGCCGAGCCCCGAGACCGCCACCGGCGTCTCCACCGACGTCGTGGTGGACCCATTTCCGAGCTCGCCCTCCTGGTTCTCGCCGATGCACGACGCTGCGCCGGCGATGAGGTAGCAGGAGTGAGCGCCCCCCATGCTGAACTGGGTGACGCCGGGGCCGACGCCGTCGAGGCCTTGCGGTGAAATCCAGGCGACGTTCGCGCCGTCGCCGAGGCCCCAGCACGCGACTCCGCCCGTCCCCGCGATGGCGCACGAGTAGTACCCGTTCGCGGCGATCGCGCTGACGTTCGACAGATACGCCGGATTGATCGTGACCGGGACGAGGCTCTGCGTCTGGTTCGCCATCCCGTCACCGAGCTCGCCGTCGGTGTTGTCGCCCCAGCACGCAACGCCGCCGCTCCCCATGGCGCACGAGTGCGCCGTGCCGGCGGCGACCATGACCACGCCCGAGAGCCCCGAGACGTGCACGGGCACGTCGCTGTTCGTCTTGGTCCCGTTGCCGAGCTCCCCGCTGACGTTCGTACCCCAGCACTCGACGCCGCCGCCCGTCACCGCGCAGGCGTGCTGGTCGCCCGCCGCGATCGCCGTGACGCCCGAGGCGAGGCCGGAGACCGCGGTCGGCACGGCGCTGTTCGTCGTCGAGCCGTTCCCGAGCATGCCGTAGGCATTGTTTCCCCAGCAGAGGACTCCTCCCGCCGTGGTGAGGGCGCACGTGAACACTTCGCCGAGGGCGACCGCCTGGATGCCAGCGGTCAGGCCGGTGACGGGCACCGGTGCATCTCTGTTCGTGGTCGTGCCGTCGCCGAGCTCGCCGTAGGTGTTGTCGCCCCAGCAGAGGACACCACCCGCCGTCGTCACGGCACACGCGTGCCGGAAGCCGGCACCGATGGCCGTCGCCTTCGTCGCCGCGCAGCACGCGCCGCCACACACCGTGTAGCCGGCCGCACACGCGATGCCGCACGCGCCGCTGCAGGTCGCGGTGCCGTTGGAAGGGACCGCGCACGACGCGCAGAGAGCTCCCCCGGTTCCACAGGCGTCAATGGCCGTTCCCGGATTGCACACGCCCGATGCCCCGCAGCAACCGGACCCGCACGACGTGGCGTCGCACACGCAGGAGCCGGCCACGCAGCGCTGCCCTGTACCGCAGGCGCCGCTCTGGCAGACGCCCCCGCACCCGTCGCTTGCCCCGCACGCCTTGCCGTTGCAGTCGGCCACGCACGAACCTTGGCCGCAGACGTTGGGCGTCCCC
>DASXDU010000004.1:0-203220 GCA_036490515.1 Polyangiaceae bacterium
CGCCCGCGCCCGCGCCCGCGCCCGCGCCCGCGCCCGCGCCCGCGCCCGCGCCG
Source organism: Polyangiaceae bacterium (assembly GCA_036490515.1). Classification (GTDB taxonomy): domain Bacteria; phylum Myxococcota_A; class Polyangia; order Polyangiales; family Polyangiaceae; genus Palsa-1150. The sequence goes on from DASXDU010000004.1 coordinate 54, forward strand.
TGATGTCCATTCCGTCAAACTGGCGAGGGACGCAATAGGGTTTTTCGCTCGGGCTTTTCGATTGTCGCGCCGTGCTCGGCGGCATCAAGGACGCGCGCAGGAGCGCGCGCCGCTGCCGGGGGCAGCGGCACTGCGCGGCCTGACGGTCGCTTCGTGTCCTTGACGTCGCCTGCGCGCGGCGCGGGACGGGGGGGGCCCGTCGCGAGAGGCGCGGTCGGGCAAGGAGCGTCACATGCTGAAGATCTACGGTGTCATTCTCGAAGTGCTGCGGGAGCTGCGGCCGGTGGTGGCGGCGATCGAGGCGCATGACCGCGACCTCGCTCGCCAGCTTCGGAGGGCTGCGACGAGCGTGGCGTTGAACACGTCCGAAGGCAGTGGGTGCAGCGGGGGAACGCGTCGGGAGCGCTACCGGAACGCACTCGGCTCGGCACGGGAGACCGCGGCGTGCCTCGATTCGGCGCTGGCGCTCGGGTACCTCGACGGCGTCGACGCGTCGCTGCTCGACCGGCTCGACCACGTGCGTGCGGTGCTGGTGAAGAACGTGCGCTGAGGCAGCAGCGGCGAGCGGCTCACGTGGGCCGCTCGCCGCGCTTCGACTACGCCGTGACGCGAACCAGGGTGCCGATGACGCGGTTCATGAGAGCCGGCAGGGAAGGCGGCAGCGACCCGACGTAGCCCGCCGCCTGCGCAACCTGCAGGCACGCCCATGTCTCCCGCGCCGACCCCAGTGCCGTGCGGTACCGCTGCAGGCGGTTGCCACCCGCCGAGCCGCTGCCCTCGGCGACGTTGAGCACGACCGAGCTGGCCGCCCGCCGCAGTTGCGAGCCGAGGTCGCGGTCGCATCGCTCCACCGCCCCGACGACGGGCCGCATGATGACGATGACCTCGAGCATCACATCGTGAATTCGCAGCATGGTCTCTTCCTTTCGTGCACACCGCGCCCGATGCGCGAAGCACACGCGCCCCACGCCACGGCGCGCAGCACGACTCAAGGACCCGGAGCGGCGAAGCCGCGGAGGGCCGCTCCCGCGGCGCGCGCTTCCTGCGCGCGTCCTTGAATCGTGCGAGCACCGTGGCACCGTCAAGCAACCGACGAGCAGGAGAAAGAGCGCGTGCGCGTGCGCGTGCGCGTGCGCGTGCGCGTGCGCGTGCGCGAGGGCGAGCGTGGGCGTGAGGGCGTGCGATGGGTCGGGGCGAGAGCGAGAGAATCACGCACGCGTTCTTGACACTGCGTTCCCCACGCACTCCGCTCTTTACCGCGCCCGCGCCCGCGCCCGCGCCCGCGCCCGCGCCCGCGCCCGCGCCCGCGCCCGCGCCCGCGCCCGCGCCCGCGCCCGCGCCCGCGCCCGCGCACAAGAAACTCACTCGGCCCTGTCGGATCGCCCGTTCCCCGTTCGTCCTCAGAGCATGGAAGCCATCCTCATCCCCTCTGCCTCTCCTGCGACCCGCGCGCGTGCTGCCGGCGCTGCGCTCTGGACGGGGCGCGTCCTCGGCGCGCTCGTCACGCTCTTTCTCCTGGTCGACGCCGGCGGGAAGATCCTCGAGCTCCGGCCCTACATGGAGGGCACCGCCAAGGCGGGGTTCCCGCTCGGCACCGTGCTGCCCATGGGGCTCGTGCTCCTCGCGTGCACGGTGCTCTACGCCGTGCCGCGCACGGCCCTCCTCGGCGCCGTGCTCCTCACCGCGTACCTCGGCGGGGCCACCGCGACGCACGTCCGGCTCGAGCAGGCGTACGTCTTCCCGGTCGTCTTCGGGGTCCTCGTGTGGGTCAGCCTCTACCTGCGGAGCGCGCACGCCCGCGAGGTGATCCGGAGCGCGCTGGGGATCGCCGGTACGAACGCCCGCTGAAGAGGATTGAACGGGAGGCTCGTCCTTCTCGAACCCGTCCGCCGCGCTCCCCCGGGGCGGCCCGGGGGAGGCGGGGAAGGGCGCCGTAGCCGAACCGCGCTACGGCTTCGTGGCCGGCGGCGTCAGCTCTTCGGCGTCGCCTGGCCCGCCGGAGCCGGTGCCGCCAGAGGCGCGGTCACCGGATCCGGGGAAGGCGCGACCGCGGGGGCCGGGACGGTCCCCTTGATCTGCGCCTTCTGCTTCGAGCCCTTGGTGCCTCGCGCCGCCCGCGTCGCCTTGGCCTTGGCTTTCGCCGCGGCCTTCTCTTCCGTCGTGAGCGGCGTGGGCGGCTTCGGAGGCTTGAGCCCGAAGTCCGCGAGGGTCGTGATCTGATCGGCGAACATCACCTTGAGCGCCTGCTTCGTGCGTGACACCGTCGGCGCAGACTGCGTGACGACGGCGCTCTCCGCCTGCACGTCCGCCTGCCAGGCTGCCCTGGTCGTGACGGTGGCCGTGCGTGCGGCGATGCGCGATTGGAGCGTCGTGATGATGCTCGTCGTCGGGACCGGGACCCCGGCGATGAGAATCGAAGGAAGCGTCGCCTCGTGCTTCTGGAGACCGTCGATCAGGTTCTGGTCGGCGGTGTTCTGCTGATCCTTCGTGAGCTTCTGGCTGGACATGGTGGCACCTCGTTTTGGAAATGGCGTGATGAGGGCGAGGCCCGCGCCGCACCATGCGGCGCTTCGTCGTCCCTCATTCCTATCCCCCGGGGCAGCGGGACCTTTTCGCGAAAGAAAGTTCATTTTGTTTGCAAGCCCGCGACACCCTTGGGTTCCGCCAGGAGAGGAACGGGTGCCCGAAACGAGTGCCGGGCTCTCGCCCGCACGGCTGCCGCGTCAGGACGCAATGGGATCGGCATCCCCTCGCGACGTGCCCCGGGGGAGTCCGTCGCATGCAGCGGGGTCAATCGTCATTGCACCCGGGGGAGGGCCCGACTTCACCCCGGGGAAGGTGAGACTGCACCCAGCGGCAGTCGCGACTTCACCCGGGGGAAGCCGTCGCCAACCCCCCGGGAGTCCCGCTCCTCCGCGGGGGGAAGCCGAGGGCGGACCGCGATCCCAGCGCGACCTCCCCGGGGGGTAGCCTCGGTCTCCCCTTGGAAGGAGGCGATGGGGCCCGGGGGAAGTCCGTTCCTCCCCCAGGGTCCTCCCCCGGGCGCCTTGCTGGTACCCTCGCGCCGGTGCTGGACAAGGGGGCGGCCTCCTCGCAGAGGGCACTGGCGGAGCTCGAGAACCCGTCGACCCGGGAGAACCTCCTTCGCTACGCTATGTGGCGGACGCGCGACTACGACAAGGCGAAGGACCTGCTGGCCGACGCCATGGTCCTCGTGCTCGATCCCGATCGAAAGCCCTGGGACAACCCGAAGATCTCGTTCCGGCGGCACATGCGCGGCGTCATGGACGACGTCGGGTTCGACCTGTCGCAAAAGGCCAGCGAGAGGCGCGAGATCAACGAGACGGACCTCATCGCCGAGACGGGGGATGCGGATGCGTTCCCCGATCCCGCCGACGACCGGCCGGGCCCCGACGAGGTGCTGGAGGAGAGGAGCACGACGCAGTGGCTGCGCGGGCTCTGGCAGCGGATGGTGCCGCTCTTCCGGGGCACCGACGAGGTGTGCCTCCGCATCTACGACGCCGCGTGCAAAAGCCAGGAGACGCCGCAGGAGCAGGCGGACTTCCTCGGCGTCCCGGTGGAAGAGGTGTACGAGGCGCTGCGCCGGATGAAGTACCGCGCCGCGATCGTGAAGGCGGAGTGGCAGGAGGAGGAGGCCGAGCGGATGCTTCGAGCGAGGACGCGCGTGGCGAAGGGAGACGTGACGAAGTGACCCCCCCCGACGACGACACCGCCGATCGCGGGGCGCGCTTCCTCGGGAAGCTGCTCGCGCGCGACGCGAAGGAGCTCGACGTGGCGGACGACGCCGAGGTCGAGCGGCAGATGGACGCGGCCGGCGTGAAGGTGGGCGCGGTGCCGGGGCTCGACGAGCTCCTCGCGCGCGCGGAGGCGAAGGCCGCGGGAGCGTCCGACGTGCGCACGAAGCAGGCGGCGGCGAGCGGGCCGAACGTGCAGGCGGTGGCGAACGGGCCGCCGTCGTCGCCGAAGGTGGCCGCGATGCGTTCGTCGGGGCCGCGCACGACGATGCCGCCCCCGCGCGCCCGGTGGACGGCGGTGAACGTGGCGGCGGCGACGGCCGTCGCGGCGGTGGCGATCGGCGTCATCGTGACCAACCGGCGGGGGCTCTTCGGGCCGGGCGAAGGGGAGGGCATCCGGCCCGACGACGTGTCGCAGGGGCGGACGAGCGCGGGGCCGAGCACGACGGGCACCGCGAGCGCGGGCCCGAGCGCGACGGCGCCGGCGACGCCCGAGGAGACGGCGGCGCGCGCGAGGGAGCTCCGCGCGCAGGCGGCGGCGGCGTGCGACGCGAAGAAGTGGCACGCGTGCGGGGCGGCGCTCGACGACGCGAGGGACCTCGATCCGGCCGGCGAGGACACGCCGGAGGTCATCAAGCTGCGTCACCAGGTCTTCGAGGGCATCACGTCGAAGGGCGAGCCGATCAAGTGAGGGCGGGTGACTCGATGGCGGCGCGCGTGTAGCGTGAAAAGACGGCTCCGCGCACTCGGCGGAGCCTGCGGTCGGGGAGGGTGTACGTGCCTTCGTCGCGAGCCCAATCAAGTGAACGCGCGCGATGGTTCGTTGGCACATTTGCTGCGGCACTGTCCCTCTACGTCACCCTGACGGGCCCCTACGGCAGGGGAATCGGGCCAGCTGCCTTGGTTAGTCTGCTGCTCGGGTGCGGGCTGCTCGCCGTGCTCGTGTACTGGCTTGCCGGGCGCATCCATCCAGCCGCCTGCGTCGGCGGTCTTGCGCTTGTCGCCGCCCTCGTCATGTACATGCGAGAGAAAGGCCCGGAATCGAATTCCGAGCCTCACCCGTCGATGAGCAACCCAACCGCGATCCCATCGGCGATGCCGCCGGCGATAGCCGCCCCGTCCCCCCTGCCTCCATCGGAGGTGCCTCCTCTACAGCTCAACGAGACGTTGCCGACGTACGGGGTGAACTTCTTCGAACCCGACCGGATGAGCAGCGGCGGTGTCGTGATTGAGTTTGACCGCTGCCGGCGGACGTATGGGGAGTCTGGCTTCAGTGCTGCGCAGCTCTCCATTGCATGCACGTGCGTCGTGGATGCCGTCCGTCACAACTTCGAGAACGCCAAGGCAGGGGACGTTCTGGAGGCGGCGCCGACCTGGGAGCAGCTTGACGCCTGCCACCTGACTCACGGCGGTCACGGCGCTCCTTCGCCCTTTGGGTTCCCCTCCCCGAGAAGCACAAGGGAAGTGCGGAAGGCCTGGGCGGCTTGCGCTCTCTCGAGGGGCGAGGCGGACGGCGGCGGCGACGACGGGACTGTCGGCGCGTACTGCGACTGCTTCGTGGACTCGACGCTGGCGGCCATGAGTCGTCCACCGGGTCGTCCTTCTCAGGCGGATGCAGCGAAGTGCGAGACCGTGGCTCGGTACTGGGCCGCCACCAAGACCTATCTGACGCGGCGGCAGTTCGAGGGGATCGGCACGACGCCTCCGGCCACGCAGCAGCAGCAGGAACAGTTCACGAACGCCTGCGCGGAGATCAGGACGAAGCACCCACGCTCGTTGCAGGGTGTCGTCACGACGATTGGCGCCGACCCGGCGGACTGCATCATCAGCCCAGGTGCGTGCCGTTGCGACTGGCAGTTCACGACACCGCGGGGATCGCAGAGCATCACCGCTGTCCTCGTGTACGAGGACGAGTCCAAGAACCCTCCCGAGTCGAGGAAGATGGTCCGCATCTCCACTCGGGAGGTAGCCGATGTCCCAGACGACCTGGTGCAGGCCGGGTTCAAAGAGGGGGTCTATGCGTTCGTATCCCCAGATGAGCGAGTTCCCATCCGCACTCCGCAAGGCGAGATAGGGTCCGTCCCCGCCAGGGATGTGCAGACCGCTCTGCGAAAAGGTGCCAGCATCGTCTCGGAGAGGGATTGGGTCTTCGCAAGCCTCGGAGCTCGGTACGCGAAGCTCACGCGGGCTGACAGCATTGCGCGCTGCATCGCCTCGGGTCGTGATGTTTTGATGATTCGGATGGGCAGCGACGATCCCCTCGTGTACCCGAACCCGTAAGGGACGCTCTAGCTTCGGGGCAGTGGGGCAAGAGGTGGCCCGGGGTAGGCCGCTACGAGGCCAGCCTCCCGCGCGGCCGCGGCATGTTTGGGGCAGTAGCCGTGTGCCTGTTCGTGGAGCAATCCGGTGAATGGCCGGTCCGCACGAAGGACCCAATCATTCGGGGGCGTCCGATTCGGATGATGGTGCGGGTCGCCTTTCTTGGCGTCGGCTTCCCAAGGTTCCGATGCTGTGCAGTTCGGCTGTTCGCAGTGGATGGTGACGATGATCTTCGAGCTCATGGAGGGGTCTGACACTCGCCCCCCCTGCAGGTTCCGTGGGGGTGCCGCCTCGCCGCCACACGGCTTCACCCGCCCTCAGGCCCCGCGCTCGCCACGCTCGAGCGCCGCGATCTCCTGCTCGACCAGCGTGCGCTGGCGCCTCGCGGCGTCGGTCTCGGCGGCGAAGAACCGCGTCGCGCCAACGCCCATCGCGACCGGAGCGACGAGCGAGAACACGCCGAGGACGAGGTCTCCGCGGAAGAGCAAGACGGCCCCCACGCCGGCGAACACGACGAAGAGCCACACCATGCGCGGCCAGACGCCCGGCACCTCGAGCCTCGCGTCCACGTGCGTGCGCTCCCGCACCAGTGCCGCGAGGCGCCGTGCGCGCGCGTCCTGCGAGCCGAGGTCCGCGAGGCGTCGCTCGAGGTCTGCGATGCGCGCCCGCGCGGCGGCGAGCTCGTCGCGGTAGGGGCCTTCGTCCGGCATCGAGGACATTCTACGCCGCCCGGGCGCCTGCGCTCCCCGGGCCGTCGTTTGCCGGCGTGCGGTCGGGCTTGCCGACCCAGAGCGCGACCGCGATGAAGACGATCTGGAAGGGCAGGCGCGCCCAGAGGAGCGCCTCGGGGATGTGGAGGCCGGCGGGCTGGACGTCGTGGAGGGCCATGTTGACGTTCGCCGGGAAGACGCAGACGTAGAGCGCGACCAGGCCCCACGACGCCGCGCGCCGGACGCGCGGGACGAGGAGGCCCGCGCCGCCGAGGACCTCGAAGAAGCCGCTGACGAGGACGAGCGCGCGCGGCGCGGGCAGCCACGCCGGCACGATGGCGACGAAGCCGTCGGGCGCCGCGAAGTGCGCCACGCCGATGGCCATCATCGCGACCGCGGCCACGACGCGCACGACGGAGCGGGCGGTCACGAGTCCTTGCCTCGCTGCCGCCGCCACGACTCGAGGACGAGCCCCTGCACGCGCCCGATTTCCTCGGTGTTTGCCGTCACGAGGGTGAGACCCCGCGCGAGGGCACAACCCGCGAGGAGCACGTCGTAGGGCCCGATCGGGCGGCCCTTGTGCCGGAGGGCTGCGCGCACGGCGCCGGCGGAGCGCGCATCGGCACGCGAGAAGGGAAGGACACGAACGGCGTCGAGGATCGCATCGAGCGCAGGACCCAGGGTCCGCGCGCGCCCGGGATGCAGCGACAACCCGTAGTCGAGCTCCATGACCGTGATCGTGGAGACCGCGAGGTCCTCGGGGCGCGTCGCGCGCAGCCGCCGCGCGATCTCCACGTCGCCCCGCACGAAGTCGCTGAGGACGTTGGTATCGAGCAAGTAACGCACGTCAGCGACTTCGCGTGGCCGTTGCGCGAGCGCGAACGCGAGGCTTCGTGCTCCGCGCGGTAGAGCGGCCCGGCGCACCGAAGGGGTCGTCCGCGGGCTCCGCCAGCTCGCTCCTCGCGTCCTCGAAGGGCACGGCGTCCGGCTCGCCCTTCCATTCGAGGATGATGTCCGGCCAGGTCGTCTTCCTGCGACGCACGAGGTTTCCCACTGCCTCGCGAATGAGCGCGTTGCGGCGAATGCCCGTCCGCTTGGAGAGAGCGTCGAGTCGCCGCACCAGCTCGTCGTCGAGGTAGACGTTGAAGTTCACCGCGCCCAGTATAACTGCTCGAGCAGTCATGCGCCGGCCTGGCCGGAAAGCCGGCGCAGCCCCCCCCATGGATCCATCGCAAGGCCCGGTCGCTCTGCCGCGACGAGAGGCACGGCCAGGGCTAGGTACGGACGCATGCATCGCGCACGTCGCGTCCTCGTGGCGGCCGTCCAGGCGGGGGTGCTCCTCGCGGGCGCGTGGGCCTGCGGAGGGAGGCTCGACCCGCTGGGCGCCTGGGCGGACGTCGGCGAGGGACAGGACGCAGCGAGCGGAGTGACCCCCGACGCCGGCGTGGTGCTCGACGCCGCCGCACGCGCCGACGCCGGCACAAACCACGACGCAGGGGTGGCCGACGTCGCGGTGCCGGACGTCGACGCGAGTCTGCGCTGTCCGGACCGCGCGACGGACGCGGGCCTCTACTGTCCGCCGCACGAGACATGCGTCGTGTGGCTCGCGCCAGACGCGGCACCGTATCCGAGTGAGGGGCCGATTGGTCAGGCGCCCCCCGACGCGGGCATCGTGTCCGCCGCATGCTCCGACGCGTCGCTCGAGGACGCGTGCGACGGCGGGATGCCCGCGTACCTCGGGTACAGCATCTACGGGAACCAGGTGACCTGGGCGGAGTGCGTCGCGCCGTAGAGGGCGAGCGCAGCCCCCGCGCGACCATCACAGATGCTCGTGAACCACCCGCCACCGCGCCCCCAGCACGGTGCCCAGCTCGGCGAGGAACCCGTCGGACAGGCCGTGCCAGTTGTTGAAGCGGACGGCGATCTCGGCGACGTAGCCGTTGAACTGGCCGGGCCAGTCGCCGAGGGGGAAGGCCTTGCCGCAGGCGGTGCACGTGACGACGGGCTCGTCGCCCTCGAGCCAGTCGGGGAAGAGATCGGCCGCGTCCTCGGCGGCGACGTCGCACGCGGGGCAGCGGGGTAGCTCGTAGTTGGCGACGGGGTGGTGGACGGCGCGCGCGCAGAGGACGTCGACGCCGTTGTTGGCCATGGAGCGGTTCGACTCGTCGTAGAAGCCCGACGCGATCTCGATGGCGCGGGGGCCGGCGAGGAACTCGCTCGGCTGGGCGACGTCGCCGGGGGCCGGGTTGGGCGCGACGACGCCGCGCTCGAGGAGCCATGCCCGGGCCGCGGCGGCGCGTGCGGGGGCGTCGATCGCGGTGGCGTCGAGGGCGCAGACGATGACGGCGCAGTCGCTCACGGCGCGCAGGATACGCGCCCGCGCTCGCCAGGCAACCCGTCTGCCGCGGGGCCTGCTCCGGCCGCGCCGGAACTTGGCCCGCCCCGGCGCCCTGCGATGCGATGGCGGCCATGCGCATGCTCCGCGTCCTCCGCCGGCCCTTCACGTCGCTCCTCTGGCGCCGCGCGTACGAGCGCGACCGCCGCAGCCTGACCGTCGACTGGCACAGGTTCGGCAGCGAGGTGCACCGCGTGTCGACGACCGACGACGTCTCCGAGGGGGGCGTCTTCCTCAGCACGTCGGCGCCGCTGCCGATGGGGAGCCCGGTCGTGATGCACTTCACGCTGGGCGGGAGCGCGGTCCTCGTGCACGGCCGCGTCGCCTGGCGCAGCACGCGCGGCATGGGCGTCCGCTTCGGGAGCCCCATCGAGGTCGGCGTCGCGTAGGTCGGGTCAGCCCGGGCCCGGGCCCTCGCCGCGGCCCCGCGGCCCTACGGGTGGTAGATCTCCACGTTCGTCGTGGCCGCGCTCGAGGCGTCGGAGCCGCCGACGATGGCGATGCTGCCCGTCGTGAGAGGCACGAGGACGAACGCGGTGCCGTGCACCGAGGGGACGTCGGCGACCTGCGTCCACGCGCCCGTCGAGGCGTGGAAGACGTACGCGCTGCGGGCGTCGACGCCGCCGATGGTGCCGCTGACGCCGAGGACGTCGCCGTTCGGGAGCTGCGTGTAGATCGCCTGCCAGCCGGCGGGCGCGCCGGTCGTGGGCGAGACGGCGAAGGTGCCCGTGTCGAGGAGCTGCGCGTCGGGGGACCCGCCGGTGCCCGTCATGAGGACCTTCGTCGTGCCGGGGAGGGCGAAGGCGAACGCGCACGAGGGGGTCGAGAGGGTGCCGACGGTCGTCCAGGCGCCGCCGGTCGGGTCGTACTGCTCGATGTTCGTCTCGAAGCTCGAGGGGCCGGTGGCGCCGCCGATCGTGAGGACCTTGCCGCTCGGCAGGAGCACGTCGCACCCGTTCAAGCGGTTCTCGGCGAGGGGCCCGGTCGTGGCGAAGCTCCCGCCGGGCGTGTAGCGCTGCACGACGCCCGTGCCGCTGCCGTTGTACTGCCAGCCCGGCGTGGGGGGCGCGACGACGACCGAGTTCCAGCCGCCGATGTAGAGCGTGCTGCCGTCGCCCAGGGTGATGGGGAAGAGCGAGATGACGGGCGTCGGCATCGTGCCGGCGGGGGTGAAGTCGCCGCTCACGGGATCGTAGATCTCGGCGGTGGCCACGAGCGCGCCCGTCGAGTCGATGCCGCCGGCCGCGAGGAGCTTGCCGCCGCCCGCCGAGGGCATGACGCCGCCCCATCCGCCCCAGAGGTGGTCGTGCGCCATGGGGCCGGTGGGCGTGGACTGGCCGGTCGCGGGATCGAAGACCTCGGCCGAGAGGAGCGCGTTGCCGGTCGCGTTCCAGCCGCCCGCGACGAGCACCGTGCCGCCGGGGAGGGGACCCGCGGCGGGCGCGATGCGGCCCACGGCGAGGCTTCCGGGGCAGGAGAACGTGGTCGGCCCGGCGTCGGGAGCGCTGCACGCGCCCGCGTCGCCCGCGTCGAAGGGCGCGCCGTCCGTGCCGCCGCCCTCGGTTCCACCGTCGTTGCCCGCGCCGTCGGTGCCGCCGTCCCCCGGGCCGGACTCGGGCACGCCGCCGTCGCCCGGGTCCTCGCAGACGGCCGTCGCCGCGCCCTGCACCGCCGTGCACGTCTGGCCCTGGAGGCACCCGCCGGGCTGCCCCGCGGGGACGCCCGGGTAGCAGGCCGCGAGGCACTGGTCGCCGGCGCACGTGAGGCCGACCACGCAGGGGAGGGTCTCGGAGCACTTCTCCTCGGCGGGCAGCTCGCACACGCCGGGCGGGATGCACATCGCGCCCGCCGAGCAGTCGCGCGACTCGACGCAGGCCACGTGGCAGCGCCCGTAGACGCAGATGAGGTTCGCGTTGCAGTCGCTGTCGAGCTGGCAGCCCGTCGCCAGCACCGGCGGGCTCTTGCTCCCGCAGTCCTGCGACGCGAAGGCGAGCAGCACGAGCGACACGGCCCCGGCCAGGATTCGGCCCCCGATTGCGCGCATGGTGGCCCTTCTACCATCGCCGCGGGCGGTCGTCCGGGACTCTGGACTCGCCCCCGCCCCGGCGTAGCGTGTCGTCCAGGAAGAGCCGTGCCCGCGCCCATCGCACCTCCCGGCGACCCCGCTCTCACTGCCGCGGCCGCGGCCGCGGCCGCGTCCTCGGCCACTGGCACGGCCACTGGCACGGCGTCACGCGCGCGCGTCGTCGACGCCGCTCGCCTCGTCTACGGCGTGGCCGCCGCCGCCGTCGGAGGGATGGTCGTCGCGGCGGGCGATCTGGGCGCCGTCTTCCAGCCCGTCCCCCGGTGGATCCCGCTGCACCGTGCGCTCGCGTACGTGTCGGGTTCGCTCCTCGTCGCCGCGGGCCTGGCGCTCCTCGCCCCGGAGCGCGCGCGCCTCGTCCCCAGGCTCACGCGCCTCGCCGCGCTCGTCCTCACGGCGGACTTCCTCGTGTGGCTGCTCCTGCTCAACGCGCCGACGACCGCCACGCACGCGTCGGTCATGGGCGCCTGGGAGGGCTGCGGCCTGAACATGGCGGTCCTGGCGGGCGCGTGGATCCTCTTCGCGCGTTCGTACGCTCCCGCCGCATCACGTCCCGCCACATCGCGCGCTCGCCTCGTCGGCGAGCCCGGCGTCACCCTCGCGCGGCGCATCTTCGCCCTCGGCGTCCCCCTCGTCGGCCTCGCCCACTTCGCCGACGCCCAGGGCGCCACCGACTACGTCCCGACCTGGTTCCCCCTCCGGATCGACTGGGTCTACCTCACCGGCGCCGGCCACGTCGCCGCGGGCCTCGCCATCCTCTTCGGCGTCGTCCCGCTCCTCGCCGCCACCCTCGAGGCCGCCCAGATCACCGCCTTCGTCGTCTTCTCCCACATCCCGGCCGTCATCGCCGCCCCCACCGACCGCGTCCAGTGGGGAATGCTCGTCTACGCCGTGGCGATCGCCGCCTCCGCGTGGATCGTCACGGCGACCCTCCCGACGAGGAAAGGCCGCCCGCTCCCATCGCGAACGCACGCGCGGTAGCGGACCGGTTCGATCAAACCCCGGGCAAGCCCCTACCCACGTGGACCGACCGCCCTCTCCCAGGGGCCAAGCGTGTACGGGAATTGACCTGTCCTGTACGAATCCACGAAGCCGGCCGAGTCTTCGAGGCCGAGCGAAGTGGACGAGTACAGGACTGGCAAATGACCGTTGGCAGCGTTTGCACGCCTCTCACAGCGTGCAAACAGGGGCGACCCCAACGGGAATTGAACCCGTGTTACCGACGTGAGAGGCCGATGTCCTAACCGCTAGACGATGGGGCCGAAAACAGAAGCAAAGTCACGGTGCTCTCTGGCAGAGCACTAGCTGGGGGACAAGGATTCGAACCTTGATAAGCAGAGCCAGAATCTGCTGTCCTGCCGTTAGACGATCCCCCAAAGACACCTGAAACTACAGGGAAAGTCTCACCCCGACCGCCAGCAACCGCGGGCGTTCGGGAGGGCGAACAGTATTCGCCCGCGCAGCCTTGTCAAGCACCTGTCGGGCCGATCCGGGGACGCAGCGCGCTCTTTCGCGTTTGCCGCGCTGGCCGCGCTGGCCGCGTTCGTGTCGCTTCGGTGCGCAAGGGTGCGCGTTGGGCCTTGACCTCCGCCCCAATGCGCTTACGTTCCGCGCCGCTGGCGCTCGGGTCTCTCGAGTGCCAGCGCCACCGCACCCAGCACCCAGCACCCACGACAGGGGAGACCCCGCATGAAATTCCGTCCGCTCGCAGACCGCATCCTCGTCAAGCGCGTCGAGCACGAAGAGAAGTCCAAGGGGGGCATCATCATCCCCGACACGGCGAAGGAGAAGCCGGTCGAAGCCGTCGTCGTCGCCGTGGGCAACGGCAAGACGCAGAAGAACGGCAAGGTCCGCGCGGTCGAGGTCAAGGCCGGCGACCGCATCCTCCTCGGCAAGTACTCGGGCACCGAGGTGAAGCTCGACGGCGTCGAGCACGTGATCCTCGGCGAGGAAGACGTCCTCGCCATCCTCGGCTGATCCTCCGAAAGAAAGCGCAAAGAGCCATGTCCGCCAAGCAGATTGCCTACAGCCGCAACGCACGCCACGGGATCCTCGAGGGCGTCAACCGCCTCGCGAACGCCGTGAAGGTCACCCTCGGCCCCAAGGGCCGCAACGTCGTCATCGAGAAGAGCTACGGCTCGCCCGTGGTCACCAAGGACGGCGTCACCGTCGCCAAGGAGATCGAGCTGGCCGGGAAGCTCGAGAACATGGGCGCGCAGATGGTGCGCGAGGTCGCGAGCAAGACGAGCGACAAGGCCGGTGACGGGACGACGACGGCGACCGTGCTCGCGCAGTCGATCTTCTCCGAGGGCCTCAAGCTGGTCGAGGCCGGGACCAACCCGATGGACCTGAAGCGCGGCATCGACGCGGCCGTGGCGGCCGTCGTCGCGGCGGTGAAGAAGGCCTCCACGCCGACCAAGGACAAGGGCACGATCGCCCAGGTCGGGACGATCAGCGCCAACGGCGACACCGAGATCGGCAACATGCTCGCCGACGCCATGGAGAAGGTCGGCAAGGAAGGCGTCATCACGGTCGAAGAGGCCAAGGGCATGGAGTCCAAGCTCGAGGTCGTCGAGGGCATGCAGTTCGACCGCGGCTACCTGAGCCCGTACTTCGTGACGGCGCAGGACAAGATGATCGTCGAGCTCGACGAGCCGTACATCCTCATCAGCGAGAAGAAGATCTCGAGCCTCCACGACATGCTGCCGCTGCTCGAGGCGGTGGCGCGCGACGGCCGGCCGCTGCTGGTCATCGCCGAGGACGTCGAGGGCGAGGCGCTCGCGACGCTCGTCGTCAACAAGCTCCGCGGCCTGCTCAAGGTCGCCGCGGTGAAGGCGCCCGGGTACGGCGATCGCCGCAAGGAGATGCTCAAGGACGTCGCCACGCTGACCGGCGGTCAGGTCGTGAGCGAGGACCTCGGCATCAAGCTCGAGAGCTTCACGGTGAAGGACCTCGGCCGCGCCAAGCGCGTCAAGATCGACAAGGACAACACGACGATCATCGACGGCTCCGGCGACTCCAAGCAGATCAAGGGCCGCATCGAGGCCATCCGCAAGGAGATCGACAAGTCGACGAGCGACTACGACAAGGAGAAGCTCCAGGAGCGCCTGGCGAAGCTCGCGGGCGGAGTGGCCGTGGTCAAGGTCGGCGCCCACACCGAGACCGAGATGAAGGAGAAGAAGGCCCGCGTCGAGGACGCGCTCCACGCGACCCGCGCGGCGGTGGAGGAGGGCATCGTGGCCGGCGGCGGCGTGGCGCTGCTGCGCGCGTCGGCGGTGCTCGACGAGCTGAAGCTCCAGGGCGACGAGGCGACGGGCGTGCGGCTGGTACGCCGCGCGTGCGAGGAGCCCCTCCGGCAGATCGCGAAGAACGCGGGCGCCGAGGGCTCGGTGGTGGTCGAGAAGGTCCGCGCGGGCAAGGGCTCGTTCGGGTTCAACGCGGCGACCGACACGTTCGAGGATCTCCTCAAGGCCGGCGTCATCGACCCGGCCAAGGTGGTCCGCATGGCGCTCGAGCACGCGGCCAGCGTGTCGGCCATGATGCTCACGACCGAGGCGGCCATCGCCGACAAGCCCAAGAAGGAGAAGGCGGGCGGCGGCGGCGGCGGCATGGGGGGCATGGGCGGCATGGGTGGGATGGGCGGCATGGGAGGGATGGGGGGTATGGGCGGCATGGGAGGCATGGGCGGCGACGACTTCGACATGGACTGAGGTCGAGCGACGCCCGCGGGGCGCGCGGAGCCTGGCGCTCCGCGGCGCTGCCGTGACGGACCGAGGCCGGTAGGGGCGACCCTGCCGGCCTCCGGTTCTTTGTGACGGGCGGCGCTTATGCCCTAGTCTTGATGCCAGAGGGCATGTCCGATCCGCTCTTCACGCGCTTCGGGCGCGAGTACCTGGCCGGCGCGGTGCTCTTCCGAGAGGGGGAGCGCGGCGAGGAGATGTTCGTCATCCAGTCGGGGGTCGTGCAGATCCTCAAGCGGGTGGGTGACGTCGACCGGCCGCTCGCGACGCTGGGGCGGGGTGAGTTCGTGGGCGAGATGGCCATCCTCAACGACAAGCCCCGCACCGCCACGGCCGTGGCGATCGAGGACGCGAAGCTCCTCGTCATCGACGCGGCGACCCTCGAGCAGATGATCGCGACGAACACCGAGATCGCGCTGCGCCTCGTGAAGAAGCTGGCGCGCCGGCTCGACGGCGCCGACGAGATGATCCAGCTCCTGATGAACCCCGACCCGAAGGCCCGCGTGCTGCTCGGGCTGAAGCGCCAGGCGGAGTCGTTCGGCGAGGACTCGGGGCTCGGCGTCCGCCTCCACGTGACGGCGGCCAATCTGGCGAGCGAGGTCGGCGTGGAGGACGCGCAGGTGCACGACGTCATGTCGCGCCTCGGCCGCCTGCACATCGCGACCGAGGAGGAGGAGTCGGGGGTCATCGTCGTGATGGACCTGCCGCGCCTCCTCGAGTTCATGGAGTTCCTCGAGATGCCTCGCAGGTTCGAGGGATAGGGCAGGGCGAACGTGGACCTCCGCGTCATCGGCTGCCACGGCGGCGAGACCCCGAAGCACAGGACGAGCGCGTTCGTGCTCGACGAGCGCATCGCCATCGACGCCGGCTCGCTGACGAGCGGGATGGAGCTCGACGCGCAGTGCGCGCTCGACGCCGTCCTCGTCAGCCACGCGCACCTCGACCACGTGCGCGACCTCGCGACCATCGCCGACAACCGCCTGCAGAACGGCGCCGCGCCGCTCGTCGTCGCCGGGACGAAGGCGACCATCCGCGTGCTCCAGAAGCACTTCTTCAACGATCTGCTCTGGCCGGACTTCTCGCGCCTGCCGTCCGTGAAGAAGGCGGCCATCAAGTACCTCGAGCTCAAGCCCGAGAAGCGCGTCGTCATCGCGGGGTACGAGGTGAACGCCGTCGAGGTGAGCCACACGATCGACACGTGCGCCTTCACGGTGCGCGGCAAGGACGGCGTCCTCGCGTACAGCGGCGACACCGGGCCGACCGACCGCCTGTGGGAGGTCCTTCGCGAGACCGAGGGGCTCAAGGCCCTCCTCATGGAGGTGAGCTTCCCCAACGCGGAGCACGCCCTGGCCCGCGCGAGCGGCCACCACACGCCCGAGACGCTCGGCAAGGACATGAAGAAGCTCGGCGCCGCGGCCCGCGAGCTCCCGACGCTCCTCTACCACATCAAGCCGACGTTCCAGGCCACGGTCGAGCGCGAGTGTGCCCGCCTCAAGGGCCTCAACCTGACCGTCTGCGCGCTGGGCGACCAGTTCATCCTCTGAAGGGGGGCGGCTCGCCTGACCGCCGTTGACAGCGGCGCCCAGTCGACTCAGATACCTCCCTTCGCCGTGCAATCGACCCATCCCGTCTCAGCCGCACCCGTCGACTCGATCCCCGGCCTCGAGGACGACGTCGAGGGGGCGCGCGTCGTGCGCGAGGAGCTGAAGCTCCTGGCCACGGTGCAGCGGGCGCTCGAGGCGAGCGCGGGCACGGACGTGTCGGCGGCGCGGGGCAGGGCGCTCGACGAGGAGCGGATGCTCGAGCTGCGCGACGACGTGGCCGTGGCCAAGCCCGAGGACCTGCCGGCCCTCTTCGAGCAGATGCACCACCTCGCGGCCCTGCGCGGGCAGCGCGGGCGCAGCATCAGCGGGACGGTCGACAGGGCGACCCCGTACTTCGGCCACATGCGCCTCGAGGAGACGGTGCCGCCTCGGGAGCGGCGCGCGGGCGGGCCTCCGGTGCGCCGGCGGGACGTCCTCATCGGGGCGCGTTCGTACGTCGACTCGGGGGAGGGGATCCGCATCGTCGACTGGCGGCACGCCCCGGTGAGCCGCCTCTACTACCGCTACGGCGAGGGCGACGACTACGAGGAGGAGCTCGGTGACCGCATCATCGAGGGCTCGATGGTCGTGCGGCGCGGGGTGAGCATCGTCGGCGGTGAGCTCGTGCGCGTGTCGTCTCCACAGGGCGCGTACGTACGCGGCCGGGACGGGCGGTGGAAGACCATCGGCGTGAGCGCGGCGAAGCTCGAGACCGAGAAGCGCTGGGCTGCGCGCCACGGGGTCGCGCAGGGGGCGCGCCTCGGCGTGGGGGCCGACGGGCAGATCCGCCAGGACAAGCACCTGCCGGCCATCGCGGCGATGCTCGACGAGAAGCAGTTCGCGCTCATCGCGCGCGAGACGAGCGGCCTCGTGGCCATCCAGGGCAGCGCCGGCAGCGGCAAGACGACGGTGGGCCTCCATCGCGTGGCGTACCTGGCGTTCGCCGAGCCGCAGCGGTTCCGCCCGGAGAAGATGGTGGTCGTCGTCCCGAACGACGCGCTCATCCACTACGTGTCGCGGGTCCTGCCGTCGCTCGGCGTCGAGGGCGTGCCCGTGACGACGTTCGCGCGGTTCGCGGCGCGCCTCACGGCCCTGACGTTCCCCAAGCTGCCCACGAAGGCCAGCGAAGAGACCCCGCCCGTGGTGTCGCGCGCCAAGTCCCACGCGGCCATGCTGCGGGCCATCGAGAGGCTCGCGGCGAGCGTCGACGAGGGGGTCGACCGGCGGCTGCGCGCGGCGATGGAGAAGTGGCCCGAGGGCGCGACCGTGGTCCGCGCGTGGGAGGCCACGGGCGGCGGCGCCGGGACGCCGCCGGACGCCCGGGTGTCGGTCCTCGCGGCGTGGATGGCGGGCAAGCGCCAGCTCGCGGGCGTGCCGCGCGGGGATGCGCTGCCGGGCGTGACGAAGGACGCGCTCCAGCAGCTCGGGGCGCAGCTCCGGCACGAGACGCGGGGCGTGACGGGGCTCTGGGACGAGATCCTGACGTCGCGCGAGCTCCTCGGGCAGACGTTCGAGGGGGTCGCCGGGTTCGGGCCGGGGCAGCTCGATCAGGTGCACGCGTGGTGCCTCCGGCAGGCGCGCCTGCGGGCGGACGGAGAACGCGACGGCGAGGAGCCGCGCATCGACGCCGAGGACCGGGCGCTGCTCCTGCGGTGCTGGCAGGTCCTGCGCGGGCCGCTCGTCGACGGCGAGGGGAAGGCGATCCGCTTCGCGCACGCGTTCGTCGACGAGGTGCAGGACGCGAGCCCGGTGGAGCTCCGCGTGCTGATGGAGCTGACGGGCAACGAGCGCTGCATCACGCTGGCGGGAGACGTCGCGCAGCGGATGCTCGACGAGGGCGACGACCGGGGGGAGTTCGACTGGAACGGGCTCCTCGACGGCCTCGGCGTGCCCCACACGACGATCGAGCCGCTCAAGGTGAGCTACCGGTCGACGGCGGAGATCACGGAGTTCGCGCGCTCGGTCCTCGGGCCGCTCGCGCACGACGAGGTGCCCGTGACCACGCGCCAGGGCCCGCCGGTGGAGCTCTTCTCGTTCGCGACGCCGGGCGAATCGGTGGCGTGGCTGGCCGACGTGCTGAAGCAGCTGGCCCGCGACGAGCCGGACGCGAACGTGGCGCTCGTGGCGCGGTTCCCCCAGCAGGCGGAGCTCTACTACGAGGGGCTCGAGCGGGCCGAGGTGCCGAACGTGCGGCGCGTGGCCAGGCAGGACTTCTCGTGGGACCCCGGCGTGGACGTGACGGACGTGCGCCAGACCAAGGGCCTCGAGTTCGACGAGGTGGTGCTGCTCGAGACGACCGCGGCGAGCTACCCGGCGACGCCGCAGGCACGGCACGCGCTCTACGTCGGGGCGACGCGCGCGTCGCACCAGCTCTGGTGCATCGCGAGCGACGAGGCCTCCAGGCTGGTGACGGCCGGCATCGGGGCCGCCGCCGCGGCGGAGTCGCGATGACGGCCGCCGGCTCGCGGTTGGCCGTCCTGGTGGGCCTGGGGCTGGCCGTGAGCCTCGTCCTCGTCGCCGGGGCACGCGCGGTCCACGCCGGCGGGCCGGGTCCCGCGGACGGGCCTGCACCCGCGGGGTCGACACGCTGCTCGACGGGCACGGCCACGACGACGTTCGTCGCCCAGTACGACAACGGCTCGATGGCCGGGACGCTCACCGTGAACGGCGCTGCCGGGACCCGGCGGTTCACGATCAAGGCAGTGCCGTCGGCGGCCACGTACAACTTGCAGTTCCAGGGCTACGGGACCGGCGACAAGAAGCCCGCGTCCGAGACGTTCACCAAGGGCAAGACCACGCTCGCGCGCCTCGTCGCGTACGGCGACGTGAGCCACCTGTTCTTCGACGTCGACTACAAGCCGTCGGTGCCCGCGCCGCTCGACGGCTTCGTCTGCCAGTGAGCCGGGGCGACCCGCCGGCGAGCTCCGGGGATCCCCCCTGCGATCCCCCTCCGACGACACATAATGCCCCTTAGCCGCCCGACATCGACCTACAGGGGGGCGTCGACCTGGAGCCCGAGGAGCGTGCCGGCGTTCGTCATCATGTAGGCCCGGTTTCCAAACGCGGCGGGCGTCTGCGAGAAGCCGCTCCCGAGGTCGATCCCGTCGATGGGCCGGCCGTTGCGCGGCGAAAGCAGGAACGCGCCGTACTGGGTGGTGCCGACCAGGAGCGCGCCCGCGACGGGGGCCGCCGCCGTGATGCCGCCCTCGGGCACCGGCACCCGCCACACCATCTGGCCGGTGGTCGGGTCGAGCCCCCAGAGCCCGGTGACGCCGCTCGACGCGATGAGGAGATCGCGCCGCGGGACCGGCGGCCCCCCCGGCACGAACTCGGGGCTCCCGGGCAGTGGCAGGTGCGTGCGTTCGCTCCAGAGCTGGAGCTCCGTCACGCCGCGGGCCTTCTCGTTCTTCCAGACGGGCGCGCCGCGCTCCTCGTCGAGGGCGTAGATGCCGCCGGCGTAGCTCGCGACGAAGACGACCCTGCCGAGCTGGCCCAGGTCGGCCGGCACGGGGGTGGTGTCCACGTCGAGGTAGCGGAGCGCCTCCGCTCCCTGCGTCTGCTCCGCCTCGGCCGAGAGGTCCACCGGGGTCCACCGCTCGCTGCCGTCGCGCGCGTCGTAGGCCCCCACGTGCCCGTCCGAGAACGCGAAGAACACCATGCCCGAGTCGTACGCAGGCCCGGCGTATCCGCTCACCTCCATGCCGAGGGCGGAGGTGCGGTGCACGTGCCAGAGCCGCTTGCCGGTCCGTCGCTCCACCGCGAACAGGTTGTCGGACCCGTTGGCGAAGTAGATCTTCTCGCCGTCGATCACGGGGCGGCGGCCGATCTCGGCGCCGCTGTCGAAGCGCCAGATGAGCTTCCCGTCGGAGGCATGCACCGCGTAGAGCGCGCCGTCGTTCGAACCGAAGTACACGGCGTCGAGCTCCGCGTCGTAGTACGGCTCGCACTGGACGGCGTTGAGGGTCTCGAAGCGCCAGATGGTGCTCCCGTCGTGGGCCCGCAGCGCGTAGAGCCCGTGGTCGCTCGACCCGACGAAGACGCGGTCGCTCGCGGGGTCGATCTCGGCGCGCCCCCGCTCGTAGGGCTCGCCCGCGCTGCGCGACGACGCCGTGAGCTCCCGCGAGAAGAGGACGTGGAGCGCCCCGTTGGGCCGGTGGAACCAGAGCGGCTTGTCGGGGTTGTTGCCGTCGTCGGCCGTCTCGAGCGTCGCGCAGCCGGCCAGGCCGCCGAGCGCGCAGAGCGTGACGGTCCACGCGAACGACGCGTACCCCCTGCGGGCCGTGCAGGCGTTCACTGCGGTGGGCTCGCGGGGCCGTTCGGCAGCTTGCCCTGCTGCTGGAGCTGCCGGAGGAGCTCCTGGATCTTCGGATCGTTCATGTCGAGGCCGCCCGGCCCGTTGCCCTTCGGGGGCGCCTTCGGGGGCAGCGCCGTCGGATCGAGCTCGCGCAGGCGGTCCTCGATGACCGTCTCCAGGTACGGGAACGGGTGGGTCTCGCCGGGCTCCGCCACGCGCTTGTAGGCATCCTTCAGCAGCTCGACCGCCTTGGGCTTGTCGCCCTTGGCCGCCTCGACGCGCGCCTGGTGGTAGAGCGCGAGCTCCTTGAAGCCCTTCATGTCCACCTGCTCGAGCAGCTTGAACGCGGCGAGCGCCGCATCGAGGTGGGCGTCCTTCGAGCCCGCGTCCGTCTGCGCGAGGAGCTCGGCGGCGAAGCCCGTCCCCTCGATCGCCCGGCCGCGCACCTCGGCGTCCGCCTGCGCGAGGGCCGAGCCCTTCACCTCCTCGTAGGCGGCGGCCGCGCCCTTCCCGTCGCTCTTGTCGAGCAAGAGACTCGCCTCGGCGAGGCGTGCCAGCGTCGCCGCCCCCGTGCCCGAGTACTTCGACTCGACGTCCCGGTACTTGGCCAGGGCGGCGTCGCGGCGAGCATCCACCGTCTTGTAGGTCGGGTAGAGCGGAAGCGACGTGCGCGCCTCCGTCTCCGGGTCCTCGTCGTCCTTGTCGGAGATGTGGCCGCGCTCGGCCGCGTAGGCCTGCGAGAGCAGCGCCGAAGCGTCCGCGTCGTGCTTGCCCTGCCAGTAGAAGTAGCCGACCGCTCCGAGGGCTCCCAGCACGGCCACCGCGACGAGGCCGCCGAACAGCTGCGCGTGCTGCTTGATCCACTCCGACAGCTGGAGCGTCCGGTCGATCAGCGGGTCCGTGTCCGGGCCCACCGCGTCGGCCAGGGCCGACGGGCGCTTGACCTTCACTTCGCCGATCTTCGCGAGCCGCTTGGACGCGGCGGCCTCGAGCCCGCGCTTGCCCTTCTTGCCCTTCTTCCGCTCGTGGAGCTTCTTCTCCTCCTCGCGGGCGATGCGGTCGATCTCGGACTCCTCGCCCATCGAGGCGATGCGCTCGGCGATGGCCCCCGGGTTGAACTTGTCCCCGGCGTCGACCTTTTCGTCCTCTGCCTCGGCCTTCTCCCCGCCTTCGGCTGCGTCGCCGGTCGCGGGCTCGTCCGCCGGCGCGTGCGCGTCGGCCTCGGGCGTCGGGTCGTCCTTCGTCTTCTCGTCGTCGGGCAAGGGGGGTCTCCTCGAGTTCGGCGAGACTATGTGCGACATCCCGGGGTTTCAATCAAGTCGGGCCGGTCGGGACCAGCCAGAAAGCCGCCACACCCCCGCTCGAGGCGTGCACCTCGACGCGTGCTCGCGGCTGCAGCCGGGCTCCGGCGTCCTGCCCGGGCGGACCGGGCACGTCGGCGATCCGGATCGCCTGCCCCGCCCCGTCGGGCGCCCACGCCGTCACCGGGTCGCCGTCCATCCTGGCCGCGACGGCCGCGGACGGGTCGGAGAGCATCACCACGAGCCGGGACGGCCCCGCGGAAGCCGCCAGGGTGGCGGCCGCGTCGGCGGGCGGCGCGCTTGCCGCCGCGGGCACCCAGTCGGCGGCTCGAAGGGCGAGGAGCGCCCTCGCCTCGCGCGGACGCGTCGTCACGTACGGCTCCGAGGCGAGCAGCTCCCGCAAGGGCCCGCGCGCGCGGTCGTCGCCCAGGGCGCCCAGCGCGTCGGCGACGTAGGGACGGGCGCGCACGTCGGCGAGCGCCGCGAGGAGCGACGGGACGGCCGAGCGGCAGCGCGCGCGCGCGGTCGCTGCGAGGAGGTCCTCGGCGGCGGGCAGCTCGATCGTCAGCCGCGGGGGTTCCCCCTCCGCCTTCCCCTGCCCCGGCGGCGGCAGGACGTCGCTCCACCACGCGGCCAGCTCGTCGCATGCCCTCGCGTCTCCTCGTTCGCCGAGCGCGAGCGCCGCGCGCCGCCTCCAGTCCCGCGAAGGGTCCTCGAGCAGCGGCCTCACGGACGCCGGCAACGCTTCGTCCGGGATGCGCCCGAGCGCGAGCGCGGCCCACCGCCGGACTTCGTCGTCCTCGTCACGTGCCACCGCCCGCCGCAGCTGGGGCGCGGTCGACGGCGCGTGCAGGCCGAAGCAGACCTCGGCCGCCTTGCGGCGGATGACGACGTTCGCGTCGTCGAGGAGCGCTGCCACGTCGAGCGCCGCCTCCGCGTCGCCCTGCATCCCGCGACGCAGCGCCTCGGGCCAGGCCGGCCCCCCTGCCCCCTCGAAGCGCCCGTGGTCGCGCTCGACCGCGCGGAGCTCCCCCCGCATCGCGTCGAACCGCGCGGGCTCGCTGCGCGCGAGGTCCTTTCGCTCCGTCGGATCGTCCTTCGGCCGGTAGAGCGCGCAGGCCGAGGCCCGTCGCTCGCACACGAGCCGGTCGGGCCCCTCCGCGACGAGCGCGTAGTCGTCGGTCTCGGCGAACGCGAAGCCTGCGTCGAGCGCTCCGGGCTCCCCACGCAGCACCGGCCCGAGGTCCCGCCCCCGCAGCCGCGCGGGCCGCGGGATGCCGAGCGCCGAGAGCACGGTCGGCAGCAGATCGATCGTCTGCACCACCGTGTCGACGTGCGCGCCGGCTCGCACGCCGGGCCCCGCCACCACGAGCGGGACGCGCACCTGCTCCTCGTAGACCGTCGTGCCGTGGTACCGCCCGCCGTGGTCGCCGAACTCCTCGCCGTGGTCGGCCGTGACGATGACCGCGGCGCCCGGCCGTCGCGCCCGCACCAGGCGCACGACGCGATCGATCCCGTCGTCGGCCGTCGCCACCTCGCTGTCGTACGCGTCCTCGTCCGCGGAGCGGCCCCCCGCGAACGGGTGCTCCGCGTGCATCACGTACGGCTCGTGCGGCTCGAAGAAGTGCACCCAGAGAAAGAGCGGCGTCCCCGCAGGCGCCCCGTCGAGGTACCCGGCGATCTGTTGCTCGCGCAGGACCGGATCGGCAAACTCCACCTTGGCGTACTCGAAGCCGAGCGTCTCGCGCTCGAACCGCGGGAAGCGCTCCTCGTCGATGAAGAAGACGGCCGGAGGGTAGAACGCGGCCGTGCGCCAGCCGTAGCGGCGGAGGTCCTGCGCCCACGTCTCGGAGTCCTCGCCGAGGCCGAGCGCCAGGAGCGGCCGGAGGTACTTGCCGGTCATCATCGACGTGATCGAGTACGACGTGTGCGGCGTCGGGCAGTACGCGTCCTCGAAGAGCGTGCCCTCGCGGGCCAGCGCGTCGAGGTTCGGTGTCGTCGCGCGCGCGTAGCCGTAGGCGCCCACGTGGTCGGCGCGGAGGGCGTCGACGGTGACGAGCACGACGTCGTGGCCAGCCCAGTCGAGCGCTTGGGCGATCTCGCCGCGCACCACCGACGGCGCGCCGGGCGGGAGCTCCGCCGGCTCGGGGTGCAGGGCTTCGACCAGGACGACGACGCGGCCGAGTACGGGGGCGTGCTCGACGAGGACGATGCGAAGGTTGCTGAGGCGCTCGAGGGCTCGCACGGCGTGCGGCGCGAACGCGAACGCGCCGACGACCGCGACCGCCACGACTGCCACGGCCGCGCGCGCCGCCCACCGCGGCCCCTCCCACGCGAGACGCACGCCTATGCCTGCGACGCCGGCCCCCGAGAGGAAAGCCACGAAGAGGGCCGCGTGGAACGCCGGGTAGAGGCGCGGGAGCACGCCTGCGTCGGCCACCCACGCGAGCGCGGCTACCACCATGCCGGCGAGGGCCAGGGCAACGGGTCGCGACGCGAGGCGGGCAAACCGGGGCACGAGGAGCGCGCCCACGGCGAGGCCCGCCAGCGCGAGGACGCCGCAGAACGACGCGCGTACGGCGACGTTCGCGAAGTGACGGCCCGTCGACACCCCGAGCCCCAGCGCGCACCCCGCGAGAGCGCCGAGCGCCGCGAGCGCCCGCCGGGCGAGGCGCGATCCGGTGCCCGCGTGGAGCGCGACCCGCCACCACCCCGCGAGGACGACGGACGCCGGCACGAGCGCCGCCACCGCGAGCGGAACGGCGACGCGTCGCACCTGCGCCATCTCCCAGGCGGCCGAGAACTCGCGGCCCCACAAGAGGACGACGAGCATCGACTCCACGAGCACCGCGATCGCCCAGGCCCCGGCGATCGCGACCACGTCTTGCCACGCTCCGGCGAGCGTCCGGCGGGACGTCATCCCGCCTCCTCGCGCACCGCGATGGCCACGGCGAAGCGGCGCACCGCGAGGGCGAGGGCGCGATGCTCGGGCGCCTCGAGCTTCGGATCGCGCGCGAGGATGGCGCGGGCGTCGCCGTCGACGCGCTCGACCCAGGCGGGCGGCTCCCGTGGATCGAGCCAGGTGAAGTCCTCGACGATGCCCGACTGGCGCGTGCCGCCGAGGTCCCCTGCCCCACGGAGCTCGAGGTCGGCCCGCGCGATCGCTCCGCCGTCGCTCGTCGCCGCGAGGGTCTGCAGGCGACGGTGGGCGAGGTCCTGGAGCGGTTCGTCGTGGACGAGGACGCAGCACCCAGGACGCTCGCCGCGGCCCACGCGCCCGCGCAGCTGGTGGAGCTGCGCGAGGCCGAACCGCTCGGCCGCGTCCACGACCATGAGCGTCGCCTCGGGGACGTCGATGCCCACCTCGACGACGGTCGTTCCCACGAGGACCTGGGCCTCGCCGCGCCGGAACGCTCGCATCGCCCGGGCGCGCTCCGCAGGCGGCATCGCCCCGTGCACCACCGCGACCCGCGCCGGGGCGAGCTCCCGCGTGAGCCGCTCGGCGTGCGCGACCGCGCCGAGCTCCTCTTCCTCCTCGTCGTCGTCGATGCGCGGGCAAACGAAGAACGCCCGCTCGCCGCGGGTGCACGCGGCGCGCATCGCCTCGAGCCACGACGCCGCGCTCGACCGCGGGCAGAGGCGCGTCTCGACGGGCGCGCGCCCCCGAGGGCGCTCGTCGAGGAGGCTCGTGGCGAGCTCACCCCGGAGCGCGAGGGCCATCGTCCGGGGGATGGGGGTCGCGCTGAGCGAGAGGAGGTGCGGTCGGACGCCGTCCCCGCGCCGTACGAGCGTCAGCCGCTGCGCGACGCCGAGGCGCTGCTGCTCGTCCACGACGACGAGCCCCACCCGCGCGAACGCGACGTCTTCCTGGAGGAGCGCGTGGGTCCCGACCACGACGTGCGCGGCGCCCGACGCGACCGCCTCGAGGGCAGCCCTCCGCTCGGCCGCGCGCATCCCGGCCACCACGCGCTCGACGCGCGCCCCCATCGCCTTCACGAGCGGCGCGGCCGCATCCATGTACTGATCGGCGAGGACGCCCGTCGGCACGAGGAGCGCGCACTGGAAGCCGGCCGCCACGCACTGCGCCGCGGCAGCCAGCGCCACCGCCGTCTTGCCCGTCCCGACGTCGCCGAGGAGCAGCCGCCGCATCGGCAGGGGCGACTCGAGATCGCGCGCGACCGCGTCGATCGCGCGCTTCTGCGCCCCCGTCAGGGGGAACCCCAGCGCATCGGCGAAGCGGGCGGCGACCCCCTCGTCGCGCCGCAGGACGGGCGCTTTCCCCTTCCCTCCCGCGCCGTCGGCAAGAAGCCGCTGCCACACGCGCGTGAACGCCTCGACCCAGCCGAGGCGGTCGGCGAGGGCCCGGCGCGCGGCGTCCGGGGGGGCGTCGAACGACGCGCCGTGGACCACGCGAAGGAGGGGTGCCGCCTCGGGCATCGTCTCGCGCTCCACGATGGCCGAAGGCACCGGATCGGGCGGCGGGGTCACGCGCGCGACCGCATCGGAGACCGCGCGCCGGAGCATCCCGGGGGTCATCCCGAGCGAGGGGTACCTGGGTCGGATGGCGCGGGTCGACGGTTCGTCGCGGAGGAAGTCCGGGTGCGCGAGCATCGGCCGCTTGCCGGCCCGGAGCCGCACGCGGCCCACGAGCAGGCACGGCGCCCCTTCGCGCGCCAGCGCGAGAACGCCGTGCGCGACGAAGAACCACCATGCGTCGAGCGACGTCTTGGGGCTCGCCGCGTCGGCCACCACGACGCGCACGCCGCGCCTGCCCCGCATGAACACCATGCTCGCGCTCTTCACGAGGCCCGCCACGCACTGCCGCGGCGCCGGCGCGAGCGTCGCCTCGGCCCGGGCCGCGCACGCCAGGGCCTCGGACACCCCGACGGGCGTGCGCAGATCGTCCCAGCCCACCGGGAGCGTCCAGACGAGGTCCGCCGCGAACGACACCCCGAAGGCCGCCAGCTTCTCGCGCGACGTAGGCCCCACCCCGTCGGCCTGCTCCACCGGGTCCTCCCAGGCCAGCGGCGTGGCTCGCCGCTCACGATCCCGCTCCTCGCGGTCGAACAGCCGGCACGCCCGCATCAGCCCCTCGACGCGCTTGCGTCGCTTCTTCGCGTCCTCGCCCGCCGCGAACCCCGCGAGCAGCTTCTCCCAGTCGGAGCGTCGCGCCTCGGGCACGGCTTCGCTGGCAGCCCGCGCACGCCCCTCGAGCTCCGCGAGCGCCTCGGCCCGTGGGGCCGCGTCGAGCCATGCCTTCGCGTCGCGCGCGATGCGCGAGAAGACGCGCAACGCGCTACCCGAAGACGATCTCGAGCACTTCGTACGTACGGTCGCCGCCGGGCATGCGGACCTTCACCTCGTCGCCGACCTCCTTGCCGAGGAGCGAGCGCGCCAGCGGGCTCGTGATGCTGATGCTGCCCTTGGCGAGGTCGGCCTCGTCGGCGCCGAGGATGCGGTACGTCGCCTCCTCGCCCGTGTCCCCGTTCGAGAGCTTCACCGTCGCGCCGAACGCGACGCGGTCCCCCGCGAGCTTCGACGGGTCGATGACCTCCGCCAGCGCGAGGTTCTGCTCGATCTGCTTGATGCGGCCCTCGATGAACGACTGCCGGTCGCGCGCCGCGTGGTACTCCGCGTTCTCGCTGAGGTCGCCGTGCTCGCGCGCCGTCGCGATCGCCTGGATGATCGCCGGACGCTCCACGCTCTTGAGCTGGATGAGCTCCTCGCGCAGCCTGGCGGCCCCCTCCGGGGTGATCGGGTTTTTCTGCATGGCAAGCGCGGGTCTAGCACAGAAGTGGGTCCCTTCGCGGCTCCCGCCGCGCGTCCCACGCTGCTCGCGACGAGGCGCCTCGCTGCTAGAGTGAGCTCCGTCACGGGGGAGGAGATCATGGGCATCGTCGGCAGGCATCCGGAGAGCGGGGTTCGGATCGAAGTCGAGCGCGCGCGCGCGCTGCAGCCGCCCTGGCGGTACGAGGGCGAGGTGGTGACGCCGAGCGACCGGTACAAGGTCGCCGCGACGCTCGGCGAGGACGGCGGGGTGTCGGTCGAGCTCCAGTCCGGAGCGCCGCCGGCGCTCGCAGAGAAGACGCGTCTCCTCGTCCGGTCCGCGTGGAAGCACGCCCACGAGGAGGAGGCCCCTCCCCCGCGCCGCATCGTTCGCTGGCGGGCCGACCGGTAAGCGACTAGCGTCCCGCGGCCGATGCGCCCCGCCGCGTTCGTGTCCGCAGCCATCGTCACCTGGGCCACGTGGGCCGCGTGGGCCACGTGGGCCGCATGTGCCGCGCCTGCCGTGTTGGTCCTCGCGGGGTGCGGCAACGAGCAGCCCAAGAGCGCCCTCGGGTACACCGAGGACGCAAAGCGCGCCTACGACTCCGCGATGGACACGTTCAACGCGCACGACTGGCTCGAGGCGCAGACCGAGATGCGCGAGGTGAAGCGCAAGTACAGCTACTCGAAGTGGGCGCGCCAGGCGGAGCTTCGCATCGCCGACGCGGACGTCGAGCAGGAGAAGTTCGCGGACGCCATCCGCGAGTACAAGGACTTCATCCACGCGCACCGCTCCGACATGGAGGACGTGATCTACGCGCGCTCGCGCATCGTCGACTCGACCTACGCCGAGATCCCCGAGTCGTTCCTCATGCCGGCGTCCGAGGAGCGCGATCAGGCCGCCGTCATCGACGCGTACAAGGAGCTCAAGAGCTTCCTCGAGGAATACCCGGACGCGAAGCAGGCCGGCCACATGCGCGAGCTCCTCGGCAACGTCACCGGGCGCCTCGTCCGCCACGAGCTCTACGTGGCGCGCTTCTACCTCAAGAAGGACAACTACGACGCCGCCGTCGCACGCATCCAGTACGCGCTCAAGAACTACGGCGACGCGGACGCGGCGAACGTCACGAGCGCCGATGGCAGCCTGCGCGCCCAGGCCCTCCTCCTCCTCGGTACGACGTTCCTCAAGATGAACCGCTGGCAGGACGCCCGGCAGGCCTTCGAGGCGGTGGTCCGCGGCTACGGCCAGAGCCCCCTCGCGACCGAGGCGCGCAACTACATCCGGTTCCTCGAGACCAAGGGCGTCTGACCCGCCGGTCTCGCTCGAAGGCGTTGCGGCGCTCGATCGAGGACGGCGGGGGCGTGAATCGGGTTCCTCGGGCTGTCGTCGCCGCGCCACACCTCCTGCGCTTCGCGCACCGAGCGGGCCCGTAAACCCGCGGAATCTGGCGATGGACGGTTCTTGCTAGGCGCGGCCGAGCCAGGAACCCCTCATGCTAGCGTTCGACCTCTCCATGGCCGATTCCTTCCCCGCCCCGGCTGCGCCGACGCCGCGCACCGTCCTCGTCGTCGACGACGAGAAGAACATCCGCCGCACGTTGCAGCTGGTGCTCGAGGGCGAGGGGTACAAGGTGCTCGGCGCCGAGACCGCCGGGCAGGCGCTCGCCGTGCTCGCCAGCCCCGACACGCCCGTCGACCTGGCCATCTTCGACGTCAAGCTGCCCGACATGAGCGGCCTCGATGCGCTCGCGAAGGTCCGCGCGGACGAGGCGACGAAGGACCTGCCCATCATCGTCATCAGCGGGCACGCGACGGTGCACGACGCCGTCATGGCCATCAAGCTCGGGGCGAGGGACTTCTTCGAGAAGCCCGTCGCCCGCGAGCGCGTCCTCGTCAGCGTGCGCAACGTGCTCGACGCCGCCAAGGCCCAGCGCGAGCTCGCGCGCGTCACCGAGCAGCAGCTCGCCCGCTTCGAGATGATCGGGCAGAGCGCGGCGATGCAGAAGATCTTCCACGAGATCGACAAGGTCGCCCCCACGCGCGCGTCGGTCCTCATCACGGGCGAGAGCGGCACCGGCAAGGAGCTCGTCGCGCGCGCCATCCACCGCCTGTCGCCGCGCACCGACTGCCCGTTCGTGAAGGTCAACTGCGCCGCCATCCCGCGGGAGCTCATCGAGAGTGAGCTGTTCGGCCACGAGAAGGGCGCCTTCACGGGAGCGCAGCAGAAGCGCCGCGGCCTCTTCGAGCAGGCCCACGGCGGGACGCTCTTCCTCGACGAGATCGGCGACATGGACCTCATGGCGCAGGCCAAGGTGCTCCGCGCCGTGCAGTCGGGGGAGATCTCGCGCGTCGGCAGCGAGCACGTCATCCACGTCGACGTCCGCGTCCTCGCCGCCACCAACAAGGACCTGGCCAAGGCCGTCGACGCCGGCACGTTCCGCGACGACCTCTTCTTCCGTCTCGCCGTGTTCCCCATCCGCAGCCCCGCCCTGCGCGAGCGCGTCGAGGACATCCCCCGCCTCGCCGGCGCCTTCATGGAGCAGTTCGCGCAGGAGAACGGCATCCGCCCCAAGCCCATCGACGACGACGTCATGACCGCCCTCGCCTCGCGCAAGTGGCCCGGGAACGTGCGCGAGCTGAAGAACGTCGTCGAGCGCACCGCCATCCTCTCCGGCGACCGCGTGACCTTCGCCGACCTGCCCGAGGACCCGCACGCGAGCCCCTTCGAGGAGGAGCCCGACGCTCACGCCCCCGCGGGGGACTCGTCGCAGCCCCTCGACCCCGTCGAGTCCCTCGAGGGCGATCCGCCCGGTCCCGGCGAGGCGCGCGCCCCCTCCCCGTCCACTCCGGGCACGCACATGACGCTGCGCGAGTTCCGCGAGAGGACCGAGCGCCAGTACATCGTCGACACGCTCAAGATGAGCAACTGGAACATCTCGCGGACGGCCATCCTGCTCGGCGTCGAGCGGACGAACCTCCACAAGAAGATCCGCGCCTACCAGATCAAACGCGGCGAGGGCTGACGCAGCCGCGTGTTCCGGAACCGCGCGCAGACGCTCCGCCATCAGCGGATGATGGGGACGGGGGAGCGCGAGCTCTTCGCGGACGGCGAGGCGCCGTGCGTCGTCGCGTTCCACGGGTTCGGCGGCACCGCGGCGGAGATCCGGCCGCTGCTCGACTCGATCGCGGGCACCGGGTACGCGGTCGACGCGGCCCTCCTCGCAGGGCACGGGACGCGCGTCGAGGCGCTCCAGGCGGCGACCTTCGATGCCTGGCTCGCGGGCGCGCGGAGCCGCATGCGGCTGGCGCACGAGCGGTACGGCCGCTTCGTGCTCCTCGGCTTCTCGATGGGCAGCCTCGTCGCGATGGAGCTCGCGAGCGAGCAGCCTCCCGGCCTCGCGGGGCTCGTCGTGCTCGGCTGCGCGCTCACCCTCACCGCGCCCATGAGCGTCCCCTTCGGCGTCTGGCAGCGCCTTCACCTGCCCCTCCCCGACGCCTACCTCCTCAAGCCCCTCGCCGGCGACGCCGTCGATCCCGCGGCGCTCGATCTCCTCGTCACGTACGACCGCCACCCGATCCGCGCCGCGTACGA
This sequence comes from Polyangiaceae bacterium, assembly GCA_036490515.1. Taxonomy (GTDB): domain Bacteria; phylum Myxococcota_A; class Polyangia; order Polyangiales; family Polyangiaceae; genus Palsa-1150. The sequence continues at coordinate 31,592 of DASXDU010000004.1, forward strand.
GGTTTACCGCGCCGGGCCGCGCGTGCGCGCGCTCGTCCCGCGCATCACGTGCCCCACCCTCGTCCTCCACGGCCGCCAGGACCACGTCTGTTCGTGGAAGAACGCGACCTGGCTCGCCGAGCACCTCGGCTCGCACGACGTCGACGTTCGCATCTTCGAGCGCAGCGCCCACGTCGTCGCGTGCGACGCCGAGCGCGGTGAGGTCGCCCGCGAGACGCTCCGCTGGCTCGGTCGCCTCGCGCCCTAGTGGCCCAGGTGGGCGCCCTTCCTACCCGGTCGAGCCGAGGCCGCCGGTGCCTCGCTTCGTTTCGCCGGCGTCGACGACGAGGACGAGCTCCGCGCGCGCGACGGGCGCGATCACGAGCTGCGCCACGCGATCGAGGGGCTGGAGGACGACCGGCGCGTCGCTCAGGTTGACGAGCAGCACCTGCACCTCGCCGCGGTAGTCGCTGTCGATGGTCCCCGGCGCGTTGAGCACGGTGAGCCCCGTCTTCCACGCCAGACCCGACCGCGGTCGCACCTGCCCCTCGAACGACGCCGGGATGGCGACGACGAGGCCCGTCGGCACGCGCACGCGCCCGAGCGGCGGCACCTCGAGAGGCGCCGCGAGCGCCGCGTGGAGGTCCATGCCGGCGGCCCCGTCCGTCTGGTAGCGCGGGAGAGGCACAGCGACCGAACCGACGCGGGCCACCTGGATGCGGAGATCGGGAACCACCTTCCTCGAAAGGATACCGCGTTGTACCGTCGGGGATAGCCGTGCGAGCTTCCTACCTCGCTTCCTTCCTCCTCCCGGTCGTCGCCACGCTGCTCCTCGCAGGGGAAGCGTCCGCGCAGACGACCACCACGGGCTTCGCGCTCGACCGCTTCAACCCGTCCGAGCGCGGGAGCGAGTGGTTCTCCGAGGACACGCTCGACCTGCGCGGCGATCCCGGCGCGGCCGTCGGCATCGTGGGCGAGCTCGCCGAGCGGCCGCTCGTCCTCTACAACCCCGACGGCTCGACGCGCGCCGTTCCGGTGCACGACCAGCTGATCCTCCACCCCGGCGGCTCGGTCACCCTCTTCACGCGCCTGCGCCTCGGCATCGACATCCCCATCGCCGCCCAGCAGTCCGGCACGACCGGCACGGGCGGCGGCGTCACCTTCCCTGGAGTGAGCTCCGGCGGCGTCGGCGATCTCCGCCTCTCGGCGGACGTGCGCCTCGCGGGCGAGTACGGAGGGCCCATCAGCGTCGCCATCGGCGCGCAGTTCTTCGTGCCGACGGGCAACAGCGCCGACTACCTCGGCGACGGGAGCTTCCACGCGATGGTCCCGCGCGTCCTCGTCGCCGGGCAGATCGACTGGTTCGCGTACGCCGCGCACGTCGGCTTCCACTACCGCGGCCTGAACGCGACCGTCTCGGGGGCCGACCTCGGGAGCGAGTTCGCGTTCGGCGCGAGCGCAGGCGTCCGCACGCTCGAGAAGAAGCTCCTCGTCGGCCCCGAGGTCTACGGCTCGACCAGCACGAACTCGAGCTCCTTCTCGACGCAGACGACGCCCGTCGAGCTCCTCCTCGGCGCGCACTACACGGCGGGCTCCAACATCCGCATCGGCGCCGGCGTCGCCCCCGGCCTGACGCGCGCGTACGGCGAGCCCTCCGTCCGCTACCTCCTCTCGCTCGAGTGGGTCTCCTCGCCCGCGGAGCCGCCGCCCCCCGTCGCCGAGACGGCGCCCGAGCCCCCGCCGCCTCCTCCCCCGCCGCCGCCCGACCGCGACAAGGACGGCATCCCCGACGCCGACGACGCCTGCCCCGACGTGGCCGGCGTGAAGACCGACGACCCGAAGACCAACGGCTGCCCGCCGGACCGTGACCACGACGGCGTCCTCGACGCCGACGACGCCTGCCCCGACGTCCCCGGCCTCAAGACCGACGATCCGAAGACCAACGGCTGCCCGGATCCCGATCGCGACAAGGACGGCATCCCCAACGAGCAGGACGCCTGCCCCGACGCGCCCGGCCCGCACAACGCCGATCCGAAGAAGAACGGCTGCCCGGCCGCCGCCGTCGTCGGCAAGCAGATCGTCATCCTCGAGCAGGTGAAGTTCGCAACGGGAAGCGCGGCCATCCTCCCCGCGAGCAACGGCATCCTCACCGCCGTCCAGCAGGTGCTCGAGCAGCACCCCGACATCAAGCACGTGCGCATCGAGGGCCACACCGACAACGTGGGTGCGGCTGCGATGAACAAGGCGCTGAGCACGAAGCGCGCGGCGTCGGTCGTCGCGTGGCTGGTGAAGCACGGCATCGACGCCGGGCGCCTGACGAGCCAGGGTTTCGGTATGGAGCGGCCCGTCGACACGAACGACACGCCGCAGGGTCGGCAGAACAACCGCCGCGTCGAGTTCCACATCGAGGACGAGGCGGGCAAGTAGCCGCGCGCGAGGAGCACCGGAGGAAGTACATGGAGACGTCGTTCCGCTCGCGGGTCTTTCGTTCCGTCTCGCTCGTCGCGCTCGCAGCGAGCATCGCGTGCACGGTCTCGAGCCGCGCGCCCGAGCCGGTGGCCACCACCTCGAGCGATCTCGCCATCGCCGGGCTCTTCTCGACGGGCGTCGACGGCACGGGGACGCCCCTCGCCATCGGCGCGACCGATCCGCACTACGTCCTCTCGAGCAACGATCCCGCCTTCCCAGGGCCGAAGGCCATCACCGTCACGCCGAACGCCGCCTGGACCGGAAACACGGCCACCTCGGAGTGGATCAGCATCCAGGCCAGCACGACGGGCGCCAACAACGGCGTCTACACGTACACGACGATCTTCACGCTGACCGGCGTCGACCCGGCGACGGCGACGCTCTCGGGCACGTGGGCCGGCGACGACTCGGTCTCGCTCTCGCTCAACGGCACCGTCGTCGCGACGCGCGCCGCTCCCGCGTACGGGTCCACCGCGGCCTTCGCGGTCCCTGCGGGCAGCCCCTTCGTCGAGGGCGCGAACACGCTCGCCTTCACCACGGTCAACTCCGGCAACGGGCCGACCGGCCTCCAGATCGTCACCATCACCGGCAACGTCGTCGGCTGCACGGCCGACGCGCAGTGCACCGCGGCGCAGTTCTGCAACACGCAGACGAACGTCTGCACCGCGAAGCTCGCGAACGGTACCGCCGTCCCGACCCTCACGGGGCATACGCCGCCCCTCACCGGCACCTGCACCGCGGCCGTCGGCACCGCCGTCTGCGTCGCGGCGGTCTGCGACACGAAGGACAACGACTGCGGCTACGCGAACGGTGACGGCCCGTGCACCGTGGCCACCGGCGGCACCGTGTGCCGCTCGGGCGCGTGCAGCACGAGCGGCGTCTGCGAGCCGTCCGGCGGCTGCGAGGTCGACGCCGACTGCACCGGCGGCAAGTGGTGCGACGAGACGACCTCCACCTGCACGGCGAAGGTCGCCAACGGCTCGCCGGTGCCGACCGACGGCAAGCACACGAACCCCACGCTGAACGGCACGTGCACGGCGCAGGTGGGCACGCTCACGTGCACGAGCGGCGTCTGCGACACGAAGGACGACGACTGCGGCTACGCGAACGGCGACGGCCCGTGCACCGTGGCGACCGGCGGGACGGTGTGCCGGTCGGGCGCGTGCAGCACGAGCGGCGTCTGCGAGCCGTCCGGCGGGTGCGTCGTCGACGCCGACTGCTCGGCAAGCGACTGGTGCGACATCGGCACGGCGACGTGCACGCCGAAGCTCTCGAACGGGACGGCGATGCCGACCGACACCGGGCACGTGACGCCCGTCCTGAACGGCACGTGCACGGTGGCCGCCGGCGCGCTCGTCTGCGCGAGCGGCGTCTGCGACGCGAGCAACAACGAGTGCGGCTACGCGAACGGCGACGGGCCGTGCACGCCCGGCGACGGCGGCGCAGGCAACGGCGGGAGCGTCTGCCAGTCCGGCGCGTGCAGCGTCGGCGGCACGTGCGAGCCGCAGGGCGGCTGCGAGACGGACGCCGACTGCACCGGCGGCGACTGGTGCGACGAGGCGACCGCGACGTGCACCGCGAAGCTCGCGAACGGGACGAGCGTCCCGAACGATCCGAAGCACACCGGCCCCACGCTCGACGGTGAGTGCACGCCGCAGGCTGCGGCGCTGGTCTGCGCGAGCGGCGTCTGCGACATCAAGGACAACAAGTGCGGCTACGCGAACGGCGACGGCCCGTGCAGCGAGGCCGATGCGGGCTCCGACGCGGGGCTCGCTTCGATCGTGTGCCGGTCGGGCGCGTGCAGCGTCGACGGCACCTGCGTGCCGCAGGGCGGCTGCGCCGTGAACGGCGACTGCACGAACCCCGCGCAGCCCATCTGCAACCCGACGACCGGGACGTGCACGGCGGGCGCGCCGGACGGAGGCGTGTTCGACGGCGGTGGGGCGGACAGCGGCCCGAAAGACGGCGGCGGCGGCGGCCCCGAGGGGGGCGCCGGCGACGGCGGAGGCAAGGACGCGACGACCCCGGGCGAGGGCGGCTCGGGCGGCGAAGCCGGGACCGACGGCGGTGGCGGTGCCGACGGCAGCGCCGACGGCAGCGCGAACGACGCGGCGTACCTCGAGGGCGGCGGGTGCGGCGTGGCCATGGCGGGGAGCAGCGCTCCCCTCGGCGCGGCGGCGGGCGCCGTGGTCGCCCTGCTCGGCCTGGCGTGGGCGCGGCGGAAGAGGTCCCCCGCGGCTTGACGCCCCTCCCCCGGCTGGTACTTCGTGGACGCACGCATGCCCGCCCGCGAGCTGGTCCTCATCCTCGACTTCGGCGCGCAGTACACGCAGCTCATCGCCCGCCGCGTGCGCGAGCAGCGCGTCTACTGCGAGATCCACCCCTGCACGCTGCCCTTCGACCAGATCCGCGCGATGAGCCCGCGCGCGATCATCCTCTCGGGCGGCCCCGCCAGCGTCTACGCCGAGGGCGCCCCGACGACCGATCCGCGCATCTTCGAGCTCGGCGTCCCCATCCTCGGGATCTGCTACGGCCTCCAGCTCATCGCGCACCTGCTCGGGGGCAAGGTCGAGCGCGCCGCCGCGCGCGAGTACGGCCACGCCCGCGTCGTCGTCGAGAAGAACGAGGGCATCCTCCACCGCTTCGCCAAGCGCGAGGCGCTCGACGTCTGGATGTCCCACGGCGACCGCATCGCGGCCCTCCCGCCGGGCTTCCAGACCATCGGCGTCAGCGGCAACACGCCCTTCTGCGCCGTCGGCAACGCCGACAAGCGCATCTATGGCGTCCAGTTCCACCCCGAGGTCGTGCACACCCCGCGCGGGTCCGACCTCCTCGCCGCCTTCCTCTTCGACGTCGCGGGCCTCTCCCCCACGTGGACCGCCGGCGCCTTCACCGACGAGGCGGTGGCCGCCGTGCGCGCGCGCGTTGCCGACGGCGACCACGTCATCTGCGGCCTCTCGGGCGGCGTCGACTCGTCGGTCGCGGCGGTCCTCTGCCAGAAGGCGCTCGGCGAACGCCTCACGTGCATCTTCGTCGACAACGGGCTTCTCCGCCTCGGCGAGGCCGAGCAGGTCGTCGCCACGTTCCGCGAGAGCTTCCACCTCCGCCTCGTCGCGGTCGACGCGCGCGAGAAGTTCCTCTCGGCGCTGCGCGGCATCACCGATCCCGAGCAGAAGCGCAAGATCATCGGCCGCGTCTTCATCGAGGTCTTCGAGGAGGAGGCGCGCAAGGTCTCCGGCGCGACGTGGCTCGTCCAGGGCACGCTCTACCCGGACGTCATCGAGAGCGTCTCGTTCAAGGGCCCGAGCGCCGTCATCAAGAGCCACCACAACGTGGGCGGCCTCCCCGAGAAGATGAACCTGAAGCTCATCGAGCCGCTGCGAGAGCTCTTCAAGGACGAGGTGCGCGCGGCCGGCGAGGAGCTCGGGATGCCGAAGGACCTCCTCTGGCGTCACCCCTTCCCCGGCCCCGGCCTCGCCGTCCGCTGCCTCGGCGAGCTCACCGAGAAACGCCTCGACGTCCTTCGCGCGGCCGACGCCATCGTCATCGACGAGCTCAAGTCCTCGGGCCTCTACGACACCGTGTGGCAGGCCTTCGCCGTCCTTCTCCCCGTCAAGACCGTGGGCGTCCAGGGCGACGAGCGCACCTACGAGGAGACGTGCGCCGTGCGCGCCGTGCAATCCATCGACGGCATGACCGCCGACTGGGCCAAGCTCCCCTACGAGGCGCTCGCCCGGATGTCGACGCGCATCTGCAACGAGGTGAGAGGCATCAACCGCGTCGTCTACGACATCACGAGCAAGCCGCCCGGCACGATCGAGTGGGAATGAGACCACAAACGGGGCCCGCCGGACTGTTCTCGACGCCATCGCCAAGCCCAGCACGCGGCGGGACCGGTCAATCGTTGATGCACATCACCACGAAGGTACCCCGTGTGTACTTGCACGAAGGGGGCTGGTCGCTGCCGACGCAGAACTCGCTTTGGAGGCAGCTGCACGTCACGTCCTGAGCGCACGTCGATGGGAGGCCTTGGCAGGAGAAGGGGGCGCAACCGCCGCCGCCTTCGATGTCGGAAACGGAGCCAGGGCATCCGCTGCTGAACGACACAGGGCAACTCGGATCGATGTAGACGGAGGCGTCCTGCTCATCTGTATCCGGCGCGCCCGCGTCCTGCGGACCAGCGTCGTGTGCGGTCACGCTCGGCGCGCTGGAGGACCTGCTTGCGCACGACATCAGGATGACCGCCACCCCGAGCAACCGCATGATCGGCAGAATAGTCGCACCCCGCGTGCGAGTCCCGGTGCTGGGTCGTTCGGCGCCGCCTGGGGCGAGGGCGAGCGGGTGGCTTCCATGCGCGGCGGCAGCGGTGAAACAGAACCCGAGAGCCACTCCTCCCTCGCCTCGTCGGAGCAGCTCGTCCTCGCGCTCTTCCTCGCGTGGAGCGCGCACCAGCCGGAGCGCGTGGACGGAGGTCGAGCCGACGTTGCAGGCGCACACCGTGATGAGCGGCCTCCCCGTGGCGACGACGGTGCTCTTCCGGTACCGACCCCTCACGAAGGAAGGCGTCGGCGACTGGAGTCAGCCGACGTCCTGCTGGTCAAGTGACGGGGGAAGCCCCGGATCGCGACGGGCGGTCCTCCCCTCTCGCGGGGAAGGCCGCTCGTCGTACGATCCGGGGCTGTCGTTTCGAAGGGGACGGCTCGCGTCGAGGAAGGCGGTCGCGCCGGTGAGAAACCACGACCGCGCGTCGAGACGAACCGTCCTCCCGTCGAGATTCGACGACCGCGTCGAGAGATGCGCGGCGGTCACGTCCAGACAAAGCGACCGCACGGTTCGACCTGATGTCCGCATCCTCGAACGAGCAGCGCACCCCGCGAGACGAGACGACTGCCCCTCGAACCGAGCGGCATTCCCTGCGAGACGATCGGACGGCGCATCGAGGCGAGACACCCGCCGAGCGACACGGGAGGACGCCCTCGTGCGGCGCGCGACGATCCCTGCGAGACGAGTGAACCGCACGCCGAAACGAGCGAACCGCCCTCGAAGGACGCGAAGGTTTCTCCGCGGTGCGGCGATCCCCGCGGTGCCTCGGCGCCATGTCCCCCAAGGAGGTGATTGCTCGGTCGACCGCTCGGTCGTACCGTGACGGGCCATGGGACTTCTGGGAACGCGCTGGGAGGCGAAGTACGAAGGCCACGCCGTCGTCGTGAGCCGCAACGAGGTCACGCGCGGCATCGCGCTGGCGTGGGACGGGACCGAGATCGCGCACCGCACCTGGTCGTGGGTCGGCCTCGGCGAGCTGCACGGCACCGCCGACGTCGGCGGCCAGTCCGTGGAGGTTCACGTGAAGCTCGACGGCGGCGACGGAGCCTCGAAGGGCGTCGGCACCGACGGCCGCTGCACCATCACGGTGAACGGGAAAGCGCTCGAAGTCACGCACGTGAAGTGACCGGAGGCGTGCGCCCCCCCCGAGCGTGCGCAGCCGGGAGCGCGGGAGCGGGTCCTCAGAAGGTGCCGCCCACGCCGATCCAGCCCGTTCGCCCCGCGTCGCCCGCCGTGCGCAGCATGACGAGCGGCGCCACGGTCGGCGCGCGCGCGGCCGGCGAGTCCTTCGCCGGAGCCGCGGCGATCGGCTCGCGCGCGAGGACCGCGGCATCGATCGCGATCGCGCTCACCACGCCCAGGGCCGCTCCCATGAACGCCCCCACCAGCGCCTCGGGAGGGCCGTTGTCCGCCACTCCCGTGCCCTTCGGGTCCGCCGAGTCGCCCGACGGCCACGCCGCCATGAAGGCCGCGGCGAACCCCACGGGCAACGCGGCGCGAAGGAGCAGGCTTCCTATGGCCCTCCCAGGGTGGCCGTGCACGACGTGGACGGTGGGAGCGCCGAGGAGGTAGAGGGGAATCGCGACGGGCTCGAGAGCGACGAGGGCAGCGCCCACCGCGACCGCGTCGACGAGGAGCGTCTGGCCGCCGTACCAGCGCGAGATGGGCGGTGGCGGCGGCGACCACGAAGGCGGCGTGGGCACGGCGAGCGGCGGGGCCCCCGCGGCCCGACGGAGCGAACGCACGTCCGACCAGAGGATGGTCAGCTCGTCGCCGTTGGCGAGTCGCATGCGGACGAGCACGCGGTCGCGAACCTCGATGACGGTGCCGCGAAACACGCGCCCGGGCACCTCGACGACGTCGGTCTCGGCGGCCGCGGCGGCGGACGCGGAGCACGACACGGCGAGCGCAACGCACGCTGCCAGCATCGACCGGCGCACAGGCGCCCTCACGCAAGGAGCACGCCGCGTTTCGACGTCCGTGCTTCTCGCCCGGTTCCGCAGCGCGCGAGCTGCGAGGGCTGACGCCCCGGTCATGCCCGTCGCAGCGAGCCCCCCCACGCCGCAGCACCCCGCCGCCGCGTCGTGGTAGGTACCGCCCCCGTGAGAGTCGCCTGGTGCCTGGTCGCGCTGACGCTCGTCTCCTGCAGGCCGCCGCTCGTCCCGGCGAAGCCCAAGGTGTCGCTCCGCATGAGCGGCACCCCTGCCGACGCGACGGTCGTCATCGACGACGAGGCCGTCGGGTCGCTCGACCTCGTCGCGGCCCACGGCGTCGCGCTCCCGGTCGGCACCCACCACATCACCGTCAAGGCGGGCGGCTACTTCCCGTGGGACAGGGAGGTCACCGCCGAAGAGGGCCAGGCCCCCATCGTCCTCAAGATCGCGCTGACCCCCGTTCCCGATTGAGACCCGCCGGTACCGCCTCACGGGAGAGTTAGGAAACAGGAAGGTCAGAAGATCCGAAGGGTGAGAGGGGGGTCGTAGCCCGCTCATCGCAATGAAGACGCGCGGTTGGCCGGGTTGCCCTCACGATCCTCGTCGTACGGTGCCATCCCCCTCCGCCGCGGGGCGAGAGAATCGTCACAAGTGATTGCGATCACAACCATTCCTCCGCATCACTCCCCGCCCAAGAGGCTCTCCGCCCCCTCCCCCCTTCGGATCTTCTGATCTTCCTGTTTCTCCCTCTCGCTCTCCCGAAGTGCTTGACGTGGCACCAGATTCGCCAATACTGCGCGCCCCTACATGGCGAACCGTGCAATCTGGAACGTGAGGAAGCGTCACGAGTGGCTGGCCACGCCGCTCAAGGCCAAGCGCATCAAGCGCGCGGCGCGCCTGCGCAATGGCATGCAGGACGCGATCGACCGCAAGGCCGGCAACGCGCCCGAGGCGCCCGAGAGCTGACCGGGCGGGGCGCGCACCCCGCGCGGCCCCCCTCACGCTCCGCCGAGAGTCTCCGGTAGCCGCTCGCCGAGGGCGGCCCACGTCATCGTCTTGGTGTTGCGGGCGAAGCCCAGGCGGCCGTCGCGGTCGACCAGGATGATGCCGCCCGTGCCCCCCAAGCGGCGCGCCATCTGGCGGATGGCCGCGCGGGCGGCTTCCTCGGGGTGCGTCCATGCGCGCATCAGGTCGACCGCGCTCTTCGCGAGGCAGAGGCGGAGGACCGCCTCTCCGTCGCCCGTCAGCGAGCACGCGCCCCCGTCGTCGTCGGCGTAGTTGCCTGCGCCGAGCACCGGCGAGTCCCCCACCCGGCCCGCGCGCTTGTTGATGCGGCCGCCCGTGCTCGTCGCTGCCGCGACCACGCCGCGCGCGTCGCGCGCGACCGCCCCCACCGTGCCGCCCGCCCAGCCGTCGTGGCCCGGCTTGCTGCGCGCGGCCTCCCACCGCGCGCGGGCGATCTCGGTCGTCATCGCCTCGTTCGTCGACGGCGTGAAGCCGCGCCCGACCGCGAAGCGCGCCGCGCCCTCGCCCGCGTAGAGGACGTGCTGCCCGTCGTCGAGCACCGCACGCGCTACGGACACGGGATGCAGGAACGGGGGCATCGCGCAGACGGCGCCGGCGCGGAGCTTCGAGCCCTCCATGATGGACGCGTCGAGCGCGATGCGTCCGTCCTCGTCGAGGCACGCGCCCGTTCCCGCGTTGAACGACGGATCGTCCTCGAGCATCACGACCGCCCGCTCCACGGCGTCGAGCGCCGAGCCGCCCGCCCGCAGCACCTCGGCCCCTGCCAGCGCGGCCGCACGGCAGCCCTCGACGTGGCGCGCGACGCGCTCGGCCGGCACGTCGCCCGCGCCTCCGTGCACGAGGATCGACCAGGCGCCGCCCTCCGCGCCCCACGACGCCGTCACGCGATCCGGATCGAGCTCGGTCATCGGCTACGCACGATACCGCCGGACGGCGAAGGCGAGCAGCGCCGCAGCGGGAAGCACGGCGGCGAGCGCGGGGAGGCGCTCGGCGGCCGACGCCTGGAAGGCGAGAACGCTCGCGGCGATGGCGGCGGCCGAGGCCGCGACGACGGGCCACGCGCGGGCACGATCGAGGAGGGTGCGGCCGAGAAGGAGCGGGAGCGCCAGGCCTGCGAGGGCGGTGACAACCGCTGCGGAGGCGCGTCCGAAGCGCGGGATGCCGCTCGGCGCGCGGTCGACCGCGACCGCGACGGTCACCGCGGCGCCGTCTGCCCCGACGCGGATGCCGTGCGCGGCGTCGACGAAGGCGCCGTCCACCCAGGCCCAGCGGCTCGCGTGGGTCGCGGTCGGGAAGAAGCCCGCGACGTCGACCGCGTGGAGGCCGGCGATGGCCGCCGCGGCGAGCACCGCCACGGCCGCCGCGCCGCAGACGGCCGCGGCCGCGATTTGCGCGGTCGACCGGCCGAGTGCCTCGAGCGCGACGACCTCGCCTCGAGCCCGGACCGGCGCGAGCGCGGCCCATGCGCCGACCGCGGCGCAGAGAGGAGCCAGCGGGAGCGTGCGCCCCGCCCGCTCGCCCCAGGCCACGCCCCCCTCGTCGGTCGCGGTGGTGACGAGCCACGCGAGCGCGAGCGCGACCACGGCCGCAGCCGCCGCGCGCGCGAAGAGCCGCGTGTCCCAGGGCGTCGCGAAACCGCGGGTCATTTCCATGCCACGTTACCGGTTCCCCCTGGCGGGCGCCCGCCTGGCGGGCAAGTCCGCGGGGGGGGCACGACCCGCACCGGGAAGACGCGGCGGCCGGGCGTGTTATCATGGGAGTCAGGCGTCCCGTGCGGGCCCCCGGGCCCCGAATGGTTCGGCGGCGGATCACCGTCGCGTACGGCGACACGAACCCGAGTGCCTCGGCACCCCGAAAGAAACGCTCGCTACCGGCCGCGCTTGTTCCTCATGCGCGAGCCACCGAGTGCCGGCCACGCGCCGGAGGAGGAATCCGTCATGCAAAGTACCTATGGCTCCAGTCCGAAGGGGCAGACGTCGTAGAAGCTCGGGCGGATAGAGCACGAGGGCCGTACTTCACCGGCCCTACCGCGCGCCGCAAGGCACATGCGCACGTGCTCTCCGTCCGCGTGACGTGCCCTTTCGCTGGGCCTGTCAGGCTCGTGCCGTCGCGGAGCCGCGCGGGGTCATCCCGCGGGTGAAGCGCCGGCCGCGGGCCAGGGACGGACGGCCCGGGTGGACCTCAATGCCACCCGGGCCGTTGTTTATTTCGGAGGCGAGCCGTGCTACGTCCGTGCCTCCTTTCCGCGGGAATAGCTCAGTTGGTAGAGCGTCAGCTTCCCAAGCTGAATGTCGCCGGTTCGAATCCGGTTTCCCGCTCCGCATAGCGCCGGCCCTCCGTCCTTGGGCGTTGCGGTAGAGCAGCCTCCGCTGCTACGAAAAGAGACCGCTCCATCGAGCACGCGGAGGGTCCTCATGAAGGCTTCACGTCTTTTCGTCGCTGCCGGGCACTACTTCTGGCATCCGGGCGTCTGGCGGTGAGCTTCCGGCGGGTCGCGGCGGTGGTGGCCATCACGGCGGCATCGCCGCTGGCGGCTGCGGCGTGCGGCGGCTCGACGCCTCCGCCATCGTCGGGTTCGCATGCAGGGCCTCCGGCGGCCCCGGCCTCGTTCACCTCGCCGCCGACCTCGGCGGAGCTGCCCTCCCAGGCGAGCCTGCCGGCGGCGGCCACACCGGGGATGGCCGGCGCGCCGACCCAGGCCGTGACCTCGACCGCGACCGCGGGATCGCCGCGGTCCCCTTCTGCGGACGCTCCTCGCACCGCCGATCCGGCCGAGGACGCGGCGCTGCGCCTCGGCGCAGCGTGGTCGGCGTGCGACCGCGCCGCCGGGCTGGCGCTCTCGCTCACCTACGAAGAGGTGAGCGCCCTCACGAACAAGAAGGTTGACCGCAAGGACTGGGACAGCGAGCAGCGCGACGCGTTCGATCAACGCTGCCGCGAGCTCACCGAGGCGCACGCGCGCGTCCTCGCTGCGAAGGTGATGCGGACCGAGCACCACGATCCGCAGTCCGACTCGGACCTGAAGGCGGACGTGGACATTGCGTTCGTGCAGTACGTCTTCGAGCAGAACGGCCAGGCGAGCATGCGCGGGAGCCTGGTGACGTTCGTGAAGACCCCTTCCGGGTTCAAGTTCATCGCGAAGCACTGAAGCCGACTGGCGCGCGGGCGTTCAACCGCCCGGCCGGCGCTGCTAGTTCTCGGTGGCTCATGAACCCGGCCCGGTGGCTCCCCTCCCCCGCCTCGCGTGCTCGGCGAGCCGTGCTCGCTCTGCTCGCGCCCTTGCTCGCGTTCTGCGAGCCCGCCGCCGTGCCCTCGGCGCCGTCGGCGGCACATCCCGGCCCGCCCACTCCTGCGGTCTTCCTCGACCCCGCGCTCTCGGGCTGGAAGCCCGAGAACCGCGCCCGCATCGACGCCCTGCTGGCGGCGCTCGGCTCGTCGAGCGCCGGGTACGACCCGGTGCACCGGCCCGTCGCGACCTTCGACTGGGACAACACGATGATGCGCAACGACATCGGCGACGCGACGATGGCGTGGATCCTCGCGCACGACGGGATTCTCCAGCCTCCGGGGCGCGACTGGAGCCTCACGAGCCCCGTCCTCACGCAGGCCGCGCGCGACGCGCTCCACGGGGCGTGCGACGCGGCGGGCGAGCCGGGGCGTCCGCTCGCGACGCGCGAGAAGCCCCCGTGCGCCGATGCGATCTACGCCGTCTACGCCGACGACCGGACGGCCGCCGGCGGGTCCGCCTGGACGCGGCGGCTCACGCTCACCGACGACGCGGCGGACACGTGGCTCGCGCGTCTGCTCGCGGGACACACGCCCGCCGAGGTCGCGGCCTTCGCGCGGCAGGCGTACGACGAGGGCTGCCGCGCCGCGGTCGGAGCGACGCAGGCGGTGGGGACGCGCGCCGGGGTGACCGCGTACCTCCGCATCTACCCCGAGATGAAGGACCTGGTGCACGCGCTCCAGGCGGACGGGTTCGACGTGTGGGTCGTGTCAGCGTCTCCGCAGCACGTCGTCGAGGTGGTCTCCGCCGAGGTGGGGATCGCCGCGGACCGCACGATCGGGATCCGCACGAGGCTCGAGGCGGACGGCCGCCTCGGTGTGCACCTCGAGTCGTGCGGCAATGGCCCGCCCGAGTCGGTCATCACGTACGACGAGGGCAAGCGGTGCTTCATCAACCGCGTCGTCTTCGGGCAGCCGCCCGCCGCGCAGCTCCGGAAGGCGGACGCCGCGCACCGGCAGGTCTTCGCCGCGGGCGATTCGGACACGGACGTCGCCTTCGTTCAGGACGCGACCGCTCTCAAGCTCGTCATCGACCGTCACAAGCCCGCGCTCATGTGCAATGCATGGTCGAACGCCGGCGGGAAGTGGCTCGTGCAGCCGATGTTCTTCGACCCGCTCCCACCGCCTTCGGCGCCGTACCCGTGCTCGACCACCGCGGACCCCGATGGGAACCCGATCGTCGACGAGGAAGGCCGGTCGATGCGGGATCAGCGGCGCTGAGGGGGACGGCCGACGAGAGCGCCCTTCGGCGGAATCGGGGGGGCGCGTGCTAGGACGGCGATCAGGTTGACCGACGGCGATCTTCATCTGACGGCTGCGCTCGAGGCGGCGCTCGTGCGCGAGCTGCGGGCGACGTGGTGGCAGCTCAACGACGCGTTCTTCAAGGGCGGGCTTCGCGCGCCCACGATCGAGCTCGTGCCCGCGCGGCAGACGCTCGGGCGCTGGATCCCCGAGACGCGCACGGTCGAGATTTCGCGGCCCCTCGTCCTCCGGCAGCCGTGGGCAGCCGTCGTCGAGGTGCTCAAGCACGAGATGGCTCACCAGTACGTTCACGAGACGCTCGGCGAGCGATCGCAGACGCCGCACGGCAAGGCGTTCCACGAGGCCTGTGCGAGGCTCGGCGTCGACGCGCGGGCCGCCGGGATGCCTGACGTCCCTCCGCCCGCCGGCGAAGAGAAGATCGTCGAGCGCATCGCCCGGCTCCTCGCGCTCGCCGAGAGCCCCAACCTGCACGAGGCCGAGGCGGCGATGGCCGCCGCGCAGCGCCTGATGCTGAGGTACAACCTCGACGCCGCGCGCGCCGCCGCGCCCCGCGACTTCGCCAGCGCCCACCTCGGCGTCCCGTCCGGCCGCGTGGGGGAGCACGAGCGGCTCGTCGCGATGATCCTCGGCAAGCACTTCTTCGTAGAGGCGATCTGGGTCCCGGTGTACCGCGCGCTCGAAGGCAAGCGCGGGAGCGTCCTCGAGATCTGCGGAACGCGCTCGAACCTCGCCATCGCCGAGTACGCGCACGGCTTCCTGCACGCCACCGCCGAACGCCTCTGGCGCGAGCACCGCAACGAACGCGGCATACACACGAACCGCGATCGGCGGGCGTACCTCGCGGGCGTGATGGTCGGCTTCGCCGACAAGCTCGCGCAGCAGGACAAGCGCAGCAGGAGCGAGGGCCTCGTCTGGGTGAAGGACGGGGACCTCGAGCGCTATTTCCGGCGGCGTCACCCCTACGTGCGCCACGTCCGGCACGCGGGGCAGCGCAGGACCGACGCGTGGACCGACGGCCGCGAGGCGGGGCGGAAGATCGTTCTCCACAAGCCGGTGCAGGCGGCGGCGACGTCGCGCGGGTCGCTCCTCCCGGGCAAGCGCTGAGGCGCGTTTCTCTCGGGCGCGCGATCCTCGCCGGCGCGCCCCTGCCCGGTCTCACCGCGTCATTGGACGCAGCGCACGCTCCCCGGCTGCGTCGGGTCGTCCGCGCTCACCTGTCCGTCGTCGAAGCTCACGTAGAACGAGTACCCCTTCGCCTCGAGCAGGTAGACCGTCGACGTCCAGAACCAGCCGCCGCTGGGCGCGCTGCCGGGCGTCGGCCCGTAGAACGCGGCCCCGTCGATGGCGGGCGGCTTCGTCTCGGTGAGATCGCTGATGGTCCGGAGCTCCTGCACGCTGGGCATGCGCCATGGCGCCACGCACTGGTCCTGTGCGTCGACGAACGTCCAGGGGCCGCCCGGCTGCTCCGTCTGGTCCCAGACGAGTCCCGTCTCGAGGTCCTTCACCGTACCGTTCGCGATCGCGTAGCGGCCCGGCGGCGCATCGGCCCCGGCGACCGGATCGAGGGCGATCGATGCGAGCACCATGGCGAACGAGAGACCGAGCGATCGCTTCACGGCGTTCCGTCCTTTCTCATCGCACGCACCGCACGGCCACGGCGGTCGACACTGCCTGCGGATACATCCCGCCGCTCGCGTCGAGCTGCCACGCGTTGCCCGCCTGCTGCGCGAAGGGTGTCGCCGACCATGCCGGGCCCGCCGGCCCCTTGAAGACGTCCGTGTCGATGGCGTTCGTGGTGCTTCCGTAGTCGACGATCGACATGAGCTCGTTGCTCGACGGGAGCCGCCAGTCCGAGAAACCGGCGCGGCGCGACGTCTTGCACGCGGCGGCGGCCTCGACCCACGTGAACAGTCCCTGTTCCACGTTTTCGGCCCACATGAGGTGCGTGTGCTCGTCGACGACGACCCCATCCCCGCAGAGGGTGACCAGCGAGTACTGCGAGTCGAGGGGGCCGGTCGCGGGGGTGGGCGCCCAGCACGCCCAGGTGTGATTCCCCGCCGGGCAGCCGGGCGCCGGCGGGTAGGTGACCGTGCTGCTCACGCAGCTCGCGCGAGCGTCCGGCTCCGGAGGCCGGTACCCCTCGCCGTAGCTCATTCCGTCGGCCCGGTCGCGGGGCGAATCCTGCGAGACGTCCTGCACCTGTACGTCGAAACCCGACGCATCCGGCTCCCAGTCCGGGTTCGCGTTGTCCTCCCCGTTGCAGCTCGCCTGCAGCGCGGACGCGGCAAGGCCCACGCCGAGGAGCGCGATGGGGACGCTCCGGAGAGGCGTGACGAGCTTCGAAAGGCGAGGTCCGCGCATGGTTCTTTCGGACGCGAGACGTCGATGATGCAGAACGCGGCCGCCTTGCGCAAGACGACGCACACGGATCGTCCTAGGAGCGAGACGAGGCGTACGGTACCGTCGCTCGTCGGGAGGAACAGGGATGCTCCGAACGGTCGCTGCGGCAGCTTGTACTCTGGGCCTCGTCGCAGGGATGGAAGGGTCGGCGTGGGCGCAGGATCGGGCCGCCGCGTGTGCGTCGGTGCACGAGCACGCGAGCGACACGGTTCTCGTCTTCGAGCCGCCCGGCACGTTCACCGTCTGCCGCGGCGGGTCCGTGCAGCCGGACGTCGTCACCGGGCGGCCGCTCTACCTGCAGGTGACCCCCTCGCCGGGGTCGTCGATGTTCGACTTCCGCGTCCACGGCCAGGCGAGCGCCTGGGCGCATACGGGGCTCGGCACGTGGGAGGACCAGACGAAGCGGGTGGCGAGCGACCTGCGCGACCTCGAGCACGCCGCCGTGCCCATCGGGGACATCCCCGTGCCGCTCGACGTTCCCTCGGGCTCCGGCTCGCCGCTGCGTCCGCTCGCGGCGGCGCGAACGCGGTACGCGAGCGACGTCACGGCGCGCTTCCTCGACGCGCTCCACGCGGTGCGCGGCGAGGCCCGGGAGCTCCCGATCATCGCGAGCGTGGTGCGCAGGTGGTGCGGCGAGCTCGCGACGCAGACCCCGGCCCGCCCTGCCGTGGAGGCCGAGTTCCGTGCGCAATGCAACGCTCCGGAGCTGCAGGCGGGGAACGTCGATCGGCAGCTCGCCGCGTTCGAGGGCCAGGCGACGCTCTTCGACAGGGCGCGCGATCACGCCCGCGATGCACTCGTCGCGGCCGTAGCCCGCCCGGAGGACGCCGTCGCCGGCGGAGAGGCCGTCAAGTCGCTCGACGAGGCCCGACGGCTGGCGGCGGGCGTGATCGCCGCGGCGCACGACCTCCGCGAGGCGAGCTGGGGGCTGTCGCGCGCGGTGGCAGAGCTCCGCGTCACGGTACGCTCCATCGACGCCCTCCGTCCCTCGACCCCCACGTACCTGGCGACCTACGCGTCCGCGGGCAACGCCGAGCTCGAGATCGACGCGACCCCCGTCGACATCGCATCGGCCGGGTCGGGAGCGCAGGCGAGCGTCGGAAAGACGACCGCGCGTTTCCCCGTCGTCGACAGGCACTACGTGGACTTCGAGGCCGGCCTCGGCCTCACGGGCGGGACTCCGCAGATCCCGTACGTCGAGAACGTTCAGAGCGTCGCCACGATCCAGGGCAAACCGATGGACTCGCTCGTCGGTCTGGCGCTCCTCGAGCTCGAGCCGGGGCGTTTCCTCTGGCCCGACCGGCCGCTCGCGGGCCTCTTCCGCTTTCCGGTCATCGGGCTGCCGTTCACGCGCAACCCCACGCAGAACTTCTTCACGGGCGCAGGGCTCGGGTGGACGGGCGTCGGGTCGCTCGTCGCGGGGCCGTACCTCGCGTACCAGCTCACGCTGCGCGACGGGTACTCCTTCGAGCAGGCTCTCCCCGCGGGAACGACCGTTCAGGCGGCCACGCAGCAGCAGCTGCGCGTCGGGTACTTCGCGTCCGCGAGCGTCGACCTCGTGGGGCTCTTTCGCCTGTTCGTTCCCGCGCACGGCGCGTCGATCGACGCGGCGACGGGCAAAGAGAAGTAATAGCCCGGGCGGCCCCCAGCTACGGCACCTCCCCGAGCGCCTTCAGGCGCTCGCACGATGCGGCGGCTCCCGCGCCGCACGCGCGGCGATGCAGCTCGATCGACCTCGCCCGGTCGGCGGCGACGCCCGTACCGGTCTCGTACGCCGCGGCCAGGTTGGCGCAGCCGTGCGGGTCTCCCCCGTCGCATGATCGCTGGTAGAGGGCCACGGCGCGCCCCGGGTCCTTCGGCAGACCGTTGCCCGTCTCGTAGACGAAGCCGAGGTTGCCGCAGCCGTGGAGGTCGCCGCCATCGCACGCGTGCTCGTAGAGTTTCACCGCCCGCGCCTGGTCCTTCGTGACGCCGGCTCCGTTCTCGTAGTCGAAGCCGAGGTTACCGCAGGCGTGCGCGTCGCCTGCGTCGCAGCCCTTCGCGTAGAGCGCCACCGCGCGCGCCTGGTCGCGCTGCGCGCCGTTGCCCATCTCGTAGACGAAGCCCAGGTTGCCGCAGCCGTGCGCGTCTCCCCCGTCGCACGCGCGCCGGTAGAGGGCCACGGCGCGGGCCTGATCGTGGGCCGCACCGACCCCACTCTCGTACGAGAACCCCAGGTTGCCGCACGCATGCATGTCTCCACCGTCGCAGGCGCGCTCGTAGAGCGCCCGCGCACGGAGTGGATCCCGCGAAACGCCGGTGCCCGTGTCGTAGAGAAACGCGAGCGCGGTGCAGCTCGACCATCGCTTTGCATCGCAGTCGGCCTGGCATGCGGCGACATCGCTCGGGGCGCACGGCCGCGAGACGACGGCCGGGCGAGGCGCAGCGGGGGCTGCGACCGGGGGCGGCGCGGCGCAGCCCGCGAAGACCACGGCGAGCGCGATGGGAACGGAGAAGCTCCTCGAGCGACGCACGACGCCGTCCCCTCTCAGCCTCCGCACGCCTGCGCGCCCGAGTACTGGCAGGTACCCGCCGTTCCGCCGCTGCCGACGCAGCGTGCGGGGAGGATGCACCCGGGACCATGGACCGCGTCACACGCATCGCCGTCCGCCGCGGCGGCCGTGCACGTGCCGGGATTCGACCCGCCGGCGCCGGTGCACACGCCCTCGGCGGCGCAGAGCACGGTTTGCCCGCCGACGTCGGCGCCGCACGGCTGCCCCGCGGCCGCGACCCCGACGGCTTCGCACGACTTGCTCGTTCCGCCGCACGCGAGCCCCGCGTTGCGGTCGCACCCGGGGCCGCTCTTCGCCAGAGGATCGCAGGCGACACCGGCCGTCTCCCCCGACGCCTCGCAGGTCCCGGTTGCCCCGGGCGAGGCGTCGGCGCCGACGCACGTGAGCCCGATTGCGCAAGGAGCACCTTTGCCGCACGCAGCTCCCCGCGCCGCCGGGGAGACGCAGTCCAGGGTGTCTCGTGTGCACGTCAGCGCGGGGCCGCACGACGTGAGGCCGCTGCACGACATCCCCGGCTTGGGAAGGTTCGTGCACGTCCCGCACGACGCGCCGGGCGCGATCGCGCAGAACCCCGTCTGGCACTGCCCGTCGATCGCGCACGGACCGCCGTTGGCGATGGGCCCGAGCTGCTGGCGGCACGCGGCGGGCGGGTTCTGCCCGGTCAGGTATTCGTCGCACGCCCACGCGGCGTACGCGCCGGCGCACGCCTCGACGGCGGCGGCCGTGTTGCCGGCGAGCGGCTCCGCGAGCGAGTCGGTGCAGTCGGTGGTCTCGCGCGTCTCGCAGTCGGTCTCGCTGCCGTAGCGAAGCGCGACGTCCGTGGGCGAGCACGCCTGGAGCCGCAGGCAACGCTGCTGGGCGTTGTCGGCGCACGCCTGGGCGGCAGTGACGCCCGACGCGACCGGGCCGCTCCCCGTGCTGCACGCCACGACCGCCGCGACCGACAGCGTCGTCGCGATCAAACGGCCGTCTCTCAACGCCACTCGCATGACGCGCGATGGTACCCCGCTCTGGCCGTCCGCCGCTCTATCCTGGCACCGCCATGCATCCCTTTTTCCCACGCACCAGTCTCGGCGCCGTGCTCGCTCTCCTCGTCGTCGGCTGCAGCCCCGCCGCGATGGCGCAGGGACCGGCCAGGGACGGCAAGGACGCCAGGCCCGCCGCCAAGGCCGACGCGGGCCCCGACCCGCAGTTGCCGCGGCACTTCACGCCCGAGGAGACGATCACGACCGGCAGCGTGGTGGTCGCCCGCCAGCGCGTCGACTACAGGGCCATCACCGGCACCCTCGTCGTCCACCCCAAGGGGTGGGACGACGTCTCGGCGCGCCTCGACCTCGAGGACAAGGACAGGGACAAGAAGCCCGGCGAGGAGGGCAAGCCGAAGGTCACCAGCGCCGAGGCGTCGATGTTCTTCGCTGCCTACTTCAAGCAGGGCGTGGCGCCCGAGTCGCGCCCCATCACCTTCCTGTTCAACGGCGGACCCGGGTCGGCGACGTTCTGGCTGCACATGGGCGCGTTCGGCCCACGGCGCGTGTCGACCCCGGGCGACCGCCACATGCAGGCTGCGCCCTACCCGCTCGTGAACAACGACGAGAGCCTTCTCGACGTCTCCGACCTCGTCTTCATCGACGCACCCGGCGCGGGTTTCAGCCGCATCGCGGGCCCCGACAAGGAGAAGGCCTTCTGGGGCGTGGATCCGGATGCGCACGCGTTCGCGGATTTCATCGTCGCGTTCCTCGGCAAGTACGGCCGCTGGAACTCCCCGAAGTACCTCTTCGGGGAGAGCTACGGGACCACACGCGCGGCGGTGCTCATCCGCGAGCTCGAGACCCACCGCCTCGTCGACTTCAACGGGGTCGTCCTGCTGTCGCAGGCGCTCGACTTCGGCCTGCTACCGGACGTGCCCGAGACGGAGCCCGGAAACGACGTCGCCTACGAGCTCATGCTCCCCACCTTCGCGGCTACGGCCGCGTACCACCACAAGCTCGGGACGGACGTCCCGCAGGAGCTCAAGGCGCTCGTCGCCGAGGTCGAGCACTTCGCCTCCACCGAGTACCTCCTCGCGCTGCAGCAGGGCGCGGCGCTCCCCGAGGCGGAGCGCGCGCGGATAGCCGCGAGGCTGCACGCGTACACGGGCCTGCCCGTCGAGTACCTGCGGCGGGCGAACCTCCGCATCACGGGGGGCGACTTCGAGAAGATGCTCCGCGACGACGGGCTCGAGACGACGGGCCGTCTCGACACACGCTTCTCGGGGCCGGCGATGGATCCGCTCGAGAAGAATCCCGACTACGACCCGTACACGGCGTCCGTCGCGTCGGCCTACGTCAGCGGGTTCAACGACTACGTTCGGCGCGAGCTCAAGTTCGGGAACGACCGAGTCTTCAAGCCGTTCGCGGACATCCACGGTCACTGGAGCTTCGAGCACGAGCCGCCCGGCGCCGACGGCCCCACGTTCGGCACCGGGCTGGACGTGCTCGGCGACCTCGCGAGCGCCATGAAGTACAACCCGAACCTCAAGGTCCTCGCGAACGCGGGGTACTACGACCTCGCGACGCCGTTCTACGAATGCGTGTACGAGATGCAGCACCTGCCGATGCCCGACCGGCTGCAGGCGAACATCGAATACCGCTTCTACGAATCCGGGCACATGGTCTACGCGCAGGAAGCATCGCGCCGCGCCCTCCACGACAACGTGGCGGACTTCGTCCGGAGGACGAGCGGGCCGCTTCCGCCGCGCCGCTAGCTGCGCGTCGCGTCAGTGCCCGATCGCCTTCAGGCCGAAGAAGATCACTCCGGCGCCGAGCAGACCGCCGCCCATGAGCAAGTAAAGCAGAGCCCAGCCGGCGGCGAGTACGGGAGACGTGGCAGCGAGTTCCTGAAACATGGGATTTTCCTCCTAATCTGCGGATGCCAACCACGCTGAGCAAGACGCCTGCCACGACTCCTCGACGGGAAGAACCGCCGAAAGACGACGAGTCGCTCGCGCCCGTGTGGCATACGGCGGCGCTCGTCGCGCTGATCGTGGCAGTCGCGCTCGTGGGTACGTTGCTCGGCGCGGCCGCCGCCCCGTCTCATCCCACGCAGGGCCGGGCCATCGGCGCGGCCATCTCCCTCGTGCCCTCCATCGTCGTCGGCTGGGGGCTCGTCTTCTACGTCGCACGAGTCGGTCGCCCGAGGAACGCCCTCGGGAGCCTCCTCGGACGCGGGTGGCGCCGGCCCGGCGAAGCGGCCACCGACGCCGCCCTGGCTGCCGGCGCGTTCGTCTTGATCGAAGGCACGGCGTTCGTCGTGCGTCGGCTTTCCGGTGGCGGCGCAGAGAGCGTCGTCCAGGCCCTTCCTCGAGCGCCCCTCGTGCAGGCGACGTGGGTGGCCTTCGCGCTCAGCGCCGGCTTCTGCGAGGAGGTCGTCTATCGAGGCTACCTGCGCCGGCAGCTCGCCGCGTTCACTCGCCGCGCCGACGCGGGCATCCTTCTCCAGGGCGTTCTCTTCGGCGTCGCGCACCTCGATCAGGGCCCCGGGAAGGCGACCCTCGCGGCCTCGTACGGCATCCTTCTCGGCGCCCTCGCCTGGTGGCGACGGAGCTTGCTCCCGGGCATTCTCTGCCACGTGGCCGTCGACGTGGTCGCCGGCCCCTGGTGACGCCAGGGCGGCTGCAAAGGGTGAGGGTGCGGTGCTAAAGGAGCGCCATGCCGCGGCTCCGTGCATCGCTCCTGGTCCCCGTCCTCTCCGTGCTCCTCGCGCCGGCGGTCGCGTCCGCAGACGAGGGGATGTGGCCCTTCGACATGGTGCCCGTGCAGCGCATCGCCAAGGAGCGCGGCGTGACGCTCAGCCAGGACTGGCTCGACCACGTGCGCCTCTCGAGCGTCCGCTTCAACGTGGGCGGCTCGGGCTCGTTCGTGTCGGCGCACGGCCTCGTCCTCACGAACCACCACGTCGCGTCGGACTGCATCGCGAAGATCGCCAGCGCGTCGCACGACACGCTCGAGACGGGGTACCTCGCCGGCAAGGACGGCCCCGAGCTCGCGTGCCCCGACCTCGAGCTCGACCAGCTCCAGTCCATCGAGGACGTGACGCAGCCGGTCCTCGCCGCCCGCCCGCAGGGCGCATCGGACGTGGACGCCAACAAGGCGATGAAGGCCAAGATGGCGTCGATCGAGAAGGAGTGCCACGACCAGACCCACCTGCGCTGCGACGTGGTGACGCTCTACGCGGGCGCGATGTACCGCCTCTACCGCTACCGCCACTTCGAGGACGTGCGGCTCGTCTTCGCCCCCGAGCAGACGATCGCGTTCTTCGGGGGCGATCCGGACAACTTCAACTACCCGCGCTTCGACCTCGACATGGCGGTCTTCCGCGTTTTCGAGAACGGCCATCCGCTCGACTCCTCCGGCTTCTTCCTCAAGTGGAGCGCGCAGGGACCGAAGGACGGCGACGTCGTCTTCACCTCGGGCCACCCCGGGAAGACCGATCGCGACGACACGATGACCCAGCTCGAGACGCTGCGCGACGTCGTCTACGCGCGACGCCTCGCGTACTTGAAGGCCGTGCACACGGACGTGATCGCGTACGGCAAGCAAGGGAAGGAGCCCGCACGCCAGGCCAAGGAGCTCGTCTTCGGAGTCGAGAACGCTCTCAAGGCGTACACGGGTTTCGAGGATTCCTTGCACGACGCGGCCGCGATGGCGCACAAGGCCGAGGAAGAGAAGCGGATCCGCGCGGGCGTCGACGCGAACGCCGACCTGAAGGCGAAGCTCGGCGGGACCTGGGACGAGGTCGCACGCGTCCAGAAGGTGTACGCGGACCTGGTCCCTCGGTTCGACGCGCTCGAGGCGGCCGCGCGTGGGGCGCTGCTCGGCGACGTTCGCGCGCTCGTCCGCCTTCCGGCCCAGCGCGCCCTGCCGAACGACCAGCGACTGCCGGAGTATCGCGAAACGAAGCTCGACGAGCTCCGCACGCACGTCCTCGCGTCCTCGGCGCTCTACCCGGGCGTCGAGGAGGCCTGGGTAAAGGAGTGGCTGTCTCTCCTGACGAAGGCGCTGGGCGACAAGGACCCGGCCGTGCGGGCGATCCTCGCCGGCCGGACGCCCGAGCGCGCCGCGCGCGACATGGTCGCCCAGACGCGCGTCTACGACGTGTACGCCCGGCGCGCGCTCTGGGAGGGTGGGCAGGCGGCCGTCGACGCGTCGACCGACCCGCTCGTCGTCGCGATGCGGTCGCTCGAACCGCGCGCGATCTCGGTCCGCAAGGAGATGGACGACGCGGTCGAGGCCCCGATGCGGGCCCTCGGGCGCAAGGTGGCCGAAGCGAAGTTCGCGGTCGAGGGGACGAGCGTCGCGCCCGACGCGACGTTCACGCTGCGCCTCTCTCCGGGCGTCGTCCGCGGGTACGAGATGGGCGGAAGGCACGTGCCCTGGTCGACGGACTTCGCGGGCCTCTTCAGGCACGCGACCGGCGCCACCCCGTACCTCACTCTCCCGCCGCGATGGGCCGCCGCGAAGAGCCGACTCGGGCCGCACACGCCGTTCGACTTCGTCTCCACCAACGACATCGTCGGCGGCAACTCGGGGAGCCCCGTCGTCGGCGCCTCGGGCGAGATCGTGGGCCTCATCTTCGATGGGAATCTGCCGAGCCTCGGCTATCGCTTCGCGTACCAGGACGTCACGGCGCGCGCCGTCAGCGTCGACACGGCCGCCATGCTCGAGGCGCTGCGCGTCGTCTACGGAGCGGATTCCCTCGCAGGCGAGCTCGCTGGGGGGGCTGCCCGGTAAGGCCCGCGGCCGTTTTCGCCCCTCGTTCGCCCGTTGCCACGGGCATGTCGTAGGATTGTCGGACGGCCAATGCGTGCTCGCGACGTCGCAGAGCTCGCCGAAGGGGTGAACCTTCTCGAGCGATACTCGATCATCGACCACATCGGTGGTGGCGGGATGGCGACCATCTACCGCGCGCACGACTCACGGCTCGATCGCGTCGTCTGCGTGAAGCTCCTGCGCAACGTCATCGAGGGGTCGGGCAGCGGCGGCGTCGTGTACCAGGCCACGTACACGCACTTCCTCCAGGAGGCCCGCTCGCTCTCCAAGCTGGCGCACCCCAACACGCTCCGCATCTACGACTTCGGGTTCCTGACCCTCGAGGGGGAGGACGAGGGGAACGTCGCCCCGCGCCCTTTCCAGATCTCGGAGTTCCTCGACGGGGGAAACCTGGAGACGTACGTCCGCGCGCGCGGAGCTCTCAAGCCCGTCGAGGTCCTCGCGATCCTCGACCGCATCGCCAGTGCGACGGCGGAGGCGCACGGTGCGGGCATCCTTCACCGCGACATCAAGCCTTCGAACATCCTCTTCTCGCGCGTCGGCGACGTCCTCATGCCCAAGCTCGCGGACTTCGGCATCGCGCGCGCCATCCGGCGCCAACCTCGCCAGGGCGAGACCGAGGACTCGATCGAGGTCGTCCCGGTGGTCCCGCTCTTCTCGCCGCGCTGGGCTGCGCCCGAGCAGCTCCGGAGCGTCGAAGAGGGGCCCGCCACGGACGTGTACGCGCTCGGGCTCGTCGTCGCCTTCATGCTCCAGGGTCGCGCGCTCTTCGAGGTCCCCGACGTGACGTCGACCTTCACCGATCGTGCGAAGGGCGACGTCTTCGTGCGCGAGCGGCTCGCCCTGCATCCGCTCGCGCCCGAGGTCGCGCGGGTCCTGGCCGATGCGCTCCGCGCCGATCCGGCGACGCGCACGCGGACCCCGTTCGACTTCTACGAGGCCCTCTCGCGGGCGTTCGGTACGCCGCGAGCTTCCCTCCCCTCGCCGGTCGCCCATTCGGGGGGCGTCCCCTCGCTCCGGCCGCCGCGCGCGTCGTCCGAGTCCATCACCGTCGAGGCGACCTTCGACGACGTCCGTGGTGCGGGTCAGGCCATCGCCCCACCCGAGCGGTGGCTCGACGTCGCCGGCCGGCGCGTACGCATCGTCGAGACCCACGAGAAGCTCGACCTCGCCATCCCGACGATGCGGGGGGTCGACGTCCGCTTCCGCATCACGCTCCTGCCGACGCGCGGCCCGCTGCGCGTGAACCTCAAGGGCCTCAACTGCTTCGTGGCCCGCCCCGGGGGCGCCTACAGCTCTGCCCTCACGGCCGAGGTCGACGGCTCCGCGGACTTCTTGTCGACCCAGAAGGAACACCTGGGGACGCTTTCCTGGTCTTTCGGCCTGATTCGCGGCCCCGGACGCGTCTTCCCGGTTTCGCAGGGCGAGCTCGTGGTACCCTTCCCGCAGGGTCACCAGGCGCTTGCGCTGGAGCTCGGCGCCGACCGCGAGCTCATCGTGATCTGCCGTCGGGCTTGATCCTCGAGGAGAACGCGACCCTTTGACTCAGCGGAACGTGCCACCCGCTCCCCAAAGCGATTCGTCGGCACCTACGGTGCAGGAGGCGGCGCAGCCGGAGCCCCCGCGCAATCCGCTCGCGCCACCGACGCCGACATCCGCCTTCAATACCGCGGAGCTCGTGGAGGAGGCCCGGAGGCAGGCGCTCTCCTCCGGCGAAGGCTCGTCCGGCTTCTCGCAGCCCATCACGATGCCGAACGCCTTCCCGGCCGGCGTCCCCGGGCTCAAACCGCGCTCGCTCCCCGTCCCTCCGCTCCCGCCGTCTGCCGTGGGCGGGCGCCACTCGGCGCCACCCGTCCCGCCCGTGCCTGGGCCGCACCCGTTCCCCTCGCCCCAGTCCCCATTGCCAGCGCCCCCGATGACGGCGCCGACGAGCGGGCAGTACCCCGCCTCGATGCAATCGGCGATGCTCCCCACGGTGCCGCAAGCGGCTGGCTTGCCCGGCATGCAAGCGCAGGCCGTCTCCCTCCGCGCCGAGCTTCCTCGTGACGTACGCGCGGCGTCCGCCCACGTGGTCCGGTCCCGCGCCTACGCGTTCGTCCTCGACCTGCGCGCGATTCCCATCGAGGTCGGGAGCGGGCGCTTCGCGAAGGCCTATCTCGGAGAGGAGCGGTGGCTCGAGTCGAAGACCGATTTCCGGCGGCCGGTCGTCATCAAGATCCTGCAGAAGGGCGTGACGGACGAGGACCGCATGCGCTTCCAGATCGAAAAGGAGCTCCTCGAGCGCGTGCAAGGGCACCCGAACATCGTCGGTCTCCACGCCTCCGGCGAGTCCGACGATCCGGAGTTCGTTCCCCTCGCCATCCGCGACAAGGTCGAGAACGACTTCGTCATACTCGAGCGGCTCGACATGTCGCTCGAGGAGCGCCTCAAGGGCGCACGGGTCCGCAACAAGCGCGAAGACCTGCTGACGTACGAGATGCGCGAGCGCCTCTTCCGCGTGCTCGACTACATGATCCCGGTGACGAGTGCGATCGAGTACGCGCACCTCGTGAAGAACGTCTGCCACCGGGACATCAAGCCGGCCAACGTGCTCGTGGGCCTCGCCGACACCAGCCTGCGCGGCTCGACCCTCGAGGTCCGCCTCGCCGACTTCAACGTCGCGAAGCTCCACGACGACGACGTCAACTTCCAGATGACGCAGCTGAAGAGCGTTCCGGGCACGCTCTTCTTCCAGAGCCCCGAGCAGGAGACGAACGTCCTCGAGCTCCTCGTCAACGTCGTCCAGGGCTCGCCCGAGGTCGAGTTCTTCGAGGACTTCTACATCCAGATCGCGAAGAACGACTCGTTCGGCCTGTACAACCGCGGCGACGAGTACACGGTGCTCTACGCAGACCGCGCGAAGAAGCGCCTCGTCCTCGATCGGCCGTACCGCGAGCCGAGCGAGGTGAACGTCCGCGCGAAGATCCGCAAGAGCGTCGGACGGCCCGCGGACATCTACTCGCTCGGGGCGATGTTCTACTACCTGATCAGCGGCGCCTACGCGAACCCGAAGACCCTCTACGACGCGTTCCACAAGTTCATCGAGTACGAGAACCCCGACGAGACCAACACGATCGACGGGTACCTGACGCACGAGTACGGGATCATCGAGTCGCTGCGCGCGCCCAAGGCCCCGCAGGGTGGCGCGACCGTAGCCCCGGCGGATCGCTTCTTCACGTACAAGCACTACCTCGACGGCAACGGCGACCTCATCGAGCCGCCCGTGATGAAGATCATCGCAAAGTGCATGATCCGCAACAAGCCGGACAGCTACACCCAGGCCCACGACGTCGAGACGCGCGGCATCAGCGCCCTCGTGCAGGACCTCATCGAGCTCTATGCCGTCTACGGCTTCCACCCGGCCGCCGGCTCGACGCAGATGGCACGCCGAGGGCACAAGGCCCTCGCGAAGAGCGGCTTCCGGCGCGGTCTGGACAGGTTCGGGCTGCGCGTGAAGCGAATGTGGAACGGCTTCCTCCGCATGTTCGGCAAGCGCCCGTAGGGGCCCGGCGCGAGCATCGCGTTCATCCGCGCACCGGCGTGTGGTAAGCCCCGGGCCTTCCCATGGCGGAAGGCGAGCAGATCGAGCACGCGGACGGGCGCGTCGAGCTGTCCGAGGGGGTGACACTCTCCGACGAGCGCCTCTTCAACGAAGACCTCGCGCCGACGCGCGTCGAGCGACGGACGTGGACCACGTACGCGTTCGCCGCGCTCTGGATCAGCATGGCGCACTGCATTCCGACGTACATCCTCGCGTCGGGCCTCATCAAGGAGGGGATGAGCTGGTGGCAGGCGGTCGTCACGATCCTGCTGGGCAACTCGATCGTCCTCGTTCCCATCGTCCTCAACTCGCACGCCGGCACGAAGTACGGCGTCCCCTTCCCCGTCTTCGCGCGCGCGGCGTACGGCGTCTTCGGCGCGAACGTCCCCGCCGTCATGCGCGCGATCGTCGCCTGTGGATGGTTCGGCATCCAGTGCTGGATCGGCGGGCACGCCCTCCAGCGCTTCCTGGAGGCGCTGTGGTCGGGCTGGCCCACTGCCCTGGGCACCTCCAGGCCCGGCGGGTACCTCGTCACCGAGTGGGTCTGCTACGCGGTCTTCTGGTCGATCAACATCCTCATCGTCTACCGGGGGATGGAACTCCTCCGGCGCATCGAGACCTGGGCCGCGCCGTACGTTCTCGTGATGACGACCCTGCTCCTCGTGTGGATCCTCCGCCGGGCCAGCGACCAGGGCGGCATCGGTGCCGTCGTCGCGACGCCGAGCAAGTTCGCGACCACCGGCGAGTTCCTCGCGGTCTTCGTCCCGAGCGTGACGGCGATGGTCGGCTTCTGGGCGACGCTCTCGCTCAACATGCCGGACTTCACGCGCTACGGGAGGTCGCAGCGCGAGCAGGTCGTCGGCCAGGTGGTAGCCCTTCCGACGACGATGACCGTCTTCGCGACGATGGGCGTCTTCATCACGAGCGCGAGCGCCATCGTCTTCCACGAGACCATCTGGGACCCGATCGACCTCGGCGCACGCCTCGATTCGCGCTTCCTCGTCGCCGTCGCGGAGCTCACCGCCGTCGTCGCGACGCTCGCGATGAACATCGCTGCGAACGTGGTCTCGCCGGCGAACGACTTCTCGAACCTCGCGCCGAGCAAGATCTCCTTCCGGACGGGCGGACTGATCACGGGCGTCGTCGCCACCTTCATGATGCCGTGGAAGCTCCTCGAGAACAGCGACCGCTACATCAACGGCTGGCTCCTCGGGTACTCGGGCGGCCTCGGTTCGATCGCCGGGGTGCTCATCTGCGACTACTGGGTCATCCGGAGCAAGCGGCTCGTCCTCGCGGATCTCTATCGCCGCCAGGGCGCGTACGCCTACGGAGGGAGTGGCGTGAACGTCGCGGCGGTCGTGGCGACGCTCGCCGGCTGCTTCGTCGCGTGGATCGGCATCTGGGTGCGGCCGCTCCACTGGCTCTACGACGCCGCGTGGTTCTCGGGGACGCTCACGTCCGGGGCCGTCTACGCGGCCTGGATGTGGGGCAAGCGACAGCCGGCCACCACGGCTGCTCGCGTGTAGTCACTGCGGAGTCGGCATCGCGCAGAAGCCATCGATGCACTCGATGCCCGTGCTGGAACCGCAGCAGTCGCTGTTCTGAGTGCACTTGTTCGTCAGGGATACGCAGCCCGCGGGAGGCTTGCCGCAGACGAGGCCCGCCTCGGTCGGACCGCAGTACCCGCTGCAGCACTGGTCGCCCGTCAGGCACGAGATCCCGTCCTGCTCGCACGGGTCGACGACCCAGTAGCCGCGTGAGTTTCCCGCGAGGAGCTCCTGCGCCGGCAGGTAGAAGGCCGGGTGGCTCGGGTCCGTTCCCGGCGGCGCGTTCAGGTCGATGGCCGCGACCCAGAGCTTCTTCGTGTTCGGGGCGCTCGCGGGATCGTAGTTGCGCGGATCGCTGAGCCACGGGTCCTGCGTCGCGACGTTGCCGTAGAGGCGCCGGCTGGTGAAGACGACCCACGCGTAGCCGCCCGAGACGACCGGGTTGACCGTGGGCTCGTACTGCAGGTCCCAGTCGGTGGCGTGGTTGGTCCCGACGGTCGTCGGCAGGTACGACTCGCCGTTCACGTTCTTGAGCTCCGCGGCGGTGTGCGTCTTCAGGTCCACCCACCAGAGCTGGCCCTTCGAGCCGCTCCACGTCGCGCCGTAGGGGCTGCCGGCGAGCTCGCGCTCGTAGATGACGGCGTCGCTGGTCGGAAGGAACGCCGGGAACACGTCCGCGTCGCCGCCGGTCGGGGTGTCGAGGTTTTGCTGGTTGGAGAACGTGTTGGTCGCCGGGTCGTAGTCGATCGAGGCGAGCGACACCTTGTCGCCGCCGTAGTCGCCGTACGCGATGTGCTTTCCGTCGGGCGAGAAGACCGGCGTCGACGCGGCGAGGCCGGCCGGCAGGCCGGTGGTCGCGACCGCGTTGCCCGAGGGAATCGAGTAGAGCGCGCTGGTGGCCGCCGGGCTCGTGCCGGGCAGCGGACCGCAGTTGTTGAAGAGGAGAGTCCCGTCGGGCGAGACGGCGGGGAACGCAAAGAGGCCGCTGGCCGGCCCCATCACGGTCTCGGTGACCGGGGCCGCAAGCGCGTAGGCGCTCGCCTGCGCGTAGTTGTCGCCGTGCTGCGTGACGAGCTGCGCCCCCTGCGCGGCCACCGAGTGGCAGACCCGGCAACCCGAGTCGTCGCCGGGGGGGGAGTTCGTCCCCGCGACGAGCACCGGGCTCGTCAAGCCGTGCTTGATGGCGAGCGTCGCACCGCCGAAGCAGATCTGCGCGCCGCCGTTCCAGCTCGCTGCGGCGCAGTAGTTCGTGGCGAGCGCCGTCCCGTACGAGTTGTAGTAGACGGTGCCGGTGAGCGTCCCCTGCGCGATGCTCCACGTCTCGGTGAGCGGGCCGTAGGCCTTTCCGCCGGACGAGAAGACCAGCGTCACCGCGACCTTCCCGCCCTGGTTCGAGTAGCTCAGCGCGTCCCACGTTTGCTGAAGGATGGGGTGGTCGTTGAACGGGCTGCCGTTCGCCGCGAAGTAGCCTTCGTAGTCGAAGCCTGGTTCCGAGAGGTGGATGCGAACGGCGTCGTAGCTGCCCACCGCGCCGGGCGTCCACTGGAGCAGCGGTGCCAGCAGGCCCTGGGGCCATACCGTGTTGTCGTAGGGATAGAGCCACGCCAGCCCCGTGTCCGTCGTCGGCGTGCCGTTGAGCACCGCCTGGCCGCTCGCGCCCACCTGGCCGCCGGGGCCGTTGCCGCCGACTCCCCCGTTGCCGCCGGTGCCTCCGCCGGCGTCGTAACCCGTGGGTGCGCCGTTCTGCTGCATCGTCACGGTGACCGTGATCGTCGTCGACACCGACTGCCCACCGAACGTCGCCGTGACGTGTGCGGCGCCGCCGATGACGCCGGAGGGCGTGAGCACGCCGCTCGATGCGCCGATCGTCGCGATCTGGCCGAGGTCGATGGTGAACGAGGCCGGGACCGACACGCCGCCCGCCGTGGCAGTGAACGTGACGGTCGGCTTCTGCGTCCCGTACGGAACCGCGAGCGTCGCGTTGGCCGGCGCGATGGCGAGCGGGCCGCTCGCGGAGTCGCCCGCCATTCCATCGCCCAGCAAGGTCGGACCGTCGCTGCTGCCCGTGGCGTCGCCCGCGGTGCCGTCGGCGACGCCGCCATCGTGGCCCGAACCGGGCGCGAAGGTGTCGCCTCCTCCCTTGCTGCCGCACGCGGCGGCGAGCCCGGCGACGAGGAGTGCGACGAAGAGAAGGAACGTGATCCGAGGCGGACGTGTGGACGACATGCGGTGGCATCAGTTAACCACGCATGGCGCCTTGGTGCATTTTTCCAGTGAGGCTGGCGCTTCGAGCAGACCGCTCAGTCTTCTCCGGCGTCGCTGGGTGGCGGCTCGCACGTCGCATAGCCAGGCCCGCGCCCGTAGCATACCTCGTTGGCTGGGCAGCCGATGCCCTGCCCGGTCGCGCCGAACACGGCCAGCGCGCACACGATCTGCCCTCCCGGCGGGCAGGTGCCGCCCTCGACGCAGCTGGCCCAGCCCGTGGGGTTGCCGTTGCTCGCCAGGGAAACCACGGCGCAGCAGACCGATCCCGCCGGGCACGTCGTTGCGGTGCAGGCGATGGCCACGTCGTGGCAAAGACTCTCCGCTTCGCACGTGATTGCCCCGGGCAGGGTGGGGGCCTCATCGGATTGACAGCACACGTCGGGCGGCGAGCAAATGCCCTCGCCACAGGGAATCGCGGAGCCGAGGACGAACGCCGCGTCCACGTCGCCGCTCGGACTGCCGCCGTCGCCACCCCCGGCGTCGCCACCGAGGGCGAGGACCTCCTGCCCACCGCACGAGGGCAACGTCCCCACGATCACGATCGTGCCCGCCCTGCACACCAGCTTCACGAGATTCGATCGCATGACGAAGGCCCTTCCCTCGGTCGTCCGCATCAGGCTCCGTCCGGACCGGCGTCGTTGACCGCACCGCCGTCCTCGAGACCGGGAACGCAGCGCGGCGCCACCTCTCCCTCGCAGAGATCACCCGGTGAAGGGCATGCGCCTTCGCACGCGCGCTGCGTCCCGGCCGGGCAGGTGGCCCCCTGAACGCACTGGGCCGACCCGGAGGCGCGGCCACCGTCGTAGCCCGTGGGCGGGACGTCCTGGCCCTCGACCGAGACGCAGCACGTGGCTCCGGCGCCGCAGCTGAGCGCGTCACAGGCGACCGCGACGTCGGTGCATTGGCCGGGCAACTCGCATTGCCAGACGACCTGGAACTGCGCGCAGCACACCTGGGGCGACGTGCAGACGCTCGGACCGCATGGAAGCGTGCCGACCGGCGTCGGAGGCGCATGGTCGTCGCCATGTCCGTCCGCCTCGCCAGCGGCGTCCGTCGCAGCCCCGCCGCCGAGCTGCAGGACCTCCTTGCCCGCGCAGGCCGCGAAGACCCACGCGGCGAAGCACGTACCGGCGACCAGCGTGTGTACCCTCGTTGCGAGCGTCACGGTGACCTCTGCTCCACGCTTGGGTGGTCGCTGGGGGATCCGTCACGGAATCGCCTGCACCGCGTCGTCGACGGCCGGGGCGAGCATGCTTCGCGGATAGGCGGCGTGGAAGCGCGCGGCGGCGGCGCGAGCGGGCTCGAACCGCCGTGCCGCAACGAGGGCCTCCACCCGCAGGGCGTCGCGCTCCTCCGAGAGGAGACCGTGACGGAACAGCCGCGCGTGCTCGTCCACCGCGGCGAGCGCCCCGGCGGGTTCTCCGGAGAGCAAGTGCGCGCGGGCGCGATCCAGGATGGCGCGCTCCTCCGCCAGCGTGCTCGCGTGGGTCTCGAGCCTCGGCCGGGTTCCGCCGGGCGCGAGTGCAGGCCTCGGCTCGGCGCTGGCTTCGACCGCAGCTGCGGGCGAAGCGACGGGCGGCACGACGACCGCGCGCTCCTTCGCCGGTCGCGGAGACTCGGCCGACGGAGGGGACGGCTCGACGCTCGGGCTCGGTCGTCCAACCCACGCCGCCGCCACGGCCAGCAGGCCGAAGGCGAGCACCGGCCGCAGCATCATGCGGCCCATCGAAGCGGCAGGGCGCATCCGCGGCGCGGGCCCCGACGGCGGGTGCGCGGCGATGGACGTCTCGACGCGCGCGAGGACGCGGTTTCGCGTCTCCGCGCCGGGCCCCGGGCGGTCTCGCTCCAGGTGGAGGAGCACGGAGATCTCCGGATCGAAAGGTTCGTTCATCGCGCACCTCGGCGAGCGGATTGCAGGCGGTGCACGGCGCGCGCGAAGTCCGCGCGGGCGAGCCGCAGCCGCGAGTGGGCCGTGTTGACGGGGATGCCCAGGGCCGCCGCCGCCTGGTTCACCGGGACACCGTCGATCTGATGGAGAACGAAGATGGTCCGGCGGTCGAAGTCGAGCGTGTCGAGCGCCCGTGCGACGAGATCGAGCTGCTCGCGGGCATCGGCCCGGTCGTGGGGCGTCGGGCCCTCGTCGACGAGCGAAGACGTGTCGTCGCGCAGCTCGATGCGGTGCCGCGCCAGCCGGCGGTAGTCGGCTGCGGCGCGCACCGCGAACGCGAAGAGCCAGGGACGGAGCGGTCTCGATCGATCGTACGCGTCCAGGGTGCGATGAACGACGAGGAAGACCTCGTGTGCGACGTCCTCGAGGTCTCGTTCGCGCACACCCAGCCGGCGCAGCGAGTGCCACACGTAGTCGAACGTCTCGCGGAAGACCTTCCGGAAGTCGATCGGGACGGGCTCGTCGCTGGTCGCCGCAAGGCCCACGGACCTGGCTTGGAGCCAGGCCTGGCGATCCGTCACGGAATCCGCCATGCCAGCGCGATCTGCGCCCCTCCCGCGATCGGGGAGGGCCGCCAGCTGGCCCCGGCAGCGTGGACGGTCGGACCGTAGGCCTCGGCGAGCAAATCGAGGGACACGCGGAGCGAGAAACCGCCGCCCAGTGCGACGGCGGTGCCCGCACGCGGCCCTGCGAGGACGTCGACACCGGTCTGCGCCTCTGCTCCCGGCACGCCTGGAGCGTCGGCGTGGACCGCACCCGCGAACGCCACGCCGCACACGAAGTATGGATCGAACGCTAGGCACACCAGGGGCCCCGCCCCGGCGAGCGACGTGCGCACCTCGCCGACAGGGAGACCGCCGATGGCGGCGCCGGCCGGGAGCTGCAGCTGGCCTTCCACGCCGATCGTCAACCGCCGCCATCGGAGCGCGACCGATGCCGTGGGTCCGAGGGCGAAGGAGGGAGCCGTACCGATCCATCCCGACATGCCGAGCGCGACGTCCGGCACCAGGGGGAACCGAGATGGCCCGAGGCGCCCGGTGGCGCGCTCGGGACTCTCCGGCGGCCCCGCCGGGGCCAGTCTCCCCAGAAGCGGCGCGCCGGACGTGGCCGCGGGAGCCGCGGGCCGCGTCTCGAGCCCAGGAGCGACGTCGGGCATCAGTGCCGGGTCGGCCGCGGTCTGCGCATCGCCCGTGGACAGCGGGAGCGCGCTGGTCTTCTCGAACTGATCGAGCGCGATGGCCACGGTCAGGGCGATGGTCGCGACGAGGTCGTCGCACCGGCCGACGCGACCGTGCAGGGTTCGCCCGCCGACGAGCGCGTGGCGCCGGTCGACGTACTTCACGTCGCCGACGAGGCGATCGCCCTCGCGCGCGATGGTGACCTCGACGTCGTTCGGCGCAATCGGGAAGACCGGGTCGTATCCGACGCGGTCGGCGATCGCGCGTCGAAGACCGGCCTCGTCGGGGCAGCCCTCGACGCCGCGGCCGATGCCGTAGAAGAGGCGCGCGCTCGCCGCGGCCGAGGCGCTCCGCTCGCTCAGCGACGCGCCGCCGAGGATCAGCAGGACGGCGACCCACCACCGCGCGAGCCGGGGATGGGGAAGAGACATCGACGGCAGTCCACCACGCAGCTCCGGACGGGGCAAGGCGACGCAGGCGGCAGCGGAGCGTACCGCTGCCGATTGCGCCCTCGGGGGATGGGATCCCTCGCCGCGAACTGTCGGCTCACTGCACCGGGCGCCCTACTGCACGCCGCCTCCACCGCACTGGCCGGGGGTGCCGCCACCGCCGCAGGTCTGCGGCGCGGTGCACGTGCCGCACTGAATGAGGTTGCCGCAGCCGTCGCCCGCGGGCCCGCACTGGATGCCCTGCGACTGGCAAGTTTCCGGCGCGCACGTACCGCTGTCGAGGACGCCGCACTGGCCGGAAACGCCCCCGCCGCCGCACGTCTGTGGCGCCGTGCAGGGACCGCACTGCAGCTCGTTGCCGCAGCCGTCGCCCGCAGGACCGCACCCGATGTTCTGCTGCGCGCACGACCTCGGAGTACACGATCCCGCGTCGGGCGCGCCGCACTGCCCGGCCGTCCCGCCGCCGCCGCACGTCTGGGGAGGCGTGCAGGTGCCGCACTGGATCTCGTTGCCGCAGCCGTCGCCCGCCGGGCCGCAGGTGATGGACTGCTGCGAGCACGTCTCCGGCTTGCATGCGCCGCCGTCGGGGAAGCCACACTGGCCGGAGACGCCGCCGCCGCCGCACGTCTGCGGCGACGTGCAGGGGCCGCACTGGATCTCGTTCCCGCAGCCGTCGCCGGCCGGGCCGCAGTCGATGTTCTGGTCGGTGCACGTCTTCGGCGCACAGCTGCCGCCGTCGGGGAAGCCGCACTGCCCGGCCACGCCACCTCCGCCGCACGTCTGCGG
This sequence comes from Polyangiaceae bacterium, assembly GCA_036490515.1. Taxonomy (GTDB): domain Bacteria; phylum Myxococcota_A; class Polyangia; order Polyangiales; family Polyangiaceae; genus Palsa-1150. The sequence goes on from DASXDU010000004.1 coordinate 68,383, forward strand.
AGGCGTGCAGTTGCCGCACTGGATCTCCTTACCGCAGCCGTCGCCCGCCGGACCGCAGTTGATCTTCTGCTGTGCGCACGTCTGCGGCGCGCAGCTGCCCGCGTCGGGGTAGCCGCAGACGCCCGGCTTGCCGCCGCCGCCGCAGGTGTCCGGCGCGGTGCACGCCCCGCAGTTCAGCGTGCCGCCGCACCCGTCGCCTTGCTGGCCGCAGTCGTAGCCGAGCTGGGCGCAGGTCGACGGCGTGCACGTCGGCGGGCTGACGCACGACGTGAGGTCGAAGAGCATGAACTCCAGCAGCTCTTCCTGCGGCGTCATCGAGCTCGGCGCCGTCCCGCCGGGGCACTCGTTGGGGAAGGTGTCCCCCGTGAAGTCCGTGTTGGTCGGCTGGCTCTCGACGTGGAAGTCGCTGTACACCACGCGGCCGCAGGTCGGCGACTGGTTGAACGGCGTGTCGAACGTGTAGTGGATGGGCACGTTCGCGGGCGGCCCGTTCGGGGTGTCCTTCGCCGTGTAGAGCCACAGCTGGGACGGGGAATTGACGGAGTTGAAGTCCTGGCGGATGACGCCGACGGGGATGACGCCGAGCGTCCCGCCGTAGACGACCGGCTGGTTCAGCCAGTCCGCGAGCTCGACGCCCGTGGGGAAGCCTGTCTGCTGGATGTCGGCGTTGTACTTCGTGTCGCCGTAGTAGTTGCCCCAGTCGTTGGCGTTCAGGTTCCAGTTCGCGGTGCCCGAGAACGAGCCGTTTCCGTCGAGCATGTCGTAGTGGAAGTGCGTCATGAACGCGCGCCCGCCGATCGTCGTGTACGAGACGAGGTTGCCGAGCGTGTTCGGATAGCCGTTCGCCTTGTCGTACGCCCCCGCCCCGCCCTGGCACGGGAAGAGCGCGACGTCGTACGACTCGAGCGTCGCGAGGGTCTCCGTGAGGTCCGCCTCGGGCGGCGTCTTGCCGTCGATGACCGCGCCGCCGGCCACGATCTGCCCCTCGTAGAGGTGGATGCGCTGCGTCGCCTGCGGGATGCCGCTCCCGTTGAGGTTCGGATCTCCGAACTCGCTCTGGGCGATGCCCATCTTGAGGAGAACGCACTCCATGGCGTCGACGCCGCCGGTATCGATCGCGAAGCGGGGGATGTTCCCCTGCGCGCTGGTGCTCGGGAGCGTGAGGTGGGACGCGAGGGTGTTGCCCTGGCACGCCGTGATGTTCTCCGTGAAGGCGCGCTGCCACTTGCCGAGCTGCACGACGATCGTGACGCTGGTACCGCTCGGCACCCCGGTCAGCTTGAACGAGCCGTCGATGCCCGTGTAGCCGGAGGCATACGCGGGGGGCGACGTGCAGCCGCAGGTCCCCGCGCTGACGCCGGTCGTCGGCGTCTGGACTGCGCCGACCGGGGCGTAGACGAGCGCGTTGTAGACCGGGAGGTGGTTCGCCGGGTCGTAGACGAAGCCGCTCAGGGTCGTCGAGCCGCCGCCGGGGCAGGTACCCACCGACGTCGGCCCGCAGACCTCGTAGCCGCCGCCACCGCAGTACTGCGGCGACGTGCAGGTGCCGCACTGCAGGAGGTTGCCGCAGCCGTCGCCCGCGGGGCCGCAGTTGTAGCCGAGCTGCGCGCACGTCTTCGGCGTGCAGGTGACGCCGCCGTCGGGGCTCAGGCCGTTGTTGCCGCCGCACTTGTTCGCCCCGCCGCCGCCGCAGTACTGCGGATCGGTGCACGTGCCGCAGCTGAGGGTGCCGCCGCAGCCGTCGCCGGCGAGGCCGCAGGTGTAACCCTGCGACTTGCAGGTCTCCGGCGTGCAGAGGACGCTGCCGTCCGGCGCGAGGCCGGTGTCGCCGCCGCACTTGTCGAACCCACCGCCGCCGCAGTACTGGGGCGCGACGCACGTTCCGCAGGTGAGCGCGTTGCCGCAGCCGTCGCCCGCGACGCCGCAGTCGTACCCGAGCTTCGAGCAGGTCGTCGGCGTGCAGATGACGCCGCCGTCGGGCAAGACGCCGCTGTTGCCGCCGCACTGGTTGAAGCCGCCGCCGCCGCAGTACTCGGGAGCGGTGCAGCTTCCGCACTGAAGGACGTTCCCGCAGCCGTCGCCGGCCGCGCCGCACGTGTACGCGAGCGAGGCGCATGTCTCGGGGTTGCACGGCGTACCGCCGTCGGGCTGGAGGCCGTTGTTGCCTCCGCACTGCGCGAACCCGCCGCCGCCGCAGTATTGCGGCGAGTTGCACGTGCCGCAGTCGAGCGTCCCTCCGCAGCCGTCGCCCGCGGGCCCGCAGGTGAAGCCGAGCGCCTGGCAGGTCGTCGGCGTGCAGACGGCCGCGCCGTCGGGCTGCTGTTCGGTCGTGCCGCCGCACTGGCTGAAGCCGCCGCCGCCGCAATACGCGGGAAGCTGGCAGGTGCCGCAGTCGAGGACGTTGCCGCAGCCGTCGCTGTTCTGGCCGCAGGTGTAGCCGAGGCTGGCGCACGTCTTCGGCTTGCAACCGTTGCCACCGCCGCCGTCGCCGCCGTCACCGAAGAAGCTTCCGGTCTCGTTCCCGCCCCCGGTCGTCCCGTCGTTCGACGTCGAGCCGTCGTCCTGGCCGCCGTCGCGGAAGACGCTCGGGTTGCCCGAGCTGCCGCAGGCGACGACCGCGGCGGACGTCGTCCAGCCAATCACGAAGACAAAGAACCACCGACCTACGTTACGAACGACCATCGGGCGCGCTCCTCCCAACCTAACCTTTCATGTTGCGTGAAGCGCGCGCCCAGAGCAATGGCGAATGGTGAAGCCTTCCGGTCGGCTGACGCTCGATGCGATGCGCGACTGCAAGCGCGACGCTCGCGCACGCGCCCGCGCACTGGCACCGACACGGCATGACGTGCTCGCGGCCTTCGCTGCCTCGCCACGCCGCTGGCTAGGTGGCTAGGTGGCTAGGTGGCTAGGTGGCTACGCGGCTGCGTTGCTGCGTGGCTACTGGTCGCCGGCTGCTGCGGCGCTGCACGTCAGCGTGACGGGTATCTCGAGACCGTCGCAGGGACTGCCGCCCGCCGGTGCGCCGGTGCTCGTGCCCGCGCCGGCCGCCCCTGCCAGCCCCGAGAACGACAGGAAGACCGTGCTTCCGTCCATCGTGAGCGCGCCCGACGCGACCTCGAGCGGAAGGTCGAGCGGCTGCTGGGCGGACGGCCCGAGGGGCACGAAGCAGTCGATGGTCACGGTCTGACCGGGGGACGCCGGGACGGCCGACGCTTCCGTCGTCACGACGAACTCGAGCGACCCCTGGACGAACGTGTCGCCCGTGTATGCGGCCGTGACGACCCACCCCGACTGGGTGATCGTCAGCGTGCCGTTGCCGCCGCCGACGCTCTCGAAGTTCGTGCCCTGGAAGGAGCCGCTCGCGTTCATGCTCGAGCTGCAGGCGTAGACGCCGGCGGGAAACTCCGGCGGCGCATCCGACTCGCCGGCCGTGGACGACCCGGCGCCGCCGTCGGGTGCTCCGCCGCGGTCGCTGCCGCCGCCGCCACCGCCACCGCAGGCGGCGGAACACGCGATCGCGCCGAGGAAGGCCACTACCCTGGCCGCCCTGGCCGCCCTGGCCGCCCTGGCCGCGACGCGGCCGACCCGCGCGCGCGTCATGGCCCCGTCCTCGCGCACGTGATGCTGCCGGCCGCGTGCACCTCGCACGCGGCGTCGACCTCCGGCGTACCGACGACGGAGAGATAGAGCGTCTCCGCGTCGTAGCTGAGCGCGCCCGACGTGAGACTGAGCGTGACCGACGTGGGGGCCGGATCGATGGGGAGGCCGCCCTCCGTCACGGCCGGCCCGGACCAGCAAAAGCCCTCCCACGGTATCGGCTGCCCTGCGGGATCGAGCGCCGCCGAGGTCCCCGAGGTGGGGAGGAACGTCAGCGAGAAGCCGGCGGGCTGGCCGGCGTCTTCCCCGAATACCACCTGGAGGGCTCCGGACGACGTCCGGGTCAGGGTGACTTCCCCGCCCGCGCCGCTCGCGAAGCCGAAGTCGGAGAAGGTGCAGCTTCCGTAGGTGCCGAGCTCCTGGTCGGTCCAGCCTGGAGCGGCGGCATCGGGGGCCCCGCTGCCGGAGGCCCCGGACGCCCCGGCTCCGGGCGAAGTCGTCCGGCCGCCGCATGCGGCCCCGCCCCCCGCCGTCGCGAGGAGGAACGCCGCGACCCACGCCGAGGGGGCACGGCGAGCTCGAAGGAGGGGCGTGAACACGCCGGACATCGCGAGGGCGCTCAGCAGGCGGCGTGCCACGCCGAAGTGCCCGTAGACTGCCAGGAAGCGTGTGCCACCACGTGCCCGCCGAGGCGCGTGGGTCCCGTCGTCTCACCTTCCCCCCGGCGGCGACGGGGCCGTGACCGCCGGCTGACGCACGAATGACCTACCCCTGACCCCCGCCGGCAGAGCGCGAGGCTACGCAGGGCGGATGGCGCTCTCCCGCGACGACCGCACGATCAAGCTGCTCCTCCTGCTCGGAATGTGCGCGGCGACGAGCGTCATGCACTACGCCGACAACATCGTCCGCTTCGTCTCGTACCCCGAGCCGCCCTGGCTCGATCCGGCGCGCGTCGACGCCTTCTGGTTCTTCATGACGCCGTTCGGCCTCGCGGCGTACGCACTCTGGCGCCGCGGGTGGAGGCGAAGCGCCCTCGTCGCGAGCTACGCGTACGCCGCGATGAACCTTCTCGTGCTGGGCCACTACCTCGTCGCCCCTCCCTGGCGTCTGCCCGCGCTCATCAACCTCTTCATCGTCCTCGAGGCGGGCGCGGCGATCCTCCTCGTGGCCTTCGCCGTGCGGCTCCAGATCGCAGGGGCGTTCCGGGGTTCGCCGCGATAGCCCCCGGTGGCGCGCATCTGAAACCGATTGGCGCGCTCGCAAGAGAGCCGGATCGAGGAACGGCGGTTGCAACCCGCGCGCACATGCCTTCGCTCCCGCGCTCCTTCCTTCGCGTCATCGCCCCTCTCGTTTCGCCGACCGTGCTCGCGCTCGTCCTGGTCTCTTCGCGCGCCGGCGCCCAGGAAGCGTGGAGCAACCCCGCGGGCGACGAGCCCGCGCTCGCGATGCCTCCGCCGCCGGTGGACGTTTCGGACGACGCCCGGCATGACACGGTCGTCCTGGTCCATATCGACGCGCCGGAGGCCGTCGCGCTCCAGCGCCAGGATGCGCGCGGCAAATGGGCGCCTGTCTGCACGTCGCCCTGCGACCGGCCGCTCGCCGAGCACCGGAGCTATCGCGTGGCGGGAGCCGGCGTCCGCCCGTCGGCGATGTTCTCGCTGAGCGGGCACGGAGACCGCGTCGTGCTCGCCGTGAATCCGTCGGCGAGCGGCTGGGTCGCGGCGGGGGCCGTGGCGGCCGGCGTCGGAGGCGCGAGCATCGCGACGGGCGCGTTCATCACCCTCGTCATAGCTCCCCTCGAGGGGCTGGCGAACGCGTTCGGGCCGCGCGCGGCGCCGGGGTCGTCGGGGTCGGCGGAGTCGTCCGCGTCCTCGGCGGGAGTCGTGACGATGGTCGGCGGCGGCGTGCTCCTCGTCGCCGGGCTCGTGACCTTGCTCGCCGACCCGTCGACCGACGTGACCCTGCGCGACGGCGCCACGGTGTCCCGCGTGTCGCTGCCGCCGTCGCCGCAGCCGCCGCAGCCGCCGCCGCCGGAGGTCCACCTCCCGCGCGCCGCCACGCTCTCGCTCTTCACCGCGCGGTTCTGATTCGCGAAGGCGCCGTCTTCGCGTCCTTCACGAGGAGCCCCGCCAGGAGCGCACCCGCGCCCGCGAGCGCTGCGCACACGAACGAGATCTCGCGGAACGCGGCCACGTAGGCGTCGGAGAACGCCCGACGGACCTCCTGCCGGAGCGCGGGATCGACCACGGACGACAGGTCGGCTCCGGCGAGCTTCGTTCGCTCGACGTTCACCACGCCCGATATCTCCGGCGGCAGCGCGATGCCGTGCAGACGTGCGTCGAGGGCGGCGTCGAACCGGTGCGTCAGAAGAACCCCGAGTGCGGCGATCGCGAGCAGGCCCGCGCCCCTCGCGACGGCGTTGTTGATCCCGGAGGCCACGCCCGCGTGCCGGCTCTCGACGGCGCCCATGACGGCCGTGGTCAGCGGAGCCACCGTCACCCCCATGCCCGTCCCCATCACCAGGATGGCCGGAAAGAACGTGCTCCAGTACGACCCTCCCGTGCTCGGTCGCGCCAGGAGCGCGAAGCCCGCGGCGGCGACGAGTGGACCCACGACCAGCAGCGGTCGCGCTCCGAGCCGCGGGACGAGGGCGCCCACCCCGCGGCTCATGCCGGCCACGAGGAGCACGAACGGCACGAGGGCGCCCCCCGCCGCCGCCGGCGAGTACCCCTGCACCTGGATGAGATCGAAGGGCAGAAAGAAGAACGCGCCTCCCAGCGCGGCGTAGAGGAGGAGCGTGAGGAGGTTCGTGCCCGAGAACGTGCGGGACCGGAAGAGCGACAGATGCACCATCGGCGCCCGCCCGCGCCACTCGACGGCCACGAAGGCGACCAGCACGAGCAGTCCGAGGGCGAGGAGAGGGACCATCCGCTTTTCGCCCGCGGCACCCGTGGAGTCGACGAGCGCGTAGACCACGAGCCCGAGACCCGCCGTCGCCAGCGCGGCGCCCGGCCAGTCCATCGTCGGCGGCGCCTGATCGTCCCGCGTCTCGACCACGTGCCGCCGTGCGAGCACGACCACCGCCGCGGCCAGCGGGAGGTTGAAGAAGAAGAGCCAGCGCCAGGATGCGTGCGCGACCACCCATCCCCCCGCGACCGGCCCGACGGCGCCGGTGACCGCGCTGAACGCGGACCAGGTGCCGATGGCGGCGCCGCGCGTCTCCTCGTCGTACGCCGCGCTGATGAGCGAGAGGCTCCCCGGGACCAGAAGCGCCGCGCCGATGCCCTGCACCGCCCGCGCGCCGATGAGGACGACCGGGCCCGGCGCCAGCCCGCAGACGCCCGAGGCCAGCGCGAAGACGGTGACGCCGGCGACGTACACCCGGCTTCTTCCGAGGCGGTCCCCCAGCGCGCCGCCGACGAGGACCAGCGCGGCGAGCATCAGCGAGTAGGCCTCCACGACCCACTGCGCCTGCCCGCCGCTCATCGCGAGCTCCCGCTGCATCACCGGCAGCGCCACGGCGACGACGGTGCCGTCGAGGAAGGCGATGCTCGAGCCGAGGATGGCCACCGCCAGCGTCCAGCGCGGGTCCTTGGGCCGATGGGGAGGCACGCCACCCCAGGCTACCGCGTCGGGATACGATACGCGGCGTGGCGCGCGCGGCCGAGCCGGGACGCAAGCACGGGACCGGCCCGGGTCACGTGTCGGGCGTCGTCATCCTCGATCAGCTGAAGCTCTCGCGGGAGCTCCTCGGCGACGACGTCGTGACGCGCGCGTTCGGCGCGATCTCCGCGGAGCAGCGCGCCGAGCTCGACGAGCTCCTCCCCGTCTCGTGGTGCAGGCTCACGACGGCGTTCGCGATCCACGAGGCCATCGCCGAGCAGATCGGCCAGGACATCCTGGTGTGGCATCGCACGATCGTCCGCGTCGGCATCGAGCGCACCCTCAAGACGGTGTGGCGCCTCTTCATGCGACTCACGTCGACCGAGGCGCTCCTCAAGCGAGCGGCGTCCATCTACGGAAAGAGCTACGACCGCGGCGCGGTCCACGCGGCCCAGCTCCCCGGGGGCGGCGTCGAGGTCGTGCTCACCGAGTGGCCCGACGTCCCCGACTTCGAGCTCGACGCGATGGCGACGGGGCTCGACGCGATCCTGAAGCTCGGAGGACGAAAGAACACGCACGTCACCGTGGAGCGGCGCCCCGGAGGCGCGCGGCTCGTGGTGCGCGTGGGGTGACGGGCTCGCGCCGAGACGCCGGATGAGCGAGGGCTCGCCCTCGCACGGTCGCCGGTCTAGCGTGCCTGCCATGGCTACCTCGAAGAAGCGCGCCGCCAAGGCTCCCCGGAAGAAGCTCACGCGCGCGACGTCGGCGAAGAGAGGCCCCAAGAAGCCGCTCGCGAAGAGGGCGCCCGCCCGGAAGTCGCCGGCGAAGAAGGCCCTGACGAAGAAGGCCCTGACGAAGAGGGCGCCTGCGAAGAAGGCGCCAGCGAAGAAGGCGACCGCCAGGAGGAAGCCCGCGAAGACTCCGCCGCGGACCAGCGCGGCGCTCGCGAAGGCTCTGCGCGGCCACGTCTTCGACATCCTGCTCGGCGGCGACTGCGCCGGAAAGACGCACGCGAAGGCCGTGGACGCGGCGCTCGTCAACTTCCGGGCCCTGCTCCCGTCGGCTCTCCTCGAAGCCGAGGGGCACGTATTTCTCTACTACCTCGACTGCAAGGGCAGCTTCGCGCCGGGCGAGCCCGGGCACGTCGAGATCGCGAGCCCGAAGGACGTCTGGAACCACCTGCAGTTCGGCCCCGACGCCACCGTCGGGCGTCGGGAGAAGGACGGCACGATCTACGTCTCCCTCGAGTGCAGCTGCGACTGGGAGGAGGAGCACGGCCTCCAGATCGTGCTCGAGGAAGGTCGCCGCGTGAACAAGATCGGCCCCTTCGACGGGCACATGACCAACGCCGACGCGTACGCCGACCCGTCGCTCGAGAACGTCGTCTACCGGGCGCACTGAGCCACGCTGGCGCTCGGGCGGGCGCGCGGGTCCGTCCACGAAAGAGCTACGACCGCGGCCCGGCTGCTTCCCGCTCCTCGATCCAGCGCGCGATGGTCTCGTCGCCGGGCCCGGCGCGTTCGCGAAGCGCGGCGGCGACGCGCAGGCGGTCGGCGGCGGGGCGGTTCTGGCTGAGCTTCCGCTTCGTCTCGAACCGGTCGATGCGGATCGAGAACGCAACGATGCCGCGCCACAGCCCCTCGACGTGCGCCGCGTCGGCGCCGGCCAGCGACCACGGCTCGGGCGCACCTGCTTCGTGGATCTCCGTGAGGTCGGCGAGCGTGCGGAGCACGTCGTCGCGGCCATCGATGCGCCTCGCGACGCCGTGGGCATGGGTCACCGCGTAGTTCCACGTGGGCACGTTCCTGGCCGGCTTCTCGTACCAGCGGGGAGACACGTAGCAGTGCGGCCCCGTGAAGACGGCGACGACGGGCAGCGGCTCGGCGAGGAGCGACGCGACCGGGTTCTGCTTCGCCACGTGCGCGCGCAGGGTGCCGAGCGGCGTCGGCGCCGGGTCGAGCAGGAAGGGAATGTGCGCGATCTCCACGCCGCCGGGCACGGGCACGACGAGCATGCCGAAGGGGTTCGCCTCGACGAGGGCGCGCCCGACGGCGGGGTCCTCCTCCGCGAACGAGGCCGGGATGTACATGGCCAGGAGCCTAGCGAAAGCCGTCGGGGCGTCAGGGCTCGCACTGGGACGGCAGCAAGGACGACCGGCACGGATCGCATGCCCCTCAGACTAGCTCGCGCCGGCCTGACGGATCGCGCCGCAGCGCTGGCGTCGACCCGACCTAGCCCGTTCGCCGCTCGATCGCCGCGATCCGTTGCTCGTGGTCCTCGACGCGGACCCGCAAGGCGCGGTCCTCTCGCAGAAGGTCGCGCACCTCGCGCACGGCACCCCCGACGGCCACGAGCTCCGAGGCGAGCCGCACCTCGGTCTCCGTCTGGCGGCGCTCGACGCGATCGAGGCGGTCGACCACGTCGTCCAACCTCGAATTCGTCTGGTCGAGGCGCTCGTTGGTCTGATGGGCTTCCGCGCGGATGCCCTTCAGGATCTCGATGGTCAGGTCGTTCGGCTCCATCGCGGTGTCTCCAGGAGTATGTCGCCGGTGACGAGCAAGGGCGAGGCCAGCAGGAGGGGGCGCGATTCCGCGGGGAAAATGCACTCGCGGGGTGTCCGGGACGGATTCGCGGGTGTCCGGGGACAGATGCCGGCGCCCAGAAGGTGAGCCTCACGGCTTCTTCGCGCGGGGCTCGCACTCGTGGCCGTCGAAGCGCATCTGGTACGGGCCGCCGAGATCCGCGGGCTGCGCCCCGAAGCGCGTCGCGCCGACGATCGCGCGCAGGCACCACTCTGCGCCGGGCGGGTACTCCACGGTGGCGCGCTTCATCGTGACGCCCGTGGCGCCACCGTCGGCGGGGACGACGACGTCGAAGTCGATGACGCCGTACGGGCCCGACCCCGGCGCCACGGGGTCGACGGCGCTGGCGACGCAGCGGCACATCGCGCGACGGCGCGTCGCGAGCTTCGCCGTCACCTCCGGAGGCAGGGGCAGCGGCGTGGCTGGCGCGGGGGGCTCGGGAGGCGCGGACACGGCCTCGACGGCCGCCTCCGGCGAGGCCGCGTCGACCACCGCAGCAGGCGCGGCGTGGGGAGACCGCGCGCAGCCCTCTGCAGCGATGAGGACGGCGAGGGCACGAGCGGACCGGCGCACGGACGGGTGCATCCCCGTTCGTACGGACCACCCGGCCCGGGGGTCTCCAGAGGAGCTCTTCGATCGTGTAGATGGCCCCTCGGCGCGCCGATCGTCGCTCGAGCGTCACGCGCAGATCGGGCTCGACGACGCCGTGCGGGCCAGCGTTTCCGGGACGTCGGCCGGCAACGGCATGCGCGCGTTGCTCATTCCCGCCGTCGCCAGCGTCGTCCAGTCGCGGGAGGGTCCCAGTCGCCGGAGTGGCGCTGACTCGTTGCCGGCGTGCGCCGACAGGCCAGCTCCTGCCGACGAGTCGATTCCAGAGCGATCCGATGCTCATTCGGACCCTCGCCAGCGACGCACGCCGCCAGCGCAGTTGCGGTGGGCTCCCATGAGCGGGAGCTACCGCGCCGCGCGTGCGATCTCCCTTCCGTGGCGCCCGGACGCAAGCGATTGGCGCCTTGGTGAAAGCGACACCTGGCGTTCGGGGTGTAGCACGTGCCGCGTCACCGGCCGCGTCCGTCGGCGTGGACCCGTCGAAGAGAACGTCGGTGCCGGCGTCCGTGGATGGGACGACGTCGGCGCCTGCGTCCGTCGCGCCCGCGTCGAGCCCCGGGGTGCTCTTCGTACTGCCGCCGCACGCGCAGGTCAGCACCGCGAGAAGGGCGAACGAAGCGACTCGATTCTGGCCGGACGCCAACGGACGCATGGCGCGTAAGCAATGGCCAGAAGCGTGCCCGCCGCATCTTGCCGTCAGAGGATCTCTTCGATCGTGTGCACCGGACCGTCCGCCTGGATCGCGCCGACGCCGACGGCGAGGAGGCGGTTCAGGAACGCGTACTTCGGCGCGGCGGTCTCGAACCGCGGCAGCGTACGGAAGTAGGGAACGCCGGGGGGCGCGTCGTCGCGGATGCCCTCGAAGGTCATGTGGATGAGGGCGTGGTCGTCGGTCTCGAGCGTCACGCGGAGATCGAGCTCCACGACGCCGTCGGCGCGGCGAACCGTCCAGTCGTCGCCGCCCGGAAGCACCTTGCCGCGAAGCCTCTCGCCCTCGAACGAGCCTCCCGTGACCGGAAACGTGACGCGTGTCCCGCGCGGCCCCGCCCCGACGTCCTGCACGGGCGCCGTCTCGAGGCGCAGGGTCATCAGCGGGCGCGATCGCATGGGGGCTCTCCTGTCGGCGGGTGGCGGAGCGGCGGCGGGAGGTGGAGCAGAGGCGGCGAGCGGCGCGCCCGCGCAGCCGGCGAGCGTCGCGAACGCGGCGAGCTCGAGGACGTGGCGTCGTCGAATGTCCACGGCGACCTCACAGGATCTCGTCGATCGTGTAGATGGGCCCCTCGGCGCGCCGGTCGCCGCTCGACACGGCGAGGAGGCGGTTGAGGAACGCGTACTTCGGGTGGCCCGTCTCGAAGCGGGGCGTCGTCCGGAAGTAGTAGGTCGAGGGGTCGACGCGCTCGCCGCGCCCGAGCGCCGCGATCACCTCGGGCGGCCCGTGACGCAGCCCGAACGACGCGAAGTGAATCAGGGCGCCGTCGTCGGTCTCGAGCGTGACGCGCAGATCGAGCTCGAGGACGCCGTCCCCCCGGAGGAGCGTCCAGTCGCCGCCGCCCGGGAGCACCCGCCCGCGCAGCCGCGGCCCCTCGAAGCGGCCGCCCGTGATCGGCGCGGTGACGCGGGTGCCCAGGGGCACCGCGCCGATCTTCTGCACGGCCGGGACCGCGACCTCCAGCGTCATGAGCAGGCGCGAGTCCATGCGTGCGTCACCCTCTCCGATCGGTTCGCGGCATCCTCGCTCCGGCGGGAGGCTCGCGCCAGGGGCACGGGCCGCGGCCCCGGTGTCGACGTTCACGCACCTCGGCTCGGCCGGCCCTGCCTTGCTCCCATGGCGCCCGGACGCAAGCGATTGGCGCGTTCGTGAAAGCGATGCCTCGAATAACGCGGGGACGCGGACGTCGAAGAGGCAGTGCTCCTGGCTCCGCCCCTCCTCGCGCAGGAGATCGCAATCCTCGGGCCCCTGGCGCCGCCGCCGCCCGAGACGCCGCCGGAGATCGTCAGCGTGAAGGCGCGGCCGCCGGCGCGGAGCGCGTCGGACTGGGAGACGGACGCCGACACGATCGCCGCGGTCCCTCACGAGACGGGGGCCGACGTGCTCGGGACGCTGCCCGGCGTCTACGTGAGCAACCGGGGGCTGCTCGGGCAGGCGCCGCACCTCTCGGTGCGCGGCTTCGAGGGGACGAGCGGCCAGAACATGGAGGTCTTCCTCGGCAACATCCCGCTCAACCAGATCTCGAACATCCGGTCGCCGGGATACGCCGACATGCGGCTCGTCATGCCGGAGGTGATCCGGGACGTCCGGATCGCCCACGGGCCTTACGATCCGCACCAGGGCGACTTCGCGCTCGCGGGCACGACGCGCATGGACCTCGGGCTCGACGAGACGGGGTTCGTCGGCAAGGGGACGCTCGGGTCGTTCGGGTCTACCCGGGTCCTTCTCGCCTTCCAGCCGGCATTCGAGAACGGCGACAGCGAGTGGCACGACTCGTTTGCGGCGTTCGAGGCGTACTCGACGTCGGGGCCCGGCCAGGGGCGAGGGGGAGACCGGGCCTCCTTCATCGGGCAGCTCGCCTTCTCGAACTCCCAGACGAAGTGGCGCGGCATCGTCGCAGTCGGCACGGCGCGCTTCGACTTCCCCGGCATGCTCTCGCTCGCGGACGTCGAGCACGGCGCGTACCCGTACGGGGCGATGTCGCCGCTCGGCCGCGACCTCACGTCCCAGGCGCACCTCGGCAACGAGTTCTCGTGGGAGATCGAGGGCGGCGTGCTCACGCTCGGCGCGTACGTGTCGCTCACGCGCATGGAGATGCACGAGAACCTCACGGGGTACGCGCTCGACGTCCTGGCCGGACTGCCTCCCACGAACTCCGACGACACCGAGCAGGTGAACCGGGCCACGACCTACGGCCTCGGCGTGGCCTACCGCCACAAGGTGCACCTGCTCAGCGCCGACGACGTGATGGAGGTCGGCGCCACGGCGCGCATCGACGACATCGATCAGAGCGACACGCGGCTCTTGCCCGACGGCACCGTGAACACGCGCCCCGTCGACGCCGGGATCGGGGCCACCGGCATCGCGGGGTACGTGGACGCCGCCGTTCACCCGTTCCCGCGGTTTCTCGTGCGCGGCGGGACGCGCTTCGACTCGCTCGCGTACTCGGTCGACGACCACACCGGCAACCAGGGGCTCGAGCGCACGATGCAGGGTCTTCACGTCGGCAACAAGGCCACGGTGGACTACGCCGCCGGCCACGGCGTGCACCTCGTCGCGAGCTACGGCGAGGGCTTCCGCTCGCCCAACGCGACGGGCCTGGTCGAGGGCGAGCGCATTCCGTTCGCGACGATCCGGAGTACCGAGGTGGGCGTCCGGTTCAAGACGCCGGGCGGCGGCCCGCTCGCATGGCAGTCGTCGCTCGTCGGTTTCGCGTCGTGGCTCAGCCAGGATCTCGTGTTCGACGCGCTGTCCCTCTCGAGCCTGCCCGCGCCCTCCTCGCGGCGCGCCGGCGGGGCCGCGGCCACGACGCTCCGCTACGGCGTCCTCGGCGTGAGCGCGAGCGCGACGTACGCCCGCGCGACCTTCACCGGCTCCGACGACACCTTCCGCTCCGGAGACGCGGTCCCCTACGCCCCTGCCCTCGTCGTTCGCGACGACGCCTTCGTCCTCGTTCCGCTCCCGCGAACCCACGCGAGCTGCCGCTTCGGCGCCGGCACCCAGGGGGCGTTCGGCGCGACCCTCCCCGGCGGCGCGCCGGCGGAGCCCACCTTCTACGTCGACGCGCTCGCGGCCGTCTCGTGGAAGGCCTTCGAGCTGGCGATCAACGGCATGAACCTCCTCGATCGCCGCTACTACGACCAGGAGCTCGTCTATCCGGCGAACTTCGGCCGGAGCGCCACCCTGCCCGCGCCCACCCCGCACGTGCTCGTCGCCCCGCCCGCGAGCGTCTTCGCCACGCTGAAGGTGCGCGTCGGGCTGTAGATGCTCGCGTCGCGGCGTCGCGCGTCGAGGCCTCAGCCGACGGTCGCGCCGAACCAGGCTTCGGCGATGGCGTTGAGCGTGTCGTCGCTCACGGCGTCGCCTTCGGGGACGCCGTTCGCAGCGCCGAAGGAGTAGACGATGCGCCCCACGGGGACGCCCGCGGCGAGCACGACGAAGTTGTCCTCGGCGAGCGCCTGGACGCGGTAGGTCTTGCCCTCGAAAACGACGGATTTGCTGTCCAGATCGACGGTGGGGGTGCTCATCGGCGCGCTTCGTAGCATGCCGGCACGCGGGGAGTCAGCCGCGCTCGGGTCACCGGCAGATCCACGACCCGCCCGCGCACACCTGCGCGCCGGGCGCATCGCGCCGGAGCCCTACCCCCCTGCCCGCTCCGTCACGTACTCCGCCCGGATGGTCGACAGCTCGCCCACCACCTTGCGAAGCAGGCCCTCCGGCGTATCGGTGACCTTCGCGACGACGACGGCGATGCGCGCGCTCCGGCGCTTCGCCTCGAAGCGCGCCTTGCCGCCCTGGGAGCTCTTCACCTGCACGAAGAGCTTCCCGACGTCCGACTCGACGACCACGTCGATGCCGGCCCGGTCCTCCTCCTTCGTCGCTGGCCGGACGGACCGCATCCATTCCGGGCGCGACGGCAGCGAGAGGGCCTGGAGGACGTGACGCTCGGAGCGCTTGCCGCGTCTCCTCGCGTCGGCGCCGAGCATCTGGGCGAGGTTGCGGGGGTGAACGAAGGGCACCATCTGCCCTCCCATCGGACGGCGCCCGGAAGAAGTTGCGCACGATCGCGATCACGGGGTTCACCCCGCCTCTGCGCGCGGCCGCTCGATGAGATCGAACCGGTTCCCGTAGAGGTCCTCGAAGACGGCGACCGTGCCGTAGGCCTCCTCCCGCGGAGGCCCGGTGAACGTCACGCCGTGCGCAACGAGCGCCGCGTGGTCGCGCGCGAAGTCGTCCGTCTCGAGGAAGAAGCCGACGCGGCCACCGGTCTGGTTGCCCACGCTCGCGCGCTGCCGATCGTCGACGGCGCGCGCGAGGAGGAGCACCGCGCCCGTGGAGCCGGCGGGGCGGACGCGCACCCAGCGCTTGCCGTTGCCCATGTCGGTGTCCTCGAGGCATTCGAAGCCGAGCTTCCCGGTGTAGAAGCCGAGCGCCTCGTCGTAGTCGCGGACGACGAGGGTGACCTGCGTGATGCCGGCGCGCATGAGGGAGGAGCGTAGCCGCCGGGTCGCGCGACTGTCAGGGCCCCGAGCTGGATCACCTACGGCTGACGCCCCTCCTCGCGCGGGGTTATCCTGTGGGCGAGGAGGCCGTCATGCGCTCGTCCGTTCTCGGCTTTGCCGCCTTCGGTCTGGCCCTCGCCGCAGCATGCAGTTCCGGGGGGACTCCATCGAACGGCGTGAGCGCTGGCGACGACTCCGGCGCCGGCGTTTCTTCGAGCTCGGGCGGGGGCACCGCGTCGTCCGGGTCGAGCAGCAGCGGCGCCAGCTCGTCGTCCGGTGCTTCGCCGAGCGACGGCGGCGAGGCGGGTGCGTTCCCGTCCGCGGGCAATCCCGACGGTTCTTGCAAGACGCTTCCCCTGCCGAGCCAGATGACGCTGGCCGACACCTCGAGCCCCACGACGGTGGTCGGCACGGGGACGGCGGCGAGCTGCACCTTCGATGCGCTCGATGCCGCCATCACCAAGGGCGGCATCATCACCTTCGATTGCGGATCGGGGCTCGTGACCATCCCGATCACGAGCACGTTGCAGCCGCCAGTCTCCAAGGGCTCCGCTCCCCCCATCCACATCGTGGTCGACGGCGGGGGCAAGGTGACGCTCGACGGTCGAGGCTCGGTGCGGCTCATGTCCTGGGTCCACGACACGTGGCGCACGAACATGGACACGCTCACGCTGCAACGGCTCCACATCGTCAACGGCAAGACGACCCCGACCCAGAAGATCCCCCCGTGCCCCGCCGCCAACGGCATCGCGAACACCGCGTGCTCGACGGGGTACGACGACGGCCAGGGCGGGGCGCTCTACATGCAAGACGGCGAGCTCGTGGTGATCGACAGCGTCTTCGAGCAAAACCAGGCCGCGCTCCTCGGCCCCGATACCGGCGGCGGGGCCATCTACATCTTCGGCTCCGCGTCCCCGGCGTACGTCATGCAAAGCTCCTTCCTCGACAACACGGCCAGCAACGCGGGCGCCATCGGCATGCTCGCCTCCGGGGCGTTCATCTTCGACAGCCTCTTCGAGGGCAACAGCGCCGTCGGCACCGGCGCCAACAACAACGATGCCACGATGTGCACGTGCAATAACGGCAGCGACCCGAACCAGATCGGCTCGGGCGGCAATGGCGGCGCCGTCTACTCCGACGGCAACGCGCTCGACGTCACGATCTGCGGCACGGAGATCAAGAACAACACGGCCAAGGAGTTCGGTCCTGCGGTCTTCATGACCAACGACGGCCGAGGCGGGAAGCTCATCATCGACGATTCGCTCGTCACCGGGAACTCGACGCCGATCTCCTACTGGCAATGGTGCACGGACGTCTCGACCGACTTTCCTCACGCGAGCGATGGGGGCGCGGGTTCCCCGTCGCCGGTCGACACTTCCTTCTGCAACGCCAGCGGGCAGGCGTGTACGTCCACGTGCGGCTCGTGAACCGCAGTGGCGGCTCATGAGCGAGGTGATGAGGCCACCCCGCATCGCTGCCTGGTCGGTCGTGCTCCTCCTCATGACAGGCTGCGATCCGGCCTACAGCGTTCACGGCACCGTGCTCGACGCGGCGGGAGCGGCCGTCACCGGAGCGAACGTCACCCTGAGCTGCCCGAGCGGAACGACCGAGTCGGCCGTCACGACGGCGACCGGCGAGTTCGCGTTCGGTGGCGTCGGCGGCTCCTTCGAGGCACCCCGGTGCTCGCTGCGGATCGAGAAGCCGGGCTTCGCGACCCAGACCGTGCGCACGACCGACGCGTGCTACCGCAGCACGCAGACGAAGAACTACGGCAAGGACTGCAGGCCCGGCGAGGGGGAGATCCGCCTCGCGCGGTAGCGCGCGCCGCGTGCTACGGAGGATCGCCGCGATGCCGGGCGTGGAGGACGACTTCGAGGAGCTCGCGTCGTACCACCCGCCTGGCGGACGACGCGACGGCGCCCGAGTAGACCCGCGGCGAAGTCACTTCTGAGGCCACGGCATGACGAAGTGCGTGGGGTGCCCGCGCCGCCGTGGACCGGCTACGACGCGGGCACCCCTTCCCTCTCTTACTGCCTCAGTGACCGTTGCCCGTCGGCACCGCTGGCCCTGCGGCCCCGTTGCCCGTCGCGGCAACCCCGCTACCGCCCGTCGCGGGCGCCGCACTCCCCGCTCCCGTCCCCGCCCCTGCTCCCGTCGGCGGCGCCCCCGCCGCCGTCGTCGTGGGCGCGCCGGCCGCTCCGCCGCTCGCCCCCGCCTGCCCCTGCGCCGCTGCTCCGCTCTGCAGCATCCCCGGCGCGTTCTTCTGCAGCGTCTTCAGCGCCTTCGCCGTGGCCTTGGCCTGCGGCTTGGTGAGCGCCCCCGCCGTCTTCGCCTTGGGCTTGCGGGCGAAGAAGGTGGTCACCGGAGCGAGCGCGGTGTCGAGCTCGTTGTCGGTGAGGGCGCGCCGCTGGAGCAGCGCGTAGAACTGCTGCGCCTGCGAGAGCGACGTGCTCTGCGCCAGGAAGATCACGTCGTCGACGTGCTTCGCGAACGCATGCACGCGGTCCGACAGCGGCTGCAGCGCCTGCGCCTTGCCCAGCATGCCCATCATGCCGGTCACGTTGAGCGCGGGCGACTCGAGCTGCTGCTGCTGCGCGAGGTTGCCGATCTGTCCGACGATCGCCTCGCCTCCTTTCCGGAACTTCAGCGCGTGGCGCTTCTGCGCCGGCGTGAGCGCCGGATCGTTGCCGAGCCCCACCTCGATGTCGTCGAACTGGGACACGGTCTGCTCGACGAACTGCTCGAGTGCTGCCTGCGGATCCGGCGTGGTCGCCGCCGGCGTGCTCGTCGTCGACGCCGCCGGCGGCGAGGCCGCAGGCGTCGGCGGGGGAACCGCCTGCTGCGCCGGGGCCGCAGGCGGCGCAGGCACCGCCACGGGCGGCGCCTCGGTCGTGGTGGAACTGCTGGGTGCGATGGTGCTGCTCTTCTTGATGGTAGGCATTTTGGGTGTGTGATCTCTCGATGGTTCGAAACGTGAGGAGGCCCGTGCTCGGCGGGATGCCGTGCCTTTCTGCCCCTCTCACTCAGTACAAGCGCGATCCCCCTCAAATCCGGTCGGCTCTCGTGTCGATTTCTGCAACGTGCGGGAAGGGTGAGAGATTTCCGGGCAACGTTCCGCGATCTTGGCCGGGCGTTTCGCGTTTCCGAAGGAACGACTCGACGCGCGAGATGAACCGAGCGTCGTTTCGACCAAACGGTGCGCCGTCGGGACTCGACGAGGCGTCGTCGCGACTCGACGAACCGTCGTCTCGGTAGAGCGTTGCGTCGCCGCGAGTCGACGTCGCATCGTGCCGACGGAACGTTTCATCCCCCGGACGGAACGTTCTGCCGACGCGATGGAAACCTTCGTGGTCGGAACCGAGCGTTTCATCGTGGCGACGGAACGTTTCGTCGCGGAGACGAAGCCTTCACTCCCCGCGCCGCATCGTTCCGCTGGAACGACGCGTCGTTCGTCTCCGGCGACGGATCCGTCATCTCGAACGCTGAAACGCTCCTCTCGGACAACGGATCGTTCACCTCGGACGACGAAACGCTTCGTGGAACGCATGCGCGGTTCGCCGGGGAGCGCGCGCCGCTGCAGTGAAACGGCGCGTCGTTTGGCTCGGCGCGTGCGCGGTCGCCCGGAAATCACAGTCGCTGCCCTCGGAATCGCGCACGCTTCACCGGTCTCCCTACGCGACCCAGGCGGCCCGCGGAGGCGGCACCGCGACGGGATGAACCGGCCCCTCGGGCTCGAGCTGATTGGCGTTGGCCGCCATCGCCGGGCCCGACGCGAGCACCACCAGGACGACGAGCATCCCCGTGATGCCGAGCCGCGCCAGCCTCGCCTCGAAGAGGTCGCGCATCCGCCGCAGGCGCATCCGCACGCACTCCGCCGTGAGCCCGAGCTCCGCGGCGATCGCCGGGTTCTTCATGCCCGCCTGCACGCAGTCGAGGATCTCGTCCCCCTTGTCGGGCATCTCGCCGGCGTCGAACTGCGCCTCGAGCTCCCGCAGCATGCGCCGCGCGTCGAGGAGCTCGGGCAAGTCCCAGGCGGGTTCGACCCCGATGCGCTCCTCGGGCTCCTCGCAGAGCCCCTCGCAGTACTTCCGGTCGGTCTTCGCCTTCTTCTTCTCGTCGAGGCGCCAGTTTCGCGCGATGGTCACGCAGAGCGCGATCCATTCGTCGATCTCCGCCGGCATCGGCTTGCCGCGCAGGTATTCGAGCGTGCGCGCCTGCACCTCGGCGACCCCTTCGTCGAGGTCCTGGCTCTTCACGCCGAAGCTGCGCAGCGTGGTCTTGATGGGTCGAACGACGTCTTTGTGATGGATGATGTGGATGGTCATGGTCACGGGCACACGTTTCCTGTCGTGGGGCCGTCGGGCCCCGAGGCTCGGCTTCGGGTGGACCGGTGGCGTGCGTCGCCGGAGCGACGCGCGGTCACCGGTGAGCCGGGGCGCCTGGCCGACCCTCGCGAGGCCCGGCGGTGGGATTCACACCGCCGGGCCGGCGACTGCCGGGTGACTCGTCCGTCTCTCTAGAGAGAGGTAGCGAGGGGCCGTTTTGCAGGACGGAATCGTCCTGCGGATGTCGATTTCGGAGCCGGCGGGGCGCGGACCGGACCGACGGTCAATGATTGCGCGAGGTTAGGCGGTCCATTCCGTCGCTTCCGCCGATGCCGTCGCCAACGCGCCAAACGTTTTCGTCTGCGCGCCAGCCGGGGATCACGCCCCGGGCGACGTCGTAGGAGCCTCCGTCACCCGCCACCCGCCACCCGTCACCGCTACCGCTACCCGCCACCCGCCACCCGCTACCCGGAGGAAGACGTCATGCTCGCTCGCTGCACGCTCGCTCGAACCCTCGGAGGGACCCTCGCCGCGCTCGCCCTCACGGCGTCCGTCTCGGGGTGCCAGATCCACGTCGGCGAGCGGACGGGCGAGACCGCCGGATACGGGCCGCGCGCGCCGACCGATCCGGCGCACACCGACTGGGCGAAGAAGCAGGCGGCGTTCGACGCGACCTTCGCCGAGGAGATCGGCGCGTTCCACGCCATGGAGGCGGACCTGAAGAACGCGGAGACGGCCGACCTGACGCTCGCGGACACGGCGGACGCGCTGCGCGCGCGCTTCGTCCGGCGGTGCATCGCCGAGTCGGGCTGGTCGACCGACGCGTGCTGGGACGCGACCTTCGTGCGGGACATCACCGAGGGGCTCGCGCGCCTCCGGCTGCGGCAGGGCGCCATGCTGGCGGCGGCCGAGGAGGCCTATGCCCTCGACAGCCGCCCGGACCTGCGGCCGACCGACATGAAGATCTGGCGCGCGCACGGGCTGACGTGCGGCATCGACATCCTCGCGAACCGCCCCTGCCAGCCGCCGCCCAGGAAGGACCTCCCCGTCGATCTCTACAAGCTCACGCACTCGTCGCCGAGCCACGACGGTCCGGTGGAGTGGCAGAGCGACATCACGTCGATGCGGAAGACGGCCGCCGGCGCCGTCTTCACGTTCCGGCCGTTCCTCGCCTCCGCGACCGAGGGGAGGAGCTGCGGCGATCTCGAGTGGCAGCGCGACCACGCCGGCAACGACCGCCTCGTGCGCCCCTGCAAGACGGAGCACTACGGCGCCATCTCCGAGTACTACCCGCCGGCCGTCGTCCCCGCGTCGGAGCTCGGCGACTTCACGCTCACGAAGACGACGAGCGCCATGGTCGTGTACGTCCCGCGCGGCGCGCACGGCGGGCACCTCTTCGCGACGTGGAGGGACACCGGCAAGGTGACCGACCGCGGCTTCAAGGTGATGCAGCCGCTGACCTTCCGCGGCACGCCGGAGCACGACGCGAAGCCGGGGTACCCGTGAGGGAGCGCCCTCGGCGTCGGGCCGGCGCCGAGGCCCTCGGGCTGCGCGGCGTCATGGCGCGCGCCGCACGTACCGTCGCGCGGGCGCGCCGACGTGCTCCATGTCGCCGTCGTGCGTCATCCCGATCCGCTCCGCGACGCGGACGGACGCCGCGTTCTTCGGGCGGATGATCGCGGTCACGCACGGCTCGCGGCGCACCTCGAAGGCGTAGCGGACGGCCTCGGCGGCGGCCTCGCTGGCGATGCCCCTTCCCCAGTACGGACGCAGGACGTTCCAGCCGATCTCGAGCTCGGGCCGCCCCTCGCGCACGAACGCCCCCACGGTGCCGACGAACGTCGCGGCGTCGCGATCGCGGAGCTCGATCGCCCACCACCCCGTGCCGTCGATCATCCACGCGCCGGCGTGGGCGGCGAAGATGCGCCACGCGGTGCGGCGCTCCTGGACCTCGGAGAACTCCATGGCGACGGGATCTGCGAGGAACGCCGCGAACGCGTCGAAGTCGCCGCGCCGGACCTCCCGGAGCAGGAGCCGTGCGGTGCGGAGGCGCGGCACGGAGACGGGAGGCGAGTGGTCCTGCATGCCGCGCCATCGTACCCTCCCCATGATGCCCGCGGTCCACAAGGCCACGTACGCCGACTACCTCGCCCTCGAAGAGGCGAGCCTCGACACGAAGCACGAGTTCATCGACGGCGAGATCACGGCCATGGCGGGCGGAACGCCGGACCATGGCGCGCTGGCGCTCGCGTTCGCGCGGGTGCTCGGCAACGCGCTCGGCGACCGGCCGTACCGCATCTACTCGTCGGACGTCCGCGTGCGCGTGCGCGCCACCGGGATGACCGCGTATCCCGACCTCAGCGTCGTCTGCGGGCGGCTCGAGACGGATCCCGAAGACTCGAAGGCCATTGCGAACCCCGTCGTCCTCGTCGAGGTTCTCTCCGACTCGACCGAGGCGCGCGACCGCGGCGTGAAGGCGGCGCACTACCGGCACCTCGCGAGCCTGCGGGAGTATGTCCTCGTCGCGCAGCACGAGCGCCGCATCGAGGTTCACCGCCGGAACGAGGCGGGCCGGTGGGAGCTCTTCGAGTACGAAGCGGGGCAGCGCGCGGAGCTCGCGTCGATCGGGTGCGTCGTCCCGGTCGACGACGTGTACCGCGACCCGCTAGCGTAGAGTGGCCCGCCATGAAGCTCCCCATGGACGGCGGCTGCCGGTGCGATCGCGTCCGCATCCGCGTGACCAAGGCCCCGATGCTCACGACGGCCTGCCACTGCAGCGGATGCCAGAGGATGTCGTCGAGCGCGTTCTCGCTGAGCGCGCTCTTCCCGGCCGACGCCTTCGAGGTCCCGAAGGGCGAGGTGGTGATCGGAGGGCTGCACGGCGCGGAGCTCCATCACATGTTCTGCGCGCACTGCATGACCTGGATGTTCACGCGCATCGGCTTCCTGCCCCACGTCGTGAACGTCCGCGCGACGATGCTCGACGACCACGTATGGTTCGCGCCCTTCGCCGAGACCTACACGAAGGCGAAGCTCCCCTGGGCCACGACGGGCGCCGCGCACTCCTTCGAAGAGTTCCCCGCCCCCGAGCGGTGGGCGGAGCTGATGAAGGAGTTCGCGTCGCGGTAGGGGTGCCAGCGGCGCTCACCCGCCGCAGACGCCCTCGGAGCACGACCACTGGTCGGTCTCCGGCGCGAAGGCGCAGTAGGGGCTCGTGTTCGGGGCGTTCGGCGTCGCCGCGCCGCAGTCGCCGTCGGCGTAGCAGGCGTCGCCGGGAGCGTGGCATCCGTACGCGCCGACGCCGCGGGGCGCCCCCCGGCGTCGCCCTCGCAGACGGCTACGTTGCTGCACTCCACTCCGCCGTCGGAGTGCGGCGCGCACGCGGCGGCTGCGGGGCGGTGCTGCGCGGGGACGATGCACGGGCCGCTGCGAGCGTCCGGCGCCGTCGCGTCGCGGCCTCCGGTCCCGCCGGCATCGGGCGAAGGGGTCGAAGCGTCGGCCAGTCCCCCGGCCAGGGGCGTCACGTGCCCGCCGCACGCACCCGCGCCCGTGAGAACGAACAGCACGGAAAGAAGGGCGCGCACCGGCTCGTGGTAGCACCCACGGCCGCCCCTGCTACCCTGGCCGCGCCGTGGGGGCCACCGCCATTCCCGCCTCGAACGATCCCCCCGGGCGCGACCTCGTGTCGCGCGAGGAGCTCGTGCTGATCATCGGGCGCGACGCCGGCCTTCGCGACGCCCTCCTCGGCTGGGCCATGAGCCACACACGCGACCCGCCGAACGCCGAGGACCTCTTCCAGCACACCATCGAGCATGCGCTCGACCCGAAGAACGCCGCCTGGGACCGCGCCCATTACGCGACCGCCGGCGCGTTTCTCGGGAGCGTGATGAACGGCCTCGCGCGCAACCGCCTCCGCTCCCCGTACAGGGCGCGCCGCGAGGACCTCGACGAGACGAAGGCAGCGCACGTCGCGGCGCCCGAGGCCGATCCCGAGCGCCAGCTCCGGATGGCGCGCGACGAGCGCAAGCGCATCGACATGGAGGAGGACCTGCGCGCGCGCATCGCCGGCAAGACGATCCCGCTCGGCGTGCTCGACTGGTCGGCCCGGGGCGCCAAGGGCAACAGGGAGCTGGCCGACAGGATCGGCTGCACGATCCCGCAGGTGGTGGCGGCCAAGCAGCTCCTGCGCGAGCAGGGGGCCATCGTGAAGGCCAAGCGCGCGAGCGAGCCGGGGGCCGCATGACGGACGACGATCGCAAGCCCGGAGGCGGGTGGGAGCTGATCGAGGATCTCCTGGCCGAGGACGAGATCGAGGAGCAGCGGGCGATGCCGGCCGAGGAGCGGCGCGCGGCGATGAAGGAGCGCGGGCTCGATCCGGACCGCGCGCACGCCCTCGCGAACGAGGTACTCGCGAAGCTGGGACTCCCGACGTCCGCGCCCGCGCCCGCGCCCGCGCCCGCGCCCGCGCCCGCGCCCGCGCCCGCGAAGGTCATCGACCTCGCCGCGGAGCGCAAGAAACGGCGGCCCGCGTGGGTGCTCGCGCTCGTCGCGGCGGCCGCGCTGGTCGTCGTCGCGGGAGGCGGAGGCGCAATCGTCGCGCTGAACATGCCCGGGCCCTCGTCGACCACGCCGGGGCCCACGGTCCCGACGGCGCCGCCGGGGCCTTCGCCCGAGGAGGTCGCGCAGCAGGAGAATCGCGCGAAGGCCGAGGAGCTCCGGAAGGTCGCCGCGACCGAGTGCGCGGCCGAGAAGTGGGGCGACTGCGAGAAGAGCCTCGGGAAGGCGTCGCGGCTCGACCCGCAGGGCGAAGACGCGCGTCGCGTGAAGCGCATGCATTCCGAGGTGGACCGCGGGCGGATGCAGGAGCTCTCCGAGGCCAAGCGGATGGGCGCCATCCCGCGCTTCCTCGAGTCGAAGGCGCGCGCGGAGCTCGTCATGCGGCTCTCTGCGTGGAAGGGCCAGGCGCTGCGCGTCGCGTGCGCCCGCGATCCCGAGGCGGCCAGCATCTGCACGCAGCTCGTCGCGGCGTTCACGAGCGCGGGGTGGAACGTCGCGCGCGCGGCGCTGCCGGCACCTCCGCCCGATGCCGGCGTCGTTCATGGGATGGTCCTCGAGGTCGCGACGGACGCGGACGACCGGGCGCAGGAAGCAGCCGACGATCTCGTCGGCGCTCTCGAGTCCGCGTACCTCTACGCCCGCGGCCCGAACGACGCGCCCCCCGGAGGCGACGCGCCCCTGCGCTTGACCATCGGCAAGCAGTAGCCGTCCGATGCGCTGCGGCTGGTCATTTGCCCTGACGCTCGCCGCCTGTTCGCATTCCTCCGCGCCCGCGCCCGCGCCCGCGCCCGCGCCCGCGCCCGCGCCCACGCCCACGCTCGCGCTCGCGCTCGCGTCCGCCCCCACCTGCCCCTCCCTCGCCGACCGCATCGTCGACCTCCCCACCGACTCCTCCGGCGCGCCGCGCACCGTCGTCGACGGCACCTTCCTCTTCGTCGACGCCGATCACGGTCCGCTCTTCGCCAGCGAGATCGACCTCACCGCCCGCGCCCTCTACGCGCTCCGCAACGGCCGCATCGCCGCCCACCCCCTCTGCCCCGTCACGGTGTTCGTCTTCTCCTCCCGCGAGGACTTCAAGGACCACTGCGGCAAGCGTGGTCTCGTCCCCGAGAGCGGCGTCAACGTGGCCGTCTACGATCCCGTGCACGGCGAGATCGTCACCGACCTCTCGCGCGGGCCGAACTACGCCCCGAGCCTCGTCCACGAGGTCGCGCACAGGCTCATGGACGCGGACTGGAGCTTCGCCCCCCCGGGCTCCCCACCCCCGCGCAACGCGCCGCTCTGGTTCCGCGAGTGCGTCGGCTCACTCTACGAGGCGCCGTCGTTCCCCGCCCCTGGCGAGATCCACGGCACCGACAACTGGCGCACCGTCGAGCTTCGCACCGCCCTCCGCGCGCACGAGCCCGCGGCGCACCTCGGCGCCCTCTTCGGCATGACCGACGCCGCCTTCCGCGGCAAGATCGAGGGCGGCGGCACCGATGGGGCCAAGACGCTCCTCCACCGCGCGATGGCGCGCGCGACCTGCCAGTGGCTCGACGCCAGCGGCGAGCTCTGGCCGTTCTACCGCGGCTGGCGCGACGGCCGCGACGCGGATCCCGACGGCGTCGCGACGTTCACGCGCGTCACCGGCCGCGCGCCGGGCGACCCGGCGGCCGAGGAGGCATGGCGGAGGTGGGTGCTGCGCACGCGGTGAGCTCGTCGTCACCCAGCGGTCTGATGTACGGTCGCGATGGCGCGGCGCGCGAGCGGCCCCTACGCTGCTCGCATGGTCAATCCGTCGCTCGCGCAGGCGCAGTTCGGCCCTCACTTCCACGCATGCGCGTTCGTCATGGGGCCGGACGAGGAGCGCGAGGTCATCGATCCCTTCCTCGTCGAGGGCATGGCCCGCGGGCACAAGGCCGTCTACATCGTCGACCCGAAGGAGCGCGCGAGCCACGAGGCGCGCCTCCGCGCGTCGGCGCCGTCGGCGGACGTGCTCGAGGTGACGACCTGGGACGAGGCGCACCTCAAGGGAGGCTCCTTCGATCAGGACCGGATGATGAAGGGCCTCGACGAGATGATGCGCGAGCACGCCGCCGGGGGCCGGCCGCCGATGCGGGTCGTCGGCCAGATGGGGTGGATCGCGTCGAACCCGCCGGGCATCGACCAGCTCGTCGAGTACGAGGCCACCGTCAACGAGGTCCTCAACCGGGGCAAGACGCCGACGGTGTGCGTGTATGATGCTCGCCGCTTGACCGGCGGAATGATGATGGACCTGCTGCGCGCGCATCCGCTCACCGTGATGAACGGCAAGCTCCACGAGAACCCCTTCTACACGCCGCCCGCCGAGATGCTCCGCGAGCTTCGCCGGCGGCACGCGGCGAGCTGACGCACGCGCATGGCGTCTTCGGGCCCGCCGGGGGTGGATGGGGGTGCGGGCCGCCTCGAGCGCTGCATACGCGATCTCGCGTCGCTCGACGCGCTCGTGTCGTCGTGCGTCGGAAGGACGGTGGACGAGACCTTCGACTTCGCGCTCGAGGCGCTCCCCACGGCGCTCGACAGCGATCTGGTGCTCGTCGAGGTGCCGGAGCCGCACCGGCGGCAGGCGGCCAGCTGGTACGGCAAGCGCCTCGGCGCGGAGCGCGTCGGCGAGGTGCAGGCCGCGCTCACGGAGGCACGAGCCGCGAGCGGGCCCCTGGCGTTCGGCGCGACGCCGCTCCAGTGGCTCGAGATCGACCTGCCCGTCGGCCGGGACCGCGGGCGCCTGCTCGTCGCGCGTCGCCAGCCGTTCGAGGCCGACACCGACCGCGTCCTCGTCCGCAGCGCGGCGAACCTCGTGGGCGCCGCCCTCGACGGCGCGATCGTCCTCGAGGCCGCGCGCCGCAAGGACGAGTTCATCGCGACGCTCTCCCACGAGATCCGCAACCCGCTCGCGCCTCTCCGGACCGCCGTCTCGCTCCTGCGGATCGCAGGGTTCACCGAGGTCGCGCGCGCCTGCGACATCATGGAGCGGCAGCTCAACCACCTGGTTCGCCTGGTGGACGATCTCCTCGACGCAAGCCGCATCGGCCGGGGGACGCTCCAGCTCCGCCGCGAGCCGGTGAGCCTCGCCGACGTGATGCGGACGGCCGTCGAGGCGAGCGGCCCGGGCATCCGCGACGCCGGCCACACGCTGCATCCGTCGATGCCCGGGGCTGCGGTCTGGCTCGACGGCGATCCGGTGCGCCTCGCGCAGATCTTCACGAACCTCCTCAACAACGCGGCGCGGTTCACGCCGCGGGGAGGCCGCATCGACTTCGCGGCCGAGGCGCGCGGCGGCGACGCCTTCGTCTCGGTGCGCGACACCGGCAACGGGTTCGCCCCGGAGGTGGCCGGGCGCCTCTTCGAGATGTTCGCCAAGAGCGATCGCTCGCCGGGCCTCGGCATCGGCCTCTCCCTCTCGCGGCGGCTGACCGAGATGCACGGCGGCAGCCTCGAGGCGCACAGCGAGGGCCCGGGCCGCGGCGCCGAGTTCGTCGTGCGCCTGCCCGCGACGGCCGCACCGGCGGTCGAGCCGATCGCGCCGGTGCCCAGCGTCCGGCCACGGCGCGCCGGCGATCCGCTGCGCGTGCTCGTGGCCGACGACAACGTCGACTCGACCGAGCTGCTCGCCCTCCTCCTCACCGAGCTCGGGTGCGAGGTGGCGACCGCGAACGACGGCGAAGAAGCCGTCCGGACCGCGAAGACGTTCGGCCCGGACCTCGGCATCCTCGACATCGGGATGCCGCTCCTCGATGGCTACGAGGTGGCGCGCCGGGTGCGGGCAGACGCGGGCGGCCGCCGTCTGTTCCTCGTGGCGATGACGGGCTGGGGTCAGGAGGAGGACCGGCGCCTCGCGCGCGAGGCCGGGTTCGACGAGCACCTGCTCAAGCCCGCCGATCTCGACAAGCTCGCGAGGCTCGTCGACGCCGTCCGCGCGAAGCCGACGAGCGTCGAGGCACCCTCGCCCTGAAGGCGGTCAGCGCACCGTGCGCACCGAGGAGACGTCCTTGAGGAGCGCCTTGCACGTCTTGGCGGGGTTGTCGTTCTGGGCGAAGCCGTTCACGCGGCGGTAGACCCCCGCGCAGAACTGCTTGCGGTCGATCTCCGCCGGCAGGCCCCGATCGTTGCACGCTGCCGTGGCGTACTGGGCGCAGACGGCGGGCAGTCCCGGGGCGAGCTGCGAGCTGGCCGAAGCCAGGGCGGGCGACGTCGCCGGCGCGGCGGCCGCAGGGCTGGGCTCCGGCGCGTCGGCGGGAGCATCGCTGTCCGCCGCCTCCGCGGTCGCCCGGGTCACGGCCTTCACGGCCCTGAGCGTCTTTTCCGTCCTGTCCGCCTTGTCCGTCCTGTCCGTCTTGCCCGGGGTCGCCGCCGCCGTGGCCGTCGCCGCGGGCGACTTCTTCTGCGCCTCCGCGACACCCACCTTCGCCGCCGCCCCCGCTCGCCTGTGCGCGTGCGGCTTGGCCGCCGCCGCGCTCGCGACCTTCGGATCGTCGCTGCCCGGGATGGTCGCCGCCGCCGTCTTCTTCCACCCGCCGGCCGCGAACCCGTCGAGCAGCGCGTCGAGCGTGTCTTCCTCGAACGAGAGCTTGTCCTTCGTCGACGACACCGACCCGATGATCGTCACCGCGTGGCCCACCCACGTCGTCGTGCGCGAGACGGCCTCCTTCGTCAGGTCGCCGAGGCTCAGCTTCCCGAGGTCGTCCTGGCCCAGGCCGTTGAGCGTGAGCTTCACGTCCGTCCCGTCGAGCTTCACGTCGGGCTTGAAGCCGCTCATGATCGGCCGGTTGCCGGTCTGCTCCTCGACGATGTCGGCCACGATCCCGGGCACGACCTCGAGGACCGAGTCGGGCAGCGACTTGAGGGCGAGCGGGAAGCGCACCGCCGCCGCGCCGTCCGCGATGCTCGCGTCGTCCACCGCCTGGAGGAGGTTCACCAGCACCGGGCCCACCGCGTCGCGCGCGCTCGCCGGGGCCTTCTTCGCGGCGTCCTTTGCCGCCTCGAGGAACTTCTTCTTGAGCGGGTCGACCTCGTCCTCGAGCTTCGAGACCTTGTCCTTCAGCTCGTCGACCGTCTTGTCGTGCTCCTTCTTGTCCTCGTCGCTCACGTCCTTGGCGTCCCTCGCCGCCTTCTCCGTCTCGATCTGCGCCTTCGCGTCGGCGATGTCGGCCTCCTTCGCGGAGACCGCGGCGTAGGCGTCGGCGAGATCGCCCGAGATGAGCGCGAGCAGGTTCGGCGAGCTGCCCTCGGTGCTCTGGATGTCGCCGAGCGTGCGGGCCCAGACCTCGGCCGGGACGACGCGCGCGTGCGACTTCGCGTACATCGGCTCGGTCTTGATGGCCTTCACCTCGCCCGCGGCGTCCTCCGGCTTCGGCCCCACGGCGTGGAGCCACGCGGCGTCGGGGCTCGCGGGGGTCGCGGTGAGGATGCGGTCCACCTGCTTGGCGGTCGCCTCGGCGGCGTCGGCGCGGCGGACGACGACGGACATGGGCGCGGGATCCTGGATGGCCCAGGCCACCTTGGGATTGGCCATGGCGCCCAGGGCTCCGCACCCCGTCATGGTGAAGAGGAGCCCGGAGAGGGCGCAGGTCGATGCGGCGAGCCGGAGCGGCAGGGCCGCTCGACCGAGGAAGTTGGTCACGATGGTTCTCCCGCCGGTGTCTACGGTGCCGGCCGAGGTTCCTTCCCCGCGCGATGAATAAAAGCCGTCCCTTTCCCTCGACCCGGACCTCGGCGTAGCTTCGCCGCCCCCCTGGAGGCAGCCATGACCACGTCGAGCAGGTTCATTTGGCACGATCTGATGACCAAGGACGTCGAGGCCGCGAAGAAGTTCTACGGCGAGCTTCTCGGCTGGACGTTCAAGGGCAGCGAGGGCGGCGGGCCCCCCTACGAGCACATCTCGGTGAACGGGAAGTCCTTCGGCGGCATGATGAAGCTCGAGCAGCCGGGGGTCCCGCCCCACTGGCTCGGGTACGTCACCGTCGACGACGCGGCGAGGTCCGCGGGGCTCGTCGAGAAGAACGGCGGCAAGGTCCACGTGACCCCGCAGGACATCGCGAAGGTCGGCCAGTTCGCGATCACCGCGGACGCCGAGGGCGCCGCCTTCGCGCCGTTCCGCTACACCGGAGAGGGCTCCGACGAGCCCGAGACGAACGACCGGCCCGCGCCGTTCACGTTCTGCTGGGACGAGCTGATGACGAAGGACCCGGCCAAGGCCGCGCGCTTCTACGAGGCCGTCTTCGGCTGGAAGGCGCAGGGGATGGAGATGCCCGGCTTCGGCACGTACACGCTCCTCAAGCGCCCCGGCGTCAAGGATGCGACGGGCGAGGACAAGAACGCCGCGGGCATCATGCCGCTGCCGAAGGACGCCCCCGTGCCGCCCTTCTGGCTCCCGTACGTCGGCGTGCCCAACGCGGACGCCACCGCCGACAAGCTCACGAAGCTCGGCGGCAAGGTGATGAACCCGCCGATGGACATCCCGAACGTCGGCCGCTTCTTTCCCGCGATGGACCCGCAGAACGCCGCGATCGCGTTCCTCGCGCCCAACACGTGACCGCTCAGTCGCCGCCGCCCGCCGCGTCCGACGTGGGACCGGTGGGCGCGGCGTCGTCTCCCTGGGGCGCGGCGTCGTTTCCCTGAGGCGCCGCGTCGCCCGTCCCCGCGTCCTCGTTCGGGGGCCTCGGGCCGCAGCAGAAGTTGACGTGCAATCCGTCCGGGTCCGGCGTGCCCTCGTTGCATTCGAGCGACGGGTTCGACGTCAGCGGGTCGACGCCGTCGTTGCACTGGTACCCCGTCGCGCCCGTCTCGCACACGGCGGTCTTCGCGTCGTCGGGGGCGCAGCCCGACGTGGTGTCGCCCGAGTAGCAGCAGTAGTCGAAGTTGCCGTTGGAGTCCGTCGTGGCCGGGTCGCAGGCGAGCAGCCCGGGGGACGTGTCGGCGGGGCAGACGTACCCCGTGTCGGCCGAGGCGCACGTGAGCGAGGCGAGCGGCTGGCAGCTGCTCACCTGGCCCGACGACGACGAGCTGCTGCTCGAGCAAGCGGACGCGTGAATGCCGGCGACCGCGGCCGAGAACACGAGAAGACCAGGGAGCGAGCTGCGCAAGGAAAGGGTCATTTTCCGAATCTCCTGTTGGATTGCCCAGCGTGCACCCTACTGATTCCCGTCGATGATCGAGCACGACACGACGACGACGTGATCTCGCGCAACGGCGATTCCACGAATGCCATGCTCGGCCGCGCCGACGCCGCGGCAGAGCCCGCGCCGGTACCTCGGCGCGATGGGCTACGCGCACGTCGACCGAGCGAGGCCGTGAGGCCGACGCCCTGCCGCGCTACGGGGCGCCGTCGCCGCCGCCGTCGCCGGTGACGGGCATGCCGTAGTCGGCCCCGCCCCCGAAGCCCGACGACGAGCCGGTGCCGGAAGAGGACGCGGAGCCGGAAGAGGACGAGCCCGAGGACGAGCTGGCGACCCCGTAGTCCGCGCCGACGCCGACGCCCGAGGAACCGTCTGCGCCGGTGTCCGCGCCGGAATCGCGGCTCGCCACACCGCTCGACCCGCCCGACGAGGAGCCGGCAACCCCGTAGTCCGCCCCCACGCCGACGCCGGAGGACGAGCTCGATGATCCCGACGACGACGACGACGGGCCGGGATGCTCGACGGAGCCGCCGCACGCGACCGAACCCACCGCGGGAGCCGCAACCAGGATGAGGCCGAGGAGAACCGCACCCGCCGTGCCGACGCGCGAGCCGTCGTCGTTGCGAAGGAGCACGCCGCAGAAGGGGCAATGGCTGGCGCCGGAGCGCGCGTGCCGATTGCAAGCCGGGCACGCGAGGAGCGTGTCTCGAAGGTACATGCCACGAGTCTGGACGCGACCTCGCCGATCGGCAACCCTCGCCGCGCCGGGCGCTATGCTCCGGACATGCCCGAGGCGCCCACCCCCTCCGCGAATCTCCTGGCCTCGCCTCCTCCGGTCCGCATGATCCGGAAAGACGAGCTCGACGTGGCGAAGCCCATCTACGTCGTCTGGGAGCTCACGATGAAGTGCGACCAGCCGTGCCAGCACTGCGGCTCGCGTGCGGGGCGCGCGCGCGACGACGAGCTTCGCACCGAGGAGATCCTCGAGGTGGCCAAGGGGCTCGTGCGCCTCGGCACGCGGGAGGTCACGCTCATCGGGGGCGAGGCGTACCTCCGGCCCGATCTCGTGGAGATCGTGAAGGCGCTCGCCGGGAGCGGCATCCGCGTCACGATGCAGACCGGCGGTCGGGCCTTCACGCTCGAGCGCGCACGGACGCTGCGCGACGCAGGCCTCGACGCCCTCGGCGTCTCGGTCGACGGGCCCGGCCCGATCCACGACCGCATCCGCGGGAACCTCGGCAGCCATCACGCCGCCATCCAGGCGCTGAAGAACGCCGGGGCGGTCGGGATGGTCCTCGCCGCCAACACGCAGGTGAACCGCCTCACGGCCGACCACCTCGTCGAGACGGCGCGTCAGCTCCGGTCGCTCGGCGTCGAGGCGTGGCAGCCGCAGCTCACGGGCCCCATGGGCCGCGCCGCCGAGCACCCCGAGTGGATCCTCGAGCCGTGGCGCATCGTCGAGGTCATCGACACGCTCGCCGCCATCCAGGAGGAGGCGATCCGAGAGCACAAGACGGGCGTCCCCTTCAACGTCGCCTGCAACAACAACATCGGCTACTTCGGCCCGCACGAGCAGATCCTGCGCTCGCGCCCCGGCGACGTGGAGACGCACTGGCGAGGCTGCGCCGCCGGGACGTACGTCATGGGCATCGAGTCGGACGGCACCGTGAAGGGGTGCCCGACCCTGCCGACCGAGGAGTACGCCGGGGGCAACGTGCGCGACCTCGACGTCGGCACGCTCTGGAACACGTCGCCCGCCGTGCGCTTCGCGCGCGACCGCAAGGGAACCGACGACCTCTGGGGCTTCTGCAAGACCTGCTACTACGCGGACGTCTGCCAGGCGGGCTGCGCGTGGACGACGCACGTCACGCTCGGGCGGCGCGGCAACAACCCGTTCTGCTACCACCGCGTGACCGAGCTCCGGAAGAAGGGCATCCGCGAGCGCCTCGAGCCGGTCGAGCGTGCGCCGCAGCGACCGTACGATCACGGCCGCTTCGTCATCGTCGAGGAGCCGTGGCCCGAGGGCTGACGAGGAGGTCGGCGCTCGCCGGCCGCCCGACCGCGTCGAACGTCGCCTCGTAGGTCGGGTCGGTCGTGCCCATCCATCGGTCCCACCACGTGAAGTAGAGACCGTAGTTGGTGCCCACGCGGCGGTGGTGCAGCGTGTGGTGCGTCGTCGTCGTGCTCCAGCGCGTCCAGGCGCTACGCACGAACCAGCGGGGGAAGAGCTCGATGCCGAGGTGACCGAGCACGTTGCGCAGGATCATGAACGCCAGGAACGCCCCGATCGCGAGCGGATGAAGCGGTAGCCAGAGCGCCATCAGCGGGACGAACGCGGCGTGCACGAGCGCCTCCGTCGGCGCGAAGGCGTACGCCGCCAGGGGAGACGGGTCGTGCGACTGGTGGTGGACGCGGTGCACGTGCCGGAAGAGCCGCGGGTGGTGCATCGCGCGGTGCGTCCAGTAGAAGTACGCGTCCTGCAGGACGACGAGGACCAGCACGGTGCCCGCGAGGTAGGCCCACCCGTGGCGCGGGACGTCGGTGTAGAGGCGGAGGATGCCCGCGCGGCCGCCGAACCAGACCCCGGTGCCGACCATCGAGAAGAGGAGCGCCGTGCTGGCCGAGTACGCGACCTCGCGCCGCACCTGCCCTGCGCGCCCGAAGGCGCGGTTGACGAGCCGCCGCCTCCAGCGCTCGCGCCCCCACACCCAGAAGACGAGGAACGCCGCGCCCGCGACCACCACGTAGCGACCCGCGTCGAAGGCGAGATTGTGCGCCCACACCGCCCACAACGAGGCGTTGCCCGACATGGAGAGACCTCCGGGGATTCGACGGGCTCACATACGAGCCCGTATGTGAGCTTGAGCTTAGACATACGAATCGGTATGTCAACCCGGATGAGCAAGATGCGCGAGGCCACCAAGCAAGAGACGCGCGACGCGCTCGTCGCCGCGGCGGCGGTGGAGATGGCCGAGAAGGGCATCGAGACGGCGAGCCTCGACGCGATCTGCGCCCGCGCGGGGTTCACGCGCGGGGCCTTCTACGTGCACTTCAAGGACCGCGACGAGCTGGTGGTCGCCGTCGTCGAGCGGCACCTCCAGGCGAACTTCGATCAGATCATCGCGAGCGACGACGCGCCGGAGGACCTCGAACGCACGATCGGCCGGTACGTCGCGAACGTCGTCGCGCAGGCGCCCGTCATCCGCAGCCGCAAGCGGTGGCGCTTCCACCACACGCTCGAGGCGTGCGCGCGGTCGCCCGCGCTGCGAAAGCGCTACGAGTCCTTGCAGCTCGAGGCGGTCGCGCGCGTGAAGAAGGCGGCGGCGGCCGGGCAGCGCGCCCAGGCGGTGCGTCGCGACGTCCCGGCCGAGGCCATCGCCGAGGTGCTCGTCATCCTCACGCTGGGCATCGACGCCATGATCGACCTCGGAATCCCGTTCGATCTCGCGAACGGGGCGAAGGCGCTCCGGGCGATGCTCGGGCCGCAGACCTGAGGGAATGACGTCACCGCTCTGCTGGAACGTTCCAGTATCGACGGCAACATCGCGCACGTGTGGGGGGACGTCGCCTTGACCAGGCGGCGTCCCGGAGGTCTTTATCCACGCGTCATGCACAAGAAACTCTTCGTCGAGCGCGTGCGCAACTACGTGGGCGGACAGTGGAAGCCGTCGGCCAACCCGGAGCACGTCACCATCACCAACCCCGCCACCGGCGAATCGCTCGGCTCGGTCCCCATGGGCACCGCCAGCGACGTCGACGACGCCGTGAAGGCCGCCAAGGCCGCCTTCCCCGCCTGGAGCCAGACGCCCGTCCAGACGCGCACCCGGTACCTGTTCGAGCTGCGCAACCTCATGGAGAAGCACTACGACGAGCTTCTCTCCATCTGCTCGCAGGAACACGGCAAGACGCTCGAGGAGAGCAAGGGCGACGTCCGCCGCGGCATCGACAACGTCGAGATCGGCTGCGGCACGCCGGGCGCGATGCTCGCCCACAGCGGCGCGCTCGAGCAGATCTCCAACGGCATCGACTGCACGAGCGTGCGTCAGCCGATGGGCGTCTTCGGGATCATCGCCCCCTACAACTTCCCCTCGATGGTGCCGTTCTGGTTTCTCCCGTACGCCATCGCGACGGGCAACACCGTCGTCGTCAAGCCGAGCGAGCAGGTGCCGTTCTCGCAGCACCGCCTCTTCGAGCTGATGGACGAGATCAAGCTGCCGCCGGGCGTCGTCAACATGGTCAACGGCGCGCGCGACGTCGTGAACGGCCTGGTCGACCACAAGGACGTGCAGGGCGTCTCGTTCGTCGGGTCGTCGCCCGTCGCCGAGCACGTCTACAAGCGCTGCGGCGAGACCGGCAAGCGCGTCCAGGCCCTCGGCGGCGCCAAGAACTTCGGCGTCGTGATGGACGACTGCGACTGGGACAAGACGGTCGCCAACGTCGTCGACAGCTCGATGGGCTGCACCGGCCAGCGGTGCCTCGCGCTCAGCGTCGTCGTCGGCGTCGGCAAGGCGTACGAGGAGCTCGAGCGGCGCCTCCCGGGGGCGCTGGCGAAGGTGAAGGTCGGCAACGGCCTCGACGCCGGCGTCACGATGGGCCCCGTCATCAGCGCGCGCCACAAGGAGCGCGTCCTCGGGTACATCGAGAAGGGCATCAAGGAGGGCGCGAAGCTCGTCGTCGACGGGCGCGGGTGCACCGTCGCCGCGTACCCCAAGGGCCACTGGATCGGGCCGACGTTCTTCTCGGGCGTCACGCCGGAGATGACGATCGGCTTCGAGGAGATCTTCGGGCCCGTCGTGTGCCTGATGCGCGCGAAGGACCTCGACGAGGCGCTCCGCATCATCAAGGCGCACCCGCTCGCCAACGCGTCGAGCATCTACACGTCCAGCGGCGCCCACGCGCGCCGCTTCTGCAAGGACGTCGACGCGTCGATGGTCGGCGTCAACATCGGCGTCGCCGCGCCGCTCGCCATGTTCGGCTTCGGCGGCGCCAAGGGCTCGTTCCTCGGGGACCTCAAGGCCCACGGGCGCGAGCAGATCGCCTTCTACACGCAGAACAAGACGAGCATCACGAGGTGGTGGTGATGGCACGCAAGGTCCACGTAGGGCTCATCCAGGCGGCGACGCCGTTCGAGGAGAGCTGGTCGGTCGAGAAGATCAAGAACGCGGGGCTCGAGAAGCACCTGCCGCTCATCGAGGAGGCCGGCAAGCGCGGCGTGCAGATCCTCGGCCTCCAGGAGATCTTCAACGGGCCGTACTTCTGCCCGAGCCAGGATCCGAAGTGGTACGAGGCGGCCGAGCCCGTCCCCGGCCCCACGACGGAGAAGATGCAGGCGATCGCCAAGCGCCACCAGATGGTGATGGTGGTCCCCGTCTACGAGCGCGAGCAGGCGGGCGTCTATTACAACACCGCCGCCGTCATCGACGCCGACGGGACGTTCCTCGGCAAGTACAGAAAGACGCACATCCCGCACACGAACGGCTTCTGGGAGAAGTACTTCTTCAAGCCCGGGAACCTCGGCTACCCCGTCTTCCAGACGCGGTTCGGCAAGGTGGGCGTCTACATCTGCTACGACCGCCACTTCCCCGAGGGGGCGCGCGCGCTCGGCCTCAACGGCGCCGAGATCGTGTTCAACCCGTCGGCCACGGTCGCGGGCCTCTCGCAGTACCTGTGGAAGCTCGAGCAGCCCGCCCACGCCGTCGCCAACGGGTACTTCGTCGCCGCGAGCAACCGCGTCGGCGTCGAGGCGCCGTGGAACATCGGCAAGTTCTACGGGTCGAGCTACATCGTCGACCCGCGCGGCAACTTCCTCTCCGTCGGCAGCGAGGACAAGGACGAGCTGGTCACCGCGAGCTGCGACCTCGACCTCATCGAGGAAGTTCGCCGCACCTGGCAGTTCTTCCGCGATCGTCGCCCCGAAATGTACGGCGACCTCACCGCCCAGCGGTGAGAGAGAGAGAGGAGCAAACAGGAAGATCAGAAGATCAGAAGCGGTGAGGGGTTGGGTTCGCGG
The DNA here is from genome assembly GCA_036490515.1 of Polyangiaceae bacterium. Taxonomy (GTDB): domain Bacteria; phylum Myxococcota_A; class Polyangia; order Polyangiales; family Polyangiaceae; genus Palsa-1150. The sequence goes on from DASXDU010000004.1 coordinate 106,010, forward strand.
TGCCGCTGGGAAACGCGCGACCCGCGCCCGCCGCCACCCTGATCTCCCGGGCGTTCCTGGTAGCCTCCCCCAACCAACCTTCTGATCTTCTGATCCTCCTGTTTCTCTCTCTCGAAAGAGGACCGCCGTGACGGACAAAAAGCTCAGCAATGCGGACGTGACCGCGAAGCACAAGCAGTACCTCTTCCCCAGCACGGCGACGTACTACGACCAGCCGATCGCGCTCGAGAGCGGCAAGGGCATCCACGTCCGCGACTACGACGGGAACAAGTACCTCGACTTCTTCGGGGGCATCCTCACCATCAGCGTCGGGCACGCGAACGACAGGGTGAACGCCGCGGTGCGCACGCAGATGGAGCGCCTCGGCCACGTCTCGACCGTCTACCCGACGCTTCCCATCGTGGAGCTCGCGGAGCGGCTCGTGAAGCTGTCTCCCGGCGGCGCGATGCAGAAGGCGTTCTTCTGCGCGAGCGGCACGGAGGCCGACGAGACCGCGATCGCCCTCGCCCAGACGTACACGGGCCGGCAGGAGCTCGTCGCGCTTCGCCACAGCTACTCGGGCCGGAGCCTCCTCGCCCAGTCGGTGACCGCGCACTCCAAGTACCGCGTCATCCCGACGCAGGTCGCGGCCGTCAAGCACGCGCACGCGCCCTACTGCTACCGCTGCCCCTTCGGCCTCACCTACCCGAGCTGCGACGTGCGCTGCGCGCGCGACGTCGAGGAGCTCATCCAGACCACGACCATGGGCCAGATCGCCGGCGCCATCGTCGAGCCGATCATGGGCGTCGGCGGCTTCATCACGCCGCCCGAGGGCTGGATGAAGACGTTCGTCGACATCATCCGCAAGTACGGCGGCATCTTCATCGCCGACGAGGTGCAGACGGGCTTCGGCCGCACCGGCGGCAAGATGTGGGGCATCGAGCACGACGGCGTCGTGCCGGACGTGATGACGATGGCCAAGGGCATCGCCAACGGCCTGCCCATCAGCGCCGTGCTCGCGACGGGTCCCATCGCCGACTCGTGGAAGGGTGGCAACATCTCGACGTTCGGCGGCAATCCCATCTCGTCGGCCGCCGCGAACGCGACGCTCGACGTCATCGAGCAAGAGAAGCTCGTCGAGAACTCGGCTGCCATGGGCAAGCTCCTCCGCGACGGCCTGCTCGCCCTCAAGGCGAAGTATCCCGTCATCGGGGACGTGCGCGGGCGCGGCCTGATGCAAGGCGTCGAGCTCGTGAAGAACGAGAAGGCGGGCGACCGCACCCCGGCGGCCGACGTCACCCTCCGCCTCTTCGAGGAGACCAAGAAGCGCGGCCTCATCATCGGGCGCGGGGGCCTCTACAACAACACCCTCCGCGTCGCGCCGCCGCTCGTCGTCGGCAAGGGCGACATCGAGGACGCGCTGAAGATCCTGGACGACTCGTTCGCGGTCCTCGCGAAGTAGGCGAAGAGAGCACGAGAACACCCGATGACCGCGTGGACGGAGAAGCTCCCCGGCGAGCGCGCGGAGACCGCGCTCGCCGACAAGAAACCGCTCATGGATGCGGCGGAGGCGAGGCTCGAGGCGGAGCGCTGCCTCTACTGCGCCGACGCGCCGTGCACGATCGCGTGCCCGACGTCGATCGACGTGCCGGGGTTCATCAAGCGGATCGCGAGCGGCAACGTGCGCGGGAGCGCGCGCACGATCCTCGAGCAGAACATCCTCGGCTACTCCTGCGCGCGCGTGTGCCCGGTCGAGGTCCTCTGCGAGGGGTCGTGCGTGTACACGGCCTGGCAAGACAAGCCGATCGCCATCGGGCGCCTCCAGCGCTACGCGACCGAGAACGGCACGCTCGACCTGGCGGCCCCCGTGTTCGGCGCGAAGGCCTCCACCGGCAAGCGCGTCGCGTGCGTCGGCGCCGGGCCCGCGTCGCTCGCGTTCGCGGCGTATCTCGCGATGGAGGGCCACAAGGCGGTCGTCTTCGAGAAGCGGGCCCTCCCCGGAGGCCTCAATACGACGGGCGTCGCGCCGTACAAGCTGCACGCCGACGACGCGGCCCGCGAGGTCGAGTGGGTCCAGTCCCTGGGCGTCGAGATCCGGACCGGCGTGGAGGTCGGCAAGGACGTGACGGGGGCGCAGCTCCTCGCCGAGTACGACGCGGTCTTTCTGGGCCTCGGGCTGGGCGACGACAACCGCCTGGGCATCCCCGGCGAGGACGGCCCCGGCGTCGTCGGCGCCACGGCGTGGATCGAGCAGATGAAGCTCGCGAAGGGCACGCTGCCGAAGCTCGGGCACGTGGTCGTCGTCGGCGGCGGCAACACGGCGCTCGACGTCGCTCGCGAGTGCGCGCTTCTCGGCGCGGAGGCCGTGATGATGGTCTACCGCCGCGGCATCGCGGAGATGAGCGGGTACGATCACGAGCTCGCAGGCGCACGCAAGGAGGGGGTCATCTTCGTCGACCACGCGACGCCCCTCGCCGTGGTGCGCGACGCGGCGGGCGCGGTGAGGGCGCTCCGTGTCTCGAAGGGCGGCGCCGAGGTGGATTTGCCGGCGGCGCTCGTCGCGCTCGCCATCGGGCAATCGAAGCTCCGGTCGGTCGCGTCGCAGTTCCCGGGGGTCGCCCTCGACGCGCGCGGCTGCGTCGTCGCCGACGCCGCGAGCGGCGTGACCGGCAACCTCGATGTCTTCTCCGGCGGCGACTGCGTCAACGGCGGCAAGGAGGTCGTCAACGCGGTCGCCGACGGCCGCAACGCCGCCCGGTTCCTCCACGCGAAGTGGTCCACCTCCCATGGCTGATCTCTCCATCGACATCGCCGGCATCAAGGGCCCGAACCCGTTCTGGCTCGCGTCGGCCCCGCCGGCGAACACCGGCGAGCAGGTCATGCGCGCCTTCGACGCCGGCTGGGGCGGCGCGGTGTGGAAGACGCTCGGCGACCCCATCGTCAACACGTCCAGCCGCTTCGGCGCGATCGACTACGCGAACGGCAAGGTGATGGGCTTCAACAACATCGAGCTCATCACCGATCGCCCGCTCGCCGTGAACCTCGCCGAGATTCGCGAGGTGAAGCGCCGCTACCCGAAGCACGCCGTCGTGGTCTCGCTCATGACGGAGACCAAGCACGACTGGCACACGCTGATCCGCAAGGTGGAGGACGCCGGCTGCGACGGCCTCGAGCTGAACTTCGGCTGCCCGCACGGGATGTGCGAGCGCGGCATGGGGTCGAGCGTGGGCCAGGAGCCGAAGCTCATCACCGAGATCACCCGCTGGGTGAAGGAGGTGGCGCGGACACCCGTCCTCGTGAAGCTCACGCCGAACACCGGCGACGTGGTCGAGGCGGCGCAGGCGGCACGGGCGGGTGGGGCCGACGGTGTCTCGCTCATCAACACGATCAAGTCGCTCATGGGCGTCGACCTCGAGCGGATGGTCCCCAACCCGCGCGTCGGCGACGGGTCGACCAACGGCGGCTACTGCGGCCCCGCGGTCAAGCCCATCGCGCTCCACATGGTTGCCGCCATCGCGCGCGACGTGCGCGGCCTGCCCATCTCGGGCATCGGCGGCGTACAGACGTGGCGGGACGCCGCCGAGTTCCTCGCGCTGGGCTCGTCCACCGTGCAGGTGTGCACTGCGGTCATGCACCTCGGCTACCGCATCGTCGGCGACCTGGCCGACGGCCTGAGCGAGTGGCTCGACGCGCACGGGATGAAGAGCGTGCGCGAGCTCGTGGGCCGGGCCGTCCCCGCCTACAAGGAGTGGGGCGACCTCGATCTCTCGTACAAGGTCCTCGCGAAGATCGACCCCGCGACGTGCATCGGCTGCCAGCGGTGTGTCGTCGCCTGCCAGGACGGCGCCCACCAGTGCATCTTCACGGGCCGCGAGGAGAAGGCGCGCCCGCCGCACGCCCACGCGAAGGGCCCGGCGCGTCCCCCTTCCCCGTTCCCCGTCGGCCTCCTCGCCGGCGAGCGCGTCCCCTGGGTCGACGAGCCCGAGTGCGTCGGCTGCAACCTCTGCCAGCTCGTCTGCCCCGTCCCCGCCTGCATCACGATGCAGGAAGTCCCCAACGGCAAGCGCGACACCTGGAACGAACGCGTCGCCCGCGGCGCCGGCAAGGTCCCCGGCGGTATTCACGACTGAACCGTTTCACCGCCCGAGAGGGGGAAACAGGAAGGTCAGAAGATCAGAAGGCGAGAGGGGGCTTACGCCGGGTGCACGGGTGGGAAGGCACGCGGGCACCTCGCGAGGGGGCATGCAGGGAGCGGCGGTGCGGTGCAACCGGGCCTTCCACCCGTGCACCCGGCGTAAGCCCCTCTCGCCTTCTGATCTTCTGATCTTCCTGTTTCCTATTCTCGTCTCGCTACTGGACGCAGTGGGCGGTGACGGGGCCCGCGGAGTCGTTGCCGGCGTTGCACTCGTGGAACTTGGGTGCCTTGGGGTCGATGTAGATCTGCGCGTCGAAGGAGTCGTGCGACGCCGCGGGAGCGGAGAGTGTCACGTCGAGCGTCTGCGTCTGGCCGGGGAGAAGGCCGTACGTCGTCGTCACGGAGCCGACCTTCGTGCCCGCCGGCTCGAGCAGGACGTCCGCCTCGACGCCCGCGGGGAGGCCGGACTGGCCGATGTTGCGGATCGACACGTGCGCGACGGGCGGGTCGACGCAGTCGACCGCGATCGCGACGATCGCGTCCGGCGCGTCGAAGATCCCCTGGTCCTGCACGTTCTGGCGGAAGTCGTTCAGCCAGGGGAGCGTCCAGTTCTTCGTCTCGCCCTTGGGGATCGACCCGTAGACGTCCGGCGCCGCGCAGGCGGTGTCGCGGTCGTCGCAGATGTTGGTCACGTGGTACGTGTGCTCGCTCCAGAGCGTGCGCGTCCCCACCCACGAGTCGGCCGCATCGCCGAAGACCGTGATGCCGCGGTACCCCTCGTCCGCCGTCGGGCCGGGCACCCACGTGACGCCGTTGATCGTCTCGGGGTTCCCGTTCGCGTCGAGGCACCCCCACCCCGCCGCGCTCGGGTCCGCGCCGTTCGACACCATGACCATCTCGGCGTGCCCGTCGCCGTTCACGTCCGCCAGCATCGACGCCTCGGTCCCCGTGAACGACGTGTGCGGCGCGGCGAAGCGCACCGAGCCATCCTGCCCGTCGAAGACCCAGAGGAAGCACTCGTCGCCGTAGATGACCTCCGCCTTGCCGTCGCCCTCGAAGTCGAACACCGTCGAGCCCGTGACCGACGACGACAGGTCGTGGTTCGGGGTCTTCCAGAGGACGTCGATCGTCTTCTTCGCGTAGTCCGGCTTCATGACCGAGTAGTAGGTCGCCATCGCGACGCCGATCTCGGGGAAGCCGTCGCCGTCAAAGTCCGCGACCGTGGGAGGCCCGCCGCTGCCCGTGCCCGGGAGCGCCACGGGGCCGAGGACGATCGCGCCCGTCGCACCGTCGAGGATCCAGAGCTGGCCGTCGGAGACGAGCACCGCCTCGGGCTTGCCATCCTTGTCGAAGTCGCCGACGCCCGGGAAGCCGTCAGGCAGCGAGTTCGCCGGCCAGAGGAGCGTGCCGTCGCTCTTGTACGCCGTGTTGCCGGCGAGCAGCTCGAGGTGGCCGTCGGCCGCGCCGTCGAGGTCGACGAACGTGCTCGTGTACTGGTCGATCCCGCCGCCTCCGCCGCCGCCCGTGCCGGTCCACGCGAGCGTGATGCCGCCGGTCTTCGTCGTGAAGACCGTGTTCGCCCACGCGATCTCCGGGTGCCCGTCGAGGTCGATGTCCGCCACGGCGAGCCCGCCGCCCCAGCCGAAGGAGTCGTCGCTCGCGCCCGGGATGGGCTTGTCGCTCGTCGCCTTCACGACGCCGTTGCGGTCGACGAGGACGACGTAGCCCTCGCCGGTCACGGCGACGATGTCGACGAAGCCGTCGCCGTCGATGTCGCCGATGGCGTTCGAGAAGCCCTCGAAGCCGATGGAGGTGGGGCTGGCCTTGTCGAGCGACCACACCTCTTGGCCGGTGGACCCGTCGAGCAGGCGCAGGACCCCGGTGTGGCAGGCGGTCGGCTCGGTGTTGGTGCACTGGCAGCACGTGCCCTTGCCGGTCTGCGAGTCGATGCCCTTGCCGCTCACGAAGACGATGCTCGGCGAGTCGAGCTCGTCGACCTTGCCGTCGCAGTTGTTGTCGTGGATGCGCCCGACCGTGGGCGTGGACCACACGTCGGTGAAGTCGGAGAAGGCGTTCGCCGTCGGGTTGCCCCACGTCCACCTCGCGACGGCGTCGAGCGGCCCGCCGGACGGCGGATGGTACTGGCACGATTCGATGCACGTGCCGCCGTCGGGCGTGGCGCCGGCGTCCGCCGCGCAGGTGGGGGGAACGGGAAGGCACCGGCCCGCCACGGGCAGCGACTCGGTGCAGCCGGCGCCCGCGTCCGTCGCGCCGCCGTCGCCGCCGCCCTTGCCGCCGTCCCCGCCACTTTTGCCCCCATCCCCGCCGCCCTTGCCGGCATCGCCGCCTGCATCGCCCGCCCCGGTTCCCCCGTCCCCGGGCGCTCCGCCGTCGGTCTCGTCGCCCAGCGCGGGCTCGCAGTACTGCCCTGCGCCGCAATCGCTGTTCGTGTGGCACGGCGCGCCCGGCATCACGCACGCGCCGAAGAGGCACACCGATCCGCCAGCGCAGCACGCGCCGCCGCAGACGTGGGCCGCGTCCGCGCAGCACGTGCCCGAGCTCGTGATGCAGACACCGCCCGCGCAGTCGCTCGACGAGGTGCACGTGGCGCCCGTGTCCTGGCCGAACGAGTGCACGTCGCTCGACGTAGCGTCGCCCGGAAGACCGCCCTCGCCGCCCCCGTCGCCGGCGCCCGCGCTTCCGCGGTCGCTCGACCCGCAGCCGCCGTGCAGGACCACCGCCGCGGCGGCTGCGACGAGACACCCGACCACTCGCCCGCGCTTCCGCATGGTGCTCCCCATCGAGTATGTCCATGTCGCAACAATCGAACCAGGCTGAAACCGGACCGCTCTCGCTTCACCGGCGGCGGCACGCGCGTCTTTCCTGGAGAAATGGCCTCCACGGCGAGGCGCGCCGCGTTCCACGTGGATCGACGCGGATCCAGCGAACGGGAACCCGTCCCTCAGGCGAGCTTCTTCGCCGGGCGCGTCGAGCCGCAGGGCGAGACGTCCTCGCCCTCGGGTACGAGGCCCGTCGCCTTGCGCGTGCGGGCCGCGGCCTTCCTCGTGAGGCGGTCGACCCGACGGCGGGAACCCTCCTCGCTCTCGCCCGTGCCGCGCGCGACCCACTCGAGCGCGCGTTCGGGCGAGCGGAGCCAGTGCTCGTAGAGCTTCGCGAGCTCGAGGCGGACGGACGCGTCGTCGACGCTTCCCGCCAGCGACTCGAAGTCGGCGAGGGCGCTCGCACGATCGCCGCGTGCCTTTGCGATGTCGGCGCGCGCGCGCAGGGTCTGGGGCGTCGCGTCGCGCTCAACGGCGGCCTGGGCGACGGCGGTCGCTCTCTCGAGCGCACCTGCCCTGCGGAGCGTGCGCGCTACGCCGACGAGGTCTTCGACGCCGAGCTGCCCGTCGAGGCCCTCGCCGTAGAGCCCGAGGAGCGCGACCATCGCAACCACGTCCCACGCGTTGTGCTCGATGACGCCGAGGAGCGAGCGCGTGTCCCCCGTGCGGAGAAAGTGCAGGTAGCACGCGCTGACGTCGGCCCCCGCGACGTCGTCGTTGCGCTCGAAGCCGAGCACGTCGCGCTCGATCGTGACGAGACGGCAGCCGGCGCCGAGGCGCTTGCCGTGCACGCGTCGGGCGACGTGGAGAAGATCGAGGTGTGGCGGCGAGCGCGGGGCGTCGAGCCGCGCCATCGCGAAGCGCGTGCGGAGGAGCGGCATGTCGAACGTCTTGCCGTTGAACGTGACGAGCATCGACGCGCCGGCGAGGCGCTCGCTCACGCGCGCGAGCATCGGACCCTCCTCGCCGAGCGCGCGCACGAGGATCTGCTCGAGGACGAGCGTCCCCGAGTCCCACCAGGCGAGGCCGACGAGGAACGCGACCGTCCCGGTGCCGCCTGCGAGGCCCGTCGTCTCGGTGTCGAGATAGAGCGCGCCCCGCGGATCGCACGAAGCGAGCGTCGGGTCGAGCGCGAGCAGCGCGAGGAGCTCGGCGCTGGCGTCGCGCGCGCATGCGAGGGGGGCATGCCCGGTGCGGTGCGCCGGCGAGAGACGCTGAACGCGGACGTGGAGAGGGCCGTCCGGCGTGACGGTCGTCGCGAACGGGAGATCGACGGTGTCGACCGGCGGCGGCGGACGCGGAGCCCGGCGGGCGGTGCGCTCGAGGGTGGCCTCGATGCGGGCGCGGAGATCGTTCAGTAGGTCGGCCCGGGCAGGAGCGGGCACGAGGACCGAGAACGCGGAAATGCCCGCAGTTTCGAGCCGGGAGAGCTTGTCGCGAAAGGACACGGGCGACCCTCCCGACGGTACATCGGTTCAGTGGGGTTGGCCAGCGGACAGCGCCTTCCGAAGGGCGGCCTCGGGCGCGTCGTCGCGGAGCTCGACGGCGCCGCCGTCGCGCGGGACTACCCCGAGGGAGGCCCAGAGGCGGTCGAGATCGACGGGCTCGCCTGCGACGGCGTCGTGTGCGACGAGGTCCGCGAGGACGTGCGCGCCGGTGGCCTCGTCGCCGACGCGAACGAAGTCGGCGAGCGTGGCGGTATGGGTGGCGTCGCCCAGGGTCGTGAGCGCCGCGCGCAGGGCATCGTCGAGGGACTTCTTGCCGGCGGTCGCCTCCCGGATTTGGACGTCCGCGAGGAACGCGAAGAGCGCACCGCCCCAGTACGTCGAATCGATGTCGTCGCGGTCCTCGAGCGCGGCAGGGTCGCCGGGCTTGCGCAGGCCGCGCTTCATCTGGTCGGCGAAGTGGCGCCAGAGATCGTCCGGTCGCGTCCAGCCCGCGCGCTCGCGGAGAATGGGCTCGTAGTACGTCGCGAGGCCCTCCTCGAGCCAGTGCGCCTCGCCGACGAACGACGGCGTGGCGAGGTGAAAGAGCTCGTGAACGGGAACCCACTCGCCGTGCATCGCGGAAGCCTTGGTGTCCTCGCCGAAGAGGAGGGCGACCGACGCGCCGGCGAGCGAGAGAACGCGGCCGAAGACGACCTCCTCTGCGCCGCGCACCGGGACGACGAAGACGGTCGCGTCGACGGGGAACCGCCCGAAGAGGCCAGCGACGCAGCCGGCGGCGTCCTTCACGGCGCCGACGGCCGCGGCGTCGCCCATGGCGAGCGGTTGCCCGAGGAGCGCCACGTCGAGCGTCGCGCCGGGCACGGGCGCCCGCACGCGGCGGAAGTCGCCGAACGCCGTGAAGCTCGCCTCCCCGAGCTCGCGGGCCCGCATCACGTAGCCGCCGCCGCTCGCCTTGCGAAGACCCGTCACGAACCGGCTCGCATCGCCCCCGCGGACGGCGACGCGCACCTCGGCGTCGCCCATGGGCTCGGGCCGCAGCATCCACGCGCTCGCGGGGCCGAGGACGGCCCCGCCCACCATGCGAGCGCAGTCCATGCGATGGCATCCGCGGGCGAGCTCCTCGAGGTCGACGGTGTAGCGGAGCGTGCACCGCGCGCGGCACGAGGGGACCGCCCAGCCGTCCGGCTGCGCCGCGAGCGGCACGAGGTGCTCGTCCTTGTAGAGCGCGACGTCGCCGATCGCGTCGCCCGCCTCGGGCGCGACGAGCTTGCCCGAGGGAGCGGCGTCGAACCGCGCCTCCACCTCGAGCTTCCACGAGCCGGGCCCGGGCGGCGCGAGGGCGTAGACGTACGCGGGATGCGCCTCGACGGGAGCGGCTGGCGCCCCGCCGCACGCCGCGAGAACGACACCGAGGAGAGCCGCCCGCGCCGCGCGCACGAAGGGCACCATACGGGAGCCTTGCGGGCCCGCAAAGCCCGCACGACATGCGGCGCGCCGAAGACCGCCGCGGGGTGCCAGCAGGAAGAACGCGCGATCAGAAGGCGAGGTCGCTCGCGTTCGCCTGGTTCTTCTTCAGGGCCTGCTTGGTGGCCGGGCTCGGCGGCGCGGGCGCGAAGTGGCCCGCGGGAGAGGTGGCCGCGGGGCCACCGGCGAAGCCCGACTGCGCCTGAGCCAGGACGCCCGCTTGCTCCTCGAGGTCCTTGTCGACGGGACGCGCGAAGGCGCGCGCGGCGCGGGGAAGCGCGGAGGCCGCGGCGACGGCCTGGGGCGTGGTCGTCGCGAGCTCGCTCTGCCGGCGCGCGAGCTCGTCGCGGGCGGCGTCGGCCTTGCCTTTCGAGAACAGCTCGTTGGCGGTGGTGAGGGCGCGCGCCGTGCGGCTGCGCTCGACGCGGGCGGCGACGAAGGGATCGAGGTCGCGCTGCGCCGAGCCGTCGCTGCGGACGTCGACGGCCAGCGTGCCCGCGCAGCGCCCGTCCTCGCGGCGGACGACGTCTCGGTAGGCGAGCGCGAGGTCCGCGACCGACTTCTCGCCGTCGGCATCGGCCGGGACGCGCACCTTGAGGAGGACGGTCTTTTCCTGGCGGGCGTCGAACGCTCCGAGCGGGACGAGGACGCGCGTCCCCTCGCGCCGGAACGACCGGTCGAGCACGTCCTCGACGATCACGCCGGGCGCCGGATCGATCGAGAGCTCCGCCTCGCTGGCGACGGCCGTCTCGAGGGTCCCGAGCTCCTCGTCGAAGACCTGCTCGAGCGCCGAGGGGTCCGGCACGAAGAAGTGGCGGCCATTCGACTCCTGCGCGATGGCGGCCATCACCTTCTCGTCGAACTCGAGGTCGACGCCGATGGTCGAGACGGCGATGCCGCGGTCGCGGGCGCGTGACGCGAGGGCGCGCAGGCCCGTCACGTCCCGGATGCCGGTCGTGGCCTCGCCGTCGGAGATGAGCAGGATGCGCTTCACCTCGTCGCGCGGGCCGGGAGAGGCGTCGAGCTCGGAGGTGGCCGTGTTCAGGGCGCACGAGATGCAGGTGTCGCCCCCGGCGCGCATGGCGCGGATCGAGGCCTCGACGGTCGGACGCGACGAGGCGTCGATGGTGGTCGGCGGGACGAGGACGCGCGCCGCCTGATCGAAGGACACGACCGTCGCGCGGTCGCCGTCGTGCATCCGCTCGATGACCCCCACCGCGGCGGCGATGGCGCTGTTCATCTTGGCGCCGGCCATCGAGCCCGACCGGTCGACCGCGATGGCGAGGTGCACCGGCGGGGGCGCGCTCCGTGCGTCCGGAGCGACGTCCGCGCCCGTCACCGTGGCCAGGACGAACGTCCCCGTGCTCCCGCCGTGCGGGTCGCGGGCGACCGAGGCGTGGCCGAGGCGTGCGTCGAGGAGGAGCGTCTTGCCGTCGACGAAGTGAGCGCTCGGCCCCTCGGGGGGGGGCGCCGGCTCGGCGACCGTGAGCACCGTCGACCGGCCGTGGGCGGCGGGTGTGGGGACGAGCAGCGCGGCCCCGGCGGAGCAGGCGACGGCGGCGGCGGCGGCGAGGGCGAAGGTTCGGACGCGCATGGCCGTTCTACGGGTGTCCCGCGCGGAGGATCTACGGCGTCGGCCGGCGCCGCCGAGCCGGGCCTTTTTCGCTTCCCCCGGGCGGATTTCAGCCCACGCGAAGGCCGGCGGCCTCGAGAAGGGCGCGGGAGGGCTCTCCGCCGAGGAGCGCCAGGACCGCGTCCACGGGGACCTTCTCGCGGCCCTCACCCCGGCCCGGCGTGCGGAGAACGGCCCACCGCTCGTCCACGTGCTCGACGGTGCTCTCGAACACGATGCGGATCCGGCCGGCGGCCGCCAGGCGACGCACCTCGTCGACGTTCTTCGCCCGTCCGCGCGCGAACCCGGCGCCACGGTAGGACACGGTGACCGTGGTTCCGGGCTGCCGGGCGAGCGCGACGACCGCCTCGAGGGCGGAGTCGCCGAGGCCGACCACGAGGACGCGCTTTCCGGCGAGCGCGCGGGCGTCGGAGAGCGCGTGCGCCACGCGCGTCGCGGCCCCTTCGGCGACGGTGGCGTCGAGGTTGCGCGGCGAGCCGCGGCGGCCGATCGCGAAGAGGACGCGTGCCGCGCGGACGGTGCGTGTTCCGTCCGGGGTCTCGACGGCGACGGCGAAGTCGCCAGAGTCTCCCGTCACGCCCGAGACCCGATGTCGCTCGCGAACGTCTAGGCGGTGAGCGCGCACGATCCGCGTCCACTGCGCGACGATCTCCTCCTTCGTGCTCTCGCGCAGCCAGAGGGCTCCCTCGAGGGGGAGCTCCAGCGGCGGATCGTGGACGATCTTCCCGCGCGGAAAACCGCGGACCGTCGCGGCGACCGTCGACTGCTCGAAGACGGCGCACGCGAGGCCGAGCTCCTCTGCGCGCAGCGCAGCCGAAAGACCGGCCGGTCCCGCGCCAACGACGGCGAGGTCGACGCGTTCGTCATTCGCCCCCACACGCCGGGCTCGTCCCGCGGTCCGCGCGGCGCGCGGCAGGCTCTCTGCGACGGCGTCGACGGCGCGGGCCCCCTGCGTGATCGCGCTCCGGATGAGCGGAACGCCGGTGAGGTCACCGGCGACGAAGATCCCAGGCCGATCGACGCTCTCGAGGCGCACATCGACGTGCGGGCGATCGGGCAGGGGCTCGCCGTCCGCGGCGAGGCGCAGCGAACCGTTCGGGCACGCGGCCTCGCACGAGCCGACGCCGCAGCACTCGTCGGGACGCGCCACGACTGCGACGTGGCGCTCGACGGAGAGGACGTCGAAGGGGCACGCGTCGACGCACGCGTGGCAGCCGAGGCAGCGCGCGCCGTCGATGACGGGGAGGCGAACGACCGCCGGGGCGATCGGCGCGGGCGAGGACTTCGTGCCGCGCGGCCGGCGTCGACGGCGCTGCGCGAGCCCGGCGCCGGCGAACGCGAGGCACCCGAGCCCGATGCCGGAGCCGACCCACATCCACGGTGCGCGCGCGGGGGCCGCGGCGGGGGCGAGGGACGCATCGAGGACGTGTCGGGCCGCGTCCCAGGCGACGTAACGCGCGGCGCCGTGCTGGTGGGCGCACTTGCCCGTCGTGGCGAGTGGCTTCGACGGAGTCTCGTGCTCGTCGAAGCACGCGTCGAACCCGCCGCCCGGCGCGCCGGCGATGCACGCGCGAAGGGGGTCGCTCGCGCGCGCCGCGTCGTGGCAGCGGACGCATGCGGCGAGCGGGACGACGGCGACGGTCGCTCCCGGAGGACCCTCCGCGGCCACGCGCTCCTCGGTCGTGGCGCGCCAGCGCACCGCCGCCCCCTCGCCGTCGAACGTGATGCCCTCCGCGGCGCCATGGGCCGTATGGCACGTGGGGCACGCGAGCTCTCCGCGCGCGGCGAGCGACCGGTGCGCGGCGCGCGTCGACGGGTGGGCGCCGTGGCACGTCACGCAGCCGGCGCCACCGGCGGGAGCGTTGGCCGTCTCGCCGTGGCACGCGGCGCACGCGACGTTTGCGGCGACGTGGGGACGCGCGAGGGGACCGGGGGCCGCGCTCCGCGCGGAGGGAACCGCGACGGCGACGACCGCGACGGCGAGTACGGCGATCAGCGCGGCGAAGCCGAGGCGGCGCCCACGCGTGACGTCGCTCGACGGGAGGACCGCGCTCACCGCGCCCTCGTGACGAGGACGACGTGCATGACCAGGAGCGCCACGGTGACTGCGACGGCCGCGACGTGCGCCGGGACCCAGCCCTGGAGGATCCCCTGGAGAAGCCGCTGCGCCCGGAGGGCGCGCCGCTCGACGACCAGGCGGACCAGGTCGTCGATCCCGTCGAGGGCCGCGGTACGGTCACCCAGCACGGCTTCGATCCGGCCGCGGACCGCGCGCTCCTCCTCGCGCATCGTCCGTCCGCCCACGACCAGCGCCACGCCCCCGAAGGCCGACCGGGCGTACGGCGCGAGCATCCGCGCGTAGACCGCCTTCGTGGCCTCGCTCCGCCCGGTCAGCGCGCCGAACGCGCGGTCGTCGAGATCGCGGGCGCGGCGAGCGAGATCCTCCGGGAGGAGCGCCTTGCGTTCGACGCGCGACAGCGCGCGAGGCACGAGACGGTACGCGACCGCCCCGGCGATCCCCGTCACGCTCGCCGCGACGAACGCGACCAGGAGCGCCCCGGCCGCGTTGGCCGCGACGTGGGCGCCGACGTGGGCCGCGACGATCCCCAGCGCGAGGAGACCGAGCGCCGCGTGCGCGACCGTCTGCCAGCGGACCCGCGACACGCCGGGCGTCCCCCTCCCAACCCGCAGGCGCTTCACGACGGCGTACCCCGCGAGCGCGACGACCACGAGTCCGGCCGCGACCCCCGATCCCATCCGCATCGCTCCGGACGCCGCGGGGATCCGCGCGGCCGCCGCCGCGAGCACGGTCGCCCCGACCACCCACGGCGCGCCGCTCCTCCGGACGGGAAGTCCCTGCCCGTCTGCACGCTTGCGGACCGACGATACGGCGCCGTCGCGCAGCGGCGCGCGATCACCGACGGCGCGGCGCACCTCGGCGATCGCCACCGCCGGCTCGACGCGCGCGATCGCGTCGACGGGGCACGCCGCGACGCACGCCGGACCGCTCTCCATGCCCGCGCAGAGATCGCACTTCACGGCGACGTCGGCGGAGGCCACGACGGGGAGGTGCCTGCGGGCGTCCCCGGCGCGCGGCGCGAGGTGAACGGCCCCCCAAGGACACGCCGAGACGCACGCGCCGCAGCCGACGCAGAGATCCTCGCGGACGAAGACGCTGCCCGCGGGGTCCCGACCGATGGCGCCGGTGGGGCAGTCGATCATGCAGGCCGGGTGCTTGCAGTGTTGGCAGCTGCCGGGCACGAGCAGCGCGCGAGGCGTCCCGTCGCGCGCGTCGCGGACGGCGACCTTCTCGCCACGCCGCACGAGCCGCGAGACCCCGTCGCCGTGGACGCCGGCGCATGCGGACGCGCACGCGCCGCAGCGGACGCACGCCTCGTCGTCGATGACGAGCATGGATCCCGCGGTCGCGAATCGCCAGAGATCGCCGAGCACGTGGCGCGTCTCGGCCGGGATCGCGGCAGGGCGCGCGAATCGGCGCGCGCGATCGAGCGCGCCCGGCGTGCGGCGAAGGGCCCGGACGAGCTCTGCGCGCGGCACGGCGAGCACCCACGCGGCCCCGCAGGACGACGCCGTCAGATCGTGGGCGCCTCCCGCTTCGAGTGTACCGTCGGCGACGAGATCACCGCGCGCCAGATACGCCCGGACGCGCGGTTTGCCGTCCTCCTCGACGCGCAGTTGCACCATCCCGTCGGCGACGACGTACGCGAACGCCGCCGGATCCCCCGCCGCGAAGAGCACCTCGTCGCGCGTGAGGGCCCTCGCGTCGCTCGCGGCGACGAGGGCCTCGACGTCCTTCTCGGCGAGCGCGAACCCCAGGGCGGAGGACCGCAAGACGTCCCTCCCCGCGGCCCGCCGGAGCGACGCCTCGAGCGATCCGGCCTCGCCGCCGTTCGCCTTCTCGGCGACGCGACGGAATACTGCGACGGGCACCTCCGCGGCGACGACCCGTGTCGCACACGTCGCGTCCGACCCGCGCGCCACGCCCGCCCGCACGATCGCTTCCTCGCCGAGCGCGTCGCCCGCGACCGCCCGGCGGATGGACCTCGCCTCCGTCTCGCCGCGCCGCACGGCCCGCACGTCGACGAGCCCCTCACCGACGACGAAGATCGCGTCCGCCGGCTCGCCCGCCGCGAAGAGCCGCGCACCCTTCTCGTAGGCTCGCACGCGTCCCGCCGACTCGACGGCCTCGCGCGCGCCCTCGTCGATGCCGCGGAGCCACGGCGAGCGCCAGACGGCCTCCGGCCACGCCGTCACGGGATGCTCTCCTCGGCGGTCACGAGCTCGACGGGTTCGTCGCGCCGGAGCATCCGCTCGTCCACCTGGGAGCCGCTCGGCCTCTCGCGCCCGCGCGCCTGGGCGCGCTCGTACGCGGCGAACGCGCGCACCAGGTACGGCGGGAACGCGCGGAAGAGGAG
Source organism: Polyangiaceae bacterium (assembly GCA_036490515.1). GTDB lineage: Bacteria > Myxococcota_A > Polyangia > Polyangiales > Polyangiaceae > Palsa-1150. The sequence goes on from DASXDU010000004.1 coordinate 121,945, forward strand.
GCGCGCGCGGACGCGGAACGGCGGCGTGTGGCCGTGCGTGTCGAGGACGTACGTGTACGTGAGCGGAACGCCCGGCGGGGCGGACCGTGTGTCGACGATCGCGTCGGGGGCCTTTGCGAGGCCACGGTCGGCGTCGAGCGCGCCCACGGGGAAGTACGTCTCGAAGAGCGCGTTCTCGCCCTCGAGGTTCGAGCGGCACTCGCCGGTGTCCTGGTCGTAGGCGCCGTCGGCGAAGCGTGCGGCGCGCGTCCCTTCCTGTGCGGCGAACGGCTGACACCGGCCCTGGGCGTCCACGAACCCGATGCAGCGCACGCACCGCTGGAATCCGTTCTGGAGGTTCACGAGGCCCACGCCCCGGAAGCGCGTGCCCCCGAGCTTCGGATCGGGGTCCCAGCGCGGCACGTCCGGGCCGTCGACGACGTCCGCGCCGAAGACGCCGAGCGGCCGGCCGCGAGAATCGGTCTCGAAGCTCTCGGCGGTGACGCGAACGAAGCGCTTGTCGGGCAGGTCGGCGTCGGGTCGCTCGAGTCGGCCTGCCTCGTAGACTGGGCTTCCGAGCGCGTCGGTCACGACGAGCTCCACCCACGTCTCACGCTCCTGCGAGAAGCCGGCCGGAACGCGGTGGCCGGCGCCCACGTTCTCGAGCGTGACGGGGATCTCGAGCGCGCGCCCCGCGCGGCGTCCCCCCCGCAGCGTGAGCTCGAAGGTTGCCCGAAGGAGCGCGTCGCGTCGGGCGCGGACGCCGACGGGGATCCCGTCGCCGTCGACGGCGCGATCGTCGATGCGGGCGTCGGAGAGCTCCGCGGCGAGCGGGATCTCGACGCCGGTGAACCAGTGGCTCGCGATGCGAGCCGGCTCCTTCGACGACGGCGCGACGAGGCCGCGCGCGTAGGTCCCCGGCGGCTTCGCCGGGTAGAGGCTCATGTGGCAATCCTGGCAGGTGGCCGGCGTGCGGCCCGCGCGCGTCTCGGCGTCGGCCCACGCGCGCCACTCGCTGTAGGCGTTGCGCAGTCGCTTGAAATGCTCGCCTCGGAGCGCGCCTCGCACATCGGTGCCGAAGAGACGGACGTCGTGGCACGCGCCGCAGAACTCCGGTGACGCGAGGTACCGGTCGGTCGCGGCGCCTGGAGCGGGGTGCACACGCGCCCCGTCCTCGGCGCCACCAAGCAGGAGGCGCGGCTCGAAGAGGTAGCCGGAGTTCGCGATGCCGGGCAGGCCCCGGGCGTCCTCGGGACGCGACAGGAAGGTGAGCCCGGTGGTCGTCGACGTCCACGTGGGGTTCCCTTCGTAGTCGCGGCGCCGCGCCGCGTGCGAGGCGACCGGTCCCACGGTGGAGTGGCACGCCGCGCACGAGATCCCCTCGAGCGACTCTGCGGGCAGGAGATCGCGCATGGGCTCGCGGTCACGCGCGTCGCGGAGCGCGCTCCACGGCGGCATCGCCGGGCGGAGGTTCTCGCCGGGGGCGTGGCAGTTGACGCACCAGTGCTCGCCACCGGCGCCGGTCACGGTAACGCGGCTCCGCTCGTCGAAGCACGCGTCACGGCCGCGCGTCCGGAGGAGGCCCGCGCCGTTCGGGCAGCGTTCGTCCCGCCCGACCTGCTCCTCGACGAAGCTCTCGAGCGCGCCGACCAGCGGACTCCGCGCGGCGAGCGCCATCGGCGAGCCGCTCCACTCGGCGACCTCGCGCGCGTGGCAGGGTGCGCAGTCCTCGGCGCGCGTGCCGGCCATGCGCGCCTCGGCGATCGCAACGTGCGGAGCCGGCGCCTTCGCGGGGACGGCGAGTGTGGCGAGCAGGGCCACGAGGACCGCCGCGCCGGGCACGACGAGCATCCGCGCCCGGCTCGCACCGAGCCGCAAGCCTCGAACGCCGAGCATGCGGGTCGCCTTTCCTCAGCGCACGGGGGCGCCGACCGCCTTCGCGGGCACGTCGTCGCGGGCCGTCTGCGGCCCGACCGGCACGCGCAGGCGAAGGACGTACACCGTGAGCGCGGACACGACGGAGAGCAGGAGGATGAGCGAGAGCGCGACCCACGTGGCCATCTCGCGCGGCTGCGTGGCGCGTTCGACGAGGTCCACCGTGTCGGCCCGGCGCGGAACGGCCGGCGCGGGCGTCGAGACGAGCGTGCTGGACTCCTTGCGCGCGGACGCGCTGCTGGACCGGCTGTCGTCTCCGCCCACACTGCGTGGACGCGATCCCGACGACGCCGAGCGGTGAGCGCGCGATCCCGCCGAGACGAACGGAGCGAGCCGGGCGAGCACGTCACCGGCCGACGGGGGACGGGCGTCGGGCGACTTCTCGAGCATCTGGAAGAGCACCTGCTCGACACCGGCCGGGAGCGTGGCGCGCACCTCGTCGGGGAGCTCCGGGGCGGGGGCCGTGCACTGGAGATTGAGCAGCTCCCGCGCCGACGCACTCCGGAAGGGCGGTGCACCGGCGAGGCACTCGTAGAGGAGGAGCCCGAGAGCGTAGAGATCGCTGCGAGCGTCGATGGTGCGCGCGTCGATCTGCTCGGGGCTCATGTACTGGAGCGTCCCGACGCTCTGCGTGTTGGTGGCCTGCGCCTCGGCGAGGACCTTGGCGACGCCGAAGTCCATGACCTTCACCGCGTCGCCGTCGACGAGCATGACGTTCTCGGGCTTGAGATCGCGGTGCACGATGGGCGTGGCGTGGCCGTGCGCCGCGGCGAGCCCCTCGCCGACCGCGACGACGATGCGCACGGCGACGGGCCACGGCAGGCGGCCCTCGTCGACGAGCGCCTGGCGGAGCGTGCGCCCCTCGAGGTACTCGAGCGCCATGACGAGCTGCCCGTCGACCTCGCACGTGGCGAGGCTGCGGACCACGTTGGGGTGCTCGAGCTGCGCGAGGATCTGCATCTCGTTGAGGAAGAGGCGCCTTCCCTCTTCGCTCCTCGTGAGCTCCGGCCGGAGCACCTTGAGCGCCACCCGCCGCTTCGAGAGCCGCTCCTCGGCCTCGTAGACCTTCCCCATCCCACCTTCGCCGACCATCCGGCGCACTTCGTATTCGCCGATTCTCTCCATGGTGCCCCGCTCGTCCTACGGGCGAAGGAACCGAAGGATCTGAGGTCACTCGACGACCGCTTCCCGGTCTTCCACCGCGACGCGGAGCATGTCCTGCATGCCCATCGCGAGATCCTCCGGGAGCTCGTCTCGCCCGAAGAGGCGCACCTCGGTGATCTCCACCGGGTTGACCGGTTTCTTCGCCGGGGGATCGACGTCGCACGCGACGACGACCGTAACGCCGTGGAACCGGGGGTCGCGGTCCGGCCGCGACCACACGCCGAGGAGCCGCCCGACCTCGCAGCGCGTCACGCCGGCCTCCTCCTCCATCTCGCGGACGATGGAGTCGCGCAGCGTCTCCCCCCACTCGAGCGTCCCGCCCGGCAGCGCCCACTCGCCCGTGTCCCCGCGCCGCACGAGCAGCCACTTGCCGTCCGGCGTCCGCGCCGCCGCCGCGATGCCGACGACGGGGCGCCGCAAGAGGTGCCGCGCGACCTCTTTCACGATCGTCCAGGCCCCCTTGGGGACCGCGAAGCTCGCCATGCCCGGAGAGTAGAGAAACAGGAAGATCAGAAGATCAGAAGGTTGGGGGGTTGGGTGGGGGGGGCGCGTTGGGGTGCCACGGAGGCGGGGACGCATGAGGGCGGGCGAGCACGGATCCCGTTCCCGTGTTCCCGCGTTCGTCCCCCCCCTTGCGCGCTCCCCGACGCCCTCGCCACGAGGCGCCCCCACCACCCCCTCAACCAAACCTTCTGATCTTCTGACCTTCCTGTTTCCCCCTCTCGAGAGCCCGCCGGGGCCCCGCGCGTGCCCAGTGTGTTAGAAGCGCGCCCCATGAAGCTCGTGACCTTCCGCACGGACGCGCACGACCGGGGCGGCGTGCTCGTCGGGGACACCGTCATCGATCTCGCGCATGCGTTCTCGTGGTTCGAGCATCGCGAGGGGCGACGCTGCGACGCCGCGCACGTCGCCGACCGGTACGGCAAGGGCGTCCTCGGGTTCGTCGAGAACGACGCCGTGGCCCGCCCGGCCGCCGACGCGGTCCTCGAGGCCCTCGCGGCGAAGAAGCTCCCCGCCGCCTTCGAGGGGCGCACCCTCACCGTGCCGCTCGGCGAGGTCCGCCTCCGCGCTCCGCTCCCGCGGCCGCCCTCGATGCGCGACGGCTACGCCTTCCGCCAGCACGTGCTGACCGCGCGGCGCAACCGCGGCCTCGAGATGATCCCCGAGTTCGACGAGTTCCCCGTCTTCTACTTCACCAACCACCACGGCGTCGTCGGCCCGGGGGACGTGCGCGTCGAGAAGCTCCACCTCGAGCGGCTCGACTTCGAGCTCGAGGCGGCGGTCGTCGTCCGCGGCGGCGGCAAGAACCTCGACGTCGCGGGCGCGGACGCCTGCATCTTCGGCCTGACCATCATGAACGACTGGTCGGCGCGCGCCCTCCAGATGGAGGAGATGAAGCTCAACCTCGGTCCGGCGAAGGGCAAGGACTTCGCGACGAGCCTCGGCCCGTGGCTCGTGACGGCCGACGAGCTGGCCGCGCACACGAAGAGCACGCCCAAGGGGCGCGTCTTCGACCTCGCGATGCGCGCCTTCGTGAACGGCAAGCAGCTCTCCGAGGGCAACGTGAAGGACATGAACTGGACCTTCGCGCAGATCCTCGAGCGCGCGAGCTACGGCGTCGACCTCGTCCCGGGCGACGTGGTCGGCAGCGGCACGTGCGGCACCGGGTGCTTGCTCGAATTGAACGGCTCCAAGATCACCGACAATCTCTGGCTGAAGGCGGGCGACGACGTGGTCCTCGCGATCGACGGCCTCGGCAGGCTCGAGAACCGCGTCGTCACCGGCGCCTGACGCGTCCGCCGTCGCCCGGCCGCCGTCGGAGGGCGTGCGGCCCCGCCGGGTCCCTCCTGGGCCGTCCGCCCCGTACGCCCGGTCGGGCCTGCCTGCGCCCTCACCGTCGCGCCCGTTGGCCTCGTCGCTCCTGCCGCAGGGAGCCCGCGAGTCGCCGCGTCGGAACCTTCCGATTGTCCCCGCCTTCCCGCTCGGTTACGACGGTTGACCATGCCGACGCTCCGCCACTTCACCGTGGTCCCGCGCCTCCCGCCGTCGCTCGAGCGCCTCCGCGACATCGCCTACAACCTCTGGTGGTCGTGGGCGCCCATCGCGCACGAGCTCTTCATGCGGATGGACGCGGACCTCTGGGAAGAGGTGCACGGCAACCCGATCGAGCTCCTCGCGCGCGTCGACCAGGCGCGGCTCGAGGAGCTCGCCGCCGACGACGCGTTCACGAGCCACCTCGACGCCGCGTGGCAGACGTTCCAGCGCTACATGCAGCGCGAGGGCTGGTTCTCGAAGACCTTCCCCGAGGCGGCCGGCGCCCGCATCGCTTACTTCTCGATGGAGTATGGCCTCCACGAGTGCCTGCCCATCTACTCGGGCGGCCTCGGTGTTCTCGCGGGCGACCACCTGAAGACGGCGAGCGACCTGGGCCTGCCGCTCGTCGGCGTCGGCCTCGCGTACGCCGAGGGGTACTTCCGCCAGGTCCTCGACGGCGACGGCTGGCAGACCGAGCGCTACCCGATCAATGACTGGCACCGCATGCCGGTCCTGCCCGTCCTCGACGGGATGGGCAAGCGCATGGTCATCCGCGTGCAGTACCCGCACGGCATCGTCTTCGCGCAGCTCTGGAAGGTGCAGGTCGGCCGGGTGCCGCTGCTTCTCCTCGACGCGAACGTCGAGGAGAACGCGCCGAACGACCGGAGCATCACCGGCCCGCTCTACGGCGGCGACCAGGAGTTCCGCGTCCGGCAGGAGATCATGCTCGGCATCGGCGGGACGTACGCGCTCGAGGCCGTGGGCCTCACGCCGACCGTCTGCCACATGAACGAGGGTCACTCGGCGTTCCTCGCCGTCGAGCGCATCGGGCGCGTCATGCGGGAGCGCCACGTCTCGTTCGCCGTCGCCGCCGAGGCCAACAGCGCGGGCAACATCTTCACGACGCACACGCCCGTCCCCGCCGGCAACGACGCCTTCGACCCGAACCTCGTCCGCCGCTACCTCGAGCCGTACCGCTCCGCCCTCGGCATCGCCGACGGGGAGGTCCTCGCCCTCGGCCGCATCGACCCGCGCGACGGCGGGGCACCCTTCTCGATGCCCGTCCTCGCGATGCGCACCGCCGACCACTACAACGGCGTCAGCGAGCTTCACGGCGAGGTCTCGCGGCGCATGTGGCAGGGCCTGTGGCCCGACCTCCCGCAGCACGAGATCCCGATCGACTTCATCACCAACGGCGTCCACACGCCCTCGTGGGTCGCCGGCGAGATGGGGGAGCTCTTCCGGCGGTACCTGGGGCCGCGCTGGGGCGAGCAGCTCGACGACCCGGAGCTCTGGGCGCGCGCGTACGAGATCCCCGACGCGGAGCTCTGGCAGGTCCACGAGCACCGGCGCCATCGCCTCGTCCAGCACGCGCGTCGGTGGCTCCACCTCGCCGCCGAGCGCCGCGGCGCCGGTCACGAGGAGCTCGCCCTCGCCGACGAGGTGCTCGATCCGCGCGCCCTCACCATCGGCTTCGCGCGGCGGTTCGCGACGTACAAGCGCGCGGCGCTCCTCTTCACGGATCTGGCACGCGTGAAGAAGCTCCTCGGCGACGCGGATCGCCCGGTCCAGCTCGTGTTCGCCGGCAAGGCGCACCCGCAAGACAAGGGAGGCAAGGAGCTCATTCGCTCCATCGTGCACGCCTCGCGCGACGCAGGTCTGCGCGGGCGCGTCGTCTTCGTCGAGGGCTACGACATGCGCATCGCGCGCGCGATGGTGAGCGGCGTCGACGTGTGGCTCAACACGCCGCGGCGGCCCCTCGAGGCGAGCGGCACGAGCGGCATGAAGGCGGCGGCCAACGGCGCCCTCGGCGTGAGTGTGCTGGACGGGTGGTATGCCGAGGCGTGGCGCGATCACGGCCGGAACATCGGCTGGGCGATCGGGCACGGCGAGGAGTACCCCGACTCGAGCGGCGACGCGCGCGAGGCGGAGCTCCTCTACGATCTGCTCGAGCGCGAGGTCGTGCCGCTCTTCTACCAGCGCGAGGGGATGAGCGAGCTGCCGCGCGCGTGGATCAAGAAGATGAAGCACGCCATCGCGTGCCTCGTCCCGCAGTACAACACCGCGCGCATGGTGCGGCAGTACACCGCGCGGTTCTACGTGCCCGCCATCAAGCTGACGCACAAGCTCTTCGACGGCGAGCTCGCGGCCGCCAAGGCGCTGACGGCGTGGAAGGACCGCGTCCGGGGCGCATGGCAGGGCGTGGCCGTCGAGGGGATCGAGGTCGAGTCGCCGAGCGAGCTCGCGGTGGGCGAGCCGCTGAAGGTCGGGGCGACCGTGCGCCTCGGCACGCTGACGCCCGACGACGTCGCGGTGGAGCTCTACCACGGGCCCACGAACGGCGGCCACGAGATCGGGCGCGGCAAGATCGTCCGGATGCACGTCGGGGCGCGGCTCGCCGACGGCGCGTGGCGCTACGCGGGCGAGATCCCCACCGACGCGAGCGGCGCCCAGGCCTTCGCCGCGCGCATCGTCCCGTACAACGAGGCCATGAGCCACCCCTACGAGACGTCCCTCATCCGCTGGGCGTGAGGCCTCTCAGAGGTCTCCGCCGGCGCAGGAGGGGGCGAAGATGTACACGCTGCAGGACTGGTTCTTCGGGTCGTCCTGGGCGAGGACGTAGCCGAAGCCGTTCGACGAGGCGGCGCCGAGGTCGCCCGGGGATACGGACACGAGCGTGCGTGAGGCGGTGTCGACGGTCGTCGGCGACTTTGTGACGATCTGGACGCTCGTGCTGTCGGTGCTCGTCGCGCTCGCGGCCGCGAGGCCGAGCGCCGTGTTGGCGTCGATCCAGAGCGGCGGGCCGACCACCTGCGCCGAGGTCGTGGGCGAGTAGGTCTCGAGGTCCGCGTTGAGCGTCGTGTCGAAGTTCGCGGCGGTTCCCGTCTTGAGGAGCCAGGTGAGGCGTGCGCTCTCGATCCCCGTCGCGGCGCCGGCGTCGTCCGTCTCCTCGACGGCGGCCGCCCAGAGCAGGCTCCCGTCGCCCCCGGTAGCGAGCGCGCCCTGGTTGGCGATCGGGCCGTAGGCGCTGACCGCCTGCTCCGTGGTGGTCTGCGCGGCCGCGGTGCCCGCGCCGTTCACGAGCGCGAAGTTCGCGAAGCTCGCCGTCGGATCGTAGCGGTACGTGACGAGGCGCGTGCCCGACGAAGCGGCGATGCCGGCGGAGTTGGGCAGGCCGGCGTTCGAGAACGTCTGCAGCACCGTCGTGTCGGTGAGCGGCGGGTGGACGTCGACCGCCGGGAACTGCAGGCCCGTGTTGTAGGCGAGGAACGGCCCGTCGAGACCGTTCGTGAGGGCAGCCACGACGCCGCGGTTGTCGACCGCGACGAACGCGGTGGTCGCCTGGAGGGACGTGATGCGCGGGTCCTGCGGGAGGTCGACCCACGCGATGGCCTGCCGGTAGCTCGGCCCGGTTCCCACCGTGTCCGCGATGAAATACGCGCGGCGCCCGACGGCGATCGTCGCGATGGGGATGAAGGCGATGCCGCCGAGGGGGACCGCGGGAGGCGATGTGTTGGTCGGATCGACGACGTCGAAGGCAACGGCGCCGTTGGTCGTGATGACGAAGAGGAAGGGCCAGACCGCGCTGATGGCGTTCGCGAGGCCCGCGCCGACGCCGCCCTGCGGGACGGAGAAGTGCGCTGCCTCGAAGCCATAGGTGGTGGGCACCGAGCAGGTCCCCCCGGTCGCGCTGCAGACCGAGGCCTTGCACGCGCCGACGTCGCACGTCGAGAGGATGCAGACGTGCCAGGTGGTGTCGCACGTACCGGCGCTGACGCAAGAAGAGCCGGCGTCGCCGGAGGGCGCGCAGTCCGCGTCGGTCGTGCAGCCGGTGGTCGCCGGCGGGGTCGAGCCCTCGTTGGGGACGGCGTGGTCGGCGCCGGCCTCCTTGGGCGGGGCATCGGTGCCTGCCTCGACGGGCGTGCTCGCGTCGTCACCGGCGGGCGGCGGCTGGACGAGGGACCTGTCGATGCCGAGGGAGCACCCGGCGAAGGTTGCGAGCGCGACGGCAACCCCGCGGAGGACGTGGTGCGCGCGCATCTAGAACGCTCCCCGGAGAAGGAACCCGCCGGGCGCCGGCGCGAGGCTCACGCCCTCGGCGGGGGCGGCCGACGCAGCGGCGTGCGGCGAAGGCCACACGACGAGGGCGACTCCGCCCGCCGCGAGAATGGCGCCGGCGACGAACGCGACGTCGGTCCACGTCTCGAGCTCCGCAGCGTGGTCCGCGCCGAACAGGGACGGCGACTGGCGGTACGCGTGGACGGCGCCCACGGCCTCGCTGCCGAGGACGATGCCCGAGAGGAGGAACGCGCCGCCGACGCCGATGGACGTGAAGCCGAGGGCGCGACGGAGCGAGCCCCCCTCGGGAGGGGCGGGTGGCGGTGGTGGTGGTGGAGGCGGCGGGGGCTCCTCCTTCTTCGCGTCGGGCGTCGGCGGGGGCGGCGGCTCGGCCGCGAGATCGACCTTCGTGGCCTTGCCGCGCTCGAGAACCACGGGCCGCCGCTCGATCGGCTTGCCGGGCGCCCGTGCGCTCAGCGTGTGAACTCCCGCGGAGCCGTGGAGGGTCACCGGGAGCGGGAGCTCGGTGTTGGCGTCGAGCTGCACGCGCGTCCCCTCGGGTCCCACGACGGTGACCGTTCCGAGCACGCCCTCGAGCGCGGCGAGCCGGTCGTGCGCGGGACCGATCTTGTCGGCCGGGAGCCCCGGCGCAGCGACCGCGCGCGCATAGTCGTCGGCGGCCCGCTCGGGGACGTTCGCCTGCTCCCACGACATCGCCGCCGTGTAGAGCGCGACGGGGCTCGCCTTCTCCGCGGCCGCGGCCTCGAAGTTGAGCGCGGCCTCGACGAAGCGCCGGTCGGCGAACGCCTTCGTCCCCGCGTTGTAGCGGGCGCGCGCGCTGCTCGCCGCAGCCTCGCCCCCTCCGTCGTCGGCAGGCGGCGCCGGCTGCGCCTGCACGAAGGAAGCACCGAGGACCACGGCCGATGCGAGCCCGAGGGACGCCAGGCCGACACGAAAGTTCATGTTCGCGGAGAGTATCTCAATAGGGGTTCGCGGGGAGCGCGGGAGGCTTCGACGAAGCGGCGGGTACGGGGCCGCGGGCGACGGGTGCAGGCTGATCCATCCAGGCCGGGCGAGCTGCAGGGAGGTCGTTGACGTTCACGGTCGTGGGGGACGCGCCGGAGGAGGCGGAAGCAGAGGCCTGCGGCGCGGGCTCGGGTGGCTGCGAAGCCGGGGCGGACGCCGGACCGGCAGGGGCAAGCGGCGGGGCGCCGGGTGCAGCGGCTTGCGGGGCAGGCGCAGGGGCGCGCGCCGCCGAGGCGGCGGGCTGCACAGGAGGAGCCGTCGCCGCAACGGCTGCCCGGAAGGACGGCACCGTGGGGGCGACCGCGTCGAGCGCGCGCGGGTGAGCCCAGTTCCAGGCGAGGAGCGCCACCCCGCCCACGGCCACGGCGAAGACGACGCCGGCGATGGCGGCGACGACGTAGCGCGAGCCGCCCCCGCTGGCGCGTGGCGCGGGCTGCACGATGGGCAGCATGGGCGTCATGATCGGGAGCGTGGGCAGGATGGGGGGCCCCGCGGGGAGGACCGGTGCTGGCGGCGCCATCGCGGCCGCGAACTGCGGCCCGAGGGGGCCGGACGGCGGCGACGCGATCATGCCGGGCGGAGGCGCAGGGATCGTGGGGGGAGGCGTGACCTCGCGGGGCAGCTCGGGGACGGTGACGACGACCCCGCTGTGGGACTGGCCGGGAGAGCTGGGCCCCCTGCCCTGCACGAGCACCGATGGCGTCTGACCCGCGGCCGGACGCATCCCGCCCCCGCCTCCGCGATCGCCCTCCTGCGCCCCGGCCATCGCGGCGCGAACGTGATCGCGCCGCTGGTCGACGTGTGCGCCCACGCGCTGGCGCACGACGCGGCCCACCTCGGACGGCGGGATCATCGGGCCGGTGCGCGCGATCCACTCCTCGAGCGCCATGCGCATCTCCTCGGCCGTGGCGAAGCGCTTCTTCGCATCCGAGGCGAGGGCGCGATCGATGATGCCCGCGAGCTCGAGGGGAAAGCCGCGCACGATGGTCGGCGGCGGATCGTAGGCGCCCTTGAGTACGGCCTGCATCACCTGCGGGTCGTTGCCGCCGCGGAAGGGCAACCGACCCGTCGTCATCTCGTAGAGGACGCAGCCCATCGCGAAGACGTCGCCGCGCCGATCGACGAGGTTTGAGGCGATCACCTCGGGCGCCATGTACGCGACCTTGCCCTTGATCTGCCCGGCCACCGTCGCCTGGTGGGACTGGCCGATGGCCTTCGCCACGCCGAAGTCCATCACCTTCACGGTGCCCTCGACAGAGACCAGGATGTTGTGGGGGCTCACGTCGCGGTGCACGACGTTGAGCTTGTGGCCCTCCTCGTCGACCAGCTCGTGAGCCGAGTGAAGGCCGGCGCACGCGTCGGCCGCGATGCGCGAGGCGATGCGCGGGTCGAGCGCTGCGACGTTCTTGCCGGTGAGGCCCCGCACGACATGGACGAGGGACTCGCCGTTCACCCACTCCATCGCGAGGTAGAGGACGTGCCCCTCCTCGCCGAGCTCGTAGATCTCGACGACGTTGGGGTGGTGGACGCCGGACGCGATGCGCGCCTCGTCGAGGAACATCCGCTCGAACTCGGCGTTGTGCGCGAGGTGCGGGAGGATCGTCTTGATGGCGACGACCTTGGAGAAGCCGCGCTGCCCCACGAGGCGCGCCGCCCAGACCCGCGCCATCCCTCCGTACGCCACGGGCAGGAGCAGCTCGTACCGCCCGAGACGCGCCCCGACGCCGAGGGAGCTCGTGGACAGGTCGGACCAGTCGTCCACCAGATCTTCGGGCGCCAGAGGCTCCATCCCGCCGTAATTCTACACCCATCCCCCGGGGGCGCGCCGGCCGGCGGCTGCTCCACCGCGTCTCACGAACGCAAGCGCATGTGATCGGATGTACTACCTGGGGCTGCTACCCAGCGGGGTGGTCGAGGGCGGGGGCAACGCCGGGCCGACCGAGGCGGTGGGGACCGGGGCGGCGAGGGATCGGCAGACGTCGATGGGGCTGCCGGGGTCGGGCCTCCCGTCGCCGTTCGCGTCGGCCGCGATGGTCGCGCAGCCGCGTCGGCTGGGGTCGAACGTCCATGCCTGGTCGACCCGGCCGTCGCCGTTGGCGTCGTGGGCGCGCCTGGCCAGTGCGCCCTTCTCGTCCACGACGTCCCACGTGTCGATCTTGCCGTCGTGATCGGTGTCCTCGCCGTAGCAGCGGTCCTTGCCGTCGACCGCGACGCGGATGCGGTCGACGTGGCCGTCGCCGTTGGTGTCGTAGCCGCGCGCCTCGCCCTGGTAGCAGGGCTGGTAGTCGGCCGGGGGCGCCATGCCGACGTCGTCCGACGGGCGCTCCATGTTCATGACCTGGAACCGCATGCCGTCGCCCGGAGCGCAGCCGAGAGGGGCCAGGCCCACCGTGAGGAGCGCGAGAGGAAGGAGGAACCGCACGTCTTCAAGGTAACGTATCGGCCCATGGGACAGCTGGCTTTCGAGGGGCGCGAGCTCGAGCGGCCCGAGAACCGCGTGCGGACGTTCGCTCCGGCGAGCGGCGAGCTCCTCGCGGAGATCCCGGTGACGAGTGACGAGGACGTCCGGCGTGTCGTCGCGCGCGCGCGCAAGGCGCAGGCGGCGTGGGCGGTCCTGCCGATCGGCGAGCGGGTGACGCGCCTGCTCCGGCTACGCGACGCGATCGCGGAGCGGGCGGAGGACCTCGTCGAGGTGGTCTCGCGCGAGTGCGGCAAGCCCCGCCACGAGGCGCTCGTCCACGAGGTGACGACGCTCCTCGACACGATCGGCTGGGCGTGCGACGCCGCGCCGAGGGCCCTCGCCCCCGAACGCACGCCGCTCCACCTCATGAAGCACCGCGTGAGCGAGACGCGCTACGTCCCGCGCGGCGTCGTCGGCGTGATCTCGCCGTGGAACTTCCCGCTGATCATCCCGATGGGGAGCGTCGTCGAGGCGCTCGTCACCGGCAACGCGTGCGTCGTGAAGCCGAGCGAGGTCACGCCGCTCGTCATGCTCGAGGCGAAGAAGATCTACGACGCGACGGGCCTCCCCGAGGACCTCTTCGCCGTCGTCGTCGGTTACGCGAAGACGGGGCAGGCGCTCCTCGACGCCGGGATCGACCACTGCGTCTTCACGGGAGCCGTCTCCACCGGGCGGCGCGTCGCCGCGGCCTGCGGCGAGCGCCTCATCCCGTGCACGATGGAGCTCGGGGGCAAGGCGCCGCTCGTCGCGTGCGAGGACTGCGACGTCGAGAGGACGGCGCGCGCCATCGTGTTCGGCGGGTTCGCCAACAGCGGCCAGGCGTGCATCTCGGTCGAGCGCGTGTACGCCAACGAGCGCGTCTACGAGCCGCTCCTCGAGCGCGTGCGCGGCCTGGTGGGCGAGCTTCGCCAGGGGGATCCGGCCAAGGACTACGTCGACGTCGGGGCGATCATCTTCCCGAAGCAGATCGACGTCGCGCGCGCGCTCGTGCAGGACGCGCTCCAGAAGGGCGCGAGCCTCGTCTGCGGCGGCAAGAGCGTCCCGGGCGCCGGGCAGTTCTTCGAGCCCACGGTCCTCGCCGGGTGCGACCACTCGATGAGCGTCATGCGCGAGGAGATCTTCGGTCCGGTCGTTCCGTTCATGCGCGTCGGCTCGGACGAGGAGGCGCTCCGCCTCGCGAACGACTCGCACCTCGGCCTGAACGCGTACGTCTTCACCGAGTCGAAGGCGCGCGCGAAGAAGCTCGCCGACGGCATCGAGGCGGGCAGCGTCGTCGTGAACGACGTGCTCTCGAACTACGCGATCGCCGAGGCACCGTTCGGCGGCATCAAGCAGTCGGGCTTCGGCCGCGTCCACGGCGTCGAGGGGCTGCGCGACATGTGCGTCCGCAAGAGCGTGACCTGGGACCGGTTCAAGGGCCCGGTGCCCCCGCACTGGTACCCGTACACCGCGAAGAGCTTCCACTGGCTCCAGCGAGGCGTCCGCGTCCTGTTCGGCGGCGGAAGCCTCGCCAAGCGTATCGGGGAGCTCTTCTGACGCGCGGTGCGCGCCGGGAGAGCGAGAGTTTCTCTACTCTCCGGGCCCGGTGACCTCGAAGGTCATGCCGGCGGCGCGGAGGCGCTCGACGAGGGTCATGCCCATCGAGCTCGCGGGGGTGAGGACGCCGCCTTCCTTGCGGGTCTTCCCGTCGTCCTTCGCGAGGCAGACGGCCGACTCGCCGAGCATCTTCGCGGTCTCGCCGTAGCCCGGGTCGCTCACGCCGCGCACCGTGCCGCGGAGCTTGCCCGCGTCGCCGCGCATCGTGCCCACGAGGCGCGAGACGAAGTACCCCGCGTCGCGCACTTCCTTCGACGGGCCCTCGCCTGACGCAGGGAGGAACCGCTCGGCCGCCAGGCGCCGCACCGGCCCCACGGCCATCGCCGCCATCCCGACCGTGGTGCCCGCGGCGACGCCCGCCGCGAACAGCCAGCCCCTTGCGCCCTTGCCGAACGTCATCGCCTCGCGATAGCGGAAGTCCTCGCCCCACGCGTGCTCGAGCAGCGCGTTCGACCGCCGGACGACGCGCGTATTGATGGCCGCCATGAGGAACGGCCCGGTCCACATCCCCACGTCGGAGTCCCACCGGACGCCGCGCTGGTCGTGGCCGTCGCGCCCCGTGGCGCTGTCCGAGGGGGCAAGCGAGTACGGGTCGTCGAGGAGGCGACGGATCCCCGGATCGCGCGTGGCCTCGTCCATCAGCTCCACCATGCTCGCCGCTGTCCCGCCGCTCATGCCGCCCTTCGACTCGCCTGCGAAGTGCTTCACTTCCTCGCACCGCGTGCCGTGCCGTTCGCAGGCGTATTCTTCGAGCATCAAGGTGCCCAGGTCGCTCGGGATCGAGTCGTACCCGCAGCAGTGCACGATGCGCGCGCCCGTCTGGCCCGCACGCGCGTGGTGCTCGTCGATCATCGCGCGCACGAACTGCGGCTCGCCGGTGAGATCGCAGTAGTCCGTCCCCGCCTCGACGCACGCGCCGACGAGCTCGCGGCCGTGGAGCGCGTACGGACCCACCGTCGAGCAGACGACGCGCGCGTCGATCGCCATCCGGTCGAGCGCCGCGCGATCCTTGCCGTCGCCGACGACGAGCGCCAGGTCGTTCGCGGCGGGATCGATCGCCTGGAGCCCGGCCCGGACCTTCTCGAGCTTTTCCCGGTTGCGCCCGCCGATGGCCCAGCGCAGCTCGCGGCCGACCCCGTGCTTTTTCGCGAGGTACTCCGCGACGAGCCCGCCGGTGAACCCCGTCGCCCCCCACAACACCACGTCGTACGTCCGCGCCATGCGCGTCCCTTAGCGCGCTTGAGCACCCCTCACACCCGCCGTGCCCGCTCGGGACTCGCCCGGGCCGCCGGAGCCCAGGAGAGGGAGAAACAGGAAGATCGGAAGATCAGAAGGGGGGGGTGGGGTGGGCGTGCAGGACGGGAGGTGCCGCGCGGGTAGAGCGAGACGCCTCGAAGGGAGGGCGGCCCTCTCCCCCTTTCTGGCGTCCCCGTCCGCCCTCGCAGCATCTGCGCTCCCGGACCCCCCATCCCCATCCCCCTTCCGATCTTCTGATCTTCCTGTTTCCCCACTCTCCTGTCCCGGGCCGCGGGCCCTTCGGCCGCGTGCTATGGGAGGCTCGCCTTGCGCGGGTTCGTGGACCTTCATTGCCACTGGGTGGCGGCCATCGACGACGGGGCGAAGACCCCGGGCGACGGGCTGGCGATGCTCCACGCGCTCCATCAGGCGGGGTTCGACGTCGTCATGGCGACGCCCCACATGCGGCCCGGGATGTTCGACAACGACCGGGCCGCCCTCGAACGCGCGTTCGCCTCCATGCAACCGACCCTGGCGGAGGCCCGCGTGAGCCTGCCGACCGTGCACCTGGCCAGCGAGCACTTCTTCGACGACGTCGTCTTCGGCCGCCTCGTGCGCGGCGAGGCGCTCCCCTACCCGGGGTCGCGCGCCGTCCTCGTGGAGGTCGGCCAGGGCGCCTTCCCGATGCGCCTCCAGCACCGCTTCTTCGACGTCCGTCGGGCGGGCCTCGTTCCGGTCCTCGCGCACCCGGAACGCTACGACCCCGTGTGGAAGGACGACGGCTGCCTCGATCCGCTGCTGGACGCCGGGGCGCACCTCCTCCTCGACGTCTGCGCGCTCGTCGGCAAGTACGGGCGCGCTCCCCAGAAGGCGGCGGAGAAGCTCCTCGAGGAGGACGCGTACGAGGCGGCGTGCTCGGACGCGCACCGCCCGCGCGACGTCGACGAGGTGGTGAAGGCGATCGATCGGCTCGAGGAGCTGGTCGGCGCGTTCGAGGCGAAGCGGCTCCTCTCCGAGGGGCCGCGGCGCATCCTGGGCGAGTCGGGCCCCACGGCGGGCCCCTGAGGTGAGCGTCATGAGCGAGAAGATTGCCGTCATCGGTCTGGGGTACGTGGGGCTGCCCGTCGCACTGGCCTTCGCGCGCAAGTTCCCGGGCGCCGTAGGCTTCGACATCCACCGCGAGAAGGTCGAGGAGCTCCGTCGCGGCTTCGACAGGAACCACGAGCAGCCCGAGGCGGTCCTCCGCGCGACCACGCTGAAGATGACGAGCGACCTGGCCGACCTCGAGGGTTGCACGTTCTTCGTCGTCGCCGTGCCGACGCCCGTCGACGACAACAACGTGCCCGACCTCACGCCCGTGGAGCGCGCGAGCGAGACCGTGGGCAAGGCGCTGCGCAAGGGTGCCGTCGTCGTCTACGAGTCGACCGTCTACCCCGGTGTCACCGAGGACGTGTGCGGCCCGATCCTCGAGCGCGTGAGCGGCCTCGCGCGCGGCAAGGACTTCACGCTCGGCTACTCGCCGGAGCGCATCAACCCGGGCGACAAGGAGCACACGCTCGAGCGCATCACGAAGGTCGTGAGCGGCGAGGACGCGGCGACCCTCGAGCGCGTGGCCACGGCGTACGGCGCCATCGTCGACGCGGGCGTCCACCGCGCGCCCAGCATCAAGGTCGCCGAGGCGGCCAAGGTCATCGAGAACACGCAGCGCGATCTCAACATCGCGCTCATGAACGAGCTGGCCATCATCTTCGACCGCATGGGCATCCGCACGCTCGACGTCCTCGACGCAGCGGGCACGAAGTGGAACTTCCTCAAGTTCCGGCCGGGCCTCGTCGGCGGGCACTGCATCGGCGTCGACCCCTACTACCTCACGATGAAGGCCCAGCAGCTCGGCTACCAGCCCGAGGTCATCCTGGCGGGCCGCCGCATCAACAACCACATGGGGCCGCTCGTCGCGCAGAAGGTCGTGAAGCTCCTCATCGACGCCGACGTCACCGTGAAGGGCGCCCGGGTCGGTGTCCTGGGGCTCACGTTCAAGGAAGACTGCAACGACATCCGCAACAGCAAGGTCCCGGACATCCTGCGCGAGCTCCGGCAGTTCGGCATCGAGCCGCTCGTCCACGACCCGATGGCGAACGCCGCCGAGGCGATGCACGAGTACGGGGTGAAGCTCGCGCCCATCGAGGAGATGTCGCAGCTCGACGCCATGGTGTTGGCGGTGAGCCACAGGTGGTACCTCGAGCTGGGCCAGGCACGCCTCCAGGGCATGATCCGCGACCGCGGTGTCCTGGTCGACGTGAAGAGCGTCCTCACGCCGGGACGCGCGGAGCGCGGGATCCGCTACTGGTCTCTCTGATGGCCGCGTGACCCACGCGGCACGAGCCTCCCGAAGGTCGGCCGGGCTGGCTCGACCGCTCGCTGCGGCTGCGGGTGGCCTCTCCCGTGCTATACGAACGCGGCAGGACGGCCCGTGGATTTCCTGAGACGGCACAAGGGGAAGCTCTTCGCCTCGCTTCTCATCACGTTCGGCATCTGGCTCGCCCTCCACAAGGGCGGCCTCAAGATCGTCCCCGAGGGGAGCGACTTCCAGCACGTCAAGTTCTGGACGGTGCCGGTCTACGTCGCGACACTCCTCGTCTTCAACTGGTTCCGGAGCGTGCGCTGGCGCTTCCTCCTGCGCGCGGTCGCCGAGGTCCCGAAGAAGAAGCTCTTCGCAGTCTCCTGCATCGGCTTCGCGGGCATCCTCCTCATGCCGTTCCGCATCGGGGAGTTCGTGCGGCCCTATCTCATCCGCACGAAGGCCGGGGACCGCAAGCCCGGGCAGCCGTCCATCACGATGACGACGGCCACGACGACCATCGTCCTCGAGCGCGTCATCGACGGCTTTTACCTGAGCGTCGTCCTCGCCCTCGCGCTCGTCTTCGTTCCGACGGTGCACCCCCTCCCCGACCGCGTCGTCGGCATCCCCGTGTCCGTCGAGCACGTCCGCATGAGCGGCTACGCGATGCTCGTCCTCTTCGGCGCGCTCTGCACGACCGTGGCGGTCTTTTACTTCGCGCGGTCGTGGGCTCACAAGGCGACCCTTGCCGTGGTGGGCAAGGTATCCATGCCCCTTGCCGAGAAGCTTCTCGGCATCGTCGAGAAGGCCGCGGACGGACTGCATGTTTTCGCCCGGGGGCGGGACGCGCTCGGCTTCCTCTTCGAGACGACGATCTACTGGGGGACCAACGCCCTCGGGATGTGGTTTCTGGCCTGGGGGTGCGGCGTCGTGCACGCAGACGGAATGGGCCCGTCCTTCGGCGAGGCGTGCGCCCTCATGGGGATGCTCGGCTGCGCCATCCTCATCCCGGGTCCGCCGGGTCTTCTCGGCGTGTTCCAGGCAGGCATCTACGCGGGCATGACGATGTACTACCCGACGGACGTCGTGGTCGGGAGCGGGGCGGCCTACGTCTTTCTCATGTACGTCTCCCAGGTCGTCTTCCAGCTCGCGCTGGGCGGCTGGGGCCTCCTCGTCGAGCGCGGCGGCCTCAAGGCGCTCGAGGAGGCCGAGGGTATCGGCGCGGCTCCGGCCGACGCCCAGTAAGCCCACGGCCGAGCCCTCGCGCCCGAGCGCCGAGCTCTCGTGGGAAACTTGGCCCATCGACTGCGCCTCCGGTACGCGGAGGCATGTCCTGGGGTGGCGCGAAGGCGAGCCTGGTGGGGGTGGTCTCGGCGCTCGTGGTGAGCGGCGCCATCGCGCTCACGGCGGGCGGAGCGAGCGCCAAGTCGACCTACGAGTCGCCGTACGGATACGACCGCACGTGGAACGCGGCCTTGCGCCTCGTCCGCGTCGACAACGGCTGGAAGGTCACCGAGAAGGACGACCAGAACGGCTACCTCCTCTTCGACTACACGTCGCCGAGCGGCGGCAAGCCCCAGCCGGGCACGATGGAGATCGTCAAGGGACGCGACGCGGACGACCCGGTGAGCGTGCTCGTGCAGCTCCCGGCGATGCCGCAGTACCACGAGCAGGTCCTGCTCGACGCGCTGAGCTCGAAGATGCGGCGGGAGTACGGCGATCCGCCGCTACGCCACAAGACGCCCGTCAAGGACCCGCCGGACGCGGCCCCGGACGCGCCCGTCGCCGACTGACCGACCTCGCCGTTCTCTGCGCACCCGGGAGTAAGGCCCTCACAGGGCGTAGGAGTCGTGCTCGGTACTCGCGAGCGGGCTCGTGCCGACGTCGACCGGGCGGGCGGCCTCGCAGCAGCGGAAGCCGATCTGGTAGTAGCGGAAGGTCTCCTGGTGCCCGGTCGTCATGGGCCGGCAGCGCGTGCGAACCGGGCCCCAGTAGCCGCCCTTCAAGCCGCTCTGGTGGGGCTGGCCGAACTGGGAGACGTTGACGACCCACTCGTCGACGTTGCCGACCATGTCGTGGACGCCGTAGGGGCTCACGCAGGACGCGCGGGAGCCCGAGGGCTCGCGCTGGTCGAGCCGCGCGAGCTCGGCGGCGCTCGTCTTCGGGTCGTAGACCTTCTCCGGGTCCGGCCAGATGTACGGCTTGTCGATGTTGCACGCCTGGGCGTCGCGCTCGAAGCCCTCGCCGTACGGATAGGGCTGGTGGTCGGGGCCCTCGCACGCCAGCGTCCACTCCGTATCGGAGCAGAGCCGCTTGCCGCTGCCTTCGCAGGTGGCCTTGGCCTCCACCCAGCTCGCCATGATCTGCGGTATCGCGCCGGCCCGGTTCGGCCACTCGTACCGGTCGATGCAGAACTTCTGGTGCTGCGTCTTCATCCCGCACTTGGCGCCCATCGGCTGCGTCTCGAACTCGGCGCACTGCAGCTTCGTCGCCGGGTCCAGCCATCGCTTGCACTTCTGCTCGACGTAGGGGCAGTAGTCGCCCTCCACCTCGACCATGTCGGGCGCGCAGGCGGACTCGCTCGGGAGGGCCCCCGCCGTCGCGCCGGGCTTGATGAAGCTCCCGAAGACGGGCACGTCGCGCCGCGCCATCATCGGCAGGAGCTCCGGGCCGCGGGCCGCCGCGAGGGGGCCCCGGGTCGGCGGCTCGTGGTCCTTGCCGGCTGCCTGCGAGCGCACGCTCACCGTCGCCACCGCGAAGACCGTCACCAACCACCCGAACCCGACGAACGCCCTACTGCGACGCATGGTGAACCCCATTGGCGCGTGTTGGACGAACACGCGTCTCCTCGGGCCCGTCACCCTCCTGGGCGACCTTGTCGGACCCGCGACCTCGTTGATGGCTTAAGCAAACGGCGATCCGCGCCCGATCGGCCCGTCCTGGCGGGCAGATCGCGAGCAGGGGGCGTCTCTCGCTGAGCCTGCGGCGACCCACTTGGATCTCCCCGGGCTCGCGGGAAACGTCGTGCAGAGGAGCGTAACGGCCCGACATGTAGGCCGTCACGTTTCCGGCGAACGCGCGCGTCCGCCCGCCCGTGGCGCCACGGGGCAGGCGTCCGTGCTGCCACGATCCGCGTGTCAGCGAAGCAGCGTGCGCGTCACCGCGTACAGAGCAAGGCGAACGCCGCTTCGCGGCTGACGGAAACGTCGTCCCCGAGCGATGCCCCGTCGCTCACGCAGCCTTTCGCGCAGACCGCGACGACGGCGTGGTCGGCGCACGCAACGATTGCGTTCCCCGCGCAGCGAAAGAGGACGTCCTCGTCGCAGCTGCTCGGAGGCGGGGTCGGGAGCAGGCGCGCCACGGGCGTGGCATCGGCTTCCGGAGCGCACACCTGGCGGAGGGCCGCGTCCTGGTCGACGACCACGACGAGGTCGTCGGCGACGCACCCCCGGTCGCATTCCCCCTCGCGCTCCCAGGGACAGGAGCACTCCTGCGGCGTCCCCCTGCAGGGCTGCTGGATGGTCGCCAGACGCGACACCTCGACGACCCCACCGCTGCACCGCGCCAGACCGTCCGGGCAATCGATGGCATTGAAGGCCTGCGCCCCCGGAGGCACCGGGCGCGTCGGTTCTCCCCCCCGCCCCACGCCGTGCTCGCCGAGCCACGTGCGCGCGCAGCCTCGCTCGCACCCCGAGAGCGAGAGGAGAAACAGGAAGATCAGAAGATCAGAAACGTGATGGGGTCTGGCGTCCGGGCGCGTCGGGGCCATGACGGGAGGCTAGGACGCCTGAAGCGGGGGCGCTGCCCCGACGCCCCCGGACGCCCGTCCCCCACCCCCTTCTGATCTTCTGACCTTCCTGTTTCTCTGTCTCGCTCAGCTCTCGATGAAGCTCTTGAGCTGCTTCGAGCGCGAGGGGTGGCGGAGCTTGCGCAGGGCCTTCGCCTCGATCTGGCGGATGCGCTCGCGGGTGACCTCGAAGTCCTGGCCTACCTCTTCGAGCGTGTGGTCGCTCTTCTCGCCGATGCCGAACCGCATGCGGAGGACCTTCTCCTCGCGCGGGGTCAGCGTCTTCAGGACCTTCCGCGTCTGCTCGGCGAGGTTCATGTTGATGACCGCCTCGGCCGGGCTGACGACGCTCTTGTCCTCGATGAAGTCTCCGAGATGCGAGTCTTCCTCCTCACCGATGGGCGTCTCGAGCGAGATGGGCTCCTTGGCGATCTTGAGGACCTTGCGGACCTTGTCGAGCGGGAGCTCCATCTTCTCCGCGATCTCTTCGGGGGTCGGCTCGCGGCCGTACTCCTGCACGAGGTAGCGGCTGGTGCGAATCAGCTTGTTGATCGTCTCGATCATGTGGACCGGGATGCGGATCGTCCGCGCCTGGTCGGCGATCGCGCGCGTGATGGCCTGCCGGATCCACCACGTGGCGTACGTCGAGAACTTGTAGCCGCGCTTGTACTCGAACTTGTCGACGGCCTTCATCAGGCCGATGTTCCCCTCCTGGATCAGGTCGAGGAACTGGAGACCGCGGTTCGTGTACTTCTTCGCGATGCTGACGACGAGCCGGAGGTTGGCCTCCACGAGCTCGCCCTTGGCCTTGTCGGCGATGCGCTCGCCGTCGCGGATGGCCTCGTAGGTCGCCCGCAGCTCCTTCACGTCGAGCTGGAGCTCCTCCTCGACCTTCTTCAGGTTCTTCTGCGCGGCCGAGTGCGCGCCGAGCACCTCGTCGGGCGTGGTGCCGTACTTCTTCTTGTACTTGCGCTCGGCCGTCGCGTCGCCGCGCGCCTGCCGTGCCTCTTTCCGGAGCAGATCCGGCTCGACCTCGGCGCGCTTGGCCAGATCGACGACGCCACTCTCGGCGCGCTCGATCTTCTGGATGAGGCCCCGGAGCTTCGCGACGACGCGGTCGATGGTCTTCTTGTTGAGGCGCATCTCCTCGAGCGTCTCGACCATCTTCTGCTGGTTGGCCGCGGACTCCGCCTCGAGGCCCTTCTTGCGGGACTGCGCGCAGCTCGCGAGGGACTCGTTGAGATCGCTGGCCACCTTCTCGAGGTGCTTCACCTTGTCGATGAGGCGGAGGATGCGGCGGTCCGCCTCCTCCTCGTCGAACTCGGCGTTGTCGTCGTCGGCGTCGCGGATGATGTCCTTGACGCGGATCTTGTGCTTCCGGAGCTTGTCGCCGAGGTCGATGATCTCGCGGACGGCGACCGGCGAGTTCAAGATCGCCGACAAGACCATGTGCTCGCCGGTCTCGATGCGCTTCGCGATCTCGACCTCGCCCTCGCGGGTGAGGAGCGAGACGCTCCCCATCTTCCGGAGGTACATCCGGACGGGGTCGTTGCTCTTCGAGTAGTACCCGTCGACCTCTTCTTCGGTCTTCGGGGCGCTCGGGGCCTGCTCCCGCTCGCGCGACGTCTTCTGCTCGTGCTGCTCCTCGGCGATCCGCTTCGGCGCGATCTTCACCTGCGTCGCCGCGTCGACGATCTCGATGTCCTCGTCGCCCAGCGCGCCGAGCACGTCTTCCATCTGGTCGGGCTGCGCCATGTCGGCGGGCAGCGCGTCGTTCACCTCGTCGTAGGTGAGGAACCCCTTGGACTTCCCCATCTCGATGAGCTGCTGGACTTCTTTCCGATCACGGTTCTTCGTCGCCATCGCTACCTCGGTGCTTCTGCGCCCCATTGATCGGCCGCACGAACGCCCCCGGGCGTCGCGCGCGGCGCGCTTCCCCTCGCTACTTGCCCATCAGGCGCTGGCGAACGCGATCGTTCGCGCTCTTGACCAGCTCCACCTCGGTCTCCCAGTCGCCGACCACTCGATGCTGCTCGCGCACAATCTCGCTCGTCTCCCGTGCAACGCTCGTCCCTCGAAGGCCCTTGGCCGAAGCTCGTATGGTCTCTTGCGCCGCTTCGATGGTGTCGTGCATGGGAGCGGCAAGACGTGCAGACGCGAAGGCTTTAGCGTCGCCCTGCATTTGCGCAAGGAATTCACCCGTGTCCAGCACTTTTTCCCCACGCTCGTTCCTGCGCATGGAAGCCGCGACGCCTGCCACGATCTGTGCCGACACGCCTTCGAGGAGCGAGACCACGGCCTGGAACTCGGAATCGCCGAGAAGTGTGGGGAAATCGAGGACGGCCCCCGTGATGGCCTTGCGGTGCGCGCTCCCTGGGCTGCGGGGCGCGATGCGTGCTTCGGACGGGCGAGGCCCGTAGTCGATGCGGGCCGCGCGGGCCTGGGCGACGATCTGGCGTTTGAGGGCGCCGAAGGCGTTGGGAGCGGAGCGTACCAGGTCGAGACGGCTCGCCGCCTGGTCGGCATAAGCCTCGGCCATCCCGCGGACGACGGGGTTCTTCTGCCGCGCGAGGAGCGCCGCCACGCGCTCGACGCGCACCGCGCGCTCGCGGAGGTCCGCCGCGTGGAACGACTCGTCGAAGTCGACGTCGATGAGGTACTCGAAGAGCCCCTTGGACTGATCGAGCACGTGGCGGAGCGCCTCGACGCCCTTGTCGCGAACCAGCTGGTCGGGGTCGCTCTTCTCGGGCAGGTCGGCGACCTTGGCGTCGAGGCCCGCCGCGTCCGAGGGCTGCTCGGCGGCGCGTGCGGCCTTCCTGCCGGCGGCATCGCCGTCGAAGAGGAAGACGACGTCCGTCGCGTAGCGGCGAAGGAGCTTCGCCTGGTCGTCGGTGAAGGCCGTCCCGAGCGGCGCGACCACGTTCTCGACGCCCCGCGCGTGGAGGCTGACGACGTCGAAGTTCCCCTCGACGAGGATCGCCTGCTCCTTCTGGCGGATGGCGTGGCGCGCCTGCCAGAGGCCGAAGAGGTTCGCGCCCTTCGTGTAGATGGGGCTCTCGGGCGAGTTGATGTACTTGGGCGGAGGCTCGCGTCCCTCGGCTGCCTCCTCCGGGAGCGCGGCCAGCGCCCTGCCGCTGAAGGCCACGACGCGACCCTGCGCGTCCATGACGGCGAACATGAGGCGATGCCGGAAGCGGTCGTAGTACCCGCTGCCGCTCCGCGGGACGAGCAGCCCCACGCTCTCGCCCACCGCCGGGGAGATGCCCTGCTTCTTCAGGTGCGCGGCGAGCCCCTCCCAGCCGCCGGGGGCATACCCGAGGCGGAACGCCTGCGCCGCGTCGTTGCCCGGCTCGAGCCCGCGCTTTCCCATCTCCTCGAGCGCGTACTGCCGCTCCGGGTGCACGCGGAGCTGCTCCTCGTAGAAGGCCGCGGCGACGTTCATCGCCCCGTAGAGCGCCTCGCGCTCCTTCTTGTGGCGCTCGGCCTCGCTCGGGGCCTGCCCGCGCTCCTCTTCGATGGGAATGCCCGCGCGCTCGGCGAGCGCCTTCACGGCCTCGTGGAAGGTGTAGCCGTCCGCGCGCATCAGGTACGTGATGACGTCGCCCGACTCCTTGCACCCGAAGCAGTGGTAGACGCCCGCGTCGGGGTTCACGTTGAACGACGGCGTCTTCTCCTTGTGGAAGGGGCACAAGCCGAGGAAGCGGCGGCCTCGCTTCTTCAGCGAGGGGACGCTCTCGGAGATGACCGCGACGATGTCCGTCCGGTCGCGCACCAGCGCGATCGTGTCCTTGCCGATCATCGCCTGCCGCTCAGCCTACCTGCCCCACCCGCTGCGCGCTGCTCCCATGACGACGGAGGGTTTTCACATGCGCCAGCGCGATGGTCAAGCCGCCGGCGAAGGCGCACGCCTCCCGCGCGGAAGCCGCTCACGCCGGCCACGCGAGCTGCACGACGAGCGATTTGCCCGAGACGCCCCAGGCGACCTTCACCGCGCGGCCGCGGAGCGCGTCGTCCTGCGCGAGCGCCATCGTCACGAGGTGGCGGTAGCTCTCGGCCGTCACGCGGCGTGACGTGGGCGCGTCGACGTACGGGTGCCCGCTCAGCGCGACGGTGCTCGTCGTCCCGTCGATGGTCACCGTCACGTCGCCGTGCGTGTGCTGGTAACGCCAGAGCTCCTGCGCGCGGCGAAAGAGGCGCTCGGCGGTGATGCCGGCGAAGAAGGCCGCCTTGAAGCGCCCGAACCCGAGCTCGATGGAGCGCGACACGAACCGCGCGAGCTTGCCCTCGTCGTTGCCGAGCGGGCCCGCCCAGAGCGCGTCGTGCCAGGCGATCGCGTCCTCGATCGGCACCCACTCGAAGGGAAGGACGATGCGGTCGAGCGTCCGCACGCGCGTCTCGAGCGGCAGGCGCGCGGCCACCTCGCCGAGCGCGCCCTCGCCGGCGAGATCGACCAGCGCCGCGCGGAAGCCGTGAAGCACGCTGCCGCGCGCGTGCGGGGCATCGCTGGGAGGCGGCGTGGTCGGCATCGGCGCGCGGGCGTCATGCCCCGGCCCGGGGGAGTTGTCGAGCCCCCCGGCGGGAAGCCCGGCCGCGCGGGCCGCGAACCCTGCCGCCGCGGGCCCCGTCCCTCGCAAAGTCGCCCTCCCCGGGGCCGCGTTGCTACGATCCTCGGGCGAGTTTCCGCGGTTTCTCGCCCCGATGCGCCCCCGGTCCGTCCCCTCCCCTGCCTCGCGCCGCCCGGCTCGCGCCCCGGACGTCCGCCGGCCGTCGCCGCCGCCCCCGCCCCCGGACCTCGAGGTCGCGCTCCGCCTCGCCATCGGCCGGGAAGGCATCGGCATCGAGCTCGCCCACGCCGCGCGCCTCGGGTGCCTGCAGGTGACCGACCTCGCCGCGACCCTGCCCGGCGTCCGCTTCCCCGTGGACGTCTCGGGCGGCGTCCCGCGCTTCCGCCACAGGCGCGGGGAGCTCCAGCGCCTCGCGATCGAGCTCGGCGCGCGGCCGCTCGAGCGCTGGGCGGCGCCGCGGCTCCGCGGCCTCGTGGGCACGCGCGCGCCGGAGGTCTGGGCGGCCGTCGGCAAGGCGTCGGCGGTCCTCGGCGTCGCGGCGGCGGCCGATCCGGAGGAGGAGGATCCGCGCGCGATGCCGGTCCTCGCGTTCGAGGTGCGTGCGCTGGCCGAGGGGGACGACCTCGTCCTCGTCGTCGAGCAGGCGCGCGGCGCCGACCTTCCCTTGCCGGCCACCGCGCTCGCCATCGCGTGCGCCGGGGCGCTCCTCGGCGATGCGGCGGAGCGGCAGGGGGCCGCCTTCCTCGTCCGGAGCGGCGCCGCGGCCGTCGCGCGGGCCCTCCTTCCCGAGGCCGGGGCGCGCGTCCCGTCGGCCGAGGGCGTCCGCTGGTCGATCGTGACCGGCGCGAGCGACGCGTGGATCCTCCACGCCGCGGCGGGGGCCGTCACGGCCGCGCCCGAGCCCGACGCGATCCGCGCGCGCGAGATCGCGGCGCTCCTGCGCGAGGGCGACGACTGGCTCGTCGAGGGCCACTTCGAGGCGGCGCGCGTCGCGTACCTCGACGCGCTCGCGCGAGCCCCGCGTCACGCCGAGATCGCGCGGCGCATCGTCGACGTCGACGTGCGCGCGGGCGGCAGGACCGAGGCGGCCCTCGCGCTGCTGGTCGAGGCGCGCGCGCCGGGGCCGGGCGAGCCCGAGCCGCGCTTCGGGACGGCGCCCGGGCAGCTCCTGCTCGAGACCGGCGACGTCGAGGCGGCGATGGCGAGCCTCGAGCGGGCCGGCGACACCGAGCCGACTCCCGCGCTCGCGGCGCGTGCGTACGAGATGGCCGCGCGCGCGTCGCGCGATCCCGACGAGGCGTCGCGCTGGCTGGACCGCGCCGTCGCCCGGTCCCCGCGGAGCGTGAGCGCGCGGTGGCTGCGGGTCGTCACGCGCGTGGCGCTCGGCAGGCTCGAGGACGCGGCGGCGGACGTCGAGCACCTCGAGGCCATCGCGCGGGGCGGCCGGGCCAAGCACCTCGTGTGGCTCCGCGCCGGTCGCGCGTGGCACGCGGCCGGGATGGCCGCGCGGGCCGGGGACCTCTTCGAGCGGGCCCTCCGCTTCGTGCCCGACGAGCCGCGGGCCCTCGCGGGACTCGGCGCGGCCCTCGTCGGCGACGGCCGCGAGGTGCGCGGGGTCGCCGTCCTCGAGCGGGCGCTCGCCCTCGCCGAGGAGCGCGGCGAGCCGACGGCGAGCGTGCGCCTCGATCTCGCGCGCGCGCTCGCCGAGAAGCTCGACGATCTCCCGACGGCCGTGGCGCACGCCGCCGCGGTAGCGCCGGATGCCGCCGAGGGACCTCTCGCACGCGGCCTCGAGGGCCGCTGGCGCGCCCGCCTCGGCGACGTCGCCGGCGCGTCGCTCGCCTTCGCGCGCCTTCGCGAGCTCGCGGCGAGCTTCTCTCCGGACGCGGGCGACGCGCGCCTCGGGCCCATCGCCCTGCTCCTCCGCGAGGCGGCCGAGCTCGCGCGCACCCGCCAGCGCGATCCGCTCGCCGCCCAGCGGCACCTCGCGGCGGCGCTCCGCCTCCGGCCGCGGGACGCGGAGCTCCTGCGCGCGTACCGCGACGTGGGCACGGCGATCGCGAAGGGCGCCTCGGAGATGCCCGACGAGCCCCCGACGTCCGCCTCGACGGGCGCGTTCCCGGAGCTGGAGGACGCCTCGGCGACGCACCGGACGGTCTCGGACCTCGCGCCCGCCCCGCGCCCCGCCCCTCCCCCGCCGCGGGTCCCCTTCGACGTGTCGCTCGCGGTCGACGCCGACGAGGGCGACGCCGGGACCGAGGCGCGCATCGAGGAGCTGACGCGCAAGCTCCACGCGAACGCGGCCGACGACGCCGTGGCCGACGAGCTGGCCGCCCTCCTCGAGAAGGCGAGCCGCGGCCACGAGCTCCTCGCGCTCCTCTCCGGGCGCCTGGAGGACGCGACCCCCGCGAGGCGCGCTGTCCTCGCCCCGAAGGCCCGCCGCGCCCTCGAGGCCCTCGCCGACCAGGCCGCCCGCGCCGGCCGGAACGAAGAGGCGGCCCTCTTCCGGGACGCGATCGACGCGCTGCTCACGCGCTAGGCCGGCGGGTGATGAACGACGGCCCGCGGGGATCGCCCTCCTTCCGCCGGGAGGGGCGCTCCTTCCGCGGGCAACCTGCCTCCTTCGACGGGAGGACCGCCTCCTACCGCGGGATGCGTGCCTCCTACCGCGGGGTGAGCGCCTCCTTCCGTCGGGCGCCTTCCTCCTTCCGGGGGCCGGCTGCCTCCTCCCGGGGGCCGCATGCCTCCTTCCGGGGGGCGCCTTCCTCCTTCCGCCGGAAGTGCGCGGTTTCCCGGCGGAAGGAGCGCCTCCCCCGCCCTCCCGCAAGACTATTTCGAGGGGGATGACGAATTTCGGTCACGAAGTTCGATCTCAGAGGGGCCTCAGGGAAAGGGGCACGACGGACGACCGCGTGGTGCGGCCGGCCCGATCGCGTCCCCCGCTCGAGAGACCCAATTGCCCTCCAAAATCAAGACAAGCATCGCCAGTCGCACGCTTCTCTTCACCAAGATCCTCGCCGCGATCGCGCAGTACCTGACCGCGGCGGTGGTCCTGCACGGCGAGAGCCTGACTCCTCAGGCCCTCTCCGCGCTGTTCACCGCAGTCCTCCAGGCCCAGAAGGACCTGGAGGACGCGCGGGCCAACGTCACCGCCAAGAAGCAGGCGCGTGACGCGGCCCTCGCGGAGGTCACGGCCATCCTGCCGGACTTCCGGAAGTACCTCGCCGTTCTCTTCGGCGAGGATTCGGTGACGTACGCAGCGTTCGGGCTGCCCGTCACGCAGGAGCCCGTGCGCACGGCCCAGAACAAGGCCGACGCCGTGGCAAAGGCGAAGGCGACCCGCAAGGCCCACGAGGAGCCGGTGACCCCGGCCCCCGCCCCTGCGGCTCCGACGCCGAAGTCCTGACGGTCCGCGCTTCGCTTTCCTTGACCTGACCGTTCGCAGCGCCACGCCCCCGTCCGCGGCCGTCACACGCCGGGGCGGGGGCGCTTTTTTTGGTCGAACCGCCGAGAGAACGAGAGGGGGAAACAGGAAGATCAGGAGATCAGAAGGGGGAGTGGGGATGGGGCTCGGGGGGCGGCGCGGCTGCTCCGGTGAACGGCACGCCTCCAAGGGGCGATGCGGCCCTTCGAGGCGCGTCACTCACCCGACGAAGCCCGGGCGCCCCCCGAGGCCCACCCCAATCCCCCTTCTGATCTTCTGACCTTCCTGTTTCCCCACTCTCGTCTCGCCGAGAGCCCCCGGTCTACCCGGCGGAGAGGGCCTTCTTCACGTCGGCCATGGCGGCGTCGACCTCGCTCGCGTCGAGGTTGCACGCCTTCGCGAGCTTGCCGAGGACGTCCTTCTCGACGCCGCTCACGTCGTCGCTCGCCTGGGCCAGGAGCGCGGCGATGCGGAGCACCTCCTGGGCGTGCTCCTTCTTGGTCGCGGTGCGCGCGACGGCTGCGACGCGCTTGTCGATGCCGTCCTCCTCGAGCTGGTCGCCGAGATCGCTGACGAGCGCCGCGATCTGCTCCTGCGCGACCGAGCCGCCGCAGGCCGCGAGCACGACCTTCTCGAAGGTGCGCCGCTCCTCGTCGTCGAAGACGCCGTCTGCGGCGGCCACGAGGTACGCGCCCTCGACGATCGCCTCGAAGAGGGCGACCGCGAGCGGATCGAACCCCGTCGGAACGGTGGCATCCTCGGACGGACGCGCGCCGTAGGACGCCGCGGTGAGCGACAGGATGCTCACGGGCTTGGCCGGATCGAGCTGCCTGTCGGGCGCGGAGACCGAGCGCGCAACGCGAGCGAGCAAGTGGATGCGGACGTCTTTCTCCATCGCGTCCGCGCGAGCATACCAGAGAAGCGCGCTCGTCTAGTCCGACCTTCGGGAGGCGCGCGGCGCGTGATTCACGCGGCCTGGGCGGCCTCGGGGCGACCGCGTCGCGCGGTCGTGCCGTCTACTGCGAGCTCGGGGCCAGGTACATGTCGTAGTGGCCGCTGGCGTCGGTGATGGTGCGCCCCACCTCGACGGCCGGCCCGGACTTGGGGAGCTCGAGGACGCGAATGAGCGCGTCGACGACGGGGTTGTCGGCGGGATCGTGGAGCGTGAGGCCGCCGTAGGCGGGGGCCGGCACGGTGACGAGCGGCACGACGACGTCCGTCGGGCCCACGAGGAGGGTCTGCGTGGCCCACGGGAAGCGGCTGCCCTGCGCAGGCTCGACGGCGAGCGCGTAGGTGCCCGGATCGAGCGACAGCGTGAAGAGCCCGTGGGAGTCGGTCGTCGTCTGGGCCCCGCGAGGCATGCACGCGGTGCCCGAGGCCTGCGCGCACGCGGTGGCGACGACCTCCACGTCCGCCCCGGAGAGGGGCCGGCCGTCCGCGAGCGCCGCGTTGCCCTGCACCGTGCGGAGGAGGCCCGCCGGGACGGACTGGACGAGCGGCGAGGTCGTGACCGGGACGGGGAACGCGGGGTTCACCGTGATGGCGTGCGCCACGTCCGCGGGGATGACCGTGAGCTGGTAGGTGCCGGGCGGCAAGGTCACGGAGTACGTCGAGGGGCCGCCGGCCGTCGCGATCGACGCGTGCGACCGGACGACGAGATCGAAGTTCGTCGGGTTGAGCGCGCCGGTCGAGCCGGCGACGTAGAGCCCCTGCTGGCTCGACGCGTTCGGGTGGACCTCGAAGACGAGGTCCCCCTCGAGCGGCGTGACGCCGTCGACGTCGGTGAGCGTGCCCGAGACCGCGACCGGCGCGGGGAGATCGGGGAGCGTCTCGGTGTACGGCAGGTCGTTGCCGGTCACGCCGATGACGTACGTGGGGGACGTCGAGCCCGCGGGCGGCTGGACCACGAGCTCGGCGTTCGTGAGCGCGTCTCCGTCGAACGGCGCGTGGTTCGTGGCGAGCGTCACCGTGTTCGCGGCGGCCGTGAGCGTCGGGACGCTCGAGATGCGCTCGAGCGTCGTCACGTCCCGCAGGTATGCGGTCCACCCCGCGAGGGTCGTGCCGCGCTCGACGACGAACTGGGGGATGATCGGCAGCTGGGGACCGCCTGTCACCCGGTGCGTGTCGTCGACGACCATGGCGATCTGCTGGAGCAGGTTCCCCGGCTTGAGCGCCACGTTCTGAACGAGAGGCGGAAACGCAGCGTCGAAGGGCGGGTCGGGCTGGATGGTCATCTCGTAGGCGCCCACGGGGAGGGTCGCCTGGAAGAGCGGGCTCGCGTTGCCGTTGGGGCCGGGCGAGAACCCGCCGGGGGGTTGCGCCAGGACGGTCGACGTGACGTCGTACACGGGGAAGCCGAGGGTCTGCGCCTGGACGGAGGTCGCGGTCACGCTCGTCGTCGGCCAGAGCGGGCGGTACGTGACCTGGACGGGGAGGAGCGTGCTGCTGCCCGCGTTGCCGAGGTTCCAGTTCAGGTTTCGCTGCGTCTGCGCGTCGACCTGGTAGTCCCCCTCGACCGCGACGTTCGTGGGCAGCTGGTAGCAGGGCGTCGATGCGCAGTTCCTGCCGGCCGTCAGCGTCCCTGGCCCGGGGTAGGTCATCGCGAACGTCTGCCCCGGCGCGTAGTACGCGTCGGCCGCCATCTGGACGACGAGAAAGAGGTTCGTGAAGCCGGCGGTGACCAGGCACTGGCCACCGTTGCAATCGGGCGTGGCTCCCGCCTGGACGTACGCGCCGCACGGGTTCGCGGGACAGACGTTGAGGGGCACGTCGAGCGCACTCGACGACGACGAGGCGTCGTCGCCGACCGTGCACCCGGCCGCCAGTGCAATGAAGACGACGGCGCCGCGCGCGCGCACGCTCATGGGTCGCCGCCCCCGTCCTGAGGCGTCACGGGGAGGCCGTCGCTCGCCGCGTCCGACGGCGGGAAGGCGCCGTCCTGAAGCGACCCCGCGTCGTAGAGCGTGCACCCCGTGAGATTCCCGGTCGGGCTGTAGATCCAGCTCACGCTGTCGCCTCCGATGCTGTCCGGCGTGTGCGGGAGGTTCGTGTCGAACGCGTGCGCGACGTCGAACTCGATGGTGTGGCAGCTCGACGGATCGACGCCGGCCGGCGGATCGAAGTGCGCGAGGTAGACGCCGCCGTCGAGGGTGCCCGGGGTCGGGGTCACGGTCGTCGGGGGAATGTAGGGGGTCGTCCCGCTCCCGCAGCTGAAGCCGACGCATTGCGCGAAGTCGACGAATGCGTCGTACTGGAACGGCTCGTCGGGGCTCTGGAGGAGCACGGGGACGACGAACTCCTGGGGAAACGACCCGAGGATCGGACCCGCCGGCGGCTGGACCGCGCCCCGAAGGATGATCGGCCGCTGCAGCGCCGGCACCGGCAGGTCGGGCGGCGGCGCGGAGAGGCACGCCGTGCTGCCGACGAGGGCAGCAGCGACGGCGGCGCACGCGACCGCCGCGAAGCCGAGAGCGAAGGAGCGAAGCATCGACCTAGAAGAGGCTGAACCTGCCGGAGGAGAGGGTGCCACGAGGGGACTGCGGCGCAACGTCGTGCCAGCGGGCGCTCGCGTACTCGGGCGAGACGGCGAGGCGGAGGAGATCGGCGAGGGCCGGGACCTCGTCGCAGAGGTGGCGGAGCGAAGGACGCGAGGGGGGCTCGTCGGCGCGGGCTCCCGACTCGGAGAGGAGCGCGCGCGCGGCGACCGCGAAGTCCCCCGCGAGAAAGAGGCCCACGCGGCGGCCGCACTGGTGGGCGCGCGCGACGAGCTCCTCGTACTCGGCGACGTTCGCCGTGCCGAGGAGCTCCTGGAGGCGCCGCTGCGTGCGGGCCGGGACGATCTGCCAGAAGGACTCGGCGAGGCGCGCGGCGCGAGGGTCGACGCGCTGGCCGATGTCGGGCGGTCCGAAGGCGGCCCGCATCGCGGCGACGAGCGCGCGGCCCTCGGCCGGCGGCAGGCCGAGGCGAAGGACGTTGTGCGGCAGCGCGGACGCCATGCCCCGGCCGAGCGCGAGGCGGAGCTCGGGCGTCTCCTCGCGGACGTCGCCCGCGAGGATGACCGACGGCGGCTGGAGGACGGCGACGTGCGAGACGGGCGTGCCGGCGGTCGCGCGCGGGACGAAGAGCGGGATGCGGGGCGCGTCGAGGGCGCGCATGGCGGCGTCGTAGAGGCGGGCGATCGCCGAGGTGGGCCCGGGCACGACGCGCTCGACGCCGGTGATGCCGTAGCTCGCGGCGTCGCGGACGAAGAGCTGCATCGCGCCCTCCCAGACGAGCGAGAGGGCCTCGCCCGACGCGTCCATCGACGGGCGCGCGAGGAGCGCGAAGATGCCGGGCTGCTCGGGCTGCGAGGCGAGCGGCGGCGGAGGGAGCGGGCCCGCGCCCGGATCGAACGCGCGAAGGACGTGCTCGACGGCGCGCGCGAAGACGCGGTCGTCGTCCGCGAGCGCCGCGGCGTGGAGGTCCTCGAGGCGGCCGATGTCGCCGGTCTCGAGCGCGACCTGCTGGCGGCGGACGCGGACGAGATCGCGGGCGCGGTCGGTCGCGACGACGAGCATCTGCGCGAGGACCTCGCCCGCGTCGGGCAGGCCGTCGGCGAGCGCCTCCCAGAGGAGCGGCTCGGCGCTGCGTGCGTCGCCTGCCTCGAGGCGACGGCGGCCGAGGGCGAGCCGCGCGCGGGCACGCGCCCCGGGGGTCGTCGCGCTGCGGACGGCGGCCTCGAGGACCTCGGTCGCCATGTCGGGACCAGGCGAGACGACGGGGGGCGGCTCGGGGGGTTCCGGCGGAGCCTCGGCGACCGCCGGTGGCGGAGGCGCGGCCGCGGGAGGTGGCGCGGCGACCGCCGTCGGCGGTGCTGCCGCGGGGCGCACGGCGAGGTGCTCGCCCGGCGTGAGGAGGCGCTCCGGGGCGCCGGACGTCGCGTTCGCCGGCGGGAGGGTGACGCGCATGGCCGCGCGCTGGAGGCCCGCGACGACGGAGAGGCGCTGGGTGGCGGCTGCGTGGGTGTCCTGGTGCTGCATCGCGACGGCGAAGAACTGCGCCGCGTCCTGGATGCGCGAGCTCCGGAGAGCCGCGTCGCCGGCGGCGATGGCGACGACGCCGACGCGGCGGAGCTCGAGGAGCGGACCGGCGAGCGCGTGCTTGTAGAACTCCACCGCGTGCGCGTGCTGGCCGACGGCGAGCAGGCGCTCGGCCATCCCGAGCGCGACGAGCGGGTGATCGCCGACGGAGGCGCGCGTCGTCTGGAGCTCGTTCATGCCCGCGCCGCCGCCCTGGACGACGTCGAGCGCCTCCGCGAGGAGGAACGACCGGAGCGCGTCGTCGTCCGGCCCGAGCGGCTCGCGGATGCGCGAGAGCTCCTCGATCGTGCGGTGCGCCTCGTCGGGCGCGCCCGGCCCGCGCATGCGGTACTCGAGGCCGCGGGCGAGCAGCTGCGGCGTCGCGCGATCGGGGGCCGCCTCCGCGGCGCGCCGCGCCCGTTCGAGGGCGAGCCGGACGTCCCCCGCGCGCGCCGAGGCCTGGGACGCCTCGAGCAGGAGGTCGCTCCGCGTACGATCGTCGACGCGCTCGCTCGCCGCGATGGCTTCGAGCGAGTCGCCGAGGTCCACGTCGGCGCCCAGCGCGCGCGCCACCTCGACGCGGAGGTCGAGCGCGGCCTGATTGAAGGGAGTCCGGGCGAGCACGGTGTTCGCGTGCGTGAAGGCGGCCTCGAGATCGCCCGCCGCCATCGACGCACGCCCGGCGCGAAGCTCGAGCTCGTCGCGTTCGCCCGGATCGCCCTCGACCGCGGCGGCGCGGCGCCAGAGCGGCGCGGCCCGGTCGTACTCCTCCTGCCGCTCGAGGAGATCCGCGAGGTAGCGGAGCGCGCCCGCGTTGTCGGGCCACTCGTTGAGGAGCAGCGCGAGCTCGTCGCAGGCGTCCTTCAGGCGCCCGAGACGCTGCTCGAGGATGGCCGCGCGCCGGAGGCGGACGGCCCGGAGCATCTCGCGCATGCCCGAGTGGCCGCTGAGGCGCTCCGCGCGCCGGGCGAGGTGGTCGACGAGGCGATCGTACTGGCCCCGGGCCACGACCACGGCCTCCACCGCGTGATCGGCCTCCTCGTCGTCCGCGTCGATGGCGAGCACGCGACCCCACGCGTCCGCCGCGGCGTCGAGGTCGCCGCGCCGCTCGTGGGCCCGGGCGAGCCGCTTGAAGACCGGGACGCGCCCGTCGTCGCCGACGCGCGCCGCGATCTGATCGAGCGCGGCCACGCGGGCCTCGTCGTCGCCCGCGAGCTCGGCGACGCGCTCGAGGGAGCTCCACCTGTGCATCGGGTCGGGATCGAGCTTGCAGGCCTCGAGGAGCGCCCGGACGGCGCCCGGGCGATCGCCGCGCGTCTCGCGGCGCTCGGCGATCTCGGTCCAGCGGTCGGCGCGCATCGCGGGAGACGCCTCGGAGCTCGCGGCCTCGCGCTGGACGCGCGCCTCGATCTCGCTGCCCCGGCCCGCCGCGTCCCAGACCGCGCGGAGCTCGCGCTCCACCTCGGGGCGCTCCTCGTCGGTCACGAGGTCGACGGCGCGCTCGAAGAGCGGCGCGGCGTCGCCGTGGCCGCCCTCGCCGACGCGGGCGCGGGCGAGCGCGAGGAGGGCCTGCGCCCGGCGGGCCGACGAGACGCGCGTCGAGAGGCGCTCGACGAGGGCCGGCACGCGGCGGACCGCGGCGTCGGCGTCGACGACGAGGTGGTCGTCGTCCGGGTCGCGGAGAGCCGCGTCCACCGCGGCGCGCGCGCGGAGCGAGTCGTCGCCCACGGCCTCCGCGAGCGCTGCGACGAGCCGAAGAACGGGTACGCCGGCGTTCGCGTGGAGCACCTCGGCTGCGTCGAGGAGCTTCGCCGCACGGGCGGGAGACTCCGCCGCGAGCGCGAGCTTCGGGGCGCGCTCCACGAGCACCGCGAACTCGTCGACGTCGGCGTCGCAGACGTACGCGCGCTCGACCGAGGCCATCGCGCCGTCGGCGTCGCCGAAGAGGTCGAGGGCGAGGACGGCGAACGCGATGGCGATGCGCGCCCCCTCGGGGCCGTCGACGCGCCCGGTGATGGATCGGGCGGCCCGCTGGAGGCGCATCTGGAGGCCGTCGAGCTCCTCGGGGCCGAAGCGCAGCAGATCGGCGGCCGCGTCGCGCAGCAGGCCGACCGTGGCGACGTTCGGCGAGGCCACCGCCGCGCGCAGAAGGACGTCCACCTTGCGGCGCGCGCCCTCCTCGCCGTCGCCGGCGATGCTCGCAGCGCGGAGGAGCCACCCGGCCTTCGCCGCGGAGTGGTCCGCGCGTTCGGCGACCTGCTCCACCGTTCGCACGGCCTGCGGACGGTCCCCCGCGCGCTCCGCGGCCCGCGCGAGGAGCTGGAACGACGAGCCCTCCGACGGCACCGCGTGGAACGCCTGCGCCGCGTGCTTGAGGGCGAGGGCGTGCTCGCCGCGGCGCTCGAAGAAGCGCGCGCCACGGTAGTGCGCGGCCCGCCGGCCGAACCGCCCGAGCGCGCGGCGGGCGATCACCTCGTAGAGGCCGGAGAGGGCGGCGTGCTCGCGGGTGCGATCGACGGCGCGCTCGGCGACGGCCAGGGCCGCCGCGTGCATCGGGTTGCGGGCGACGCCGCGCGCGGCCAGATCGAAGGCGAGTCGGGGCTCGCCGTTGGCGAGGGCGGCGCGTGCGACGTCGGTCGCGATGGCCGCCGCGGTGGGCGCGTCGGGCTCCGTCTCGATGACCTGCGCGAGGTAGTCGAACGCGAACGGGGCCCCGGCGAACGCGACGAGGTCCTGCGCGAGGGTCGCGTGTCCCCTGTGCGGCGCGAGCCGGGCGGCGCGCTGCCAGGCCGCGACGGCGCCGACCCTGTCCTCCGCGAGATCCCAGAGCGCCGCGCCGAGATCGCGCCACGCGAAGGACGCAGCGTCCCCGTCGATCGCGACCGAGCGCTCCGCCTTCGCCTGGAGACGCCACAGCTGCGCGTCGGGCCCGAGGGGTCGGCCCTCGAGGCGCGCGAGATGTGCGTCGACGACCTCGGGCGCGATCCCCTCCTGCGCGGCCTGCGCGACGATGCGGGCGTGACCCTCGTCGTCGCCGAGCGACTCGCGAAGGTCGGCCAGGCGCACGAGGAGAGCAACGCGCTCGGCGCCCTCGGCGCCGCAGGCCGTCCAGCGCTCGAGCACGGCCGCGACGAACGCGGCGTCGGGTGCCAGCTCGCCGACCGCCAGCATCGCGGCGCGTAGGGCCTCCACCCGCGGGCCGAACACGTCGAGCGCGCGGCGCGCGAGGACGGCTCCCCGGTCGACGTCGAGCCTCACGAGCTCGCGCAGCGCCTGCGCGAAGCGTGCGGCGAGCCAGCTGGTGGGCTGGGGCTGCGAGAGGAGCCACGCGAGCGTGTCACCGAGGCGGCCGCCGTCGTGCGAGCGAACGAGCCTGTCGAGGAGCGCGTCGACGGTCGCGCGATCGCCGGGGCGCAAGGCGACGGTGCGCTGCGTCCAGCCGGCGGAGAGCGCGGTCTCGCCGAGCGCGTCGAGCGCTGCGGCGAGGGCTCCGCACCAGGCCGCGCGCGGGCCGACGACGGTGACGGCTCGCTCGAGGGCCGCCGCGGCGCCCCGGTCGTGCTCGGCGCGGAGCAGGACGTCGGCGAGCGTCGCGACGGCGCGCGCGCTCGTCGGATCGGCGTGGACGGCCAGCTCCGCGAGGCGCCGCGCGGTGCCCGGGTCGTTCGCACGCAGGGCGCGATCCGCCGCGGTCGTGAGCAGGACGGCCCGGATGGCCGGAGATGCCGTCGAGGCCACCCGCTCGAGCGCTGCGGCCTGCGCCTGCTCCTCCCCGCTCCGGATCGCGCGGATCCACCCGGCGGCCGTCGCCGAGCGCGACGAGCTCCCGTCGTCCTCGCGCGCGTACGGGACGTCGGTGTCCGCGGGGACCTCGCCGCCGTGCATCGCCTCGAGCGCCGCGGTGGCCTCGTCGCACTGCGCGTCGACCGCGAGGGCCGCCAGGTATGCCGCCGAGGCGCGCGCGGCGTCGGCGAGCGGGCCCGCGCAGAGCCGCGCGAGATCCACGAGGCACGCCGCGCGGTCCGCAGGCGCCCCCGTCGTCGACCGAACGACGAGGCGCGCGGCGACGACCTCGAGGAGACCGAGATCGAGCAGGAGCGCGTCGAACGCCTCGCTCCCCTCACCGTCGAAGCGCCCGTCCAGGTGCTCGTCGAGCGCCGCAGCGAGGGCCCGCGGGTGCGCGTGGGCGGCCACGGCCGCGGTTCGGCGGCGCGCCTGCACGACGGCCGCGCGCTCGGGGTCCTTCGCGGCGATCTGGCGCGCGTGCTCGCGCCACACCTCGTCGGACGCGTCCAGCTTGCCCCGGCGCTCGAGCGCCTCGGCGAGGGCCTGGACGGCCCGGCCGCTCCGCGCGTCGATCGAGAAGGCGCGCCAGAGATCCTCGAGCTCGGACTCGTCGTTGCCCTGCATGGTGCGGCGGCGCGCGGCCTCCACGTAGGCTTCCGCCGCCATCCCCGGCGCGACCGCGTCGGGCTCCCAGTCGGCGAGGGCGCCGAGCAGCTCCGCCGGGAGCGGGTCCTCGGGCGCGATCGGGATGGCTGCTTCGAACGCCGACGCCGCCCCTGCCGCCGCGCCGGCCCGCGCCTTGAGCACGCCGGTCCGCACGAGGACGTAGGCAGCTTCCGCGGCCTCGACGTCCGTCATCGCTGCGATCGGCCGCAGCGCGTTGGCCGCCCGCCCAGGCTCGCCGAGGCTCTCGAACCAGGCGGCGAGCTCTCGCCGGAGCTCCACGTCGTCGCCGAGCTTGAGCGCCTGGACCGCGAGCTCCACCGCCTCGTCCAGATCGCGATCGCGCGAGGCCAGCCATCGCGCGAGGGCGACGCTCGCCTCGCGGATCGCCGCCGCGCCCTCGGCGGCGCGCGCCTCCTCGACGCGTGCACGGAGCCAGGCCTCCTGCGCGCGTTGCCCCGTCCGGCGCTCGAGCGCCTTGGGTGCGAACGTCGTGCGCGCGGCGCCGGTGTGCTGCGTCGTCCACTCGGGCGGCGGCAGCGTGCCGCGCGTCGAGCGGGGCTCCTCCTCCGGGCCCCCGTTCGTCGACTCGCTGCCGGGGCGGCGATCGGACGGGATCATCCGAGGCGATCGTACGCCAGGTCTTCGGCGGCAGGCACGGAACCGTCCGGGACGTTCACTGCACGGTGAGGGCGAACGGCAAGGCGCAGAGCACGTGCTCGCGGCCCGCCAGCGGGGCCATGGCGGAGACGAAGGGAAGGATCTCCGCAGGGAGCTGCGCGCGGACGAGGTCCGCCGCGGTCGGCGCGCCGATCGGGGGCACGCCCGCGGCGGGCGCTCGGCCCTGGAGCTCGTCCTCGGCGAGCGCGTCGAGGAGCCCGCCGCTCTCGCCAGCGACGGCCACGCGCGCGTCGGGCGGCAACGACGCGAGCGTCTTGGCCCGCGCGATGGCGTCGGAGAGCCCCCCCAGCTCGTCGACGAGGCCGCGCGCCTTGCCGTCGCGACCGCTGAAGAGGCGGCCCTCGGCCGAGGCAGCGACCTTCTCCACGGGGATGTTCCGGCCTTCCGCGACGCGCGCGAGGAAGAGATCGTAGACGCCCGTCATGGTGCCGAGCACCCGCTCGCGGGTCGCGTCGTCCCACGGCACGAAGAGCGACTCGTACGCGGCGCGTGCCGCGGCCTTCGGGTCGCCCACCTTCGCCGGGAGGGTCTCGGCATGCACGCCGAGGCGTGCGAGCGCCCGATCCCCCGAGACCTTGCCGCCGACGACGCCGATCGAGCCGACGATGCTCGCGTCCTCGGCGTAGACGACGTTGCCCGTCGACGCGAGGTAGTAGCCCCCGCTCGCCGCCATGCTGCCCACGCTGACGACCACCGGCTTCTTCGCGCGGACCCGCATGAGCTCGTGCCAGAGGAGATCGCTCGCGAGCGCGCTCCCGCCGGGCGAGTCGATGCGGAGGACGACCGCCTTCACGTCGTCGTCCTTCTCGAGCCGCGCGAGGCTCCGCACGAGGCGCCGCTCGACGATGCCGCCCGACTCCGCGAGGAGCCCGCCGCCGCCGTTCATCGTGATGGCGCCGTTCGCCCGCACCAGCGCCACGGGCGCGGAGCCCAGCGACTCGCCCGCGAGCGTCCGGAGGATGTCCGTGAGGTCGTCCCCTCCCCCCGCGGCGGCTCCGGCCCCCAGGCGCACCTGCGCGCGCACCGCGCCGCTCTCCTTCTCGAGCGCGTCGCGCGCGTCCTCGAAGTACCCGACCGCGTCGACGAGGCCCTTCTCCTTCGCGGCCGGGGCCGCGTAGGGCCCGTCCTCCGGCACGTCGGCCGCGACCGCGGGGCGCGCGGACTCGATGCCGCCGAGCCACGTCGTACGCATGTCGACGAGCGTCGACTGGAGCGACTCGCGCGCCTCCGGGCTGGGGCCGTCGCGGGTGAACGGCTCTTCGGCGCCCTTGTACTTGCCGACCTGGAGGAAGTCGACGTCGAGGCCGAGCGTGTCGGCGAGGAGCTGGTGGAAGTAGATGCTCTGCGCGGCCAGGCCGATCGCGTCGACGCTCGCTGCCGGCGAGAGCCAGACCTTCGTGCACGACCGCGCCGCGAGGTAGAGGGTGCCGTTCGACAGGTCGTCGGCGTGGCACCAGACGGGCATCTTCGCGCCGAGCGCACCGAGGAGCGTGCCGATCTCCTCGGCCCGCGCGAGGCCCACGCGCGTCGTCCCGAGGCGCACGAGCACGCCCTTCACGTCCTTGTCGCGCGAGAGCTGCTCGACCTCGTGCACCGCGTCGTAGAAGGTGGTGCCCTTCGCGGAGAGCCCGAGCAGGCCGCTCGACGCTTCCTCGGGGACACCCTCCGAGAGGTCGAGGACCGCGATCGCGGGCCCTCGCCGCGGTTCGCCCTGGTCGGCGCCGCCCGCCGGGGCCGCCTTCCGGCGCCCCTCGCATGCAAGGAGCGCCGGCACGAGCAGCGACAGGACCGCCGCGTGCGACGGACGCATCTAGAGGCCTTCGTTTTCGCCGGACGACGCAGGTTTGGGGGCGGGCGCGGGGGCAGGCGCGGGCGCCGGCGCGGGGGCAGGCTCGCCGCTCGCGGCGGGAGCGGCGGTCGGGGCGGGGGCCGGCTCGGCGCGCGTCTTCACGTAGGCAGGGTAGGTCCCCTCCGGGAAGCGATCGACGATCTCCTTGTAGTTGTGGACCGCGCCCCCACGGTCGCCGCTCGCCCACTGCGTGTCGGCCATGCCGAGGAGCGCCGGCAGGTACGACGGGTTCACCGCGAGCGCTCGCTTGTACGCGCCGATCGCACCGGCCGAATCGCCCTGCGCGCGGGCCACGTCCCCGAGCCCCGAGAGCGCCTCGGAGTCGCCCGGGTTGCGCGATACGAGCGCCTCGTAGATGAGCCGCGCGTGGGCCCAGTCGCCCTTCTTGATGGCCTGCGCCGCCGCCTGCATGCCGCCGCGGCCTTCGGGGATCGCGGCCGGCTCGCCGCCCCCGGCGCCCGCCGACGGAGGCGGAGGCCGCGGCGGCAGCGCGCTGAGCTCGATGTGCGGGATGTTGGCCGCCACGCCGCCGTCGAGCGCGGCCTTCGCGGGACTCTTGTCGAGGAACGCGTGGAGATCGGGCAGGAGCGGGTACGGGCGGGTGAGCGCATCGAGCTTGCCGAGCTCCGTGCGCGCCGACGCAACGTCCCCCGAGCGGGCGAGCGCGTAGACGAGCGCCGCGCGGGCGCGCCCCGCGTTCCCCTCGCCCGCTGCCGCCAGCCGGAGGCGATCGATCACGGTCGACCAGAGCGGGTCGGTCTCGGAGAGATCGAGCGCGGCCAGGACGTACGCCGTCTCGGGCTGCGATGCCTGCGCCGAGACCTTCGGGACGTAGCTCCGCGCCGCGTCCCGTTCGCCCACGATGCGGAGCGCGTCGATCTTCGCGCGGAGCGCCGCGGGGTCCTCCGGTGCGGCGGCGACGGCGTCGTCGGCCGCCTTTCGCAGCCGCGATACGCGGTCGGCCAGCTGCGCCTTTGCCGCGCGCTGCTTGTCGATCGCGTCCGGCGGAAGGAGGCGCAGGTCGAGCCACGGCACGTCGGACTTCGCTGCGGCCACGCGCGCCTCGTCGAGGAGCACGCGCGGGTCGTGCTCGGCCAGCGCGCTCGCCTTGTCGAAGTCCTCCTGCGCCTGATCGAGGTTGCCGTCGCTCATCGCCTTCTCGCCGTCGGCGACGAAGGCCTGTGCGCGCGGGTCGAGCTGCGGCACCGCGGCGGCGGTGCGGCCCGCGAGGTACGGCTTGGCGACGACCCACGCGACCACGCCCACGGCCATGAGCAGCACCGCGGCGACGATCCAGCCGCCCACGCGCCGGCGGCCCGGGATCGCGTCCACCTCGTCGGTCGTCGACGGCTGCCACGCGCGCGTGGGGACGTCGCGTTCGTCGACTGCATCTTGCGGGGGCCCGATGGGTCGCGTGGGGGGCGGAAGCGGCGAGGTCGTCTCGATCGCGGCGGGCGGCGGGCGGGGCGTCGGCGCCGGGCGCCGGATCGTGACGGGATCCTCGGCCGGCAGGTGGGCTCCCGTGGCCTGCCCGAACGCGTAGGGCGTGGCGTTGACGACGGTCACGGGCTCCGGCGCGATGGGAACGGCACGCGGCGGAGGAGCCGGCGGGGGTACGCCCTGATCGACGGGTCGAAGCGTGTCGATCTTCCTGCGCTGCGGCGGGGGCGGCGGCGCGTTCGACGGCGCGGGGCCGTAGGACGCCGTGCGCTTCGGGAACGCGGGCGACGGTGTGATGTCCGGAACGGCCGCGGCAGGCGGTACGCGCGCGGTCGGCACCGTCATGCCCGCCGGCGGCGGACGACTCGACGTGCGCCCCTCGAAGAAGGGCTCGAGCTCGGCGATGGAGCCGAGCGCCCGGGGCGGCGCAGCGCCGCGTGTCAGGACGTCCGACTTTCCGACCTGCTTTGCCAGGATGGCGCGCTGGAGCTCCCGCAGCGTCAGGAACATCAGCTGCTGTCCCGCCGCGGTCCGCACCATCCACTTGTCGCTGCCGCCCGGGGCCGCGTCGCCCCCGCGCACCTTGAACTGGTGCCCGCAGTTCGTGCAGCGCACCGTCGTGCCGCGCCCGCTGACGAGCGCGTCGTCGAACTCATACTCGGTCTTGCAGCGCTCGCACTGGACGTCCATCACACACTCACGCCACCCGTGCGTCGGCCGCAAGCGCGGGGGGCGGCCTTCGGTGAGGAGCCCAACGTTAACACGCGCGTTCCGATGGTGTCGATTCGTCGTGCGTGCGCCGAGCGCGCGCTGCCGTGGCGGCTCCGGGCAGACGGGTAGCCCCGGCCTCTGCCGGGGGAGCGGGACAATCCGTCCCTGGCTCCGCCCCTGGCCGGAGCGTGACCGCTGACGTGGCTCCGTGCGTGAACCCTCGTGCACAGGCGGGCGACGAGCCTCGCGATCTTTCGAGCGGCGCTCAGCTCGCGTGGAGGCACGTGCGTTGCTAAAGTCAGCGCCGTGGGCTCGGGTCACGTGTGCTCGGAGTGGTGAGGCGATGAAACGACTCCTTCTCGGCGTGGGCTTGCTCGGTGCGGCGGCATTCCTCTTCGGGTGCCCGATCTATCCGGGAAACGAACAACGGGTCTGCCAGGGGGACGGCTGCTACAGCTGCCCGGACACGACCTACTCCGGCGCGTGCATCACGTGGCAGTGCAGCACGGACAGCGACTGCGACTCCGGGTACGTGTGCAACGACCAGAACCAGTGCGTCCAGGCGTCCACCACGACGGACGCCGGCTCCGGGGACTGCAGCACGAACGGCTGCCCCGATGGGTACGTGTGCAAGCTCTCGAACAGCGTCGCCCAGTGCGTGCCGACGAGCAGCGGAGGGTCGGACGCCGGAGTCGACTCGTCGCCGCCCCCCGTCGAGGCGGGGACGGACGCGACGGACGCCGCCTTGGACGTCGGCAACCTCACCGGGCCCTGCAACGCCGACTCCGACTGCGGCGGGACCGGCGAGCGATGCGTCGACGGCACGTGCACGCCGCGCGCGAACCTCTGCTCCGACGGAACGCAGTGCAACGCGACGGGCTCATCGTGCGTCGACGGCATCTGCGAGGTCACGTGCAGCGCCACGACCCCGTGCCCGTCCGGCTACGGCTGCGACTTCACGCGCGGCGTCTGCAACCTGAATGCGGGCCCCTGCACCGGGTCGGGGACGTCCTCCTGCCAGGGCGGCGCGACCTGCGTCGAGGGGCACTGCGTGCCTCCCTGCGCGTCCACAGGCGAGGGGGGCACTGCCTGCGTCGCCGGCCAGGTGTGCGTCAACGGCGGCTGCATCCCCGACCAGGGCGCGACCTTCACGTG
The DNA here is from genome assembly GCA_036490515.1 of Polyangiaceae bacterium. Taxonomy (GTDB): domain Bacteria; phylum Myxococcota_A; class Polyangia; order Polyangiales; family Polyangiaceae; genus Palsa-1150. Next base: position 166,891 of record DASXDU010000004.1, read on the forward strand.
CGCCAACGATGGCGACGAAGGGCAGCTCGCGAACACGTGCCCGGACCAGTACACGTGCCTCCACCACGACTGCTACCCGTCCTGCGAGGTCGACTCGGGCGACTGCGTCAGCGCGACCGCGCCCACGGGCGCGACGTGCAAGAACGTGACGATCGAGACCGGCACCTACGCCGTGTGCGCCCCGACCGGGATGCTCGGCAGCGACTGCGATCCCTCGCAGGGCAAGGCCTGCTCGACCGGCGTCTGCATCAACGGCACCTGCAACTGAACGCGGGACGGGACGGCGCCTCGTGCGCCGCTATCCTTCTGCGTGTGCGCGCGCTCGTCGCCTCGCTGGCGTTCGCCGTGGCCGGGTGCGGGTCCCCCTCGACCCCCGGCGAACCATCCGACGCAGGCGGGCCCGACGCGGAACGGGCCGACGTCACCAACTGCCTGACCTGCGGGCAGGACGCGGCTTTCCCGGGCGACGCATCGACCGCGGAGCTCGTGAAGGTGAAGATCGACCAGATCTGCGCGAACCCGGACGGGTGTCACGGAATCGGCGCCGGCAACATGGGCCTCTCCCCGGGCCACGAGTTCGACACGATGATCGACGTCACCTCGTGGGAGAATCCGCCGATGAAGCGCGTCCTGCCCTTCGACCCGCTCGAGAGCTACGTGTACCTGAAGCTCTGGTGCGACGGCGGGATCGACGGCGGGTGCATGCCCCTCAGCACCGGGCCGAGCCCCGAGCTCGCTCAGCTATTTCACGACTGGATCGAAGCGGGCGCTCCGACGCAGTGACGCCCTCGACGGGCCGACGCGCCCCGTCAGGGCAGGCGGCGACCGGTGGCGCAGCCGACGTTGACCGTCAGCTCGAAGGTCCCGTCGCTCCAGTACTTGTCCATGGCTTCGCGTACGTAGTCCCAGGCACGCTCCGGGTCGGTGAGGTTCAGGTTCAGCTGGGCCTCCGGCAGGATGAGCATCCTCGCGACGGGATCCTCGAAGAAGTCCCGCCCGCTCTGGAAGCCCAGCGTGGTCGGACGGAGGCTCACCTCGACGAAGTCGAAGCCTGCCTCCTCGAATTCGGCGCCGAACATCTCCACCGTCGGACGCACGAGCGTGGCCTGCTCGACGGCGCGCCCGACCTCGTTGTCGTCGTACTTGAGGGCGTGCTCGCGCAGCAGGTCGGCGAGCTCTTGGAAGCTCCCGCGCAGCGGCATCGCGACGATCGCCTGCCCGTGTGGCGCGAGGATGCGCGCGAACTCGGCGAGCACCTTCGCTCGCTCCTCGGGGTTGGCGAGCGGGTGCAGCGCGAGCGCGTGCGAGAACGCAGATGCCGGCAGCGTCGTGGGGAGGTCCTCGAACGCGCGGTACTCGCTGACCATCCCTCGCATCGTCGCGGCCTTCGCGCGCGCGAGCTCGAGCGCCGCGTTCGACGCGTCGAGCCCCACGATGTGCGCGCCGGGCAGGCGCATCGCGATCCCGCGATCCGGGTACCCGGTGCGGCAATGCAGGTGTGCGACCTGCGCGTCCTCGCTCTCGGCCATCATCTCGAGGGCGAGCTCGCCGAACAGCGTGAGGTACCGCGGCACGACGAAGGTCTCGAAGATCGCCGCCTCGGCGGGCCCGAGACGGATGCGGCCACGCGGGATACCCGACGGGGGCGTCGGGGCGCGGTGGGGGCCCGAGGGTTCGGCGCTCACGCCCCCCCCTTCAGGAGAGAGCGCGCCTCCGCCACGAGCTCCCCGATGGTCGCCTCGCCCTCGGTGCCGCCCTCGTCCTCGAGCTGCACCTTCCGACCGTCCGTCGCGAGTGCATCGAGGAGCGGCAATGCACCGGGATCGCCCATCTCGACGAGGGCCTCGATCGCCGACGCCACCGCGTCGGCGTCCGGGTGCGCGAGAAAGCGCGCGAGGAGCTTGGGAACTCCGGGCTCGGGCACCTGCGCGAGCAGGTAGGGGAGCTCCGAGAGGGCCGCGTTGCCCTGCGGCAAGCGCTCGAGCGCGCGCTCGACCCCGAGCGCCACTTCCTTGAACCGATCGAACGCCAGCCCCTCGAGCGCTTCGCCCGCGGCGTGACGCGCCTCGGGTTCGTCGCAGCCGAGGATGTCGACGAGGAGGTCGACCACGCGCGGACCAGTCATCTCGCCGAGGAGCGAGGCGATGCGGCCGAGGCGAAGGGACGCCTCGTCCTCGTCGACGTCGTCCAGCGCGAGCGCTTCCCGCGTGCTGCGCTCGAGGAGCGGCAGGATCGCGTCGGGGTCGACCTCGAGGAGCGCGTCGTGCGCCGCGACGACCGCGCGCTCGGCGTCGAAGAGAGCCTTCAGCGTGGCGGCGGCGTCCGTCATGGCGCGAGCATAGCTGGGAATGCCGCGGGGTCACTGGCACTATGAGGAGGAGTGACCTCGCGCACCGTGGCCCTCTTTCCGGCGGCGCTCGTCGCGCTCCTGTCCTTCGGGCCCGGGACTGCGCGAGGCCGGCCGGTGCACATCGCGGCAGCCGCGCCGACGGCCGCGGCAGAGGCGACCGCACCGCTGACTCCCGCGCTCTGCCCGGTCGGCTCGCTCCCTGACGGCGAGGTGTGCGTCGTCCTCCCGGGCGACGACGAGGGCCCCGAAGCCGAGGTGGACCCGAACGCCCATCACGACAAGCGCGGACGCTGGATCGTGTACGACCAGATCCCGCGTCGCCCCGAGCGCCCGGCTGACTACGACGCGTACCGCTACCCGGTCCCGTGCGCCCACGGCTGTGTGGTCAGCGGGTATGACCTCGATCGCCCGGACGACGCCCAGCGTCGCGGACGACGGCTCAGCCACGTTGGCCACGGCGCCGTGGACCTTCCGCAACGAAAAGGGACGCCCATCACGATGGTCCCCCTCGAGCACGAGGAGGGGGACGCCGAGGTCGTCTACGTGGGGCCGCTCTTCGGGACGACCGTCATCACGCGCCACACGCTCCGCGAGGGCGGTCAGCTGCGCGACTACGTCCTCCTCTTCGGGCACCTGGACGCGCCGGCGCCCGGGCTCGCCGTGGGGACCCGACTCAAGGAGGGGGAGCTCGTCGGCTTCGTCGGCGACACCGGCTCGCCCGAGCTCGTCCACCTGCACCTCGAGGCGCGACGGGTGCGGACCGGGGTGGACGTGGGCAAACTGGCCCCGGGCGCCATGGTGGCCAGCGAGAACACCGTCGTCTGCGACCCCCGGAACGTGCTTCCCCTCCGCTGACCGCCCGCGCGGGTAGGCGCATTTCACGGGGAAAGCCGCGGGCGGTCACGCGTACCTTGCGCGCTTTGCGCGCGCGCGCGAACATTACGCCTGAAGGACTTGTCCCACCCCGCCGCCGCTCGTCGCCCCGACGACACCGGCCCGCCCCAGCGTGCCGCGACGGGCTACGTGTGCCCGCAATGCCAGCGCCGGTTCGAGGACGGCATACCGCGCTTCCAGTGCCCCGACGACGGGGGGACGCTCCTGCGCATGGCCGACGTGGCGGCCGCCGACGGCGACCCGATGCTGGGCCGCGTCCTGGCGGGGCGCTTCACCATCCTCGCGCGCCTCGGCGCGGGGTCGATGGGCACCGTCTACCGCGCCAAGCAGGCTCCGATCGCCCGCGAGGTCGCGATCAAGATCCTCCGGAGCGACCGCGCCATCGACGAGGTGAGCCGCGCGCGCTTCCTCCGTGAGGCGCGCGCCAACAGCCTCCTCACCTCGCCCAACACCGTCACGGTTTTCGACTTCGGGCAGAGCGAGAACGGCGACTTCTACCTGGCGATGGAGCTGCTCGAGGGCGAGTCGCTCGGCCAGCGCATCAAGCGCCTCGGGCGCGTCGGCGTCGAGGAGGCCATCGAGACGGCAAAGCAGGCGCTCCGCTCGCTGTCGGAGGCGCACGCCAAGGGGATCATCCACCGCGACCTCAAACCGGACAACCTCTTCTACGCGCGCGTTCGCACGAACGAGAAGTACGAGGAGATCGTCAAGGTCCTCGACTTCGGCATCGCGAAGATGCTCCAGGCCGACGGCGAGCTCGCGATGAACGCCGTCGAGACCCAGGCGGGGACGGTGTTCGGCACGCCACGGTACATGTCCCCCGAGCAGGCGCAGGGCAAGCCGCTCGACGCCCGGAGCGACCTCTATTCGCTGGGCGTCATCCTCTATCACATGCTGGCGGGCCGGCCGCCGTACACGGACGACGACGCGATCGTCGTCATGGCGAGGCACATCAAGACTCCGCCGCGGCCGCTGAGCGAGGTCGCGCCGGACGCGCGCATCCCCGCCGAGGTCGAGGCGTTCGTGATGCGCGTCCTCTCGAAGGAGCCCGAGAAACGACCCGACAGCGCCGAGGCGATGGTCGCCGAGCTCACGCGCTTGAAGGAGGCCGCGGTCGTCACGAGCGGGGTGCGGGCCTCGCTCGTGAGCGGCCTCGAGCACGTCCTCGATCGATCGCCGCGCTCCGTACCGCCGCCCCCCCTCACCGCGTCCCCCGCGAGCGTGCCGAACGACACCCTCAGCGTGCCCGCGGGCGTGCCGACCCGGTCGCGGAGCTGGCTCGTGCCGGTCGTCGCGTGCGGTCTCCTCGTGGCCGCTCTGGTCGCGGGTCTGGCAGTCGTCGCGGGTTCGCGGGGTTCCGCGGCGCCCGCCGCTTCGGTCAGCGCTGCCCCGCCGCCACCCGCCGTCAAGGCGGCCGGCCCTTCGGCGACCACCGGGGCGACGCTCGGCCCGTCGGTTTCTCCCGCCCGAGCGCCTGCAGCGACGTCCTCGGCGACCCCCATCATTCCCACGGTCGCGGCCACGGCGCTCCCTCACCCGGAGCCCACCAAGCCGGAACGCTCTCCGCGCCCCGCGCATGCAGGCTCCAAGCCCGCGGGTACCTCGTCCGTCGGCTACGGCTATTTGGAGTGACGGCGGCGCCCGCGGGCGCTTCGCGGACACTTTCGAGACGTGGGACGAGCACCCGCAATTGCTCGCAAAAACGAGAAAGTGGTAGCCTCCGCCGCGGATGGATCCGAGCCAGATCGACGCGCTGGTCCAGCGGCTCGTGGCCAACCCCCACGACGAAGAGGCGCTGTCGTACGCACACGGCGCCGGGGCGGCGGATCCGAAGTCGTATGCGCTCCTCCTCGAACGGGTGGGGGCCGAGACGCGTGACCCGGCCTACGCCTCCCACTGGCTGAGCGAAGCAGCGAACGTGTGGTCGACCACGCTCGGCGACGCCCACCGCGCCGCGCGCGTGCTCATGCAGGCCATCGACCGGGATCCGACGCAGCGCACGGCCTCGGATCGGCTCGCCCAGCTCTATCGCGACAAGGGAGACGTCAAGGCCCTCGTGGCGCTGCTCGAGCGGCGCGCGAAGGCGCTCGCTCCGCTGGCGCCGCAGAGCGCCGAGATCCGTGGCGAGCTCGCGGCGATGCACGAAGAGCTCGGACGGCTGTGGAGCGACAGCCTCCAGCAGCCGAAGAAAGCGCTCGAGAACTTCCGCCGTTCCATCGATCTCGAGCCGTCGAGCGCGTACGCCATCTTCGGCGCGCGCGAGATCTACAAGTCCCTCGGCCAGTGGGACGACGCCATCCAGATGTACGAGGCGGAGCTCTCGGTCGAACGCGATCCACAGAGGCAGCTGGCGCTGCTCCGGGACGAGGCGACCACGCGCCGCGCGGCGAACGACCTCGCGGGCGCGTCACGCGCGCTCGCACGGGCGCGGCAGGTCGACGAGCAGGACGCCGGTCTGCAGCAGGAGTACGCGTCGCTGATCGTGGAGCGGCTCACCGCGGGTGAGGACGTTCCCGCGCAGGAGCGCACGCTCGGGTCGGAGCTCCTCGTGGGCCTGGCCGAGGTGTTCGACGGCGAGCACGGCTTCGCGTACTCGAGCGGCGCGCTGGACATCCAGCCGGGGCACGATCGCGCGCTCCAGCTCTACGCGCACTACGCTCAGGCGCTCGAGCGGCAGGAAGATCTCGCCGCCCGGTACCTCGCCTACGTCGACGCGAACCCGAACGGGGCAATGGCGGCCGACGCGCGCTGGCTCCTCGCCGGCAGCTACGAGGGCGCGGGCCAGCTCGAGAACGCGATCCAGGTGCTCGAGCCGCTGCGCGGCCTCGGCGACGAGCAGGCGGCTGCGAAGCTCCGCGAGCTCTACGCGGCGGCGGGGCAGGTGATGCCCTCCGTACCGCCCCCGGCGCCGCAGCCCCGACAGCAACCTCCGCGTGCGATGGGAGGCGGGGCTCACGCCGCTGCCGCCGACGGGCGACGCCAGCCCGTCGCGGCCGACAAGCTCCAGGGAGTCCTCGACGCCGCGCAGATGCTCGCGAACAAGGGCAAGCGCCCGGAGGCCTACCAGAAGTACCGCGAGGTGCTCGAGTCGGATCCTGCGCACCCCGAAGCGCTCTCGTGGGTCGAGGACTACCTGCGCACGAAGCGCGATTACGGCTCGCTCCGCGACGTCCTGCTCGCGGCGGTCCGCGCGCCCGGCGAGTCGATGGAGGCCCGCAAGGAACGCCTGCGCGAAGTCGCGGGTCTCTGCGAGGGGAACCTCCGCGACACCGACGGCGCCATCAACGCGTGGAAGCAGCTGCTCACGATCGACCGCGGCGACGAGAGCGCGCGCCAGTCGCTGACGCGGATGCTCGAGAAGACGCAGCGATGGGACGACCTCGCGAACCTGCTCGAGCAGGAGGCCACCGCCGAGAGCGATCTGGAGAAGAAGATCGCCCTCGAGAAGAAACTGGCGACGCTCCAGGAGCAGAAGCGCCGGGACTTCGCCGCGGCGGCCGACGCGTGGGGTCGCATCGCGAACCTGACCCCCGAGGACGATCGCGCGGTCGCGACGGCGTCGAAGATGTTCGAGAAGGCGGGGGCGATCGACCGCGCCGCCATGGTGATCGCGGAGAGCGCGGGGGCCATCCAGGACGCGCCGGCGCGCGGGACACTCCTCGAACGGCTCGGGGAGCTCCGCGAGCAACTGAACGATCCGGCGGGCGCGGGCGAGGCATATGCCGAGGCAGGAGAAGCCCAGAAGAGCGTGAAGCTCTGGGAGGCCGCCGAGCGTTGCTTCGTGACGGCCGAGCGCTGGGACCGCGCGGGACAGGCGGCAGAGCAGCGCGCCCAGATGACCGGCGACGCGAAACAACAGGCAGCGCACCACGCGCGCAGCGCGGACTACTTCGGTCGCGCCGACGACGACGTGAACGTCGTCGCGAACCTGGAGCGGGCGACGGACCTCGACCCGACCAACGACGAGTACGCGCAGCTCCTGAGCGAAAGGTACACGGGGGCGCAGCGCTGGAGCGAGCTCGTACAGCTCCTCGTGCGCCGGGGCGATCGCCTGACCGACCGTGCGCAGCGCGTCGGCACGCGCCGCCAGGCCGCCAACCTCTACGCGACGCAGCTCGGCGACAAGGAGGCCGCGCGCGAGACGTGGCTCAAGGTGCTCGAGGACGGCGACGACAAGGAGGCCCTCGAACGACTCATCGACGACGCCGTCGAGCGCGAGGATCACACCGAGGCGACCACTCTCCTGCGTCGCCTGGGGAACACCGCGGTCGATCGAGCCGAGCGCGCACGGATCGCCCTGCGCGAGGCGGAACTGCTCGCCGAGGGCGTCGGCGACGTCGACACCGCCATCGCCTGCTACGAGCGCATTCTCGGCGATCTCGACGCCACCTGCCGCCCGGCCCTGCAAGCGATCGCCGACCTGCAGGAGGCGCGTGACAACCCCGCCGCCGCGGCGGACGCCCTCGAGCGCGAGCTCAAGCTCGTCGCCGACACCACCGAGCGGGGTCAGATCGCGGGGCGCCTGGCACGCCTCTACGAGACCCTCGACGACACGAAGAACGCCATTCGCGCGCTCGAGATCGTGCGCAAGGCCGACCTCGAGGACTTCGACGCCCTGACACGCCTCTGCGACCTCTGCGAGAAGAGCGAGCTTTGGGACAAGGTCGCCGAGCTGCTGGCGCAGCGGATCGAGGTGGAGGCCGACGAAGCCGAGGTCAGCACCCTCACGAAGAAGCTCGCAGGCATCCTCGCGGACAAGCTCGATCGAGGCGACGAGGCTCTCGCGGCGTTGACGGAGCTCGCCGACATGGGCGACGCGAGCATCCGCACGGCGTACGTCGAGCTGGGCGATCGCCTGGGCTGGCGCGGCATCGTCGCGACGAAGCTCGTCGAGTGGTGGTTCGAGGCCAAGCAGAGCGCCGAACGCCTCTCGCACCTGCGCGGCGCGTTCGAACGGTTCGCGGAGGTAGGCCGGGAGCAGGACGCCGTCCGCGTGGCCTGTGAGATCGTCCGGAGCAAGGGAGCCGACAGGGAGCTCGCCGATCGCCTGGAGCAGCTCTCGATCAAGACGAGCGACCTCGACGCGCTCGCGATCGCGCACGACCTGCTGGCCCGCGACCTTACGGGCGCCGATCGAGCCCGCGAGCTGGTGCGGCAAGCGGAGGCCCGCGTGAAAGCCGGAGCCCCCCGCATCGAGGCCCTCCAGCACGGCGAGGCAGGGCTCACGAGCGTTCCGTCAGCGGACGCCGAAGAGCTCCTCGTGAAGCTCGCGGCCATCGCCGAGAAGCCCGGAGAGGTGGTCGATCTCTACGAGCGGCAGATCTCGCGCTGCAAGGCTCCGGCCGATCGCGTGCGCGCCCTCGCGCGGGCGTCGCAGGTCGCGGCCTCCAAGGGGCAGGTCGAGCGCGCGCGTGGCTTCTTCGAGCTGGCCCTCAGCGGCACCCCCGGCGACGACCCGCTGGCGACCCTCGAGCAGGCGGCCCGCGAGGGCGACGCCGCGACGGGGGGAGAGCGCCTCCGTCGCGTGCTCTGCGCGTCGATGGCGAACGGCGGTCAGGGCGCCCGCGACGGCGGCAAGACGCGCGGGGCGCTCATGCGGCGTGCGGCGTCGATGGCGCACCGCGACCTCAACGATCTCGAGCAAGCCTTCACGTGGCTGGGCGACGCGCTCATCGCGCACGTCGATCCGCTGACGCTCGACGCGCTCGAGGGGCTGGCCCGCGAGGTCGGCGATCCGAGCCGCGCCGAGTCCACCCTCGCGCGCGCCCTCGGAGAGGTCTTCGACGGGCCCCTCGTCCGCCAGCTCCTTGCGCGCCGGGCGAAGCTCCGCCGCGAGCAGCTCGACGACAAGGCCGGAGCGGCCGCAGACCTGAAGAAGCTGCACGACCTGTCGCCAAACGACCAGGCCGTGATGGACGAGCTCTCGGCGCTCCTCACGGAGCTCGGCGACTACCGCGGCATGGTGCAGCTCTACGAGGACCAGATCCTCCGCGGGAAGGACATGACGGCGCGCGCGGAGCTCGCGCGCAAGGTCGCCCGGATGTGGGAGGAGCAGCTGACCGACCCACGCGAAGCGGCCGACGCCTGGCGCCGCGTCCTCCGGATGAAGCAAAACGATCCGGAGGCGACGGCCGGCCTCGAACGGGCCAAGTCGAACATGCTGAAGAAGCCGGAGCCCGGCGCGGAGCGGGAGGCGTATGCGCCTCCGAAGCTCCAGACGGTTCCGCCGGCGCAGCCTGCGTCGAAGGCTCCGCCCAAGACGGAGCCGCCGAAGAACACGGAGCCGGCGCCAGCGCCCGCGACGTCGTCGGCTCCTCCGCCCGAGCCCCCGTTCAAGACGGACGCGCTCGCGGCGAGTCTGCGCGCTGCACTCGCACCCGAGCCGGAGGGAGAGGGCGTCCCCGGCTCGGACCGCGAACCGGCCGAGGAGCGCCCCCCGAGACCCGAAGGCCTCTTCTTCCGGAGCTCGCCCGAGGAGGTCACGGTGAGCGCGCCCGGGACGCAGCCGGAGATGGCGCGCGCCACCCGCCCTGCCGACGAACAAGACCTCGAGGCGATCGAGCAGACGTTCGCCCCGGGGATCGGCGCGGACGAGATGCTCCGGACCAACGAGGGAGCCGCGCTCGACTTCCTCGACTCGACGCTTGCACGTCCGCCCAAGCTCTCCGAGCCTCCCCCCCCCTCGCTGAACGACACGGGAGAGAACCCCGTATCTCCGGTCGAGCACGCGGCATCCGAGAACGGCGAGAGCTTCGAGGAGGAGGTCATCATCGCGGACGACCTCGCCGAGATGCTCGAGCCCGAGGACGACGGCGCCCCGCCCACCGAGGCGTCGACCGAGGAAGCCAAGAGCAAGCGCTCGATTCCGCCTCCGATCCCTCGCCACTGAAGCCGCGTCACGGCGCCACGCCGGGGAGAGGGAAGCGCGTCGGACGGCCGGAGCCGTCTCATTCGAACGCGAGGGTCGCTCCCTCGATACGGGCGTCGCTCCCCAGGACGAAGGCCTCGTTGCGCGCGCCATGGCCGAAGGGGGCGCCGGCGAGGACGGGGATCCCCAGCCCCTCGGTACGCTCCGCCAGCACCTCCTCGACCGTGCGGCCGTCGACCCCAGGGTTGCACCGGTCGAACCCGCCGAACACGACCCCCGCGGCGCGCGCGAAGTACCCTCCGAGGCGCAGAGACGTCAGCATGCGATCGACGCGGTACGGGGCTTCGGTCACGTCCTCGAGGGCGAGGATCGCCCCAAGCGGAACGTCGAGCCGCCCCGCGGCGGCCATCGCGTGGACGATCGACAGGTTCCCCCCCACGAGGACTCCCCTCCCCTTCCCCCGATGCACGACGCGCAGCCCGTCCCAGGGGCGCTGCGACTCGCAGTGCTCGATGCTGCCTACCCAGCGAGCCCGCACCGCCGGCGTTGCGTCGCGACCCAGGCCGGTCACGTTCGGGCCGTGCACCGACGCGATCCCGAGGCCCCACGCCTTCGCGTGGAGGGCCGTCACGTCACTGAACCCGACGACCCACCGCGGCCGCCGCGAGAGCTCCTCCCAGGGGACCGCGTCGAGCAGCCGCATGGCGCCATAACCGCCGCGGGCACAGACGATCGCCTTCACCTCCGGATCGAGGAGCGCGCTCCGCATCTCCGAGGCGCGTCGCGCGTCGCTTCCCGCGAGGTACCCCTCGCGTGCGAGGAACCCGGCATGAACCCGGAGGCGGTACCGCAGCCGCAGCCACGCAAGCCCTCGCCAGAGCTCGTCGCGTGGGAACGGACTGGACGGCGCGATGACCGCCACGACGTCCCCAGCCGCGAGGGGAGGCGGCAGGCGCAGCATCGCGCGAGCATAACTCGTTGAATGCTGCGGCGCGGCGACCATAATGGGGCCCCCCGTGACCTCGTCCACCTCGCGCTCGCGCGCGATCGCTCTCGTCGACTCCGCAGCCCGCGGCGCGCCCGGTCTGCTCCGCCGCCTCGTAGGGTCGGCCGAGCAATCGCTCGACGACGTCCTCGAACGGCTGCTAGGCGAGCGCTTCTCCGATCGCATCGCCCGCGTCCCGATGGCGCTCGGCTCGTCGGGCGTCGACCCGTTCGGACTCGACCCGCGCTGGGCGAAGTACGCCCTCGCGACGGTGGCGATGCTGCATCGCAAGTATTTCCGGAGCGAGGTCCACGGCATCGAGAACGTCCCCGCCGGGCGCGTCCTCGTAGTCGCCAACCACTCCGGGCAGGTGCCGCTGGACGGCGCGCTCATCGGAGCAGCCCTCTTCATGGACGCGGAGCCGCCGCGGATCGTCCGGGCGATGGTCGAGAAGTGGGCCGTGTCGCTCCCGTTCGTGTCGCTCCTCTTCACACGGGTCGGGCAGGTCGTCGGAGTGCCGGAGAACGCGACCCGCTTGCTGGCGCAGGGGGAGGCGCTCCTCGTATTTCCGGAGGGTGCCCGGGGCATCTCGAAGACGTTCGACCAGCGCTACAGGCTGTCCGAGTTCGGCCTCGGCTTCATGCGGCTCGCAATCGAAACGGACACGCCCATCGTTCCCGTCGCGGTCATCGGCGCGGAAGAACAGTACGTGTCCATCGCCAACGTCCAGGCACTCGCCAAGCTGCTCCGGATGCCGGCGTTTCCCGTCATCCCGCAGCTCCTGTTCCCGGGAGGACAGCTCCCCCTCCCCACGAAGTACCGCCTGTGGTTCGGTGAGCCCATGCGTTTCGCCGGGGACCCCGACGACGACGACACGGTCATGCAGGAGAAGGTCTGGCTCGTGAAGCAGACCATCCAGTCGATGCTCAACCGCGGGCTCAAGGAGCGGAAGCACATCTTCTGGTGATCAATGACCGAAGGCTCGATCCCGTCCCAGGCGCCCCCCTCGCCGCGTCCCCGCGTCACCAACGGCGGCGCGAAGGCGGGCGGCGCAGTGCTCGTCACCGGCATCTGCGGCCGGCTCGGCAAGCATCTCGCGCGCGTCCTCCACCGCGAGCGACGCGTCGTGGGCGTCGATCGGCGGCAGTTCTCGGACAAGCCGAAGGACGTCGAGCACGCGCAGGTCGATCTCCGCCGGAAGAAGCTGAAGGACGTCTTCCGCGCGGGTGACATCGAGGCTGTGGTTCACCTCGGCGTCATGCACGACCCGCGCGCCTCCGCCGCGGATCATCACTCGTGGAACGTCGCCGGCTTCACGAAGCTCCTCGAGTACGTCGGGCAGTTCCAGGTGCCCAAGCTCGTGGTCCTCTCGAGCGCGAACGTCTACGGCCCTCAGCCGAGCAATCCGCAGTTCCTCGCGGAGGAAGCCCCGCTCCTCGGCGGCCAGAACTTCAGCGACATCCGGGATCTCGTCGAGGTCGACATGCTCGCTCAGAGCTTCTTCTGGAAGCTCCCGGAGACCGAGACTGTCATCCTGCGGCCGGTGCACATCCTCGGCGCGGTCCACAACGCGCCGTCGAACTTCCTGCGCCTCAATCCAGTCCTGACCGTCATGGGGTTCGACCCCATGGCGCAGGTCATCCAGCAGGCCGACGTGGTGCGCGCGATCGAGCTCGCGCTCCGCCCCGGCATCCGCGGCATCTTCAACCTCGCCGGGCCCGAGCCTGTGCCGCTCTCGCGCCTCGTGAAGATCCTCGGACGCCAGCGGATCAGCGTGCCGTATTCGCTGGCGCGCATCGCCCTTCGCCGGCTCTGGGCGCTGCGCCTCACGACGTTCCCGCCGCCGGAGCTCGACCACATTCGTTACGTCTGCATGGTGGACGACCGGCGCGCGCGGCAGGTCCTCGGCTTCACGCCGCGGGCGTCCCTCGACGAGACCGTCCTTTCCGTCGACGACGGCCGCTGGTGACCGCAGGCTCGTGACGGCTCGCTTCAGCGCGGCGCGCGCGCGAGCCGCACCGACAGCGGCGAGGCACCCACCTTCACCAGCTTTCGCTCCAGCTTGTAGTCCGCCTTGAGGAACGTGAGCAGGTGCTCGACCGTCGGGTCCGCCTGGTCGCCCGCGTACACGATGTCGCACGGCGTCGCCTCGCAGACCGTCTCGCCGTCCTCCTTCACCCGCGCTCCTGCGGGCTCCGTCGTCACGTGGAGCGTCGCCGTGACCTTGGGGACGGGCGGCGCGGGAGGCGCCGCGGGGATGGGCAGCGCCGACGCGATCATCGAGGGCGGAGGCGCGCCCGCGGTGGCCGGAGCGTCTTCGGGGCGGGTGAGCAGCGCAGCGGTCAGCCCGATGCCCACCACGGCGGCCACACCGAGCACGAAGATCAGCGTGCCCCGCCTTTGCGGTTGCGGCCCCGTGTCGACGGGGGGCGCGAACAGCGGCGACTGCGTGTGCCGGCCGGAGTCGGACGCCGACCCCACGAACCCCGGGCGCAGCTTGAGGGCCGCCACGAGCTCCTCCATCGAGGCGTACCGGTCGTCGGGGTTCTTCGCGAGGCACTTCATCACGACGGCTTCGAGCCCAGGCGGAAGCACCACGGTCGGCGCGGAAGCTCCGAGCGGAGGCGGCGGGTCGGAAACCTGCGCCATCATCGTGGCGAGCTCCGTCGCCTTGTCGAACGGGGGCTTGCCCGCGAGCATCGCGTAGAGCATGGCCCCGAGCGAGTAGATGTCCGTGCGGCCGTCGACTGCTTTCCCCTGAACCTGCTCCGGCGCCATGTACCGGGGCGAGCCCATGATCTGTCCGATCTGCGTGTGCTGGTCCTGAGCGTCCGAGGGCGAGGTCTCCTTGACCAGGCCGAAGTCGAGCACCTTCACGAAGTCATCGTCGTCGTCCTGCTTCACGAGGAAGACGTTCCCCGGCTTCATGTCGCGATGGACCACGCCGAGGGCGTGGGCCTCGCGCAGGGCGCGGGAGACCTGCATGGCGATGTGGATCGCGCGCTCGGGCGGGAGGGGCCCCACCTTCTTCAGCTCCTCGGACAGCGACCTTCCTTCGAGGTACTCCATCGCGATGAAGCAGCCGCCGTCCGCCATCTCGCCGTAGTCGAAGATGGTCACCACGTTCTGGTGCGTCAGCTTCGCGGCGGTGCTCGCCTCGAGGAGGAAGCGCCGCGCGAACTCCGCGGCGTCCTGCCCCCCTCCGAGGCGCGGATCGAGGATCTTCACCGCGCACGGGCGCTTCATCCCGACCTGCTCCCCGAAGTAGACCTTGCCCATCCCACCGCGGGCGAGGGGGCGCACGATCCGTACGCGGTCGAGGAGGACCGTGCCGAGAAGAGGGTCGTCGTCGTCGCCGAAGGCCCTGCCGGCGGCCGGCGCAGGGGGGGGCGTCGAGCTCACGCGAGACGAGAAGCTCGCCGACGGCGAGCGTGGCGAGACCGACCGCCCGGCGGCCACCGTACGCACCGACGACGCATGCGGCGGTTTCGACGCTGAGCCTCCCTCGCCGGGGCCCGACGTGGCACCCTGATCCCCCGGCGGAGGACCGTCACCCGGCGTCCCGGTCGCCGCCTTCTTGGAAGGTTCCTCCGGCATACTCGCCCCCCAGCGTAGCCTCGAATGCACGCACGAGGGAACGCTGCCGAAACGGACGAGGTGACCCCTGCCCGGCGCGCTCGCAGCCTCGGTCGGTCCTGGCCCTCTTCCTCCCGCGTCGACCACGCAGCAGGCACGCGTCGGTCATGCACCTGCCACCGGTCAACCGCGCGAGGTCACCTCGAAATCGCCCCCACCGCACTGCTGGCAGCCTCCCGCGTGACGGAGGCGAATGCGGGTCGCGTCACCGGGCACGGCGTCGAAGCGAGCACCGAGCCCGAGCCATCGTCGCCACGGGTGGGCGGTCGTGCCGCACGCGGTGCATTGGGCGTGAAGCATCGGATCGGCCGCCGATCCCGGGTTGAAACGCCTGCGGAGCCCTTCGATGACCGTCGGTCGGGTTGTCGCGTCCATCGAAACGATCGAACGGCCCGACCGCGCGCCCGGGTAAGCGGGCCCGTGTGGATTTTTCGGTCTGGTGGGCGGGACAGGTATCGAACCTGCGACATCCGGCTTGTAAAGCCAGCGCTCTGCCACTGAGCTACCCGCCCGGCGAGAGAGGCCCGAGCATATCCTCGACCGTGGCACGACGCATGCTCGACGTCGCGTGCGAGGTGAAGTCGATGAAACGCATCGTGTCGGGCGCATGTACGGCGGCGGCGCTCCTGCTGATGATGGGCTGCTCGAGCTCGACCAAGCAGGCGCGAGGACCCGAGAGCGCTCCCGGCTCCTTCGTCGGCGGCTCCTTCGTCGGCGCGACGGCGACCCACGGCGCCGCCGAGCGCATCGTCGTGGGCGCGGGCGCGTGCTGGCTCGGCGGCCTCTGGTCCGACGCGCTCGGCGAGACGACGCAGGGTTCCCCGAGCTCGCGCCGCGCGGCGATCGCACGAAGCACGGTCGACCGCTGCCACGCGCTCCTCACCACCGTATACGGACGCTCCGACGAGACCGAGTACCGCCAGCTCCGTGCCCTCGACCCGCGCCTGGTCGACGCGATCGGCGTGCGTGTCAACGCCGTCGCCCAGAGCGACGCGACCGACCGCCCGCGCGCCGACGCGCTGGTCGCCCTCCTCGGTGCCGTCGCCGAGGCGGGACGCGAGAACTTCCACGCGCGCAAGGCCGCCGACGCGGTCAAGAACGCGGAGGAGGGCACGAGCAGCGCCGCCGAGCGCACGGACGACAAGACCGACGCAGGCCGCGCGCTCCAGCAGACCGACGCGCTCGATCGTCTGCTTCGCTTGAACGTCGGGTCTCTCACGCCGGACGCGCGCGCGTTCGGGCTCCTCTTCGCGCTCGATCGCCTCGAGATCGCGCGGAGACTCCCCAAGCACCTGAAGGTCGACGCGGTCGGGGCGCCCTTCGCATGCATCTTCGGCGTCCAGCCGCCCGCGGTCTCCCCCGACGCCACGCAACCCATTCCCACGGGGACGTGGCCCGACTACCTCGAGTTCGTCGCCTGGGCCGACGGACACCCCGTGCCGGTCGCGGCGGTCGAGCCGATCGATCGCGAGTCGCTCGCGTGGGTCGGGGTCCTCTCCGGCTTCTCCGACCGCCTCCGTGCCGTGGCGCCCCAGGTCTCGCCCGCCACGTTCTTGCCGCTGGCCATGGTGCGCGTGGCGGCGAGGCTCGAGGAGGAGGACCGCAACGTCGTGGCCGTTTTCGAGGCCCAGCACCCGCAGCAACCGACGGGCGTGGCGGAACCGCAGGGGCGTTGAGGGGAGCGGCATCCCACGACACGCCCGGCGGCCATGGCATCACGCCGTGCGCCGCAGCGGCGGGCCGACGAGGCTGGTGATGCTGCCCCACGAGCCGCATTGGTACGCGGCGATGGAGTCCAACGAGCAGCTCGTCTCCGGCCACGATCGTGGGCATTGCGGACCCTGCGAGGCGAACGTGCGCGTGCGCGGTGGCGTTTCCTCGCGGCGCCGGCCGCGCGACCCCACGGGTGCCTGGCGCGGAGACCGAAATCGTCGGGCGAAACGCGCGCCGGAAACCCTCCGCGCGCGGCGAGCGCGGTGGCACATGCGTTGCGAACGACGAGCAGCGAAGCATGGCCCTGCAACCCGGGGAGCGAATCGGTCGGAAGTTCGTCCTGGTGAACCCACTGGGACAGGGCGGCATGGCGACGGTGTGGGTGGCCGAGGACGAGGATCGCCGCCGGCGCGTCGCCCTCAAGGTCCTGAACGCCGACCTCGCCGGCCGTCCCCCCGTCGTGGAGCGCTTCATCGCGGAGGCGCGCACGATGGAGCGCCTGCACAGCCCGTTCGTGCCGAAGGTGCACGAGTACGGCTTCCTCGAGGAGGGGATCCCCTTCACGGCCATGGAGCTCTGCGAGGGGGTCGATCTCGACGTCCACCTGCGGACGCGGGGCCCCCTCTCGCTGGCGAACACCGCCCGCCTCGTCTCGCAGGTCGCCTCCGCGCTGACCGAGGCGCACGCGCAGGGCATCGTGCACCGCGACGTGAAGGCCGAGAACGTGCTCGTCACCGGAGAAGGAGCGGGGCTTCACGCCAAGCTCATCGACTTCGGCATCGCGAAGGACCCCACCGGCACGGAACGCCGCCACGGCACGCAGATGGGCACGATGGGGACGCCGGCCTACATGAGCCCCGAGCAGCTCGCGAGCACGAAGGACGTCGATGCGCGCGCCGACGTCTGGTCGCTCGCGGTCGTCGCGTACGCCGCGCTCACCGGGAAGGTCCCCTTCGATGGGGACACCTTCCTCGCGGTGCACCTCGCGATGCGCGAAGGCATCTTCGACCTCCCGAGCCACCTCGTGCCCGGGGTCCCGGCGGAGGTGGACGCGTGGATCATGCGGGCACTGAACCTCGATCCGGCCGAACGCTTCCAGTCCGCGCGCGCCCTCAGCGAGGCCCTGTCGGCCATCGCGCCGCGTGCAGCGACGCTCGACCCGGTCGTGACCGAGGCGGAGCCCGCGGAGCGAGCGAGCGTGAGTGCCATGGCGAGGACGCACCGGACGTTGCGCCGCGCGCCGCGGCGCCCGTGGCCCGCGTGGATCGCCGCGGCCGCCGCCATCGCCGCGGTCTGGGCCGAGGCGCCGCACGTGGCTGCGTGGGTCTCGTTCGCGGACGGCAGCTCGCGAACGGCCGCCGTCGGCGCTGCACCGGCGCCGTCGCCTGCCCTTTCTCCGTTGTCGTCGCTGGCGCCTCCACCCGTGCTCGCGCCGATTCCGGGGTCTGCGTCCGCGTCAGCGCCTGTGTCAGCGCCCGCGTCCGCGCCTGCGTCAGCGCCTGCGCCTGCATCCGCGCCCGCGCCCGCGCACCACGTCCGCCGTCCGGCGCCCTCCCGTCCCCCCGTCGTCGTCCACGTCGAGCCCGATCCCGTCCCCTCGCCCCGGCCCGCCCTCGAGTCGCGCGCGAACGTCGGGGCACCCGTCTGGGACGCCGCCGACGCGGGCTCACCCGCGCCCTGACGGCCGCTCAGAACGACGTGATGCTCGTGCTCACCGGCTTGGGCGGCGCGCTCGGCTGCGCGGCCGACGGCTTGAACGTCGTGGACGCACCGTAGCCCTCCTTCGACTCGCGCATCGTGTTGTCGTTCAGGCCGGGGGTCGACCGCGTCTCCTTCACGGCCCCCTTCTGCACGTCCGCCACGAACTTCGTCACGTCGGCCTGCGTGAGCGGCGCGGCGGGCGGCGGCGGCTTGCCTCCCGCCTTCGTCTCCGCCTGCGACGTGATCGCCTCCATGGCGGCCGTTCCCGCGAGCACGCCCTCGAACATGAGGAACACCTTGCGGTCCACGAACCACCGGATGCTTCTCACCTTGCCGTCCACGGCGTACGCGAAGCCGACCACGTCGGCGCTCGGCTGCACCTCGGCCACGTACCCTTCCACCTTTTCCGTGAGCGCCGCGCGCTGCGCGACGATGTCCGCCGAGTCCACCGTCGCGAGGAGCGTCCCCGACGCTGCCTCCTTCTTGTTCGCCTCGTTGACCTGCGCCACCTTCGCCCAGACCTCGCCCTGGTCCTTGTCGTGCTCGGCCGCGGTGCGGACGCGGCTCTCGGTGAGAAGGCCGATCGTCCCGAACTGTCCCGCCGTCGCCACGCCGTCGCGGCTCAGCGTCCAGCGGCCGTGCTCCACGCAGTAGGCGTCCACGGGCACGGTCTGGTGCGCTCCGACGATGAAATCCTGCCCGATCTGCCGGTCCTGCTTGCCGCCCTTCACGATGGTGCCCGCCAGGACGTAGACCGGGACCGAGCCCGCGTTGTCGATGACGAGCGAGTTCACCTGCGCCCCATCGGCGTTCGGGCCGGTGCCCGCGCCGATCTCGTGCACGTGCGCGGTCCCCGCCCCGAGGGCCGCGTCGAGCGTCGTGATGGGGCCGATGTCCTCGTGCGTCCTCGAAAGGATGGGGAAGACGGTCAGGTTCGCGAACGTCCGTGGCGGCCCGACGATGGGGAGGCCCGCGGCCACGGCCGGCGCCTCGCCCGCCGCCACCCCGACGACGGGCGACCCCGCCGCGGGCGCCGTGGCTGCGACCCGCGGCGGGGCGACACCTTGCGCCGGCGACGCCGGCGGATCCGTGTGAACCGAACGGCTGCAGGCGGCGCACGTCACCAGCAGCGCGACCCAGCAGAGGGTGCGACCCATGGACTACCTCCGGTCTGTCGAAGAGACCTCCCTATCGACGGGCGACCGGGCGAGAAGTTTTGACCGACGTGTCGAAGAGGCGACTCCCCGGTGGATCTTCCCGGCGCATTGGACCAACATGCTGCCGTGACGATGCAAATTGAATCGCCAGCCCACCCCCATTCCCCCGGCGAATCCAGCGCCCCGGCCTCCCCCTTGCGGCGTGCCGCGCTCGCGACCTCGGCCATCCTCCTCGCGGGGTGCAGCGCGGGCCACGCGGCGCCCGCGGACGGAGGACCGGGGCCGGTCGACGCCCACGCCCCCGACGACGCCACGACGAGCGCCGAGTCGGGGTCGGGCGCACATCCGGATGCCAGCACCTCTTCCAGCGGAGGCGACGCCGCGTCCTCGGGCGGTGGCGAGGCCGGGTCCTCGAGTGGAGGCGACGCGTCCTCCTCGGGAGGCGGCGACGCGGGAAGCGGGGCCGATGCGTCGGACGCGAGCTGCTCGACGACCGACGGGGGCCCCTCCGTCGCTCTCACCTGGAACGAAGGCTGCTCGTCGACCGTCACGGGGTTCGTCATCGAGTGGGGCGACGTCGACGGCGGCCCGTATCCCTACAGCGCGGACGCAGGAGACTCGTGCGACGCCACCGCCTGCGACGATGACGCCGCCGGCGCCCAGGCCTTCTGCCAGTACGATTTGCGAGGGCTCGAAGCAGGGACGTGGTGCATCGCGGCCGAGGCCTGCGACGACGGCTCTTGCAGCGTCCCGTCGATGGCGACCTGCGTGGACGTCCCTCCCGCGTGCCTCTGAGGGCGTCGGTGGCCCGAGGAGGAGGACGATGAAGAGCGGGCGCGCGGCTCTTGGCTGGACGAACCGGCTGGTTCGCGGGACCGGCGGCGGGGTGCGCGGGCGGACCGGGGTCGTGGGTGGGGCGCACCGGGTGCTCCGCTGGGACAGTCGGGGTTGTACCGGGGGAGAGCGTGGTGGTCACCGGGGGCGGCGGCCGCGGTTCCCGGTGACGTTCCCAGCAGAGGCCTCGAACCGTGGGGATCGCTCGGGGGACAGAGCGGGTGGCGCCGGGGGCACCCGCGACCGTGCGTAGGAGTCGTGGGGTGGTGCCGGGGTCGAGCGGGGCCGTCACGGGCACGGGGGGCAGGGTCCGCGAGGACGTTCGTGGGGACTGGCGGGTACCCCCCGCGCTGTCCGCACGAGAGACGCGATCGCGCGGCGCGGGGGTGCGTCGACGCAGCCCAGAGGGCCGGCGCCGGTGAACCTGAAAGTGCGCGAGTCCCGGAGCCTCTCGCGGTCGATTCGCGCACTGAGGCGCATCGCGGCGACCCCTACGATCGCGAGGACCGGTCCCCGTAGGAACGCTCGGCCTCGGTCTCGGCCTCTCCGTCCACGTCGCCGTCGCCGTCGGCGAGCCGGGCCGCCGCCGTCTCCGGGGCCGCGCCACGGTACCCTCCCTCGTCGCGCAGCCCCATGAGCTTGCGTCGTTCGAGCTCCGGCCCCACGCCGATGAGGAGCGTGGCGACGTGCACCACCAGGCGCGCGACCGACACCGGGTCCACCTGGTCCGCCTTCCAGTCGGACTTCTGGAAGACGACGCGGCCTCGGACCACGTCGAGCGTGCAAGGCGCGAGCTCCCGCAACGACGACCGGGCTCTCGCGTCGAGCGCCACGTTCGCGGCCTCGGCCGGGGCGGCTTTCACCACGAACATCGCGGCGAAGGCCGGCTCCCGCGCGATCCCGCCGCCGGCGTGGCCCGCCTCCGCGAGCGCGGCGTCGCTCGACGCTCGTGGGCGCACGTGCATCTCGAGCGCCGAGGACCCGCCGGGCGCGGGCGTCCAGGCCTCGACGTCCACGTCGGAGCCATCTCGCCCGTAGACCATCCCGTAGTGGAGCGCGCGGCCGTCGAACGTCGCTTCGACCGTGCGCCGCGACACGACGCGAACGTTCTCGGCGCCCGCGGCGAGGAGCGCGTCGCGATCGCTCGCGATGTCGCGCTGCCGCACAAGCGCGAGCGCGCGCACGACGCTGAACCCGAGGCCGAGAAGGACCCCGAGGAGGATGATGGCGCTCATGCCTCCAGGGTAGACCCAGCCGGGACGCGCGCGGTCTTTCCCCATTCCTGACGGGCCGCCCGCGGCACGACGCTCCGCGCGCCCGTTGTGTGCGCCAGAGACGGGGGGCTACGCTCGCAAGCGTGGCAGACGTCGAGGCGGACCTGCTCCTCGCGCTGCGCGCGATCGCCGGCGTCGACGGGGGGACGGACTTCCGGATCCGTGACGGCGAGGTCTCGTTCGGCGTCCACTACGTCGGAGGCAGCGCGTCGCGCCTGACGCTCGAGGCCTCGTACGACGCGGTCGCTCACGCCGACGCCGCGCCGGGAACGCGAGAGGCCGGGTACCGCTCGAGCGCCCGGGCCGGGACCCTGGCTGCCGTCCGACCCATGTCCATCGTGCTCCGGGCGGAGGACGCCTCCGACCGCGTGGCCAAGGCGGAGGGGATCAGCCGCGAGCACCAGACCGGCGACGAGGCGTTCGACGCGGCCGTCTACGTCGAATCACCCACCACGGACGAGGGTGTGCTGGCCGCGGTGCTAAACGAGACGGTGCGGGCGGCGGCGAGGAACCTGCTCACGCTCGCGTTCGACGCGATCACGGTCGACGATGGAGAGGGGCGGGTGACCGGGTCCATCTCCGGCTTCCGCCACCTGGTCGACGCGGAGGACGCAGCGCGACGCATGGTGCGCGCGTTCGCCACCTTGCTGCGGGGGTTGCCACCCATCCGCGTCGGCGCCGGGCGGCACCCGCGCCGCAGCGCGCTCCCCGCGTCCCTGGCCTTCGGCGGGTTCCTCGTGGCGGTGGTGCTCGGCCCGGTGGCCCTCATGGGCATCGCCGGAGCGAACGATTGCACGGAGAGCGCCTCCGACGGCGAGGGCGTGACCCTCAAGGACGGGTGTGGAGTGACGTTCTGGACCGCCACCCTCCTCGCGTGCATCGCCGCGTTCGTCGCGTACTTCGTTGCGCGCGCCCTCGCCCGGCTGCGTATGTCCGGTCACTCGGACTCGCACAAGCGCATCCTGCACGTGGGCCTCGCGGCGTTCTGGTGGGGTGGATTCGCGACCTTCGTCGTGAGTCTGGCGATCGGGTACGGGATGCGCTGAGGCGCGCGTCCTGCTTGCTGCCGCGAGAGCGCCGGGGCGGTGCGGCCAGGGGCCTGCGTTGCCTCGACGCCAACCTATTCCGCGACGTCGCGCCCCCCGAGCGGTCCCACGTCGAGGCGTCGAAGGCGTGGCTCTATCCGTCTGACTTCCTCGCCCTCGTGTCGCATCCGCGGGTTCCGGCGCAGTGGAAGCGCAACGTGTGCATCGCTGTCTTCCTCGGCCTGCGAGCCGGGGAGCAGCGCGACGGCGGTCCGCGGCGGGCACTTCGGCGAGCCCTTCCCCACCCTGCCCTCAATTGGCCGCCAAGCGTCACGTGACGTTTGGATGCTGCCCAAACGCGGGGAATTTCGCGGGGTGGACGGGACTCGAACCCGCGGCCTCCGGCGTGACAGGCCGGCGTTATAACCAACTTAACTACCACCCCAGTGGCACCGGCCCTCGCGGGCTCGGAGGGCGCACTTTATTCAGACGCCGCGGTCGGTCAAGTGGGAAGCGCGGGCGGCGCGAATCGCCGCCCTTTTAGAACGTCACCCCTCGCGGCGTGACCGCGATGCGCTTCCCCAGCGCGAGGACGTGCGTCTGGTTCAGGATCATCAGCGGGATACCGACCACCGCGACGACGATGCCGGCTCCACCCGTGACGAAGCCCGCGTTGCGGACCGTCGTCTCGTCGTTCGTGACGTGCGCGCCCGCTACGAGGGCGACTCCCACGATGACGGCCGCGACGCCGGCGCCGGTGAGCACGCCCCCCGCGCGGTGCCACATCGAGTCGCCCGCCTGGACCTGGAGCGACAGCTGGTCTCCGGAGTGGGGCAGCGTGAACGTGTGCGAGCCGGCGACGTGGTTCATCCCCGCGACGCGGTACGACGAGTACCGGTCGAGGTCCACGCGGCACGGCGTCACGCAGACCTGCTCCCAGGTGGCGACGGTCGTGTGGTACGGGAGAAAGACGTACTGCCCGTTTCCCTCCTCGAGGGACACGCGCCGCTCGAGGACGGCCTCGTCGTGGGTCGACTCGACGTCGACGTGCACGCGGCGCTCCTCGATCTGCGCGGGCGTGGGCGCCGGCACGGGGGAAGGAGGCGGCGCGGGCTGGGGAGGCGTGGCCTGGACCACGGCGGCAGTCGGCGCCGCCGGAGCAGGCGGCGGTGGTGGAGGCAGCGGAGGCGGCTGCTGCGCGAACGCGGGGAAGGCGACGGACGTCGCGGCGAGCGCGGCGGCGACGACGAGGGACAACGATCGCGGGCTCAACGGGGGGAACCTCCTCGGTGCGGCGCGCCCGTGCACGATGCGATCCGTCGCGGGCTCGCCATCGCCACGCACTCGCACGCCCCGTTTTTCACCCGCGGAAGCGCACGTCGGCCCACGACGCCCCCACGCCAAACTGCCCCGCTGTACGTCTCCGTCTCGCAGCGTGGAGCTTACGACGGGAGCGGCGCCGCGGGCTCCGGCGGCGGGCCCTTCCCCGCTGCCACCGTGCCCGGGATGACGACGAGCTCGCCCTCGCGGTACTCCCAGCGCTCCCTCGGCGGGCCGAACAGCGCGTCGGGCATCGTCAGGCACAGCGCCTCGCGCAGCACCTCGTCCATGTGCTCGACCAGCACGATGCGGGTCGACTTCAGCACGCGGCGCGGCACCTCGCGGAGGTCCTTCCGGTTCTCCTTGGGGACGATGACCGTCGTGATCCCGCTGCGGTGGGCGGCGAGGAGCTTCTCTTTGAGACCGCCGATGGGAAGGACCCGGCCGCGGAGCGTGATCTCGCCCGTCATCGCGAGGTCGCGCTTCACCGGAACCTTGATGAGCGAGCTCGCGAGGCTCGTCGCCATCGTCACGCCCGCGCTCGGGCCGTCCTTCCGGACGAACTCCGGGAAGTGCACGTGGACGTCGACCTTGGCGTAGAAGTCCGGCTCGAGGCCCAGCGCCTCGGCGCGCGAGCGGACGTAGCTCATCGCGGCCTGCGCGCTCTCCTCCATCCCCTTCTCGAGCAGGCCCGTGATGACCAGCTTCCCCTTGCCGGCGACGACGGCGACCTCGCACGCGAGGAGCTCGCCCCCGCCGTTCGACGTGACCGAGAGCCCGTTCGTCAGGCCGATCTCGTCGTGCTCTTCCTTCTTGCCGACGCGGAACTTGGGGACGCCGAGGTACTTGGGCACGTCCTTCGCCGCGACCTCGATGGGCTTCTCCTTGCCGTCGGCGACGACCTGCCGCGCCACCTTGCGCGAGACGCTGGCGATCTCGCGCTCGAGGGAGCGGACGCCCGCCTCCTTCGTGTAGTGGTGGATGATCGTGCGGATGGCGTTCTCGGTGACGGAGAACGGCACCTCGTCGAGCCCGCACTCCTTGCGCTGGCGGGGCACGAGGTACTTCACCGCGATGTTGAGCTTCTCGAACTCGGTGTAGCCGGAGAGCTGGATGATCTCCATGCGGTCCTGGAGCGGGATCGGGATGCCGCCCAGCGTGTTCGCCGTCGTGATGAACATCACGTCCGACAGGTCGTAATCGAGGTCGAGGTAGTGATCGTTGAAGTTGTTGTTCTGCTCGGGGTCGAGCACCTCGAGGAGCGCCGCCGCGGGGTCGCCGCGGAAGTCGGTCGACATCTTGTCGACCTCGTCGAGCAGGAACACCGGGTTGTTCGTCCCGACCTTGCGCAGGCTCTGGATCAGCTTCCCCGGCATCGCGCCGATGTACGTGCGCCGGTGGCCGCGGATCTCGGCCTCGTCGCGGACGCCGCCGAGCGAGAGCCGCACGAACTTGCGGCCCGTCGCCCGCGCGATGCTCTTCGCGAGGCTCGTCTTGCCCACGCCCGGCGGACCGACGAAGCAGAGCACCGGGCCCTTGAGCTTCTTCGTGAGAGCCTGCACCGCGAGGTACTCGAGGATGCGCTCCTTGATCTTCTTCAGGCCGTAGTGGTCCTCCTCGAGGATCTCGTCGGCCTTGGAGAGATCGTAGGTCTCCTCGGTCTTCTCGTACCAGGGCAGCGTGATGATCCAGTCGATGTAGTTGCGTACGACGGTCGCCTCGGCGCTCGTCGGGTGCATCATCTTGAGCTTCTTGAGCTCCTTCTTGACCTTCGTGGATGCCTCCTTCGACATCCGCTTGGTCTTGAGGGTCTCGTCGATCTCCTGGATCTCGTTCTTGAACTCGTCACGCTCCCCGCCACCCAGCTCCTTCTGGATGGCCTGCATCTGCTCGTTTAGGTAGTACTCCTTCTGCGTCTTCTCCATCTGCTTCTTGACGCGGGAGCGGATCTTCTTCTCCACCTGGAGAATCTCGATCTCGGCCTGCATCAGCTCGTGGAGACGCTCCATCCGCTTGCTCGCGTCCTCCATCTCGAGGAGCTGCTGGCGGTCGGAGAGCTTGATGGTCGGAAGGTTGGCGACGATCGTGTCCGACAGGCGCGCCGGATCGTCGATCGTCTGCACGCTCATGAGCACTTCGGGCTGAACCTTCTTGTTCAGCTTCACGTACATCTCGAACGCAGCCTGCACGCTGCGCATCAGGGCCTCGATCTCGACGCCGCGCTGCCAGGCCTCGGGGATCTCGTCGACCTCCGTGAGGAAGAACTCGTCGGTCTGCGCGAAGCGCTTGATGCGCGCGCGCTTCTTTCCCTCGACGAGGACCTTCACCGTCCCGTCGGGCAGCCGCAAGAGCTGCATGACGGTACCGAGCGTGCCCACCGTGAAGATGTCCTCCGGCGTGGGCTCGTTGGTCTTCGCGTTCTTCTGCGCAGCGAGGAAGATGTCCTTGTCGCGCGCCATCGCCGCGTCGAGCGCGTTGATCGAGCGCTCTCGCCCGACGAACAGCTGCGACACCATGTGCGGAAAGACGATGATGTCCCGCAGCGGGAGGAGCGGGACCGTCCGCCTGCGCGCGCTCGGGGGCCCTTTGCCCTCGTTTTCTTTGTTGAAGAACATCGGGCCGCCCAGCGTAGCGCCCTTACGCGAGCTCCGCTTCCTTCTGGTACACGATGAGCGGCGGCTCGTGCTTCGTGATCACGTCCTCGTTGACGACCACTTCCTTGATGCCGCTCCGTGACGGGATGTCGTACATGATGTCGAGCATCGAGTGCTCGATGATGGCGCGCAGCCCGCGCGCGCCGCTCTGGCGAACGAGCGCTTCCTTCGCGACCGCCTGAAGAGCACCCTTGGTGAACTTGGCCTTCACGCCGTCCATCTCGAAGAGCTTCTGGTACTGCTTCACGAGCGCGTTCTTCGGCTTCGTGAGGATGTCGACCAGGGCCTCCTCGTTGAGCTCGTGGAGGGTCGCGAGCACGGGGAGGCGGCCGATGAACTCAGGAATCAAGCCGAACTTGAGAAGGTCCTCGGGCTGGACCCGCTCGAGCAGCTCGCCGAGCTTGTAGTCCTTCTTGCTCTTGATGTCGGCGCCGAAGCCGAGCGTCGACTGGCCGATGCGACGCTGCACGATCTGCTCGAGGCCGACGAACGCCCCGCCGCAGATGAAGAGGATGTTCGTCGTGTCGACCTGCAGGAAGTCCTGCTGGGGGTGCTTGCGCCCGCCCTTGGGGGGAACGTTCGCGACGGTGCCCTCGATGATCTTCAGCAGCGCCTGCTGCACGCCCTCGCCCGAGACGTCGCGCGTGATGCTCGGGTTGTCGCCCTTGCGGCTGATCTTGTCGATCTCGTCGATGTAGACGATGCCGCGCTGCGCGCGCTCGACGTCGTGGTCGGCGTTCTGGAGCAGCTGGACGATGATGTTCTCGACGTCCTCGCCCACGTAGCCGGCCTCGGTCAGCGTGGTCGCGTCGGCGATGGCGAAAGGGACGTTGAGGATCTTCGCGAGCGTCTGCGCGAGGAGCGTCTTGCCCGTGCCGGTGGGCCCGAGCAGGAGGATGTTCGACTTCGACAGCTCGACGTCGTCGGCGCTGACGCGCGAGTCGATGCGCTTGTAGTGGTTGTGGACGGCGACGGCGAGGATCTTCTTCGCGCGCTCCTGCCCGATGACGTAGTCGTCGAGGATCGACTTGATCTCGCTCGGCTTCGGGACCGGCGCGGACCCGGCGTACGGCTCGTCCTTCTCGACTTCCTCGGCGATGATGTCGTTGCAGAGGCCGATGCACTCGTCGCAGATGTAGACGGTGGGCCCGGCAATGAGCTTCTTCACCTCCTTCTGCGACTTGCCGCAGAAGGAGCAGTTCAGATTGCCGTTCTGGTGATCGTCCCGTCTGCGTTCCAAGTGCTCGCCCTCGTGGAAAAGCTTAGACCCGGCCTCCGAGCGTCGCAAGCTTGTGGCATGCGGTGGGGCCCGGGATTTGCCGCGGTTCGTCGTATGCGAACCTCCGCGCGAACTAGCGGTCGCGCTTCTCGCTCGCCGCGCCCTCGCCCTTCTTGCGGGGAGGCAGTACGTCATCGATGAGCCCGTAGTCCTTGGCCTGCGGGGCGCTCATGTAGAAGTCGCGGTCGATGTCCTTGTGGATGAGATCCTTCGCCTTGCCTGTCGCGCTGGCCAGGATCTCCGTGATCGTTTCCTTCATGTGGCGGATCTCGCGCGCCTGGATCTCGATGTCCGTCGCCTGGCCGCGCGCGCCGCCGAGCGGCTGGTGGATCATCATCCGCGCATTCGGGAGCGCCGTGCGGCGGCCCTTCGCCCCGGCCGTCAGAAGCACCGCCGCCATCGACGCTGCCATCCCGAGGCACGTCGTGCTCACCGTCGAGCGCACGTACTGCATCGTGTCGTAGATGGCGAGGCCGCTCGTCACCACGCCGCCGGGGCTGTTGATGTAGAGCATGATCTCCTTGTCGGGATCCTCGCTCTCCAGGAAGAGAAACTGGGCGATGATGATGTTGGCGACGTCGTCGTTCACCTCCGTCCCGAGGAAGACGATCCGGTCCTTCAGCAGGCGGCTGAAGATGTCCCAGTTTCGCTCCCCCCGGTGCGTGGTCTCGACGACCGTCGGGTACGGGATGAAGTCGCGCGCCGACTCGATGACGCGGATCGCCTGGCTGCGGTTCTCGGGACGCTTGGTGGTCATCGCGTTTCCTCGCTCTCCCCTTCCTTCGCCTTGCCCTTCTTCTTAGCCTTGGATGCCGGTTCCTGCGACTTCGTCCCGGCCTCGCCGGCGGCGTCGCCCTTCTTCGGCTCCGGATGACCCTCGCGGATGGTCGCCTTCGACTCGATGACGTCGAGCACCTTGTCCTCGAGGATCATCCCCATGAGGACCTGACGGCGCTGGGGGTCGGCGTATTCCGCGCGGACCTTCGCGACGTTCTTCCCGGTCTCGGCGGCGAGCTCCTCGATCCCCTTCGCGATCTCTTCCTCGCCGATGACGAAGCCCACCTTCTTCGCGATCGCCGCCATCAGGAGCCCGGCGCGGACCTTCCTCTCGGAGTCCGCGTGCACCTGGCCGTGGATCTTCTGGAAGTCCTCCTGCGTCGGGCGCTGCCCGCGGCGCCGCGCGTTCTGCAGGATCTCCATCTCCATCATCCGGCACTGCTGCTCGACGAGGGTCGGCGGGACCTCGAGCTGGTTCTTCTCGTTGAGCTGCTCGACGATCTGCTCGGCGACGGACGTATCCGACGCGTCCTTGAGCATCTTCTGCAGCTTCGTGTGGATGTCGGCGCGGAGCTCGACGAGCGTCTGGAAGTTGCCGACGTCCTTGGCCAGCTCGTCGTCGAGCGCCGGCAGGATGCGCTGCTTCAGGTCCTTCACCTTCACGTGGAACTTCGACGGCTTGCCTCGCAGCTCTTCACGGGGATTGTTGTCGGGCAGCTTGGCCTCGACGTCGAACGCCTCGTCGAGCTTCTTCCCGACGAGCGCCTCGTCGAGCTCGGGCAGGACCTGGCCGCCGCCGAGCTCGAGCTGGATCCCCTCGCCAGCGGCTTCCTTCATGGGGACACCGTCGACGTCGAGCGTGAAGTCGACCGTCACCACGTCCCCCTTCTGGGCCGCGCGCGCGGGCTCCGGCGCCTCGAGCCGGGCGTGCTGCTTGCGCAGGAGCTCGATCTGCTCGTCCACCATCTTCTCGTCTGCGGTGGTCGGGGGCCGCGAGAGCTGGAACCCCTCGTAGACGACGGTCTCCACCTCGGGCTGGACCTCGAAGCGGGCCTTGTACGAGAAGGCGGTCGCCGGCTCGAACGACCCCGCCTCGACCTGCGGCTGGTTGATCGGCTGCACCTTTTGCTCGTCGAGCGCCTTGGGCAACGTCTGGTTGACGAGCGCGTTGATCACGTCGCTCGCGACCTGCGGGCCGTAGAGCCGGACGAGGATCTGCCGCGGCGCCTTGCCGGGACGGAAGCCTTTCACGTGCGCCTTGCGCTGGAGCGTCGAGTACGCCTTCTCGACCTCGGCCTTCACGTCGGGGGCAGGAACCTCGACGGCGAGCTCCAACATCACGGGCGAGAGGCGTGCGACCTGGACTTGCATGGGACGCGGCAGGGTAGTGGCAGCCGCGGTGAAAGCAAATAGGGCGTCCTCGCCGAAGGACGCGCGGGCCCCAAAAAAAGAGCCCCCGGATCCGAGGCGTGGATCCGGGGGGCAAGCGGGGCCCGCGGGAGGAGTCGGCAGGTCCCGCTAAGCAATGAGCGCGCGGGGGGGAGCGCAGCTGCGCCCCCGGCGCGCGCCGTGGCTACTCGTCGTCGTCGTCGTCGACGGCCTCGTACTCGTCGTGCTGGTCGTCGAAGAGGAGATCGTTCTCGTGCAGCATCGTCTCCTGCATGAGGTCATCGAACGAGAAGCCGACCTTGTACTGCGGCCGCAGCTCCTCGCGCTCGAACTCCTCGATCGTCCTGTAGTTCTTGGGCATCGACATGGCTCTCCTCCATCCCGGGCAGCGCCTCGGGTTCCTCTCGTCCTCGTCTTCTCGTTCGTGTCGTCAGTCACGCCGGCCGTGCGTGTCGCCTGCCTCGTCGGGGCAGGCGACGCGAGCCGGCGCGCGTCTCAGCGATCGACGCGGCGACTCCGGCTCCACTGCGCGAGGTCGACGACCCCTGCACCGGAACCGCGGACCTGCTCGAAACGGACGGGGAGCGGCTTGGCCCGCGTCCAGAAGCGGCGAAGGACCTCGCTCTGCGCGTCGTCCCGATCGTCACCCTGGAGCACTTGCACGAACCGCTGGAGCATCGTCTTTTCACCCTCGTCGGCGTTGCGAGTTGTCCTACATCTGGGCACAACGTACTACGCACATGAGCGCACTCGAAGAAAGCTGCGACGAATTGCATCGTTCGCCTCACGAGAGCCATCCGGAGGAGCATTGCCCGCCGCGTTCGTTCCTCCCGGCAGCGAACCGCGCTAGAGAAGCGCGACGATGAGGAGCGCGCGCCCGGCGAAGGTGATCGCCGTGGTCAACCAGAAGGGCGGGGTCGGGAAGACGACGACCGCGGTGAACCTCGCCGCGAGCGTCGCGGCCGCGGAGCGCAAGACGCTGCTGGTCGACCTCGATCCCCAGGGCAACGCGAGCAGCGGCGTCGGGGTCTCGCCGCGCACGGTCGAGAACAGCGTCTACGACGCGCTCATCGGGCGGGCCTCGCTCCGCGACGTGACGGTGCCTACCGAGCTGGCGAACCTCCAGCTCGTGCCCAGCAAGCAGGACCTCGTGGCCGTCGAGATCGAGCTGGTCGACGACCCCGAGCGACAGTTCAAGCTGCGCTCGGCGCTCGCGGAGGCCATTGCGGTCGAGGGCTTCGACTACGTCTTCGTCGACTGCCCGCCGTCGCTCGGCATCCTCACGGTCAACGCGCTCGCCGCGGCCGATCGCGTGCTCGTGCCGATGCAGTGCGAGTACTACGCGCTCGAGGGGCTCACCGCGCTCATGGCGACCATCGACCGCGTGCGCAACGGCATGAACCCACGCCTCGAGCTGGAGGGCATCGTGCTGACGATGTGGGACCCGCGCAACAACCTCGCCCACCAGGTGGCCGACGAGGTCCGCCGTCACTTCTTCGTGTTCGAGTCGATCATCCCGCGCAACGTGCGCCTGAGCGAGGCGCCGTCCCACGGCAAGCCCGCCCTCCTCTACGACGTGCAGTCGAAGGGCGCCCAGGGTTACCTCTCGCTCGCTCGCGAGCTCCTGGCGCGCGAGGGCACCGCCGCGCCCCGCGCGAAGGTGGCCCCGGCCCGATGAGCGCCGCCGACCCGAAGCGCCGCGCCCTCGGCCGCGGCCTCGATGCGCTCCTGCCTGCGGCTCCCGCGGCGGCCCCCGCCGGGTACGGCGACAAGAACGTCTTCACCTGCCCGCTCGAGAAGATCGTCCCGCAGAAGGGCCAGCCCCGGCAGCACTTCGATCCGCAGAAGATCGAGGAGCTCGCGACGAGCATCCGCGAGCACGGCCTCGTCGAGCCGCTCGTGGTGCGGCGCCCGCCCGGGGGCGGCGACAGGTTCGAGCTCATCGCCGGCGAGCGGCGGTGGCGCGCCCTCCAGAAGGCGGGGATGCGCGAGGCGCTCGTCGTCGTGAAGGACGTGAGCGCGAAGGACGCCTTCGAGCTCGCGCTCATCGAGAACGTCCAGCGGGAAGACCTCAACCCCATCGAGCTCGCCGAGGCGTTCGACCGCCTGGTGAAGGAGCACGGCTACACCCAGGAGGCCCTCGCCGAGCGCCTCGGCAAGGACCGGACGACGATCACCAACGGCCTGCGCCTGCTGAAGCTCCCGGCGCGGGTCCGCGCGAAGGTCGTCGGGGGCGAGCTCACCGAGGGACACGCGCGCGCGCTCCTCGGCGCGGGCGAGACGTCGCTCATCGAGGAGCTGGCGGAACGCGCGCTGCGAGGCCAGCTGAGCGTGCGTGCGACCGAGGCGCTCGTCCGGTCGCGCGTCCAGCCGAAGAAGAAGGGTGCCTCCGCCGGCGGCGGCAGCGACAAGAGCGCCAGCGTCCGCGATCTCGAGGCCCGCCTCGCGCGCGGCCTCGGGACGAAGGTCGAAGTGCGCGACCGCGGCAACAAGGGCGAGATCGCGATCCCCTACGCCGACCTCGACGCGCTCGACCGCATCATCGACAAGCTCCTCTGACCGTCACGCGCAGCCCGCGGGGAGTCTCCGCCTCGAACGCGAGGCTCCAGCCGCAGCGCTTGCACACCTCGCTCGTGATGGCGAGTCCCAGGCCGCTGCCCCGGGGGTCGCGCTGGCGAGCCCTGGCAGCATCAGGTCGAGGACCACGATGTCGTACCTCTCGGCCAGCATCCGCCGCGCCGCGTCCGCTCCGTCGGTGGACCGCTCGACGTCCAGCCCCGCCCCGCGCAGCCCCCGCACCACCCCGGCCGCCATGTTCGCGTCGTCTTCCACGACCAGGACGCGGGTGGCCGGCTCCGTCCCCATCCTTTCGAGCGTAGCGGCCCGCGCCGTCGAGAGGGGCTTGGGACGAGCTTCCCTCCACGGGTTCGCAACAATGGGTGCCGTACATTCCTCTCCTCAAGGAGCCCACCCCGACATGCGCCTCTTCGTTCCCGCCACGCCCGGTCTCGCAGCTCTCGCGGCCCTCGGTGCCGTCGCCCTCGCCGTCGGCTGCTCGTCCGCGTCGAGCCCCGGAGGGGCGGCCGCGAGCGGCGACGACGGAGGGGGAGGCGCGAGCAGCGGCGGGGGCACGGGCAGCAGCGGCGGCAGCGCGGGCGACGGCGGGGGCGGGCTCCCCTACGACGCCGGCAACCTGACGACGGTCTCCTTCCAGATGGAGACGAACGTCCCGGGCGGCGGCGAGGAGTTCGAGTGCAAGTACGTACAGCTGCCCGACGCGAAGGAGTGGATGGTGCAGGCCCAGCACGACTACACGCCAGGCAGCCATCACCTGCTCCTCTACACGACCGCCCTCACGAGCATCCCACCGGGCGGCGACCAGATGCAGGACTGCTACGAGGGGACCGGCAACAAGATCATGAACGACGCCACGGGTGTCCTCTACGGCGCGCAAACGCCGACCGGCGGCGAGACCATGCCCACGGGCGTCGGCTTGCCGGCCGTGCCGAACGAGGTGCTCATCTTCCAGGTGCACTACCTGAACGCCGGCGCCACCGCGCTCGACGCCAAGGTCAACGTGGACCTCACGTTCGACACGGACGGCGACGACATCCAGCAGCAGGCGGGTATCATTTTCTTCTACGACCCGTTCATCGACGTGCCCGCGGGCAGCACCGCGAAGGCGTCGATGCGCTGCCCGATCCCCAGCGACATAACGCTGCTCTACGCCTCGTCGCACTACCACTCGCGGGGCGTCGGCTACAGCGCGTGGAACGACTCGGCGCCCGACCAGCTCGCGACGAGCAGCTTCTACACGTCCGACAGCTGGTCGAGCCCGGACAACGCCCAGCTGACGATGCCCATCAAGGGCGGCTCCCTGATTCGCTTCGAGTGCGACTACGACAACAGCGCCGGGACGCAGGACTACTTCGCTGGCCAGAGCGCGCAGACCAACGAGATGTGCATGTTCATCGGGACCTACTACCCCGAGATGGGTCAGCTCGCGGACTTCTGCTTCAACGACCCCGACATGTTCGGCACCGGCACCGCGACCTGCAGCGCGTCGCTCACCTGCCTTCAGAACTGCGGGAGCCAGGTCGGCGGCATCGACGGCCTGCAGGCGTCGCCGCCCGACTGCGAGCAGACGTGCTTCGCCGACAGCTGCCCGAGCGCCTCGGGGCCGCTCATCTCGTTCGTCACTTGCCTCCAGAACAGCTGCGAGAGCCAGTGCAGCGACCCGACGAGCGCGGGGTGCACCTCCTGCATCACGACGAACTGCGCCACCCAGTACGAGGGGTGCCAGTCGCAGACGTGCCCCTGACGCGGCGGCGCGCACCGCGCCCCTCCCGGCGCCGTTCGCGCCTCCTGCGGCGGCGCCTCAGCCTCCCGCGCGCCGCTTCGCCGCCTCGAGCGTGTTCGCGAGGAGCATCGCGATCGTCATCGGCCCGACGCCGCCGGGGACGGGCGTGATGGCGCCCGCGACCTGCTTCGCCTCCTCGAACGCGACGTCGCCGTAGAGCTTCGTCTTGCCGTCGGGCAAGGGAGCGCGGTTCATCCCGACGTCGATGACGACCGCGCCGGGCTTGATCCAGTCGCCGCGCACCATCTCCTTCTGCCCGACGGCCGCGATGAGGACGTCGGCCTGGCGGCAGACGGCGGGCAGGTCGCGCGTCTTCGAGTGGGCCATCGTGACGGTGGCGTTCGCGGCGAGGAGGAGCTGCGCCATCGGCTTGCCGACGATGTTGCTCCGCCCGACGACGACGGCGCTGGCGCCCTGGAGCTTCGCGTCCGCGAGCGCGAGCAGGCGCATGCACCCGGTCGGCGTGCACGCGACGAGCGCGCCCGGCCGGCCGAGCAGGAGCAGGCCCGCGTTGACCGGGTGGAAGCCGTCCACGTCCTTCTGGGGCGCGACGAGGTCGAGCACCTTCTGCGCGTCGATGCCCTTCGGGAGCGGCAGCTGGACGAGGATGCCGTCGATGGCCGGGTCGTCGTTGAGGCTCCGGACGAGCGCCACGAGATCGGCCTCGCTCGTCGTCGCCGGGAGGACGTGGAGCGTGCCGCGCATCCCGACCTCGTTCGAGGCCTTCTCCTTGTTGCGCGTGTAGACGGCGCTCGCCGGGTCGTCGCCCACGAGGACGACGTCGAGCCCGGGGACGCGCCCGTGCTTGCTCCGGAACGCATCGACCCCGGCGCGGACCTCCGCGCGTACCGTCTCTGCGAGCGCCTTGCCGTCGAGGATGCGTGCCGTGCGTGCCGTCATGTGGGGGCCGAGGGTAGCGCCGCGGGCGGGTTCCTCCCAGGCCGCGCCCGGACGCCGCGCACCACGTGGATGGCGCCGGCGGCCGCGACGAGCGCGATGCCGACGAGCTGCGACGTCGAGAGGCCGAGCATCCCGCCGCGATCGTCGCGCCGGAGGAACTCGAGGACGAACCGCGCGACCGCGTAGAGCGCGAGGAACGCGGCGAAGACCTGGCCGTCGTAGCGCTTGCGCGGGTGCACCCAGAGGAGACACACGGCGGCGATGCCGATGCACGCGGCCGACTCGTAGACCTGCGTCGGGTGGACGGGCAGGCTCCAGAGCTTCGCGCTGGGGAGGAGGTGCGCCTTGAACTGCTCCTCGCTCGCGGCGCTGCGCCACGGGAAGGCCATGGCCCACGGCAGATCGCACGTCGCGCCGAAGCAGCACCCGGCCATGAGGCACCCCATGCGCCCGAAGCCGAGGCCCAGCGGCACGGCGAAGCCCGCCATGTCGGCCGCCTTCCAGAACGGGAACCTGTCGCGCCGGAGGAGCACCCACGCGGCGAGCGTCGCCCCGACGAAGCCCCCGTAGTACGTGAGGCCGCCCGCCCAGAACTTCGCCCACGCGAAGCAGTCCGCGGTCTTCGGGTGGCAGAGCCCCTTCGCGGCGTCCCAGACGCCGCCGTACGACGCCGAGATGCACTCCTGCGCGTCGAGCGGCCAGTTCACGGCGGAAGGGTCCGTGCAGAGGTGGACGTAGTCCCAGAAGTAGCCGTCCGCGAAGACGTGGAGGATGCGCCCGCCCGCGACGCCGGCGAGGAGCATCGCGAGACCGAGGTCGACGATGACGTCGGCGCTGAGGCCGATGCGGCGCGCCCAGAGGGCTCCCGCTGCCGTGGCGAAGAGAAAGCCCGAGACGAGCAGGACGAAGTAGGAGGGAAAGGCGATCCCGGCGAGCGTGAAGAGGTCCGGGTGCACGGGGAAGAGTTGTACCGCGGGAGGGGGAATCGCGCAGGCCGGGCGTGGGCGTGGGGCGTGGGCGTGGGGCGTGGGCGTGGGCGTGGGCGTGGGCGCGGGCGCGGGCGTGGGCGCGGGCGCGGGCGTGGGCAAGGGCGCGGGCGTGGGCATGGGCGTGGGCGCGGGCGCGGGCGCGGGCGCGGGCGCGAGTGTGGGCGCGGGCGGTTCCGGGACTTCCTCCACCTCGACTTCGAGGGGCTTCGGGCGCTCCGCGGGGGC
>DASXDU010000013.1:0-96633 GCA_036490515.1 Polyangiaceae bacterium
GCGTCTTGGATGGCGATGCGATCGCAGTACTCGGCCTCCTCCATGAAGTGCGTGGTGACGATGATCGTCACGCCGCTCTTGGCGAGCGCGGTTATCGTCCGCCAGAACTTGCGCCGCGCGAGCGGATCGATGCCACTCGTCGGCTCGTCGAGGAAGAGGATGTCGGGCTCGTGCAAGAGCCCCGTCGCCATCGCGAGGCGCTGCTTGTAGCCGGTCGGCAAGACGCCACTCACAGCGGACGGCTCGAGCGCAAACTCTTCGAGGACCGCACCGACGCGGGCGCGCAGCGTCTTGCCGCGGAGGCCGTACGCGCCGCCGAAGAACTCGAGGTTCTCGCGCACGGTGAGGTTGCCGTAGAGCGAGAACTTCTGCGCGACGTAGCCGATGCGCGCGCGAGCTGCGGCACGCGCGGTGCGCAGGTCGCGACCGGCGACCTCGAGGTGGCCGCTCGTCGCCGGGAGCAGGCCGCAGAGCATGCGGAACGTCGTCGTCTTCCCGGCACCGTTCGGACCGAGGAGGCCGAAGATCTCCCCGCGCGCCACGTCGAACGACGTGCTCGCGACCGCGGTGAAGTCGCCGAATTTTCGCACGAGATCGCGCACGACGATGATCGGCTCTTCGCGCGCGCCGACCTCGGCACCGGATCGCACGGCGGACGCCGGCGGCTCGACCTCGTCCTTCGCCTGCTCGTGAAGGAGCATCATGAACGCGTCCTCGAGCTCCGCGGGCCGCGGCTCGCACGCGACGCCGCGCAGCAACTCAGCGAGCTTCGCTTCGTTGGCGTTCGGCTGGCGGATGAACCGCACGCCGCCGCCCCTCGGCACCGCGTCGACGATGACGTCCGGCGCGTCGATGAGCTTTACCTGTAGGTCGCGAGCCGCCACGTCGCCGGGCGGCGACGCGGTGAACGTCAGGCCGCGAGCGCGCTCTCGCAAGCGCTCGGGCGGGCCGTCCGCGAGCACGCGGCCCTTGCTCATCACGAACACGTTCGCGCAGCGCTCGGCTTCGTCCATGTACGCGGTGCTCACGACCACGCCGAGTTTTTCGTCGTCGACGAGTTGCTTCACGATCTGCCACAGCTCGCGGCGCGACAGCGGGTCGACCCCCACGCTGGGCTCGTCGAGGAGAAGCAGATCCGGCGAGCGCACGAGCGTGCACGCGAGGCCGAGCTTCTGCTTCATGCCTCCGGAGAGCGCTCCGGCAGGTCGCTCCGTGAAGCGCGTGAGGTCGGTCATGTGGAGCATGCGCGCGAACCGCGTCCGTCGCGCTTCTTGCGGGACGCCGTGAAGGTCCGCGTAGAGGTCCAAGTTCTCTTGCACGCTGAGGTCTTCGTAGAGACCGAAGCGCTGCGGCATGTAGCTGATGCGGTCCTGCACGCGCTGCGGATCTCGGACGACGTCGATGCCGAGCACGTGGAGCGCACCGGCGCTCGGTGCGAGCAGCCCCGCGAACATGCGCAGGAGCGTCGTCTTTCCCGCGCCGTCCGGCCCGACGAGAGCGGTGAGCTCACCCGCGCGGACGGTGAGCGACATCCCGTCGACTGCGGCGAACGTGACGCCGGTAGGCCCGACGAAGTTCTTCGTGAGCGCTTCGGCGACGACCGTCGCGCCGTCGCTCATGGCCCAGCCAGCGGGAGGTGGACGGTGACGGGTTGACCCAGACGCAGCACCTCGGCTGTGTCCTCGACGACGACGCGAACCTCGTAGACGAGGCTGGTGCGGAGCTCTTCGGTCTGCACGGATTTGGGCGTGAACTCGGCGACTGACGAGATGAACCCCACCCTGCCGGCGATCGGTTGGTTCGGCTGGCTGTCGGTGAGGACGCGCGCGGGCATGCCCGGCTTGATCTTGCCGAGGTCCGGCTCGCTCACGAAGACGCGGATCCATTTGGGCTGCGTCACCGCGAGCGCGAAGACGGCGCGCTGCGGCGTGACCATGTCGCCTGGCTCGAGCAGCCGCGAGCGGACGACGGCGTCGCCCGGCGCGTGGAGCTGGCCGAGATCGATCTGGTGGCGTAGTAGCGCGAGCTGCGCCTCTGCCTCCTCGAGTTGGGCGGCCGCGCCGGCCACGTCCTCTTTGCGAGAGCCGAGCATCGCCAGGTGGAGCGCGGCACGCAGGTCGTCCGCTTTCGTCGACGCGACCTCGGCAGCGCTCTCGGCGTGCTCGTCCTCTTGTTCGCTGAGCGAGCCCGAGGCGCGCAGCTTCTCGGCGCTCGCGAGGTCTCGCTCGGCGCGCTGCGCGTCCGCCTCGGCGCCCTTCAACTGGCTGCGCGCGCGGGCGATCTCGTCCGGACGCGAGCCGTTGCGGAGGCGCAGGAGCGTTTGGCGCCGCACCTCGGCGTCGGCCTCGATCTGGCGCGCCTGGAGCTCGAGCGTCTTCGTGTCGAGCACGGCGAGCACGTCGCCGGCCTTCACCCGGTCGCCTTCTTCGGCTCGAAGCTCGACGAGCCTGCCGCTGCCCTCGAACGCGAGGGAGACCTGCCGGACGTCCACGTTGCCGTGGAGGACGATCTCGTTCGCGTCACCCGTTCGGTGCCCGCGCCGCCAAGCCCAAACCGCGAGCCCGGCACCGACGAGCAGCAGGATTGCGATGGGAAGGAGCTTTTTCATCGGGGCTCGCGGCAAGATCCAACTTTCAATTCGATTTGGTCTACGGGCGTGACGTCACGTTTCGCGGCGCGCGCGTGTGGCCTTCTTCGATGCCGCGTGCTCTCGGCCGAGCGCCTGCAGGCCGGCCAGCGCGAAGGTGTGGAGATGCGCCACGAGCACGTCGTGTGGCATCGCGGCGATCGTCGCCAGCGTAGCGAGGCGCCTACCGACCACCATCATCACGCAAGGCGCAGCGACGCTGACGAGGCAGCGAAGGAGCGCGGGGTCTTCTCTGGGGATCCCCGTGATCTCCTCGAGGATCGAGAGCACGACACCCAGCTTCGGCGCGATCTCGCGCCGCTCGAGCACGCGCAGGTGGATCGACGGCGACTGCACCTCGCGCGCAACGACGCTGGCGTATCGACCTGCAGCTGCACTACGGGGGGAGAGCACCTTCTCGATGAGCGCGCGGAGCTTCTCCTGCGCAGGCACATCCGCCGCCGCGATGCGCTCGAGATCCTCGATGGGCGCGAGCCTCCGATGCGCCTCGACCAGGACGGCTTCGTAGAGTCCGCCGCGACTTCCGAAGTGGTAGTTGAGCGATGCG
This sequence comes from Polyangiaceae bacterium, assembly GCA_036490515.1. Classification (GTDB taxonomy): domain Bacteria; phylum Myxococcota_A; class Polyangia; order Polyangiales; family Polyangiaceae; genus Palsa-1150. The sequence goes on from DASXDU010000013.1 coordinate 3,195, forward strand.
AGGTCCACGCCCGCCTTCGCGGCGATCGCCTTGTTCGACGCGTACGCGAACCCCGACGCCGCGATGAGCTTCGTCGCTGCATCGAGGATGCGCGCGCGGGTCGCCTCTCCGTCCGCGCGCCGCGCCTTGGTCGTCATGGGTAGAAGATTAAACTCGATTTAGTCTAAGGGTCAATTTAGCCAGGCAATGTCGCGCGCACTTCGATCGCCGGAGGCCACGCGATGCACTGCGGGACGCGCATCCTCTCCCGCCAGGGCGAAGGGCGGCCGGTTGCTGCGTCGGACCGCCGAGCAGGTCGCGAAGACCCTGGCCTCGATCGTCTCGCTCGTGAGGAGCAAGAAGACAGAGGAGGGCCTCTCGCAGCTCGTGGCCCAGGCGATCAAGTCGCACAACGACCCGAAGATGCACCCGCACGACTCGACCATCCCTGACGCCGAGAAGACCGGGGCGCTCGCCCGGGTGATCAGGCTCTTCCCCGCGCCCCCGGCGCAGACGTCGTCTTCGCCAACGCCCTTCGGCGTGGCAGCTCGCGTGGCAGATCCGCCGTCCGAGAACTCTCCGCACGTCCCGAACCCTGCGGAATCTTTGTAGGCGCGAGAGGTTTCGAACCTCCGACCCCTACCGTGTCAAGGTAGTGCTCTACCACTGAGCTACGCGCCTGGGGGCCGACACAGCTACCTTCCTCGGCCGGCCGTGTCAACCGCGCCCCGGCGCTCCTCGGAACGCGCGTGGGGCCTGTCCCGCGACAACCCCGGATCTGTCCGGGACAGGCGCCCGACGACCCAACATGGCGAGATCACTCGGACCGGATGACGGCACCCCGAGTGCTCGTGCTCACCGTTGCGGCCAGCACCTGGCCGGGGCAAAGGGGGAGGTACCGATGGAGATCGAAGATCTGCACAGAGTGGTCGTGCAGGGGTTTGCGTCCCTGAACGACAAGATCGACTCAGTCGACGCGAAGGTCGATCGCCTCGACGCGAAGGTCGATCGCCTGGACGCGAAGGTCGATCGCCTCGACGCGAGGGTCGATCGCCTGGACGCGAGGGTCGACGGCCTGGACGCCAAGGTGGACGGTGGGCTCGCCGCCGTGAACCAGCGAATCGACAATCTCATCGTCCACATGGACACCGAGTTCGGGCGCGTGAAGGACGCGATCATGGAGCACGGACGGCAGCTGAAGGACATCCACAGCGCCCTCGATCGGAAGGTCGACCGCGACGAGCTCGTGGCCCGCCACTGAGGTCACTCCGCTTTTCGCGCGCTCAGCACGAGGTGGACCGTGGGGAACACGCCGCCGTACTCCTCGCAGACGCGCCGGAGCTCGACCCATGCCTCTTCCTTCTCGCGCTCTCCCAAGCGCTCGATCGGGTCGGCGTGGATGGGCGACTCGCGCATCGCCTCGAACGCGGCCTCGGGCGACGCGAAGCGGCGCTCACCCCGGACGACGTTCTCCGTCACGTCCACGAAACCCGCCTGCGCGAGCCACGTCGTCCACGCGCCCTCCTCGTTGATCGCGAAGGCGCGGACGACCTGCGGCGGATCGTCGGGGTTCCATCCTCCCCGCTTCCGGCCTTCCGCGATGGCAAGACCGTGGAAGGGGTTCTGGTTGATGGGGCCCCACACGACGGCGCTCAGGCGGCCCCCGCCCTTCAGCGCGCGGAGGATCCCGGCGAAGGCGCGCGCGCGGTCGAGGAACATGAGGACCTGCCGCGCGATGACCGCGTCGAACGTCCCGGGCTCGACGTCGATGGCCGACCCGTCCATCTGCCGTACCGTCACGTTGGCCGTCCCCGCCTCCCGGAGGACGTCCTTCGCCGCCTGCACCATCGACGGCGAGAAGTCCGTCGCGAGCACGCTTCCTTGCGCTCCCACTCGTTCTCCAGCGAGAAGCGCGGTGTCACCCGTCCCCGTGCCGAGCTCCAGCACGCGGCTTCCCGGCCTCACTCCCGCGGCATCGAACATCGCCTCCGTCTGCGCGTGCATCAGCGTCCGTCGCTCGGCGGCCTTCTTCTTCCAGGTGTCCGCGAACTCCTGCGACTCCCAGCCCTTCTCAGCCATGCGGGCGAGGCTAGCGTGCTCTCCGCCTTTGCGGCTCGCCGCTCTTTGCTAGGGTGCGCTCCCATGGAAAGCCGCTACGACGCCGACGCCGCCGCCCGGATGGTCGAGAGCCTCGCCGGAAGGGCGTCCGAGGCGCTGGCGATGCGGACGTACTCGGCGCGCATCATCGGAGCGGACACGGGGCTCGTGGTCCACGGCGGCGGCAACACGTCGGTGAAGGCGCAGGCGAAGACGGCGCTCGGCGAGACGATCGAGGTCCTCCACATCAAGGGCTCGGGCTGGGACCTCGCGACCATCGAGCCGCCGGGGCACCCGGCCGTGCGCCTCGAGCCGCTCCGGCGCCTCCGGCAGCTCGACGCGATGACCGACGAGGCGATGGTCAACGAGCTTCGCACGAACCTCCTCGAGGCGGCGGCGCCGACGCCGAGCGTCGAGACGCTCCTCCACGCGTTCCTGCCCGCGACGTACGTCGACCACACGCACGCCGACGCCATCCTCGCGATCGCCGACCAGCCCGACGGAAAGAGCATCTGCGCGCAGCTCTTCGGCAAGGGGCTCGTCTGGATCCCGTACGTGATGCCGGGGTTCGCTCTCGCGAAGCGCTGCATCGAGGAGTTCGAGCGCGTCGCGGCGCACGACGAGCCCACCGTGCTGGTGCTCGAGAAGCACGGCCTGCTCACGTGGGGCGCGACGGCCGAGGAGAGCTACCACCGGACGATCGACGCCGTGTCGAGGGCGGAGCTCTACGCGGCCGACCGGAGCGGGACGGTGGCGCTGACCTCGGGCGTGCGCGCCGAGGCGGGGGAGACGACGATCCTGCCGCGTCTTCGAGGCGCGGTGGCGAAGCTCGCAGGCGACGCGCCCGAGAGGGGCCCCATCGTGCGGACGCGCGCGACGCAGGCGATCCTCGGCTTCCTCGAGCGGCGAGACGTGGCGGAGCTCGTGCAGCGCGGGTGCGTGACGCCCGACCACGTCATCCGGACCAAGCCCGCGGCGATGCTCGTGCAGCGGCCCGCCTACGGCGACCCGGCCAAGCTCGGCGAGCAGCTCGAGGGCGAGGTGAAGGAGTTCGCGCGCAAGTACGACGCGTACTTCGAGGACATGTGCCGGCAGAAGAAGGTGACGCGGAAGAAGCTCGATCCGTGGCCGCGCATCGTGCTCCTGCCGGGGTTCGGGGCGTGCTCGGTCGCGGCGACGGCGCGCGAGGCGGACGTGGCGCTCGACGTGTACGAGCACGCGATCGACGTCATGTCGACGGCGGCGGACATCGGGAAGTTCGCGCCGGTCACACGCGCGGACCTCTTCGACGTGGAGTACTGGAGCCTCGAGCAGGCGAAGATCAAGCCTGCGGCGCCGGCTCCGCTCGCGCGGTGCGTGGCGGTCGTGACGGGCGCGGCGAGCGGCATCGGCCTGGCGACGGTGGAGCGACTGCTCGGGGCGGGAGCGCACGTCGCGATGGTCGATCGCGACTTCGACGCGCTCGTGACGGCCGTCGAGAAGACGGCGAAGGGCCGCAAGGAGCGCGTCCTCATGATCGTGGCGGACGTGACCGACGAGGACGCGGTGCGGGGCGCGTTCGCGCGGACCGTGAGCGCGTGGGGAGGCGTCGACGTGGTCGTGTCGAACGCGGGCACGGCGCCCGAGGGGCGGCTCGAGACGGCGGACGGCGAGAAGGCGCTCCGTGCGTCGATCGAGCTCAACGCGCTCTCGCACGCGCGCGTGGCGCGGCACGCGGTGGAGGTGTTCGAGGCGCAAGGCCGCGGCGGGTGCCTGCTCTTCAACGCGAGCAAGGCGGCGTTCAACCCGGGGCCTGGGTTCGGGCCCTACGCGGTGGCCAAGAGCGCGCTCGTCGCGCTGATGAAGCAGTACGCCGTCGACCTCGGCGCGAAGGGCATCCGGTCCAACGCCGTGAACGCGGACCGCATCCGCACGGCGCTCTTCGGGGGCGGCGTCGTCGAGTCGCGCGCCAAGGCCCGCGGCCTCTCGGTCGACGCCTACTTCCAGTCGAACCTCCTCGCCCGCGAGGTCCTCGCGGACGACGTCGCCGACGCCTTCGTCTACCTCGCGGGTGCCCGCGCCACGACCGGCTGTGTCCTCACCGTCGACGGCGGCAACGCAGCCGCGTTCCCCCGCTAGAAGCGCGCCGTGAGCTCCAGGCGCGCTCCCTCGAAGGCGGGGAAGAAGCGGCAGATGCCGCTGGCGCAGCGGAAGGCGGCGCGCTGCTCACCGACGAAGAGGCGCACGCTGGAGCCGCCCGGGATGCGGTAGAGGACCGACCCGTTGAAGTAGAGGAGCGGCTGGCCGGTGAGCGTCGTGTACTCGAAGCCCTGCGTGACGGCCCACTTCGGGGCCATGCGGAGGGCGACCGTGTTCTCGCCCTCGTACCACCAGGCTGGCGTGCGGTCGTCGGAGCCGAGGTTGAAGTCCTGCTCCTTGCGGTGGCGGTGGCGGCCCTGCACCTCGATCGACCACGGGCCGCCCAGGTACTTCGCGAACGAGTACTCGAGGTGGTGCTCGCGGTACTGCACGACGTCGTCGCGGCGCGTGTCGTCGCGCGCTCCGCCCGAGACGTACACGTGGCTCCGCGCGTCGTCGAACGTGTACTCGACGCCGCCGATGCCGTCGGCGACGACGTCCTCTACCGACGCGGGCGCGATGCCCGTCGAGGTGATCGTGCGCCCGAGCGCGTCGCAGCTCCCGTTCGGCTGCTCGGTCTGCGAGTACGCGAAGACGCCCTGCCCGTAGACGAGGAGCGACCGCGAGACGTTCACGTCCTCGCGCAGGCGCCCGCCCTCCACGCACGCGTTGAAGTCGCCGACGCCCTCGGCGTCGAGCATCGTGAAGGACTCGGCCGGCGGCAGGAACGAGTAGCCGACGATGGAGAGCTCGGGGGCCTGCTGCGCGACCGACGCGGCGACGGTCGTGAAGTTCCGGTTGCTCTTGAGCTCGAGCGTCGTGGCCGTGGGGCCGGCGTCGAAGGAGAGCGCCGCGTAGAGGGCGTTGCCGTCGGGAGGGGCGCCTCCCCCGAGCGTGCCCACGCCGGCGGCGACGGGCTCCTGCCGCTGCTGCACGGCGGCCTCGAGGTAGAGCTTTCCGTGTCCGCCGAAGCTCGGGATCTCGAGCGACTGGCCCGCCATCGTGATGTCGCGCGCGCGGAGGCCCCGCGGCGTCGGGTTGAGCGACGCGAGCCACACGTCGGTGTCCTGTGCGTTGCACGTGCCGGTCGCGAAGGTGTCCGCCTCGGGGCTCGTGGCGAGCGAGTCGCCCACGGTGCCCCCCGGCTGCAGGGCGAACGGCGCGCACCGCGTGAAGCGCACGAAGTGCGTCGAGAGGGTCACGGGGAGGCCGCGGCCCGCCTGGAGATCGAGGCCCACGACGCGATCGCTCCCGAAGACGGGCTGGCGCGGATCGCTCGTCACGAAGAGCGCCCTGCCGGTCGCCTCGTCGACGCGCGTCGGGTTGGCGAGGCCTGCGATGGCCGTCACCGCGAAGGGGTCGGCGTTCACCTGCACCTTGCCGCCGCGGACGGTCGTGTCGATCCCGAGCTCGTCCACCTTGCGCATCGAGAGCGTGAGCCCTCGCCCGAACTGCACGTACGAGTCGCCGGCGGTCACCTCGACAGTGCGCGTCGCGTACGTCGCCCAGAGCTTCGCCGGATAGACGGCGTCCCGGAACCGCGAAGGATCGTCGGCGCGAACGATCGTCGCGTAGGCGGGGTAGTCCCGCCTGTAGAGCGCGTCGTCCGCGGGTCGCCGCCAGTACACCGACGAATCGAGGCGAAGGCCCGCCGTCCAGTGCTGCCAGCGGAGCGCGGCGTCGGTGCGGTTGATCCACTCGCCCCACCCGCTGTCCTCGACGGTCACGACGCCGGGCGCCGCCTGGTTCGAGGGCGTCCGCGGATCGAAGTGCTGCGCGACCACGGTCGTCTCGGTCACGTCGAGGACGACGGGCGCCCCGCCGGCGTTCCCGACGTCCGCGGCGAGGGCGTCGCCCGCGACCAGCACCGCGATCGTGCCCAGCGCGGCGCAGACGGTGCGGATCACGGCTCGGGCGGGGCCGCTGCGAGCGCCTTGTCGACGTCGGCCTCGAGGAGCGTCTCGTCTCCGGGCGCGTACCCCTCGCGCACCGCGACGATGCGCCCTCCCCGGTCGACCAGGACGCTCAGCGGCATCGATCGACGCGGATCGTAGAGCGACGCGATGCGCGAGTCGTCGTCGGTCACGACGGGGAAGGGCACGTCGAAGCGCTTCACGAACGCGGGGACGTCGGCCACCGTCTCGGGCCCGTCCATCGCGACGCCGACGACGAGGAGGCCCTTCGAGCGCTCCACCTTGTACATCGTACCGAGGTGCGGGAACTCCGCCTTGCAGGGCTCGCAGAAGGTCGCCCAGAAGTCGAGGAGCACCACCTCCTTGCCGAGGTGGTCGCTCAGGCGGAACGTGTTGCCCGCGATGTCGCGCGCCGTGAAGTCCGGGGCGAGCGTGCCCGCAACGGTACCGCCTCCTCCGGTCGCCTCGGGCGTGGGCCCCGAGGTCGGCGTGCTGCCGCAGGCGGAGAGCGCCGTGCATGCGACGAGCGCCGTACACGCGACGAGCGCGGCTCGCGCGATCGGCCTCCGGGCGACGGGCGATGCGCGACTGACCACGGCCCGGCCGCTCCTCCTCTGCCCCATCACTCGCAGTTCGCCGACGCAGGGATCGGGTAGCTCGGATCGGCCGGGAGCACCGACGTCGTGATCGCGCCCGCCACGTCACCCGACCAGCCCTCGTTCGAGTCCACGATCTCCATCGTGCGCGGATCGATGTCCGCGTTCCAGGGGATCGCCGCCGCCGGGAAGAACCCGCCGAGGTTCTGGAGCCCCGGGTCGAGCATCTCCGGGAAGTTCGAGCCGTGGTTCTCGACCCAGTGGCCGAGATCACCGAGCGTCGCGGGCACGCCTTCGGTGGGACCGTCGTCGAGCGCCTGGAGGACGACGATGCCCTGGGCGACGAGCTGCGCGTTCGCCGCGACGACCGCGTCCGTCTCCTCGTTGCAGGCCTCGCACCACACGCCGGCCACGCTCAGGTGGATCATCTTGGTTCGCTTGCCGCAGGGGTCGTAGTAGTCGGCGAGCGAGATCGTCGACGGAGACGAGGGTACCGCACCGTTGCCCGTCAGCGCCGGGTAACCGACGAACGCGAAGTTCTGGATGACGCTGCCGGGCGTGCTGCCGCTTCGCGCCGTCCTCCCGTAGCCCGAGGCGGGCGAGGGATACGGGACGCCGTCGGGGTTCGTGGCGGAACCGGTGACCGCGGTCGTCGCGTCGGGGGGTGCGCTGCCGCAGGCGGTGATGCTCGCGAGCGCGAGGCCGACCGTTGCGATCCCTGTCGCGATCCCTGCCGCGAGCGTGCCCCTGGTCATCGCCGCTTCCTCGGGAGCGGCAGATAGCAAGGAGCCTGCCGCGAGGAGTCGCGCCGTGCTGCGCGGAGGATCTCAGGGATCGACGCGCCGCCTGGATCGGCGGCGGACCAGGGAGGTGATGCCGAGAGCGAGCACCGCGAGGAGAGACGGCACCTGCGCCGCGTCGCCGACGAGCGCGCATCCGCAGCCCCCGCTGGAGCCGCCCGGCTGATCGCCGTTGCCGCTGGACCCGCCGTCGCCGTGGCCACCGTCCGCGCCACCCGAGCCGCTACCGCTCGACGACCCACCGGCGCCACTGCTCGAACCACCGGAGCCCGAGCTCGAGCCGCTCCCGCTGCCGCTCCCCGAGCTGCTGCCCGTGCCGCCGTCGTCGCCGCCGCCCGGCGGAGGGTTACCCGAGGGCACGTCCGTGGAGTCGGTCGGCGTGCAGCCGCTGGCGGCCGTGGCGATCTGGAACATCAGCGGGTGGCCGGTGAAGCCCTTGCCGCTGCCGGCCGTGATCGTGACGACACACCGGCCGCCCTGCGCGGCTGCGGTGACCGACGACGTCCCGTCGCTCGCCTCGGGAGCGTCGTAGACGATGTGCCGCCCCGCGGAAGCTCCGGGGACTCCGTACGTCATCGTCGAGGGCGACGCGCCGTCCTGGGCGCTCGAGGCGACGACGTACGACTGCTTGCCCGAGCGGAAGACGCTCGCGCCGAGGATGCCGCCGTTCTGTTTGCCAGGGTCCACGGTGGTGTCGTTCATCGAGTCGACCGTCGCCTGCGCCTCGCTCGCGCCGAGGCCGTCGATGACGTGGACGGCGACGGCCCAGGGCCCGGGGACGGTCACCTGGTACTCGTCGACGGCGAAGCGCCCGACGTCGCAGGTGCCGCACGGGTAGTTGCACGAGAGCTGGCAGCACGAGTCGGTCGTGTTCGTGCTGCAGTCGGTGGGCGTCTTCAGCGCCGGGGTGCCGCCGGAGAGGTACGCGGCGTGAATGGCGATCTGCGAGCCGTCGACGGTGCCCGTGGCGACGCTGCCCGCGAGCTTCAGCCCGCCGCCGCCGGTGTTCGTGTGGAACTGCACGCGCATCGCGAGCGACGCGCCGGCCGTGTGCACGCGATCGATCGTGACGACCTCGCCCTCGGGGAGCATGGTCCACTCGCGGTGGGCGTAGGGGACGTCGCTCGGCGTGCTGCTGAAGATGAACGCGTTCGCGAAGTCGCTGCGCGCCGCGTACGTCGCGTCCGAGGTGCCGCGCGCCCAGGGCAGGTCGGCGGTGCTCCACGGCGTCTGGCTCTCGGCGTAGTTGTCCTTGACGACGTTCGAGTCGGCGCTGACGGCGTTCGAGTTGAGCGTGCCGGGCATGCCGTACGGCGCGGGGTCCACGACGAGGTCGTCCGCGCCGCGGCTGAAGGTGAAGTTCGACGCGACGAAGTGCTGGTGGTCGCTGTTGACCTGCGGGGGCGACGCGAAGAAGCCCCAGAAGGCCGTCGGCGACCACGCGGTGCGGGCGTACATCTCGCGGACGCCGCGCGCGAGGTACCAGGGAGCCGGAGCGGGGCTCTGCGCGGTGTAGTCGGCGGCCGTGACCGCGCGCGTCTCGGCGATGGCGTTGTAGACGTAGCCGCCGGCGGAGAGGCCCTCGGCGGTCTTGGCGAAGGCGGCCCACGACGCGGAGGCGTCGGCCGACGGGCCGAGCAGGACGGCGTCGAGCTGGTTGGGCTCGACGGTGCGGTTGGGCGTGGGGACGTCGCAGTCGCCATCGCCGCAGTACTCGAACTGCTTGGAGGGCAGCGTGGCGTGGAGGTTGCGCAGGACGAGCGACGAGGCCCAGTCGTCCATCGGCGGGAGCGATGCGCCGTTGTCCTCGAGGGCGCGCGTCGCCGCAGCGTACTCGAGGACGCTGAGCGCGCCGTACTCCCAGCCTTCGCCCCAGCCGCCGCCCACCATCACGCCCGGCGATCCACCGGGACCGCTGCCCGACTCGCCCGCGAGGCCCGTTCCGACGAGGAGCTTGCCGAAGTCGGTGTCGAGGGCTTCGGTCCAGAGGTGCCCGTCGCTCCCCTGGTCGGTGCCGATGGCGATCGCGCCGAGCGTCTTCGCGATGATGTACCCGGCGTTGTAGTTCGCGCCGGCCTCGTCGTGGTGGTAGCCGTAGCCCGTGTAGAAGTCGTTCCACGCGGTCAGGCACATGACGGTCTGCGCCTGGAGGCCGGCGTCGACGCCGCTCGCGGAGTAGAGCCAGTCGTAGGTGAGGGCGACGTCGGGGCCGTACCAGCGCATCGGGTAGTCGGTGTCGTGCGTGATGGTGAGGATGATGGGCGGCGCCGACCCGCTCCCGGACTGCGCCCAGGTCTGCCAGTTCGTGCTGGCCGTCGCGACGCACCCCTTGCCGTCGCCGATCGTCTGGTCGTCGTTCAGCGACGCCTTCCAGTAGAGGAGCGCCTGCGTGAGGAACGCGCTGTTCTTCGTCGCGACGTACGCGAACGCGCAGGCGACCGCCGACTGCGGCCAGTAGTTGCCGTCCGCGCCGCCGCGCGCCGAGTAGTCGTTCGGGTTGTCGATCGTGTCCTGGCACTGCGCGACCAGGCCCGCGGCGGCGGTCCCCTTCTTCCCGGCGTTCGTCTGGTAGGCCGTGAGCTGCGAGGCGCTCATGAAGAGCCGCGGATGGCTCCCGGAAGGCGTCGGCGGGTCCGCATGCGCGATTCCCGCGACCGCCACCATCCCCCCCACCAAGGACACCATGATCGGACGCTTCATCACCCGCACTCTCTTACAAACCGTGGACCAGGAGAGGAGAGAACAGGAAGAGGGAAGACGGGAAGCAGCGAGTTGGGTGCTCACCCGGGGGACGGGGACGAAACCGGCACCGGGCGCCGCGATTTCACCGTGATCGAATCGATCATCCCCGATCGACGGGATCAGGGGCGAGGGTTTCTTTCGAGGTCGATGTGGGAGCTGCCTCCACGTGCGAGGCGGACAGGGAGAGGTCGGGGTCGAACTCGGGCGCGCGTACGGCGACGTCCATCGGCCGCCGAACGCAGCGTGACCTTGGTAGCATTGCCCGGATGCGATCCGTGCCGCGCGCGCCCGTCGCGCTCCTCGCGCTCCTCACGACCCTCCCCTGCATCGCCTGCGGGGCTTCGACGCCCACCATGGCGCCCGCCGTCCCTGCGCCTCCTCCCACGGCCTCGGTCGCGACGTCCCCGCCGCTCGCCGCCCCGGACATGTCGCCCGTGCCCGAGCCCGACGTCCTGCAGGTCACAGTCCACTTCGCGCACCCCAAGGCCACGTTCGACCAGGTGTCCACGTTCCTCAAACCGCTCGCCGCGATCCTGGGCAAGAGCCCCGACGTCGACCTCGAGACCCTCATCGACAAGGCCGCCGGCGCGCACCTCGGGGCGCTCGTCGACCTCGACAAACCCCTCGACGTCGCGATGTCGGACTTCGACGACGACGGGGACCCTACGGTGGTCGCCTCGGCGATCCTCGACGACGCGGACGCGGCTCGCCCCATGCTCGAGCGGGAGTACGTGTGGACCACGACAGGCCTCGGCACGGCGCGCCTCGACCTGCGGCCCGACGTGGCGGCGGGGGGCGACACCAAGCCGTGCATGATCTACCCGGCGGCCGGCAAGAGCTCGCGCATCGTGTGCGCCGAGACGCCCAAGGCCCTCGAGGCGATGGGGCCCTACGTCGCGCGCACGATGAGCAAGCTCGCGGGCCAGGACGACGTGCGCGTCGAGGTCTTCGTGAAGCACCTCGCGGCCGCGAAGAAGGCCGTCGCCGAGGGCCTCGCGTCGGGCGGCGCCGACCAGGACGCGGGCGAGAAGCTCCTCCACGAGATCGCGGGCAAGCTGCCCGACGACGTGGGGAGGGTGATCTTCGAGGGGAGCTTCGACGGCAAGACGGTCGACGCTCGCTTCACGACGCGCTTCGTGTCGGCTGCGTCGCCGCTCACCCGGGCGCTCGTGGGGCTCGGCGCGCCGGGCGCGCCTCCCGCGGTGTTCGAGCGCCTCCCGCACGACGCGTTCGCGGCGTGGTACGGACGCGGGACGTCGCAGGCCGACGTGGAGCCGCTCGCGCATCTTCTCTTCGACGGGCTGCGCGACTGGGTGGTGGAAGACGGCTACACGGAGGCTGCCGCCGATTCGGCGGTGGCCCCGCTTCGCAAGGTCTTCTTCACGGGGCATGCGTGGGCCGTCGCCCTCGGCGACCCGGCCGACCGGGCGCGCACCGCGCTCGACGCGTACGTCGACGGCGGGAAGACGACGCCCGCGGCGCGCGCGAAGGCCTCCACGGGCAGTCGCGGGTGGTTCGTCGCGGGCCTCGAGGAAGCGCCCGACGTCTGGATCGACGCATGGCGCGCCTTCGTGAGGGCGGACGCGCTGCGTCCCACGCACAAGCCCAGCACCAAGCACGAGGCGCCGAAGGAGAATACGCACTTCTTCGTCACGCCCGTGCCCGCGAGCCTCCAGCTCCCGGCCGGGACGCTCCACGTCGAGGCGCGCGCGACGCAGAACCCCGCGTGGCTGGCCGCCCACCACGGGTGGAAGACCGCGCCGGGCGACTCGTACCTCCCGCACACGCAGCACTTCTTCGTCGTCCCCGACGGCACGAGGACGTGGATCGCCTCGGCGGAGGATCCGGCGCTCGCCGCTGCGCAGGCGCGCGCAGCGCTCGCAGGGGCGCCGGCGGCGACGATGGCGTCGCGCACCGACGTCGACGCGCTCCGCAAGTCGCCCGCGAGCCAGGGCGGGTTCCTCTCCGTCGCCGCCATCGCGAGCTGGTGGGCGAGCGAATCGACCGACCACGGCCTGAAGAAGGCGCACGACTCGCTGAGCGGCCTGGCGGGGCTCACGAACGCGGGGATGACGCCCGTGCCGCTGTCGATCACGGCCGCTCCGGCGGCCGGGGGAGCGGCGGCCGGTGGGGACGTCTCGGTGCGGTTCGTGTTCCCGGTGATGGTCGCCGCCGAGGTCGCGGCGTCGCCAAAGCCGATCTTCGAGTTCTAGATTCCCCCTCGGCGATCTCGGTCACGAGCCCCGGCGCATCTCACTGCGGCGGCGCCTCGGAGCATACGTGGTTGATGCACGTCGCGCCCTGGGGCGCGCTGCAGCAGTCCGCCGACGTGTTGCACTTGTCGCCGTCCTGCGAGCAACCCTGGCTCTGCGACATGCAGACCAGCCCCCCGCCGTCGCCTCCGCTTCCGCTGCAGTAGCCGCCGCAGCACTCGGTGCCCGAGGCGCAGCCCTGGCCGTCGCCCTTGCACGGATCGAGCGCCCAGAAGCCGCGCATCGCGAGGTTCTGCTCGTCCTGGCCCGTGAGGTGGAAGGGCGCGTGGCTCGGGTCGACGCCCGGCTTGGGGTTCTGGTCGATGGCCGCGACCCAGAGCTGCTTCACGACGGTCTTGTCGCCCGTGAGGACGTTGCCGTACGTGCGGCGGCTGGTGAAGACGACCCAGAAATAGCCGCCCGCCGCGACGGGCGCGAAGCTGGGCTCGAAGTTCCAGGAGGCGTCGCGCGAGCCGGCGGCGAAGGGGTATCCGTCGCCGTCGAGCCTCGCGAGGCGCACCTCCTGGTTCGGCGTCACGGCGCTCGCGAAGTAGAGATCGCCGTTGCCGACCCGCGTGTCGGCGGCGGCGGTGCGCGAGTAGAGGACCCACTGGCCGTCGGGCGTGATGGACGGCCACGCGATGCGCTGGTTCGGATCGGCACCGGTCGCGACGAGCGTCTGGAGACCCGACACCATCGGGTTCTTCGTCTCGTCGAAGGCATAGACCTTCAGGTCGCCCGGCGGCGGGGTGTTCCACGAGGCGTACCAGGTCATCGGGTCGCCGGCGTCGACGAAGGCGATCTTCGAACCGTCGGGTGACCACGTGGGCTCGGTGACGGGCACACCCATGAGGCCACTGCCGGCGACCGGCTTGCCGTCGGCCGTCGTGTACATGCCGAGGAACCCCGTGGTCGTGCCGTCGTTCGCGTACGCGAGCCCCTCGGCCATGCCGTTGGTGAGGATGTACTTGCCGGTCGGCGAGAGCGCCGAGTTGCTCCAGCGCACGACCGACGAGCTGCTCGCTCCGCCGTTCGACGGGCCCCAGGTGCCGCCGAGGTACACCGTCGGCTGGCCGGTGAGCAGATCGTAGCTGCCGCCGAAGACGCCGCCGCCGCTGATGAGCGTCGAGCCGTCCGCGCTCACCGTGTGGCACGTCATGAGGCAGCTCGACTGCGTGTACTGCGCTGGATCGCTCAGCGGCGCCTGGTTCGCGAAGTCGTCGGGCTGCGCGGCGCCCGGCTTGATGCGCAGGACGCGCCCGAGGTTGTTCGACCAGTAGTAGATGGTGCCCTTCATCGAGGCGGGAGCGACCGTCCACGTGTGGTTGACGAGCAGGGTCGCCTTCGTCCCGTCCCAGCGGGAGACCGTGACCGAGGTCGCGCCCTCGCTCGAGTCGGTGAACTTCTCCCACGTGGCCCCGTCGATCGCGATCTGCGAGGCCGGCGCGCCCGTGGCCGTGGTGTACGACTCGAGCTCGAAGGTCGGGCTCTTCAGGTGCACGTAGTAGTCGTCAGTCGCCGTGCCGCCGTTCCACTGGAGGATGGGCGGCAGGAGGCCGCGCGGCCAGAGCGTCCCGTCGTAGGGGTAGGCCCACACGACCGACGCGTCCGGCCCGCTCGCGCTCCCGAGCTGCGCCTGCACGTTGGCCGCGACGTTCCCGGCGTTCTGCTGGAGGTGGAGCTTCACGGTCAGCGCCGCGGTGGCGTTCTGGCCCTTGTAGGAAGCCTGCACGGTCACGACACCGCCGAGCGCGCCGCTCGCCGTGAAGAGGCCCGTGCCGTCGATCGCGCCGATCTGCGGCTGGCCGCTGCTCCACGAGACGTTCGTCGTGAGCGTCTCGGTGGTGCCGTCGCTCATGTGCCCCTGCACCTGGAAGGCCTGCGTCACCGGCTTGCCGCCGAGGCTCTCGACCGACGCGGTGGCCGGCGTGACCGTGATCGACGTCACGCTCGCGCCGCTGCCGAGGAGCGAGCCGTCGTTGCCCGTCAGGTTGCCGGCGTCGCCCTTCGGAGGCGGCGTCGTCCCGCCGTCTTCCTGCGCGACTGGCGCGATCCCGCCGCTGCCGCCGCTGCCACACGCCGCCCCGGCGAGACCCGCCGCGATCAGCGCCGCCGCCCCCAGAAGCTGCACTCCCCGCGTCCAGACGGTGCTCATTGGCTCGTCCTCTCCCGTACCGGTGCGTGAGCACGTGGCAGGCCAGCCTACGTTTCTCGCGGCTCGCGAGAATTTTCCGCAATTCGTGAAGTAGCTGGCTGCGGAGGAGCCTGATTCGGATCGCCGGAGATCCACCAGCCACCGTCGGCTGCACGCCGGGGAGAGGCGGGCCGACGACGCAGCGGGCCCGAGGGGGACCACTGTCGAGGAGATCTTTGTCTTGCTAACGATCGGCCCATGGCAGCGAGCATCCCGCCCGATGGGGCACTCCACGTCGCGTCGCGCCGCGTCGATCGGGGGCCGACGCAGACCATCCGGGACCCGTGGACCGGGCAAGAGGTCGGGCAGGTCGTCCTCGCCGACGCGGCCCGGGCCGAGGAGGCGACGGTCGCCGCCGTCGAGGCGTTCCGCCGGCTGCGGTCCCGGTCGAGCCACGACCGCAAGACGGTCCTCGCGCGCACGTCGCGGGCCATCGAGGCGAACGCGGACACGTTCGCGGAGCTCATCGCGCGCGAGGCGGGGAAGCCGCTGACGCAGGCCCGCAGCGAGGTCGCGCGCGCGGTCCAGACGTTCGAGCTGGGCGCCGAGGAGGCGATCCGCATGACGGGCGAGACGCTCCCCCTCGACGTGACGGGACCGACGCGCGGCTACACGGGCAGCTGGGTGCGCGTGCCCGCGGGGCCGGTCCTCGGGATCGCACCGTTCAACTTCCCGCTCAACCTCGTGGCCCACAAGATCGCGCCCGCGATCGCGTGCGGGTGCTCGATCGTGCTCAAGCCTCCGCCCCAGGACCCGCTGACGTCGCTGCTGCTCGCCGAGTGCATCCGCGTGTCCGCGGAGCCGGGGGACGAGAACGTCGTGCAGGTGGTGCCGTGCGACAACGCGGTGGCCGAGTCGCTCGTCCGCGACGACCGCTTCGCGACCCTCTCCTTCACCGGGAGCGCGAAGGTCGGCTGGCACCTCAAGTCGATCGCGGGAAAGAAGCGCGTCCTCCTCGAGCTCGGCGGCAACGCGGCGGTCATCCTGCACGAGGACGCGCCCCTCGACGCCGCGATGGGGCGCATCGTGACGGGGGCCTTCGCCTACGCCGGGCAGGTGTGCATCAAGGTGCAGCGGCTCTACGTGCACGCGCCGGTAGCGGACGCCGTCACCGAAGGGATCGTGGCGCGCGCGCGAGCCCTCGAGCCGGCGTCGCCGCTCGACCCGAACGCGGTGTGCGGCCCGATGATCGACGAGGCGAACGCGAAGCGCGTCGAGGAGTGGGTGAAGGAGGCGATCGGGGCGGGCGCCAGGCTCCTCTGCGGCGGCAAGCGCGAGGGCAACCGGTACTGGCCGACCGTGCTCGCGGTGGACGGCCCCGGCCACGGGATGAAGGTGGTCGACGAGGAGGTCTTCGGCCCGGTACTGACCATCCACCGCTACGCGGCGTGGGACGAGGCCCTCGCGATGGCGGACGAGACGCGCTACGGCCTGCAAGCGGGCGTCTACACGGACTCGCGGACGCGCGTCGCCGAGGCCTTCGAGCGGCTTCACGTCGGGGCCCTCGTCGTGAACGACGTTCCGACCTTCCGCGTCGACGTGATGCCCTACGGCGGGACGCGCGACTCGGGCCTCGGCCGCGAGGGCGTGCGCTTCGCGATCGAAGAGATGACCGAGCGGAAGCTTCTCGTCGTAAAAGGGGGACCATCCTCATGACTACCCCCGCCCCCCGCGAGCTCCACGGCCGCGCCGTCGGACCGGACGATCCGCTGCCCCAGGTGAAGAACGTCGTGCTCGTGATGAGCGGCAAGGGCGGCGTCGGCAAGAGCTCGATCGCGTGCAACCTGGCGATGGCCCTCGGTCGCGCGGGCTGGCGCGTGGGGCTCCTCGACGCGGACATCTACGGCCCGTCGATCCCGACGATGCTCGGCGTGTCCGGCCGCCCCGTGTCCGCGGACGGCAAGACGATCGAGCCGCTCGCCCGCTTCGGCATCAAGCTCATGTCGATCGGCTTCCTGCTCGAGGACCCGAAGGCGGCCGTCATCTGGCGCGGGCCGATGCTCCACGGCGCGCTCCAGCAGTTCATGAAGGACGTCACCTGGGGGGAGCTCGACTTCCTCGTGATGGACCTGCCGCCGGGGACGGGCGACGTGGCGCTCACGCTGTCGCAGCGCGTGAAGGTCACGGGCGCGATCGTCGTGACGACGCCGCAGGGGGTGGCGACCGACGACGTCTTCAAGTCCGTATCGATGTGCAAGAAGGTGAACATCCCCATCCTCGGCGTGGTCGAGAACATGAGCTGGTTCGTCGACACGGCGGGCGTGCGCCACGAGCTCTTCGGCAAGGGCGGCGGCCAGGCCGTCGCCGACTTCGCCGAGGCGCCCCTCCTCGGCCAGGTGCCGCTCGATCCGAGCGTGCGCGAGTGGGCCGACAAGGGGACGCCCGTCGTGCAAGCCGCCCCCACGGGCGAGGCGAGCAAGGCCCTCGCCGCGATCGCCGAGAAGGTCGTCGAGATCTGCGAGGCGGCGCACGAGGGCGACGACCCCGGCCCGACGATCGACCGCAGCGGCGGTCCGGGCGGCAAGGTGCGCCTCCCGGTCACGCGCTGAAGCTGCGTCAGAGCTGGAGGCCCCAGCGGCTGATGGTCTGGCACGCGCTCGTGCCCTGGCACCACGTGTAGGGGTCGGCGCCCGTCGGGGCCGCGTAGTTCACGGGGTCGTCTCCCGCGTACTCGTAGAGGTTGATCCCGCCTGCTGCGCCGAGCGGATCCCGGCTCGCGAACCGGCCGTGCGCCGGATCGTAGGCCCGCGCGGCGGTCAGCTCGAGACCCGACGCGTCCTGGAAGTAGCCCGCGTAGCCGACGTCGCTGTCGAGATCGCCGCTGACCCTCGAGCGGTTGCCGTAGGGATCGTAGTCGTACTGCGCGCGCACCTTGCCGGTGGCGTCGACCAGCTGCCGCACGCTCCCGAGCTGGTCTTGCGCGTAGTAGTAGCCCGTCCCGCCGACCACGACGCCCTCGTCGAAATAGAGCTTGCTCACCGGGGACGCGCTCAGCGTGTTGTCGTGCTCGACGCAGAGCCGGGGCCCGCACCAGGTGTACCCGCGATCCGACACGGCCTTGCCGCTCTGCTTCTGCACGATGCGAACGACGCGGTCCTGACCGTCGTAGGTGAACAGGCTCTCGTTCGCGCCGTTCGTCGCGGAGAGCATCCGGTTCGCCGCGTCCCACGTGTACTGCGCGCCGCCGAGCGTCGTCGGGCTCCCGTTGGCGTCGTACGTGCCCGACGCGATCGCGTTCGTCGGCGTGTAGCTCAGCGCCTGTGCAGGCGCGTTCGCCGCGATCGACGCGAGGTTGGACGCGCCGTCGTAGGCGTACACGTACTGCGGGCTCGACGGCGAGGACGCACCGGTGCCCACGGCCGCGGAGAGCAGCCGGTTCGCGGCGTCGTAGGCGTAGTTGGTCGGTTGCCCGGAAGAGCCTCCGCCTTCGACCCCGGAGTCGCCACCGCCGCCTGCGTCGCCCTGTCCGGGGCCCGAGCCGTCGTGGCCGCCGCCGCAGTTCGCCGCGAGGAGCAGGACGAGCGAGGACCCGGCGACGGCCACAATGCGTCGCTTTCCGTCGCTCCTGCCGCGACCGGCCCACCCGAGCAGGAGGAGGAGCCCGGTGGCCAGCGCCCAGGGGGCGATGCGGAGGACGCGCGCGTCCCCCGCCGAAGGCTCGCGGTCGCCCGGGCCCTGGAACGAGGTCGGCGCGAGCGCACCACCGCCGCTGCCGCCGGTCTTCTGCCCGACGTAGCTCTCGGTGAAGGTCGTGATCTTGCCTTGAGCATCGTACGCGTACCCGAGCTGCGAGAGCTGCGCCCCGGCCGCGGTGAACGTGGCCGCCTGGAGCCTCTCGTCGTTCTTGGCCCCGAGGTACGCCATCGCGACGGTCGGGCCGTGGGCGGAGGAGACTCCGGACACCCGCGCGGTGGGGTCCGCGTAGCTGAGCGTGAACGTGTCGAGCGCGCTGGTGTCGCTCGTCGGGCGCGAGAGCAGGTCGTATCCCCACGTCTCGGTCGCCCCTCCCGCCGCCACACCCGTCGTGCGATCGAGAGCGTCGTACGTGTAGCTCACGGTGTCGTTCGTGCCCGTCGAGCCGGCCACCGGGCTCGCGACGTACTTCAGCCGGCCGGCGCCGTTCGCGGGCGGAGTCGTCGGATAGTACGCGTAGCTCGTCGTCCCGGTCCCGTCGGTCATCGACGTGAGCCGCGGGTAGGCCGGGTCGTAGGCGAGGGTCACCGGCGCCGTGGCCGTGAGAGCGCTCGTGTACGTCCAGCCGCCGAGCAGGTCGTCGATGCCGTTGGTCATCGTCGTCACCTGCCCGAGCGCGTCCTTCACGCTGAGGAGGCGACTCGTCGTCTGCTCGTAGGCGAGGGAGATGCTCGTCGAGTCGGCGTACTGGGTGGAGACGAGGCGCTCCTGGGCGTCTCGCACGAACTGCGTCTCGTGCCCGTTCGCGTCGGTGATCGACGAGAGGAAGCCGCCCGGGTTGTACCCGTACGCGACGGTGTGCCCGAGCGCGTCCTTGTGCGCCGTGCGCTCGCGCTCCGCGTCGAACGTGTCGGTCGCGGTGTTCCCGAGGCGGTCGGTAACGCCCGTCAGGTCGAGCAGCGTGTAGGCGAGCTTGGTGGACGTGCCGTCCGGGAAGGAGGCGCTCGTCACCCGGTCCGCCGCGTCGTACGCGAAGGTCACCGTCTCGCCGCCGACGTCGGTCGCGGTGGCGATGCGGCCCGTGGAGTCGTACGTGAAGGTCAGCGCCGCGCCGAGCGGCCCGGCGATCGAGGTCAGGTAGTCGTTCGAATAGGAGTACGTGGTCACGCCGCCGGCTGCGTCCGTCATCTTCACGAGCTGCCCGAGCGCGTTGTATTCGTACTGCGTCGTCCCGCCGTTCGCGCGCGTGCGCGTGAGCGGCTCGTGCTGCCCGTTGTACGTGTAGGACACGAGCACTTCGTTGCGCGTGCCGGTCGTGTTGGCGATCGACAGCAGATCGATGCCCGTGGGGTCGTAGGTGAACGTCAGGGTCCGTCCGGACGGGTCCATGGCCTGCGTCGGCCGGCCGAACGCGTTGTACGCGTAGGTCCAGAGCTGCGTCGTCGTCCCGTCGTCGAGCAGGCGGCCCGCGTGGAGCGGGGTATTGCTCGTCCCGACGTAGAGCGACCCGCTCGTCTGCCCCGGATAGTCGAACCACACGCGGTTCTCGAGCGGCTCCTTGACGCTCTCGGGCACGCGCGACGTCGAGTCGTCGAGCGTGTGGAGCCAGTGGACGATCCGCGCCTGCGTGTAGTCGAGGGCGCCCGAGCTCATGGCGGCCGCGTACTGCTGCGCGTCCCAGACGTACGTGTTGCGGTAGTCGAGGTACGAGTTCGTCGTCGCCATGCCGGTCGGCGTCGCCGGGTCGGAGTCGTCGATTCCCGGGGGAGCCTGGATGAACTCGAAGTGACTGACGCGTCCGATCGCGTCGGTGACCGTCAGGTAACGTTGCGCGTTGTACGTCACGTCGTCGTCGCCCGCGGCGAAGTTCGTGGTGCCGTACGGCGTGGCCAGCGTCGTGACGAAGTCCCCGTCGAAGCCCGCCCCGCCGTCGAGGGTCGGATCTCCGCCGTCCTCCGGATCGCCTTCCGCGTCGCCCACGTACGACGTGCCGTAGGTGTAGCTCGACGTGATGCCCAGGACGTCCGTGATGCTCGCGAGATGCGTGCCGTCCGGCGTGTAGGTGAACGTCGCGGATCGACCGAAGGGATCGGTGACCTTGGTGACCTTCAGCGGATCGCTCGCGAGGTCGTACGAGAGCGTCGTCACCTGGCCGATGGCGTCCACCAGCGAGGAGATCCGCATCTGGCCGTCGTACTTGACGGTCACGGCGTTGCCCTGCGGGTCCGCGACCGACGTCATGAAGTACTGGGCGCCCTGCGCGAGCGAGAACGTCTCCACCGAACCGTCCGGGAGCTGCCGCGTGAGGCCCGTCGGGGCGCCGCCGTCCGCGCCGATCTCGGTCAGAACGGCCTCGCTGAACGGCCCCGGATCGGAGACCGTCGGGCTGTTGGAGAACGTGTACGGCTCGCCGCCGCCCCCGCGCCCGTAGAGGTCCGCCGAGCCGTCGCCGTTGATGACGACGTAGCTGAGCCAGGTGGTCGTCCACTTCGGGCCGAGGTTGACGTAGCTGAACGTCTGCGGCTGGAGCACGTCGCGATGCGAGTAGTAGACCTCGAAGAACACGGGCGGCCCGACGGGAGGCGTGTACCCCACCGGGGCGTCGTGCAGCTGGAGGCCGACGAGCGAGAGCTCCACGTCCCACGTCGTGCACCCGCCGGACGACCCGCCCGGCGGGACGTAGGGCGCGATGTGGTGGGAGTTGCTGCCGCTGCCTGGCTTCGGCGGCGTTCCGCCATCCGGGTTCGTCGGCGGGTTACCGTAGTCGAGCTGGTTCCACCAGTTCTTGAACCGATTCGACCAGCTGTCGTCGGGGGGAGGCGGCGGCGGCGGCGGGTGGTGCTTGGGGCCCGTTCCCTTGTTGTCCTTGTTCTCGCCGGTGTCGCCGCGACCCCACACGCCGTCCCCCTCGGCGGTCGCGACCGCGCGCCAACCCTCGGGCAGCGGCCCGGGTGGCACGAGGAAGTACCCGCTGGCCTCCTCGTCGAGGGTGTTTTTCGTGATCCGGATGGTCTCTCCGAACGTCGCGTCCTCGACCTGGTATCGCCCGTCGGGTTTGCCGACGATCGCCGCGTAGTGACCCACCTTCCAGTGCATGACCGCCGGCGTGACGACGGCCGCCCCGGGCGTCCGGAACGCCATCTGGTAGTTCATTCCCGCCTCGGCCGAGGTCGCGGCGACCGAGGACAGCGAGAGGCCCTCGGACGTCGACGGGGCCGCGTCCAGCGTCGCGAAGCTCGCCTTGGACGGCGTCGCGCTCTCCGACAGGAGGATTCGCTCGAGCGCGAGCGGCCCGCACCGGAAGGAGCGCGCCGGTCGTTCGAGCATGTCGTCCAGCCCCCTGTGCGACTCGAGGACGAGCTCCGCCGAGCTTCCGTGCAACGAGCGGGTCCGGGTTTCCTCGAGGAGCGGCGCGAGCAGCTCCTTGCGACCGAGGTACGCCTCGAACTGCGCGAGCTTCGCAAGCGCCGCGTCCCCGATGGCGCGGCCGCCGCCGTCGAGATTCCGAGCGCTCTCCCAGGCCGACTGCCACGCGTCGAGGGCCTTCGAGAGATGGCCGGTGCGGCGGTAGATCGTGCCGAGGTTGACGAGCAGCGACGGACGCCACGCCGTGTCGGGGTGGTCCGCGAGGAACGCCACGAGAGGTTCGACGCCGTCCGCGGCTCCGGCCGCCTTGCGGGCCTCGTACACCCGGAGCGCACCGGCGAGCGCGCGGTTGTCCTCGGGACGCGTGTGCCACGCAGGCACCAGGGGCTCTTGCGAGAGACCCGCTCGGAGGAACTCCGCGTCGGCCGGGTTCGCACCGAAGCTCGGCAGGCGCGGCGGCGGCGCCACGCTCGGGATCGTCCGGTTCGCCATGGCGCCTGGTCCCGCCGTGCTCGCCGACGCGCCCTTCACTCCTCCGGAGGGCCAAGCGATGGCGACGGCGAGCAACCCGAGCCCGAGAGCCTCGCGAACAGGGACGAGGCCACGCCGTCCCGACCGCCGCGCTCGACCGCCACGCGAACCGGTGCTGCTGCTTCGAACAATCATCGTTGTCCCCACGCGGGTAAGTCCACGGACGGGCCGTGGAGAGACTGCGCGGAGTTTGACGCCGACCCGGCCGGGTTCGCCCCTGACACTTTCGGACATCGGAGCCTGCCGGCTCCGAGCTACGACGAGAGGAGGGACCCTCCCCCGCGCTGCGTCACCGCCGACCGCCGACCGACGCCTTGACCGCCCTGAGAAGCTCGACGTCCTGCTCCTTCTTGAGGAGGACGCCGAGGAACGGGAGCTCTCTCACGAGGCGCTCCTTGCCCGTGCCCGACTGCATCAGGACGCCGATCCAGTCGACGAGCTCACTCGTCGAGGGGCGCTTGCGAAGGCGCGGCACGGCGCGGAGCTCGTAGAACGCGATGACCGCCTGGTCGACGAGCGCGTCGTCCACCTTGGGGTGGTGCACGCGGACGATGCGCTTCATGAGCTCCTGGTCGGGGAAGTCGATGAAGTGGAAGACGCACCTGCGAAGGAACGCGTCCGGTAGCTCCTTCTCGTTGTTCGACGTGATGATGACGACCGGCCGCTGCGTCGCGACGACCTCGTCGCCCGTCTCCGGGATGGTGAAGCGCATGCGGTCGATCTCGTGGAGGAGATCGTTCGGGAACTCGAGGTCCGCCTTGTCGACCTCGTCGATGAGCAGGACGAGGCGCTGGCTCGACGCGAAGGCTCGCCCGAGGGGCCCGAGCTTGATGTAGCGGCGGATGTCCTTCACGTCGCCGTCGCCGAACCGCGCGTCGTAGAGGCGCTGCACCGTGTCGTATACGTAGAGGCCGTCCTGCGCGCGCGTCGTCGACTTCACGGGCCAGTGAATGAGCTCGAGGCCCAGCGACTCGGTGATGGCCTGCGCGAGGAGGGTCTTGCCCGTCCCGGGCTCCCCCTTCACGAGGAGGGGCCGCTCGAGCGCGAGCGCGCAGTCGACCGCGGCCTCGAGCGATTCGTTGGTGAGGTACGACGGCGTTCCCTTGAATCGACGGAAGGTGGACACGGGTCCTGCGCTCGTAGCACGAGCGCCGACCTCATGCAGCGTGACCGCGACGCCTCGACGAGCGACGAACCTAGTTCGAGAAGCCGCTTCCGCACCGCTCGCCGCCGAGGGTGCGCGCGGTGACGTCGTAGTCGCCGAGCGGCGTCGCCCCGGGTACGACGATGCTGCCCGCGAAGGCGCCGTCGTCTCCCGTGGCCACCGTGCCGAGGAGGAGCGTCTTCTGAGTCCGCGGGTCGCGCAGCCAGACCTCGACCGCGACGTGCGCGCACGCCTCGCCGTCGGACACGACGCGACCGCGTACGGCGAGCGGCTGGCCGCGGTGGGCGTCTCCCTCGACGACGCCGACGGTGACCGACGAGGGCGCGCGATCGTCCTTCTCGGTCTCGACGCCGCCGTCTCCGCTGCTGCTGCCGGCGGCGCTCGCCCGCGATGGCGGGGGTTGCGCGCTCGACGCGCCCGCTGCGGAGCCGGACGGCGACACGCCGCCCGGAGGGCCCCCGTTCGCCATGGCTCGCTGGCGCGCGTCGGCCACCATGTCGTCGCCGCGCTCGGCGTCCTGCGGCCAGGAGAAGACGTCGGGCGGCGGAGTGTAGACCGCGCGCTCCGGGAGCGCGTTCGAAGCCGGACTGGTCATGTGGCCCGCGCCGCCGAGGTCGATGCGCCGCCAGAGCGTGCCGTCGTGGACCTCGACCCACGCGTGCGCCTCGTTGAGGACGAGGCGCGTGGGGATGCCGAGGCTCTGCGCCGTGACGAGGAACGCGAACGCGCGATGCCGGCAGACGCCCTTCTTCGAGAGCGCCAGGTCGAGGTAGACGCTGCCCCGCCCCGACGGGGGCTCGTCCGAGTCGACGAACCCGCGGAAGTACGTCACGAGGCGCGTGACGGCCTCGCGCGGGCGCATCGCGCGGCTCACGCCGATGGCCGAGCGCACGGCTGCCGCTTCACGCGTCACGTTGTCCGGCAGCGGCGGCACGAGGGGTAGCTCGCCCCACGACGGATCTCCCATCTGGCCGCCGAATGCGGCGCGCGGGATGGCGAGCTCCATGACGAGGCGAGCGCGCGTGATGGTCTTCGCGCCGACCGGCTGGAGGTACCAGTTGTCGGCGCCGTCGCGAAGGACGCGGAACGCGAGATCGTCGGCGCCCACGCCGAGTCTCGCCCGTACGATGCGCGCGCCGGGGCCGACGCTCGGGATGCGGACACGATGGTCGGGGGCGACGTCCACGACGAGGTCGGCGTAGAAGGCCTCGTCGTCGACGCCGGGCGGGGTGCCCATGGCGAGCGGCACGAGGCGCGTGTCGCGCACGTAGAGCTGGTAGTCGTCGCGGACGGCGTCGTACGCCTCGAGCCGCTTGAAGGGCGCGGTCGACGGCGTGAACGGCTCGTCGTAGGTGCTCACCTCCGGGCGCTTGGTGTCGCGGTCGGGCGCGAACGTCGACCGGTCTGCGGTGCTCCCGTAGGTCGCGTCCTGGCTCGAGGTCGGCGCCCGCGGATCGGGCGCCGGTACCACGCCACCCGGCGTCTGGATCGCGGCGGGCAGGTCCCCGTCCACGACCACGTGCATCGCCAGGTCCTCGCGCGGATCGGGCGGTATCGGCTCGTGCAGGATCGCTCCGCGCACGGCGGCCCCCGCCGGCTCGACCAGCACCACCACCAGCAGCGGTACCCACACGAGCGCGCGGCGCACGCCTTACTCTACCCCATGGCGCCCTCGAGCCTTGGGCGCCAGTCGCTCAGCGCCGGGACCACCCGCCGGGCTCGTAGAAGTAGGCGCCGTCGCGGACGACGTACCGAGGTGGCCGCCAGACGACGCCGGAGCGGGCGCCCTCCCAGTGGCCGGGGATCCACGTGTACTGCATCCCGGTCCAGTGCCAGTACCCGGCGACCCAGACGACGCGCCCGGCAGGCGGAGCCGGTCGTGATTCGACCATCGGCGGAGGCGGCGGGCCGACGACTGCGATGCCCGGCGGGGGCACCGAGACGGTCTCGACCACGCAGCCCGCGACGAGCGGCGCACACGCGATCCCGAGAACCGCCAGCAAGCCCTGCCTCTTCACGCCGCGTTTCCCCCTCTCCTCGTGACTCGTCGACCAGCTTACCATCCCGTACGCACGGGGCGACCGGCGGCTTCCCGCGGCGGCCTCGCGCGACCCAAAACAATGAACGAATCCCAGCTCCGCTCCGACATCGCAAGTCTTCCACCGTCCCTCCGTGCGCGCCTCGACGCGGCGGGCTTCGATCCCGACCTCCTGGTGTCGCTCGCCGCCCCGCTGTGGGGACGAACGGCCGCGGGAGCCGACGCGAGCAAGGCCGCGATGCAGGAGCGCAACCGCGTGCGGGGGGTCGTCGAGCCGCCCCGGGCGTCCGACGTGGTCGACGCGCCCGCCGCGGGATCGCCGGAGCACGAACGGCTGGCGGCGGAGGGCCTCGACGCGATCCGCCGGGGGGAGCTCGCGCTCTGCGTGATGGCCGGAGGGATGGCGACGCGCATGGGGGGCGTCGTGAAGGCCCTCGTCGAGGCCTTCGACGGTCACACGTTCCTCGATCTCCGCCTTCGCGAGAACGCGACGTGGTCCGCGCGCGGGGGCCGGCCCGTCCCCCTCTGGCTCATGACGAGCGACGCGACGGACACCCCCATCCGCGAGGCGCTCGCGAAGGCGAACGCGCCCGCCCACGTCGCGACCTTCACGCAGGACCTCGGCCTCCGCCTCACGCGCGAGGGGGGCCTCTTTCGCGGCGCCGACGGCCAGCCGAGCACCTACGCGCCGGGGCACGGCGACCTCCCCGACGCGCTCCGGCGATCGGGCCTCCTCGGCACCTTCACGCAGGCGGGCGGCAAGCACGTGTGGATCGCCAACCTCGACAACCTCGGCGCGACGATCGATCCCGCCATCCTGGGGCACTTCCTCGCCCTGCCGACGAAGCCCGACGTGATGGTCGAGGCCGCGCCGAAGGTGGCCGGCGACAAGGGCGGCATCCCCGTGTGGGCCGACGCGCCGGGCCCGGAAGGGAAGACCGTGCGGCGCCTGCAGGTGCTCGAGGAGTTCCGCCTGCCGCCGGGCTTCGACGCCGCCGCGGTGCGCGTCTTCAACACGAACACGTTCCTCGTGCGGGCCGAGCCGCTCCTCCGCGCGCCGGTGGCGTGGACCTGGTTCGAGGTCGAGAAGAAGGTGGGGGACGCGACGGCGGTGCAGTTCGAGCGGCTCCTCCAGGAGCTCACCGCGGCCATGCCCGCGGCGTACGTGCGCGTGCCCCGCGACGGGGTGACGGCTCGGTTTCTGCCGGTGAAGGACCACGACGAGCTCGCGAGGCGTCGGGAGGAGATACGCGCCGTGGCAGCGGCCCGCGGTATGCTCTGACGGTGGAACCCAAGGTCGTCCCCCTCCGGCCGGCGCCGCCCGACGAGGCCGAGGCGCGACCGCGGGCCGTGCCGCGGGTGATCTCGCATCCGCCGGGGATGAGCCGCGAGGAGCTGGCGGTGGCATGCCGCAACCACGAGAAGCTCATCGAGAAGTACGCGGCGCGCCTCACCGCGATGATCGCCAAGATCCTGCAGGACAAGCTGCCCCCCATCGAGACGTGGGTGGCCGCGATCCTGACGTCGCCGGGGCCCGACGACGAAGAGGATCTCGTCGAGGTCGCGCCGCGCGAGCAGGCCATCGAGATCGCCGAGCCCTGGCAGTCGATCTGCCGGGGGCTGCGCGATCCGCCGCTGACCGACCGGCTCGACGTCATCGTGGAGTCCGACGACGTCATCGGGCTCACGGCGATCGACGTGGACCCCGCGCTCCCGGTGACGCGCAGGCAGGCCGAGGCGGCGAACCTCCCTGCGCACCTGCTCTTCGCCAAGGGCGAGGCGTTCGCGTCGGTGGGCGAGGAGCCCGCGGACGGCAAGGCGCTCCTCGCCGCGTACGAGGCGCACATGGCGCTGCTCGAGGAGAACTCCGACGATCTGCTCGACCGACTGCGGACGACCGCCGTGCGCACGCCGCTCCGCGAGTGCACCGGGGTCGTACTCGCGCTCGGTCCGGACGGGAACGCTACGTCGATCGTGACGCGCGAGCAGGCGGTGCGGCTCGTGGCCGACAAGCCGTTCCTCCAGCGCCAGCTCCAGCGGCGCGGCTCGCCGGGGAAGCTCTCGGACGGCCGGGAGATCATCGCCATCCCCATCGTCGTCTGGGCCAAGGGCCACGTGTCCGTGCAGACGCGTGAAGTCGTGGAGATGGAGTGAGGGGGCGGTTATCCTCGCCCTTCGCCCGTGCACTTCTCGATCGTCCACGAGTTCGACATCCCGCTCGACGCCCTCGAGCTGGCCATCATCTCGCCGAACCTCGTCGACAAGTTCGCGATCACCGTGCACAAGCTGGGCGTGGGCATCGAGCACGTCACCGAGCGGAGCCGCTCGCTCAAGAGCGGCACGCTCGAGCGCGTCTGGCACTACACGGCGAACGTGAAGCTCCCGAAGTTCGCGCGCGGCTACGTGACGCCCGAGATGACGGCGTGGGACGAGCACTCGGTCTACGAGATGGCCAGGCACCGCGGGCGCTGGACGATCGTGCCGAACGTGAAGCCCGAGTGGCGCAAGTACCTGACCGCGACCGGGACGTACGCCGTCGAGCCGCTGGGGGACGGGCGGTCGCGCCGCGTCGTGAACGGGGACCTGGAGCTGCGCGTCCGGGTGGTGCGGCAGGTGGCCGAGCGCCTCATCGTCAACGAGGTGAAGAAGGCCTTCGAGGCCGAGGCCGCGACGCTGCGGGACATGGCCACGCTGATCTAGGGCGACTCGAACGACACGACCAAGGAGAACGATGCGGCTCTCGAAGACGTTGGGCGCGATCGGCGTGGGCCTCGGGGTTCTCGCGTGGAGCTTCTCCGCCGCGGCGGATCCGCTGCCGACGAGCGCCGAGCACGTGGAGACCCCCGGCCGGAGCGTGGGCTCGGACGACACGGCGGACGCGATCGTCGTCAACCCGGCGAACCTCGCGTTCCTCCCGGCCGCCGAGCTTCGCTACACGTACGTCTACTGCCCACCGGACACCGAGAAGGTCGGCTGCGGGCACGCCCTCGAGGTCGGGACGCCGCTCTTCTTCGGCCTCGCGACGGGCCTGCGCGTCGACCTCGTGCAGCCCCCGTGGGGCGGCCCACCCGGCGACGGCATCGGCTTCCCGTACCGGGGGAACGACTACGTGTGGCTCACGTGGGCGCTCGCGGGCAAGCTCGGCGACCGCGCGGCGTTCGGTGCGTCCATCGACCACTCCTACTCGCCGAACGGGTACGTCAACGGCCTGACGGGCCTCACCGCCGCGCTCACGTGGCGGCCGAACACGCACTTCGGCTTCGCCGCGGTCGCGCACGACTTCAACCGGCCGAGCTCCGGGATCCCGTTCGCGCCGCCCGGCTCGCCCTGCACGGAGGTGAACGGAGCGTGCCTGCCCGTCCTCGACGGCAAGTACGACCTCGCGATGGCGTTCCGGCCGACCGGCCGCCGCGACGTCGACGTCGACTTCGAGCTCCGGTACTGGCAGGGCCTCGATCAGTGGACGCCGCGCGGCACGCTCGCGTTCGACGTCCCCTCGGTGGGGCGCATCTTCACGAGCGTCGAGGTCGCGAACCTCGCGAACGATCACTTCCGCGGGACGATGGGCACCGCGGGCGTCGAGCTCCACTGGGGAGGCCTCAGCGCCGGCGGCGGCGCGCTCTTCGGGGACGGCCTGGGCGCGTCGGGGGACGCGGCGGGCTACGGCACCCTCGCCATCGCCGGCTACACGCAGCCGGGAATCCCGCTGCCTTCGCGCGCCGTGTGGATCCGCCTCGAGGAGACCCCGGGCACGCGCGGGCACGTCGCGCTCCTCCGCAAGCTGTGGAAGCTCGCCGACGAGAGCGACGTCTCCGCGGTCACGCTCGTCCTGCGCGCCGAGCCGGCGAGCTCCTTCGCGCACGCCGAGGAGCTGGCCGACGCCATCCGCCTGCTGCGCGCGCACCACAAGAAGGTCCTCTGCTCGCTCGAGGACGCGCAGTCGCGCTCCCTCTACGTCTGCGCAAACGCGGACCGCACGGTGGTGTCGCCGGCGGGAGGCGTGCGCTACGCGGGCCTCAAGAGCCAGTACATCTACCTCAAGGGGCTCCTCGACAAGATCGGCGTGAAGGCCGAGTTCGTGCGCGTCGGCCCGCACAAGACGGCGCCCGAGCAGTTCACGAACGAGCACGCGGGGCCCGTGGCGGCGCAGGACCACGAGGAGATGCTCCGGCAGATCGAGTCGGTCTTCGTGCGCAACCTGGCCATCTACCGGCACATGGACGAGGGGCGCATCCGCGAGGAGACGCGCCGCGGGCCGTTCGTGGCGGAGGAGGCGAAGGCCGCCGGCTTCGTCGACGGCTTCGCGTTCGACGACGAGCTCGAGCACGCGACCCAGGAGCTCGTGGGGCGCAAGCTCTGGTACCAGAAGTACTCCGACGAGACGCGCGCGCCGTCGACGTTCGCCTCGCGCGGCAAGCTCGCGATCCTCTACCTCGACGGCGACATCGTCGACGGCCGGTCGCAGCACATCCCGCTGCTCGACATGAAGCTCGTCGGCTCGTACTCGATGGAGGATCAGATCAAGCACCTGCGCGAGGACCCGACGGTGCGCGCGGTGGTCCTCCGCATCGAGAGCCCCGGCGGCTCGTCGCTCGCGAGCGACGTCATGTGGCGCGAGCTCACGCTCCTCGCCAAGGCGAAGCCGCTGGTCGTGTCGATGGGTTCCGTGGCGGCCAGCGGCGGCTACTACGTGGCGAGCGCGAGCCGGGACATCTGGGCCGAGCCGCTGACGGTGACGGGCTCGATCGGCGTCTTCTACGGCAAGGCGGACGTGAGCGGCCTCCTCGACAAGATCGGCGTGACGGTCGACACGTACAAGACCGCACCGCGCGCGGACGCCGAGTCGTTCTTCCGCGGGTTCACGCCGGAGGAGCGCCAGGAGCTCGAGCACAAGGTCGACCAGTTCTACGACACGTTCCTCACGCGCATCGAGGAAGGCCGGGGGATGCGCAAGGCCGACGTGGACGCCGTCGGCCGTGGCCGCGTCTGGACGGGCCAGCAGGCCCTCGAGCGGCACCTCGTCGACCACCTCGGCGGCCTGCGCGACGCGATGGCCGACGCCCGCGCCCGCGCGTACCTGCCCGACGACGCGCCCGTCCTCGAGTACCCGCCGGAGTCGACGTCGCTGCTCGACCTCGCCCTCAAGCTCGCCGGCGCCGGCGGAAACGACAAGGCGATGCTCACCGTCGAGTCCCTCCCGCCGGCCGTGCGGGGCATCGCGAAGGCCGTCGCCCCGCTGATGGTCTTCCGCGGCGACCAGCCCCTCTCGCGCCTCGAGTGGGTCGATCTGCCGGAGTGACCCTCGAGAGTAGGAAACAGGAAGGTCAGAAGATCAAAAGGGGAGAGGGGGGGCTTTGGTGCGCGTGCACGGGTGGAAGGCTCGTCGGGTCAGGCGGGCCGGAGGACGAGGATGGTGACCTCCGGTGCGGCGCCGAGGCGGATGGGGGGGCCGGTGGTGCCGAGGCCGGGGTGGACGTAGAGGACGGAGTGGTCTCGCCGGTAGAAGCCCATGTTGTACGGGTGGGCGAAGGCCGAGAGGCTCAGCTGCTTGGCGAGGAACGGAACGGCGATCTGGCCGCCGTGGGTGTGGCCGCTCAGCACGAGCTCCGCGCCGGCGTTGGCCGCAGCGTCGAAACGCGCCGGGTCGTGGGCGAGGAGCACCGCAGGCACACCCGCGGGCCGGTCCTTCAGGGCGAGATGGATGTCGTCGCGCCGCGTCCAGGTGTCGTCGATCGCCGCGAGCCAGAGGCGCGCGCCCCCGCGCTCCACGACCCGCCCCTCGTTGCGGAGCACCTGGATGCCCCGCTTCCCCAGCAGCGACACGAGCGGCTCGCCCTCGCCGAAGTAGTCGTGGTTGCCCATGGACGCGTACACGCCGAGCGGCGCCTGGAGGGAGCCCAGAGCCTCGGCGATGTCCTCGTGGAACTCGGTGCCGCTCGTCACCATGTCGCCCGTCACCACCACGAAGTCGGGCTTCTTCCGGTTCGCGGCGCGGGCCCAGGCCATCGCCCACGACTTGGGCGTCAGCGCGCCCACGTGCAGGTCCGACAGCTGCGCGACGCGGAGCCCGTCGAGCCGCGGGTCGAGCCCCGCGACCTTCACCTCGCGCTCGACGACGCGGAACCACTTGCGGCGCACGAGGACGCCGTAGCCGCACACGACGAGGCCCGAGAGATAGGCCCACATGTAGAAGCCCATCGGCAGCGCGACGGGCTCGCCGCGCGCGAGCTCGACCAGCGGCACGAGCAGCGTGGCCGCGATCGACGGCAGGAGCGTCCAGACGGCCGCGCACCAGTGCACGAAGTACGGGACGTCGACCAGCCGAACGACCGCGCCGCTGCGCCGGCGATCGGGCATGAGCGCCCGCACCCGCCCGAAGAAGAGCGCCAGCCCCGTGGCGCCCCACGCCAGCGCGACCGGCGTCGCGAGGCCGAGCTCCGCGAGGCCTAGCCGGCGCCCCAGCTCGACCACGCCGAGCACGACGAACACGTGCGTGGCCACGGTGATGGCCAGCAGGATGCGCAGGAAGCGCGACGCGCGCGCGCGCCGCCGAGCAGGGTACGAGGCGGCGTCTTCGATGCTCGGGTTGGCCATCAGTTCCGGTGTGGGTCGCTGGGAGGGCAGGGCAGGGCGCGCGGATCGCTCACGCGACGATCCCTTCGATGACGGCACCGTCGTCGCAGATCGCGCGCACGGTGCGAGCTCTTGCCCATAGCGCTACGACCGACGACTGCAAGCCCAGCTCACCGCTCATTCGCACCCAGCTCCCGGCCGTGCGGCGCAGCAGCCGCGCTTGCGCCGAGCCCGACCAGGCCACCCCCGCCGGGTCGACCGCGAGCGCGAGCAGGTCTCGCGTCGTCTGCACGGCCTCGAGCTGGGCCGTGAGCGTGGGCGAGAGCGAGAGCGCGTGACCGCCCGCGCCGACGGTGACGGCGCCGCCGCCCCCACCGGGGCCTGCCTCGCCGAGGGCCGCGATCGCGTGCAGGTGCCCGCCGCAGATCGACCCCACGTGCTCGGGGACCCCCATCTCGAGCCGGACGATGGCCCCCCAGTCGCCGCAGGCCACGAGCGCCCCTCCCCGCAGGCGCGTCAGCCCGCGCAGGCGCGCCGCGCTCGTCGCGTCGGTGAGCAGCACCAGCTTGCCGCGCGCGAACTGCGCGATGACGCCCATCGTGCTCGCCGCGGTGCTCGCGCGCGGCGTCTTGCGCGAGGGCCGCTCTCCCACCAGGGTGACGGTGGCGCCCGGCGGGTCGACGTGGCAGCCGAGGAACGTGACCTCCTTGTCGGGCACCTCCCACGGCTCGAGCGCCCCGCCCGGGGCCAGGCGAACGGCCATGCCGTGCGCCCCGTACGCGAAGAGCTCCCCGGGCGCGAGCCACGCGACGCCGCGCACCGCGCGCACGTCGAGATCCGTGTGCGTCGGCAGCCGCGTCCAGCCCTGGCCTTCCCACCGCGCGACGCCCGTGGGGCCGATGGCGACTGCGTTCTCGCCGCCGGGCTCGAAGGCCGCCACGCGCACCGAGCCGGCGCGCACCGACGGCACGCAGATGCGCCACTTCCACGCCGAGGGGCTCGCGAGCTGCGCGTCCGCGTCGGCCGACCCGGACTGCCGCGACTTGGTCTCGACGGTCTCGGTGACGCGATGCTCGCTCGACGACGTCTTGCGCGGGGGCGCGGAAGGCGCGACCTCCGGGGACGGCGCGGCGGAGTGCCCGGCGGGGGAGAACGAGCGGCGCTCGGCCGCGGCGCGCAGGATGGGATCGACCGCGGCCCAGAGCTCGCCGATGGACGCGTGGCGCTCGTTCGGCTCCGCCGCGGTCGCCCGGACGAGGACCGCGTCGAGCCGCTCGACGAGCTCGGGGCGCGTCGAGAGCTCCTGCGGCAGGGCGCCGCGCGACCCCGCGAGGCTCGGGCGCGGCCCGTTGAGGAGGCGCGTCACGATGACGAGCGGGTTCTCCTGCTCGCCGTAGGGGAACGCCTTCACGCCGGTGAGCATCTCGAACAGGATCGTGGCGTAGGAGAACACGTCCGTCCGGGGGTTCACGCGGCGGTTGCCCTGCTCGAACTGCTCGGGCGGCGCGTAGCCGAGGCTCGCGCCCGCCAGCGCCGTCGTCTTGCCGAGGCCCACGTCGACGACCTTCACCAGGCCGAAGTCGGTCACCTTCGCGATCTCTCCGCCGGTCTCGCTCGCGAGGAGCACGTTGGACGGCTTGAGGTCGCGGTGCACGATCTTGTGCGCGTGCACGTCCTCGAGCGCGAGGGCCACCTGGCGCGCGATGCGCCGCGTGCGTTCGAGCGCGAGGCCGACGCCGCGGGTCGTGGCGAGGACCTGCTCGAGCGTGACGCCGCGCACGTACTCGAGCGCGGTGAAGCGCAGCTCGACGGGGGGGCCGCCGGCGGGCGACGGCAGCGTCGCGGTCGCATGGTCGAAGAAGCGGACGATGTGCGGGTTGGGCCGCGCCGCCTGACCCAGCATCCGCAGCACCTGGGCCTCGCGGTCGAAGCGCGCCAGCGACTCGGGCGTGAGGGCGTCCGGACGGAGCACCTTGACGATGACGATGTACCCGTCCGGCTCGTCCCACGCCGCCGTGAACACCCAGCCCTGCCCGCCCTCCCCGATGCGTTCCCGCAGGTGGAACCGCGCCCCGCGCGTCCCCAGCAGGACCTGACCCGGCAGCAAGTCGCGGAGCGCGAGCAGGCGCGGGTCGATCGCGTGCATCAGGAGAGGAGGCTACAGGCTACCGGGCTCGGGCCACAGGTCCGGCTTCGAGAGGCCGGATCAAGAGCCCGGAGGCCCGCGCACCCCGCCAGCAACCCCGTCACACGCCCAGGAGCTTGAGCAACGTCTCTTTGTTCGTCACGCCGACGTGCCGCCCTGCCTCCTTGCCGCCCTTGAAGACGAGGACGGTGGGGACGCCGCGGATGCCGAACTTGGAGGCGACGCTCGGCGAGTCGTCGATGTCGAGCTTGCCGACCTTGACCTTGCCCTTGTACTCGTCCGCCAGCTTCTCGACGATGGGCGCCAGCACCTTGCAGGGGCCGCACCACACCGCGCTGAAGTCGAGGAGGAACGGCTCCGTCGAGCCGAGGACCTGGGTCTCGAAGTTCTGGTCGTTGATGTCGAGAACGTTTGCGCCTGCCATGGGTCTCTCTCCGGTCGGGGAATATGTGTCTTAGCGTTTCGATGCGCCACTGTCGACGAGGTGGCAGAGGGTGTCGGAAGGGGGTCAGGGAGAGGGCGTGAGCGCGTGCGTGGGGGCGAGCGTGGGGGCGGGCGCAGGCGTGAGCGTGGGCGCGGGGGCGGACGTGGGCGTGGGCGCGGGAGCGGGCGTGGGGGACGGAGAGTGCGAGAGGAGGCCCTTGAGGTCGATGACGCGCTGGAGGGCGTGGGCCAGGTCGTCGGTCGACGCGCTCGCCGTGGCGGAGAGGGTCGCGCCCTTCTCGTTCAGGGCGAGCGAGTCGAGCAGCGGGCCGAGCCCGAGGAAACGAACGCCCATGTCGCGGACGAAGGCCGCGCGCTTTCGCTCGAGGAGCTTGTCGACCTCGTCGCAGGCGGACGCCGACTCGCAGCGCATCTCGACGGTGAGGTCCGTGGTCGACCCCGGCCCCCCGGTGCCGACGGCCAGCCCGAGAGCGCTCACCCCGAGGACGCCCGCGAACGTCTTCTCGCCGGCCGCCGCGAGCTCCGGCGAGAGCTCGCCCTTGAGCTTGTCGCGCACCGACGCCGGGAGGAGCGCGGTCACGGTGATCGCGCGGCTCGCGGCCGCCCTGGGCGGAGCCCCGGACTCGGTGGGGGCCGGGAGCGCCGCGAGCGTCGACCGAAGCTCGGCGTGGAGCGCGTTGGCGGGCTCGCCCTTGCCGAGGACCGCGTCGATCGTCGCGTCGAGCCACGCGCCCTTGCCCACGAGGTACGGCCCCCCCTCGCGGTACGCGAGGCGCGCGTGCTGGGCGTCGTTCGCGTCCTCGACGAGGGTGTAGCCGGCGCGGGCCGTCGTCGAGGGCGTGCCGCCCCGCGAGGCGATCACCTTCTTGGCGCACGCCTCGATCTCCGGGAGCGTGAAGTCGCCCGTGAACGCGACCGCGAACTCGCCGCGCTCGCCGGACTCCGGGGACGTGACGAGCACCTCGCGCAGGCGTGCGACGGGATCGAAGCCGCACGTCGTCGCGAGCGACCCGAGCCCCGGGATGGGCATCTTGTCCCCCGCGCCGAGGAGGGGCTGCGCGAGCGCGGACCCACGCAGCGAGGCCACGTCGACGTCGACCACGAGCCACGCGTCGCGAGGGACGGCCGCGAGGAGCCCCGCGTCCTTGCGCGGGCGGCCGAGCACGAACGCGGCGGCGACGACGCCGACGACGAGGGCGAAGAAGAGGAGGTACTGCCGGCGCTGGGACACGGGCGGGGGCGGAGGGTAGCACCGGGATGGAGAGCCAGACGTGGGCGCGAGCGCGAGCGCGAGCGCGAGCGCGGGCGCGGGCGCGGGCGTGGGCGTGGGCGCGGGCGTGGGCGTGGGCGCGGGCGTGGGCATCAGCGGATGCGGAGGAGGGCGAAGTCGACGTCCTGCACGGCCGGGTCGCAGCTCCTCCGGCGATCGTTGCCCGAGCGTGCGATGCAGGCGAGGTACGGCGCTCCCCGCGCGTGGACGGCGGCGACAGGCGTCATCGGATCGCGCTCCGCGAGCGCGTCGCACTGGGCGCGCGCCGGGCGGTTCACGGTGTCCGCGACGCAGGGCAGGCCGCGAAAGAAGAGGCAATGCCCGGGAGGGCACCAGCCCGGCGGGTGCTCGAGGAAGGCCGTGAGGCCCACGAGCGGTGGCCCCCTCCGAGGGAGCGCGCGGCGGATGGCGCGGTACTTCCCGAGCTGCTCGACGGTCGCGTGCTCCGCGCCGCGCATGACGTCGTCGTCGGGGACGACGACCGCCTCGACGTCGTCGGGCACGGACGCGAGGAGCGAGGCGAAGGCGTCGTTCTCGGCGATCTCGAGGTAGCGCGCGCGAAGCTCGCCCTGGTGGACGAGGGGACGCGACGCCGCGAAGACGGCGACCGCGGCCGCCGCGAGCCGGCCGGCAGGACCGAGCCGCGCGAGGCGCGCGAAGCCGTAGGCCGCCGCGACGACGAGGGGCACGACGAGGTTCGCGACGATGCGCGCGGCGTCGAAGGGGATCTCGGCGGTGCCCGCCGCGAGGGCAAGGACGCACGCGAACGGGGCCAGCGCGGCGACGAGGAGCCACGGCCGCCGCGCGAGGACGACGAGGACCGCCCCCGCCGCGAGGAGGGGCAGCCCGACGACGGGGTCGAGGAGGCCCGCCAGCGACGCGGCCCTCGGGTGCGGCTGGAACGACGATCCGGCGAGGAGCTGCGCCGGCACGAAGACGAGCCCCGCGACGATCGCAAGACCCGCGGCCGTCCTGCGACCGCGAACGGCGAGGAAGATCACCGCGGGCACGACGAGGAGCGCGTCCTCGTAGCGGACCTGCGTGAGCAGCGAGAGCGCGAGCAGGCCGGCGACGGTCCAGGTCGCCCGCCCGCGCGCGAGGCACGCCCAGCCGAGCGCGCAGACGAAGGCGGAGAAGCCCGAGAGCGCGTCGGACGCCGAGAGGATCGCGTGGAGCGGCGAGACGGCGAGGAGGCCCGCAGCGAGCGCCGGGAACGCGAGCGATCGCGGCACGAGCGACCGGGCGAGGACGAAGACGAGGGGCACCGTCGCGATGCCGGCGAGGCGATCGAGGAAGATCGCGTGCTCGATGCTGCGCCCGGCGAGCGCGTAGACGAGGGCGTACGCCTGGGCAGCCGCGAAGTTGCCGCGGTAGCCGACGAGGAGGCGGCTGTAGGGGATGCCTCCTTGATCGAGGAGGTTGCCGGTCGCGTAGACGCGGAGGGCCGCGGCGGCGAGCGTGACGAGGGCCGCGACGAGGATGGGCGTGCGAAGGCGGGCGAGGTCGTGGCGG
This sequence comes from Polyangiaceae bacterium, assembly GCA_036490515.1. Taxonomy (GTDB): domain Bacteria; phylum Myxococcota_A; class Polyangia; order Polyangiales; family Polyangiaceae; genus Palsa-1150. Next base: position 40,564 of record DASXDU010000013.1, read on the forward strand.
CGAAGCCGGGCGAGCGCGACCGCCGAGGCGACGAGAACCGCGGCGAGCACGAAGAGGACGTCGACGCGCACCGCCAGGAGCCAGAGGGGATGGTCGTCGTCCCCGTGGCCGAAGAGGCGCGCCAGCACGAGCACGACCCCGTTGTAGACCGCTCCACCTTGCTCCCGGCCGCCTTTCGCGGGACAGTCCCGGCGGGAGGCGCCCGCATGGTGCTCGTGCTGGGAATCGTCGCGCTCGTCGTCGTCATCGCCGGGGTCTCCGCCGCGCTCGCCCTGGCGTCGCGCCAGGCCCGGGAGGACAGCGGCCCCGCGTCGGTCCCGACCGACTTCGTCGCGCCGGTGAGCTCGGGCGGGTACTCGTGGCGCCGCACCGACGAGAGCCTCGAGGAGTTCCAGGCCCGCATCGCCCGCATGAACGAGCAGGCCAAGACGTAGCCTCGCGTCGAACTTGGCCCGGCCCGGCCAGCCCGTGCATCGTCGCCCTCCGCACCACGCAGCCCCTGGAGGCGACGATGAAGGATCAGTCGAACGCCGCGCGCTCCGACACCCCCGAGAACGCCGGCTACCCCGGACCCGAGCGCCGACGGCACCGCGTCTACATGACGCGCAACACCGAGTATCACTTCCGCGACGGCTTCTGCGTGGCCGTCCGCGACCGCCGTACGGGCGACTTCCTGCAAGGGCACCTCGCCCTGCAGCGGCGCATCCACGGGGGGCTCAAGTTCTTCGAGGGCGGGGGCATCGCGCCGAACGCCGGCGAGCCGCGCACGGGCGAGAGCCTGTACTTCGCGAGCGAGGGCCGGGACCTCGTGACCAGCCCGCTCGAAGGGGTGGAGCGCCCCGCCCGCGAGATCGTCGCCGCCTACCCGTCGCGCAGGACCCGCTCCTGAGGGGCGTCGCCGGCCGCGCGGCGAGCCATGCAAGACGGCGAAGTTCGAAGTAACGTCGTCGGGGCATGCTCGTCGTTCCCCCGCGCACCGAGGTTCGCCACCGTCCCATCGAGACGCAGCGCCTCGTGCTCACGCCGGTCGAGCCGTCGGACGCGTCGGACCTGTGGAACGCGGTCGACACGTCGCGCGCGCACCTCGAGAAGTGGCTGCCGTGGGTGCCGTTCAACACGGACCTCGACGCGTCGTGGCGCTACTGCGAGGCCTCGGCGAGCGACTGGGACCACGCGCGCGCGCTGCGCCTCACCATTCGCGAGCGGGGCACGCGGCGCTTCCTCGGCGTCGTCGGGCTCGAGTCGCTCGCGCACCTGCACCAGAGCGCGGAGCTCGGCTACTGGCTGCGGCTCGACGTGGCCCGCCGCGGCTACATGACCGAGGCGGCGCGCGCGACGGTGATCTGGGCCTTCAAGCGTCTGAACGCGCACCGCGTCCGCGTCGCCGCCGCGACGGACAACTTCGCGTCCCTCGGCGTCATCAAGCGCCTCGGCTTCCACTTCGAGGGCGTCGCCCGCGAGGCCGAGCGCTGCCAGGGGCGGTGGCTCGACCATGCCCTCTTCGCGATGCTCGCCACCGACGGCGGGCCTACTCCGTAGGCTCGCTGGGGAGACGAGAGGGGGAAACAGGAAGGTCAGAAGATCAGAAGGCGAGAGGGGGCCTTCACGGGGTTGCACGGGTGGAAGGCTCGTCGGCACCTCGGGCGTGTGCACGTGAGCCTTCCACCCCGTGCAGCGCGCGAACTCCCCTCGACGCTGCGCGCTGGCCGTCTGGCTGACTCGGGGGCGGGTCAGGGAGGGCCGGGGGCCGCTCCGTCTCCGTCGCGATCGAGTCACCGGGAGAGGGTCGGGGCTCGGACTGACGCGAGGGCCGCTCAGCGGGAGGGGCTCGCCTCTCTGCCTGACACGTGACCCCCTCTGCGAGGCGCGTTCACCCGCCTGCCTGACTCGCGACCCCCTCTGCGAGACGCGCTCACCCGCCTGCCTGACTCGCGACCCCCTCTGCGAGGCACGCTCACCGGCCTGCCTGACTCGCGACCCCCCCTGCGAGACACGCTCACCCGCCTGCCTGACTCGCGACCCCCTCTGCGAGACACGCTCACCCGCCTGCCTGACTCGCGACCCCCTCTGCGAGGCGCGCTCACCGGCCTGCCTGACTCGCGACCCCCTCTGCGAGGCACGCTCACCCGCCTGCCTGACGCGCGACCCCCTCTGCGAGACACGCTCACCGGCCTGCCTGACTCGCGACCCCGTCAACGAGACGCCCTCCCCCGCCCGACACCCCCCCTCACTGCTTCTGATCTTCTGATCTTCCTGTTTCTCTATCTCGTCTCCGCGTAGCGCCCCACGAGCCCCCGGACGCGCGCGATGCCCTCGACGCTTCGCGCGCCGTACCAGCAGAGGTCTTTTCCGCCGGTGCGGACGACGGCGCCGGTCTTCGCCGCCGGGATGGGGAGCGCGCGGAACACGTCGGCGTCCTCCTCGCTGAAGGGGTGGGGCTCGTCGGGGAGGACGACGAGGTCGGGCGCGCGGGCGACGACCTCGTCGAGTGTCACGCGCGGGTAGCGGACGTCCTTGCCCTCGACCTTCTCCGGCGGCAGCGGCGCGGCCTTCCCGAGGTCGGCGGCGAGCGGGTAGCGGCGCTCGCGGTCGGCGAAGACGTTCTGCGCGCCGCAGAGGTCGAGCATGTCGCTGATGAAGGTGTCCCCGTGAACCGTCATGAGGGGCTTCATCCAGATCGGGCAGAAGGCCCGGAGCGGCGCCGTCGTGCCGCGCGCCTCGTCGGCGTCGCGGAGCGCGTGGTAGCCGCGCGCGAGGAGGTCCTTCACCGCGGCGTCGCCCTCGACGCCGAAGATGCGGGCGAGCCGCGCGAGGTGGGCGAGGCCGTCGGCGACGCGCTTCGGGAACGCGACGTAGACGCGAACGCCCCGCTGCGCGAGCGCCTCGAGGTCGCCGCGCGTGTTCTCCTCCTGGTTGGCGATCACCAGATCCGGCGCGAGCGCGCAGACGTCGTCGACGCGGGGGTTCTTCGTGCCGCCCACGCTCGGGAGCTTCGCGACCAGCTCCTCGGGGAGCTCGCAGTAGTCCGTCCGCCCGACGAGCGCGCCCGCGCACCCGAGGGCGGCCACCGACAGCGTGTCGCTCGGCACCAGCGACACCACCCGCCGCGGCGGCGCCGGGAACTCCAGCGATCGCCGCCGGTCGTCGAGCACGCGCACCGGCTTCATGCGCGCCTCAGTCCCCTTCGTCGTCGAACACGTCCGGCGGAGGCGGCGGCGCGGGAGGGCCTCCGTCGGCGTGCGGCCCGACGCGCGTCGCGCAGTGCGACCACGCGCGGTCGTCGCAGGCTCCCTCGCCCTTCGCCACGCACGCCAGGACGTTCGGCCCCTCGTTCTCGGCGAGGCGGTCCATCACGAGGTTGCACCCGCGCCGGCACTCGTGCTTCGAGCAGCGCGACGCGTGCACCTCGCACGACTTCGCGCACGTCTCCTCGAGCCCGCGCGGGGCCGACTCGACCTCGCACGCCGCGAGGCCCGCGAGGAGCACCATTCCCAGCACCAGCGTGCGCACGGACAGCCTTCTAACCGGCCCGGGCACCGTCGACAACGCCCCGCGTCGGAGTAGCCTCTCCGCATGAATCCCAACGGGGCGCCGCCGAGGGTCATCATCCGCAACTGCGACTCGTACGACCCCGAGCGGATCCGCGCCATCGTGCGCGAGGGCCTGAAGGAGCTCGACCTCGTCCCCCACGGGCGCACGCTCGTGAAGCCCAACCTCGTCGCCGCGGGCGACCAGTTCCCCCACGCGTTCACGCGGCCCGAGCTCGGCGAGGGCGTGCTCCGCGCCCTCAAGGACGTCGGCGCCGACCGCATGAGCGAGCTCGCCGTCGGCGAGCGGTGCGGCATCACCATCCCCACGCGCCTCGCGTTCGCCGAGTCGGGCTGGGACGCGATGCTCGCGAAGGTGAAGGGCGTCCGGCGCTACTGCTTCGAGGAGGAGCCCCAGGTCGAGATCACCTACACGCACGCGAAGCGCCTGCGCGACTACGTCTTCACGCCGCAGCCCATCGCGAAGGCCGACTTCTTCGTCAACTGCCCCAAGTTCAAGGCGCACCCGTGGACCACGGTCACCTTCTCGATGAAGAACTACATCGGGATCCAGGACGACCGGCACCGCCTCATCGACCACGACCACCGTCTGAACGAGAAGATCGCCGACCTCCAGTACATCATCCAGCCGCAGTTCATCGTCATCGACGGCATCGTCGCGGGCGAGGGGCGCATGCTCACGCCCAAGCCGTTCGACCTCAAGCTCATCGTCATGGGCAACAACCAGGTCGCGTTCGACGCCGTCTGCTGCGCCATCATCGGCGTCGACGCGAACACGGTGGACCACATCCGCTTCGCGGCCGAGCGCGGCTTCGGCACCACCGACCTCTCGAAGATCCGCGTCACGGGCGACGTGTCGCTCGACGACGCGAAGAAGCGCGCGAAGGGCTTCGAGGTGGGCCTCATCCGCGTCGAGAAGTACTTCGAGGGCACGCACGTCACGGCCTACGCCGGCCCGCCGCCCGAGACGGAGCACACCGACTACTGCTGGGGGGGCTGCCCCGGCGCCATCGAGGAGGCCGTCGAGATCCTCCGCCAGATCGACGACCAGTTCGACGCGAACGCGCCGCGCATGCACGTCGTCTTCGGCGCGTACACCGGCGGCATCGACGCCAAGCCAGGCGAGAAGGTCGTCTTCATGGGCGACTGCGTGAAGTGGGAGGGCAAGCTCCCGGGCAGCGACGAGGTCGTCCAGATCGGCAGCAAGTACAAGGACCGCTCGACGAAGGACCCGCACCACGCCAAGCACGACGACATCTACGGCAAGCTCGCGAGCGTGCGCGCCACCGTCAAGGAGAGCAAGGGCGTCTCCTACGTGCGCTTCGAGGGCTGCCCGGTGAGCGTCGCCGAGCAGGTGCTCGCGCTCGTCTTCCTCACGGGCTGCAAGAACCCGTTCTTCGTGCCCGGCGAGTCGCTCAAGTTCAACAAGCACTACCTCTCGTGGAAGGCCGTGACGGCGTACAAGCGCCTCATGGGCACGCCCTACCAGCTCCACGGGGAGGGCGAACGCGGCGAGGCGAGGCCGGTCCTCTCCGCCCCAGCCGGCGGCGGAGGCGAGGCCGAATAGATGGCGCGCGGGTTCGACGTCGCGTCGTCGACGTTCGCGTCGGTGCTGCGTCTCGGAGCGGGCCTTCGCGCGCATCCGGCCGCGCGGCAACCGGCGAAGCTCCTCGAGCTCTACGAGTTCGAGGCGTGCCCCTTCTGCCGGCGCGTGCGCGAGGCCCTCAGCGTCCTCGATCTCGACGCGATGGTGTACCCGTGCCCGCGCGGCGGGACGCGCTGGCGTCCGCGGGTCGTCGATGCGGGCGGCAAGGAGCGCTTCCCGTACCTCGTCGACCCGAACACGGGCCGCTCGATGTACGAGTCGGCCGACATCGTCGACTACATCGGCGCCACGTATGGGGGTGCGGGTGCGCCGGTGTGGCTCGGTCCACTCGCGGTCGCGAGCGGCGGTCTCGCGGCAGCGGTGCGCGCGGGCCACGGCCGCGCCGCGCGTCCCTCGTCCCCTCCCGGGAAGCCTCTCGAGCTCTGGAGCTTCGAGGCCTCTCCCTACTGCCGGCTCGTGCGCGAGGCGCTCTGCGAGCTCGAGCTCCCCTACGTCCTCCACAACGTCGCGAAGGGCAGCCCGAAGCGCGAGGCGTTCGTGGCGCGCTCGGGCCGGATGAGGGTGCCCTACCTCGTCGACCCCAACGCTGCCGAGGGCGAGCCCGCGCGCGCGGGAATCTTCGAGAGCGCCGACATCGTGCGATACCTGGGCCGGTACGCCTCCGCATGAGGGCTCGTCGCGGGCTTCACGAGCTGGAGCAGCGGCACGAGAAAGTCGCCTGACCCTGCGGCCGGGCGAGCGTACACTCTGCAGGTCCTTGGTTCCGACCTCGGGGGAGGGGTAGGCGAATGCCAAAGCGTTCCTCCCATGCCTGCGTGGATTGCGGCACGCGTGTGCCGCCACAAGACGACGAGTCCGCTCTCATCAGCATGAAGTACGGCTGGCGCCTCACCCGCACGACGGCCCCCGACGGCGCGGCCGTGCTGGAGTGGCGCTGCCCGAAGTGCTGGGCCGCGTTCCGCGAGCGACGCGGTCCGGGCGACGGCAAGCGCCCGCCGGGCGAATCGGAAGGCAAGTGAGACACACCGCCTACATCGGCATCCGCGGCCTCGTTTCAGCGTCCAGAGCTAGGCGCGAGCGCCGCGGCGCAATATGCTCTCACCATGCCGAGTGACTCGTCGAACGCACGCCACGACGTGGGCGATGCGGCCGATCCCGTGAAGGGAACGGACGGCGCAGTCGCCTCGCCTGGCGCGCAGTCGGGCAAGACGCCGCAGGCGCGTCCGGCCGGCGAGCGGATCGAGACCGGCGACGCGGCCGACGAGATCGGCGCGGCCCTCGCGCAGCTCGAAGTGGGCTCGGTCGTCGACGGCAAGTACCGCGTCGACCAGGTGCTCGGTCGCGGGGCGATGGGCGTGGTCGTGCAAGCCACGCACCTGCACCTCGGCGAGCGCGTCGCGCTCAAGTTCCTCCGTTACCGCGCCAAGGGCGGCGCGACGGACGACTTCCAGTCCCGCTTCAAGCGCGAGGCCAAGGTCAGCGCGAAGCTCAAGAACGAGCACATCACGCGCGTCATCGACGTCGGCGTGTGGCGCGACCGCGTCCCGTACATGGTCATGGACCACCTGACGGGCACGGACCTCCGGCAGGTCATTCGCTCGGGCGAGCCCATCCCCGTCCCCGTCGCCATCGACTACACGGTGCAGGTCTGCGAGGGCATCGCCGAGGCGCACGCCATCGGCGTCGTTCACCGCGATCTCAAGCCGTCGAACCTCTTCATCACGAAGCGCGCCGACGGGTCCGACCTCGTGAAGATCCTCGACTTCGGCATCTCGAAGTGGACGGCCGACGAGACGGAGCTCGACGAGCTGACGCAGACGGGCGTCGTCCTCGGCTCGCCGAAGTACATGGCGCCCGAGCAGCTCTTCGGGTCGAACGAGGTCGACTCGCGCGCCGACGTCTGGTCCACCGGCGCGATCCTCTACGAGATGCTCGCGGGCCGGCCGCCGTTCGACCTGCCCACGTTCACGAAGATCTGCGCCGAGCTCTCCACCGACCACCCCCCGCCCCCCATCATCGCCAAGCGGAGCGAGGTCACGCCCGAGCTCGAGGCGGTCGTCATGCGGTGCTTCGCGCGCGCGCCCGACAAGCGCACCCAGAACGTCGCCGAGCTCGCGGGCGAGCTGCTCGACGCCGTGCAGGCGCCGTTCGCCGACGCCGTCCGGCAGAAGATCCTGGCGACGCTCGACCCGAAGAACGGGCGCGACGCCCTCGGCACGACGGGGAACCGGGCGATGCCGTCCGGAGCGTACACGAGCATGTCCGGCTCGACGTCGAGCGCGCGCCTCGTCTTCCCGCCGCCCCCCGCGCCGCCCGTGACCGAGGTCGCCACGGCGGCGCCCACGTCGATCTCCGCCGCGCAGCCCGCGCCGCGCAAGAGCCGCGCAGCCTGGGTCGTCCTCGCCGTGCTGGTGCTCGGGGGCGTGGGCGTGTTCCTCGCGTTCGGCATGGGCAGCGAGAGCGACAAGGCCAAGGCGACGCACGAGCCCGCGCTGACGACCGAGCCGCCTGCGCCGGCCCCTCCCCCGCCGGCCGTCACCGCCGCGGCCACGACGACGCCGACCGCGACGATCGCCAAGGCCCTGCCCACGGCGACCGGAGCGAATCCGGCGACAGTCGCGAACGGGGGCGCCCCGCCCGTCGCGCCCGCGCCGAACCCGGGGCCCCCTGCCGTTCACGCTCCCTGGCGTGCGAACCTGCCGAGGTGGAGCAACGCGAACCTTCAACAGGGGCACGAGAGCCCGGCTGCGGCTGCAGGTCCCACGTCGACGGCCGCTCCTGCGCCGACCGCGGCGGCGCCTACCGCGGCGACGCCGAGGCCCGATCCGCTGGGGGACCGCCAATGAGGGGACGCGCCCTGCGGCTCCTCGTCCCGTGCTTTGCCCTCGCGACGTTCGCCGCCACGCCCGCCGTCGCGCAGACCCCGGCCCCCGGCCCCGGCCCCGGCCCCGCGAGCCCGGCACCCGCAGGCCCGCAGCCCGGCGCGACGGACACACGCGCGCTCGCCGAGACGCTCTTCTTCACCGCGCGCGGCCTCATGGAGGCCGGCCGCTACGCCGAGGCGTGCGGGAAGCTCAACGAGAGCTACCGCCTCGACGCCGCGGCAGGCACGCTCCTCAACCTCGCCGTCTGCAACGAGAAGATCGGCAAGCTCGCCAGCGCGTGGGGCGAGTTCCGCGACGCGCAGGCCGAGGCGCGCCGCATGAGTCGCCCGGACCGCGAGCAGCTCGCGACCGACCGCATCAAGGCCATCGAGCCCGAGCTCCCGTTCCTGACCGTCACGGTTCCGCCGATGGTGCGCGCGCTCCGCGGCATCGAGATCTCGCGCAACGGCATCCCGCTCCAGAGCGCCGCGTGGGACACCGACCTCCCCGTCGATCCGGGCGAGGTCGAGGTCGTGGAGCACGCGCCGGGCTACAAGCCCAAGACGCTGAAGGTGACGGTCGCCGCGCGGCAGCACGCGACCATCTCCGCGGAGCCCCTCGAGCTGGCGCCCATCGAGCGGCCGCCGCCTCCCTTCTGGACGGCCAAGCGCACGACGGGCTTTGCGCTCATGGCAGGCGGCCTCGTCGCGGCGGGCGCCGGCGCGTTCTTCGGCCTGCGCGCGACGAGCGAGAAGAAGGACAGCGACGGGCTGTGCCCGAAGGACTCGCTCGGGAACCTGCGATGCTCGAGCACGGGCGTGGACGACATGAACCAGGCGAAGGTCAGCGCCTGGGCGTCGGACATCGCGCTCGGCGTCGCGGTCGTCGGGTTCGGGCTCGGGTCGTACCTCTTCTTCACCGGCGGCGCGCACCAGGAAGACCCGACGCGCGCCGCGACCGGCAACTGGCGATGGGTCCTGGGGGCGACGCCGAAAGGCGCCGGAGGCTGGCTGACTCGTTCGTTCTGACGCGCGTGGGGCGACAATGACGCTTGGGTTTCTTGGGATGAAGTCTCCGAGGGGCAAACTGCTCGCCGCGTTCGGCCTGCTGCTGCTCGCCATCGCGGGCTGCCAGATCGTCGCGGGCATCGAGAACCGCACGGCCAACCCGCTCAACCAGGGCTGCGTCCTGCCGCCCGCGACCAGCGGCGGGTACAACGTCCGCATCGCGAACCTCGCGCCGACGAGCGACCAGGTCGACGTGTGCATGCGCCCGGCAGGCAAGTCCGACTGGGGGCTGCCGGTCCTGCTCAACGGCGGCGTGAGCGGCCCGCCGGGAGCCGACGGCGGGAGCACCTCGCCGTCGTGCACGGCGCTCCTCGGCACGGCCCAGCAGCCGGTCAGCGGGTTCGTCTACGGCCAGGTCAGCGTCCCCATGGGGGCGCCCGCGGCCACGATCGACGTGAAGATGATCCCCGGCGGCAGCGGCTGCGGCGCGTCGGCGATCGCCGAGCAGGACGGCGTCGCGCTGACGCAAACCGCCCTCACGACGCTGATGCTCATGGGCGGCAATGGCGTCGGCGAGACCGTGGTGGCGCTGCCCGAGACCGACCAGCCGCCCGTCGGCGTCCAGCAGTACCGCTTCGTCCACGCGTCGCCGGGCCTCGGGCCGATCGACTTCGGAACCGCAGCGCTCAAGTCATTGCCTACCTCGGTCAGCCTGAAGATCCTCTCCTCTCCTGTCTCCTACGGCGGCACGGTCCCCAGCGGAACCACGCAGACGTCCGCCACGGTCGCCGTGCTCGACAACGGGTACGTGTCGTTCCCCGGCGGCAACATCCCGATCGCCGCGTCGCTCGACAGCGACGCGTCGAACAAGGCGCTCTTCCTCTGGCTCACGCAGGGCCCGGACGAGACGTTCTCGATGTACGTCATCGGCGTCCAGGGGGACAACACGCATCCCCTTCGCGCGCTCGTCTGCGAGGAGGATCAAGCCGGGCTCGCAAACAGCAACGGTGTCACCCTCCCGTGCAGCGTGAGCCCCCTGGCGACTCTGTCGGTGGACACGTTCAACACCGCGCTCTACGGACCGAACGCACCCCAGTTCACGGCACGCGACAGCCTCATCCCCGCAGCGATTGCAGCTCGCACGTCCGACGTCATGTGCGTCGTCGAGGTCGACTTCCCGAACGACATGCAGAGCATCATCAGCGCGGCGCTCCCCGCGAACGGCGGGAACTTCCCGTACAGCTACGCGGCGGCTGACAAGAACATCAACGAGAGCACGCCGTTCACGAACCCGCAGGACCAGAACGGGAACGTGCCGCAGCCGACCTCGCAGCCACCGTGCGCCGGCGTCTCGACCGATCTCCTGAACGGCGCCATCTCGTGCATGGAGCAGAACTGCTCGAACCAGCCGCCCGGTGACGGCACGGGCGTGCTCGACCAGCCGACGAGCTGCCTCGAGGACAACTGCGCCGGGCAGATCCTGGCCCTCGAGGGGGCGAGCACGAACTGTTACGACTGCGTCGTCCTCAACGTCGCGGGCGATACCTCGTACGGCAACACGCAGACGCAGTGCACGACGAACTCGCAGCCGCCCATCGCGTTCGGCGGGGCAGAGAACTCGCTCATCCTCTCGCGGTATCCGCTCGTCAATACCGACGTCTTCATTCTGCCGTCGACTTTCTACAGGCGCTCGATCCTCTACGCGCAGGTGCAGCTCGAGGACCAGACGGTGGACCTCTACTGCGGCTTCCTGATGACGACCGAGAACGCGACGGTGCTGCCCTACGAGGGGAGCTACGGCAACGGCGCGACCGACTCGCAGACTGCCTGGAACAACGAGCAAACCTACGAGGCGCAGCAGTTTGCCCAGTGGGTGCAGCAGAAGAGCGGGAGCACCAACCCGCCGACCCCCGCCATCATGGTGGGCGACTGGCACTCGAGCTACGCCGTCTCGCCCGACGCCGGGACGCCACCCAGCGGAGCATTCCTGCCGAACGCCATCAACACGGCGACGATGGACGTGTTCAAGAATGCGGGCTGGACGTTCACCTATCCGGCCGTCAACTCCGGGTCCGCTTGGCAGCCCCAGTGCAACGACTGCCCCATCCAGGAGAACCCGTACAACGGGAGCACCGACCAGTACTTCTTCTCGCAGCCGATGCTCGTGAACTGGCCCCAGGGGTCGACCGCGACCACGGACCAGTCCCTCTTCTTCACCGAGGGCCACGTGGACTTGGGCGCCGACGCGGGAGAGGGTCCGCTATCGACGTACTACGGCGTGAGCGTCGACGTACACCGGCCGCAGTGACGAACACCGGAGAGAGCCCCCTCTCGAGGGCGCTCTCCCTTCCGACCCCCGTCTCAGCCGTGCGGCGGCGACGCACGCTTCGACGCCGCGTACGTTCGTCTCTCAGCGCATCCCCTTCATCCCCATCGCGACGCCGAAGATCATCGCGCCGATGAAGAAGAGGACGTAGAGCCCGATGAGGGCGATGGCGGCGATTCCGCAGAACTTCCAGAAGCTCTTCTGCTGCCGGAGGGCGGCCTCGAGGTCGGCCGGCGAGCGGCTGGTGAGGAGGCGCCCGATCGCGCTCCCGTACATCCACATCTTGATGCCCGGGTAGACGTAGACCGCCGCGAGCGGGAGGTAGATCGCGCCGACGGCGGCCTGGATCTCCTTCTCGGGGCCGCTCGCCATCAGGCCGATGCCCACCATGAGCAGGCCGGCGAGGAGCATGAACGCGCTCCCGAGGAAGCTCAGGATGCCGAGGAACATCACCCACGGCCTCGTCTGCCGCATGAGGTCCACCGCGAGCTCGGTCACGCCGCCGGCGGCTGCTCCGGGCGGCGCGCCGTAGACGGGCGGAGCATCGGGATAGGGCGGCATCGCGGCGGGCGGGCTGTACGGGTTCATCGCGATCGATCCTACCCGTGCTCGGGGCTTTTTGTCCGGATGGGGCACCCGTCCACGCGCGTCGTGCAGGTGGCCCGCCGGGAGCGCGCGGATTGCGCGGCGATCGACCGGACGTCCTCCGGGCATCGCGAGGCAGAGGCTCGGGCGCAGCACGTGCACCGGGCCTGCGATCCGATGCAGACGCTCTCCCTCCGCGCCCTGCGAGGCCGCCCCATCGTCGTCGCCCGCGCCGAGCACGACTGGGCGCCGTCGGCCGAGGAGCCGGCGGACGTCGAGGCCCTTCGCGCGGAGCTCCGCGGGCTCGGGGCGGCGCTCGTCGTGCGATCGATGGGCGTGGCGTGGCTCCTCGGCGCCGACGACGTGGCCGAGCCGAGGGCCGAAGGGACCGAGCTGTCCGAGCTCGACGCGGAGACGGGCTCCGCCGCGCTGGTGCTCCTCGACCCGGCGGGGTCGGTGCGATTCTCGCGCACCCTCGCGCCACGGCGTGGGCTCACGGCCGCGCTCGTCGATTCCCTCCGTGCAGCGCGGAGCGCGCTCTCCGCGCGGCAGCAGCTTCCGCGCACGATCTCGCGCCGCGACTGGCTCATGACGGCGATCGTCGCGAGCTTCGCGGCGGTGTTCCTCGAGGCATGCGCCCCGCGGGCCCGATCCGGGCGTGGCCCGGCGCCGACCTCACCGACCGCACCGGGAGGAGCTGCGCAGATGCAGCAGCCGGCGAACGAGCTGGACGTCGTCCTCCACGTCAACGGGCGCGACCACGCGCTTCGCCTCGACCCGCGCGTCAGCCTGCTCGACGCCCTGCGCGAGCGCCTCGCGCTGACGGGGACGAAGAAGGGCTGCGACCACGGGCAGTGCGGCGCCTGCACGGTGCTGGTCGACGGCCGGCGCGTGAACGCGTGCCTCGTGCTCGCGCCGATGGTGCAGGGCGCGAAGGTGACGACGATCGAGGGCCTCGCGCACGGCGACACGCTCCACCCGATGCAGGCGGCCTTCCTCGCGGAGGACGGCCTGCAGTGCGGGTACTGCACGCCGGGGCAGATCATGAGCGCCGTGGGCCTCCTCGCCGAGGGCCGAGCCGAGAGCGACGACGAGGTGCGCGAGATGATGAGCGGCAACGTCTGCCGCTGCGGCGCGTACCCGAACATCGTCCGCGCGATCCAGCGCGCGCGAAAGGCCGGGTGAGCCGTGCGCCCGTTCACGTACGTGCGGCCGACCGACGAGGCGAGCGCGCTGTCGTTCGCGGTGCAGCCCGGGGCGCGCTTCGTCGCGGGCGGCACGAACCTCGTCGACAACATGCGCCTCGACGTCGAGCGCCCGCGCGTCCTCGTCGACATCGGGAGCCTGCCGCTCACGGGGATCGAGGATCGCGCGGACGGCCTCACCGTCGGGGCGCTCGTACGCAACTCCGACCTCGCCGAGCACCCGCTCGTGACGTCGCGCTTCCCGGCCCTGGCGCAGGCGCTCCTCGCGGGGGCGTCGCCGCAGCTCCGGAACGCCGCGACGGTCGGGGGCAACCTCCTCCAGCGCACGCGCTGCCCGTACTTCCGCGATCCGGCCAGCGCGTGCAACAAGCGCGTACCCGGGAGCGGGTGTGCCGCGATGGACGGCTTCAACCGGAGCCACGCCGTCCTCGGGACGAGCTCCTCGTGCATCGCCGCGCACCCCTCGGACATGGACGTCGCGCTCGTCGCCCTCGACGCGACGGTCCACATCCGCGGTCCCCAGGGGGCCCGCGCGATCCCGGCCGCCGACCTGCACGTCGTGCCCGGCGACCGGCCCGACGTCGAGACGGTGATGCGCGCCGGGGAGCTCATCACGCACGTCGTCCTGCCGGACACGCCGTTCGCCGCGCACTCGACCTACCTCAAGGTCCGCGATCGGGCGTCGTTCGCGTTCGCGCTCGCGTCGGCGGCCGTCGCGCTCGACGTCCAGGGCGGCGTCATCCGCTCCGCGCGCATCGCCCTCGGCGGCGTGGGGACGAAGCCCTGGCGAAGCCACGAGGCCGAGGGGGCGCTCGTCGGCAAGGCCCCGAGCCGCGCGCTCTTCGCGACGGCCGCGCGGGCCGCCCTCCAGGATGCCCGGCCACGCAAGTACAACGCATTCAAGGTGGAGCTCGCGCAGCGGACGATCGTCCGCGCGCTCTCGACCGTGGGAGGTGTGACGTGAACGATCGTCGCATCGGACCGCCCCTCGACCGCGTCGACGGGCGAGCCAAGGTGCTGGGGCAGGCGACCTACTCCGCGGAGGTGCCCGCGGGGAGCGTGGCGTACGGCGTCATCGTGGGGGCGACGATCTCGCGCGGGCGGGTCACGGCGATCGACGCGAGCGAGGCGAACGCGGTGCCGGGCGTGCTCGCCGTCCTCACGCACGAGAACGCGCCCCGGCTTCCAGGCGCCGCCGAGAAGAAGGAGAACGCGCGCGTCGTGCAGCTCCTGCAGGACGCGTCGGTCGCGTACGACGGGCAGCCCGTGGCGCTCGTCGTGGCGGACTCGCTCGAGGCGGCGCAGCACGCGGCGGCGCTCGTCCGCCCGACGTTCGAGGAGGAGCACGCCGAGTCGCGCATCGAGCCGGTCGCCGGGACGGCCTTCGTGCCCAAGCCGTCCGGGCCGCGGCCCTCGTCGGACTCGCACCGCGGCGACTTCGACCGGGCCTACGAGGCCGCCGACGTCCGCGTCGCGCAGCGGTACACGATGCCCATCGAGAACCACAACCCGATGGAGCCGCACGCGACGCTGGCGGTGTGGCAAGGGCCCGACCGGCTCGCGCTCTACGACGCGACGCAGTGGGTCTTCGGCGTCCAGCAGCGCGCGGCGCAGATCTTCGGCATCCCGCCGGACAACGTGCGCGTGGTGACGAAGTTCGTGGGCGGCGCCTTCGGCTGCAAGGGGTCCGCGTGGTCGCACGTCTTCCTCGCGGCGATGGGCGCGAAGGTCACGGGCCGGCCGGTGAAGCTCGTCCTCACGCGCCAGCAGATGTTCCAGTCGGTCGGCTACCGGCCGCAGCTCGTACAGGAGATCGCCCTCGGCGCCCGCCACGACGGGACGCTCGTCGCGGTCAAGCACGACGTCCTCTCGCAGACGTCCCGCTTCGACGAGTTCATGGAGCCGGCCGCCTACGCGACGCGGATGCTCTACGCGTGCGACAACGTCCGCACCTCGCACCGGCTCGTCCGCATCGACGCCTCGACGCCGACCTTCATGCGCGCCCCCGGCGAGTCGAGCGGGTCGTACGCGCTCGAATCGGCGATGGACGAGCTGAGCTACGCGCTCGGCGTCGACCCGCTCGCGCTCCGCATCAAGAACTACGCGGAGCGCGATCTCGAGGAGGACAAGCCGTATTCGAGCAAGACGCTGCGCACCTGCTACGAGCAGGGCGCCACGCGCTTCGGCTGGACGAAGCGCAAGCGCACTCCGCGCGCGACGCGCGAGGGCCGCATGCTCGTCGGCTGGGGAATGGCCACGGCGACCTACCCTGCGCACCAGAACCCCGCGTCCGCGCTCGCGCGCCTCCAGCCCGACGGCACGGTCCTCGTTCAGTCGGGGACGATGGACATCGGCACGGGGACCTACACGGTGATGACGCAGCTCGCGGCCGAGGCCCTCGGCCTGCCCGTCGAGCGGGTCCGCTTCGAGCTCGGAGACACGACGCAGCCGCACGCGCCGATCGAGGCCGGCTCCGGCACGGTGTCGAGCGTCGGGTCGGCCGTCACGACGGTGGCGACCAAGCTCCGCGACGCCGTGCGCACGGCGGCGAGCGCCGAGCCGACGCCGGACGTCTACACGAGCGTCGCGCGCCGCGGCCCGATCGAGGTCCGCCACGACGAGAAGGAGAAGGACGACCGCAAGCGCTTCTCCTGCCACTCCTTCGGGGCGCAGTTCGCCGAGGTCCGAGTCGACGAGGACTTCGGCACGGTTCGCGTCACGCGCGTGGTCGGCGCGTTCGCGGCGGGCCGCATCCTCAACGCGAAGACGGCGCGCAGCCAGCTCCTCGGCGGCATGGTCTGGGGCATCGGCATGGCCCTGCTCGAGAACACCGTGCGCGACGAGCACTCGGCGCGCGTCGTCACCAAGGACCTCGCCGACTACCACGTGCCCGTGCACGCGGACGTCCCCGACCTCGAGGTCATCATGGTCCCCGACGACGATCCGCACGTGAACGCGATCGGAGCCAAGGGGATCGGCGAGATCGGCCTCGTCGGCATGGGCGCCGCGATCGCGAACGCCGTCTACCACGCGACGGGCAAGCGCGTGCGCGACCTCCCGATCACTCCGGAGAAGCTCCTGTGAGGCGCCCCCGATGAGCGACGTCCTCGCCCTTCTCCGCTCGGCGGCCCTGCTCCGGAGGAGCGGAACGCCCGGCCTGCTCGCGACCGTCGTCGACGTCCGCGGCTCGTCGTACCGCCGGCCCGGCGCCCGCATGCTGCTCGCCGCGGACCGGCGGCTCGCAGGCTCGGTGAGCGGCGGCTGCCTGGAAGGCGACGTGCTCCGCAAGGGCTGGTGGCGTACGGAGGGCGGGTCGCCGGTGGTCGTGAGCTACGACGCCACGGCGAACGAGGACGGAGGCTGGGGGTTCGGTCTGGGCTGCGACGGAATCGTGGACGTGATGCTCGAGCGGGTGGACGCGCCGCGCCGGGTGGACGCGCTGCGGTTCCTCGCGCGGTGCCACGAGGCCCAGCGCCGCGGGACGATGGCGACGGTCTTCCGGAGCGACGCGCCGGGGGCACCGGTCGGCGCGCGGCTCGCCGTGGACGAGGCCGGGCACCGCGACGCGAGCGACGACGTGCGCGACGAGCTGCGCGACCGTCTCGAGGCGACGTGCGCGGTCTCCCTTGCGAGTCCCGCGGGCGCGTCCGCACGGACGATCGCGTGCGGGGGGCAGGGGGTGGAGGTGCTCATCGAGCCGGTCGCTCCGCCGCGGCGCCTCTTCGTGTTCGGCAGCGGCCACGACGCCGCGTCGGTCGTGGCGATCGCCGGCGCCGTCGGCTGGGAAGTGCTCGTGTGCGAGCCGCACGGTCGAGGAGGCACGCGGGAGCGCTTCCCGGCGGCAGACGCCGTGCTGGTCGAGCCCCTGCCGGCCATCGCGGCGCGCGTGGACGAGAGCGACTGCGCCATGGCCGTCGTCATGTCGCACGACTTCGCGCGTGACCGGGAAGCGCTGGCGATGCTCCTCGCTTCCGGGGCAGCCTACGTGGGCGTGCTCGGGCCGCGCCGCAGGACCGTACGTCTCCTCGGCGAGCTGGGGATGGAAGGCGCCCTCGACGACCCGCGGCTGCACGCGCCCGTCGGACTGGCCATCGGAGCCGAGTCGCCGCACGAGATCGCGCTGTCCATCGTCGCCGAGGCCCAGTCCGTCCTGGCGCGCGAGCCGGGGACCAGCCTTCACCACCGTCCGGGACCGATCCACGAGGGAGCATCACCATGAGCGCCATCGACGTCGCCGCAGTCATCCTCGCCGCCGGGTCCTCGATCCGCCTCGGGCAACCCAAGCAGCTGCTCATGACCGGGTCGCGGACGCTCGTCCGGGCCGCGGTCGAGGAGGCGCGGCAGGTCTGCTCCCGCGTCGCGATCGTCGTCGGCAAGGGCGCCGTGGCGAAGGCGGTGAGCGAGGCCGTGTCCGACCTCGACGTCGCGATCGTGACCAACGACTGGCACGCGCAAGGGATGGCGTCGTCGGTCCGCGCCGGCGTCGCGTGGGCGGCGAGCGGCCCGTGCCGCAGCGTCGTCCTCATGGCCTGCGATCAGCCCCACCTCGACGCCGGACACATCGAGCGGCTGGTCGACGCGTGGCGGTCCACGAATCGCGTCGTCGGCTCGGCCTACGACGGGGTCCTCGGCGTGCCGGCCGTCTTCCCGCGCGCCTACTTCTTCGCGCTCCTCGCGCTGCGTGGAGACGAGGGAGCCCGGGCCATCCTCCGCGGGGCCCGGCCGCTGGGAATCGCCTGGGCGGCGGGCGCCTTCGACGTCGACACGCAGGAGGACCTGCTCCGGATGACCTCCTGAGTATTTGCGTCATGGACGCAACAATCGCGTCTCCGTTCGGATTCGCGTTCGCCAATCCGTGACGCGGCCGTCACAGTCGGGCCCATGCTCCGGGGTGGCTTCCTCTCCTGCGCCGCCGTCGTGGCCGGCGCCCTCGCGTGCGGCTGCTCGGCGGGTGGCGGTTCTCCCGCCGGCGCAGCGGGCAGCGGCGACTCCGGTGCCGCAGGGCGCGACGCCTCGAGCGACGGCACGGCAGCTCGCCCCGACGGAGGCGGAGGGGGCAGCGGCAACGACGGCTCGACGGAGCAGGAAGGCGGCACCGAGGGCGACGCGGGTGGCCACGGGGACGCCGGGACCACGGGCGACGGCGGCGGAAGCGGAGAGACGTGCACGACGGGCAGCGACGCCGACGCGGGCTGCTACGCCATCACGTGCACGACGACCGTCCACACGCTCCAGCAGAACCGCGACCGCCTCGTCGCCGACCTCGCCGCGCGCAAGTGCACCGACGCGTGCACGCTCTGGGCGTCGCTCAACCAGGCCGAGCGCTACATCTTCCTCATGGACACGACGTACTTCGGCGACACGTCGAGCCTCCTCTACCCGCCGTCGTACGCGAAGCTCGACACGGCGCTCGACCACGCCGTCGCGCTCTACAGCATCAACGGGCCCCTGGCGGGCCAGGGTGTCGACGGCAGCGGCCGCGGCGGCAACGACTACAACCGCATCTACCTGGGCTTCGATGCGCTCGGCGAGTGCGTGATGCGCAACTTCGCCGAGGCCAACCCCGCGCAGACCGCGGGCTACAACATGTGGGTCAAGTCGGACGACCTCGCCGGCCCGCACGCGCCCTTCACGCAGCGCGAGATGATCGACTGGTACAAGGCCATCTACGACCCGCAGTCCGAGGGCCCGCAGTTCCACCACTGGCACCAGGACGCGGACTTCACGCAGAGCGGCATCGACCCGCGCCTCGGCGTCTGCGGCAACACCGACCGCTCGCTCGTCGAGTCGACCATCGCGTTCGACACGTTCCACAACTCCGACCCGATGGGCGACTACTCGGGCCGCGGCGGCTATGGCTGGCAGATCGTCGGGCAGCACTCGAGCATCGACCCGGACTGGGCGTACATGCCGACGGGGTGCCCCACGACGGAGCCCGTGAACACCGACCCCTACGGCGGCGGGACGTTCGCCGGAATGGGCCCCGTCCAGGAGTCCGACGGCGGGTGCTCGAACCCCGTGCTCGGCGACGCGGGCTGCGGCCCCTGAACGACGTTCGTAGCTCGGCGAGCGGGACGCTCGCTCTACGGGTGCGGGGTGTAGCTGTCGGCGAGGAGGCCGAACAGCGCGCCGAAGATGACGAGGAGCCCCACGACGAAGAGGATGACGTTGCGCCGCCGGCGTCGACGTCCGTCGAAGGCGCGCATGTCGAGGCTGAGCGGGATCTCGCGGTTGATGGCCTCGACGTCGAGGAGCGGCGCGGGCGGCATCGAGTAGATGATCGACGGCGAGCGCGAGACGTTGGGGGCGATGGATGCGGCCGCGGCGGGTGCCGCCATGGCGCTTGCGTAAGGAGCGGGCGCAGCGGGACCGGGCGCGGGGGTCGCGGAGAGGACGACCGTCGCAGGTACGTGGGCGGGTGCAGCCGCAGCGCGTGCCGCGAGCTGGGCGGCGAGGCGTTCGAGATACCCGACGCGCTGCTGGGCCTCGGCGAGCGTCCGCTGGAGAGGCTCGAGCGCGTCCTCGACGAGCGTGCGCACGACGAGCTGGACGTCGGCCGCGGACAGGGTGGGGGCGGGAGGAGATGCGGGTGCCGCGGGCGCGGGCGCGGGCGCGGGAGGAGGAGCAGGAGCGGCAACCGCTGCAGGGGGAGCCTCGGCGACCGGCGGAGCGGCCGGTGTGATGGGCTGCGGCGCGACCGGAGGAGCCTTCGGAGTGACCGCGGCCGCGGGAGGTGGCGGCGGGGACGCGGCAGGCGTGGCAGCTACGGCAGGAGGAGGAGGAGGCGGTGCCGGCGCGGCTGCGTACGTCGGCACCCGGGATCGACCAGGAGGAGGTGCCGGTGCGGGCGGCGGAGGCGCGGCCTTCGGTACACCTGCCGGCCTCTCCTCGATGCGGGTCGGCGCGACGTCCCAGCTGTCGTCGGGCGTGGGAGGGGGACCCGGAGCCGCCGCGGGAGCGACCGGCGCTGCAGGAGGTGGAGCGGCTGCGGCCGGAGATGCCGGCCCCTTCGGTGCCTGGACCCCGAGCATCGTCGTCTTGCCGACCCGTGGCGGCGCGACCGGGGCCTGCACCTTCGGTGCGGAGACTCCCCTCGGTGCGGCCGGTGCGGCCGGCGCGGCCGGTGCTGCAGGCGCCGGAACAGCCGGTGCGACCGGCGGAGCTGCGGGAGACGCCCCCTTCGCGGCAGGCGCCGGCGGCGGTTTCGGCGGAGACCCAGGTCCGCGAGCGCCGGCGTGGCTCATGGCTCCTTACGGTGCCCGAATCCGCGCCGGGAAGCTACCAGCATGGACGTCGGGTCCGGCACGCCTCGTCCGCGCGGACTGAACCGTTGCGTTTTGCGCGTTCGGCGCGTTCGGGGTCTTCGCGAAGCGCCGGCGAGGCCTCGGCCCCGCTGCGCTCCGACCCCTCAGCGCTTCAGCGCAGCGCCATGAGCGACACCACGGACCAGCCGCCCTTCTCGACGTCGACGGTCGCGTCGCGGAGCACGCCGCGGGCGTCGATGTGCACGGTGTGCCGGCCCGCGGGCACGCGTACCCGTGCGATCGCCACCCGCGCCGGCAGCGTCTCCCAGCTCCGCGTGTCGGGCGTGTCGAGCACCGTCAAGGTCGCCTGCGTCCCCAGCGAGAGGAGCTCACCCACGAGCCCGTTCTTGCCGGCCGCCGCCTTCACCACGGCGCCGGCCGCGAGCCGCGTGATCATGCGCGTGATCGCGCTCACGACGATCTTGCCCTCGATCTTCTTCCACTCGCCGCGCACCTGGGTCGTCACGTCGACGGCCTCCTCGAGCTGCACGTAGCGGCCGTCGAGCACGCACGCGGGGATGGCGTAGCCGCCGCGCTCGGGGCCGAGCGTGGGGAAGTTCACCCACGTGACGAGGCCCTGCGCGGCGAGCTCGTTGGCCTTCTTCGCGTTGTCGGGCGAGATGGCGTCGGCGTACCAGGTGAGCGCGAGCCCGATGGGGATGCGCTTGGGGATCTTGTGCGGGACGCGCCCGTAGCCGACGACGAAGACGATCTCGCCGTCGCCCGCGGAGGCAGGGTCCGGCCCCGGAGGCCCGGCCGCTTCGAGCGCCTTGAGCCGCGGCGAGCGATATTGCCCGTGCGCCATGAGCCGCCTCACCGGGTCGCCGAGCGCGCGGAAGCCCGTGAACTGGAGCGACTCGTCGTACCAGCGGAGCGCCTCGTCGGGCTGCTCGCTCTCCTCGAAGGTGAGCCCCGCGAGCATCCCGCCGAGCCCGAGGACGGCGTTGTCCCCCTCGTGGAGATCGTCGGTCAGGTACTTCTGCATGACCGCGAGCCGCCGCGCCTCGACGCGCGCGCCGTTGAGGTCGCGCAGCTCGAGGTAGTTCAGCATGTCGAGCGTGTTTACGAGGAGCTTCTCGTAGGGCGGCGCCTGGTACTTGCCGCTCGAACCCGAGAAGACGTACTCGCCGATCGAGTCCTTCGCGTCGTGCGCGAGGTCGAGCATGTCGATCGCCTTGTCGGCGGCCTCGAGGTCGTTCCTCGAGTGCTCGTACTCGCCGATCGACTGCTGGATGCTGCCGCGGTCGAGGACGAAGAGCGCCTTGTCGCCCTGGATGTCGGCCGGAAGCTCGGCGGGCGACTGCACCTCCATCTCCTTGTCGAGGAGGAAGATGGCGCCGCGCGGATCGCCGGCGTCGAGCGCCGTGCGCACGGGGAGCATGCGCTCCGAGTGGCTCGCGCACCCCTGGAGGGCGACGAGCGCGACGAGGGCGACCGCCGCGAGGGCGGCCGCGCCTACATCACGGCCTTGGTCACGTAGGCTTTTTGCTGCCACCGGATCTCACTCGTCTCGGCGTCGATGACCTGCATGAAGATGAAGTACTGGACGCGCCGTGCGTCTTCCGTGCGCTCGTCGGACGCCCCGACCTTGCCCGTGATGAAGTACTTCACGCCCAGTTGCTTGCCGTACTGCGGGATGTGCCGCGGGTCGAAGATGGGGTGCTGTGCGCCCTCGACCTCGCGGATGATCGCGTCCTGCCGCTCGTGGCTGACGACGCGGACGATGCCCGAGTTGACGAGCCACGTCTCGGTCTCGGAGAGCATCGCGTCGAGCTGCGAGTCGATGTGCTCACTCGTCTCGTTGAGGAACGGCGCGATCGCGACGGTCTGCCGGTCGTTCTGGCCGGCGCGCACGCGCCACTCCGTCATGATGGGCGAGTCGCGCATCTGGTCGAGGAGACGCTGGAGCGTGCGCTGGATGTCCTCGCGATCGAGGCTCGTGCTCATCGCGGGGGCGTTGATGCTCGGGTCGTCCGAGCCGCGCACGTACTCGCGCGTCGCGCACCCGGCCGAGCCGAGTGACGCGCCCGCGGCGAGCGCGCACGTGACCAGGAAGGAGAAGGAAGGTCTCATCGTTGGGTACTCCCGTGCGGGTTCGACGGTGGAGGATCGTAGAAAGTCACGCGTCTCGCCAGCGAGAAACGCGCGTGGGGCAGCGCGTCCCGCAGGGTGAGAACGCCGGTGCACGGAGGGCATGACAGGCGATGCAGGAATCACAGCCGGAGCGTCACGTTGAACACCACCCGGTCGTCGGTGTGCCGCAGGTCCGGCGTGAAGGTCGCCGCCGCCGCCGTGCTCGCGGGGAGCTGCCCGCCGGGACCGGTGATGCCCCCCGGCCCGCTGAAGAGCCCCTGGTTGGCGATCCGGTGGGCGAACTCGAGGCGCGTGACGAGCCACGGGCTCGGCCAGTAGTCGACCGTCGCGGTGACGCCCGCCGCGAAGAACGGGTTCGTGCCCTGCCACGGGTAGGCCGAGCCGACCGGGAACTTCGGCGAGATGGCCTGCGTCGCGTCGTAGAGGAAGTCGCCGCGCAGGGTGCTCTTCCACTTCTCGGTCCACTCCCAGCGGTTCGCGAGCGCGACGCCGCCCATGGGACCCGACGCCGCGAAGTTCCGGTGCTCGTAGCCGAGGTCGCCGACGAGCGAGAGCGCCATCGACTTCAGGACGGGCGCGTCCGAGTGGTAGTAGCGGAGCTGGACGGCGTTGTCGGAGTAGACGCGCAGCGGGTTGGGGTCGTCCTGCGCGTCCTGGCCGGCGTAGACCGAGTTCACGACCGACAGCCACGCGTTCGGTCGCCAGTTCCAGAGGTACCCGCCGGCGCGCCCCTCGTGCCACTGGCCGAACGTCTGCCAGCCGTTGACGATCCAGAGCTCCACCTTCATGTGCGCGGACGTGTAGGCCTGCCCGCGGAAGCCGAAGAAGTAATAGGGCGTCGCGTCGGCGAGGAACGCGTGCGTGTACGACCAGTTCTCCTCGGGGAGGTAGCTCTCCTGGCCGATGTAGGAGGGGAAGATCCCGAGCTCGACGTTGACGCCGTGCAGCCAGTGGAAGTGCCACCCCGCCGCCGCCTGCTCGACGTACTGGAGGAGGCGGTTGGTCAGGTAGAAGCCGCGCGTCGTCGTCGTGTCCTGGCCGGCGATCGTCTCGACGGTGGAGCCGTACTGGATGTAGAGGCGCCCCGTGGGGCCATCGAGCCCGGTCACGTCGACGCCGACGTGGGCGAGGTTCAGCGAGATCTCGTTGTGCCGCGGCGCGACGGTCGTCGGGAAGATGGTGTGATCGAGCGGCTGGGCGAACTGCCACGCGTAGTACGTGTCGACGTAGAGCGACCAGGTGACCGGTCCCATCCCGAGGAGCGACGCGGGCTGGCCGTTCGAGCCGTTCATCCACGCGTAGTCCTCGGCGAACGGCGGCTCGCGGACGTCGAGCGGCTTCTGGACCTCGGCGACGGGCGCCATGGTCACCGGCGGCACGAAGAGCATCGCGCCGAGGCTACCCGGAAAGAGAGAACGGGGGGACGGGAGGGCGCCCTACGAGCCGGCCTTCGAGAGGGCCACGTCGAGCGCTTCCTCGAGGCGGTCGCCGGGCTGCGCGCCGACGAGCTGCGTCTCGTCGACCCAGATCGTGGGGAGCGCGTAGCCGCCGGCGGACTGGAACTCGGCCTTGTCGGCGGCGATCGACGAGTCGGTCGCCGGGTCGGCGAGGCAGGCGCGGTACGCGTCCATGGGGAGGCCGAGGCTCCGCGCGATGTCCTCGCAGCCCTCGCGGGTGAGCTGCTCCTCGGGGACGGTGAAGAGCGCGTGGGCCATGGCGTCGCCCTTGCCGAGCTTCTCGCCGCAGCAGGCGGCGCGCGCGGCGTCCATCGCGTGCGGGTGCATCTTCAAGGGGACCTGGCGGCGGATGACGCGGATGTGACCCTTGTGCTTCTCGAGGACCGGCTCGAGCTCCGCGTTGGTCATGCGGCAGAAGGGGCACTCGTAGTCGACGAAGTCGAGCACCGTGACCTGCCCGCGCGGGGTCTGCGCGATCTCGGCCCGGACGACGCCCGGGACGGTGCTCGCGCGGAAGCCGCCGACGAGCGGCGCGGCGATCGCCGCGACGAGCACGCCCGCCGACGAGAAGGTCACGACGCGGGACGCCCCCGCGGCGGGGGCGAAGCGGACGCGCGCCGCGGCCGCGAAGATCGAGACGATGCCGCTCGCGTCGGCCACGCAGCAGAACGGGCAGAACTTGCCGAGGCGGAGCTGGAGGACGAGGAGCGAGAGGCCGACGAGGCCCGCGACGAGCGACAGCCCGAGCTGCGCGATGCGCATGCGCTCGCCCCGGACGAGCGTGACGGCGCCGATGGCGAGGAACCCGACGAGACCGAAGAGCGGGAGCGGGACCCCCAGCGGCATGGCGATGGTCGTGTGCCGGAGCGCGTCGCACCCGCCCCCCTCGACGCAGAAGACCGGCGCGGGCCGGACGTAGTCGACGAGGAGCATCGCGCTCGCCACGACGCCCGCGATGGCGGGGACGACGGACCCCACGACCCCGAGCGCCCCTGCCGTCTTCTCGCTCACCATGGCATCCGTCCCTTGCCGTCAACACGGCCCCCGGGTCAACTGTTCCTCGCCGGGACGTGCTAGGCAGGGGCCCCTGATGGCCGTGCGCCTGCCCACCCAGACGGAGATCTTGCAGCTCCTCGAGAGCGAGACGCGGCCCCTGCACGCCCGGGAGATCGCGAACCGCCTCAAGATCTCGGAGGCAGATTACCTCGGCCTCCAGCGCCTGCTCGACAACCTGAGCTTCGAGGGCATCCTCTCGACGCGCCCCGGGCAGAAGTTCCGCGTCTCGAAGCAGACCGGCTCGTCGCGCGGCGACGAGCGCACGGGCCTGCTCACCGTGCACCCGCGGGGCTTCGGCTTCGTCGCGAGCCTCGACGCCGCGGGCGACGACGTCTTCGTGCCGCCCGAGTCGATGGGCGGGGCGATGCACGGCGACAAGGTCAAGGTCCGTATCCGGGCGCGCTCGGCGCGCGGCGCCGAGGGGGACGTGAGCGAGGTGCTCGAGCGCGGCATGAAGCGCGTCGCGGGCACCCTCCGCCGCAAGGGCAAGAGCGCGTGGCTCGAGCCGGACGACACGCGCGTCCGCGGCCCCATCGTCCTGCCGAAGGCGATCGACGTCGGCGGCCCCGAGGGCAACAGCGGGATGGACGGCGACGCCGTCATCGTGCGCATCACGCGCTGGCCGCAGATGCCGGGCGAGAACCCCGAGGGGTCGATCGAGACGGTGCTGGGCCGGCCGGGCGAGCTCTCCGTCGAGGCCGCGAAGATCCTGGTCCTCGAGCGCATCGAGGAGCCGCACTCCGAGAAGGCCGTGGGCGAGGCCGAGGCGTTCGGCGCCGAGGTGCCCGCGGCGATGAAGGAGGGGCGCGAAGACCTCCGCCACCTGCCCCTTCCCACGATCGACCCCGAGGACGCGCGCGACCACGACGACGCCGTGTGGGTCGAGCGGACGGAGCGCGGCGGCTACCGCGCGTGGATCGCGATCGCCGACGTGAGCTCGTACGTGACGCCCGGGACGGCGCTCGACGACGAGGCGAAGGCCCGCGGGTGCAGCATCTACCTGCCGGACCGTGCGATCCCGATGCTCCCGCGGGCGCTCGCGTCGAACCTCTGCTCGCTGCTCCCGGGGGGCGACCGGCTCTGCCTGTG
The DNA here is from genome assembly GCA_036490515.1 of Polyangiaceae bacterium. GTDB lineage: Bacteria > Myxococcota_A > Polyangia > Polyangiales > Polyangiaceae > Palsa-1150. Next base: position 66,705 of record DASXDU010000013.1, read on the forward strand.
CGCCGACGTGGAGCTCGACGCGAGCGGCGAGGTCGTGAAGAGCCGCCTCGTGCGCGGCGTGATGCGCTCGCAGGCCAAGCTCACCTACGGCGGCGTGGCGCACGCGCTCGGTCTCTCGGCCGACGCGAAGCGCGAGCCGGAGGCCGACGCGATGGTCGAGGGGTTGCGCGTGGCCAACGAGCTCTCGCGCATCCTCCGCGGCAAGCGCATGAAGCGCGGCGCGCTCGACTTCGAGCTGCCCGAGGCCAAGATCATCCTCGACGAGAAGACCCGCGAGCCGCTCGACGTCATGCGCCGCGCCGGAGACCCCGGCGTGAAGAAGGCCTACCAGCTCATCGAGGAGCTCATGCTCCTCGGCAACGAGACGGTCGCCCGCTGGTGCCAGGAGCGCGACATCCCCACGATCTACCGCGTGCACCAGCCGCCGGACGAGCAGAAGCTCGAGCGGTTCGCGGCGATGTGCGACGCGCTCGGCATCGAGTTCGACGCCGAGGACACGCGCGACCCGAAGAAGCTCGGGGACCTCCTCAAGTCGTTCGCCGACCACCCGCTCGCGCCCGTGCTCAACTCGCTGCTCCTCCGGTCGATGAAGCAGGCCACCTACGACGTGACCAACGTCGGCCACTTCGGCCTCGCGTCGAAGGCGTACCTGCACTTCACGTCGCCCATCCGCCGCTACCCGGACCTCGTCGTCCACCGGCAGGTGCACCAGGTCCTCCAGGGTCACACGGTGCGGCGCGACGGCGAGGCCCGCGAGAAGCTGGCCGAGGCGGCGCTCGCGTCGAGCATCGCCGAGCGCAAGGCGATGGAGATCGAGCGCGCGATCGTCGACCTCTACCGCACGTTCCTCATGAAGAAGCACATCGGCGAGCGGTTCGAGGGGACCGTCACGGCCGTCGTCGGGTCGGGCGTCTTCGTGCAGCTCGACGCGCCGTTCGTCGACGTGCTCGTGCGCCTCGAGGACCTCGGCGCCGACCGCTACGAGGTCGACGACGACGCGCTGCGGGTCGTGGCGCCGCGCTCGGGGGACGTCGTGGCCCTCGGCGACCGCATCGTGGTCGAGGTCACCGACGCAGCGATCATGCGCCGCACGGTGTACGCGCGGCGCATCGGGGGCGAGGGCGGCGACGGCAAGCGACGGCCCAACCGGGACGCCGGGCGCCCGCAGAAGGGCCGCGGCAAGGACGACCGCGGGAAGAATGGCCGGCCGGGCGACGGCCGCCCCGGGGATCGTCGCAAGGGCAAGGGCGGCGGCAACGGCAACGCCAACCGCAACGCCAAGAGCGGAGGCTCCGGCGGAGGCTCCGGCGGCGGCGCTGGCGGCGGCGCTGGCGGCGGCGGTGGCGCAGGCGGCGACCGGAGGCAGCAGGGCAAGCCCGCGGGTCGCAAGGGCCCGGGCAAGAAGGGGCGGCGCCGCTGAGGAGCGGCTGCCGCGGGGTCACTCCACGTCGAGCCCCTCGTGGTCCTTGAGGTGCTTGCGGACGTGGCCCGCGAGCCACTCGGGGCGCGCGAGCTCGACGTGGGCCGGGTGCCCCTCGGCGCGGAGCTGGTCGACCGCAGGCTGAAGGTCCTCCTGGAGCGTCCCCTGGAAGTGCTTCACGTCGAGCGTCGTGGCGGGCGGGAGCTCCTCGATGACCGGGACGTCGGCGGTGCCCCGGACGCGGAAGACGCGGCTCTGCGCGCCGGCGCTGAGGACCACGTACGCGCTCACGGCGCGGATACCGCCCTTGGGCACCTTCACGACACCGGCGGCGAGGACGAGGAGCTTGGCCACGGAGAGAGCCTAGCGCAGCCCCGAGCCGCCCCTACAGCTTGATCTCCGCGCGTACGTCGCCCTGCTTCTCGGAGAGCGCGTCGACGTGCTTGGCGACCTCCGGGTCGTCGCCCGCCAGCGGGATGTGCACCATGAAGTGGACGTAGAGGTCCCCCGCGGGGCGGTCCTTGCGGGCCACGCCCTTTCCGCGAAGGCGCATCACCGTGCCGCTCTGCGTCCGCGAGGGGACCTTGAGGCTCACCGAGCCGTCGGGCGTCGGGACCTTCACGCGGCCGCCGTGGAACGCCTCGCCGATCGTCAGCGGCAGGTCGAGGTGCAGGTCGTCGCCGTCGCGGCGGAAGTAGGGGTGCGGCGTGACGTGGATGGTGAGCACGAGGTCCCCGCGCTGGCCCCCGAGCGTGGGCGACGCCGCCCCCTGCCCCGCGATGCGAACGCGCGAGCCGTCGGCCGCTCCTGCGGGGATGCGCACGGTGACCGGCGCACCCTGGGCGCCCTGAGGACGAAGCTCGAGCGTGGAGCCGTGAAGGGCCGACGCGAAGTCGACCGTGATCTCGCTCTCGAGATCCTGCCCCTTGGCGGGGCCCCGCTGCCGCCGGTTGCGGCCGAGGATGTCCCCGAAGAGATCGCCGAAGCCCCCGGCCTGGCCGCCGCCGTTCTGGAACAGGTCCTCGATGTCGACCTGCTGCCCTCCGCCCGCGCCGGGGAACCCGCCGAAGCCACCGGGCCCGCCTCGCGCAGGCCCCTGTCGCGTCGACCAGTCCCGGTACGCGCGGTACTTCTCCGGGTCGAAGCCCTCGCGCAGGCCGTCCTCGCCGAACTCGTCGTAGAGCTTTCGCTTCTTCGCGTCGCCGAGGACGTCGTAGGCGTGGTTGACCTTCTTGAAGCGGTCCTCCGCCTTCCGGTTGCCCGGGTTCTTGTCCGGATGCAGCTCGCCCGCGAGCCTCCGGTACGCCTTCTTGATGGTCCCGGCTTCCGCGCCCTTGGGCACGCCGAGAACCGAGTAGAGATCGTCCGGCATGCGCTCCTGCGGGAGAAGCCAACGTAAATCGGCCGCGGGACGACCGCAACGGCGCGAATCAGCCGGCCTCCGCGAGCACGTCCTCGGCGCGCGGCACGGAGAGGTAGAGGCCTCGTGCATAGAGCCGGAGGCGTTCGGCCTCGGGGAGATCGCCCGGGCGCCCACGTGTGGCGGCATGCAGCAGGATCGCGGCGGTGACGCTGACGTTGAGGCTCTCGACGAACCCGCGCATGGGGACGCGGACACGGTGGGTGCAGGCGGCGGCGATGGCGGGGCGGATCCCCTCCCGCTCGTTGCCGAGCACGAGCGCGACGCGGGGCAACGCGGCGAGGTCCTCGGGGGCGAGCTCCCCTTCCGGGTGGGTCGCGACGAGGGCCATGCCGGCCGCGGCCGACGACCAGGCGAGCAGCGAAGGCGCGCCGGCGTGGCACGTGACGTCGATCCACTTCTCGGCGCCGCGCGCCACGGTGTGGGCGACGGCGAAGGGAGTCCCCGGGCGCTCGACCACGTGCAGGTGCTGGACGCCGAACGCCTCGCACGACCGGAGGACGGCCGCCCCGTTGTGGGGGTCGTAGGGCCCGTCGAAGACGACCGCGACGCTGGAGAGCCGTCGCGAGAGCACCTCGAGCATGCGGGCGCGGCGCACGTCCCCGACGAACGGCTCGAGCACGCGAACGACCCGCCGCGGATCGTGCCCCTCGGCGCGGGCGATGCGTGCGTCGAGCAGGTCTTCGGCGCCGACGACGCCGGGGGTGGAGCGACGCATGGGGGCCCGGTACAGTAGCCCGCCATGCGCCGCCCGCTCCCCCTCGTGCCCCTGGTCGCTCTCCTCGCGGGGCTCGTGGGGCCCTGGCTCTGCGCGTGCGCAGGCTCGGCCCTCGGCGGGTACCGCGTCTCGCCCGCGCGGGTCGGCGCCGTGTATCCGTCGAAGGGCGAGGCGTGCGACATCCGGTTCGAGAACCTCACGTTCCTCGAGGGGGCCTCGAAGTACGAGCAGCTCGGGCTCGTCTCGGTGACCGGGACGGGGTCGGACGAGCTCACCGATCCGATGAAGCACGACGTGCAGGTCGCGGCCTGCAAGATGGGCGGCGACGCCGTCAGCCTCAACGCCTCCGCGCCGGGGATGATCCAGTTCCTCGTCTGGAGGGCACGGTGAGCGCGAGCGCGGTTCGCGCGGCGATCCTCGGGTTCGTCGGAGCGTGCGCCGCGTGCGCGTCGCTCCCCGGGGGCAGCGCCCAGGTCCCCGAGTACGCGCCGAAGGACCAGACGACGGCGCGCGCCGCGAAGAGCCCCACACGCCCGCTCATCCTCGAGTGGCCCGCGGCCGATCGCGCGGCCCTCGAGGCCCAGCGCGCGGGCGGGCTGGTCGTCGTTCGCTACGGGGGTCGCGAGATGGAGATCCTCCGCGGCTGCCACGTGGCCCAGGCGGCCTACCGCTACGTGGCGCTGACGCCCAAGGAAGAAGACGTCTCGATGCGCAACGGCGACGAGCTCGCCGCGGAGATGCCCGTCCACGCGGCGCGGCTCGACGCGCGCATCGAGCAGAAGCAGACGCTCGACGTCGAGATGACCATCGTCGGCCTCTACGACACCGACGCGCGGAGCTGGCGTGCGGACCAGCTGACGGGCGACTGCGCGGGGGCGACGCACGTCGTCGCGTCGCTCACGGTCGGCGCGTTCGAGCTCACGGCGAGCGGCTCCTCCGCCGCGTCCGCCGGGGCGACCGTGATGGGCGCGGGCGTTCAGGCGCGGCAGGACGCGAAGAAGGACGTGCTCGACCGCGACGGGGACAGGGACGCGTGCGCGAAGTCGGCCGCGAACGCGGGTGCGCCGCCCTTCGGGTGCGGTGCGCTCCTCAGGGTCGAGGTGGCACCCATCGCGTTCCCCGCCTCTCCGGTGGGTGCGGCGTGCGGCCCCGGTTTCGCCCGCCAGGGGAGCTCGTGCGTGGCGGTCTCGCCCGACCGTCCCGCGCTCCTCGACGTGCTCCAGAAGCACTGACCGCGGCGGGCCCCCCGGACGGGGGATGACGCGAACCTGACCGCGTGTTTTCCGCGGGCTAGAGTGCTCGAAAGCCTCGTCCGTCCAACGGGAAAGCCCCCGCACGCTTCATGACGACGTCCCACACCGAGACCCGCGGCGCCGGTGGTACCGGTACCGATGGTACCGGCGGCCATCCCGCCGCGGCCGGCACCGGCCCGCCGAGGGTGACCGCTCGTCGACGTCGCAAGCGGACGGACTGGGGCCGGCGCGTCGCTCGCCTCGCGTGCGTGGTGCTCGCCCTCGTCGGGCTCCTTCCCTTCGCAGCGACGCTGGCGGTCCGCTCGTCGTGGACGCGCGCGTGGGCGGCGCGCGAGACCTCGCGCCTCCTTCGCGAGCAGGGGATCGTCGCCACCTACGGCATGTCGCTGCGGGTCTGGCCCCTGGCGGTCGAGCTCACGAACGTCCGCCTCCAGGCGAGCGACGGGGGCGCGCCCGTGCTCGCGTGCGCGCGGGCCCGCGTCCGGCCGAAGCTCTTCGCGCTCCTCGCCGGCAAGCTCGCGATCGATCAGGTCGAGGTCGACGAGCCCCGCGTCCGCGTCGTCTTCCGGGACGGGAAGCTCGTCAACCTCGCGCTCCCCCCGACCAAGGAGCGCGCGAAGACGGCGTTCCACGCGCCCTTCAACACGTTCGCGGTGACCGACGCCGTCATCGACCTGCAGATCGACGACGTCCGCGTGAACGCGACCTCCCTCGACCTGGACGTCACGAGCGAGGACGACCCGGTGGCCGGCTCGAGCTTCGAGCTCGCGGTGCGCGCCGGGCAGGCGAGCGTGCACCGGCCTCGAACGAGCGCGGACGGCAAGGTGGTCAACGACGACGACGCGCTCTGCTCGGTGGACGGACGCGTGCGCGTCGAGCCGGCGTCGATCCTGGTGCGGCGCTTCGAGGGGGTCGGTTCGGCGGACCTCGACGCCGCCCCGGGCACGACGCCGCCGTGCGATCTGCCGCAGGACGACAAGCGGCGCGTCGAGGTCTCCCTCGGTCACCTCCACGTCGCCCTCCCCATCGACGGCGCGCGGCTGCCTGCCTTCGACGGCCACGTCCGCGTGCGCGCGCCTATCGCCCTCGCCGAGCGCGCGGCCGACCTCCCCGAGACGGACGGCTGGGCCGCCATCGACGTCGACGTGCGGTACGGCGACGACACGCTCCTGCCGGACCTCGGGGGCACCCTCGAGGCACACGACGTCCGCCTCCTCCAGTACCGCTTCGCGCAGGAGCTCCACAGCACCTTCACCGTCCGGCGCAACGTCGTGACGAGCCCCGTGACGACGCTGCGTCTCGCCGGCGGCCTCGTGACGCTCACCGACACCGTGGTCGACCCGCTGGCCAAGGGCGGAAAGCTCGAGCGAACGCGGCTCGACGTCGCGAACGCGGACTTCACGACGCTCCTCCGGGACCTCGGCGTCCACCCGAACTCGTACGTCGGCTGGGACATCCGCGAGGTCCACGCGCCGCTCATCGCGGGCACGTTCGCCCCGCTCAAGCTCGACGGCGACTTCACGGCGAAGACGTACACGTTCGGCGTCTACGATCGTCCGGCCGAGGACAAGGCGCGCGAGCGCCTCTTCGGCTTCCCCGAGGCGGCGATCGCCGCGCATCTGGGCATCCGGCCCGACGGCATCAAGTTCATGGACGTCCGCGCGACGCTCCCGCGCTCGCAGGTCGAGGGCGCCTTCGTGTCGATCGGCTTCCACAACGATCTGCGCGTGGAGACGCCCGCGATCACCGCCGACATGGATGACCTCTCGCCCATCGGCCCCGTGACGATGCACGGGAAGGTGAAGGCCAGCGCGACGGTCACCGGGACGTTCAACCACCCGGAGCCGGTCGGGGACATCCAGTCGATCACCGGCTTCGCGGTCGCCGACGTGCAGTTCGGCGACCTCTCGTCGGGGCACGTGAAGGTCGACGTCCTGGCACCCGAGGTCGACGTCACGGGCGTGCGCGCGCGCCGTCGCGACAGCCCCTACGAGGTGCCCACGGCCACGCTGCGGTTCGGCGGGTCCCGCGGCTTCGTGGTCGACGCCGTGGGGGCGAGCCCGGGGTTCGGGCTGCGCGACCTGCTCTCGATGTTCTCGCTCGACGAGGACCCGCGCTACGACGGGCTCGACGCGAAGATCGCGACGCGCGCCGAGGTCCACGTCGCGCTCGGCGGCCCCGAGGACGCGTGCGGCTCGGGGTACATCGGCGTCGACGCCAAGGGCCACCTCACGAAGGTCGGCATCTTCGGCGAGTCCTTCGCGCAGGGCGACGCCGACGTGTCGATGCACTGGTACGACCGCCAGGCGGGGATCGCGGGGGCCGACCTCGACGTCCGGTCCTTCGTCCTCTCGAAGGTCGAGCCCCCCACCGGGACGCGCGCGGGCGCGACGGGCACGGTGCTCGGGTCGGCGTCCATCCGGCGCGGCGGCGCCGTTTCCGCCAACGTGATGGTCGAGGGCGTCCCGCTCGGCCGCATCGACAGCCTCGGGGCCCTCGCGCACGACGTCGAGGGCAGCATCTCCGGCATGGCGCACGTCACGGGCGACATGGACGACTTCCACGCGGGGGCAGGCCTGGTGACTCGCGCGGAGCTCGACGTCTCGGGGACGCGCGTCCGGGGAGTGGCCCTTCCCTCGTCCCACCTCCAGGTGGAGATGTCCCAGCGCTTCGCCCAGGAGCGGCGCGTCGTCGGGCACTCCCGCTGCGGGGCGCCCGTCGCGCCTCCGTTCGACAAGGCGACCTACCTCGCGGACACGTCGTCGCACGGCGACTGGAAGCTCAACGGAGAGCTCCTCGGCGGGACGGTGCGCCTGACGGACGTCGTCGCGACGCGCGCGAAGGCCCCGCGGATGTCCGGGCGCATCGCGCTCCGGGCGCTCGATCTGGGCCTCCTCGCGCGCATCTGGGCCGACCGCAAGGCCGACGCCGACGAGCCCGTCGTCGGCACCTCCACCGGCGCGATCGGCGGGCAGATCTGGGGGGAGCTCATCGCGGACGACATCCCGCTCGACGATCCCGCCAGCGCGCGCGTCTCGTTCCTCCTCGGCCCCACGTTCGTCTCGCGCGGCGCGCAGAAGCTCACCCTCCGCCCACCGAAGGACCCGATCGTCATCGCGCACGACGCGCTCACGATGCCGCCGCTCGAGGTGACCCTCGACGCGTCCGGCGGCTTCAGCGGCGGGTTCGTCCTCACCGGCGGGGCGACGCACCTCACGCACGACCCGACGCTCGCGTTCGACGCGAAGCTCGAGCCGATCGACCTCGCCGTGCTCCAGAAGCTCGTCCCGAAGGTCGAGCGCGCGCGCGGCCGCATCGAGGGCGGGCTCCACGTCACGGGAAAGGCGAGCGCGCCGACGATCGCGGGCGAGGTCCGCGCGACGGGCGACGAGCTCGACGTCCACGGCCTGCCGAGCGCGCTCACCGACATGCACCTCGACATGCGCGCGAGCGCGACGGACCTCTCGGCCAGCGGGAGCGCGAAGTTCGCGGGAGGTACGATCTCCGTCCAGGCGAGCCTGCCGGTGCGGGGGTTCGAGATCGGCGCGCTCGACTCGCGCATCGTCGCCCGCGGCATCCACCTCACGCCCGCCGACGGGGTCGCGGCCACGTTCGACGCGGACCTCGAGGTGGCCTACGACGCGAAGGCGCGCGGCCACGAGGGCCCGTCGCTCCCGCGCGTGACCGGGGACGTCACGGTCGGGTCCTTCGCGTACACGCGGCCCATCTCGCTGACGACGGACCTCGGCGCTCTCGGGACCAAGGCGAAGCGCACCGAGGTGAACGCGTACGATCCGGCGCTCGACTTCCTCGCGCTCGACGTGCACGTGCGGGCGCCCGCGCCGCTCGTCATCAAGAACAACCTGGCCGAGGTGCAGCTCGTGGTCGACTCGGGGGCGCTCGAGGTCACGGGGACCAACCAGCGCATCGGCCTGCGCGGCTCGCTGAAGACCCTCCCCGGCGGGCGCTTCCACTTCCAGGGCAACGAGTTCGACGTGCGCCAGGGCCTCATCCGCTTCGAGGACCCGACGCGCGTGGCACCGAACGTCGACATCACCGCGGTCACCGAGTACCGGCGCTACACCGACACGAGCGCGGGCGCGGCGGCGGGGGCCGGCGCTTCGGGAGGTCCGTCGGGCGCGTCGGTCGGTTCGACCCGCGGCGGCTCGGTCTGGCGCATCCAGCTCCACGCCTACGGCGACGCCGACAACCTGCGCGTCGACATGACGAGCGAGCCGTCGCTCTCGCAGGAGGACATCGTGCTCCTGCTCGCGGTCGGGATGACCCGCGCCGAGCTCGACCAGCTCCAGGCGAGCAGCATCGGCGCGAGCATCGCCCTCAACTACCTCGGCGCGGCGAGCGGCGCCGACCGGGCCATCAAGCAGGCGCTTCCCATCATCGACGACTTCCGCTTCGGCAGCGCATACTCCACGGTCACGGGCAAGACCGAGCCGCAGCTGACCGTCGGGAAGCGCCTGACGAACGACATTCGTGCGAGCATCACCGCGGGGCTCTCGGAGGACCGGGAGCTCCGATCCAACATCGAATGGCGCCTGAACAACCGCCTGAGCGTGCAGGGCTCGTACGACAACATCAACGACGTCTCGCAGTCGGCGGTGGGCAACCTCGGAGTGGATCTTCGCTGGAGGCTCGAGTTCGAGTAGCAGTCGACTGAGGCGATGCGCGTCTCCCGGCTTCTCCTCTTCTGTGCCCTCGCCCTCGCGCCCCGCATCGCCAGCGCGCAGACGGTGGTGCCCATCCCGGCGCCGCCCCCGCTGCCCACGGCGTCCCAGGTCCCGACGCTCGCCCCGCCGCAGGACCTCTCGGCGTTCACGGGGCGACCCCTCGCGCGCGTCGCGGTGGCCATCGAGGCGAACCCCTGGGACGACGTCGAGGCGCCCTCCATCGTCACCGTCAGGCCGGGCGAGCCCTTCACGCCGGGCCTCGCGCGGCGCGCCCTCGACGAGGTCCTCGGCTCGGGGCTCTTCGCGCGCGGCCGGGCGGCGGTGACCGAGGAGAACGGCAACGTCGCCCTCACGATCCACGTCGTCCCGCGCAAGCTCGTGAAGAAGCTCCAGATCGATCTCCACGGCGCGCGGGTCGACTACGACGAGCTCCTCCACGACGCCGGGCTCTCCGAGGGCGGCGAGATCGTCGCGAACGAGGTCGCCGAGGCGGCCGCGCGGATCGATCGCGACATGGTGGTGCACGGGTACCCCGCCGCCCACACCACCGTGAAGACGCGCGACACCGATGATCCGCGCCGCGCGCTCGTCCTCGTCGACGTGGCGCCGGGCGAGCCGCGGCTCGTCGAGCGGCGCGACTTCTACGTCTTCGGCGCGGAGCGCGACCAGGTGCTCCCGCTCACCGGCAGCTACGCGATCCGCGCGGGCGATCGGGCGGACCTCGCGGCGATCGACACGGCGGACACCGCGCTCGAGCAGGGCCTCCATTCCCGGGGGTGGTACCGCGCGCGCGTCTCGCGCGACCTCGTCTGGGTGGGCGACGGCCCGCGGAGGCACGTCGCCCTGCGCGTCCGCGTCGACGCAGGGCCCCTGCTCGTCCCGCGCTTCGACGGCAACGATCACTACGACCGGCAGGCGCTCGAGGGGGCCCTCGCGCTCGACACCGAGACGGACCGATCGCCGTCCCACCTGGCCGACAAGCTGCGCGTCTTCTACGAGAAGCGCGGCTACCTCGACGTCGAGGTGCGCCCGGAGCTGCGCGGCGGCGAGGCCGACCCCGTGCAGGTCCTCGTCTTCCACGTCGCCGAGCACGCCCGCGTTCGCGTCGCGACGCGGCGCTACCCCTGCCTCAAGCTCGACGCCGTCCGCCACCTCTCGGGAGGCGGCCCCCGCTCCTCCGCGGAGATCGGCACCGAGATCGAGAGCTTCCTCGACGACGAGCTCCCGGGCGCCGAGCTCCTGGTCGCGCCGAACGCCGCGGGCCTCAGCAAGACGCTCGGCGCCGGCGCGGGCCAGAGCGCTGCGGGGACGCGCCCGGTCCCCATCGCCCTCGATCCCGACAGGACGTACGTCGCCGACACCTACGAGCGCGCCGCCGAGCACGTGCAGGAGCTCTACCGGAACGAGGGCTTCCTCCACGCGCAGGTGGGCCCCGTGCAGATGGTCCGCGCCGAGTGCGACGCGCGCTCGCCCGCCGGTGCGTGCGTCCCCGGTCCCCTCCCCGCCCTCGACACCGCGTGCACGTACGACGCGTCCGGCATCCCGCTTCCTTCGCAGCCTCTCGACCCGATCTACACGTGCCGTCCCGACCCCGCGCACGGCGTCGCGTGCGCCCCCGACGTCCAGATCGTGATCCCCGTGAAGCTCGGGCCGAGGACGCTCCTCTGGGACGTCGCGTACACGGGCGTGAAGCGCGTGAGCGAGAAGGAGGTCGCGGACGCGGCGCTCGTGCCCATCGGCGACTACGTGAGCACGGCGCACATCGAGGACGCACGCCGGCGCATCGTCGACTGGTACAAGGACCTCGGCTACGCGTACGTCGACGTCAAGTACGCGCTCGAGCCGTCCATCGACAACACGCGGGCGCGCGTCCGCTTCGACGTGACCGAGGGCGACCAGGTCATCGTCAGCTCGATCGTCGTCCGGGGCCTCCAGGACACGCGCGAGAGCGTCGTTCGCCGGCGCATCGCGCTCGTCGCGGGCGAGCCGTACCGGACGAGCGACGTCCGAAAGACGCAGGAGCGCCTCGCCACGCTGGGCGTCTTCTCGAGCATCTCGGTCTCGCTGGCCGACCCGTACGTCCCCGCCCCCACGAAGGTCGTCGTCATCGAGGTCGTCGAGTCGCAGCCGCAGTACGTCGAGGTCCGCCCCGGCTTCTCCACGGGCGAGGGCGTGCGAGGGACGCTCGAGTACGGGCACCGCAACCTCTTCGGCTACGCGTGGTCGATCACCTTCCACGTCCAGGCGAGCTACCTGCCGGACTTCCTCATCGTCGACCCGCAGGTCCGGCAGAACTACGTGCCCCTCAGCACGGCCGACCGCATCGCGACGCGCAACACCGTCACCTTCGCGTGGCCCGAGATGGGCCTCGGCCCGACGATCCGCTCGCAGCTCGACGGCGTCTACGTGCGCGACCTCGAGCCGGACTTCACGCTCGACAAGGCGTCGGCGCTGGGGACGCTCATCTGGCGGCCCGTCCGCGAGATCCAGCTCAGCGGCGGGCCGGACTACGAGCACAACAACGTGCACCTCTTCGAGGAGGGCACGATCCAGCAGTACCTCGACGCGAACCCCGGCAACATCGACCTCCAGCGCCTGCTGCGCGTGCCGGACGGCGACAGCAACATCGTCGCGGTGCGCACCGTCTTCACGTGGGACCGCCGCGACAGCGCGTTCAACGCGCACAAGGGGACGTACGTCGCGCTCGGCTTCGAGCAGGTCAACTCCTACCCCGTCGAGGGCACCGCGCCGGCGACCGCGCAGTACGAGGGCCACATCCTGCGCATGACGCAGACGCTCGCCGCGTACATCCCGCTGACGCCGAAGGTCTCCTTCGCGGCGGAGCTACGGCTCGGCGAGGTCGCGAACCTCATCGCCTGCAGGGCGCCGTTCGCGCCGCCCGGCACGACGCTGCCGAACTACTGCACCTATCCCGACCGCCTCTTCTTCATGGGCGGGTTCGACTCGATGCGCGGCTGGGTGCAGGACTCCTTCATCCCGCAGGAGTACGTCGACCAGATTGCCGCGGGGACCATCCAGTGCAGCAGCCAGAACAACTGCCAGGTCCCCCTCCGCGGCGGGAACCTGATGGTCAACCCGCGCTTCGAGCTGCGCTTCCCCGTGCGCTCGCCCATCGACGGGTCGCTCTTCGCCGACTTCGGCAACCTCTGGGACGACCCGAACTACATCTTCCAGCACAACCTCACGATGCGCGCCGACGTGGGCGCCGGCATCCGCGTGCAGACGCCGGTCGGGCCGCTGGTCTTCGACTACGGCGTGAACGTGACCCGCAAGAGCTACGAGGACTTCGGCGCGTTCCACTTCGCCATCGGCCTCTTCTGAGAGGAGCGGCCTCGCGCCGCGGGGACTCAGAGCCCCTTGAGGTACTCGATGACGGCGGGGGCATCGGGCCCGAGGTCGGCGAGGTACGGGTGGCCCTCGACGCCGAGGCCCGGCGCGGACGCGTCGTAGAGGTACTCGCCGGGGCCCGGAGGAGCGCCGCCGGAAGCTCGCGTCCGGACGCCGACGGCGTCGAGATCGTAGGCCGCGTCGGGGGCGACGACGTAGCGCTGGGGACGAGCCGCGGGAGGCGTCGCCATGACCCGCAGCGACGGCCACTGCCCCGCGTGCCCGTAGGGACCGCGCGCCCACACGTCGACGAGCGGCGGCGGGACGTACCCTCCGGTCGCCGCCACCCGCGTGATGCCGCGCGCGATCGACACGGCGTTCGCGGCGTCGACGAACGCCGGCGTGACGGCCGCCTCGCGCGCCGGATCCGTCCCGACTTCCTCGACCGGCACGACGCGCTCGCGGTAGGCGACGGCCCCACCCTCCTCGTAGCGCCCGTGGCAGCGCGCGCACCGGCGGACGAAGACATCGTGCCCGTGCTGCGCGAGCGCGGCGTCGATGCGGCCGGGATACGGGAGCCTCCGCTCGAAGCCGCGCAGGAACATGTAGAGGCTCGTCCCGAGGTGCCGGTGCGTGTCGAACCACTCCGGCCGCGCCCCGAACGCGAGGTCCGCCTCGACGACGAGCGCCGTGGGCGCGCCGACGCCGACGCCGTCCCAGCTCAGGGTGTCGCGGTAGCGCACGTTGCGGACGTCGGGCACCTTCGTCCACCCCGGCTTCGCGGGCAGGGGAATCGCGTGCCCGCTCGTCGAGGCGAGCGCCATCATGAAGCTCTCGATGGTCGCCACGCGCCCGGGGAGCCCGTCGCGCAGGTGCGCCACGCCCTCGGTTCGCGCACCCTGCCGGCGGCGGAGGTTGGTGATGGTCGCCTCGACGAGCGCCTTGCGCCACTCGGGTGCCCACGCGAGCCCGTGGTCGTGCGCCGCCTGATCGGCGAGCGGCTCGATGCGCTCGGCGGTGAACCCGGGATCGAGCGCGACGCGGGCGAGGGCCGCGTCGTAGGCGTGGATGCGGATGCGCTTGTTGCCGAGGCCGGGCACGAAGACCTCGCCCTGCGGGAGCTTCAGCCGCTCGGCGTGGCAAAGCTCGCAGTTGTTCATCACGAAGGAGACCTTCGTGAACGGGTCGACGGTCAGGTGGAAGCCCACGGGCAGGCTCGCCGGGTCGCGCTCCGCGCCGTCGCGGGCGAGCGCGCCGAACTTCGCCCGGAACTCGCCCCAGTCGGCCCCGAGCTCGGCGGGGTACGCCTTCATCATCGCGAGGAGCACCGGGTACGGGAGCCCGGCGGCGTAGGGATCGCCGAGGCCGGTCTCGCCGAAGTACGCCTCGCCGGCGGCCGCGGAGATGGGCCTCTCCTGGTACTCGAGCGGATCGCTGAAGGGCGCCGTCGCAGGGGACGAGGCGGATGCCGTGGAGGCCGTTGCCGGCGTCGTCGACTCGACGGCAGCCGGCCCGCACGCGACCGCAGCGGCGAGGAGGAGGACGAGAAGAAGCAGCGCGCGGGTGGTGGGCATCGGCATCGGCTCCGCAGCTCGCTCAGAAGTTCTTGGCGACGAGCTGCGCGTCGAAGCCGTTGCCCTGCTCGTCCTTGCGGTACCAGCGCACCGCGCCGACGCCGCGGCAGAAGACGGTGTACGCCGTGAACGAGGCGTTCTCCGTCGCCCTCCAGCACTGCGAGAAGGTGCCCGCCGGGACCGTCACCTTCCCTGCGTCGTGCCACGTGAACGACCCGGCGCCGTTCGACCACGTCGTCCCCTCCTGCACCGGCGTGTCGAGCGCGAGGACCCACTGGCCCTTGTAGTCGAGCTCCACGCGGTCGCCGTCGAACGCGTAGAAGAACGACGGCATCCCCGGGCAGAACGACGCGACCTCGTAGGCGTGCTTGCCGTCGACGACGTCCTCGCGCGTGACCTTGCCGTCGTGGCGGCCCGGCGCGCAGACCGAGGACGGCCCGAAGACGCTGACGTCGTACGTCCAGGCGCGGTGGGGAGCGACCGGATCGATGGCATCGGCGGGCGGGGGCGACGCCGCGCCACGGGAAGAAGCGCCCCCGCAGCCGGCAATGCAGAGGACGCCGAGGGCGGCGGCGAGCAGGAACGAACGGTGGGGGATCGAAGCGTGGGCGAGACCTCGGGCGAAAACTCGGGCGCAGACGCGGGCGGAAACGGGGATGTGGACGTGGACGACGGACTTCATCGCGAGCTCCTGGGTCGGGCCTTGGTGCGGCCGGTGGGTGCGGGGTCTCGGTCTCTGTCGCTCGGCCCGGGTCGCCTTCGCAGCGCGGCGAGGAGCGGCTCGGTGGCGTGGAGGTAGAAGGCGACGGCCGCCTGCCCCCTGGCGAGGCGACGCGCGAGCTCGCGGTAGAACGCCACGCGCGCGGCGATCGCCGACGGGACGTAGCGCTCCATGCGCGGGGGTGCGGCGAGGACGCGGTACCACCAGGCGACCTCCATCTGGAAGATGCGGCTCTTGCCGGCGCGCGCGACCGCACGCCAGAAGCGCTCCTCGAACGCGCGGTAGGACGCCTCTTCTTGGTTCGCCTCGTCGAACGACGCAGCCATGGCGTCGATTCGTTCGAGCTCCGTGCGCGAGCCGCAGCGGGCCGCGACCTCGACGAGGCAGAGCCCCTGGAGGAGCTGCTTCTCGAGCGTCTGCCGCGCGTCGATCGCTCCCGCCTCCCCGGCCGGCGTCAGCCGGTAGACGAGCTCGAGGATGCGGAGATCGCCCGCCTCGTCCGGATCGAGGACGACGGTTGCCCCGCCCTGCCGCACGCGGACGAGCCCGAGGTCGGCCAGGCGGTGGAGCGCCTGCCGCGCGATGATGCGGGACGTCTCGAAGCGCTCCGCGAGGACGCGCTCGGGAGGCAGCGCGGCGCCGGGGGCGAGCTCGCCCCGCAGGATGGCCGACGCGATCTGGTCGAACACCGCGTCGGCCACGTGCGCCCGCGCCGCCGCCTGGAACGAGGAGGGCCCTTCGTCGGGGAGCGGCGTCGCCGGCATGGGCAGCAAGGTAACTTGGTTACCAAGTTAGTCAAGGAGAACCGCGAGGGCCGCGAGCGTCGCTCCCGTGCTCGCCTCGACCTTCAGCGTCGCGTGCTCCTCGCCGCGAACGGGCCCGCGGTTCACGATGGCCACGGGGATGCCTCGCTCGACGGCGCGGCGGAGAAAGCGATACCCCGAGAAGACCGCGAGCGAGGACCCCGCCACGAGCAGGAGCTCGGCTGCGTCGACGGCGGCGAACGCCTCGTCCACCGTCGGACGCGGGACGTTCTCTCCGAAGAAGACGACGCGGGGCCGCACGACCCCTCCGCACCCGAGGCACGTCGCGACCTCGAAGGACTCGACGCTCTCCGCGGGGAGATCGGCGTCGCCGTCCGGGGCGCTCGGAGCGACCGCGCTCTCCCAGCCGGGGTTCAGCGCCAGGAGCCGCCCCTGGAGGGCGTCGCGCGCCTCGAGCGCTCCGCACGCGACGCAGACGACGTCCTCGAGGGCGCCGTGCAGCTCGGTGACGCGAAGGCTGCCCGCCTTGCGGTGCAGGCGGTCGACGTTCTGCGTGACGACGTGGGCCACGGCGCCGCGCTGCTCGAGGGCCGCGATCGCCTCGTGCCCCGCGTTCGGTCGCGCGAGGCGCATCCTCGCCCAGCCGAGCGTCGAGCGTGCCCAGTAGCGCTTCCGCAGCGACGCCGACCGGAGAAAGTCCGACCCGTGAATCGGGCGGCGAGGCCTCGCGAGCGACTCGGGGCTCCGGTAGTCGGGGATGCCCGACTCGGTGCTCAAGCCGGCTCCCGTGAGCGCGACGGCACGCCTGCCTCGCGCGAGCTCGGCCAGTGCCGCGACGTCGTGCACGAACCCGAGTCTATCGCCGGTGCGGCTCCGCGCCCGTCCGGGACATGCGGCGTGCACGCGCGAGCATGGCGCTTCCTGCCTCGCGCACCGACCAGGCCAGCCGTTCCACCCGGAGCATGACCGGCTTCGCCGCCTCGCGGAGGACCGCCACGCGCGTCCACCTCGCGTCCGAAGCCCGACCGCACGGCAACCCTGCATGCGCCCCGGTCCACGCGGGCGGATCGCTCGCGGGAAACGACTCGTCGCTGGTCTCGTCGATCGGGTCCCTCTGCGTCGCCTCGTCCTGGATCATGGGCCTCCTCAGGTCGTGCCGAAGGAGCATGGGGCGTGCCCCGCGCGGCCGAGCTTCACGCGCCCCGCCGGGGGCGCCCCGCCGGGGGCGCTCGCCATCGCGAGCTCGAGCGAGTATCCGTGACTCGCGCATGACGACGGACGCACCGGTCACCTTCGACTCCTGGTTCTCGCACCGCCACGCGGCCATTCCCCTCGCGTCGGCGCGCGCGGTCCTCTCGCTCGCCGAGGGCGGGGCGACGCTCCCCTTCATCGCGCGCTACCGCAAGGAGCAGACGGGCAACCTCGACGAGGTCGCCGTGCAGGCCGTGCTCGACGCCAAGGTCGCGTGGGACGCGCTCGCGCACCGCAAGGCGTTCGTCTGCGAGGAGATCGAGAAGCAGGGCAAGCTCACGCCCGAGCTCCGGGCGAAGATCCTCGCGGCGACCGATCTCGATCGCGTCGAGGACCTCTACCTCCCGTACAAGCAGAAGCGGAAGACGAAGGCCGCGGTCGCGCGCGAGGCCGGGCTCGAGCCGCTCGCCGCGTGGATGTGGCGCGTCTCGCACGAGGACGTGCCCGGGGGCGCTTCGCTCGAGGAGACGGCGAAGGCCTACCTCGACGCGGCGAAGGGCGTCGCGACGGTGGAGCAGGCCGTCGAGGGCGCGCGCGACATCGTGATCGAGCGCCTGGCCGAGGACGCGGACCTCCGCGAGCGCGTGCGCCGCGCGCTCTTCGACGGAGGGTTCGTGCGCTCGAAGAAGGCCGACAAGGCGAAGCCGAACAGCAAGTACGAGCGGTACTTCGCGCACCACGAGCGCGTCTCCGTGCTGATGCAGCCCGAGGCCTCGCACCGGTACCTCGCGATGCGCCGCGGGTTCATGGAGGAGGAGCTCTCGATGTCGATCGGGAGCGCGCCCGAGGACGAGGCGTTCGACGCCGCGCTCCTCGTCGCGTTAGAGAGGGCGGCCTGTCCTCGCGCAACGTCGCCCGCCGCCGACGCGATGAAGAAGGCCGCGCGCCTCGCGCTTCGCGCGTACGTGCAGCCGAGCATCGAGAACGAGGTGAACCGCGCGCTCCGCGAGGCGGCCGACGCGGCGGCCATCCACGTCTTCGCCGAGAACCTCCGCAAGGTGCTCCTCGGGTCGCCGTACGGCGCGAAGTCCGTGCTCGGCGTCGACCCGGGCATCCGCACCGGCTGCAAGCTCGCCGTCGTGAGCGATTCGGGCGCCTTCCTCGGGAGCCACGTCATCCACCTCGCGACCGACCGCGAACGCGCCGCCGCGAAGGAGGTGCTCCGCCTCGCCGTGACGAACGGGAAGGTGTCGGCCGTCGCGGTGGGCAACGGCACGGCGGGCCGCGAGACCGAGGCGTTCGTCCGCGGGGCGCTCGGCGAGCTGGGGCTCGGCACGGTGCCCGTCGTCATGGTGAGCGAGGCCGGAGCGAGCGTGTACAGCGCGAGCGAGGTCGCGCGCGAGGAGTTCCCGGAGCTCGATCTCACGATCCGCGGCGCCATCTCGATCGCGCGGCGCCTCCAGGACCCGCTCGCGGAGCTCGTGAAGGTCGACCCGAAGAGCATCGGCGTCGGCCAGTACCAGCACGACGTGGCGCCCCTGGCGCTCAAGCGAAGCCTCCAGACCGTCGTGCAGAGCTGCGTCAACTCGGTCGGCGTCAACGTGAACACCGCGTCGCCGTACCTCCTCGCCGAGGTCGCGGGGATCGGGCCGTCGCTCGCGCGCGCCGTCGTCGAGCACCGCACGAAGAAGGGCGTGTTCCGCGCGAAGAAGGATCTCCTCGGCGTCGGGCGCTTCTCGGACAAGGTGTTCGAGCAGGCCGCGGGGTTCCTCCGCATCCCCGGGGGCGCGAACCCGCTCGACGACACGGGCATCCACCCCGAACGCTACCCGCTCCTCGAGGGGCTCGCCGCGCGTCTCGGCACGGCCGTCGGCGATCTCGTCGGCGCCGGCGCGTCGCTCGTGAAGAAGGACCGCCCGCTCCGCGACGAGGTGGGGCAGTTCACGTTCGACGACATCGTGCGCGAGCTCGAGCGGCCCGGCCGCGATCCGCGCGACCCGTTCGTCGTCTGGAGCTTCCGCGACGACGTCCACGAGCTCGAGGACCTGAAGCCCGGCATGGGCTGCCCCGGCATCGTCACGAACGTCACGAACTTCGGCGCCTTCGTCGACATCGGCGTCCACCAGGACGGCCTCGTGCACGTCTCGCAGCTCGCCGACCGCTTCGTGAAGGACCCGCGCGACGTCGTCAGCCCCGGCGACCGCGTGACGGTGCGCGTGCTCGAGGTGAACCTCGCGAAGAAGCAGATCGCGCTCACGATGAAGAGCGGCGAGTCGAAGGGAGCCCCGCGGCGTGACGAAGCCTCGCGCGCCGCCGGCCCGAAGGGGCAAGCGCCCCGTGCGACGGCACCGTCCGCGCCGTCGGCACCGTCCGCGCCGTTCAAGAACGACGCGCTCCGCCAGCTCGAACAGTTCAAGGCCGGCCTCAAGCGGCAGTAGGAGAGGGCGTCGACAGCACGCGCACGCGGCGGTATCGATCGCCCTCATGCCCCGTCCCCCTGCGAAGAAGGCGGCCCCGCCGGCCGACGCCGAGGCCTCGAGGAAGATCGACGCGCGGATCGCGGAGCTCGGCGACTGGAGGGGCAAGACCCTCGCGCGCGTCCGCGAGCTCATTCACGACGCCTGCCCGGACGTCGTCGAGGAGTGGAAATGGGAGAAGCCGAAGAGCGGCGGCGTCCCCATCTGGTCGCACGACGGCATCCTCTGCACCGGCGAGTCGCACCGGGAGCTCGTGAAGCTCACGTTCGCCCGCGGCGCGTCCCTGAAGGACCCGAAGAAGCTCTTCACGTCGAGCCTCGACGGCCACACCCGCCGCGCCGTCGACCTCCGCGAGGGCCAGAAGGTCGACGCCCCCGCGTTCAAGGCGCTCGTCCGCGCGGCCGTCGAGGCCAACGCCGCGGCCCGCGCGCCGGGCGCCGCGAAGAAGGAGAAGAAGAGCGTCGAGATCCCCATCCCGCCCGATCTGCGGGCCGCGCTGCGCGAGGAGGGAGTGCTCGCCACGTGGGAGTCGATGCCGCCGGGCCTCCGCGCCTACCTCGTCAAGGACATCGAGAAGGCCGTCCACGACGCGACGCGCGCCAAGCGCGTCGTGAGCGCCGTCGAGCAGGCCCTCGCGAGGCACGAGAAGCGGGTCGACCGCGAGGCGCGCTGAACCGCTCGACGCGGTGCTCGATGCGCCCGCCAGAGCGGCGGTCGATCCGCGGACACTCCGGCGCGGCCCTTGCCTGGGCCACCCGGTCTGGCCCCTTCGTCCGCCGCCGATCGAGCGAGGAATCGATGAAACCCCGCGAGTTGACCCGTCTCCTGAAGCAAACCGTGAACGAGTGGCTCGACGACAATGCCCCATCGCGGGCGGCGAGCCTCTCCTACTACACGGTCTTCTCCATCGCGCCGCTCCTCCTCATCGTGGTGGCGGTCGCCGGGCTCGTCTTCGGCCGGAAGGCCGTGAACGGTGAGCTGACGGCTCAGCTCCAGGGCCTCCTCGGCTCCGGGAGCGCGGGCGCGATCCAGGACATGATGGCGAGCGCCGGTCACGTCGGCAGCGGCATCCTCGCGTCGATCGCGGGGATCGTCCTCCTCGTCTTCGGCGCGTGCGGCGCGTTCGTCGAGCTGCAGGACACCCTCAACCTGATGTGGGACGTCGACAAGAAGAAGACGAGCGGCATCCTCGGCTTCCTCCGCGCGCGACTCCTCTCGTTCGCGATGATCGGCGTCATCGCGTTCCTCCTGCTCGTCTCGCTGATCGTGTCCGCCGGGCTCTCGGCGTTCGGTCACTTCGCCAGCGGCATCGCCCCCACGTTCGAGGTGCTCCTGCACGCGCTGAACTTCGTGGTCGCGTTCGGCGTCGTCACGATCCTCTTCGCCGCCATCTTCAAGATCCTGCCCGACACCAAGGTGCCGTGGCGCGACGTGTGGCTCGGGGCAGCGTTCACCTCCCTGCTCTTCGGCGTCGGCAAGCTCCTCATCGGCCTTTACCTCGGCAAGAGCAGCGTGGCCTCGAGCTACGGAGCGGCCGGTTCCTTCGCGGTGCTGCTCGTCTGGATCTACTACAGCTCGATGATCGTCTTCTTCGGCGCCGAGTTCACGCGGGTCCACGCGCGAACCCGCGCGAAGGGCGGCTTGGCTTCGGCTGCGAAGGCGAAGAACGCGAAGAGCACGGGCTCCGCGCAAGGGCCGGGCGTGGGCCGGACGAGCGCGCCCGCGCGCCCGTGAGGTGGCGCGAGCCTACCGGCGTTTTTCTCGGGGCAGCGCTCGACGTGGCCGCACCGCCGGCGCATGATTGCGTGGTGACAACCGTCGATGAGGTGATCGAGCTAGCGGCCCAGCTCTCCGAGGAAGAGCGTCGCGTCGTCGTCGACGCAATCGCCCCGAAGGAATCGGTGCAGCAGCTCTCCCAGGCATGGACCGAGGAGATTGCGCGCCGCGCCGCGCATGTCCGCGCCGGCGAGTCCAAGGGGCGCCCCGGCGACGAAGTCTTCGACCGCATCGAGGCCAAGCTTCGCGGCCGATGATCGGGCTCTTCGTCGAGCCCGAGGCAGAGGAGGAGCTCGAGCAGGCTGCGGACCGATACGAAGCGGCCGTCGCCGGGCTCGGACAGCAGTTCGTGGCCGAGATGCGGGGACGGGTACGCGACGTCCTCGAAGCACCGCTGAGTTTCCCGGTCTTCGGCGAGGCCGACGATGTCCGCTGCGCGCACGCCGTAGGTCGATTCCCGCACCTCGTCGTCTTCATGCTCGTGGGCGACACGGTCCGCCGGGACGTCCACGTGCTGGCCTTCATGCATCCCCGCCAGCGCCCCGGGTACTGGGCCGCTCGTCGGCCACGGTGACGTGCGAGCGCCGACCGGACCGAATCAGGGGTCACCCCTTCCAGCAGGAGCACCAGATCCGCGGTACTCCGTCGGCACAGGAGATCGGGCGCAAGCGTGGGGCGATTGCGGAACAACGTGAGCATGCTCCTGCCACTCGAGTGCGTTACCGTCCGCGCATGCGTGCCATCCGTTCGAGCCACACGCCGGTCGCGGGTCTGTTCGTCGTCGCCCTCGCGGCTTGCGCGGGCCAGCCTCCGGCTCCCCGGCCGAACGTAGCCAGCGCTCCCGCTCCCGCGTCCGCTCCCCCTGCGCCGGAGCCGGCGCCCACCTTCCGTCTTCCTCCGGGCGTACACCCCACGCACATGGAGGTCCGGCTGACGCTCGATCCCTCCAAGGACACCTTCACCGGTGAGGTCGAGATCGATCTCGTGCTGGACAAGCCCAGGCAGACCCTCTGGCTCGACGGGTCGGATCTCGACGTGAAGGAGGCGCACGTGGCGGTGGGCTCGCGTCAGGTGCCGTCGCGCGTGCGCGCGGTGGGCACCGACTTCCTCGCGTTCGATCTCGCGGAGCCCCTCGGTCCCGGTCCGGCAAAGCTCATCGCGGCGTACCAGGGGAAAGTCGATGCCGTGCAGACTCAGGGCATCTACCGGCAGGACGAGGCAGGACCGAGCGGCGGTGACCGAGGCTACATCTACACGATGTTCGAACCCTCGAGCGCGCGCCGCGCGTTCCCGTGCTTCGACGAGCCCGGGTACAAGATCCCCTGGCGCCTGCACCTGCGCGTGCGGGCCGGGCACTCGGCGTTCGCCAACACGCCGGCGACGGGCGAGGAGCAGAGCACCGATGGCTGGAAGATCGTCCACTTCGCCGACACGCGCCCCCTGCCGAGCTACCTGGTGGCCTTCGTCGTCGGGCCGTTCGACACGGTCACCGGACCCCCGGCCGGCAATCACGCGACGCCGCTGCGCTTCCTGGTCCCCAGGGGGCGCGGGCCCGAGACACGGTACGCGGCCGAGGTCACGCCGCGGATCGTCAAGGCGCTCGAGGACTATCTGACCGTCCCGTATCCCTACGGCAAGCTCGATGTCGCCGTGGTGCCCCGCAGCTGGGGTGGAATGGAGCATCCGGGGCTCCTGGCGATGGGCCAGCCCCTCACGCTGATCGCGCCCGGCGAGCAATCGCTTCAGCGGCGTATGGACTACACCAACACGACCGCTCACGAGCTCGGGCACTACTGGTTCGGCGACCTGGTCACCGCGGCGTCCTGGGACGAGATCTGGCTGAACGAGGGCCTGGACACGTGGCTCGAGCAGAAGATCACCGACCGTCTCGAGCCGTCCTGGAAGTGGCCGGTGTACGTGCTGTCGACCAAGGAGACGGCCATGCGGCTGGATGCGAGCTCGCTCGCTCGCCCCATCCGGCGCACCATCGCGAGCACGAACGACGTGATGGGGTTCATCGGTGACCTCATCACCTATTACAAGGGTGCGGCCGTCACGCGCATGATCGAGCACGGGATGGGGGAAGCGGTCTTCCAGCGTGCCCTGGTCCGGTACCTCACGGATCACGCCGACGCCTCCGGCACGACGGACGGCTTCTTGGCCGCGCTGGGCGTCGAAGACGGAGGCGTGGGTGCCGCCGCGATGCGGACCTTCCTCGATCAGCCGGGGCTACCCGAGCTGCACGCGGCGCGAACCTGCGATGGAGGCCGGGCGCGGGTCGTGCTCACGCAGCAGCCGTTCGTCCCCGTGGGCGTCCCCGCGCCCAGCTCGCGCTCGTGGAAGTTCCCGGTGTGCCTCAAGTACCCGTCCGGCGCGGACACCAAGAGCCGCTGCACGTGGGTCGGGGACACCGCCGCAATCGACCTCGACACGTGCCCGCCGTGGGTCCTGCTCGACGAAGGCGCGGCCGGGTACTACCGCGCCCGGTACGACAAGGCGGAGCTCGCGCGGCTCTTCTCCGTCAAGGGCGCCCTGAGCGAGATCGAACGGGGCTCCGTGGTCTCCGATCTCGACGCGGCCTCGCAGAGCAATGCCCTGCCTC
Source organism: Polyangiaceae bacterium (assembly GCA_036490515.1). Lineage (GTDB taxonomy): Bacteria > Myxococcota_A > Polyangia > Polyangiales > Polyangiaceae > Palsa-1150. Next base: position 90,654 of record DASXDU010000013.1, read on the forward strand.
TCGACGACGTGCTGGACCTGTTGCCCGCGGTCGTCGCGGACGGCTCGCGGGCGAGCGTCGAATCCGTCACGTCCCTGCTCCAGGGGATCGCCACGGACGACCTGCCGCCCGCGGAGCAGAAGGCGTTCGCGCGGCTGGTGCGCCGGCTGTTCGGCGCCCGCACCCGCGCCCTGGGTCTGGATGCAAAGCCCGGCGACAGCGACGACGATCGGGTGGTGCGCCCGGAGCTCATCGATCTGGTCGGAAGGATGGGAGCCGATCCCGACCTCCGAGCGCAGGCGAAGGCCCGCGCGTGGGCGTGGCTGAAGGGGGGCGCAGCCCCGCAGCCGGAGGTGCGCCGGGCCGTGCTGTCCGTCGCGCTCGCGGCGGGGGACGCGTCGCTCTTCGAGGCCTTGCACGCCCAGGTGAAGAGGGAGACCGACCAGGCGGTGCTCGACGATCTGCGGACGGCGATGGCCACCTACGAAGAGGGGGGTCGCCGGCCTTTCCTCGAGCTGCTGGCCCAGGGCGACTTCCAGATGCGGGACGCGACTCCGGCGTTCGTTGGGCTGATGAACGAGATCGGCTGGTCCAATGCGGCGTTCCGCTTCTTCGCCACGCACCCGGAGGTCCTGCCTCCGGGACGATCGGACGACGCGATGTTCTTCCTCAAGCTCGACACGTTCTGCGACGCGAGCGTGATGGCACTGGCCGATCAGAAGCTCCGGGTCGCTGCGAAGAAGATGGAGGGGGGCGAGACCGCCCTCGACGAGGGACTGGCGCGGGCGCGGGAGTGCGTGGCGCGCAATGCGGCGCAGCGAGCCGCGCTCGAGCGGTTTCTGGCAGCCAGGCGGTGAGGCGAGCCTACCCGTCGACGACGAGCGGCGACGCCTACGATCCCTGATGGCCCACACGCCGAGTGACCCGCATCCCCCGCCGCCCCTTGCGGGACGGACGGGGGACCGGGACTGCTCGCTACTCCGTCAGCTCTTCGCCGCCGGCGCTCCCGTCGCGGGGGGCGTCGTCGCCTGCGTGGTCGTCGGAGTCGCGTTGCTGGGGGCCGCCGACGGAGCCGTCGTCGCGGAAGCGGTGGCCGGCACCGTTCCCGTGATCTCCAGCTTCTTCTTCGGACCCACCGTTCCTCGAGCCTTGCGCGTCGCCGCACGTTTCGCGGCGGCGGCCGCCTTCTGCTCGACCGTGAGCGGCGTCACCGTCCTCGGCACGAAGCCGAAGTCGGCGAGCTTGGGACTCGTCGTCCCGAACGCGCCGATCACGAACTGCTTGAGATCGTGAACGACGACGCCCACCTGCTGGTTCACCGCATCGTAGGTCGCCGCCGCGTGCTGCCAGGCAGCCTTGGCGGTGGCGACCGCGTTCGCCGCGTCGATCCGGCTCTGTACGAGCGCCGTGAGCGATGCGGGCGTGTATGTCGAGGCCCCCAGGAGGAGGTTCGACATCGTATTGAGGTCCTTCTGGACCCCCTGGATCACCATCTGGTCCTTCGCGATGGTGTTTGCACGACTCGGTTTGTTGATCTGGGTAGTCACGATTTTTGGTTTCTCTCTCTTCGTTGCGTGAGGTGCTGCGTGCGGGGCGCGCTCGGCGCGGTGCCGGATTGCATCGCGGTCGGGCTCGTCCCGCGGAGTGTGTCCGCTCTCTCGACTACGCCGCCTCGGGCGGCTCCTGCTCCGCGACGAACCGCCGCGCGATCTCGCGCACGGTCCTCTTCATCCACGGGATGGCCGCGCCGCGAATGCGTGGCATCACGTACCTGTCCCCCTCGGCGAGGCCGAGGAAGAATTCCTGCAGGACGTCTGCCGCGTCCTGCTCGAAGCGCGGGCCGAGCTCCTCCCGCGCCTCCGTGTGGAGGGTGAGGCCGAACGCCAGCGCAATAGCGGTGATGGCACCGCCGTCGGCTCGCGTGGCCGCCCGCACCATCGTATCGAGCTCCGTCAGCAGCTCCTCGTCGGTCATCGAGGAGACGTCGGGTCTCGGTGCGGTGGTTTTCTTCCGGGCGCTCACGGCTCCCCTGCCCTCTTCGGCGGGATGCCGAAGTCGGCGAGCGTGGCGCTCGACTCCCCGAACCTGTGGATCGCGTACCTCTTCAGGTCGCGAACGATGATCCGGGTGCGGTCGTTGACTGCCTGGTAGGCCGAGAGCGCGTCGTTGAGCTTCTGCTTCGCGTTCTCGACCTGGATGGCCGCGTCGATCCGGCTCTGCAAGAAAGCCACGAGCGACGGGGTCGTGAATGCCGTGCCTCCGAGCTGGAGGCTCGACATCGGTGGGAGATCCTTCTGGATGGCGTTGATGAGTTGCATGTCGTTCTTCTGCGTGACGCTGCGATTGGGTTTGATTCCGCCCATGATGGGTTCTGTCCTCTGCGTGTCGGTTCGGGTTGGAAGGTGCTGCGGTGGAGTCTGCTGGCGCGCTACTGCGTGCGGGAGTTCTGGTTGGCGGTGCGGACGGAGCCGGTGACCAGCGACGCGTCGAGGTCGAGATCGCGGAGGACGTACTCCGCGACACGGCGCTTGCCGACGCGGCGGCGGATGTGGGCGAGGGCGCGGGTGAGGTGCTGGCGGACGACTGCGTCGCGGACGTTGCGGTGCTGGGCGTCGTCGAAGCGGTCGGGCGACGGGACGAGCTCCGGATGAAGCGGGAGCTCCTCGGCGGAGAGCGCGTCGTGGTCGTGCTGCGAGAGGGCGATGACGTTGGAAGCGGTCGTGGAGTTCATTGGGGGTCTCGGTTCTCGTGGATGAGAGAGGGTCAGGGAGGGCCGAGGGCGCACCCCGCCCGATCCCCCGCGTGCCTCACGGCACGGCGGGGGGAGCGGGGTGGCCTCCGGAAGGGCGGTCGGCGCCGGCCTCGTTGCCGGCTTCGCGTCGCCCTCACTCACTGCAGGGCATCGAGAATGGCTCGATGCACAGAAATCGACCGGCAGCCGTGTCGATTGTCGCGTCAGCCCTTCGCCGGCTCCGGCTTCGCAGCCGTGGCCTCGGTCGCCCCCGTGATGGCGAGCTTCTGCTTCCGCCCGCGCGTGCCTCGCGCCGCCCGGGTCGCCGCGCGCTTCGCGACGGCCGCGGACTTCTGCTCCGCGCTCATCTCGAACCTCCGCGGCGGCACGAACCCGAAGTCGGCGAGCCGGGGGCTGTCCTCCCCGAAGTAGCTCAGGATGAACGACTTCAGGTTGCGGACGACCAGGCTCGTCTCGTCGTCGAGCACGCCGTACGCGTCGATCGTTTGCTCCCACGCCGCCTTCGCCGCCGCGATGGCGTTGTACGCGTCGAGCCGTGCCTGGAGGAACGCCTCCAGCGTCGCGGGCGTGAACTCTCTCCCGCCGAGGCGCATCGCTGGCACCTCCTGGAGATCCGCGCGGACCCCGTCGATGAGCCGCTGGTCGGTCCCCGACGTCAGAAGGCGGTTTCGCAGCTTCATTCGCCGTCTCCTTCCCAGGCCGCGCAGCGCTCGACGATCTCGTCGTGCAGCATCTCGGCGGCCGACTCGGGGTCGACCGGCAAGCGGAGGTACCCCGAGAGCGCCTCGACGCAGAGGTCCTGCACGAGGTCCTCGGCGTGTTGCGGATCGTCGAGGCAACGCCGCGCAGCCCGGACGAGCTCGCGCCGGTAGCGGCGTATCAGAGCGTCGATGTCCGCCTGGGGACCGACGATCCCGGCGATGTCCTCGTCGCAGTCGGGGACCAGCTCGGGGTAGTACCCGAGCTCGTCCAGGTCGGTGAAGCGATAGCGGTTCGCGTAAACGGTGGCGGGCGAGGTGTTGCTCTTGCGGTTGTTGTTGTTGGTGTTGCTGGTGGTGGTGGTCACGGTGGTGTTCTTGGTGGAGGGGTTCATGGGTCGTGGGGGTCTCTGGTTGAAGGGAACGGTTCGTGTGGGGTTCGGGTCGGTCACGGGTTCTCGTCGTTCGCCCTGCACCGCTCGACGATCTCGCCGTGCAGCACCTCGGCGGCCGACTCGGGGTCGACCGGCAAGGCGAGCTGCCCGGAGAGCGCCTCGACACAGAGGTCCTGCACCAGGTCCTCGGCGCGCCGGCGGCTGCCGAGCCGGCAATGCGCCGCTCGAACGAGCTTCCCGCGATAGCCGCGCATCAGCGCGTCGAGGTCGATGCAGGGACCGACGACGCCGGGGGCGTCCTCGTCACGGTCGGGGACCAGCTCGGGGAAGTACCCGAGCCCGTCCAGATCGGTGAAGCGGTGGCGGTTCTCGTAGACGGTGGCGGTGGAGTTCTTGGAGGGGTTCATGGTCGTGGGGGTCTCTGGGTTCTTGGTCTGGGTTCAGGGATTGGACGTGCGCGACGCGCCGTCACGGGCGGCTCGTGGAGGGAGCCGCCGGGTACTTCCGGGGGGACGCTCACCGGCTCTCCGCCGGCCTCGCGTCGTCCCCTCACTCACAGCAGGGCGTTGAGAATCGCTCGGTGCACAGAAATCGTACGGAGGGCGTGTCGATTGTTGCGGGGGGCTCGTGAGTCGTCCCTCTCGGCCCCTCCGTACGGGGCCAGCCGGGGTTGACGCTTTGCCCCTGCGGCCGCCGACGAGGGAGCGGAGCTCCAGAACTTCCTCGCTCGGGCCGGGGCCGCCCACCTTCAGGAGGCCGAGGAGGTGCTGCCCACCGAACGCCTGCTCCGGCTTGCTTCGGCGGGGCTGGAACGCAGGCTCGCGTGGGTCGTCGAGAACACCCTCCAGGCGCTGCGCGAAGAGCTCCCCTCGGTGAAGGACGCGCGCCAGCGCCGTGCGTACACGCGGGCGCAGGTCGTGCTGGGCATCTACGAAGACTTCGTCCGCGACTTCGCGGACACCGAGCTGGCAGCGAAGCCCGCCGCGCCGGACGTGCTGGACGCAGGGGTCCGGAGCAAGAAGACACTCGCGGAGGTCGCCACGGCGTCATCGGACACCTCGAAGCGATGGGGGATCGTCACGGCGATCCAGCCTGAAGACTTCGCCCGGGCATTGCGGGGGGCACGTGCCGCGGGTGCGTGACTTCTTCGTCGACCTGCGGGTTGGATTGCAGAGTAGCGCGCGGTTTGGCGCCCAGGCTGGGAGGCACCGCCTGAAGCGGAACGGCACACCTCAGCGTGGCGAGGCCGCCCGCCGGGCGCTGGTCCTGGCTGGTCCCAGCTGGAACGCGGTCCCCCATGGGTGAGGGCCACGCGCTCCGGGATGCCGCGGGGCCGAGGACGTTCGTCCCGGAGAGAAGGAGCCTCGCGACGGGTCGCCTTCGCGCCGATGGCGATAAAAGGACAGGCGATCGAGGTGAAAGACCATTCGACCGAGGTCGAAGGACATTTCACCTCGGTGCCCTGGCAATCGATCGAGATGGAATGCTCTTTCTCCGAGGACGCCTCACCTTTCATCGAGGACACCTTCTCGTTTCACGAGGTGAACTTCTCTTCGACCGATGTGAATTGCTCGATCATCGAGATGAACGTGCCGGCGATCGAGGTGAACGTGTCGATCACCTCGCTGAACGTCACAGTGACCTCGGTCCAAGCATCTTCGATCGAGGTCACTCGACGGATCACTTCGATGAAATGTCCTTCGACCTCGGTCCCTTTGTCTCGCCGCCCTTTCGAACTGTCTTTCACTTCGCTCACCCGTCCTTCGATCTCGGTCCCTTTGTCTTCCGCTTCGGTCATCGGCTCTTTCATCTCGACCGCAGGCTCACGCGGGCCGATCGCCTGTCCTTTCACCGCGATCGCTCGTCCTCGGGCGGCGGTCGAGGCGCCTTGCTCCGGGCACCGAGGGGGTTCCCGGGAGCGAAACGGTCGTCCGGGTCGGGAGACAGGTGCTCGCGGGAGCGTCGAAGGCGCGTTCCGAGGGGACCGGGAGGAAGCAGGTCGAAGCCGGCACGTGCCAGAGGAAGGCACGCCGGTCGAGGCCCTGCTGGCGGATGCTCGTCTCGTCGGCGTGGACATCGGGCGAGGCGGGGACGAGCGCGAGGGCCGCGTTGTAGATCGGGCGGAGCTCGTCGGCGGCGCGGTGAAAGAGGTCGCA
>DASXDU010000034.1:0-19777 GCA_036490515.1 Polyangiaceae bacterium
AGGCACGGGTGCACCTGCGGGGGGGACGAACACGGGAACAGGGGAGAGGAATGGGAATGCTGAATGGGGGATGGGCGGAGGCGCCCGTCGAGGGCGACGGCTTGGCGGCGCGCGCTCGGCCGCTTCGCCGCTGAATCCCCCCTCCGAGGTGCACGCCGCCTTCCCCCCCGTGCAGCCGTGCGCCAGCCCCCCCTCTCGCCTTCTGATCTTCTGACCTTCCTGTTTCCTGCTCTCGAGGCCCAGGCGGGTCCCTCGCGAGTGAACAGGGCTAGAGGCGCACGTCGATGTAGACGTTGTGGCGGAGCTCTTCGAGCCACGCCTTGCGGGCGCGCTCGAGGCCCTCGAGCAGCGCTCGCTGGTTCATCTCGGGCTTCACCTGGTCGAAGGTCGGGACCGCTGCCGAGGGCATCACCATCGCGATGACGATGACGTAGTCGTTGCCCACGTGGACCGGGGTCGCGTCCGACACCTTCCCGGGCTGCGTCGACTGCACGATGCCCTGGATGGCCGGGTAGAGGTCCTTGAACGGCTGCGGCCCGTGGCTCCCGCAGTTCGCGCGGGTCGACGGGTCGTCGCTGTACTGCATGACGAGCTGGCAGAAGTCCTCGCCGGCCTGCGCGCGCTGCGCGAGCGTCTGGGCGAGCTGCGTCACCGCCTGCTGCTGCTCCGGCGTCGCGTTCGGCAGGATCCTCTTCGGCAGGAGGCGCACGTCGACGAGCTGCTGCGCGCGCAGATCGTTCACCCAGTGCTGGTAGGCGGCGTGCGTGTCCTGGTCGGTCACCCGGACGCGCGGCCTCACGCGGAGCTCGATGAGCTTCCCCTCGAGGATCTGGCGCTTGATCTCGTCGCGGAAGTCCTGCTCGTCGAGGCCGCGGCGCCGCACCTCGGCCATCACGTCCGCCGTCGTGACGGGCTTGCCCTGCTGCTGCTGGGCCTGGGCCGCGATGTTCGCGATGCCGCGATCGATCTCCTCGGCCGTGACGTGCAGGTGCGCCTTGTCGGCCTGGTTCTCCTCGAGGCGCTCGTCGATGAGGTGATCGAGGAGATCCTTGTACATCTCCTGCTCTTGCGCGGTGATGAGCGCCTGGTCCTTCGTCTGCATGCGGATCTGCATGCGCGAGGCCGTGGCCCTGTGCAGGAGGTCCGTCCAGAGGATGGGGCGCTCGCCGATGACCGCGATGACGCGCTCGACGATGGCGGCCTGCGCCGGCGGCTGGAACGCGACGAGCGCGGCCGACGCGGCCAGGACCGGCAGGAGCAGGCGGGAGAGGCGCACCGCCGACAGTGCTAGTCGGCGGGGCGCGCGGCCGCAAGCAGACGGAGACGGAGAGGCGGGGAAAGCGAGAGCGAGAGGGGGGAAACAGGAAGATCAGAAGATCAGAAGCAGTGAATGGGGCGGAGAAAGCGGGGGATGGGGGCGTGGATGCGGGCGGGGGGAGCGGGCACGAGGGGTCAGGGGGGCGCGCATGAGGGTGCTGGCTGCGTGAATGAAGGGGATGGGGGCGTGCATGGGGATCATGGGGGCGTCCATGAGGGTCATGACTGCGTGCATCAACGAGAGGACCGCGGCCATGAGCCTCATGCGCGGGCGACACACGCTGATGGGGGGTCGACACACGTTGCTTCGAGCACGACACACGCTGATGGGCGCGCGAGGCAGCGAGAGGGGCGCCCTGCTATGACGGAGGGTCATGCCCTCGAGGGTGATTCGCACGGCTCCGTCGCTGATGGTCGCGCTCCTCGGGCTGGTGGCGTGCGCGTCGAGGCCTCCGGCCGCGGTCCTCGCGCCGAAGGCCGGTCCTGCCATCGTGGTGCCCCCGGTCACGGACGAGGAGACCGCGGCCCTCGCCGCGAAGGACTGGCTCGCGACGCTCGATCGCGCGGACTTCGCCGCGAGCTGGGCGGCGGCGAGCCCGCTGATGCGGTCGAGGTCCGAGCAGGGCGGGTTCGTGAAGGCCGTGGCCGCGGCTCGCACCGACGCGGGCGCGTTCGTCGAGCGCAAGGTCGCAGCGGCGGCCGTGAAGAAGGACCCTCCCGAGGCGCCGCCCGGGACGTACGCGCGCGTGACCTTCGACGCGCGCTTCGCGGCCGTGCCCGCGGCGCTCGAGACCGTGACCCTCCACGAGGACGACGACGGCCGCTGGCGGATGGTCGGCTACCGCGTCGACCCTGCCCCGTGCACGGGCCCCGCGACCCCGCCGCCGACCGCGCTGCCGGCGCCTCCCGCGTCGCTCGGCCTCGACCCGTTCTACGCGAAGTACCTCGACGGCGACGGCATCCCGATCGTCTCGTCGGCGCGCGTGCGCGACGAGGCGCTCTTCGGGGCCCGCACCATCCTGCGCCGGATGCTCCACGAGAGGCCCGACATCCGCGCGCGCCTCGCCGCCGAGCAGCAGCGCGTGGTCGTGATGGCGCCCGACGAGCAGACGCTCGACGTGCCCGAGCAGAAGGAGCTCGCCGACGTGCCCACGGACACGAAGGGCGTGGACTGGAACGCGCGCGCGAGGGGTCTCGGCGGGACGCTCGCCATCCCGGTCACGAGCGTGGGGGAAGAGAACCTCCTCGGCGAGGCGTGCGACCGGTACCGCGGGAGCAACGTCCTCGTGCACGAGCTCGCGCACGCGATCCAGACCGTCGGCCTCGTGCGCGACGACGCGTTCCAGAAGGCGCTCGCGGACGCGTTCGCGCGGGCGAAGGCCGAGGGACGCATCCAGGCGCCGTACCCGGCGAGCAGCGTCGAGGAGTACTGGGCCGTCGGAGCGCAGAGCTGGTTCGACGCGAACGTGGCCAAGGAGCGGAGGTCACGGGCCGACGTGAAGAGGCTCGACCCGGCGCTCGCGAGCCTCCTCGGGCAGGTGTTCGAGGACGACGGCTGGAGGTACTCGCCCGCGACGCCGGACGACGGCGGGCCGATCGCGACCTCGGGAGGCCGGGGGACGATGACGGTGCCGAAGGCCTGCCGCGCGCCGATGGTGTCCGTCAACGGGGGGCGCTTCGCGTTCGGCGCGGCGGACGACGTGCACTCGTTCTGCATGGACCCGACGGAGGTGACGGTCGACGCCTACGCTGCGTGCGTGAAGGCGGGCATGTGCACGCCCGCGGGGACGACGGCGAAGGTGCCGGGCCTCGCCGAGGCGCAGGTGCGCGCGCTCGACGGGGGCTGCAACGCGGGGCACGCCGACCGGGGCAACCACCCCGTGAACTGCGTCGACTGGCCGCAGGCGGCGGCTTACTGCAAGGCGCAGGGAAAGCGGCTGCCGACCGAGCAGGAGTGGGAGTGGGCGGCCCGGAGCGAGGCCGACGCGCGCCCGTTCCCCTGGGGGACGTCCCCGCCCGCCGGCCACGCGTGCTGGTCGGGCGAGGCGATGCGAGCGTCGACGTGCGAGGTGGGCGCGTTCCCCGCGGGCGACAGCACGCAGGGCATCCACGACCTCGCGGGCAACGTCTGGGAGTGGACGAGCGACCCGGCCCCGAACGGCGCGTACGTGCAGAAGGGCGGCGGCTTCGCGACCGTCCGCCCGACCGAGCTTCGCGCGACCCTGCGCGACAGCGCGAGCCCCGGATACCGGGCCCCCCTCGCCGGCTTCCGCTGCGTGAAGTGACGGAGCGCCTACCGCTTCGAGTACTGGAAGCGCTTGCGGGCGCCCGGCTGGCCGTACTTCTTGCGCTCCTTCTTGCGCGCGTCGCGCGTCAAGAAGCCGGCGCGCTTGATGACGCTGCGCTTCTCCGGGTCGAGCGTCACGAGGGCGCGCGAGATGCCGTGGCGCATCGCCTCGGCCTGGGCCGCCTTGCCGCCGCCCTGGCACGTGGCCATCACGTCGAACTGGTCCTGCGCCTCGAGCAGCTCGAGGGCCTGGCGGAGCACCATGCGCGAGGTCTCGCGCTCGAAGTACTCGTCGCAGGGCATGCCGTTGACCTGGATGTTGCCGCTGCCGGCGCTGAGCCAGACGCGGGCGATGGCGGTCTTGCGCTTGCCGGTGGCGTACGTGCGAGTCGTGGTGGCCATGAGTCTTTACTTTGCCTTCAGGGGCTGGGGCTTCTGCGCCGCGTGCGGGTGGTCGGGCGTGATGTAGAGCTTGAGCTTCGTGAGCATCTGCCGGCCGAGGACGCCCTTGGGGAGCATGCCCTTGACCGCCTTCTCGAAGGGGAAGGTGCCGTCGCGCGCGAGCAGGTGCCGGTAGCTCTCGGCCTTGAACCCGCCCGGGATGCCCGAGTGCCTGTAGTAGAACTTCTTGTCGAGCTTCGCCCCGGTGAGCGTGATCTTGTCGGCGTTGACGACGATGACGAAGTCGCCCGTGTCCTCGTGCGGGGTGTACTCGGGCTTGTGCTTGCCGCGGAGGACACTGGCCACCTGGCTCGCGAGGCGGCCGAGGGGCTTGCCCGTAGCGTCGACGACCCACCAGGCGCGAGACTTGGAGGCCTCCTCCTTGGTCATGACGAAGCTCTTTTGGAGCGGCTTCTTGGGGGCCTGCGTCGGTGCAGCGGAGCTCATGGCGAGGAAACCTTTGGTTCTCGGGCGAAGGGGCGCGGGAAACTACGCGGGGGACCCCCCTCTGTCAAGGACAGGGGCGCCCGGTGGGGAGACCGAGAGGGGGAAACAGGAAGATCAGAAGATCAGAAGGGGGGATGGGGGACTGGCGTCGGGGTGCGGTCGGGCTACTCGAGGTCGCTGGAGCGCCTGAAAGGTCCTTTGAGGCCCGTCCTGGGCCCAGAGCACCCCCACCGTCCCCCGAGGCCAGCCCCACCCCCCCTTCTGATCTTCTGACCTTCCTGTTTCTCCCTCTCCTCTCCCCCGGTGAGACGGGTGAAAAAAGGCCCGAGCACCCGCTTTCGCGAGCCTCGGGCCGGGTCTTTCCCCGCACGCAATCCGGCAAGACGACGACGGGGGAGACGCCCCGAGTCTAGCCCACGGAGGCGAGGCGCGCCTTGGGGCGCTCGGGGGGGAGCGGCTGGACGATGGCGTACTGCTTCCGGAACTGGAGGCCACGGTCGGGCCAGGTCCGCGCGTAGGCGGCCAGCGCGAGCTTGCCGGGCTCGAAGTCCTCGCCGTCGACGCGGCAGTCGGCGATGGCGGCCCCGCCCGGGGCGCGGGCGGCGTAGAGGCGGACGCCGCAGGTCGCGTCCCTCTGGAGGAGGGGCTCGAGGGCCTCGAAGCAGTTCATCCACATGCAGCAGGGGCAGACGGGAGGGTGCTCGGAGTCCTCGTCGCCGGGGGCGGGTCGCTCGACGACGTAGCTCGAGGGGCCGAGGAGAACGCGGCAGGGAGCGCGCAGGCGGTTCTTCGCGGGGTCGGGGTCGAAGCGGACCGAGAGGCAGGCCGCGGGCGCCGCGCGGAGGGCGTCGAAGACGACGGGCAGGTCGACGCTCACCCAGTCCTCGAACCCCGACGCCAGCGAGGCCTCGAGGTCCTCGCCGCCCGCGTGCTGGTACTCCACGGTCGGGCGCGGGAAGAGCGTCGCGTGCGCGGTCCGGACCACCGTCGACGTCCGCACGCCCTCGTCCACGGCGCGCGCCGACACGCACCTCGGCGAGAAGGTCAGCCCGAGCTCGACCAGGCGCAGGTCGTCGTCCCGCCGCTCGACCGCGATGCCCGCCTTCGCCAGCACCGTCTGGGCGAGGCCGACGACGTCGATGCGGTCCTCTCCCCGCACGACGACGACGCTCTCCGGATGCTTCCCTTCGCCGTCTCCCATGGCGCACGGCCAGCATAGCCCGGGCGCGCTCCCACACGTTCGTTCGTCAGGGCCCCGCGGCGTCCTCGTTCGGGCGCCAGACGGGCACCTCGTCGAAGCCCGGCCTGCCGGTCATGAGCTCGTGCGGGCCGAAGGCGCCCTTGTACGTGAGCGACTGGCACGCGGCGACGCGGAAGCCGAGATAGACGTACTGCTTGCCGAGCCGGCGCGCGTCGCCCAGAAGGCCGAGGATGTTCGCCGTCCCGAGCGAGAAGCGGGCGTACTCCGGGTCGTGGAAGAAGAAGGCCGCGGAGAGCGCCCCCGGGGTCTCGTCGAAGCTGCCGAGGCCCACGAGGCGGCCGCCCGCGGCGTCGTCGTAGAAGGCCGCCTCGCGCGCGCACGGGTGGGGGTACGCGAACTCGAGGGTGTAGCGGTTGCGGTCCTGCGAGTTGGGCGGCCAGCCGCGCATCGCCTCGCGGTTCACGTGCCACTTCGAGTAGAGGTCGATGCGCTCGTCGTCGACCTGCGGCATGCCGACCACGCGGCGCAGGCGCACGACGTTGCGCGCGACCCTCCGCTGGCTCTTCGTCGGGGCGAAGCGCGCGGCGTCGACCCGGAGGCTCACGCACGCGCTGCACGCGCCGCAGACGGGGCGGAAGTAGATCGGCCCGAACCGCCGCCAGCCCCGCTCGAGGAGCGACTCGGTCTCGAGGGCCGTCACGTCCATCATGATGCGGATGTCGAGGCTCGAGCGCTCGACGGGCAAATACGCGCACTCGTGAGGATCCTCGACGACCCGCTGGAGAAGGCGCATGCCGGTCCCCATGCTAAGGTGCCGCGCGGTCGTGAGCCAGGACCCGAGCATCACCTACAGCGTGGTCGTCCCGGTCTTCGACGAGGAGGGGAACGTCGAGGCGCTGGCCGGCAGGGTCGTGGCCGCGATGGAAGGGCTCGGCGAGCCGTTCGAGCTCCTCTTCGTCGACGACGGCTCGAAGGACCGGACGCCCGAGCTCTTGCGGAAGGTGGCCGCGAAGGACGAGCGCGTGCGCGCCGTACGCTTCACCCGCAACTACGGCCAGGAGGCCGCGGTCGAGGCGCTCTACCTCAACGCGCGCGGGCGATGGATCATCCAGATGGACGGCGATCTCCAGCACCCGCCGGAGGAGATCCCGCGCCTCATTGCGAAGAAGGACGAGGGCTACGACGTCGTCTACGGCGTGCGCGAGGACCGCAAGGACTCGCTCTACCGGGTCGGGGCGTCGCGCGCGATGCAGTGGGCGATGCGCTCGATGATGGAGATCGAGCTCCCCGAGGACGTGTCGACGTTCCGGCTGATGAGCGCCCCCATCGCGAGGCTCGTGGCGGCGCTGCCCGAGCGGCGGAAGTTCTTCAGCGCGCTCCTCGTGTGGAGCGGCGCGCGCATCGGCACGGTGAAGGTGAAGCACGAGGCGCGTCACGCGGGCGCCACGCACTACAACTTCACGAAGCTCCTCAACCACACGTTCGACCTCATCGTCGGCTTCTCGAGCAAGCCGCTCCGCTACATCGGGACGCTCGGCTTCGTCTTCGCGCTCGTGGGCCTCGGGCTGGGGGCGTGGGTCATCGCGCGCAAGATCCTCTGGGACTACGGCCTCGTCGGCTGGCCCTCGCTCTTCGCGGCGGTCGTCATCCTCGGCGGGATGCAGCTCATCGCGACGAGCGTCATCGGCGAGTACATCGCGCGCATCTACGTGCAGGCGCAGTCGAGGCCCCTCTACAACATCGCCGAGCGCCTGAACTTCGACGCCCGCCAGGCCCCCGACGAGCTCTATCGCGCGTCCCTGGTCCCCAGCCCCACGCCCGCGCCCACGTCGGCGAAGCCCCCCGCGCCTGCGCTCGCGCCCACGCCCGCGTCCGCGCTCGCGCCCGCCCTCGCGTCCACGTCCGCGCCCGCGCTCTCCAAGGAGCCCGCGCAGTGACTCGCCTGGTCGTCGTGGGCTGCGGCTTCCCGCAGCTCTCGCTCGTGCGCGCGGCCAGGCGCCGCGGGCTCCACGTCATGGGCGCCGACATGAACCCGCGCGCCGTCGCGGTCCCGCTCTGCGACTCGTTCCACGAGGTCTCGACGGGCGACGCCGACGGCCTCGCCGCGCTCGTGTCGCGCGTCCGGGCCGACGCCCTGACGACGACCGGCAGCGAGGTGGCCCTCCGGGCGACCGCCGAGGTCGCGGCGCGCCTGCGCCTGCCCTTCTACGCCGACCCCGAGACCGTGCGCCGGTGCCAGGACAAGGACGCTATGCGCGCCGCGTACGCGAGCGCTCACGTCGCCGTTCCGGAGTTCGCGCGCTGCGCGACGGCCGACGAGGCGCTGGCCTTCGCCCGCCAGCGAGGGTTCCCGCTCGTCGTGAAGCCGTCGCGCGGCTGGGGGCAGCGCGGCGTGGCGCGCGTCGAGTCCGAAGAGGAGCTCGTGCGCGCGTTCGGCGAGGCGTACGCGCACTCCGCGAGCGCCGGGCTCCCGCGCGTCGTCGTCGAGTCGTGGCTCGAGGGGCGCGAGTACTCGGTCAACGGCTGGATCGAGCAGGGGAGGCTCGCGAGCTACTGCGTCACCGAGCGGCTCACCGTGCCCGGGAAGAAGCCGCTCGGCGTGATGATCGCCGAGGTGTACCCCTCGGGCCTCTCGCCCGCGGACGAGGCGCGTGTCGTCGACGAGGCGCGGCGCGGCGCGGCGGCCCTCGGGCACGTGCGCGGCCCCTGCTACTCGCAGGTCGCGCTCGGGCCGGGCGGGTGCGTCCTCTTCGAGACGGCGGCGCGGCTCGGCGGCGGGTTCGACGCGGACGTGACGCGCCTGGCGAGCGGCGTCGACCTCTACGACCGCGTCCTCGGCGTCGCGCTCGGGGACACGTCGCTCGAGCAGCAGGGCCCGACGGCGGAGCGCAGCGGCGGGGCCATCGCGAAGTTCCTCGTCGCCAGGCCGGGCGCGGTGCGCGCCGTGAGGGGCCTCGACACGGCGCGGGCGATCGAGGGCGTGGACGACGCGGAGGTGTTCGTCCCGGTGGGGGGCCACGTGCTGCCGCTGACGGACAGCGCGAAGAGGGCGGCGTACGTGCTGTCGCACGGCGGCTCGCGGGCCGAGGCCACGGAGCGCGCGGACCGGGCGCTCGCGGCCATCCACATCGAGACGGAGGCATAGGTGACGGCGACGCAGAGCAACGGTTCCAATCATCGCGGCGGAGGCTCGGACCATCGCGGCGGAGACTCCGCCCCGCGCCCCGGGGGCACCGGCTCGGCGGGCGTGTGGCAGCTCTTCAAGGAGCGGCGCACGCGCGGGAGCCTCTACGGCGCGGCCTCGTACTGGGACTCGCGCGCGGGCGCGCGCCGGGGGATGGCGCGGTCGCTCTGGCCGTCGAACACGTTCAACGCGCTCTGGGACGAGCGGCAGCGCGCGCTCCTCGTGAGGGCGCTGGGCGACGTGACCGGGCGCAAGGTGCTCGACGTCGGGTGCGGGACGGGGCGCGTCTCGCGCTGGCTCGCCGAGCAGCGGGCCGCGCGGCAGGTCGTGGGCGTCGACTTCTCGCAGGCGACGGTCGACGCCGCGCGCCACGAGTCGAGCGCGCTCGTGTCGTCGGGCCTCGTCAGGTTCGAGCAGGGCGACGTCGTCGGGGGCATCGACGGGCTGGGCGCGGGGAGCTTCGACGACGCGATCGTGCTCGGGTGCTTCTCGGTCGCGTGCAAGGACCGCCCGGCGCTCGCGAAGGCGATGGCGAACGTCGCGCGCCTCGTCCGCAAGGGCGGGCGCGTCGTGCTGCTCGAGCCGATCCACCGCTCGCCGCTCCTGCGCCGCGTCCTCGACCTCGGCGTCGAGGAGTGGGTCGCGTGCGCGAACGCCGCGGGGCTCGATCTCGATCGCAGCGACCGCATGGGCTTCGTCCCGGTGCGCCTCGTCTTCAGCGTGCGCGATCTCCCCATGCCCATCGTCGCGCCCGTCTTCGGCGCGGGCGAGAAGCTCCTCGACGCCTACCCCTGGCTCGACCCCCTCGCCGACTACAAGCTCCTCCTCTTCGATCGCCGCTGAGGCAATGGCGCTCTTCGCCGCTGGCAAGGCGGTCGTCGCGCAGCGGATGGCGTCCACCGCTCGAGGCATGAATCGTGCGGTGAGGCCGCGCGCGTGAGCGTCACGACCGCCGTCCTCCTCTTCCTCGCCGCGGTCGCGGGGGGCGGGATCAACTCCGTCGCGGGCGGGGGCAGCTTCATCGCCTTCCCGGCGCTCCTCTTCGCGGGCGTGGCGCCCGTGCCGGCGAACGCGACCAACACGATCGCGCTCTGGCCGGGCAGCCTCGCGAGCGTCGTCGCCTACCGGCGCGAGGTGGGGGAGGTGAAGAAGGAGCTGCTGCCTCTCGGCATCGCCGCGTTCGCGGGCGGTCTCGCCGGGTCGCTCCTCCTTCTCCACACCAAGGAGAGCACCTTCGTCCTGCTCATCCCGTGGCTCCTCCTCTTCGCCACGGTCCTCTTCACGTTCGGCGGGCCCGTCTCGAAGCGCCTCACGAAGGGCCGTCACGCGCCGCTGTGGGTGGGCGTGCTCGGTCAGCTCTTCATCAGCGTCTACGGCGGCTACTTCGGGGGCGGCATGGGCATCATGATGCTCGCCGTCCTCACGCTCCTGGGGATGACCCACATCCACCGCATGAACGCGCTGAAGTCGGTGCTCGGGACGCTCATCAACGGCGTCGCGGTCGTCGCGTTCATCGTCGCGGGGGCGGTGGTCTGGGCCCCCGGCCTGGTGATGATCGTCGGCGGCATCGGGGGCGGGTACGCGGGGGCCGCGCTCGCACGAAGGGTGAGCCCCGCCCACGTCCGGCGCGCCGTGATGGTCATCGCCTGGGGGATGACGCTGTACTTCTTCTACCGGACGTACGCGTCGCGCTGAGGGCGCACCCTCACTGGACGATGGCGCGTCCACCCCTGCGCCCGCGCCGAAGACGAGCGGGAGACGCGTGGATGAGCACGCGATGAGATACTCGTTTGCCGGGGTTTCTGGAGCGGAGGTCTTTCATGAGGGCTTGGGTCATCGTGGGGTTCGTTGCGGTCGTCGCGTGCGGTGGGGCGACGAGCAACGTGAACGGCGGCGACGGCGGGAGCGGCAGCGACGCGACCTCCGGCAGCAGCAGCGGCAGCACCAGCAGCAGCGGCGGGACCGCCAGCAGCAGCGGGGCGTCCGGAAGCAGCAGCGGGACGAGCGGGAGCAGCAGCGGCACGACCGGCAGCAGCAGCGGAACGGGCAGCAGCAGCGGCTCGGCGTCCAGCAGCGGCGGCGGCGTCCCCTGCGGCAACGGCGCGACGTGCTCGGGCAGCACGCCCGTCTGCTGCACGACGATCGCCGGGGGCGGCGGAGGAGGTGGCGGCGGCGGCGTGGGCGGCACGTGCGTCGCGAGCACGGCCGACTGCACCGACGGCGGCATCCCGGTCGCGTGCACCGCGGACAGCTGCGGCAGCGGGTCGATCTGCTGCGGGAGCCTCGGAGCGGCGGGCGGCGGCGGTGGCGCCGGTACCTCGTGCCAGACGGGCACGTGCCCGCAGGGCCAGGCCCAGCTCTGCGATCCGACCGCCGCGCAGCCGTGTGCCGATCCCACGGACCACTGCCGCACGCTCGGCGGTGGCGGTGGCGGCGGAGGCCAGGGCATCAGCGTCTGCCTGCCCGGGGGCACGGGCGGCGGCGACGGCGGCGGCGGAGGACCGAAGGACGCCGCCGCGGACTGACGCGGGCTGACGGCTCGCGCCCGCGCGCTGCCCGGGTGCACGCGCGGGCCTGGGGACGGCGTCTCTCCTTTTTTCGGCGCGGCGGTCGAGTCGAGATCGCCGCGCCGTGGACGTGCGCGCGTTCACGCCCGGAGTTACGAGAGGAATTGGCGAGGGGACGGTTCTTGCTTCGCGCGAGGGCGCGGAGGTGCCTGCGATGAGAGCTTGGGTCCTTTTCGGTCTGGTCGCGGTGGTGGCGTGCGGGGGCTCGGCGGCCAACGTGAACGGCGGCGGCTCCGACGGCGGGGCGCAGGACGGGAGCCTCGGCGAGGCCGGGGCGAGCAGCAGCGGCGGAAGCACGAGCAGCAGCGGCGGCGCCGCGAGCAGCAGCGGAGGAGCCGCCGAGGGCGGCGCGCTGAGCGACGCGCCGAGCGGCGGCGACGACGGGCCCGCGGACGGGGCGAGCGGCAGCGACGGAGCGAGCAGCGGCGGCGGCGTGACGTGCGGCAAGGCGGGGACGTGCTCCGGGAGCGCGCCGGTCTGCTGCGAGCACCCCGGGCAGGGCGATCCCGCGTGCGTGGCCGACAAGAGCGACTGCACGGACGGAGGCATCGCGGTGACCTGCACGGCGACGAGCTGCCAGGCGCCGGACGTCTGCTGCGGGGAGCTCGCGGCGACCGCCGGTAGCGGGAGCACCACCTGCGAGGCCCAGTGCCCGCCGGAGCAGGTGCAGCTCTGCGACCCGAAGGCGGCGGACCCGTGCAAGGACGCGAAGGACACGTGCCGCGCCGCCCAGGGCCCGGGGGGCGGGACCATCTACGTGTGCTTGCCGGCGACGGGCCCGGGCGACGGCGGCGGGGGCGCGAAGGACGCCGCCGCGGACTGAGGGCCCGCGCCTTTCGCCGCGTGCGATCGAGGCGTAGGCTGACCCGGAAGGGGACCAGCCATGCCGACGAAGAGGCCTCGCAGCTACGCGTTCGTCCCGCGGCTGCTCGTCCGCACCGCGATGGTGAGCGTCATCCCGGCGTGCGCCATCGCGGCGACCGACGCGTGCGGCGGCTCCGCCACGAGCGCGTCGAAGGACGCAGGGCACGACGCCTTCCTCGGCGTTGCCGCCGTCGCGTACCCCGCGTACGAGGCCGGGAGCGACGCGTTCTTCGGCGTCGCCGCGGTGGCCTACCCCGCCTACGAGGCGGGCCTCCCCGAGACGGGCGCGAAGGACACGGGCGTGAAGGACGCCGGCATCGACGTCTTCGGCGTCGCGGCCGTCGCGTACCCGGCCTACGAGGCGGGCTCCGGCTAGAGGCCGCCCATGCCGCTCTCCGAGCGCGTCACCATCCGGCGCGTCCTCACCGACACGGCACTCGCGCGGCAGCACGACCGCCTCGTCGCGGGCGGCGGCCGGCGCCAGCGCCCCCTCATCCCGTGGAAGCGCTTCGCGCGCGCGAAGTACCCCGCGCCGGCGCTGGCCCTCGCGTGCAAGGCGCAGACGATGCTCGCGCAGGGCGAGTACGAGGCGGTCGATCTCTTCTCGCGCATCGCGGGCGCGCTGGCCGTCAACGGCGCGCCCCTCGATCTGGTCGCCGCGGCCACGCGCGTCGCCACCGACGAGGTCCGTCACGCCGACTACGCCTTCCGCTTCGCCGCGCTCCTCAAGGGCAAGGACGACGTGTCCATCGACGTCCGCAGCCGCCGCGCGGAGGAGCGCTGGGGCACGACGCTCGACGCGGAGACGCTCGACCGGATGATGATCGAGATCCCCGCCATCGGCGAGGGGCTCGCGTGCGCGCTGCTGGCCGCCTCGCGCGAGCGCGCGAAGGACGTCGTGGCCCGGCCGCTCTACGACTCCATCCTCGCCGACGAGGTCCACCACACGCGCCTCGGCTGGTACTACCTCGCGTGGCGCGCGCCCCGGTGGACGCAGGCCGAGCGGCAGCGCGCCGCGGACCGCGCCGGCGCCGCCGTCGTCGAGGTCGAGAAGCGCTTCTGGTGGGGGAGAGACGCGCCGGCCGGGAGCCGCAAGGCCGCCGCCGCGCTCGGCGTGCTCGAGAGCGAGGGGCAGCGCCAGGTCATCCGGCAGATCATGGAGGAGGAGATCGTCCCGGCGCTCGACCAGCTGGGCCTCGGCGCCACGCACGCGTGGAAGGTGCGCGCGCGCGGGCGATGAGGTCCCCGTTCCCGCCGTTCGCGTGGAGGATGCTCCGGCGCGGCTGGACGGACGCGGAGCGGCGCGCGGTCGAGCGGACCGTGGGGGAGCTCCTCCGCTTCCAGCGGACGCTTCGCGGCTGGAAGAACCCCGGGCGCGCGCCGGACGCGACGCCGTTCGTGTCGCTGTACGCGGGGGGCAGGCTGCGCGGCTGCTACGGGAGCCACGAGGGGCTGCCCGGCGAGCGCATCGCGCGCGCGTTTCTCCGTGCGGCGAACGACGGCCGGTTCGGCGGCGTGGGCGGCGGCGGCGGCGAGCCCGTGGTCGCGCAGGTGTCGTACGTGCGGCGCGCGGTGCTCGCGAACCCCGAGACGGTGGCCGACGAGCTCGAGCTCGGCGTCCACGGCGTCGCGGTCGTGCGCCCCGGCGGCCGGGGGACGCTGCTCCTGCCGGAGGTGGCGCGCGACGAGCGGGCGAGCGGGCGCGATCTCGTGCGGAGGCTGGCGATCAAGGCGGGCCTCGCGGAGGAGGGGCTCGGCGGGCACGCGGTCTATCGCTTCGAGACCGAGCGCGTCGTCGTGCGTCCCGGCGCGGTTCCCCGGCGCGTCGACCCCGCGGCGGCCGCGCTCGACTGGCTCACGGGGCTCGTCGGGCGCGACGGTCGCGTCACGTTCGCGGTGGACCCGCGCACGGGGCAGGCGACGAGCACCGGCGCCATGCACCACGCGCGCGCCTCGGTCGTGGCGCACGCCCTCGGCGCGCACGGCGTGACGTCCGCTCACGCAGCCGCCGCCGACCGCGCGCGCCGCCGCCTCCTCGCGGACGCTCGCGCGGCGCTCGCCGGAAGCCCCGTCGAGGCGTGGCCGTCGGACCCGGCGCAGGTCGCCGGGACGCTCGCGCTCCTCCTTCGCGGAGGGGTCCCGGTGCGCGACGACCTCCTCGCGTTCGTGAGGACCACCGACGTCGCGCGCTCGCCGTGGCACGCGTCGCAGGTGGTCGCGGTCCTCGGCCGCGACGCGCCCGAGCCGCTCTGGTCGGCCGCCCTCGCGGACCTCGACGTCCACCCCTGGGCGCCCTGGACGCTCCTCGCGGCGGACGCGCGCGGGGACCTCGCCGTGCGCGACCGCGTCGCACGCTCGCTCGCCGCGGGGATCCGCGACCACGCCCCCCACGCCGGCGCGGGCGCCCTCACCGAGGTCCCCGAGGTCCCGCTCACGGCCCTCGCAGTCGAGGCCCTCGTCCGGCACCCCGCGCCGTGGGCCCGCGCCGCCGCACGACGTGCGCGCGCGTTCGTGGCCCGCGCCCAGCTCGTCGGGGCCCGCCTCTACGGCGCCCTCGATCCCGCCGTCGCGACCGGCGCCTTCCCCGCGTCGCTCGCCGCCGACTCGCTCCGCTGCGACGCCACCGCGCACGCGGTGCTCGCGCTCGGCCCCCTCTCGCTCGGGCGCGGCCGTGCCGCTACTTGGACGCGACGGTGAGCGAGATCAGCGACTTGGCGCCCTCGCTGTTGATGACGACCGTCGCGTCGTACCTGGGGCTCTGGTAGACGCTCATGTTCGACGTGCCCATGTCCATGGTGCTCGCCTGGGTGAAGCCCGTCATGTTGGCCTTGTAGTAGGCGACGACCTTGGCGCTCGGGTCCGGCGTCTCCATCGTGACCGACCAGGCCTGCTTGCCCTTCGGGTCGAGCGACTTGGCGACCATCTGCGGCTTGGCGCCGGGGTAGACGGCGACCTCCTTCGGGAAGTCGGCGGGGATCGTCGCCGCGGCGCCCATCGTCACGGCGCCCCCGTCCGCGATGATGGTGAGCGTGCCCTTCTTGTCGTCGATCTTCACCTGCCCGCCGGTGCTGCGCTCGATGGCCTTCTCCTCGGCGCGCTCCGCGAGGCGCTTGCACCCCGAGGACGCGACGGCAACCAGGGCGAGGACGACGGCGAGGGACGCGACGTAGCGATGGGTCATGAAGGGCCCATCATAGCCACGCGAGGGCCCGCGCGGCGACGTCCTCGCCGATGGCCAGCGACGCCGTGGCCGCGGGCGAGGGGGCGTTCAGCACGTGGACCATGCGCTCGGCCTCGGCGACCACGAAGTCGTCGACGAGCGAGCCGTCCCGCGCGACGGCCTGCGCGCGCACGCCCGCGCCGCCCCGGGCGAGATCCTCGGGGGCGATCTCCGGGACCAGCGCCGCGCACGCGCGGGCGAACGCGCTCCGCCGGAAGGAGCGCGCCTGCTCGGCCATCCCCATGCGCCAGTGGCGCCGGGCCATGCGCCAGAAGCCCGGCCAGCGCGCGAGGTCCCACGCGTCGCGGAGCGAGACGCTCGTGCGGCGGTAGCCCTCGCGGGCGAGCGCGAGCACGGCGTTGGGGCCGGCCTCGACGCCGCCGTGGATCCTCCGCGTGAAGTGGACGCCGAGGAACGGGAACGCCGGGTCGGGCACGGGGTAGACGAGGTTTCGCACGAGCGAGGCGCGGCCGGGCGCGAGCATCCAGTACTCGCCGCGGAAGGGCACGATGGCCACGTCGACCGCAAGGCCCGCCGCGCGCGCGAGCCGGTCGCTCTCGAGCCCCGCGCACACGACGAGCGCGCGCGCCTCGAGGTCGCCCGCCGTCGTCGTCACGACCACGCGATCGCCACGCCGCGCGACGGCCGTCGTGCGCGCGCCCGTCCGCACGACGCCCCCGCGCCTCGCGAGCTCCACCCCGTACGCGCGCGCCACCTCGCCGTAGTCGACGATCCCCGTCTCGGGCACGTGGAGCGCCGCCACGCCCCTCGCGTGCGGCTCGAGGTCCGCGAGCTCGCCGGGACCGATCCTCCGCACGCCGAGCAGGCCGTTCGCGTGCGCGCGCCTCTCGAGCTCGCCCAGGCGCGGCACCTCGTCGTCGGTCGTCGCGACCACGACCTTGCCGCACCGCTCGAACCGGACGCCGTGCTCCTCGCAGAACCGCTCGAGCAGCCCGCGGCCGCGCTGGCACGTGCGCGCCTTGAGGGAGCCCGGCTTGTAGTAGAGCCCCGCGTGGATCACGCCGCTGTTGTGGCCCGTCTGGTGCGCCGCGAGGCGGTCCTCCTTCTCGAGGACGACGAGCGAGGCGCCGGGGCGCTTCGCGAGCACGCCGAGCGCCGTCGCGAGGCCCACGATGCCTCCACCCACGACGGCGACGTCGACGCTCTCCACGCGCCGGCCCTGGTAGCATGAGAGGACCATGACGGCAGCGCATCGCCCGGGCCATGCCCACCATCCGCATCCTCTGGGCGGCGCTGACGATGTCCGTCCTGATGATGGCGGGCGTCACGTTCGTCGTCGTGCCGCAGGTGCCGCGGGACGGGCTGCCGATGACGAACGTGATCATCCTCGTGGTCGCCGCGGTCGGCGTCTCGATCGCGAGCTTCGTCATGCCCCCGCGCGCCTACGCGCAGTCGAAGGCGGAGGTCGCGGAGCCGGAGCCCGGGTCCGGAGGCGTCCGCGGGCCCGCGCGGTTCGTGGACCCGTCGCGCGCGGTCGGGCGTGCGCTCGCCATGGGGCAGACGGCCTTCATCCTCGCCATGGCGCTCTCGGAGGCCAACGCGTGCATCGGCCTCGCGATGCACATGCTGGGCGCGCCGCACGCCTGGAGCTTGCCGTTCTTCGCGCTCGCGCTCGTCCTCATGGCGACGCGCTTCCCGACGCCGGAGCGCATCCTCGGCCCGTTCGAGCGGCGGCACGGCGCGACCTTCGCGGCGTCGGAGCCGGGCGCGTAGGGCGTCGCGGCCGGGCGCGTAGTAAGAAGCGCGCCGCCCATGTCCGACGAGCACAGCGCCTTCCGCACCGTCCCGCGCACGGGGGTCATCTACGTCACGACCGAGGCGCAGAAGCGGGGCTACTCGCCCGCGGACGCCGCGTGGTGCAACCTCGGCCAGGGGCAGCCCGAGACGGGCGAGCTCCCCGGCGCGCCGCCGCGCGTGAAGCACGTCGACGTGGGCCTCGACGACCAGGACTACGCGCCCGTCGCCGGCCTCTGGGAGCTGCGCGAGGCCGTCGCGTCGCTCTACAACGCGCTCTACCGCCGCGGGATGCGCTCGCAGTACTCCGCCGAGAACGTGTGCGTGTCCGGCGGGGGCAGGGCCGCCCTCACGCGCGCCGCGGCGAGCCTCGGGCACGTGAACCTCGGGCACTTCCTCCCCGACTACACGGCCTACGAGGAGCTCCTCGACATCTTCAAGGCGTTCACGGCCATCCCGGTCCTCCTCGAGGGCGAGCACGGCTACGCGTTCGGCGCCGACGATCTGCGGCGCGAGGTCCTCGGGCGCGGCTTCTCGGCCATCCTCATGAGCAACCCGTGCAACCCCACCGGCAAGCTCGTCGAGGGCGACGAGCTCGCGCGCTGGGTCTCGGTGGCGCGGGAGCTCGACTGCGCGCTCCTCCTCGACGAGTTCTACTCGCACTACGTCTACCGCGGCGCGCCGGGGCGCCTCCCCGTCGAGAGCGCGGCCCGCTACGTCGAGGACGTCGACCGCGATCCCGTCGTCGTCTTCGACGGCTTCACGAAGAACTGGCGCTACCCGGGCTGGCGCGTCACCTGGGCGCTCGCGCCGAAGGACGTCGTCGAGGCCCTCTCGAGCGCCGGCTCCTTCCTCGACGGCGGCGGCAACAAGCCGCTGCAGCGCGCGGCCATCCCTCTCCTCGCCGAGGACCACGTCGTCGCCGAGACGCGCGCCATCCAGTCCGTCTTTCGCGCCAAGCGCGACTTCATGCTCTCGCAGCTCGAGCGCCTCGGCGTCCGCGTCGACCGCGCCCCCGAGGGCACCTTCTACGTGTGGGGCTCGGTCGAGCGCCTGCCGCCGCCGCTCAACGACGGCATGGGCTTCTTCCGCGCCGCGCTCGAGCACCAGGTCATCGTCGTGCCGGGCGAGTTCTTCGACGTGAACCCCGGCAAGCGCCGCCACGGGCGCGCGTCGCGCTTCAAGTCCTACGTGCGCTTCTCGTTCGGGCCGCCCATGGCCGTCCTCGAGAAGGCCGTCGAGCGCTTCGAGCGCCTCGTGGCGGGCGGCGCGGGGGGCGCGGGAGAGCGAGAGTAGAGAAACAGGAAGGTCAGAAGATCAGAAGGGTGGGTGGGGATCGGCGACCGGGGTGGTGGGGGCGTGCGATGGGGAGGCGGGGGCGGGCGAGGGAGTGGCGGGGTCTTGCGAGGGGGAGGTGGGGGCGGGCGAGGGAGTGGCGGGGTCTTGCGAGGTGGGGATGGGCGCCGTCGGCGGCCAAGCGGGGGCGGTGCCGAGGGTCCAAGGGGGATGAGGCGGCCGGCGTCGGCTCCGTGGGCGCTCGGGGGTGGGCGGATCGTCCTCGGGGTGGTGCTCGGGGGCGGGGTGGTCGGGGCGATGGCGTGCGGGGGAGGCGTGGGATCGGCGGAGGCGCCGCGGACGTTCGTCGTCGAGGTCCCACCCGCCGAGGCGCTGCCGCCGCCGGTCGCCGTGAGCGTGGCCGTGCCGAGGAGCGGAGGCGCGGGCGACGACGCGCAGGAGGTGCCCATCTGGCGGCCACCGCCCGGGCACCTCGATCCGTGCGCAACCTGGACCAGCGAGAAGACCCTCTTCGACTGCAACGCCGAGAACGAGTTCGCCCCCGATGCGGGCGCCCCCCACCCGCGCAAGGCCCGCTGAAGAGAGAGGGAGAGCCGCAAAGCCGCAAAGCCGCAAAGGACAAGGGCGGAGAGGCGAGGCCAGGAGGGGGCGAGACGAGAGGAGCGCGGAGGCGCGAAGGGCGCTGAGCCGCGGAGGAAAGGGAGCGGAGTGTCGAGGAGTGGGAGCAACGGGCTGCGCTCATGGCGCAGCGGGTTGCGCACGTGCCGCAACGGGCTGCGCACATGGCGCAGCGGGCTGCGCACGTGCCGCAGCGGGCTGCGCACACGGCGCAGCGGGCTGCGCTCATGCCGCAGCGGGCTGCGCTCATGCCGCAACGGCCTGCGCCCAACGCTCGGCGCGCTGCCCCCGCTTCTCCCACCGCCGCCCCCATCCGTGATCGGCCCGCCCCCCGTCTCAGCGGCACCGCGCCGTCGCCCCATTCCCATTCCGCATTCCCGTTCCCCTTCCCACGTTCCCGTGTTCGTCTTTCCCCGCGCCCGCGCCCGCGCCCGCGCCCGCGCCCGCGCCCGCGCCCGCGCCCGCGCCCGCGCCCGCGCCCGCGCCCGCGCCCGCGCCCGCGCTGTGATGTCCATTCCGTCAAACTTGCGAGGGGCGCAAGGGGGCTTTCGCTCGGGCTTTTCGATTGTCGCGCCGTGCT
>DASXDU010000019.1:0-141329 GCA_036490515.1 Polyangiaceae bacterium
ATCCTCTTGTTCGGTCTTGACAGTGCGCTACCCGCGCACTCCGCTCTTTACCGCGCCCGCGCCCGCGCCCGCGCCCGCGCCCGCGCCCGCGCCCGCGCCCGCGCCCGCGCCCGCGCCCGCGCCCGCGCCCGCGCCCGCGCCTCAGCCCGCCGCCTCGAGCTCCTCGAGCGCCTCCCCTGCGTAGACCGCGAGCCGTTGCAGGTGCGGCACCGTGTCGCGGCAGCCGGTGAACCCGAAGTCCAGCTCCCCCACGTACCCGCCGACCGTGACGTTGAGCCCGTACCCGTGGAACGGGATCGAGAGCGGGTAGATCGCCTCGGCCCGCCAGCCGCGGAAGTAGAGCGGCTGCTCGGGCCCGGGGACGTTCGACACGACGACGTTGAACGCGGGCCGCACGCGCCCGGCCGCGCCGGGGACCTGCGAGAGCAGCATCGGCGTGAGCAGGAGCGCTGCGTACTGAATGAGCGCGCTCCGCGACATTCCCTCGAGCTGCTGCTTCGCGCGCCTGGTCGACGCGACGATGGTCCGGAGCCGCTCGACGGGATCGGCGACGTCCGTCGCGAACGACGCGAGGATCGCGCCCACCTCGTTGCCGCCGCCCTGGTCGCCCTTCGGCCGGATGTTCACGGGCAGCATCGTCGTCATCGCCTCGGCGGGTAGCTGGTCCTGCTCGAGGAGGAACCGGCGGAGCGCAGCCCCGGTCAACGCCAGGACACCGTCGTTGAGTGTCCCTCCGTGCGGCCGCACGACGCGCCGGAGCCGGTCGACCGACACGCGCTGGGTGGCGAACCGCCGGTTGCGCGTGATCTTCTGGTTCAGCACCGAGCGGGGCGCCTGAAGGGGAGCCACGAGCGCGCGGTCCTTCGCGCGCGACGCGCGGACGAGGTTCATCGCGGCGTGGCCGACGCGGCGGGTCGCCCCGAGCTGGTCGCGCACCGCCTCGAAGAGGTGATCGAGCGTCGGGGCGCCCTCGTGCGCCGGGCGGCGCTCGGGCGGTGGACGCGAGAAGAAGAGCGGCGTGTCGCGATCCGCGGGATCGCTCGACATGCTGCGGACGAGGAGCCGCATCCCCGTGAACCCGTCGACGAGCGCGTGGTGCACCTTGAAGTAGATCGCGAACCGGCCCCCCTCGAGTCCTTCGATGAAGTGCACCTCCCAGGGCGGCCGGTGGAAGTCGATCTTGTTGCTGTGGAGGCGCGACACGAGGATGCCGAGCTCCCGCTCGTCGCCGGGCCACGGGAGCGCCGAACGGCGCACGTGGTAGTCGAGGTCGAAGTCGTCGTCCTCGACCCACGCCTGGAACGGGCTCGCGAGCAGGTCCGGGTGCCGGAGCTTCAGGGTCCAGGGGGGGTGGGCCTTGGGCCGGCGGCGCAGCTCCTCGACGAGCAACCGAAAGAAGTCGGGAGCCCGATCGGCGGGTGGCGAGAACGGCGCGAGGACGCCGACGTGCATCATCGACTCGCGCGTCTCGCCGGCGAGGAAGGTGCGATCGAGAGCGCTCAGGGCGCGGCGTGCTGCCATCCCCGTGATCCTAGAACGTCCCCGCCAGCCCGAGGCCTCGCGCGTGGAGGGATCCGGTCGGGAGAGTCAGGAGCTGGAGCTCGCCCACGGCGCTTCCGCCCAAGGCCTGCTTGGCTGCGCCGGCCCAGTCGTGGAACGCGAGCCCCAGGAAGAGCCCCACGGCGATGTTGCCGCCGACGACGAAGGCGGGGGCGAACCACCCCGTGGTCAGGTGCTGGTCGGCCGCGGTGTGGGCGAGGATCTCCTGCGCGCGCGGCGCCAGCACGCACGCGTCCCCCGGGTGACCGTCGACGCTGGTCAGGGCGATGCGTGCGTCGAGGCGCGAAGCGTCGTCGATCGCGGCAGGCGGGTGGAGGAGCAGCGCCGCGGGGATGAAGGCGCTCGTCGCGGCGCCCGCGATGAACTCCTTCTGGACGTTCCCCGTCGTGACGGAGGCGATGACCGTCTGCCCGACGAGCAGGCCGGTACCCGCCGCCATCCAGACCCAGTACCAGAGGCGCGTGCCCTGCGCGTCCCGGTCGACGACGGCCTGGACCTCACGGACCTTCGCCTCGCAGCGCGCCGTCTCCTGGGCGCGAGCGGGCAGGACGCCGACCGACAGGGCCCCCGCGAGGAGGGCGGCGAGCGCGCTCGGTCGCCGCGTCATGACCCTTCCCCCAGCAGCGCCACCGCTTCGCGCGCCGGCGGCGATCGCGCCGCCACGTCGAGCGCCGCGATCAACCGGGCGCGCTCCCCGTGCGGCCAGCCCGCTTCGCCCGACTCGAGCATCAGCATCCCCGCGACCGCGCCGAGACCGCGCGCGAACGCAGCGTGAGCGTGCGCAGGCGAGGGGCCCGCCCCACCGTGTCCCCGGTCGACGTGACCGGCGGCCTGCGCGAGCGCCCTCTCCCCGAGCAGGGTGACGGCCGGCGCCGCCATCGAGCGTCGCGCGCCGAGCAGGTCGCGCGTCGCCCGCCCGAGCGCCGCGTCCACGTCGGCGGCCGGGAGCTTCGCGAGCGCCCGGAGGGCGAGCGTGCGGCCAGGCCGCGTCGCGACGAGCGCCAGCGTCGCGGGACTCCAGACGAAGGGCGGCGCGTCGCGCGTGCACGTCGCGAGCGCCGTGAGCGGCGTCTTCGCGAGGAACCGCGCGAGCGCCTCGGTGAGCCCCGCGCGATCGACCGCGAGGGGCTCGAGCTCGAGGAGCGCGTGCTCCGCCTTCACGACGCTCACGCGGCGAAGCTCCGGCCACGCCTGCAGCCGGTGCGGCGCCTCGACGCCGAGGTACGTTCGCGATCCGACCCACCACGACACCGACGTGTCCGTCCGGGCGATGTCCAGCACGCGCCCGAACCAGGTGTGACGCGAGAGCGCCTCGCGGACGGTCGCCGCGTCGGGGACGCGGTCGAGGGCGTCGCGCGCGACGAGGAGGATGCGCTCCGCCGCCGACCTGCGGAGCACCGTGTCGAAGGTGGGATTGGCGGCCTGGAGCAGGTCGTGGAGGATGGCGCCGAGGGCCCACTCCGATCGAGACGCGGGAGGAAAGCGGTCGACCGCGGCGAGCCTTCGCGCACGCCGGACGCGCCCGAGCTGCACCTGGAACTCGCGGTCCGGGTCCGTCGTCGTGCGATCACCCTCGCCCAGCGCGAGCGCGGCCCGCGCCCCGATGGCGTGCCCCGGCTCGATGGCGCCGCCGAGCACCATGGGCGCCATGACGCCCGCGTACAGCCGCTCCGCGATCGCACCGAGATCGGCCATCGGCGTCAGTCGCCTTGCTTCGGCGCGGGGTCGACGCCGCGCAGCGGGAGCATGCCGATGCCGGTCACCTTGAGGTCGAGCGGAGCGTCGTCGAGCGCCTGCTCGATCGCCTCGGCGACGGCCGGCTCCCAGGGCGACGCCTCGACGAGCGCCGCTTCGAGCGGCGCGAACGCCGACTCCTCGACGGCGATCGCGCGCGCGTCGGTGCCCACGAAGAGGACCTGCCCCGGCGCCGCGCCGAGCGCCCGGGCGAGGACCTCGGGCGCGACCGACGGCGTCACCTCGTGCCCTGCGGGGACGTAGAGGTTCGGATGCACCTCGACGAAGAACGTACCGAGCGGGATCGCCTCGATGCCGCCGCTCGACCGGAGAAATGCGCCGCGTGCCGTCATGGCGACGCGCGCGGCCGCGATCGTCCCGTGCGGCAACGCATAGGCGAGCCGCCGGAGGAGCGGCACCTGCGCGGGCTCCACCCAGGTCGCGGTGACGTTCTTCCACGGCGCGGTCGACGGGACGACCCGCAGGGGCACGCGTACGGAGTCGGCGGGCCGCGTCGCGCTCGCCGTGGAGGCCTCGGCGCCCGTCGTGCGCATCTCGACGCGCGCGAACGCGGTGAGGGGCCCCATGGGCGGCATCCTGTCCAGGATCCACGGCTCTTCTCCGCCCCCGCGCACGAGGACGAGCCCCGCCGGGTCGAACACCGGGCAGGCGCGAAGCTCGACGGGGTGGCGGTGGCCCGCCTCGACGGCGGCGCCGGGAGCGACGGGGACGAAGCAGCGGATGCCTGGCGTCGAGTGCATCAGCGGCTGCATGCGACGGGGGAGCTCCGGGATGCGGAACACCCACCGCCGCACCGGCGCGTCCTCGAACGCGCTCTCCGGCGCCCACTCCGCGACGCCGACCTCGCCGTCGACACGCGATCGAACGAGGTAGTGCACGAGCGCCGGCCCCAGCCCTTGTTCGGCGACGACGACGCGCGGGCCCGGCACGAGCCGCGAAGCAGGATCCAGGTGGGGCATGAGCCGAAGGAGGAGAGGTCGAAGCTCGACGCGCCGCTCCACGTCGTACGTCTGCGAGAACCGGTCGTGGTAGAGCGCCAGCGCCGCGTCGGTCGCCAGGAGGGTGGTCGCGTCGTACCCGAACGGGGCAGCGGCGTCGCGGTACTGCACGAAGTGGCGCGCCGTGCCCGTGAACGTGAACCCGCCGACGAGCCGTGCGGTCTCGGCGATCCGGTCCATTCGATCGCTCGACTCGGCCGCGAACTCGAGGGTGATCTCGCGCGTGCCCAGCTTGGACTTCACGACGTTCATGCCGAGGCTGGGCATCAGGTCTTCGAGGGACCGCTCCCGCGTGTACACGGAGAGGAGGCCCACGAGCCGGTCGATGCTCGGAAGGAGCACGAGCCCTTTGGCGCCCAGGGCTACGCCCTTGGCGTCCAGGCCCAACCCCGGCGTGTGGAGGCGCGTCTGATGGAGAGCGATCCGTTCGAGCAAGGCCGGTGTGTGCGAGCATATCCTGAAGGCGTACGCCGTTCGTGCGACTGCCCGAGGGGTACGCCGTTTGCTAGTTCTTCCGTGATCGTCGCCCTCCTGACGCGCGCCGCGAATGGATCGCCCGGGCCGCACGTATCACGGGAGGGGGACGAAGACAGGCCGCCATGGTGATTCGCAAGGCTAAGGTCCGCGACGAGTCGAGGGCCCCCGCGCTGCCGCCGCGGAAGGCGTCGTACACGCGGCTGACGCGGATCGACCGGGGCTCCCCAGGGCCCGGCGCCCCCTCCACGCTGCCTCCGCCCCCCTTCGAGAGCGAGGCGGCCGTTCCCGGCCTCGAATGGTGGCTCGACGCGCACATGGCGCTCGTCGCGGAGATCCTCTGGCTCGAACAGCTCCTCGACGCGGTACCCGAAGGGAGCGCACACGCCGATACCGTGCGGCGGATCACCGCACACACGGACACAGTGCGCGATGCGCTCTACGAGCTCTACTGCGATGCGGCGGACGAACGACTGGCGCCGCTGGTGGGACCCGATGGCGCGCTCGTGCCGCAGGTGCGGGACAGCTATGCGTGGTGCGAGCGCGTCGTGGGGCTGCTCGTCGCGGTGACGAGTGCGCTCCGCGCGGAGCCGGGACCCGACTGGACGGCGGTGAAGCTCGGCTTCCGGCAGGCGGCGAAGATCTATCCGTCGCAGCGGTCGGCGCTGCGGCAGGCGGTGCGCGAGCTGGGGGTCGACTACACGAGCCCCGTCGAGCCGCTCCGCAACTTGCCGGGCGACATCGAGCAGCTCCTCTCGTCGACCGAGGAGCTCCACGTGATGCTCCAGAAGCGCTTCGCGTAAGGGCGGCCGGCTTCGAGAGGCGCTTCAGAAGAGCGCGGACCACACCCGGACCGCGCCGAGGGCGGCGGCGGCGACGGTCTCCGTGCGAAGAGCCAGGGGTCCGAGCGAGACGATCGCCCATCCTGCGCTGCGCGCCTCGTCGATCTCGCGGTCCTCGAGGCCTCCCTCCGGCCCGCACGCGAAGGCCAGGGCTGCCTCTCGCGACAGCGCCTCGAGGAGCGGCGGCCCGAGGGGATCGGTCGCCCGCTCCCACAGGCAGAAGCGCGCCGCCTCCGCCGGGACGGACCCGAGCGCCTCTCCCCAGGGGCAGGGCGCGTCCACGAGCGGCGCCTCGGCGCGGCCGCACTGCCGCGCCGCCTCCTGCGCGACGCGCGCCCATCGCGCCTGCCGCTCCGCGGCGCGCGCGGCGTCGAGCTTCACCACGCTCCGCCGCGTCACCGCCACGATCACCCGAGTCGCGCCGAGCTCCGTCGCGTCCCGCACGACCGAGTCGCACTTGTCGCCCTTGGCCAGCCCCTGCACGAACACCAGCTCCCTCGCCGTCCGCGTCGTCGGGTCCCGCAACGGCCCCACCTTCACCGTGACCGACTCGTGATCGTTCCAGACCACCGACGCGTCGGCCTCCCGCCCCGTCGCCGGGTCGAACGCCACGAACGCGTCGCCCGACTCGAGCCGCAGGACGCGGCCGAGGTAATGGCCCAGCGCCCCCTCGAGCCGTCGCTCGCCCGGCGCGAGATCCGGGACGGGCGCCCGCGTCATGGGGCTCTCGCCACCACGGCGATCCACTCGCCGCGCCGCCGCACGCTCTCCTCGCGGAGCCCGGCGAAGGCGCGCCGCACGTCCTCGAGCTGCGCGGGCGCGACGTCCGGCGCGAGGATGCCGCTGAGCACCAGCAACCCTCCCGGCGCGACGCGCGCGGCGAGCGCCTCTGCCATCCCGACGAGCGTCGTGGCCTCGATGTTCGCGAGCACGACGGGATAGCTCCCCTCCACGGCCTCGATGGGCGTCGGGTCGGCGTCGACGCGATCGGTCATGGCGTTGCGGACTGCGTTCTCCCGGGTGACGGCGACCGCGTCGGGATCCACGTCCACCGCCCGCGCCCGGCGAGCGCCGAGGGCGAGCGCGACGAGCGCGAGCACGCCGCTGCCGCAGCCCACGTCGAGCACGTCCTTGCCGGCGAGCGGCTCTCCGGACAGCACGTCTGCGACCAGCGCCGTCGTCTCGTGGAGCCCCGTCCCGAACGCGCGCCCCGGCTCGAGCACGACGACGCGTTCGCCCGCGGAGGCCGCGTATTCGCGCCACGGCGGGCGAACGACCACCCCCGGGCAGACGACGAACGGCTCGAAGTGCTTCTTCCACTCGTCGCGCCACGCGTCGCCGACGACCTCTTCGAGCCGTGCGCCCCATCCGGCAGGGGCCTCGGCGATCGCATCGCGAGCCTGCGCCTCGTCCTCGAAGCTCGCGACGAGCGTCACCTTCCCGGCCGCGCCGCGCTTCAGCGTGGTCGCGTCACGCTGCTCGACGCCGGCCGCGCCGAGCTCGAAGAGGAGCGCGCCCGCCTCGTCGGCGTCGTCCTCGGCCACGTCCACGGCGACGTACGGATAGCGCGGCTCGTTCATTCGTCTCGCACCGGCGGCACCGAGGGTAGCAGGACCTCCAGCGTCCCTTCCTCCTCCGTCTCGCGCACCTCGACGGCCGTGAGGGACTCGCCCACGCAGGGCCCCACCACGCAGCGCCCATCCGTGGGGCGGTACAGCGCGCCGTGCTGGTGGCAGAGGAGGTACGCACCGTCGTCGCTCATCGGGGACGACGCGCCCAGGTCGAGCGGGAGCGCGCGGTGGCGGCAGACGTTCTCGAACGCTTTCCACGCGCCGTCGACGCGCCCCACGATCGCGCCGCCCCACGCCGCCCCCACCCGCACGAACCGCCCGCGCGCGATGGCCCGACGCTGATCCTCGGTCAAGGTCACCCTCATCGCGCGAGCGGCGCTCCCTTGCCGCCGTAGTACCTGCGCCGCGCGCCGACGCTCTTCAGGCGCGCCGCGACGAGGTCTCCCCGTGGGATCGCCTCGCCGTCGTCCAGGACGAGCCCCGTCAGCCGCCCGCCGTAGACGCACCCGGTGTCGAGCCCCGTCGCCCAGGCGTGGAGCTGCGGCTCGTCGCGCGCGTTGTGCCCGAAGACCACGTGCGGCGGTCCCGTGTACGTCGTGCCCCAGAGCGGTCCCGCGCCGGGCTCGTTGCTCCAGCGACCGCGCGCGTCCACCGTCCGGATCGTGAGGAGCGCCTCCTCGAGCGCGTCCTCGACCTCGACGCCGGGGACGACGCCGGCGTGGATGACGCGCACGCCGTGCTCCGGGAGGTCGATCCAGAGCGGCATCTCCTCGAGGAGGCGCCACTCTTCGGCCGAGAGATCCTTCGCGACTCGCTCGTGGTCGGGACCGAGCGTCTTGCCTCGCTGCTTCCACGCGAGGAGCTTCGCCTCGTGGTTGCCCCGTGCGGCGCGCGCGCCGACGCTGCGGACGACGGCGAGGACCCCGTGCGGATCGGGGCCGCGCACGACGACGTCGCCGACCAGTACGAGCCGATCGGTCCCCTCGGCGAACTCCACGAGCGCGAGCAGCCGCGTGAGCTCGTCCGCGCACCCGTGGACGTCTCCGACGACGATCGTCCGGCCCACCGGTCAGCCCGCGTCCAGCTTCGCGCGCTTCGGGATGACGACGATGCCGTTGTCCGTGACGAAGAAGCGCTGGCGGTCGGCCTCGCGGTCGAACCCGATGACGGTCCCCGACGGGATCTCGACGTCCTTGTCGATGATGGCGCGCCGGATCTTCGCGTGCCGCCCGACGCGTACGCGCTCGAAGAGGACGCTCTCCTCGACCTCGCTGAACGAGTTCACGCGGCAGCCGACTCCGAGGACGCTCCGGTGGATGCGCCCGCCCGAGATGATGCAGCCGTGGCTGACCATCGAGTCGGTCGCGATGCCGACGCGCGCCTGCGCCTCGTCGCGGAAGACGAACTTCGCCGGCGGGTCGTGCGTCGCGCCCGTGCGGATCGGCCAGCGGAAGTTGTAGAAGTTGAACTGCGGATGGATCTCGATGAGGTCCATCTGCGCCTCGTGGTACGCGTCGACCGTCCCGACGTCGCGCCAGTAGCCGCGGTTGTGGTCGTCCTCGCCGGGGACGATGTTCGTCGCGAAGTCGTACGCGAAGACGCCCAGCCCCTTGGCGACCATGCGCGGCAGGATGTCGTGCCCGAAGTCGTGCCGGCTGTCCTCGAGGCGGTCGTCCTCCTCGAGCTCCTGGAGGAGCGCGTCCGGCCGGAAGACGTAGTTGCCCATCGACGCGAGGCACATGTCGTCCCGCCCCGGCATCGACGGCGGGTTCTCGACCTTCTCGTGGAATGCGACGATGCGCCCGTCGGGCGCGACCTCGAGCACGCCGAAGTCGTTCGCCTCGCGCTTCGGGATGGGGATGGCAGCTACCGTCGCCACCGCGTGCGAGTCCTGGTGGTGGGAGAGCATCTGGCGGACGTCCATCTTGTAGACGTGGTCGCCGCCGAAGATGCACACGAGCTCGGGCCGCTCGTCGTGGATGACGTGCTGGCATTGCCAGACGGCGTCGGCCGAGCCGCGGTACCACGTCTTGCCGGTGCGCTGCTGGGCCGGGATGGCCTCGATGAACTGGTCGAGCATCGGTGCGAGGCGCCAGTTGCGCGCGATGTGTTCCTCGAGCGAGGCGCTCTTGTACTGCGTGAGCACCTTGATCTTGGCGAGACCCGAGTTGACGAAGTTCGAGAGGACGATGTCGATGATGCGGTAGCGGCCGCCGAACGGCACCGCGGGCTTCGCCCGGTCGAGCGTCAGCGGGTAGAGGCGCTTGCCCTCGCCCCCCGCGAGCACCATCACGAGGACCTGCGTCGTGTCGAAGTTGAGCTTCGGCCCGTCCATCCCGTAGTGGGATGCTATAGCGCGCCGCGACGCTTCAGGGCCTGATGAATTTCAGCACGAAGCGGTCGCTCGTACCGCGGCGCTCGCCGGCCGCGCGCGGCGAGTCGTTCCAGTCCCGCGTGTCGGCCGGGTTCCGGAGGAAGTCGGCGGACGCGACGTGGTGGAACCCCGCCTTCTCGATCTCGCGGATGACGAAGAGTTCGTCGATCCGGTGCGTAGTCTTCACGTCCTCGGTCCCGCTCCCTTCGGGGGCGCTGTGGTCGACCACCACGTACTCGCCGCCATGGCGGAGGGCGTCGAAGATGGCCTTGTTCATCCTGTCGCGGTCGCCGCCCATCCACACGGTGTCGTGGTAGAAGAGGACGTCGACGACGGCGTCGAGGTTCTTCGCGTCCGGGGGGAACGGCGCGTCGAGCTCGCGGTCCGAGCGGACGACGTTCTTGTCCGCCGGGCGCTTGAGCCGGTCGGCGATGGCCTTGTCCGCGAGCTTCACGATGAACGCGTTGTTCTCGGCCCAGACGCGGCCGCGCGGGCCCACCGCGCGCGCGAGCAGCTCCGTCGTGTAGCCGCCGCCCGCCGCGATCTCGCCGACGCGGTCGCCGGGGCGCAGGCCGAGGAACGCGAGGAGCTCCCCCGGGTGGCGCCCGGCGTCGAGCTTCCTGTCCTCGGCGTCACGGTCCGGCGCGTCCACGATGGCCTGGATCGCCGGCGAGACGGGGACCTTCGTCTGCGGCGGGCGCATCGGCTCGGGGCCCTTCACCACCGGGCGCGACGGTTGCTCGGAGGGCAGCCGCGACGCGTGGAGGACGGGCCTCGCCTCGGGCGGGACGGGGATGTCGAGGTGCGGGGGGACCGAGGCCGGGGCTCCGCCGCCGCATGCGGCCGTCACGAGGAGGAGGAAGGGCAGGACCGTCGCTTTCGAGCGCATCGCGCCCGAGGGTAGCCGAGCTGCGTCAGCGAGCGCGATTTTCGTCGCCGGGCGCCGCGCCGCCGTTCACGCCGCGGGCGACTCGCTCGACGCCGCTGCCTCCGACTCGAGCTGCTGGAACAAGCCCCCCAGCTCGGGTCGGCCGCGGAGCGGCTGGCAGAAACGCGTGGCGAGCTGGACGAGCTGCGCCTCGGCGCGCTCGACGCGGGTGTTGAGGTCGACGAGGCGCTTCTGCGTGGCGTCGCGGTCGCGGTCGATGCCCAGCTCGTGGTTCGCGAGCGCCGCCCGGAGCTCGGCGATCTGGTAGTCGAGGTCGGTCACCGTCCGCTCCTTCTCCTCGGCGGACGCGTGCGCGGCACGATCGAGCGTCCGCGCTGCGAGCCACCCGTCCACGGCCTCGGCCGCCTCCCGGTACGCGCGCGAGAGCTGCGTGTGCGGCTCCTCCATCGCGCTGCGCCCCTCCCACGTCACGACCTCGCGCTGCGCGAGCTCGAACGCGCCCTTCGCGCGCGCCGAAGCGGCCGCGAGGCGCTCGAGGTTCCCGCGCGCCGTTCGTACCTCCTCGCGCGCCTTGGACGCGTCGTGCCCGAGCGCGTCCACCGCGAAGCCGAACCGCGTACGTCCGTCGCGTCCCCGCGCGTCGATGTCCTCGAGCTTGTGCTGCTCCGACGAGCTCGCGTTGCGCAGGCTCGAGAGCTCGGTGACCAGCCCCTTCACCTCCCCGAGCGTCCGCTCGAGGTCCCGGCGCGCGCCGCCGGCGCCGTCTGCGCGCGCGAGCATCTGCTCGAACACGCCGAGGCGCTTCTCCCACTGGTGCACGTCCGCCGGCGGAAGGGTCGCTGCCGGCGGGCGGGAGGACTGCGGGTCGTCCTCGGGCTCCGGCGGGACGTCGATGCCCAGCGCGTGCGCGATCGCGACGAGCTCCTGCTCGATGCGGTGGGCGTCGACGGGCCGCGCCTTCGGGTCCTTCTCGAGGAGCTGCACGATGAGGGTGTCGAGCTTCTCCGGCAGCCGCGGGTCGAGGGCCCGCGGAGGCGGAGGCTTCTCCTTCATGTGCTTGATGAGGAACGTGGTCGGGTCGTTCGCCTCGAAGGGGAGCTTGCCGGTGACGACCTCGAAGAAGATGACGCCCAGCGCATAGAGGTCGACGCTGGGCCCCGCCTCGCCGCCCGTGATGCGCTCCGGAGCGAGGTATTGCGGCGTCCCGAAGAGCTCTCCCGCGTTCGTGAGGCGCGAGTCCCCGCGCGACTTGGCGATCCCGAAGTCGAGGATCTTCACGATGTCGGTGCCGTCGACGGGGCGGCGCACGATGAAGATGTTCTCGGGCTTGAGGTCGCGGTGGACGACGCCGAGGTCGTGCGCGCGGGCGATGCCGCGCGAGACCTGGATCATGATGGGGATGGCGCGCGGCAGAGGCACCGCCCCCTGCTCCGTCAGATCGGCGAGCGTCTTGCCGTCGAGGAGCTCCATCACGATGTAGGTGGTGCCCTCGGGCGTCTCGCCCTGGTCGAAGATCTCGATGACGTTCGGGTGGGCCAGCGTCTGCGCGCTCTTGGCCTCGCGCCGGAACCGCTCGCGCGTCGTCGGGTCGCTCGCCAGGGCCGGGTTCATCACCTTCACGGCGCACGGCCGGTCGACGAGCTTGTGGCGCGCACGGTACACCGTGGCCATCCCGCCCTCGCCGATCACCTCCTCGACGAGGTACCGCCCCGCGAGCGTCGAACCGATGAGCGGATCGCGGATCGACTCGAGGACGGCGCCGTCGAGGAAGCAGTACACCGACTCCGCCGGGTAGCGGATGTGGCACTGCGGGCAAGCCTTCATCGCGCCCGAAAAGCGGACCTGAATGCCCGGATTTGCGCAAGGCCCGAATTGGCTTCGTTTGGCTTCGACGGCCGGGATGACGGATACTCGGGGCGGGCGTTACACCGGGGAGAGACCGCCTTGAGCCGCGCACGATTGCCTCGATTCACTGGGCTCCTCCTCCTCGCTGCGCTCGCGGCGGCGGGGGGCGGTGGCGCGTGGGCGGCGAGCACCCGGTGGCTGCCGCTCGCCACGGCGAACGCGCCCGACCGCGGCCTCCCCGGGCTTCGCGTCGACGGCGTCACCGTGAACGGCGCGGTGCGGCCCGTCGTCGAGGCCCGCGCCGAGGCCCTCCTCGGCCGCCGCGTGCGCCTCGTCCTGCGCGAGGGGGGCGCCGTGAACACGGTGGTCGAGGCGTCACTCGGCGATCTCGGGGTCTCGGTCGACGTCGACGCCGCGACCTCGCGCGCGCTGCGCCTGGGCCGCACGCAGGACGTCCTCGCGCGCGCCCGCCTCGCCGACCGCGCCCGCCGCGGGGACCTCGACGTCCCGCTCGAGCCGCAGGTCGATCCGCGCGTCGTCGTCGACCGCCTGGCCCCCCTCGCGGAGGATCTCGACGTCCCTCCCGCGCCTGCGCGGCTCGATCTCGACGCGCACGACATCGTCGGCGAGGTGGACGGGCGCGCCATCGACGCCGACGGCGCCGCGGCGAACATCGCGGCTGCGGCGCTCGACCCGGGCATCGTCGAGGTGGAGGTCCCTACCGTCTCGGTCGAGCCGGCCGTCACGCGCTCGTCGCTCGCGCGCATCGACATCTCCCACGTGATGGCGTCCTTCGAGACGTACTTCTCGCGTATGGGGGACCAGGGACCCCGCGCGCGCAACATCGAGGTCGCCGCCTCGCACGTCAACGGCACGGTCATCGAGGTCGGGCAGTCCGTGAGCTTCAACGAGGTCGTCGGCCCGCGCACCGAGGACAACGGGTTCAAGCACGCGTTCGAGATCCTCAAGGGCGAGATGGTCGAGGGCACGGGCGGCGGCACCTGCCAGGTCGCCTCCACGCTGCACGCCATCGCCTTCTTCGGCGGGCTCGACATCATCCAGCGCCTGCCCCACTCGCGCCCGAGCGGCTACATCCCGGCGGGGCTCGACGCGACCGTCGTCTACCCCGTCGTCGACCTCAAGCTCCGCAACCCCTTCCCGTTCCCGGTGGTCGTCCACGCGACGGTCACGGCCAACAAGATCAAGATGGAGCTCCTCGGCGCCGACAAGCCCGCCGACGTGACCTTCGGCAAGAGCGTGCTGTCGACCACGCCGTTCACGCGCAAGGTGGTCGAGGACCCCGGCGTCGCGAAGCCCAAGCGAAAGCAGAAGGGCATCGAGGGGATGGAGCTCTTCCGGTCGCGCGTCATCGCGTACCACGACGGGCGCCGCAAGGTGGAGAACGGGCGCGACGTGTATCCGCCGACCACCGAGATCTGGCACGTCCCGCCGGGGTTCGACGAGAGCACGCTGCCGCCGCTCGGAATGGACATGCCGAAGGACGAGCCGCCGAAGTCGCAGGCGGGGCTGTAGAGGCGCGACGCAGGCCGTCTCGCCGGGTTCTCCCGCCGAATTTGACCCTCCTCCACCTACATGCGACGGTTCGCGGGCATGGCGTCCCCTCCCGCGCGGCTTGCCGCCTCCGGGATCGGCCTCGCGTTGCTCGTCGGCCTGTCGACGGCAGCCGCGGCCGAGCCCCACTCGCAAAGGCCCTCGAAGACCGCGAAGGGCGCCGCGTCTCACGGCCCGACGCACGGGCCTGACGCCGGCGCACGCCGCGCGATCGCCGGCGGCCCGACGGCGGAGGAAAGCGCGAACGGCGTCGAGAGCCCGGAGCTCAAGACGCTGCGCGAGGCCGAGAAGGAGCTCTTCCCGCAGGCCTCCCCCGCGCCCGGCAACCACTGGCCGTCCGACCTGCCGCTTCTCCTCCCCGGCGACGAGATCCCCCACGTCAGCGCGACGGGTCTTCCGCCCGCCGAGCCCTCGCCGCCGCCCGCGCCCGACGCCTCGCGCGACCTCTCGTGGCTCACGCGCCTCGAGCTCCCCGATCTCCCCGTCCGCTGGGACGAGCGCCTCGTGCGCTACCTCGAGTGGTTCAAGGACGACCCGCGCGGCCACGCCACCTTCGCGAGCCTCTACAAGCACTCGGGGCGCTACGCGTCGATGATGCGCCGCGCGCTCCACAAGAAGAACCTGCCCGAGGACCTCGTCTGGGTCTCGATGATCGAGAGCGGCTTCCAGCCTGTGGCCCGCTCCTCGGTCGGCGCGATGGGTCTCTGGCAGTTCATGCCCGAGACGGCGCGCATCTACGGGCTCACCGTCGACCGCTGGATCGACCAGCGCATGAGCGCTCCTCTCGAGACGGACGCCGCCGCCGACTTCCTCGGCGACCTCCACCGGCGCTTCGGCAGCTGGGAGCTCGCGCTCGCGGCGTACGACATGGGCTACGGCGGCCTCGCGTCCGTCGTCCGCCGCTACAACACGAACGACTTCTGGTCGCTCGCGCGCACCGAGGGCACCCTGCCGTGGGAGACCACGCTCTACGTGCCCAAGATCCTGGCGGCGGCCGTCGTCACGCACAACCTCGCCACCTTCGGCTTCGCCGAGCTGCAGGTCGACCCGCCCGTCGAGACCGACGAGGTCACCGTCCCGCCGGGGACGCCGCTGGGCGTCGTCGCGCAGGCCGTCGGCACGTCGACCAAGGAGCTCGAGGCGCTCAACCCGGAGCTCCGCGCCGCACGTACCCCCCCGGCCGGCGAGGGCGAGACGGCGTACGCGGTGAAGGTCCCCGCCGGAAAGGGCGGGGTCGCCTCGCAGACGCTCGCGCGGACGCACAAGGACCAGCCGCCGCTCGAGCGCTACGTCGTCCGCTTCGGCGAGACGCTCGACCAGATCGCGGCCGCGCACCGCACGACCACGCAGAAGCTCGTCGACCTGAACGCCATCGCCCCGGGCGAAGCCCTGCGCGGCGGCACGCTGCTCCTCGTGCCGAGCACCGACGGCGCCATCGCCGCGCCGACGGCCGTCGCCCCGGGGCCGAAGCAGAGCGTCGTCGTCCCCGCGGACGTCTTCGTCTACCCCGATCGCCGCCGCGTCTTCTACCGCGTGCAGATCGGCGACACGCTCAAGGAGATCGCCTCCGCGCTCCACGTCGGCATGGACGACCTCGATCGCTGGAACGACATCGACCCGGGCGCGCGCCTCCAGGAGGGGATGACCCTGCAGGCGTTCGTCCCCGAGAAGGCGGACCTCTCGGGCGTCGTCACCGTCCCCGAGAGCGATCTCCACGTGCTCGCCGTCGGCTCGGACGAGTTCTTCGCGTCGCTCGAGCACGACCGGAACATCCGGCGCGTCGTCGTCACCGTGAGGGCGGGCGACACGCTCGAGTCCATCGGCAAGCGCTTCGACGTCCCGGCGAAGACGATGGAGCGCGTGAACCGCCGCGGCAGGAGCGACGCGCTCCACGCCGGCGACACGGTCGTCGTCTACGCCCCTGCGGGCGTCGGAGCGGGCGGACCGGCGGCGACGGCGAGCGCGTCCGGCGGTCCCGTGCCGCTCGGGCCTCTGCCGCCTGCGCCCGTGCCCGATCTCCTGCCCTGACGAGCCCGTCGGCGCGATTTCACGCGTGCCCGGATCATCGAACGTGCGGGAGAATCGACCGCATGACGACGCAGGGCACACCCAACGCGAGCAGCTCCGGCGAGTTTCGCATCCTCGGCGAGCGCGCCGTCCACCGCCTCGGCTTCGGCGCGATGCGCATCACCGGCAAGGGCATCTGGGGCCCGCCGAAGGACCGCGACGAGGCGCTCCGCGTCCTTCGCAGGCTGCCCGCGCTCGGCGTGAACTTCGTCGACACGGCCGACGCCTACGGACCCTTCGTCAGCGAGGACCTCCTCCGCGAGGCGCTCCACCCCTACGACGGCGTCGTCGTCGCGACCAAGGGCGGCCTCACGCGGCACGGCCCCGACAGCTGGGCGCCCCTCGGCCGTCCCGAGTACCTGCGCCAGTGCGCGCTCATGAGCATGCGCCGCCTCGGCGTCGATCGCATCGAGCTCTGGCAGCTCCACCGCATCGACCCCAAGGTGCCCCGC
Source organism: Polyangiaceae bacterium (assembly GCA_036490515.1). Classification (GTDB taxonomy): domain Bacteria; phylum Myxococcota_A; class Polyangia; order Polyangiales; family Polyangiaceae; genus Palsa-1150. Next base: position 16,400 of record DASXDU010000019.1, read on the forward strand.
GAGGAGCAGCTCGACTGCATCGCGCAGATGCGGAAGGAAGGCCTCTTCCACTACGTGGGGCTCAGCGAGGTGAACGTCGAGGAGGTCGAGGCCGCGCGGAAGCACTTCCCCGTCGCCACCGTCCAGAACCGCTACAACCTCGTCGACCGCCAGAGCGAGGACGTGCTCGCGTACTGCGAGAGGCACGGCATCGGCTTCATCCCCTGGTTTCCGCTCGGCGCGGGCTCGCTCGCGGGGCCCGCGTCGGCGCTCGCGAAGGTCGCCGCACGCCTCGGCGTCACGCCGGGGCAGGTCGCGCTCGCGTGGACGCTGAAGCGCTCGAAGGTGATGCTTCCCATCCCCGGCACGTCGAAGGTCGACCACCTCGAGCAGAACGTCGCCGCCGCCGCGGTGAAGCTGACGGACGAGGACTTCGCGGAGCTCGACGCGCAGGGGCGCGGCAAGGCGTAGGGAAGAGCGACACTCGCACCCCGTCCCACCGGCGCCTCCGCGTTGCCAGCCGGCAAGGCGTCGATGCCGGCCGAAGAAGCGTCATCGACGCCTGCAAAGACGGCTGTGTCGACCGACAAAGCGGCCTTTCCGGTCGGCATCGCGGCACGGCCTGTCGTCACGGCGGTCTTCGCGGTCGGCGTCGCGGCGTTGCCGGTCGGCACAGCGGTCTTCGCGGTCGGCATCGCCGCGTTGCCGGTCGTCACGGCGGTCTTCGCGGTCGGCGTCGCCGCTTTGTCGGTCGGCACAGCGGTCTTCGCGGTCGGCGTCGCCGCTTTGTCGGTCGGCACGGCGGTCTTCGCGGTCGGCGTCGCCGCTTTGTCGGGCATCACGGCGGTCTTCGTGGTCGTGATCGGCGCCTCGCAGGTCGCCCGAGCGACGTCCGCGCTCGCACATGCGGCATCCGCTGGGCTTCCGTCGGCACGCGGCCGGCATCTTGCTGCCGGGTCCTCCATGCGTGCCTGGGAACTCGCTTGCGACGCGCTCCTCGCACTGTCGAGCAACCGACGAGCAGGAGACAGTGCGCGTGCGCGAGGACGAGAGAATCCTCTTGTTCGGTCTTGACAGGGCGCTACCCGCGCCCGCGCCCGCGCCCGCGCCCTAGAACCTGTACTCCAGCCCCACTCCCAGCACGTCCGCCTTCGCGCTGTACGTCCCCCCGTTGATCGCCGCCGCCTGCGTCGGGTTGCCCTTCACGGGGTTCACCGCCGTCAGCGCGGCGTCTTGCGGCGGCACGGTGACGTTGCTCGCGAACACGTGCGAGTAGACCGCGTCGAGCCGCAGGTGCTTGCCGATGAACAGACCCCCTCCGATCGACGCGAGCACCTTGTTGCTGTCGATCGTCAGCGGCGACACGTAGTCCGTCTTGATGCCGCTCGTCTCGTACGCGAAGCCGACGCGCGGCTGGAGCGCATAGTCGCCGATCGCGAACTTGTACTCGCCGCCGAGGCGCACGCTGTTCGAGTCCTGCCCGCCGCGCGCGATCGAGATCGGCGACACGGCGAACGGGCTCGGGAAGCCCGTGACGCCGACGAGCTGGATGTTCGTCGGCGTGATGTCGATCGACTGGTGCTCCGACCAGAACTCGCGCACGTACGCGAGCTCGATGCGCAGATCGTGCTCCTCGTCGAGGGGCCGCACCTCGACGCCGGCGCGGAAGACGCCCGGCAGCTCGAAGCGGACGTTTGCCTTGTCGCCCTGCTGGCTGGCGTTGTCGAACTCGACCGCCGTCGGAAGCCGCACGTCGACCGTCGCGGGCGCGTGAACGATGAACGGCAGCTGCCCGCTCACGCCGAAGCGGATGATCCTCGCGGGCACGTACGTGATGCCCGCGTTCCCGCTCGGCGCGAAGATGGGGCCCACCTTGAGCTGGCTGTAGGCGTCGTAGTTCGGGTCCTCGGGGGCGCCCACGAGGCCGTCGCGCGGGCTCGCGCTGAAGACGTCGGTCGACTTGAACGTGCCCGTGAGCATCTCGAAGCCCGCGCCGATGCGGAGTTCCTCGATCGGCTTCCATGCGGCCCAGAGCCCGATGACCGCGAGGAGCGAGCCGTCGAGCGACACGAGCGAGTAGCGCTGCGGCGCGGGCCCCTGCGTGCCGTCGGGGTTGGTGATGGTGAGCGGGTAGCTCGTCACGGGCGTCATCGGCGCGTAGACGCCGCCTGCGATCGCGAACTCCTGCCTCGCGCCGAACCGGTAGGACGCCGCCACCGTCGGGATGGGGAGGACCGGCGTCGAGCCGTTCACCTGGGGGAATTGCTGGATGAAGGTCGTCCCCGTGGCGCTCGTCGTCTGCGCCTGGCGCGTGAAGCCGCTCGTGTAGTGGAGCCACGACGCGTCGAGCAGGATGCTCGACGGCGCGTCCACGATGCCGGCGGGGTTGTACCAGATGGCCCCGAGGTCGTCGGCGCCGGCGACGAACGCTCCGCCGCGGCCCAGCGGTCGCACGCCGCGATCCGAGAAGTAGAGGCCCGCCGCGCGCGCGTCCTTCGCGCCGAGGAGCGCGTTCGCGCCGAGCACCGCGCCCAGTACCACCCCCACCGCGACCGGCGTCGCGATCGTCCGTGTCGTCATCAGTGCTCGGTCCCGTCTCGCACGATCTGGTAGAACTGCTCGAGGCCGCGCTCGGGGTCCAGCAGGAACTCCGACAGCTCGTTGGCCATGTTCGCGTAGTCGCCGCCGAGGAGCTTCGTCGTCGCGCCGGGCGACGCGCGGTTCACGTCGGCGATGGCGTCGATGATCACCTCGAGCGGCGTCTCGGTCGGCTGCCCGTTCGTGCCCGTCATCGGCGTCACGAGGTTCGCGAGCGCGATGTCGAGGACGCCGTCGGGGTCGAGCTCACGCGCGCAGATCTCGTTTCCGTTCGCGTCGTACGCCTTGCCGGCGACGCGCGCGAGGAGCGCGGTCGTCGCGTCGAGGACGCCGCGCTGCACGGTCCCCTGCGCGCTCGTCGTGGTGGGCACCGCGGCGGCGGCCATCACGTGGTAGAACGGCACGAGGTTCGCGTCGTCGCGCAGGACCTGCATCATGTCGTCGCTCGTGGCGAGGAGCTCGGCGAGCGCGTCGTTGTTCGAGGCCGAGTTCACGAGGTACGAGAGGAGCTTCTCCGTCTCGGTGCGCCCCGCGTCGTCGGTCCGGATGGCGTCCATCAGGTCCATCGTGCCCGCGAACGTCGGCCCGCCGAGCGTCGTGCTCGCGTTCGTCCAGAGGTCCGTCCGCGCCCACGGGCACGTCGCCGAGCCGGGCGGGCAGTGCGCCCAGAGCTGCGAGCGGAGTGCGCCGACGAGCACGGGGAGGATCTTCGGGAGCGAGGGATCGACGAACTGCTGCGTCGTCGTGTTCTCGCCGCTGACCGACAGGAACTGGTCGACGAGCTGCGAGCGGGCGAGCTTCCACTGCGCCTGGCGGCCCGTGTCCTTCGGGTTCGCCTGCGCGTACGCGGCGAACGCGGCGTCGATCTCGTCGAGCGTCTCGAGCACGAGGTAGAGCGGCGTCACCTGGGGGTTCGTCGTCCCGTCGTTGCGCTTCGACGTCACGTTCCCCTGGCGGTCCTTCAGGCCGAGCGCCTTGGCGTGCGCGGGGTTGATGAGCGCATCGGCGGCGGTGGCGAGCATGGTGACGCCGTCCACGCTGGCGCCGGGCTTGCTGCAGAGGCCCGTCTTCGGATCGGTCGCGGTGCAGGACGGCACGCTGATGCCCTCGAGGATCTTCACGAGGTCGTGCATCGCCGGCAGCATGTCCGACGAGAAGATCTGCGCGAGGAGCGGCTCGTAGCTGTCCGCGCCGTCCTTCGTGCAGTTCACGGCGGGCTGGACCTGCAGCGTGCACTCGTTCGCCGTGCCCTGGCCCGACTGCCAGTGCTTGTTCAGCGCGTTCATGAGCGCGATGAAGAGGTCTTCCCGGTGGCGCGGCTTGTTCGTCGTCGGACTGTTGGCGACGGCGAAGGCCGACACGAGCGGCGTGATCGCGCTGAAGAAGCCCATGTCCTCCCAGACGAAGGTCGCGTCCTGGTCGCGCTGGAAGAGCCAGTCGCCGGTCGGGCACGCGCGCAGGCCGTGGACCTGCTTGTCGCTCGCGATGTCCGGCGCGTCGCTGCACGTCCCGCTCGTGGCGCACGGGTCGGGGATGAGGCGCTCGGGGCAGATGCTCGAGCCGATCTGCGTGCCCTGGAGGTCGGTGAGGAAGTGGTTCGTGTTGTAGTTCTGCTGCCCCTGGTTCGGGCTGTCGCCGGCGAGGTCGAAGAAGACGAGGCGATCGAGCCAGCCGGGCTTCGGCCGGAAGGTCTGCGAGCCGGCCGTGTCCCAGAAGCCGGGCTGCGTGACGTCCGAGCCGTTGTACTTGTCGGTCGGGTTGCCGCTCCCGTCGGGCGCGAAGCCGATGTAGCTCGAGTTCTCGATGAGACCGACCGTCGCCGCGCCCAGGCCCCCGAGGCTGCCGTTCCGGATGAAGTCGTCGCGGAAGTAGAGGTTCGCGTTGCCGACGATCGAGTCGAGGTAGAAGGCGGCGAGGTCGTCGATCTTGAAGACCTCGCACTCGCTGAACGTCTTCTGGCTGCCGTAGTTCGTGAGGAGCAGCCCGGCGATGAGGGCGTTGTTGTTCGCGCCGTAGGGGATGTCGATGTTCTCGCTGCCGATGATCGGGATCGACACGTTGAGGGCGTGGACGACGGCGTTCGACTTGTTGCACGCCGTGACGCCGTTCGTGTCGTAGATGGCCTGGAGAAACCGCTGCATCTCGCTGCGGTTGGCGCCCGTGTCGGCCTTCGTCCGGTCGACGGGCGTCGTCGGCTCGGCGGTGTTCTTCGTGTTGAAGTCGTACGCCGGGCCGTTGAGGTCTCCGCGGTCGTACGAGATGCGGTCGAGGTCCGCCATGTACGTCGAGAAGGACTGCGAGAGCGGCAGGGACGCGTCGTCGCCGAGCGCGCGCATGACGTCGGCCAGCAGGCCCGGCTCCTGGTCGATCTGTACGGCGACGTCGATGACGTCGTCCCAGAGCGTCGACGCCGGGGGGATGCTCGCCGTGGTGTCCTGGTCGGCGAGCCCCTTCGAGTAGAGGCCGTCGCCCACGACGCGCGCGACGGCGTTCGGGTTCTTGGTCACGAGCGTCGACGCGAGGTCGAGCGTCGGGTCCATCGTCGGGTCGGCGAGCGTCTGCCCGATCGCGTAGAGGAGGTCGACTATGGGGGAGCTCGTCGTGTCGAAGGCGGCGTACTTCACCGTCTCGCCGTCGGTGTACGTCTTCGTCGTCGAGGCGGAGCCCGCGCGCTTGCCCCAGAGCACGTACGCACCGGACAGGAAGTCCATCAGCGTCTCGTGGTCGTCGGCCTGCGTCGGATCGACGAGCGGGCCGAGGTTGCGCATGAGCGACGCCGTGTAGGTCTGGCTCGTGTCGATGTACTGGTAGACGAGCGCGCCGCCGGGAGCGTTCAGCGCGCGGCTGTACGTGTCGCGCGACGGCGTGTCGGGCGCGCCGATGGCGAAGAACGGCGAGGGCGCGGGCTGGCCGCCGGTCGTCGTGAAGAGGCCCGTCGTCGGGTCCACGTCGGGCAGGCCGTCGCCGTCGGCGTCGACGAAGGGCGCGGGGACCTTGCCGCCGACGAGCGGCACGACGGCGTAGCCGCGGCCGTCGCGCTGGGTGAGGTAGCGGCTCGTCCCTCCGCCGAACGCCGGGTCCTGCGCGTAGAGGAGCGCCTGGAGGAACTCGAGGTCGCCGCGCGGGCGGTCGAGCACCGAGACGCCCGTCGTGGGATCGCCGGCGCTCGTGAGGAGGGGAAGAGGAGCGTCGGCGGTGGTGTTGAGGAGCTCCGCGTGCGCGACGGCCATGAGCTGCGTGAGCTGCGCGTAGGCCGCGCCGGGGACGGGGACGCGGTTGCCGTTCGCGTCGAGCTGCGGATCGAGCTGGTAGGGCTGCGAGTCGGCCGAGAGGAGCGCGAGGGTCGCGTTCGAGAAATCGCGCAGGCTCGGGTACGCGACCATGGGCCGCGCTGCGCCGAGCGCGATGTCGATCGGGCGGTAGCCGGACCGCGCGTCGAAGTGCGTCCACGCGGCCTGCGCGTCCGTCGCGGCCTTGAAGGCGGTCATGACGCGCGCGATCGACTCGGTCGACTGCGGGATGGTGCCGTCGTTGTAGAGGTCCTGGAAGCGGCCGAGGAGGTTCGCGAGCTCGGTGTGGAGCGGGCCTTCGCCGCCGGCCGCGGGCGGGTTGCACGACTTGGTGGGGTCGGCGTTGCCGACGTCCTTGATGGCGACGTTCTCGGCGGGCATCGTGAAGTCGAGCGCCGTGATGAGGTCCGTGCGGTGCTTCGCGAGCGTCTCGATGCGCGCGACGCCGTACGTGCGGTCGGCCTGCTGCTGGGCCAGAGGGACGGGCGTACCGTCGACGTTGGGCTGGTTGTCGACGAGCGGCGGGAGCTTCGTCGTGTCGACGGTGCTCGTGTACGAGCCGTCGGCTGCCGCGTGGCAGATGCCCGCGTACGACGCGCCGGTGAGATCCTCGTGGAGGGACTGCGCGCCCACGCGGTCGCAGACGACGCCGAAGAGCTCCGCGCCGAGGGTGCCGCGCGGGGGCAGGGTGCGGGAGGTATCGAAGGTGTCGCTGCAGGCGGCCCCGAACGACGCGGTCGTCGCCGCGAGAACGAAGGGAGCGAACGAAGCGAACCTGCCCGACCGGCGCCCGGGGGTTGCGGGCGTTCTCATGGAAAAGCCTCCTCGTACGGCGCTCACATACCACCTGAGCGAGCGGTAGAGTGTACCCAATGCACGCCGGACGCGCTTGCGGGAACCGCCCGGAAAGCCGATAGCTCGTACGCGAGAACACCATTCGCACGCGAGAACACCATGACGCCGACGACCGCCATCGTCCTCGCCGCGGGGCAGGGGACGCGCATGAAGAGCGCTCTCCCCAAGGTGATGCACGCAGTCTGCGGGCTCCCCATCGTGCACTTCGGTATCCAGGCGGCGCTCGACGCGGGGTGCGCCGAGGTGGTCGTCGTCGTGGGCCACGGGCGGGAAGCGGTCGAGGCATACGTCGCGCGCGCCTTCGCGGGCGCGAAGGATGCGTCGGGCGCGCCGCGCGTGCGGACGGCGGTGCAGGTGGAGCAGCGGGGAACGGGCGACGCGGCGCGTGCGGGGCTCGCGGCAGCGGGCGCCGGGGCCGAGCGCATCCTCGTGATGAACGGGGACGTGCCGCTTCTCCGCGGAGATGATCTTCGCCAGGTGCTCGCGGCGCTCGACGGTGTCACCCCCGCGTCCGCGTCCGCGCCTGCTCCCGCGCTCGCGCTCGCGCTCGCGACGTGCGTCGTCGCCGACCCGACCGGGTACGGGCGCGTGCTCCTCGAGGAGGGAAAGGTGGCGCTCGTACGGGAGCATCGCGATCTGCGCGACGAGACGGAGCGCGCGGTGCGCGAGATCAACGCGGGCATCTACGCCGCGGACGTGGCGCTCTTCCGCGAGGGCCTCGCGGCGCTCGCGCCGAACAACGCGCAGGGCGAGCTCTATTTGACCGACGTGGTCGCGTTCGCGGCCCGCGCGGGCAGGCGGATCACGACGGTGCGGCTGGGGGAGGAGGTGCTCGCCGGCGTGAACGACCGCGACCAGCTCGCCTCGGTGGACGGGACGATGCAGGCGCGCCTCGTGCGGGCGTGGCGCACGGCCGGTGTGACGGTGCGCGACGGCGCGCGGATCGAGGCAGGCGTGCACCTCGAGCCGGACGTGACCGTGGAGAGCGGGGCGGTGCTGCGCGGCCGGACACGGGTGGGGCGCGGTTCCACGGTCGACGTCGGCTGCGTGCTGACGGACGTGGAGGTGGGCGAGGGGGTGACGCTCAAGCCGTACAGCGTGGCGACGGACGCGCGCATCGGCGAGGGCGCGCAGATCGGGCCGTTCGCGCACCTCCGGCCGCAGAGCGACGTGGGGCCCGAGGCGCACGTCGGCAACTTCGTCGAGACGAAGAAGACGCGCATGGGCCGCGGGGCCAAGGCGAACCACCTCGCGTACCTGGGCGACGGCGTCGTCGGCGCGGGCGCGAACGTCGGCGCGGGGACGATCTTCTGCAACTACGACGGCGTCAGGAAGCACACGACCACGATCGGCGAGGGCGCGTTCATCGGGAGCGACTCGCAGCTCGTCGCGCCGGTGACGGTCGGCGCGAACGCGTACGTGGGCACGGGCACGACGGTGACGCGCGACGTGCCGCCGGACGCGCTGGCGATCGGCCGCGCCCGGCAGGAGAACAAGGAAGGCTACGCCGCGAAGCTGCGCGCACGCCTGAAGGCGGCAGCGCCCACTGCGCCGAAGAAATGACGGGCATGCGTCGCGAGCACGAGCTCGACCGCTCGCCAGCCTGACGGCACGACCGCTGCAGTCGGTCCTTCGGAGAGGAGCAGGACATGCAGCCGATTCGTCGAACGAGCGGTGCGCTCGGGCTCGCGCTGGCCGTAGGCACGCTGGCGACCGGGGCTCTGGCGACCGCGTGCGGTGGAACCCACGCGGCCTCCAAGCCGCCAGCGACCGCGCAGGGCTCCGTGCAGGCGCAGCCGGCCACGCCGGAGGTGCCCGGCTCGCCGCTCGACGGTGCGCCCGGAGACCGCTCGGCGCAGGCCGGCGCGAGCGCGGACGACGACGCCCAGCTGGTCATCGCGGCGGACGTCGTCGCGCGATGCCCGCTCCTCGGGCTCGTCCGGTCGCGCGTCGGCGACTTCGACCCCGACACGGTGTGGCTCATCGCGCTCGAGTCGATCGCCGACTGCATGAGCCGTCGCGGCCCCATGGCAGGCGACAACCTCGGCGTCTCTGGAGACGAAGACCACCGCCACGTCGTGCGCCGCGTCCTAGGCGCGCGCGGCGTCTCCCCGACGCGCGTCGTCGCACGGGCGGCTTCGCGGGCGGGCGCCGCCGAATGCCAGGGGGGCGCCCCCTGCAACAGGCGGATCGAGATCACGCTGGTCCCCTGACCGGGGGGGAAGGCTCCTCCCGTCGAGCGTGACCCGCTGGAGCGTGACCGGCTGCGGCCCCGTGCGGCCGGTTTGCGCCTCGGGCTTGGCCCTTCCGTGATTTTCAGGCACAAACCGGAGCATGGACGCCATTCGCATCCGGGGCGGGGCCGGGCCGCTCCGCGGCAAGGTCCGCATCAGCGGCGCCAAGAACGCCGCCCTCCCCATCCTTTGTGCCACCCTGCTCTCCGACGGAGCGAGCCGCCTGCGCAACGTGCCCGCGCTGCGCGACATCGAGACGACCGCGGCCCTCTTGCGGTTCCTCGGCCGCGGCGTGAAGGTGGCCGCCCCCGAGGTCGGCGTCGAGGCCGGGACGGACGTGCGCCCGGAGGCGCCGTACGAGCTCGTGAAGCAGATGCGCGCGAGCGTCCTCGTCCTCGGGCCGCTCGTCGCGCGGTTCGGCCGGGCGAAGGTCTCGCTGCCCGGCGGCTGCCAGATCGGGGCGCGTCCCATCGACCAGCACCTCAAGGGGCTCGAGAGCCTGGGCTGCACCATCCGCCTCGAGCGCGGCTACGTCATCGCCGAGGGACCCAACGGCGGCGGGCGCCTGCGTGGCAACGAGGTCTACTTCGACATCCCGACGGTGACGGGCACCGAGAACCTGATGATGGCCGCCGCGCTGGCGAAGGGCCGCACGACGCTCCTCAACTGCGCCCGCGAGCCCGAGGTCGAGGAGCTCGGCCGCGTCCTCAACAAGATGGGCGCCGAGGTGGACGGCGCCGGGACGGACGTCATCCACATCAAGGGGTCCGACCGGGGCGAGCTCGCGCCGTTCGACCACGCCATCATCTCGGACCGCATCGAGGCCGGGACGTACATGGTCGCCGCTGCCATCGCCGAGGGGGGCGACGTCGTCCTCGAGGGCGCGGAGCTCTCGGACATGGAGGCGCTCGTCGTGAAGATGCGTGCGGCAGGCGTGGAGATCGCGAGCGAAGGGCACAGCGTCCGCGTGCGGCGCAGCGGCCCGCTCCGGGCCGTGAACGTCACGACGGCGCCGCACCCCGGCTTTCCGACCGACATGCAGGCCCAGTTCCTCGTTCTCATGAGCACGGCGAAGGGCGAGAGCATGATCAGCGAGACGATCTTCGAGAACCGGTTCATGCACGTGCCGGAGCTCGAGCGCATGGGCGCGACCATCGCGCTGCGCGGCAACACGGCGGTGGTGCAGGGAGTCGAGCGCCTCTACGGCGCGAGTGTCATGGCGACCGACCTTCGCGCGAGCGCCTCGCTCGTCATCGCGGGCCTCGTGGCGGAGGACGAGACGGAGGTCCGCCGCGTCTACCACATCGACCGCGGGTACGAGCGCATCGAGGAGAAGCTGCGCGGCCTGGGCGCGAAGATCGAGCGCGTCCGGGGCGCGGAGTCGTGACGGACTGGCTGACCTTCGCGTTGCCGAAGGGGCGTGTCCTGCGTGCGGTCGCGCCCCTTCTCGCGCGCCTGGGCGTCGACGCGGGTGCGCTCCTCGCCGAGGACCGTACCCTCGTTCGCGAGGCCGCGGCCGCCGGGATGCGCTTTCTCCTGCTCAAGCCGGACGACGTCCCCACGTACGTCGAATACGGTGCCGCGGACCTGGGCGTGTGCGGGCGCGACGTCCTCCTCGAGCGGCCGAGCGCGATCTACCAGCCGCTCGATCTCGGCGTCGGCCTGTGCCGGATGGTCGTCGCCGGTCCCACGGGCAGGCCCGCACCCTCGGGCGTGCCCCGCATCGCCACCAAGTACCCGCGCGTCGCGGGGGAGCACTTTGCCCGGCACGGCGTGCAAGCGGACGTCGTCTACGTCGGCGGCTCCGTCGAGCTCGCCCCGCTCGTCGGACTCGCGGACCTGATCGTCGATCTCGTCGAGACGGGGACGACGCTCGCGCAGAACGGCCTCGAGGAACGCGAGGAGGTCGCCCGGATCTCGAGCGTCGTCGTGGTCAACCGCGCGGCATACAAGCTCCGCAACGAGGCGATGCGCCGGGTGATCGAGGGCCTGCGGCCCGCCGCCTGACGGGCGTGCCGGGCCGCTCACCGCGTCGAGCGCGGCTCAGTGCGGCGGGTCGACTCCGCCCTCGGGGAGCGGCGGGGGGTCGAGGCGAACGAGGGGCCGCAGGCGCCTGAGCGTGGCGCGGCCGATGCCCTTCACCTTGAGGAGATCCTCGACGGCGTGGAAGCGCCCCCCCAGGCGCGTGCGAAGGGCGACGATGGCGTTCGCCCGCTTCTCGCCGACACCGGGGAGGCGCCGGAGATCGTCGACGTTGGCGGTGTTGAGGAAGACCGGATCGTCGGCCGTGGCGGGGGCGCCGGAGGAGGGGGTGGGGCCGGGCGCGGGGGCGGGCGCGAGCGCGGGCGTGGGTACGAGCGCGAGCGCGGGGGCGGGCGTGAGCGCGGGCGTGGACGTGGGTGCAGCGCCGGGCACGGACGCGAGCGCGAGCGCGGACGCAGAGCCGGGCGCGGGAGAGGCGAGGGCGCCGGCGACGGCGGTCCTGCCGATGAACGCGAGGAGGAGCAGGCCCGCCGCCGCCAGGAGCGCACGCGTGATCGGCTTCGCGAACCGCGAGCCGACCACGCGTGACACCACCCACGACGACGCCTGCCGCACGGAGCGGAGCATGGCGCCGGTGTCTCCCCGTCAGAGCAGCGAGTCGTTTGCCGGAGGCTGCGGCGGCCGCGATCGCGGTCGCGCAGGGAGCTCGCCCCCTTCCTGCCGGCGCTCGTAGGGCTCCCACTCGCGCACCTGGAGGGTGCCGTTGATCGGCAGCGCGTCGAGCCGCAACGTGATGGACCCGTCGCGGTTGACGAAGCCGACGCCGACCCGCGTCCAGAAGGACTTGGTGGCGCCGCTGCCTGTCAGCGTGCGCTCCACCATCGTCCATACGGCCTTCATGTTCTTCGGTTGATCATCCATGGCGTTCTCCGTCGCGCGCCGGGTTTCTCGTGGCCGCCGCGCGTCGGACGGGGGAGTTGCGACGCGCGTGCCGGTGCCTCTCCCCCCAGAAAGCACGGGAAAAGGTGGGGTCGGGGGTGTCCACGGACGGATTCGGGGTGTCCCGGGACAGATCCGCGCGTTCTCACGGCGGTGTCCGAAAGTGTCAATCGACCACGGAGGGGCCGCGCGCTTCGATGAATGCGGAGGTCCAGACCGGATGCGCCCCCTTCTCGTCGCACTGCTCGCTCTCTCGCTCGCTCCCGTGACGTTCGTGGCCTGCAATGGAAGCTCCGGCGCCGGAACCGACGCCGGCGGAGGCGGAGGAGGGCGGGACGCGACCTCCGGCGGCGACGGTGGCGGCACGGTCGACGGAGGGGGCGGGGACGCGACCACGGGCGACGGGGGCAAGGACGGCGCGTCCGACGCGGCCAAGGACGCCGAGGGAGGCCTCCTCGACGCCGACCCGAACCCCGACGACGGCTCCTCCGACGACGCGGAGCCGCCCGACGCGGACACGGACGCCGGCACGTGCCTGATGACGGTCTCGGGTGCGGGGGACTTCCCCTGCAACGCGGGAGTCATCTACTCGCCGAGCGGCAACATCACCGGGACGTGGCTCTCCGTGTCCTCCCTTCCCGGCAGCATGGGGCCGAGCTTCTCCGTCGAGCTGTCCGCTGCCGACAGCGTCCACACGGGCGCGTACGCCATGGGCTCGACCGTCAGCGCCAACGCGGCCTACGTGCTCGGGAACGGGCAGGCCTTCCTCCTCTGTTACAACAGCCTGGCCTCGAACTGCGGGGACCAGGGCGCCTTCTCGGTCGACGTCGAGAACACGGGGACGGAGGTGGCCGCGTCCAACGGGAGCACCTGGCTCGGCGCCTTCGGGAGCGTGACGGCGACGCTGCCTTGCGCGTCGGGCGACACGCTCTGCTCCGGGTCGAGCGTGGACCTGACCATCCACTGGGTGACGCCCGACCACGGCGACGGCGGCCCGCCCGACGCGAGCGCCGACTCGGGTGACGATTCGGGCGACGACGGCGACTGCACGGTGACCTTCGCGGGCGCCGTCACGGGCACGCAGCCGTGCAACGCAGGCAACTGGACCTACGCGTCGGCCGCGAACGTCTCGACTCAGACCATCGGGCTCCTGCCGGCACCCGACGGGGGTGCTGGCCAGGGCTCGGTGACCGTGGCCCTCGAGGGCGCGCTCCAGGCGACGACCTACTCGAACGCGGCGTCGACCTCCGTCCTCGGGGAGAGCGCGACGCTCACCCTGCCGGCGACGGACGCGGGGACACCCGAGTGGGTGCAGTCCTTCAGCCCGAGCAGCACGACGGGTACGTTCTCGACCACCATCACCACGACCGGCGCCGAGCAGGACAACCTCGCCGGCTGGGTCTACGTCGGCGCCCAGGGCAGCTTCACCGCCACCCTCCAGCCCCTGTCGGGAAGCGGCGCGACGGGCACGGTCACGATGACCATCAACTACTGACGAGACGAGCGGGTCGGAGTCTCACGGCGCGTCGTACACGACGCGATGGGCGGACTCGCCGACGAGCGGGTACTCGTAGTCGCCGTCCGTCATCGTCTTCACCGCCGCGACGATGTGCCACACGAGAAAGACCGGGATGGCGAGCCCGCACGTGACGACGCTGACGAGCGTGCCGAGCAGCGACCAGAGGAGCGACTGGAGCGCGTGGTAGCGCGCCCAGCGGCAATCGCGCGGCAGGACGAGGTAGACGATGAGCGGGGCGAGGAACCAGGCCACGGCGGTTCCGGCGTGCGCGAGGAGGGCGGCGACGCGCTCGTTCGACCTCGGGCGTGGCGCGAGGCCGCCACCCCCCTCGTACGGAGGGCGATCGTACGGAGGCAGGTCGTCGAGGCTCATGGTGTTCATGGCCTGCAGTTCGTCGCGGACGGGCGGGTTATTTCGGCACGGAACGTGGGGCCAGGGCCCGCTTGGCCCCCCCCGCAGCTGCGTGGTACGGATTCCACCATGGATCGTCGAGCCTTCCTCGCCGGAACCGCCGCGTCCGCTGCTGCCGTGGCGGTGCTCACCTCCAGCGCGACCGCCCACGCGGGCCCCCTCGTCGCCCAGCCGCCCGCCGGCTTCGTGCCGTTCGCGGCGCCGGGGCGCGTCGTCCGCGTGAAGAAGAGCGGCTGTCTCGAGGCGAATGGCCTCTTCCCCAAGCCGGACGACGCGAAGGCGATGCTGTCGCGCGCGATGCAGGAGCTCACGGGCAAGGCCGACCTGGTCGAGGCGGTGAAGCTCTTCGTGCACCCGCAGGACAAGGTCTGCGTGAAGGTCAACGGCATCGCGCAGACGAACATGACGACGAACAAGGAGCTCGTGCTCCCCTTCGTCGAGGCGATGGTCGCCGCCGGCGTGCCGGGCGCGAACATCACCCTGCTCGAGCAGTACCCCGGGTTCTTCCAGGCGACGCGCATCAAGCCCAAGGACGTCCCGGCCGGCGTCGGCATCTCGTGGCACTCGAACAGCGACGCGACCATGGACTGGCGGGACATCCCCGGCGGCGGCCACGCGAAGTTCGTGCGCGTCCTCACCGAGGCGACGGCCCTCATCAACTTCGCCCTCGTGAAGGACCATTCCATCCAGGGCTACACGGGCGCGCTCAAGAACATGACGCACGGCTGCAACGTCAACCCGCAGGACTTCCACCAGCGGCACGGCAGCCCGCAGATCGCGATGCTCGCCGCGCAGGACGTCCTCCGCTCGCGCCTGCGACTCTGCGTCATCGACGGCTTCAAGCTGATGGCCCACGGGGGCCCGCTCTGGAAGCAGCCGCAGTACGTGCAGCCGCACGAGGCCGTCTACGTCGCGACCGACCCCGTGGCGGTCGACGCGATCGGCTGGGCGGAGGTCGAGAAGGCCCGCGCGGGCTACGGCCTGAAATCGCTCAAGGACGAGGGGCGCGAGCCGGCCTACATCGCCGCTGCCGCCGACCTCGGGGTAGGCGTCGCCGACCCCAAGAAGATCACGCTCAGGGACGTGACGCTGTAACCTACGGGGGCACGTGGGGCTCCGCGACTCCGAGCGTACCCGGGTCACCCAGATCCATCAGGAAGGCCCAGCCGGCCCGAAAGGCGCACGTCCGGGCGAGGCCTGCATCATCGTCATCTACGGGCCGGACCTCGGCAAGCGGATGCAGCTCGGGACGGCGCCCTTCGAGATCGGCCGCTCCTCGAAGAACGACCTCTTCATCGACCAGGAGAGCATCAGCCGGCACCACGCCCGCATCACGTTCGACGGGACGCACTACTGGGTGGCGGACCTGAACTCGACGAACGGCACGTTCGTCAACGACGACGTCGTCCGCGAGCAGCGGCTCCGCGACGGCGATCAGGTCCGCGTCGGCAGGTCGATCCTCAAGTTCATGACCGGCGAGAACGTCGAGGTCCACTACCACGAGGAGATCTACCGCCTCATGACGGTGGACGGCCTCACGCAGATCTTCAACCGCCGGTACTTCAACGAGGCCCTCGAGCGCGAGTTCAACCGGTCCAAGCGCTACGATCGCGCGCTGTCGCTCATCGCGTTCGACATCGACCACTTCAAGCGCGTCAACGACACGCACGGGCACCTCGCGGGCGACAACCTGCTCCGCCAGATCTCCACGGCGGTGAAGCCGCGCCTCCGGCGGGAGGACATCTTCGCGCGCACGGGCGGCGAGGAGTTCGGCATCCTCGTGCCCGAGATCGGCCTCGACGGCGCGCGCACGACGGCCGAAAAGGTGCGGCGCATCGTCGAGAGCACGCCGCTCCGCGTCGACCAGCAGGTCGTACCGATCACGGTGAGCCTCGGGTGCGCGCTGCTCGCCCCCGAGGACGCGACCCCCGACGACCTGTACAAGCGCGCGGACGAGCGGCTCTACGAGGCGAAGCAGGGGGGCAGGAACCGCGTCGCGGGGTAGTCCCGGCTCACGAGTGACGCTTCCTCGAAGAGACCTCCGAAGCGGCGTCGGACGGCGGCTGGACAGGGGCCGAGGACGCGTGCCTCGCGTGGGACGGACGAGGGACAGGGGCCGAGGACGCGCGCCTCGCGTGGGACGGACGAGGGACGGGGGCCGAGGCCGCGTGCCTCGCGTGGGACGGACGAGGGACGGGGGCCGAGGCCGCGGGCCTCGCATGGGACGGACGAGGGACAGGGGCCGAGGACGCGCGCCTCGCGTGGGACGGACGAGAGAGACACGGGGCTGTCAGCTATGTGCCCCGCCGAGCCTACCGACGCGCATCGACCATTGATCGCGCGGCCGCCCGCGCCCATTGTCTCGCGCGTCGTCCTGGGGACGGCAAAGGAGATCGCCATGAGCCTCACGTTCTATTTCGCGCCGCAGTCGACCGCCAGCGTCACGACCCTCGTGCTCGAGGAGCTCGGCATCCCGTGCGAGCGGGTGAAGCTCGACCTCAAGAAGGGGGAGACGAAGAAGCCCGAGTTCCTGAAGATCAACCCGAACGGCTGCGTGCCGACGATCGTGCACGACGGCGTCGCCATCTGGGAGTCGGTCGCGATCACGATGTACCTGGGCGAGACGTTCGGCGAGAAGGCGAAGCTGTGGCCGGCCGCGGGGCCGAAGCGCGGCGAGGCGATGAAGTGGCTCGTCTGGACGCACGTGACGCTCGGCGAGGCGGTGTACCGCTGGGCGCGCAACACGATGTGGGCGCCGGACGATCAGAAGAACGCGAACGCGGCGGCGGCCGCGAGCAAGGACATCGCGAACCTGCTCCGGGTGCTCGACGAGGGCCTGCGCGAGCGGCCGTTCCTCACGGGCGAGTACACGCTGGCAGACGCGCACGTGAACTCGTTCGTCGACTGGCTGCGGCACATGAAGGTCGACATGGCCGCCTTCGAGCGGTTGAGCGCGTGGAGCAAACGCTGCAGCGAGCGGCCGGCGTACGCGCGGGCCATGGAGCGGGAGAACGCCTGAGAGAGGGACCGCAGGGGGCGGGTCAGTCTCCGCAGCCCGCGCCGGGGATACCCGCCCCTTGCAGGATCCAGGCGCTCACCGTCTCGAGCTCGTCGGCCGTGAGGGAGGCCGGCGAGACGTCGCCGTTCGCGGGGTCCGGCAGCGAGCCGGAGGCGCTCGCCGAAGGGAAGGGCATCTCGCGGCCGGCGACGTAGTCGGACAGCGTGCTCCGCTCGACGCTGGAGAGGAGGCTCCACTCGGGCGTCAGCGTCGGGTACCAGTCGAACCCCACGGCGGGGGCGCCCGCATCGCACGGCGCGGCGCCCGGCGTCGAGGAGCACGCGGGCGGGTTCGCGAGCAGGACCTTGTACATCAGCCAGCTGTCGCCCGGCGCGAGAGGGTCGATGATGGGCATGTCGACGCCGAACTCGAGCCCGGGTGTCTGCGCGGCCGCGACGACGCCGGTGTTCGCGCCCTGCGCGGCGCGGTGGATGGCGGTCGCCTGGATGCCCTGCGCCGTCGTCATGAGCAGACCCGCCGCGGGGTACGACCCCGCGTGGCACTGGCTCCCGCCGCATTTGCTCGCGAAGATCGGCAGCACCTGCCCGCAGAAGTCGACCGCCTGGCCCGACGTGCAGCCGTCGGGCCCGGCGTAGGCCGACCCGGAGACGACCTGGAACTCGATGATCGGCGACGTGCCCGGATCGAGTCCCGCGCCGTCGATGGCGTGCAGCCCCGAGCTGTCCTGCTGGTTCTGGGGCGGGACGAACGTGATGCGGTAGGTCTGGTCGGCCTGCAGGTCGGGCGAGTCGATGGGGCAGAGGCGCACGACGCGCGCGACGGGATCGTACGAGGGCGTCGTCTCGATGATGTTGCCCGACGCGTCCTGGAGCAAAAACGTCTGGCGGGTGATGCACGAGGGTGCGAGCAGGCGGTCGAAGGCCACCTCGATGGGCGTGCCCACGACGAGCGGCTGCGAGGGGCCGACGTTCTGCCCGACGAGCTGCACGGGCAGGCCGAACCCCTCGTGGTGCGCGTCCGACTCGGGGCCCGTGTCGCAGCCCGCCGTGAGCAAGACGAAGGCGGCGAGCGCGGAGGCCGCGCCCAGCGTCGCGAGCTTCGCCGGCGCGTCGACCGCCGCGGCGGTCAGCTCTCCGAGTAGAGCTGCAGCTGCTCGCGGACGACTTCCTCGTTCACGCCGCTGCGCAGGTGGTCCTTCAGCACGTCCGCAAGCGTCAGAAGCAGCTCGTCCACACCCTTGTCCTCGATGAGCTTTTGCAGCAGCTGCCGCGCCTCGCGGCTGTCGTCCGTCCGCAGGAACTGGCGCACGGTGTCCAGAGAGATCTCGCCCTGGAAGTCCAGGTACATGTTCTCCAGAAGATAGCGCACGAGCTCTTTCACCGTCGGCCTCCACGATTTCGCAAGGGTTACGTTCATATCCCCCGCTAGCCGGGGGGCGCAAGGCTGTTTCGCGGCTGGCGCGAGAAAGGTGCAGCGTCATCGGCACTGCCCCAGGACCGGGTCGCTCGGCTCGTGGCAGGTGAGGCACGGGCGCGGGTTCCGCCGCATCTGCGACGCGCAGTTCCCCATGAACCCGTTCTTGTGCGGGTCGAACCCGCCGCCGACGCCGAGCGCTCCGTGGCAGGCCACGCAATCGCGCTCGGTGTGGCAGGACACGCACGCGTTCAGGTTCCGCTCGGCCTCGAAGCCGTGGCTCCCGGGCTTCATCGGTGGGTCGCTCCAGATGCTCTTCGGCGGGTGGAAGCGGCCGCTGTCCTTCGCGTTGGTCGGGCTCGACTCGGACACGCCGACCCGCATGTGGCAGTCGAGGCAGAAGCTCTGCTCCTGGTGGCACGACTGGCACTTCTGCGGCTCCATGCGCGCCTCGACGGGGTGCATGTTCAGGTAGTCGTTCGGGTGGATGTTGCGCGGGCGGACGCGGCCGTCGTGGCAGTCCGTGCAGAAGTTCTCCGTGTGGCAGTTCGCGCAGAACTGCGAGTCGTCGGCGGCGACCGTCTTGTGCCGGTCGATGAAGTCCGGCGTGTGCTCGGCGTTGTGGAGCCAGCGCGGCGGCGTCAGCGTGCCCGACGCGAACATCGACTTGATGCGCGTGGGCCCGTTCCCCGTCGAGTCGCCGCGCAGGTGGCACGTGTCGCAGGCGCTCTTCGCCGTTCCGCGCGACGCCGAGTCGGACATCTCGTGGCAGGAGAAGCAGCCTCGCATGCGCGGGAGCTGGTCGCGCGTCGCGAGCTCGAGCTGGTCGACCGGCCCGTGGCACTGCGGACATCCGATGTTGTGGTCGATGTGCTTGCGGTGATCGAAGACGAGGTTCGCCCGCGGCATCGACAGCTCGGCGACCGCGTTGCCGTCGGTGGGCTTGTAGCCGAGGTGGCAGAAGCCGCACTGGCCCATCGCGTCGTCGCCGGGCTTCACGGCGTTCGTGTTGCCGTGATCGGTCGAGTGGCACGCATCGCAGGTCGTCCCCTTGGGGATGAGGACGTCCTGGGAGGAGCCGCTGGTGAACGCCTTCGTGTGGCACGTCTTGCAGGTCGCCCCCACGTCCTTGGACAGGTGCTTGGCGTGGTTGAAGCGGAGAGTGACGTGCTGCACGGGGAAGATGACGTCGCTCGGGCCGTCGTCCGGGTCGAACGACCCCGGCGGCAGGAGCTTGTGGGGCACCTTCTGGTCGTTGGGCAGCGGCGCGAGCCCGTGCAGGGGCGCGGGCGCTCCCTCGGCCAGCGCGAACGGCACCACTGCGAGCAGGGCGAAGAGCGGCAGCAGGGCGGCGAAGAGCTTCTTCATTTCGACACCGCCACGGTGAACCAGACCATCAGCCGGAATCGATTTCCGACGACGCCGTTGATGTCTTGCTCCCACTCGACGATCGCCTTCGTACGGTCGGCGAAGCGGTACCCCAGGCCCGCCACGTAGTTGACGCTCGTGGCGCTGCGATCGGGCTCGAGCTTGTCGTCCCAGTTCCAGACGCCGGTGCGCAGGCTCGTGATGTAGCGGTTCTCGAAGACGTGCTGGGCGTAGACGTCCGCGCCGACGCGGTCTCCCTCGTCGCCGAAGCTGCCGCTGCCGCGCAGGGTGACGAGGGTCGCGCCGCGCCGCCACCGGGCCGACAGGTTCCCGCCCTCGTCGAAGGGGTGGCCGTTCGAGGGGTACAGGTTCCCGGCGAAGTTGGGGTAGGGCGCGTACGCCGCGCCGCCGCCCGGGTTCATGTCGCTCGTCTGCACGTTGAAGACGCGCACGTGGGCGCCGCCTGCGACGGAGAGGTGATCGGTCGCGTTGACGTTCGCGCGGAGGCCGACGTCGTTCATCGGCTCGCCGGCGAAGAAATTCCAGATGCTGTCCGCGTCGAACGTCGGGACGTAGTAGTCGTAGTCGGCGCTCAGCGTGACCTTCTTGCCGGCGTACGCGTCGACGGTCGCATAGATGTTGCTGACCTCCGTGTCGTAGACGTCGTAGACGATCCCGGCCTTCACGCCCCCCAGGTTCGGCGCGTTGGCGTCGACCGAGTAGCCGACCTTCTCCGACGAGATGCGCCCGCCCGTGTACTGCGCCGGCGCGTACGTCCCGCTCGCGAACTCCGTCAGGTTCGATGCGCCGGTGTCGTAGACGCGCCGATAGGTCAGGCGCCCGTGGAGCCACGTGACGCCGGTGGACTCGAGCGCGACGCCTACGGCGGGGGCGAGCGCGGCGGGCTGGAAGGCGGGGGCGGTGGACGGGTCGAAGCCACTGCGGTCCCCGCGCCAGACGCCGTCGGTCTCGTAGCGGCTCGTGCTGAGCGGCATGCCGCCGCGCTGCTCGAACCCCCCGTAGACCTCCGCCTTCAAGAAGTACGGCGTTGTCGCGCTCACCTCGGCGCCATCGAACGACCACCACCCGAGGGCGTCGGTCACGTACTGCCGCCCGAGCTTGAAGCCCATCCACCCCTTGAAGAACCGACGGCCCTCGACGTACGCGTACATGAGGTCGACGAGCCCCTGCGACACGCCGGGGACGAAGCTCCCGGCGTTGCTCGGCGTCACCTCGCCCGAGTTGACGCCGTAGTCGGCGTCGTACCGGACGCGCGCCCGGAACGAGAGCTCCGGCGCCATGACGTCGCCCTCGGCGCGGTCGACGAGGTCGTACGCGCTGACGCCGAGGGTCGTCGTGAGCCGCCGCCGCAGGAGGATGTTCTCGCCCGTCGGCGACCGGACGTCGTAGAACTGCGCCGCGACGTCGCCGGTGACCTCGGCGTCCATCGCGTGGGTCGCCGACGGAGCAGCCAGGACAGCCACTCCCAGGGCTGCGGCGACGAGGCGGGCGCGCATCCGTTCCCTAGGCCTTCGAGGCGCCGAATTCCTTCTCGAGGCGATCGTCGAACGTGTCCGCTACGGCCGCCAGGTGCTTCACGGTCTGCTCGACCTCGGCGGCGCCGAGCCCCTCGACCGGGCGCTCGCTCACCGCGACGATGCGCTCGCCCACGATGCCGAACGCGGCGTTTGCCAGCCCCCCGGCGTTGAGCTCGAGCAGATGCCGGAAGAGGGCCCCGTGCCGGGCCTTGTCGGCGGGCAGGGTCACCACCGGCGAGGCGACGCGGAGGTACGTCTCGTCCTCGTCCTGGTGGTGGGTCACCGTCACGAGCACCGAGGCGCTCCCGCGCTTCAGCGTCCATGCCGCCTGCGCGTCGGTCGACGGGGCGCGGCAGCCGGCCGGGTCGAGCCCCAGCTTCTTGATCGTCTCTTCGACCAGCTTCTTCGCGTCCTCGAAGTCGGTGTCCAAGGGGCTTCTCCCGGGGGGGGCGTGCGTCGGCGCGGCTTGCGCGACTGTCTACGGCCGAGCCGCGAGGATCGTTTCGGTCCCCGTTGCTTGTCAACGAATGCCTTGCGCCCGGCCCGTCTCCTTGACCCATCGTCCGCCGGGATGGCACGTTAGGGACGGGGGGCCGCCCACGCGTCCCCCCGCCGCCCGCCCGCCATGTCCGACAGCCAGCAACGCTATCGCGTCGTAGAGAAGCTCGAGTCCGGCGGCATGGCCGAGGTGTTCCGCGCCGAGAGCGAGGGCCTCCAGGGCTTCCGCAAGCAGGTCGCGATCAAGCGCGTCCTGCCGCACCTCTCGTCGAAGAAGAAGTTCATCTCGATGTTCCTCGACGAGGCGCGCCTCTCGGCGCAGCTCTCGCACTCGAACTGCGTGCAGGTCTTCGACATCGGCGTCGGCGACAACGCGTTCTTCATCGTCATGGAGTTCGTCGACGGCGCGAACCTCAAGGCGATCATCGAGCACATCAAGAAGACCGGCCGCGACTTCCCCGTCGAGGCCGCGGTCTACATCGGCCTCGAGCTGTGCAAGGGCCTGGCCTACGCGCACGAGCTCACGGACAACAACGGGACGCCGCTGCACATCGTGCACCGCGACATGTCCCCGCCGAACGTGCTCATCACGAAGAACGGCGAGATCAAGATCGTGGACTTTGGTCTCGCCAAGGCCAACAGCCAGCTCGAGAAGAGCGAGCCGGGCATCATCAAGGGCAAGTTCTCCTACCTCTCGCCCGAGGCGGCGATGGGGCAGGAGGTCGACGCACGGACGGACGTGTTCGCCGTGGGGATCATCCTTTGGGAGCTGCTCGCCGGGCAACGCCTGTTCCTGGGGGACACCGACTTCCAGACGGTGAAGAAGGTGCAGGGCGCGGTGGTGCCGAACATCTCGGGCATCAACCGCAAGGTGCCGCAGGAGCTCGAGAAGATCATCGCGAAGGCGCTCGCACGCGATCCCCAGCAGCGCTACACGACGGCGCGCGACCTGGGCATGGACCTCTCGAAGTTCATGTTCAAGTACGGCGTGCCGGTGAGCACCTTCGACGTATCGACGCTCGTGCAGGGCGCGATGAAGGAGCGGCAGCGCCACCGCCCGATGCAGGCGAGCATCATCGACAAGCTCATCGAAGAGGCGCTCTTCGAGTTCACCTCGCTGACCGACGACCAAGGCAAGGGGACCGGCGGGGCGAAGCCCATCGACTCGGGCGCGATGCGCGGGCCCGTGCTGGCCAAGCCGGCAGGCCAGGGTGGCCCGGGTTACGTGAACGTCGGATCGTGGATCGACGAGATCGTCGTCGGCTCGAAGCCGGACGACGACGCCCTGCGCGCGTCGCTTCCTCCCGGCCTCTCGGAGGGCAACCTCGCCGCCCTCGAAGAGGAACCGACCTCCTCGCCGGGCTCGGCACCCGACATGCGCGCAGCCATGGCTCCTCCGACGTCTCCGGCGCCGCTCGCGAGGGTACCCGCGCCCGTCCCGAGCCCGCGGCTGCCGCTCCCGCCGGCGCCCGTCTCGAGCCGCGCATCCCTCGAGCGCAAGTCCAACGCCGCCACGAAGGTAGGCGTGCTCGTGGCCCTCCTCGTCGTCATGGCCGCCGGCGCTGCGGCCTGGTTCACGCACCTCATTCCCCATCCGTGAGGCGCACCCCGTTCGCACCGGGGGGGGCGCCGCTCGTGCTGGTGCTCCTCGTCGCGTGCGGCGCGGAAGAGGCCCCTCCCGTTCGCCACCCCCACCGCCCGGTCCGCGAGCATGCACCGTCGGCGGCGCACGAGGGGCCCTGCCCCGAGGAGATGGCCTTCGTGCAGGACCGCGTCTGCGTCGACAGATGGGAGGCCTCGCTCGTCGAGCTGACCGCCGAGGGCGAGCGCCCGTTCTCGCCGTACCAGTCGCCGGACGGCGCGACGGCGACGGTGCGCGCGGTCTCGATCCCGGGAGTGGTCCCGCAGGGATACATCTCGCGAGACGCCGCGGATGCCGCGTGCAAGGCCTCCGAGAAGCGCCTCTGCGAGGAGAACGAGTGGATCGCCGCTTGCGAGGGGGACCCGCCGCAGACGTTCCCGTACGGATCCACGCGCGAGAAGGGCGCGTGCAACGACTCCGGGATCTCGCCGCTTCACGTCTACTACCCCGAGGCGCCCGAGACGTACCGCGCCGGGCCGATGAACGATCCACGCCTGAACCAGACGCCGAACACGCTCGCGAAGACCGGCGAGTTCACCCGATGCACGAACGGCTACGGCGTCTTCGACATGGTCGGCAACCTGCACGAATGGGTGATGACGACCGGCCGCCCGACCTTCCGTGGCGGCTACTACCAGGACACGCACATCAACGGCGACGGCTGCGCGTACCACACGACTGCGCACGCGTCTGGCTACCACGACTACTCGACGGGCTTTCGCTGCTGCGCTGACCCGCGCAGGTGACCCCGCGCCGCATGCGGCGCGGGAGCAGCGCGGAGCGAGAGCTCACCCGCCGGGTCGGGCGTCCTGGGGCATGACGCTCGCGTCGAGATCGGGGCAACCGGTCGAGTCCCACGTCCACGTGAACTCCGTCACGTTCGTGCACTCGTCCGGCGTGGCCGCGCAAAGGCCGCCGGTCGCATTGAAGCACCAGCCGCATCCGCTCACGGGCGTGCACGCGCCGCAGGTGGTGAACTGGTTGCACGTGTCGCCCGAGGAGTAGTCGCCACCCGTGCCG
This sequence comes from Polyangiaceae bacterium, assembly GCA_036490515.1. Classification (GTDB taxonomy): domain Bacteria; phylum Myxococcota_A; class Polyangia; order Polyangiales; family Polyangiaceae; genus Palsa-1150. The sequence continues at coordinate 40,706 of DASXDU010000019.1, forward strand.
CTGCTGTCGTCACCGCACGCGGCGAACGCAATGGCGAGGGAGGAAGCCAGCACGGCGGTTCCGAGCAAGCGCATCGCAGAGCGCATCATGGCTCCCTCACTCTAGAAGGCCCCGCGGCCGCACGCAAAATGCGGCCCCTCAGTCGCAGAAAAGCTCGCTCCCGTCGAGGCGGCAGTCGCTCCGGCGGCACTCGCGCTTCTTCACGTACTTCGCACCCTGGCAGACGAGCTCCGCCTTGCGATCGCCCGAGCAGGCGATGCGCTTCGGCTGGTCGCACGCGTCGCCTTCTTCGGCGAGGGAGTCGTCACAGTCGACCTTGTGCGTGTCCCTGTCGATGCGGCACCCCTGCGGCCCGCGGCACGACGAAGACGCAGTGAGCGTGGTCCCGTCGCAGGCGAGGATGGCCTTCCCGTCGGCGGCGCACGCGAAGGTCCCCGCCTGCCCGCACGGATCGCCCGGCGCGCCGAGCGTGGTGTCGCACTTCACGCTGCGGGCGCCCTCGAGCGCGCATCCCTCCGGCCCCCGGCACGCCCGCCAGAGCGCGAACGTGCCTTCCTTGCACACGACCGCGCGGGACTTGTCCGCGGTGCACGCGTAGTCGAGCGGCGGATCGCGTGGACACGCGTCGCCCTCGGCAGCGACCGTGTCGTCGCAGTCGTCAGCCTCCCCCCTGCGCGCGCAGCCCCGTGCCCCCTTGCAGGGCACGTCGATCCACTCGGTCTTCGGCGACTGCGCCCCCTCGGGGCCGCGGGACGGCTCGCACAGGAGCGCTCGGCCCGCCCCTGCACACACGAGCTGGTCGATCACGCGGCACGGCCGCCCTGCGGTGGGCTTGTCACGGCAGGCGGCGACCGCGAGGGCCGCCGCCGCCATCACGACGACCGGGCGGGCCGTCAATCGCAGTACACCTCGTTGCTCTTCACCTTGCAGCCGCCGTGCTTGCAGTCGCGCTGCTTGATCCACGTGAACTGGGGCGAACACTTGAGCTCCTGCGTCGCGTCCTCGCTGCACGAGTGGTTGTCGACCGGACGGCACTTGTCGCCGATGCGCGCCATCGCCATGTCGCAGTGGACGACCTCGTTCTCGACCCAGCACCCCTTCGGGCCGCGGCACGTGTTCGACGGCTGGAACTTGCTCGTCGTCGCGTCGCACATGGTCTCGACCTGCTTGTTCGTGCTGCACGCGTAGTTCGCGTCACCAGGGTCGACTACGCAGACGTCGCCCACGTCGGCGAGGCTGTCGTCGCAGTTGATCATGTCGCCCGTGACGGTGCACTTCTTCGGGCCCTTGCACGTGCGTATTGCCGTGAAGACGCCGTTCTTGCAGATGAACTCCTTCCCGTGATCGACGCTGCATGCGTAGTTGTCGTTCAGCGTCATCATGCAGGCGTCACCCTCGTTTGCCAGATCGTCGTCGCACTGCGAGCCTGCGCCCACGCCGCGACAGCCGCGCGGACCGCGGCACGACAAGCTCACGTACTTCCCGTTCTGGCAGAGCATGGCCGACGAGGTGTCGGTGCACTGGAAACGGCCGTTCGTGACGCACGGAGCGCCGGGAGTCGGCTTCAACCCCTTGCACTGGGACAGGATGATGACGAGACCGACGCAAAACACTGCCGACGCGAGACGTTGCCACACGCGTGCCATGGACCCTCCTTCACACGTAACCTGCGCGGAGGCCGATGAGACCCGGTTTCCCCTGCCAGGTCAAAGCCCATGGATGTGATACCGATGGGTGACACATGGCGAGCAAGGGCCGTCCCTACCGGACGCTCCGCGTGCATGGCTACGAAGTGCTGGTTGGGCGCGGCGACGAGGACAACGACCACCTGACGTTCGACGTCGCCGAGCCGCACGATCTCTGGCTGCACGTCGCGGGAGGGACCCCGGGTAGCCACGTGGTCGTGCGGAACCCCGCGAAGGGCGAGGTGCCGCACGAGGTCGTGGAGGCCGCCGCCGCGGCGGCCGCCTGGTATTCCAAATCGCGTGGCTCTGCCAGGGTGGACGTCCACTGGTGCCGCGCCTCCGACGTGTCCAAGCCCCGGGGAGCGCCCCCCGGGCTCGTGGAGCTCGCCCGGTGGAAGAGCGTGAAGGTGAAGCCCGGGGTGCCCGGCGACGGCGAGGCTTGAGGCAGACGGTCACGCGTGACGCGGCGGGTGAGATCCCGCGGAGCGCAGCAGGAGGGTCACGGCCGTGTGGATGTCGAGGACACGGCACATGACGCTGTCCCGCTGCGGGTCCGTCGGCGGATGCGACCCCCAGCGACTCACCTCGTCGCTGCATGCACTCAGCCGGCGCGCCAACGGCTCGGCTACCTCCGGCGAGAGCGCCGCCAGGTGACGACGGATGACGTCGATTGCATCGCGCACTACGGCGAGCGAGCGGCTCATGGTGCTCCTTCCGGCCTCGCAACGTGCGGGCCTCGTACTCCTCAATGACAGTCGGGACCCCCGTTCCGTCCCCCGTTCGTAGGACGCAAACGGCGTCCCGTCGGGAACACCGTGGACGCGCGACGGTCCACGGACGCGGATGTGGCGCCTCCATCGCGAGCTCCGCCGGCATGTCGTCATGGACGAGGCGAACGACTCGGGGCAACGTGGAGGCCCGTGCATCGTCTCGTGCGCCCTGCCGCAGTCCTCGCGCTCGCCGGGCTCTCTGCGGGCGGCGCGCTCCGATGCTCGAAGCACGGCGCTGCGACCTCGTCCCCGCCGCCCGCTGCCGGGCCGGTGCTCCCGGTCGGGCCCATCGGCCACCAGGGCCGCTGGCTCATCGACGCCGAGGGCCGCGTCGTGCTCCTCCACGGCGTGAACGTCGTCAACAAGGCTCCGCCGTACACGCCCGCCGCCGAGGCCTTCTCCGACGAACACGCGGCGTGGCTCGCCGCCAACGGGTTTCTCCTCGTGCGCGTCGGTGTCCTCGCGACCGGCCTCCTGCCTGCGCCCGGGGCGGTCGACGCGGGCTACGTGCAGCAGATCGTCGCGACCGTCTCGATGCTCGCCTCGCACGGCATCTTCTCGCTCATCGATCTGCACCAGGACGGCTGGGGGCCCGTCACGGGCTCGGACGGCTTCCCCGCCTGGATGACGCTCACGGGCGATGCAGGCAACGACACGGAGGCAGGCTTCCCCTTCTACTACCAGGACAACCCGGCGCTCCAGCAGGCGTTCCAGAGCTTCTGGGGCGACGCCACGGGGCCCGGCGACGCCGGGCTTCAAAGCGACTACGCGTCGATGTTCGGAGCGCTCGCCGCGGCGCTCGCGAGCCAGCCGTATGTCCTCGGCTACGACCTCTTCAACGAGCCATGGCCCGGCACGACGTGGAGCGCCTGCCTGAACGACCCCGACGGCTGTCCCGCGCTCGACCAGTCCGAGCTCGGGCCCGCCTACGCCAAGGCCGTCGCGGCCATCCGTGCGGCGGGCGACCAGCACCTCGTGCTGGGCGAGCCGTTCGTTCTCTTCAACTACGGCACCTCGACGACGAGCCTTCCGCTGCCCGGCGGCGATCCCGGCGCCGGCATGAGCTTCCACGTCTACCCGCTGTCTCCCAACCAGGCTCCCGACGTCATCGCGAACGCCGTCGCATGGTCGGCCGACGCCGGAGGCGCGATCCTGAACACCGAGTGGGGCGCCTCGACGAGCCCCCTCACTCTCGGCCCCGAATCGAAGGCGCTCGACGAGGCGTTCGTGCCATGGATCTTCTGGTCATTCTGTTGCGAGCTCGTGGACGCGTTCGACGCCGGTCCCGATGCGGGCGTCGTCGCGAGCACCGCGGACGTCCTCGTCCACGCATTCCCCCTCGCCGTTGCCGGGACGCCGCAATCCCTCAGCCTCGACACGACCGCCGAGACGCTCTCGTTTGCGTGGAGCACGTCCCCGGTGAGCGGCGCAGCATCCTTCCCCGCCGGAACGCCGACGGCCATCGAGGTGCCCGCGCGCGCCTATCCACAGGGTTACGAGGCGACCGTCACGGGCGGGTGGGTGACGTCGGCGCCGTGCGCCTCGCTGCTCACGGTCGAGGCGATGCCCGGAACGGAGACCGTCACGGTCGACGTCGCGCCGGGCGGGACGTGCCCATAGACGTCGCCCCACCGAGTCGTCAGAAGGAGCCGCGCAAACCACCCGCTCCGGCGCCGACCCACGCATGAAACGACATGTCCGCGTGCGCGGCGGGCGGCGGCCTGTAGAGCAGCAGGTCCACGACCCCTGCCGCGACGCCCGCGCCTGCGAGGACGTACGAGACGGTGGCCGCGATGCCCAGGTTGCGTGCGGCGCGGGCCGCGTTCTCGGAGCTCTGCTCGCACGAAGCGCTGCTACAGGAGATGGAGGACGCCTTCGACATCGTGGCCGCGGCCAGGACGGTCCCCACGACGAACCCCGTCGCGCCCACGCCGAACCCCGCGTAAGCGACCGGGCCGAAGTGGTTCCCGCCGCCCTCGGGCACCTGCCCCGACGCGTCGACGAGCGACGCGACGGCAAGCTGGGGCGACGCGACTGCCTTGCACGGCGAACCAGGGTCTCTCGTTCCTGCGCCGGCGCCTTCGGGTGGAGTGATCGCCGCCGGCGCAGGGGGCACCGGGGCCGCGGGCGGCGCCCCGACGCGGGCTCTCAGGTCCTCGGCGGCCCTCGCAGCGTCGCGTCGCGCGCTCGTCGCGCGTTCGGTCTCCCCCGGCTGGACGGGAAGACCGGCGATCGCCGTGTACGCAGAACGAGCCTCCTCGAGCATCCCGAGTGCCTCGTAGGTGCGGGCGAGCTCGAACGTCGTGATCGGGTTCACCGCGAGTGCGTGCGCCGCCTTGAACTTCTCGAGCGCACCGCGCACGTCCCCCTGGTCGCGGAGCTCGCTCGCCTGCACGAAGAGCTCACGAGCCTGGGAAACGTCGCTGGGTGCCGTCTGCGCTGCCGCCGTCCCGGGCACCGCCGCCCACATCAGCACCGCGACGGCGCATCCTGCAATCCGTGGCCAGGTGCCAGTACGTGTACCTCGGACGGTGCGTTGAGGAATCAAGCACGAACGAACCAGCAACCGACGTGCCCATCCGCACCGAGCGGAAAATCACGTCCGTTCGCGCGCTTGGCGAGGGGTGATGTGTGCCACGTTGAGCACCTGACGGTCGGGAAGGGGCCGGGCCGTGCGTCTCCTCACTTTCCGAGCAGGCTCCCGAACAGGCGCTCGAGGGCGCCGACGAAGTCGGGCGCGCGGTTCGCACGCTGGCGCTCGCGGCGGTAGCGCGCGAGCTCCTCGGCCAATGGCGCCAGCTCCGACACCCGAGCCTGGAGCTCGGCGTTCTCCTCCTGCAACCTGCGGGTGAACGCGGCGGCGTTCTCCGGGAGCAAGGCGCGCAGCGCGTCGAGAGCATCCTGCTGCTGCGCGAGCGCGATGCGGAGCTGAGAGTTCTCGTCCTTCAGTCCCGCGAGGGCCGACTGCAGAGCCTCGAACTCATCACGGAACGGCGAGCCCATGAGGGCATCGTAGGCACGCGAGGCGCGCGCGGCCAGGCGGGCGATGTGCGTCGCGGCCCACTCGCCGAGAGCGCGCCAACGCTTCGTGCGCGTCAGTGCCAGAGCGCGTCGTCCACGATGTAGTACGCGACGCGGCCAGCGTCCGTGCGTTCGCACGAGACCAGCTCCGCGGCGAGGCGGCGGCCCGCAACGGCAATGCGCGCCTCGCCGCCGGCGGGCACGACGTGCCGGACGGCCTCGACCGCGACGACCATCGGCCCATCTTCTCGAGGCCCCATCGTGACGCGCACGGGCTTGCCCTCGACTACGTGCGTGCTGTCGGCGAAGGTTCCGCAGAACGCGACGAGCCACGTGCGATCGCCCGCGGCGTGGATGGTCAGGGTGCGCGCGGCCACGCCGTCCTCCGCCAGGTGCTCGTCGAGCGTGACGCGCACGCGGCGCCCGATGAGCGCGCGCAGATCGAGCGACGCCGGAAGACGGTAGCCGACGGTGATCTCGTCGATGCGGCTGCCCGGCGTCCCCAGCACGAGCGCGTCGTCCTCGATGCGCTTGACGATGCCGTTCGCCTGCGTGAGCGCGCGGTCGCCACGCTGGATGCGCGCCACGCGCCCCGGAGGCCCGGCGACGTGAAACGCGAAGGGCAGGTCACTGTCGTCGTCGTCGGGGATCGCATCCTCCCAGGCGTCGGCGTCGTCGAGCAGGAGCACGTCGAGCGCGTCCTGCTGGGGAACGGTGAGCGCCTCGTGGACGGCGTCGTCCTCGTCCCACGCGTCCGAGAGGAACGACGCGAGCGGGAACCCGCCGCTGCTCGGGGCGCGACGCTCGCCCGTGATGGCGAGCACGTCGACCGGACGGGTCATCTGGGAATCTTCGGCACCGGGGCGGTGGAACGCGTTCATGATGGGGGGTCCCATAGCGACCGGCGTGCCGGAGGGGTTCGCCCAACGATCACGGGGGCTTGTGGCGCCCTACGGTGCCGGCCACGGGGGCGCGCGTCCCATCACCCGTGAGGCGGGCGGATCCAACGGAACACGCGTCGTGCGGACGGAACCGTCCGTCGTGGCTGGACCCGGTGCGGGTCCGTTCGGGGGCGACCCGGAGCCTATCGCTCCCCGAGCGCCCCGAGGACGGCGGTCGCGAGCTCCGCCGTCGCGTCGCCTGCGTGCGCCGCGGCCCGCTGGCGGTAGCTCGCGTCGCCGAGCACTCGCCGCACCGCTTCCAGGACGTCTCCAGCTGTCCGGATGCGCACGCCGACGCCGGCCTGCTCCACCCATTCGAGGTTGTAGTCGAAGAGCACACCGAACGCGGGGTTGTCCCAAAGGACCATGGGCAGGCGTGAGGCCAGCGCCTCGAAGATCGACAGCGGTCCGGGCTTGCCGACGACGACGTCCGACACGCGCATGAGCGCCGGTATGTCGCGGGTGAAGCCGACGACTCGCCGGGGGGAGCGCGCGCTCGACGCCCTCAGCCGCCGCTGGACTTCGGCGTGATGCCCGCACGCGGCGATGACGTTGAGGCGCATCGGTGCGGCGTCGAGGTAGCAGGCGATGTCGACGATGGTGCGCGATCCCTGGGCGCCGAAGAAGAGGAGCACCGTCGGCAAGGAAGGGTCCAGGCCGAGCTCCGTGAGCGCAACCCGCCGATCGACGGCGTCGACGGCCCCGTGCTCGCGGAAGCGCGGGTGGATGGGCATGCCGTGGATTGCGTGGACGCGCGACGCCTGGATGCCGGCGGAACGGGCGTCCTCGGCGAGGCGTTGCGTGCCGCAATGAAAGTCCGCATCCAACCCCGCGTCGAACCAGTACCCGGGGAAGAGCTCCGCGAAGTCGACCGGGACGACCATGCACCGCGCGTCCGGCCGCTCCGCGCGCAGTGCCTCGAAGAAGAGGCGGTTGTGCATCGGCACGAACGAGACGACCACGCGAGGCGGTGCTTCGCGGAAGAACGCGCGCACGGCGGGCATCGCGCCGGCGCGCATGGCCCGAGACAGCGAGGCGCCCGCGCGCATCGCCCACGCGAGGTCACCGAAGTACATGCGCTCGGATTTCAAGGCTGCGTTGTAGAGCGCGATGCCGCCGCCGAAGAGCCGGCGCAGGCCTGGCGCGTGCAGAAAGATTCCGGTCGTGGCATCGACGAGTCGGACATCGAGGCCCGGCTGCACGGCGAGGAGCGCGTCGCGCAGGGAGGTGGCCCCGCTCCTGTGGGCACCGCCGCCGTCGAAGAAGACGAGGTCGACGCCGCGAGGGCGCGGCCCGTTCAGAGGAGGCGTTTCTTCCACGTGTCGGGCGTCTTGTCGTTCGCGATCTCGAGCTCCAGGTGGTACTCGAACGGGCGCGGGCCGCGCGAACGGATCCAGTCGATCATCGAGCGCAAGCCGTCCTCGAGCGAGATGCGCGGGTCGTACTGCAGCATGCGCCGCGCCTTGTCGGCGGAGCAGTTGGCGAGATAGACCTCGCGCGGTCGCGGGCGGGTGAGCTTTACCTCGAGCCGAAAATCCAGCAGCCGGGCGACAGTCTCGGCGAGCTCGAGGATCGTCACGAACTCGCCGTCGGGCCCGATGTTGATCACCTCTCCCGAGCAAGCCGGGTCGAAGGCCATCTGTTTGAGCGGCGCCACGTCGTCCGAGATGTAGCTGAAGCATCGCTTCTGCATGCCGTCGCCGTAGACCATCGGCTGGCGGCCCTGCAGCATCAGGTTGATGAAGATGGCGGCGACGTTGCGATACGGGTCGTCGTACTTCTGCCGCGGGCCGATGATGTTGTGCGGTACCGCGATCACCCACTCCATGCCGTGCACCTCGGCCAGGTTCTGGAGGATCAGCTCCGAGGTATGCTTGCCGATGCCGTAGGGGTCCTGTGGTCGGGGAGTCATGTCCTCGGTGAAAGGAACTTCCTGCGAGCCGTATCGGGCCATCGAGGAACAGAGGACGAAGCGACCGACGCCGTTGGCGATGGCAGCCGAGATCATGCCGGTTGCCGCGGTGACGATGTTTTGGGTCACGAGGTGAGGGCTGAAGACGGAGAGCCCCTCGTAGGCCGTTGCCGCGCAATGGTAGACGACGTGGCACCCGTGCACGTGCTCGCGGAGCCTCGCGAGATCGTTGCAGTCGATCGCGTGGAACTCGACGCCCTTCGGCACGTTGTCGAGATAGCCGCCCATCAGGTTGTCGACCCCGACGACCTCGTGGCCGTCGGCGAGGAACGCGTCCGCGAGGTGGCTGCCGAGGAACCCGGCGACGCCCGAGATGAAGATGCGCTTTTTCGACGAAGCCATTCCGTTTCTACGAGGACGTTACGAGGATGCTACGAGGGCGCCGCGGAAGGGTGCGGGAGGGCGCGGGACGCTGCGGGAGGCCGAGGGACCAGAGGGACCAGCGGGACCAGCTACGTCGCCACGCTACGCGAGCCGACGCGAGGCCTGCAACCTTCGCTGCCCTGCGCCCGTCCGGAGGCGGAGCAGCCACTGCCGAGCAAGCCGGTACATCAAATCCCGTGTGACTTCGCCAAGATCGGGCCGTGCACGCCCTGCGGTTTCGGGCGGCTGCGCTCGGTGCCGAGAGTTCCCGCCGGTGGAGGGGCGAGGAGGGCCGAGGCCCCGGCCGCCCGCGCGGGCCCCGGAAAAAAAGAGACGCGAGGGGGCCCGGATTCGGGACTACTCTTTCTCGCTGGGGCTTTCCGCCGTGCAAGACGAACCCAGCGTCGAGTCGCGCGAGGACACTGCAACAGGCAGCGAGGCAGGGCTGCAGGCGGCGTCGCCTGCGCCCGCGCCCGCGCCGCCGCCCCCGCGCGACAGTTTCGCGCCCGGCGTCGTACTCGCGGACAAGTATGTCGTCGAGCGGGTGATCGGCGAGGGCGGCATCGGCGTGGTCGTGGCCGCCAAGCACGTCGAGCTCGACCAGACGGTAGCCATCAAGTACCTGCGGCCGGCCGCCCTCGCTAGCCAGAACGCCGCCGAGCGATTCCTCCGCGAAGCGCGCGTGGCCGCCCGCATCCGCTCCGAGCATATCGTCCACATCTACGACGTCGGGCGTCTCGGCGACGGAACCCCGTACATGGTGATGGAGCACCTGAACGGGACCGATCTTGGACGCTTGCTCCTCGCGAGCGGGCCCCTCTCGGTCGAGCGCGCAGTGGATTACGTGCTGCAGGCCTGCGAGGCGCTCGCCGAGGCGCACGTGGCGGGCATCGTCCACCGCGATCTCAAGCCGGACAACCTCTTCCTGTCGACGCGGGCCGCGGGAAAGTCCGTCCTCAAGATCCTCGACTTCGGGATCTCGAAGCTCTCGGCGAAGCGATCGACCTCCGGGCGGGAGCTGACGCACGCCGACGACAAGTTCGGGACGCCCGTCTACATGTCGCCCGAGCAGCTGCGCTCCTCCGGCGCCGTCGACGCGCGCGCGGACGTCTGGGCGATAGGCGTGGTGCTCTTCGAGCTACTCACGGGTCGGCTCCCCTTCGATGGCGACCAGCTCCCGGAGCTCTGCACCGCGATCCTCACGATGCCTCCGCTTCCGCTGCGGTCCGTTCGCACCGGCATGCCGGACGGCCTCCAGGAGGTCATCGAGCACTGCCTCGAGAAGGAGTGCGAGGTTCGGTACCAGAACGTCGGCGAGCTCGCGCAGGATCTCGCGCCGTTCGCACCAGCCAACGCGCAGCCTCGGATCGAGCACATCGTGCGAATCATCCGCGACGGCGGTGACAACGTCCGACCACCCACGCCCGTGCCGGGGAGGGTGTCGATTCGAGCCCTGCAGGAGGCTGCGACGCTCCCCGAGAGCGACGGCCGTCGACTCCTGACGACCGGCGGGAGCGGGGCTACCTGGAGGGCGGTCGGTGCGAGGGCGAAGCGGCCCTTCTGGCTGCGTGGACCGGTCCTCGTTCCAGCCGCAGCGGTGGGCGTCCTGGTGGCCGCGGCCTTCATCGTGAGATCGCCCGCGCCCCCCGCCGGCACCGCCGTGCAGACGCTCGAACCCGCCCCCACGCAGGTGGAGGCGCCGGCCGCAGTTCCCTCCACGGCGCCGGCTCCTGCTCCGGAGCTCGTGCGGGCGCCGGCGGCGTCGACGAGCGAGCCGGCCGCGGGCCCACTCGTCCCCGGGCTGGCGTCGCGCCGGGGCGCGCTCGCACCGGCAGGCAAGCACGCGTCACCGGCGGCATCCACGAAGAAGGCGCCGAGGGGTACGGCCACCAACGATCCCTCCGCCGTCATCAATCCGTTCGAGTGAGCATGCGGACGCACCTCGTCGCCGGCGGGGCCCTGCTCGCTCTCGCAGCTCCGGCCGTCGCCCACGCTCAGGCTCCCCTCGAACAGGCGAAAGCGCTCGTCCAGCGCGCCACCATCGAATACGAGGTGGGGCACTTCCAGCAGGCGCTCGACCTCTACGGCAAGGCGTACGAGCTCCTGCCGAGGCCCGAACTCCTGTTCGACCTCGGGCAGTGCCACCGGATGCTCAAGGACCACGAGCGCGCGGTGTTCTTCTTCCAGGGATACCTGCGCGAGAAGCCGGACGCTCCGAACCGCGCGCTCGTCGAGAAGCTGCTCGCGGAGTCGCAAGAGCAGCTCGCCGCGCAGCGCCGGGCAGACGCGGGACGAGCGGAGACCGAGCGAGCCGAGGCCGATAGGCGCGCGGCGGAGCAGGCGGCCGCGACGCAGGCGCCCTCCGTCGGTCCCGCTCCGCTTCAGCCGCCCCTACCCCGCGAGCCGCCGCCGCCCGCCGCCGAGCGTCCCGTCCTGCGCGTCGCCGGGCTGGCGTCCGCCGGCGCCGGCATCGTGCTCGTCGGCACGGCCGCTTATTTGGGCCTCCATGCGGCCTCCCTCTCGAGCGAGGTCGCGCGCGTGTCGTCGCAGCACGGCACGTGGAACAGCGCATACCAGTCGGACTACCGGAGCGGTCGCACCGACGCAGGGGCCGCGACCGTCCTGTACGTCGTGGGCGGTGCGGCGATCGCCGCCGGCGCCGTGCTGACCTACCTCGGCTGGCCACGCCGCTCTGCCGAGACGCGCCCCGTCGCCGCGATCGCGCCCGCCGACCACGGCGCCGCGTTCGTCGTGGTGTCTTCCTTCTGAAGGCGCCGGCGCCGTCCTGAAGCCGCCCGCTCCGTCAGGGGCCGCACGTCAGGGGCCGCACGCCCCCGACGAGCACGTCCCGCCCTCGCACGGGCCTCCCGTCGAGCCGCACTCGCACGTGCCCGCCGCCGCGCACGAGTCCGACGATGTGTCGCACACGTCGCACGTCCCGCCGGCCACGCCGCAGTTCGGGTAGGCGATGGTCATGCACGCGTTGTCCGAGCAGCAGCCGTCCGCGCACGACGTCGCGTCGCAGACGCACGTCCCGCCGATGCACTCCGTGCCTGGCCCGCAGGGTGCCGCGCCGCCGCAGGTGCACGCGTCGTTCGCGCATCCGTCGCCGACACTCGTACAAACGAGGCACGTCTCGCCGTTGGTGCCGCACGCGGGAGGGGTGTTGCCGGCCTCGCAGCTCGCGCCCGAGCAGCACCCCGAGCACTGCGTCGGATCGCAGGTGCACGAGCCGCTCTGGCACTTCTGCCCCGCCCCGCACGGCAGCCCGCCGCCGCACGTGCAGCTGCCCGTCGCGCTGCAGCCATCGCTGCTCGTTCCGCAGTCGACGCACGTCGAACCGCCGACGCCGCAGGTCGACGGGCCCGGGGTGTCGCAGGCCGTGCCACCGGCCGCGCAACAACCAGAGCACGAGCCAGTCGTGCAGGCGCATGCACCGTGCGAGCAGACCAGCCCCGTGCCACACGACGGGTTGGCGCCGCACTCGCATACCCCGGCCGCGCAGCGGTTCGCGGCCTGCGGATCGCACGTCGTGCACGCCCCACCCCCCGTTCCGCAGTTGACCGTCGACGGGAACAGGCACCTGTTGTTCGAGCAGCACCCGGTCGGGCACGACGTGCCGTCACACACGCAGTTGCCGTCGACGCACTCCTGGCCGAGGACGCACATTCCCTGCCCGCCGCAGGTGCACGTGCCCGCCTCGCAGCCGTCGGCCCGCGTCGGGTCGCATGACGAGCAGGCGGTTCCTCCGGTCCCGCACGCCGAGACCGTGGGCGTCGTGCACGTCGCTCCGACGCAGCATCCCCCACTGCAGTTCGCGCTGGAGCACCCGGTGCAGGCGCCGCCCGAACAGGAGCCGTTGCCCGGGCACGCCTGGCACGACGAACCCCCGGTGCCGCACGCCGAACTCGACGTCCCGGCCTGGCACATCCCATTCCCGTCGCAGCAGCCGTTGGGACACGAGCTCACGTTGCAAGCGCAGCTACCCTTCGAGCAGATCTGGCCCGACGCGCAGGCCGTCTTCCCGCCGCACGTGCACGCCCCGGCCGCCGAGCACCCGTCGGCGACGGTGCCGCACGACGAGCACGTCGCGCCCGGGGCGCCGCACGTCGCCGGCGCCTCCGTTTCGCATACGTTGTTCTGGCAACAGCCACCCGGGCAAGAGGTCGCGTTGCAGACGCAGGTCCCGCCGACGCAGGCCTGCCCGGTTCCACACGCCTGACCCGTGCCGCACGAGCAGTCGCCCGCGGCCGAGCATCCGTTCGCCTTCGTCGAGTCGCACGCGGAGCAAGCCCCCCCTCCGGCACCGCACTCCGCCAACGACGGCGCGGAGATGCAGGTCGCGCCGTTGCAGCATCCGGTCGAACACGACGCGGCGTCGCACACGCACTTGCCGCCGGAGCAAGCCTGCCCGACCGCGCACTCGGTTCCTCCGCCGCACGAGCAGTCGCCCGCCGCGGAGCACCCGTCCGAACGCGTGGAGTCGCACGCGGTGCATCGCTCGCCATCGACGCCGCACGTCGACGCCGACCGCGCGTTGCACGTTGGCCCCGAGCAGCACCCGGCGCACGACGCAGCGCACCCGCTGCACGTCCCCTGCGAGCACGTCTCGCCGCCCGGGCAGCTCTGGCATGCGCTTCCGCCACTGCCGCAAGCCGGGCCGCTGTTCCCCGCCTGGCAGACGGTCCCGGCGCAGCAGCCCGTCGGACACGAGGCCCCGTCGCATACGCATGCCCCGTTCAAGCAGTGCTGACCCGAGCCGCACTGGGCGCCCTTCCCGCACGAGCACGTGCCGCCCTCACAACCGTCCGACGTGAGCGCGTCGCACACGCTGCACGTCGCGCCCACCGGGCCGCAGGTGGACCGCGTGATTGCCGTGCAGGCGCCGTCCAGGCAGCAGCCGCTCGGGCAGGTGGTCGCATCGCACGTGCAGACACCGCTCTGGCAGCGCTGGCCCGGGCCGCACGGGGCCGACGTCCCGCACTCGCACGCGCCGGACGCCGAGCACCCGTCGCTCGCGGTGGTCCCACAGTCGATGCACGTCCCGCCGTTTGCGCCGCAGCTCGCAGCCGAGCGCGTCGTGCAGGTGGTGCCGTTGCAACAGCCGTCCGGGCACGACGTCGCATCGCAGCTGCAGAGTCCCTCGACGCAGCGCTGCCCGTCGGCGCACGCCGGATTTCCGCCGCACGAGCAGTCCCCCGCGGCCGAGCAGCCGTCTGCCTCGTCGGCGTTGCACGCGGTGCACGACGCGCCGCCTGTGCCGCAGGTGGTCAGTGTCGCGGGGTGGCAGACCGTGCCGCTGCAGCAGCCGTCCGGGCACGGCGTCGTGCAGCTCGAGCAAGCTCCGTTGCAGGTATCGCCGGAGGGGCATGCCGTGCACTGCTGTCCGGCGTTCCCGCAAGCGGAGGGGTCCTGCCCACTCTCGCAGGTCGACCCGCTGCAGCACCCGTCGGGACACGACGCCTGGTTGCACGTGCACGCGCCGCCGACGCACGCCTGCCCGGCGCTGCACGCGGCTTCGCCCCCGCAGGCGCAGGTCCCGGATGGATCGCACGAGTCGCTCGTGGCTGCGTCGCATCCGGGGCAAATGCAGGCGCCCGCGACGCACTGCTGGGCCGCGCCGCAGGGCGCGCCGCTCCCGCACGCGGCGCCCGGGTGCGCATAGCAGCGGCCGTCGGCAGCGCACGTGAAGCCGGGAGGGCAGGCGGCGCCTACGCCGCAGGCGATGGCTCCCTCGTCGATCGCGGGGGAGAACCCGCACGCGAAGAACGTCGGTCCGATCACGCCGAATACCACGGCGAGGATCGCGAATCGCAGGCCCGCCCAGCGCATGGCTCGAGGATCACGATAGCCGCAAAAGGCGCCGCTGCGGATGGTCACTCTCGCCATGCTCACGGAGAGCGCGCGCAGCGGAACCCGTAGTACCGAGTGCGGAGCGACGGGTCGTCCCAGCCCTCGCGATTCGGGACCACCAGCGGCTCGGTGATGTCGTTCCAGTCGCCGCCGCGGTTCACGCGGAACCCGCCCCCCGTGAGGTCGGCGCAATCGATACACGGTGTGACGAAGGGCGCGTACCAGTCGAGCGTCCACTCCCAGAGCTCCCCTACGAGGTCGAGCTGCCCCCAGGGTCCGACGCCGAGCGTCGTGGTCCCAACGGGGGCGATATTGGCCGTGGTCTGCGAGCAATCCAGCGGATCACCGCCGGGATAGAGGCAACCGTAGATGGCGTACTCGTTGGTCGTCCCCGGATCCGTCGAGCCCCACGGGTACACCTGCTGCTGGCTGCCGCCAGCCGCCGCAAACTCCCACTCCGCCTCGCTCGGCAAGAAGCCTCCGTCCCAGATGCAGAACGCGTACGCCTCCCACCAGTTCACGCAGTTGACGGGCAGGTTCTCCTGGTCGCCTGCGGCGCTCGTCCACGTCCCGGCCGACGGGCAGTCGCCGGCGACGGTCAGGTTGCTCGTGGTCGGCGCGACGTCGGCGTCGTCCGAATCGATCCAGCCGGGTTCGTAGGCGACGCCACCCTCCGCAGCCGAGCCGACGTCGATCAGGCCTCGCCCGTCGTTCAGGTGCGCGTGCTTCCCTGCGCCCGCCGACGGGACCCAACCCGCGCTGCCGTCGGGAGGCAGCACCGCGTTCACGAACTGACGAAAGCGCCCCACCGTCACGAGGAGGTCGTCGAGCCGGAATCCACTCACCGTCGCCGGGTCCGCGTAGGCGCTGCCGTTCGCCTCCGGCGGGTACGACCGGTAGAACGTCCCGCCTCCGATCTCGGGGCTCGCGCAGCAGCTGTCGCTGCCGCTACCGCCGCAGTTGGTCATCCCGGCGCCACCCGGCTGGCAGCTCGGCGGGTCGTCGCAGACGCCGTTCGAGCAGAAGGGCCTCGCCGCTGCACACGGCGACGGACTGCCCCACTGACCGCACGCGTCGCACGTCTCCACGGCGTTGCCGGCGCACTGCGTGGTCGCCGGCGTGCACCCGGGGGTGGAAGGGCACGAGCAGGGTCCCCACTCGCAGTACGCGCTGCACGTCTGCGTCCCGTACCCGTTGCACGACCGCGACGCGCCGGAGGCGCACGCGGTCTGCGGGCACCCGCCGGCGTCGGACCCCGTGTCCGACCCCGACTCGGGTCCCGAGCCTGAGCCCGTGTCCGATCCCGAGTCGCCTCCCGAGCTCGATGTCGTAGCGTCCGCCCCGCCCTCCTCGCCGAGCAGCAGCAGGTCCGTCCGACCCCCGCAGCCCGCGAGGGCGACCGTGACAGCGCATGCTGCGACGGCTCGCTTGCTCGGTCGTGGCGCGCGCACGGAGACCTCAGCCGAGGCTGTGCATCGTGCCGGTGTACGTGATGCCCGCGGCGGCGGCCTTGATCGACGAGGCCCCGGCGGTGGTCGTCACGTCGGCCGCGGTGAGCTTCACCGACGTGGTGGCGGCGGTCGCGAGCGTCGCGCCGGCGGCCTCGAGCTTGAGCGACGCGACGTCGGCCTTCCCGAACGTGATGCCCGAGGTGCCGTCGATCGTGATCTGCCAGGTCCCGCACTGGAGGATGATCTTCCCCGTGGCCCCTCCGTTGATCGTGATCTCGGTGGGCTTCTGTTCGATCTTCGTCTCGCCCGCGGCGCCTTCGACCGTCACCTCGACGGATGAGGGGGTCATCGCGATCTCGGACGACCCCATGGCCGCCACCGACTCGACCCCAGCCTTCCACGACGCCGTGGCCATCTCGAGGCTCGAGAGCTCCACGGGAGTGACGATCGGCTTCCCCGCCTTGATCTCGACCGACGCGGGCTTCAGCTCGATCGTGCCGACGCCGCTCGTGTCGAACTGCGAGGTGATCCCGATCTCCGTCTTGCACTTGATCTCGATCGAGTCCTGGCCGGAGATGATCGTCTCCTTGCCGGAGGCGTTCAGCTCGCCGGTCGTCGCGGTGAGCGCGAGGTCGTTTACCGCCGAGACGGCCGTGTCGAAGCCGAAGAGGAGCGGGTAGAGCGAACCGAGCACCATGCCTGCTGCGGCGTAGTAGCTCGCGAAGGCGGGCGTCCCGACGAGGAGTCCACCCTCCGCGAACATCGTGATCGGGGGAAGACCCTTCGCGATCGTCGCGGCGAGCTTGTCACCCCCGTCCGTGCCCGCGACCGCGCTGATCGCGCCGATGCTGTTCGTCGCGGAGACGGCGGTGGCCGCCATCCCGGCGATGAGCCCCAGGATGTGCGTGATCGTGCTCTTGGTCCCCCATTGCTTCGCCTCGCCCGACTCGACGGCCTCCTTCGTCTGCAGTCCGAAGTTGAGGAGCTGGTACGCGGCCAGGGCCGTGTCCAGCGTCGCGAACGCGACCATGGCGTCGGCCATGTACCTCTTGGCTTGCTGGACGCCGTCGTCGTTCGGCATCAGGTCGCCGTCGGTGTTCGACGTCGGCTTCGCCGAGAGCGTACCGATGTTCACGCCCGCGTTCCCGAAGAGGAACGCCGACCCCGCGGCCGAGAATACGGCGTCCCCGGTCGCCGTGAGGTTCATGTCTTCGGCGGCCTGCATCGAGACCGTCGCGGCCGAGATGAGGCCGAAGTCGTCGCCGACGTTGACGTAGCCGGACCCCGTGGTGGACACGCCGAAGCCGTCGATCTTGATCGTCGCGCTGCGCTGCCGGCCGAGGTTGAACATCGTCGACTCGGTCGGGACCGAGATGAAATAGGACTGGTTCGACGTGTCGACGGTGTCGGACGCGCCCGAGTCCTCGTCGTCGTCGTCGTCGCTCGTGTCGTCGGTCGAGTCCGAGCAGACGCCGGTCAGGGTGCACGTCGCCGTCCAGCTCCCGACCGACAGCGTGAGCTGCTGCGAGTCGCTGTTCACCGCGGTCGGCGAATACGTGGCGGAGATGGTGGCGAGCGCATTCGACGGGACCGTCGTCCAGGTCGAGGGATAGCTGAAGGGCGCGCTGGCCGCGGTGAGCGTGCCGGGCGTGTCGTCCGAGCGGTTCTGGATGGAGAGGCCGTTGATCGCCGAGCTCCCCGGGGTGATCGTGCCGAAGTCGACGGACGCCGCGATCGCGAGGGGGGTCTGTGGCGTGAACGAGAGCGTCGCGCTGGCGGTGCCGGCGGTGAGGGTGGCCGTCGTCGCAGCCGTGGTCGTCAGGTAGTAGGTGACCGTCACCGTGGTCGATGCGCCCGCGGCCACCTGCAAGGGGGTCACGCTCACCCGATCGCTGCCTGTGATCGCGACCGCGACCGCGCTGGCACCGGACGTGTTGTCGACGGTGAAGGTCGCCGTGTTCGACTTGAGCCCATAAGCCGTGAACTGCTGGGACGACGGGCTGATCGAGGTCGGCATGACCGCGCAAGATACCAAAAGGCGGGGAACTGCGTGCGGGCGACGAGCCGGGCGACGCCGCCCCGCAGGCGGCTGTCGCCTCCGATCAGGTCGCGTTCTCTTCGATCTCGATCCGGACGCCGGTGTGGGTCTGCATGACGCTCTGCGTGGAGTTCGCCTTCGAGACGGGCGAAGGCGTTAGGGCGTTCGGGATGGCGCCGGCGATGACCGGGCGGTCCGGGTCGCCGTTCACGTGGGTCAGAGCGACCTCGGTGCCGACGCGCAGCGGGAAGTGGACGCCGTAGGACGCCCCCGCCAGCGGCTGCATCATGCGGATCCACCGCGTGGCCGTGCCCGTCCCCTGGAGCGTCGTGTCGAAGGGGAGGACCACCTTGTAGCGGCCCTGGTCGTCGATGGGCGCCGCGGCGCCCGTGTTCGGGCCGTCGATGGTCGCGTAGACGAACCCCGCAACGACGGGACGCGGCGCCACGCGCGGAGCGCGGAACGGCACCGTGAGCGGGATGGCCGTGAAGGTGTTCGCGTACGCGGCGCCCTGGGTCGTCCCGTGCTGCCCCTGCCGCTCGAACTCGTAGGCGACCTGTGTCACGAAGTACGTCTGATCGAGTGATGCCACCGGGAACCCGGTGACGCCCATCTGGTCGCCGGCGCGCAGGGTCACGACGTCGGACGTCCCGCGGTAAACGGCGTGCGTCGAGGCGATCTCCTGCGCGCGGATCTTGACGAGCCGGTTGCCGGCCGTCATGTCGTGGTAGGGGGTGCGCGTGTCGACGAGCGTGCCCGTGGTGCCCTGGTCGACCTTGGCCGTCGCGTCGAGCGCGATCTTCGGCGTGCGCCAGTTGTAGTCGAGCAGCTGCACGGAGCTCTGCACGCACTGGACGGTGCGCGTGAGCTCCGACACCGTCTGCCGCGTCGTGACACCGACCTGGAAGGCGACCGACTGGTGGTCGGTGCCCGCGCGCGACGAGCCGTTCCCGTCGGCGAAGACGACGAGATCGACGTCGCCCCCGTGATCGAACCAGAAGAAGATGCCCTCGTCCTCGCAGAGACGACAGAGGAAGTCGTAGTCGGTTTCCTCGTACTGGACGACGTACTCGCGCTTCGGGTACGCGCCGCCGAGGCGGAAGTCCGAGTCGGTCGGCGCGAAGCCGAGCGCCTCGAGGACGGAGCGGACGATGGCGGGAACCGAGAGGTCCTGGAAGATGCGGCACCGGCGCGTCATCGTGGCGCGCCAGAGGCGCGGTACGACGGTGATGCGGTAGAAGGGAGGGTCGGTCGACGAGACGTCCTCGAGCTGGACGTCGCGGACCATGCCGCGCACGAGGACGTCGGCACCGTCGACGGCGATCCAGCAGGGCTTCGCGAAGAGATCCGCGGCGCCGTCCTCGAGGAGATCGCCGTCGGTGGCCGGCTGGACGTACGCGGCGACCTCGAAGAGGCCCGAGACCTGCTCCTTGCCGCGCACGCCGCGCGTGACGATCTGCCCTGAGGGGATGGCGTCGGAACCGAAGACGAGGGCGACGGGCATGGGGCGCCAGCATACCCGGAGCGCGCAGGGTGTGTCGTCGCAGGCGAGGCGCGCGCCTCGCCGGGCCACGGGGTCGAGCCGGCCGCGCGGGCGTACGGTCGTAGGGACGCCGCGTCAGCCGCTCGAGGAGGGAGGGCCGCCGATGGGAGGCGCGCCGCCGGCCGTCCCGCCGCCGCGCAGGCCGTGCTTCTGCACGAGGCGATGGAGGTACATCCGGTCCATGCCGGCCATGCGCGCCGCCTTGCTCATGTTGTTGCCCGCCGCCTCGAGGAGCGCCGTCAGGTAGGCGCGTTCGAACGTGTCGATCGAAGCGTCCTTGGCGATCTTGAACGGGACCGAGATGTCGACCGCGCCCGGCACGCCGAAGGACACGCCCGGCGTGGACCGGCGGATCGCCGGCCCCGCCTTCTGGAGCACGATGGATCGCTCGACGTAGTTCCGCAGCTCGCGGACGTTGCCGGGCCAATCGTGGCGGCTCATCTCGGAGAGGACCTGCGGCGTGAACAGGCGCTCCTGGTCGGGGACGCCGATGGCCTGGAGGAAGACGCGAATCAGGATGAGCAGGTCGTCGAGGCGCTCGCGGAGCGGGGGCACGCGTACCGTCATGACGGCGAGCCGGAAGTAGAGATCCTCGCGGAACCGCGCGCGGTTGACCTCGCGCTCGAGGTCGCGGTTCGTGGCGCTGATGACGCGGACGTTCACCTTGCGCGGCTTGGTCTCCCCCACGCGCCGGATCTCGCGTGCCTCGATGGCGCGCAGGAGCTTCGGCTGGAGCTCGAGGGGCAGCTCGCCCACCTCGTCGAGGAAGACGGTGCCGCCGTCGGCCGCCTCGAATGCGCCGACGCGGTCGCGATCGGCGCCCGTGAAGCTCCCGCGCAGATGTCCGAAGAGCTCCGACTCGACGAGGTTCGGGCTGATGGCGCCGCAGTCGACCACGACGAAAGGGCGCTCTACGCGTGGGCTGCGCTGGCCGATCTCGTTCGCGACGAGCTCCTTGCCCGTCCCGCTCTCGCCCTCGATGAGAACGTTGATGTCGCTGGGGGCGACCTTCTCGAGCAGCGCGAAGAGCTTGCGCATCGGAACGCTCGTCCCGGCGAGCTGGCCGAACGCGGGGATCATCGGGACGACTGCCTGGCCTGCCGGCGCCACGGCGCGGACGCGGACGATCGAGTCGCCTACCGCGAGCGTCGCGTCGGCCGGGAGGTCCGCGTCGCGAATGCGCACGCTCTCGATGCGGGTGCCGTTGAGCGAGCCCCAGTCACGGACGCGCCACGCGCCCTCCTCGCGGACGAGGCGACAGTGGAAGCGTGACACCGCCGGGTCCTGCAGGACCAGGTCGTTCGACGAGTGTGTTCCTATGCGGCAGAGGTCTCCGTCGTAGATCACCGTACGCGACGTGGCCTTGCCCGACTCGCGTTCGACGGTCAGCGACAGGCGTGGAATGGCGACGGTATCGATGAGTTGCCGCACCGTGGCGACGCTCTGGTCATCGCGCTTGAGCATCGTCGGAGGGCCGTCCTGACCGGTGGGAAAGAACGACGGAGGCCGGGGCGCCGTTCCGGGGATGTCGATCAAGGGCTGCGTTGCCTGGCCGCTGGGCGGCGTGCCGCCGGGCATGCGCGCGCTGGCGGCAGGCGCCGGTTCCGAACCGGATGCGGGCGGCGCGGAGGGCGTGCGAACCGGGGGCCTTGGGGGCGTGGGCTGAGGCGGAGGTATGGGGCGGCGAGGGTTACTCACGCAGCCCCAGACTATGGCATTCGAGGGGTCGCGCGCGACCCCCGCGGCAACAGCATCGGCTCAGCGGCGCGCGAGCGCGGAGGGGGAAGCGTGCTTTCGGGCGGCGGCGTGGGAGGCCGCGAAGGTGGTGTGGGCGGGCGGCGCTGGCGCGTGCACGTGCAGCCCGGAGGCATGCACCGTGGCGTGTGCGGCGCGCGCAGCCGTGGGGGCGGGCGCCGTCGTGGGGGGCGACGAGGCAGCCGAGGTGGGCGCATGCTCGACGCGGTCGCCTGGGAGGGCGCGCGCGAGGAGGTGCTCGACGCCAGTGGCGTCGTACGCGTGCGCCGGGGAGGTGAGAGCGTCGTCCGAAGAGTTGGCCACGAACTCGTCGGAGAGCGACCGCATCCCGAGGCCGGCGATCGCGCCCAACGTCCCGAGACCCAGCGCCATGAAGAGGAGCGTACCGAGGCCCGCGCGGCGCGCGGCGCTGGCGGCGCGCGCGAGGGGAGCCACGAGCGCGGAGTCGACGATGAGCGTGCGGCGAACGATGCGCGGGATGACCGGCAGGCTGTGGCCGCGCGGCGCGACGGCGTCGACGCGCTCGGTCCACACCGGCGCCAGTGTGGGCATCTTGGCGCGGGCACACGAAGGATCGCCTGTGCCATCACCAGCCGCGCCGAGAGTCGCGAACGTGAGCACGGGTGTCGCGCGCGAAAGGACCGCGCCGGAGTCGAACCGCTCCCCGGACATGCGCCATCGTCTGAGCAAGCGGGGTGCCGCTCGTCCGCCCACGTGGAACCGCGGCGTTTCCGCTGAAAGGGTCGCGTGGGCGCATTGCCTCCCTGATGCCGTACGACCGCAACGTGCTGCCTCGCCATCTCACGTTTCGGCGGCCCTTCCAACCCCACAATTCGACGCATTGCCGCGTACTTGAGCTCTTCGGCGCGGCCCTTGAAGAGGCGGCAGTCCCCCGAAGGAGTGACACGATGCTCGCCGCCCACCTCCGTTGCCTGCTGGTCCCTGCCATCGCCCTGCTCGGTATCACCGGGACGGCTGCCGTCGCGCGCGGCGAGTCACCGGCCAGCCGCTCGGCCGCCGCACAGGAGGCGGTCGTCCGCGCGGGCGCGCGCGTCCTCGAGGGAGAACCCTCCCGCGTCAAGTTCGGGCATGCGGACCTCTACGTCCCCACGTTCTTTCACCCGGTCGACGGTGCGTACGACCTCGTCGTGCACTTCCACGGCATTCCGTCCCTCCAGGAGAACAACGTCGAGCAAGCTCGCCTGAACGTGGTCGTCGTGAGCGTGAACCTGGGCATCGCGTCGGACGCCTACTCCGCCGCCTTCCGTGCTCCTGGCTCGTTCGACGCGCTCCTCGCGCAGGCGCAGCGCGCGCTCGACAAGACGGGCCGCGCCCCGGGCGCGCATCTCGGGCGAATCGCGCTCACGGCGTGGAGCGCGGGTTTCGCGTCGGTCGGCGCAATCCTGAAGCAGCCGGGGGTCGCCGACCGCGTGGACGCCGTCCTTCTCGCGGACGGGCCCCATACGATGTACGACGGCCCGCACCACATCTACGAGCCCGGGATGGAGAAGTGGGTGCGCTTCGCGCGCGAGGCGATGCACGGAGACAAGCTCTTCGCGCTCACGCACTCGTCGATCCAGACCATCGGCTACCCGAGCACGACGGAGACCATCGGGGAGCTCCTCCGCGAGGCGGGCGTCGACAAGACGCAGCGTGAGGCGGTGGGCCCGCGGGGTATGCGCGAGATCTACGAGAGCAACGTCGGATCGTTCCACGTCGAGGGCTTCGAGGGCCAGACCAAGGAAGATCACATCGATCACATCAAGGGGATGGGCGAGACGCTCCTGCCCTACCTGCGCGACCGCTGGCAGAAGTAAGAGCACCGGCGAACGGAGCGCACGGCGAACCAGCGCCGGGCGCCCCGCTGCGCCAGGGCGCCTTTCAGGCTTCCGCTTCGACCCTCCTTCCCGGGCGCACCGGCCCCGCCGCGACGATCGCCTGCCGCAGCGTGTTCTGGAGCTCGGCGCTCGCTGAGAGCGTCTCGCGCGAACGCTCGCGGCCGTTGCCGAGCGGGGAGCCGGCGAAGGACAGGTGGTTGCCCGCCTTGTCGACGAGGCCCCGTGCGATGCCGAGATCGATCAGCTCGCTCGTTGCATCGACGCCGACGCCCCAGCGGATCTCGAACTCCGCCTCGCAGAAGGGCGGTGCGCACTTGTTCTTCGCCACTTTGACGCGCGTACGGCCGCCGACCGGCTCATCACCGACCTTCACCTGCCCGATGCGCCGGACGTCGAAGCGCATCGATGCGTAGAACTTGAGCGCGTTGCCGCCCGTCGTCGTCTCGGGCGACCCGAAGGTGACGCCGATCTTCTGCCGGAGCTGGTTCAGGAACATCAGGGTGGTGCCGCCGCGGTAGGCCGCCGCGGTCAGCTTGCGGAGCGCCTGGCTCATGAGGCGTGCCTGGAGGCCCATGTGGGCGTCGCCCATCTCGCCCTCGAGCTCCGCCTTCGGCGTGAGCGCGGCGACCGAGTCGATGACGACGAGGTCGACGGCGCCGCTCCGGACGAGCATCTCGGTGATGTCGAGCGCCTGCTCGCCGGTGTCGGGCTGCGACACGAGGAGCTTGTCCGTCGCGACGCCGATGCCGCGCGCGTACGCGACGTCGAGCGCGTGCTCCGCGTCGATGAACGCGCAGACGCCTCCGGACCGCTGCGCCTCGGCGATCGCGTGGAGCGCGAGCGTCGTCTTTCCGCTCGACTCGGGGCCGTAGATCTCGACGATGCGCCCGCGCGGGTAGCCGCCGATTCCCGTCGCGAGGTCGAGCGCGAGCGACCCCGTCGAGATCGTCGCGATCGGCTCCGGCTCCTCGTCGTCGCCGAGCGTCATCACGGCGCCCTTTCCGAACTGCTTCTCCACCGCCAGCATCACGCCCTTGATGGCGCGCATCTTGTCCGCGATCTGATCCAGCATGGCTCGCTTCCTTTCCGGTTCTCGTTTCACGCGCGCCCCGGACCGTCCGGGGCGCGAGTCATTTCAGGCCGCCGCAGCGACGAAGCCGCGATCGAGCACGCGCAGGCCGATGGCCTCGGCGACGTGGGCGGGACGGAGCGCGTCGGACCCGTCCAGATCGGCGATGGTCCTCGCCACCCGCAGCACCTTGCCGTACGCGCGCGCCGAGAGCGCGAGGCGCTCGACGGCTGCGGCGAGCATCCGTGCGCCGTCGGGGCACAGCACCGCGATCCGCTCCAGATCCCGCGCCGGAAGCGAGGCGTTGGTCGACATCGAGACCTCCCGGCGGACGAGCCGTTCTCGCTGCACCGCACGCGCGTGCTGGACGCGTGCCCGGACGACGGCGCTCGCTTCGCCGCGAGCGGCCCCCTGGAGCGCAGTTACCTCGACGGGTGGCAGCACCACGTGCACGTCGATGCGGTCGAGCAGCGGACCGCTCATCTTCGCGCGGTACGCGCGGACGCGCTCCGGTGTGCACCCGCAGCGTCCCGTTCCGTCGCCGAGGAAGCCGCACGGGCACGGGTTCATCGCGCAGACGAGGAGCAGGCGCGCCGGGAACGTCGCCTTGCCGTGCGCACGCGAGATGGTGACCACGCCGTCCTCGAGCGGCTGCCGAAGCGCCTCGAGGGCGCTCCGCCGGAACTCGGCCAGCTCGTCGAGGAAGAGGACCCCCTGGTGCGCCAGGCTCACCTCCCCGGGGCGCGGCCCGTCGCCGCCGCCGACGAGCCCGATCTCGCTCACCGTGTGGTGCGGCGCTCGGAAGGGCCGCGACCGGGACAGGCGCGTCGCCGTGAGAAGACCCGCGACGCTGTGGACCGCGGTGACCTCGAGCGCCTCCTCGGTCGAGAGCGGCGGCAGAAGCCCGGGGAGCCGCCGCGCGAGCATCGTCTTGCCCGCGCCGGGTGGACCGATGAGGAGCAGGTTGTGCGCCCCTGCCGACGCGATCTCGAGCGCCCGCCGCGCAGCGCCCTGCCCACGCACGTCCGCGAGGTCTGCCCCGATCGGCCCTTCCTCGAGGTCACGTTTCCCCTCGACGAGAGGCAGCGCATCGCCCCCGTTGAGCGCGTCGAGAAGCTCCCGCAGAGACCCGGCCGCACGCACCTCGATGCCATCGACGAGGCTCGCCTCGGGGGCGTTCGCGCGCGGCACGATCGCGCGTCGAACGCCCTGGTCGCGCGCCCCGAGGAGCTGCGGGAGCACGCCGCGCAGCGGCTGCACCGTGCCCTCGAGAGAGAGCTCGCCCACGAAGAGCACCCCCTCGAGCGACTCGCGCGGCACCATGCCAAGCGCCGCCGCCGTGGCCGCGGCGAGCGCCAGGTCGAACCCGCTCCCGCTCTTGCGCACGTCGGCCGGTGCGAGGTTGACGACGATCTGGCACTCACCGAGGAAGAGGCCCACCTGCGCGAGGGCGCTCTTCACGCGGACGCGGCTCTCGCGCACCGCTGCTTCGGCCAGGCCGACGAGCTCGAAGAACGTGGGGCCGCGACGGCCCTCGACCTCGACGCGAACGAGGTGCGCTTGGAGGCCGACGAGGGTCGCGCTGAGTGCCGTGGCGAGCATGGGATGCCGGCCCTACAGCGAGACGCGTGCCGCCCGCGTGGGCCGCGATTCCCCGGGCGATCCGGGGGGTACCCCCTGTCCGGGACAGATTTGGGGGTGGCCAGGGACAGGGCGGGACGCACCCGCCGCGTCGAGAGAGAGCCGTTCGTGGCCGACGAGGCCCCGTGGCAGGCGTCAGCCCGGCAGGGCGTGGATCCCGCCGAACGCGATCGCGGCGCCGACGCCGAGGACGATGAGCGCTCGCAGAAGCGGCTTCGAGGTGGGCCGCGCGGTCTTCGCGAGGACGTAGGCGCCAGCAAAGCCGGCCGCCAGTCCGCCGATGTGGGCAGACATGTCGATCTCGTGCTGCGAGAGGCCGAACACCAGGTTGATGCCGAAGAAGAGGCTGAGGCTCTGCATCGTGCGCTTCCAGGCCTGCGGATCGATGCGGCTGCGGCGGACGACCATGACGGCCGCGAAAGCGCCGAACATGCCGAAGACCGCTCCCGACGCGCCCGCCGAGACCGCGAGCGGGTGGAAGGCGAGGCTCGCGAGCCCACCCACGAGGCCCGACGCGAGGTAGAGCGCGACGAACTCGGCGCGGCTCATCATGCGCTCGACGATCCGCACCTGGTAGAGGCACACCATGTTCATGCCGATGTGGATGATGCCGAAGTGAAGGAACATCGCCGTCACGAGCCGCCAGGGCTGGCCGTGGCAGGTGAGCGGCCCGAAGTCGGCACCGAGCGCCAGCATCTGCTCCGCGCTGGGGCCCTGAACGCCGGCCCCCGACGCGAGCTCGAAGACGAACATCGCCACGTTCGCGGCGATGAGGGCGTAGGTAGCCCAGCCCTTCCACGGGTCGATTGGCCGCGGCGCGCGGACGGGGCGCACGTCCCCGGTGAAGATGGGACGCGGGGGCTCGGGTGACTGCGGCGGCTGGTTCAACGCCCGAACCTTAGCCCACCCCGAGGGTCCTTTCTTCGGGTGCGGAACCCCGCGCGTCCGGTCGACGGCTCAGCGCCGGCGCCGGACGATCCCCTTCACGAGCGCCAGATCTTCTTTCCCGATCTCGCGGAGCGCGACGAGCACCGCGACGTAGCCGGCGCCTACCGCGGCGGCGATGACCGGAGTCACGAACCGGCCGAAGCGCGGGGTGACCATTCCAAGCGCGATGCACGCCGCCAGCGCGAGCAGGACGCGCAAGGCCGTGGACGTGGGAACGAACGCGCCCGTCTGCGCCTTCACGATGATGCCGGCGATCACCATGGTCACGAGCAGCGCGCCCCCCGAGGCCTGCGCCGACCGGAGGAGCTGCTCGTGCCCGAACGCTGCTCCCGGAACGACGCCCCAGCATGCGAGGCCCACGGCAATCACAGCCGCGAGCGTGAGGAGCGCGGCCGTCCTTTCGCGGCCGATGCTCGTCAGCACGGTCGTCGCGATGCCGAGCATCGCGAAGGCCGCCTGCGCCAGCGCCATCCACCGAAGGATGTCGGCTCCCTGCGCGGCGTCGGCCGCAGGGTAGGCGAACGAGAGCATGGACTCGGGCAACGCTACGACCGCGCCTACGAGGAGACCCCCGAAGATCGCCGCCAGCCGCGCACCGCGCGCCACGTAGGTGCGCATCGCGGTCGCGTCCCCCTCGGCCTTCGCGCGGGCGAGCATGGGAAAGAGGATGAGCGTCACGCTGAAGAGGAGCTGGTAGGGCAGGAACGCGAAGGTCTGGCACTCCTTGTAGATGGCCACCCACTGCTTGACGGCGGCGCGCTGCGCCTCGCCGCCCAGACCAGAGCCGGTCGACGCCTCGCTAAGGAACCGCCCGAGGAGCGCGATGTCGATCTGCAGGAGCACGTTCGTGCAGAGCTGCGCCCCCGCGATGGGGAGCAGCATCGCGAGGTAGGCGCGCGACGTGGGCACCCCCTCGGGCCGCGCGCCGGCGGGCGGGGCCTTGCCGAACCCGGTCGAGCGCAGCGCCAGCGGGACGATGACCGCGCCCGCGCAGACCCAGCCGACCGTCGTGCCGAGGACGCCGGAGGCGCCGTGGCGGACGAATTCGTAGCCGAAGCCGACGAGGCCGAACGTGCGGAGCGTCGCGAAGATGACGTCGAGGAGTGCCTGCCTGCTGAAGCGATTCGTGCCGTTCAGGGCGCCGATGAGCGGCGCGTAGATCCCGTAGAGGAGGGCGACGCCCGCGAGGACGAGGAGCGGGGCGACGACGTCGTCCGCGCGCTCGAAGATTGCGAATGCCGGCGCAAACGCGCACATCGCCGCGGCCACGACGAGCGCGAGGGGCACGTGTACACGAAGCGCCGCGCGGAGGGCGTGCTCCTCGTGCCCCTTCGCGCCAGCCAGGACGCGGCTGACTCCCTGGGTGCCGCTCTGGATGACGACGCTGTTGACGGTGTTCGAGACCACCATCGCCTGCGCGAGACCGCCGAAGTCGCCGAGGCCCACCGCGAGCCGCAGGAGCGGCTGCTGGAGGAAGCCCGTCACGAGAAAGAAGAGCTTCGCTCCGAGGACGGCCATGCCGCCGCGACCCGCGGTGCGCGCGTCGGCCGCCGGAGGTGCGGACTCGGTCTTCGCGGCGGCGTCTTGCATCTTCTACAAAAGAACGAGGGCCGGGAGCCCGCTGGGGACCCCCGACCCGTTCACTTCCGCGGACGCTCAGAACCCGCCGCCGTACTGGCTCTTCAGGTTGTCGTCGATCGTGGAGAAGATGGCGACCAAGTCGAGGAGGATGGCGACACCCGAGCAGACGATCCCCGCGATCGCCATGCCGCCGCCCTTGTAGAGCTGCGGTTGCTGCCGGATCTTGCCGATGCCGACGATGCCGAGGACCAGGCCTGCCACCGCCATCGGCGCGCCGAGGAACCAGCAGCAGCACGACGGGATCGCGAGGATGCCGAGGATCATCGACGTGATGGCAAGCGGGTTGAACTTCTGGCCGCCGCCCATCATCATCCCGCCGGGGGGGCCGCCCGGAGGACCGAAGCCGCCCGGAGGAGGCCCGAAGCCGCCGGGCGGAGGGCCGTAGCCCGGAGGCCCGCCCGGAGGGGGCCCGTACCCGGGCGGTCCGCCACCCGGAGGTCCATATCCAGGAGGTCCACCCCCAGGCGGCCCGTATCCGGGAGGTCCGCCCCCCGGCGGTCCGTAGCCGGCGGCTCGAACGAGATCCGTCTCCATGCCGTTCTGCATCATGCGCGATCGCCCTCCGCTCTTCGTAGTACCCGCGGCTGGAGCCACGGCTCCCCCGGCGTGCGCCGGAACGGGGATGCTCTCACGAGTCGATGGGCGATGGTAGGCTGATCGACGCCATGGAAGCGCGCGCTGCTCCCGTGCTCGCCCCCGCGGGCCCGGAGTCGCGCTCGGCGCCGAAGCCGAGCATGTGGGATCCCGACGAGCCCCTCGCCGCGCTCCCCCGACGGATGCTTCGCGCGGCAAGTGTCGCCGCGGCGTGGGGGATCGCAGCGGTGCCGGTGGTCACCGGGTGGCAGCGGTGCTCCTTCGCGCGGCTTCTCCACGAACCGTGCCCGGGCTGCGGAATGACGCGCGCCTTGCGATTCCTTCTGGCGGGCGACGTCGTGGCGTCCCTGCGCATGCATCCCCTGGCCGTCCCGGTGCTCGCCGTCGGGCTCCTCTTCATGGGGGCAACCGTGTGGACGACGCTCGTTCTCGGCTCGCCGATCCAGGTCCACAAGACGCGTGTCGGCAAGTGGACCCTCGCGGCGATGGTCGTCGTCTACGGCGCGGCGATCGTCCTCTGGGGCCTGCGGTGGTTCGGGTTCTTCGGCGGCCCCGTGCCCGTCGACTGAACTGGTGACACGAGGAAGGTGCGGGACGTCGGGCAACGTAGGACGTCCCATGAAGCGCCTTCTCGCGGTGGTCGCGGTTGCGGTGTGGACCTCCGGTGGGGCGCTCACCGCGTGCTCGTCATCGACGTCGTCGACCGGCGCCAGCACCGATGCAGGGGGCCTCCACGACGGGACCACGTCGGCGGAGAGCGGGGGAGGCAACGACGGCGCGAGGCCGGACGCTGCGAGCTTTCCGGACGCCGGGGGCGGCGCGGACGGCGCCGCCGGGAACGACGGCGGCCAGGGCGTGGACTCCTCGGGGGACGACGCGGCAGAGACGAGCGCGGACTCCGGCGGCAACGCCGACGGCGGTTCATCCGCCGAGGGTGGCGCCGGGGATGCTGGTGACGCGGCGTCGAGCGAGGGGGGCCTCATCGACTGCGGCGGGTCGCCGACGCTTCACGAGGACGAGGCGGGGGTCATCTACTGCGGCTTCGACGGGACGGCGGACCTCACCTGCGGCGTCGGCCAGGAGTGCTGCCTCGGGGGAGCCCAGGGCGGAGGCGTCTTCGCGCCGCAGGAGTGCGCCACGACGGGCGCGGTCTGTCCGAACGCCGCCGTCCCCGACGCCGGTGCGCCGGCCATCCCGATCGAGTGCACGCAGATCGCGGACTGCACTGCGAACGGCGCGACGTCCGCGGTCGCGTGCTGTCTTCAGGGCGCGACCCCGCCCGCGGTCCCTGCCGGGTGCTCGTACCCGAAGGCGACCGAGGGCACGGCGGTCGTCTGCGAGTCGAGTGACGCGGGGGCGACCGGCCCGCGGCCGTGCGCGCAGGGCGAGGTCCAGATCTGCGGCACGCAGGCGGATTGCCCGACGGGGACGACGTGCACGCCCGGCAAGTGGAAGATCTTCCAGGTCGGCTTCTGCATGTGACGCGGACGGCTGCGGCCTCTCCGGCCGACGTCCGCCCGCTCGTCACTCCAGGTGCGTCTTGTCGAGCACCTTTCCCTGCGGCGTGAGCCCGACCGCGCGCCAGCGCGACGCTTCGTCCGGCGCCGGGGTCACGTGGCGGATGGGCGTCGCGGCCACGTCCACGAGCGTGTGCCCGGGCGCCACGGCGACGTGCACCATGAGCTCCGTGTCCGGCGGCGCGCCCGCGGCGGTCACGTGCTCGAAGGTGGCCGAGCGTTCGCCCTCGCGCACCGAGCCGCCCTGGAGGCGCGCCCGGAAGTAGGTCACGAGCGCGTGCACGGACATCTCGCCGCTCGCGTGAACGACGTCCGGGAAGCTCTCCTGGACCTCGAGTCCGCGGGGCAGGGGAACGCCGAACGCCTTCTGCGTTCCCTCGACCAGCTCGTCGGGCGCGAGGTGGTCCACCGGCACGACGCCGGCTGCGCCGGAAGGCCCGGGCGCCGTCGAGGTCCCCACGTCCGGCGGTGCCGACTTGGCGCAGCCGAGAGCCGCCAGCGCCAGCACGATCGCTGCCGGGGCGGCTCGTGCCGCGTGCCGCGACGCAGCACGGTTCACTCGAGCACCGCGGCCCACGAGTCGATGAGGGTCGGCGAGACGGGCGTGGGGACGGGCGTCTCGAACTGGCGTGTGGTGGCGCCGTTGGTCCCCTTCGCTCCGACCTGCGTGAAGAGCGAGTAGCCGCCCTGCGTGTAGTTCTGGGGAGACGCATGCGACGCGCCCGCCACGTAGGAGTCGGGGCCGGGGTTGCCGAGGCTCGCGCAGGCCGGGGTCGACTTGATCGAAACGCCGGGGATGACCTTGCCTTGAAGCGTGGAGTCGTAGAGGTCCGGCTCGATGTAGACGGGCGCCGGCGACTGCGCGGGGTTGGGGGGCGGAGGTTGCATCTCGCGCAGGCCGCCGATCGACCGGTTGCAGCTCGTGGGGTTCGCCGTGCAGGTCGAGTCGTCCGGCGTCACGAAGTCGCGCCCCCAGAGACGCGCGACGCCCGCGCTGCACGACTGCGTCCCCGGAGTGGCGGCCGCGTACGTGGAGAAGTAGAGCGTCCCGTTGAAGACCGTCATGGGCCCCGAGACGCGCTCGCCAGGCTGGTTGTCGATGACGGCGGGCTGCATCCACCAGTTCACGTAGGCGCGGAGCTTCGGCGTCGTGCCCGCCGTCACCTTCTCGGTGATCGAGTAGACGTACTCGGTGCCGGTGGTGTCGAACTGGTCGGTCGTGCCGCTCGCGACGTTCAGGACGATCTCGCCGGCGGGGTCGAGCGAGAGCACCGGAGGCACCTGCACGGGCTGGCCGTCGCTCCACGGAGTGGAGCCGGTGTCGACTGTCTGGTTGTAGAGGTCGAGGTACAGTTCCCCGAACCAGTTGGCCGGCTCCGGATCGGAGACGTCGAACCGCCAGATGGTCCCGTCGGCGTCCGAGACCCAGAACTTCGTCGTGTCGGTTCCGACGTCGCTCGGGTAGACGACCGGCGTGCCCGTCATCGGCGAATCGAGGGCGACGTCCGTGTAGCGGCTCACGTTCGTGAGCGTGTCCGACGGGTACGCCTGGAAGTCGTTCTTGCGCGCGAACACGTGGAGGATCTCGCCGGTGTCGAGGCGGACGATGCTCACCGACCGGCCGACCACCATGTCCGTGTACTTCTGCGAGGCGCCGCCCGTCGGGTTGCTCCAGCAGCGCACGTTCGTGCGCGCCGCGTACGAGTTGACGGGCGCCGAGTCGGAGGTCTTGGGCCAGCGCTGGCAGCTCGCCTGGGTCGACGGGACGACGTCCTCGCCGCCGGAGAGGATCGCGACGCCGATCTCGCGCGTTCCGCCGCCGTCGTGCGGGTCCATGAAGAGCGTCGTGATGGCGGGGGTGCTCGAGTGCGAGCCGAAGAGCGGCATGTTCGTCGAGGGCATCTTCGTGAGCTGCCACCGGAACACGGGCCCGACCGGCGCGGGATCGACGGGCGGGTTCGAGCCGCTGGCCATGCCCGTCGGGTCCGGGTTCGTGACGTCGACCGCGTAGTACCCGGTCTGCGACGCGCCGTACCCCGCGACCAGCATCGTGTGCCACGCGGTGGGATCGGACGCGCTCGACGTGCTCCCGCTCCCGCTGGTCGCCGACGACCGGTCCCAGACGACGTCCTTCACGACGGGCGCGCCGTCGAGGAGGAACGACTGGCTGGACGGGTACGACCCGCCGTTGATGCTCGGCATCACCCCGGGCAGGAGCATCGCCCACATCTCGTTGTTCTCGAGCTTCGTCTCGTCGGACCAGAAGGCGTGGAGCAGCCCGTCGTTCGTCGCGGCGTACACGATGTTCTTCCGGGCGCCCCACCCGGGCGACGCCTGAGCGGCGAAGCCGACGTAGCCGGGATCCTGGAGCAGCGTGCCGGGCGGCCCGACGACCGCCGGGGTCGCGTGGTAGATGCTGCCGAGGGCGTTGCCCGCGCGCGACGTGAACGTGAAGTCGTTCGGGATGCCGTTGAAGGTCGACTGCCCGAACGTGTAGTCGAGCAGCATCGTCGCGCACGTCGCGGGCGCCAGGAACTTCTGCGCGCCGTTCACGTTCGACGTGTACTGGCAGCCGCTCGACTGGATGCCCATCGTCGCGTAGGCGATGTTCGTGTCGACCGCCGCCGCCGGCCCGACGTAGAGCGTCGCCTTGTACTGGCCGATGCCGTCGCCCCCCGAGATGGCCGCGTAGGGGCGGATCGTCGCCGTCGCGTCGGCCGTGCCGCTCACGGTCGCCGGCTGGTATGCGATGAAGGTGCGCGGCGGGCCCGATCCCGAGTTCAGGTTCACGCCGAAGTCGTCGCCCTGGGTGGTCTGGATGGTCGGCGTCGGGATCGTGAACCCCGAGCCCGAGTACGTGCACTGGTAGCGCTGCCTCTGGATGTCGCCCGACCAGGGCTTTCCGGGCGAAGGGTTGAACGAGGCGAGGAAGATCGACTCGTTGGTGACCTGGGGGCCGCTCGTCGGGGACAGGACGTTCGTGACGACGGAGGAGTATGCCGGCGTCGTGCGCGTCGTCGCGTTCTGGGCGATGTCGGCCAGGATCGCGTTGAGGGCGCTCGTGAGGTCGCCCTGGTTGTTCGCGAAGTACGCGGAGTTCGTGCCTCCGTTGCGCGCGAGGCACTGGAGGACGCAGCACGGGCCGATGTTCGTCTTGCCGCTCGGATCCATCGCCGCCGGCAGGTTCGGGTCGTTGCAGTTGCACTGGCTGGCCAGCGCGCCGCCGGTGGCGAACTGCGAGCACTGCACCGGCGTCGTGTTGTCCGTGAAGCTCGAGACCGCGAAGCCGATGACGTAGGTCTTGACGGAAGCTTGCGACGCCGTCGACTGGCCGTTGTTGTAGAGCGTGGCCGCCGTGCCGAGCGGCGCCGACGAGTACGGCAGCGAGAAGGGACACTTGCCGGGCGTTCCGGCTCCGCCGTCGGCGCCCGTGAGCGTCTCGGAGCACGAGGGCTGGAGGTCCAGGTTGGGCGCGCCGTCGGTCAGGAAGATGATGTACTCGTTGCGGCAGAGGCCCTTCACGTAGTTGTCCGTCTGCTGCGGGCCGGTCGGGTCCGTCCAGAAGTAGTACTTCGCGCTCTGGAAGAGGCCCGCCGTCGGGGTCGCGCCGTAGGGACGCGAGGCGAGCATCACCTGGGCCACCTCGTCGTTGTTCTTCTCCTGCGAAACGAGGTCCGGCTGCGCCGGGAAGCCCACGAGACGCCCTTCCCAGGGCGGCGCTCCCGGGTTGCGCGCGCCCACGCCCATGACGGTGGGCGGGCTCGTGCAGTTGGCGGGGTTGCCCGTGAAGGAGTCGAGGCTCCCGGTGGGATTGGTCGACCAGCCAGGGAAGTACGTCCACATGCCGAGGAACGGCGAGGGCGCCGACGGGACGGTGTTCGACGCCGTGACTCCGGTGTCCGGATCGGTGTCCGTGTCGAACGTCATCAGGCCGAAGCGCATGAGGTCGCGCATCGACTTGAGCGCGCCGTCGGGGTTCTGCGGGAAACCCACGAGCGCGCCGCTCGTCTGCGACGTGCACGCGGCGGGGCCGCCGAATCCCGGGAGCTTGCCGTATTGCCGCGCACCGATCGCCCCCGCCGGGTAGTCCGTCGCATTGCTACCGGGGAACGCATCGTTCAACGGACCCACGCCATTCGAACCCTGCGTCCCGCCAGGCAGCCCGCCCGGCGCCGCGACGCACGCCACCGGGGTGGCGCTCGACTTGTCTTCGGCCACCATGCGGTGGAAGGGCAGGTAGTAGTTCACGTCGTACGTCGAATTCCCGCCGATCTTGTACTCGTCGTCGAACGTCGACCCCGGGGACCGCGGCATCGCGACGCAGTTGAAGCCGTTCGTGAGCGACCCCGTGAGCGCCGTCTGGAGGATTGCCCAGCGGTTCGGCGCCGGCGGCGCAGGGGGTGTCGCCTGGCTCCACGCCGGGCACGACGGGGCGTTTCCGGGCCCGTTGTCCGTGCAGTTGCACGAGTTGCCGTCCTGCTCGGGCGTGTTGCCGTCGATCATCCGCTCCATCGACCCGGAGTTGTCGACGAGGAGCATGACGTTGGGCAGCGGGGGGTTGGTGTCGATCTGCTGCGCGGTCGCCGCGCCCGCGGTGAGGAGTGACGCGGCGGCCGCAGCGACCGCCGCACTCGCACGCACCCTCGTCATCCGCGTCCTCATGGTCGACTCCTTTTCACTTCGGGCACTGGACCGGGCCGGCCATGATGCGCGCCCGCTGCTGCTCGATGCCCTCGTTCGCGTACACGCCGCTCGGTTGGCCGGGGATCACCGGCTGGGTGATGCCGCTCGACGTCGCCGTCAGCTCGATGAAGCAGAAGTGGAGGTCGGTGGCGTAGCGCGCGGGCGCCTGCGCCTGGGTCGGCTCGGTGAGCTCGACGAAGAAGTCTCCGTTCATCGGCACGGGCCCGAAGCTGCCCGGCGCGACGCCGCTCGTGTACGGGGTGTTGCTGCCGTAGGAGATCGTGATCGGGCTGCCGGTCCACGCCTGCCCGAGCTCCGTCGCGCCGAGCCGTCGGCACGCGCGCGTCATCGCGGCGGCGGTGTTCGGGACGCCCGGGAGCGAGACGCACGGAGTGTCCGGCTGCGTGAGCATGAGGCCCAGGTAGAACTGCGCCTTGCTCGAGACGATCTCGTGGGCGGTCCCGAGGACGCCGTACTCGGAGAGGTAGTGCGTCTGGGTGTTCTGGCGCTCGTTGCCGGCCGTGCGGACCTCGTTCGCGGCGGCGACGAGCGCGTACATGCCGACCGACCCGAGGACGGCGAGCGTCATCGCGACGATGAACATCACGGCGCCGCGCTCGCGGCGGCGGCGCGCCCAGCGCGCGGCAGGGGAGGAGCGACGCGCCGTCATCAGTAGAAGGCCCCCGAGGTGTTGGGGAGGGCGATCTCGGTCGTGACCGTACGCGCGCGCGCCCAGCGCAGCGTCCCGTCGCTGGTCGCGCACGAGGGGACCGCGTTGATGCAGTAGCGGTAGAGGAACGTCTGGGTGAACTGCTGCGCGCCGAAGTTCGTGACGGGCACGTTCACCGTGCGGTCCGGCTGCGCCGCCCGCGTCGCGACGCGCGCCCGGACGGACCGGATGCGCTGCGGCCCCACGGCCGCCAGCTGCGGCGTCGCCGACACGTCGGGCGCCCACGTCGCGTTCGTCGGATCGTCGAACGCCAGCGTCGCGATGTTCGGCTGCGTGTCGCCGAGCGTCGTCTTGTCGACCGAGAACGCCAGCTTCAGATCCACCGCATACTCCGCGATGATCTCGCTCGTCTGGAGCACGGGCGTTCCGGTCGCGTCGACGTACGTGCGCATCAGGTCGTACTTCGCCGGGTCCACCGTGGCCGACCCGAAGGTCGTCGGTTGCTGGTCGAGCGCGGCCGCGTACTGTGCCTGGTTGCTCGCCTCCTGCGTGGAGCTAGTGACCTCCCAGCGAACGATCTGCACCGGGTTGACGAGGCATCCCACGCAGTAGCCGCTGGCGCCGCCCTGCGTCTTCGTCTGGGCCGAGGTCTGGATCGGCGTGCTCGACGTGTCGACCGACAGGTACGGCTGCGTCCCCGTGAAGCCGGCCGCGGTCGCGTTCGGGCAAGTCGCCAGGTACTGGACGTGGCCCGTCGTGTCGACGAGGCGCACGATGAACTGCGTCGCCAGGGTGGCCGGCACGGGCTGAAACGCGTTGCGCAGCTCGGCCGACGCCGCCGGCGTGCCGAGGCCCGTCGGCGACATCCGGTAGATGGCCGGCGACAGCGACGAGAGCAGGATCTGCGTGCAGTTGGACCCGGCCGGCATGATCATCTGCACCTCGAACTGCTCCGAGGTCGTCATGTTGCCGCTGAACTCCACCATGTCGGGAGCGAGCGCCGAGGGCTGCACGAGCGAGAGCGGCAGCGTGTTGAGCGCCTGCGACTGCCCCACCTTGCCCGCCACGAACGACACCGACGCGAGCCGCCGGATTCCGCCCATCCCGTTCGCGATGTGC
Source organism: Polyangiaceae bacterium (assembly GCA_036490515.1). Lineage (GTDB taxonomy): Bacteria > Myxococcota_A > Polyangia > Polyangiales > Polyangiaceae > Palsa-1150. Next base: position 77,818 of record DASXDU010000019.1, read on the forward strand.
ACCACGTTCGACACGTCCGAGGGCGCCTTGGCGATCATCGGGTCGAGCATGATGTTCCCCGTGCTCATGTACCCGGCGCGCCCGATGTCCGCGCGCAGGCGGTCGACCGCCGTCCGCAGCGTCGCCTCCGCCGCCGAGCCGCGGATCTCCTCGTTGAACGTCCGCGTCGCCTCCTTCGACAGCGTCATGATGCCGAGCGCCACGATGAGCCCCGCGAGGAGCGACACGGTGAGCTCCACCAGCGTGAAGCCCGCCTGCCGGCGGCGCGCGCACCTCGCCCGGCGGCTCATTGGGCCGGGGTCTCCTTGATGATCGTCGTGAAGTAGAGCGCGTGGAAGAAGGGCTTCTCGCCCGCGGGCGCGATCGTCTCCGGATCGCTCAGGGCCGCCGTGTTGTCGTCGCAGTAGCCGCCCTTCGGGGCGCCCCCCGTGATGCCGCGCGGCCAGAGGACGCGGACGTCCGCGCGCAGGAGCCCCGGTTCGGTGGGCAGCGACTGCGGCACGAGCCACTGGAGGCGCACGTTCACGCAGAACGAGGCCCCCGGCCAGCCCGTCGCGATCGTAGGAGCGAGCTGCGCCTGGGGCAGGTCGCGCCCGAGGATGTCGAACCCGGGGCTCATCGTCTCCGGTGAGGTCGAGCCGAGGTACTGCTTCGGGAGGAACCAGAGGCCCGTCACGTTCGCGCTCGTGACGATGAGGGACGACGTCCCCATGTTGGTCGTCGACGGGCACGAGGGCCCCGGGCAGGTCCACTGCATCGCGTCCCGCTGCAGGCGCTCCATCCACGTGCGGCCGACCGCGTTCGCGACGTCCGTCTTGCGGGCGTCGAGGTTCCCCTGGACGCTCGTCTTCTGCATGCTCATCACGGCCGCGGCGCCGATCATCATCACCGTCATCGCCATGAGCACCTCGACCGCCGTGTAGCCGGAGGCACGGCGGCGTGAGAGGCGCGGACGGCGAAGGGGCGAGGACGGAGGCATCGGAGTGCGGCTCAGGTGTGCGAGAAGAGGCGCGCCATCCCGTTCGGCGGGACCAGGACGCTGCGGACGGTGGTGCCCGACGCGCGCGTCACGCGCGCCTCGATCGGGCTGATCGTCGGGAGCACGCCGTCGAAGGAGGGCGTCACGCCGGTGCCATAGGTGACGTAGGTGTGCCCGAGGGGTGTGTAACAGACGTAGCCGTTGCTGAAGGCGGTCGCGGTTGCGGTGGTCGGGCTCTGGTAGACGAAGAGCGCCGTCTCGATGTCGGCCTGCGTCTCGATTCCGGTGAGGTTGAGGTTCACGCCGTCGACGAGGTTCACGCCGTTGGTGAACCCGGCAGCCGGATGCCCGTTCATGTTCGACCCCGTCGGCAAGGGCAGCCACTGCGTCGGCGACTTGCACGTCGAGACCGGCGTCCCGGCCTGGCCGCCGTTGATGTTCACCGATACCGCCTCGTACATGACGAACGTCCCGCGGTCGGTCAGCCCGCTCGCGCTCATCGAGACGAGGACGGCGCTCCCCCTCGCCACTGCGCGCGTACGCGCGGACCGGAAGAGCATCATGATCGATCCTGCGTCGGCGTACGCATGGCGGTCGAATCCGACGACGGACATCGTGGGGATCGCGAGGGCCGCGACGATGCCGATGATGATGATCACGACCATCAGCTCGATGAGCGAGAACCCCCGCTCCCGCGCGCGCCGCAGCGCCGGACGTACCTTGTCGGAGACCACCACCCGGGGTTGCGGAGCAAGGGCCATGCCCCCTCGCGGCGGGGCCATTTCGCGCTTCCAAACGCGCACTTGTCGCCGCCGGGGGCGGGGTCGCCGCGGGCGCGTGCAGCAACGATTTCAACGCCTTGCAAAACGTGCGGACCCCCGACGGCCGCCCTCCCACCGTGCTAGAGGGGCGACGTGCGCCTCCAATCGCTCTCGCCGGTTCTGGCTTTTGCCTCCCTCTCGCTCCTCGGCTCCGTGCTCGGCTCCACCGGCTGCAAGGACGACGCGAAGGACGACCGCGCGCCGCCTCCTCCTCCTCCCTCGGTCTCGGCCAAGGCGGACGTGTGCGCCGGCGGGGGCGGGCAGGACACCGACGCGATCAGCGCTGCGTTCGTCCCGCGCACGTCGGGTGGGTACTGCATCGATCCGCAGACCGAGCCGAAGACGTACGGCGACAAGGGCAAGCTGACGATGGACGAGGTCTGCACGACCGCCTTCGACGGCGAGTGCGAGGTGTACAAGCGCTTCGGCCTCGACCGCGTCGTCGTCCTCCGGTACGTCGACGGAACGGGCGCGCCCAACAGCGTCGAGGTGAACCTGTCGCGCTTCACGACACCGGACGGCGCGTACGCGATGTTCACGAAGCGCGTCGTCGCCGACGGCGATCCCGCCCGCGCGACGGTGAAGCCGCTCGCGGCCGGGGCGGCGGGGGCGACGAGCAGCAGCAACGCGTACGTTTGGCGCGGGCAGTACCTCGCCGAGCTGACGTTCGTGACCGAGGACACGAAGATGACGCCGGCCGCGATGGCGCAGGCGAACGAGACAGCGACGGGCTCGATCGCGAAGGACATCGGCGGCAAGCTGCCCGGGTCGACCGATCCGCTGCCGTCGGCGGCGCTCCTGCCGGCCGCCTCGCGCGTGCCGCTCGGTATCGCGTACTACCCGAAGGACGCCCTTTCGCTCACGGGGATCGGGCCGCTGGCCGTCGGCTACTACAAGGAAGGCGACAAGCGGTGGCGCGACGTGGGCATCGTGCGGGCGGACGCGGACGGCGCGAAGGACGCGTTCCGCGCGTTCAAGGTGAGGCCGGGCGCCATCCCGCTGAAGAACGTCGGCGACGAGGCCGTCCAGGTGATCCTCCAGGAGGCGCCGGACCGCGCGAAGGCCGAGTACGTTGTCGCCCGCAAGGGGACGACGGTCGCCGCGGTCGGCGACGAGGAGCTCGTCCTCGACCCGTCGACGCCGAGCGACAAGCTCGCGCCGCTCAAGCTCACGCGAGACGAGAAGATCGCGAAGCTCGCCGCGATCCTGAAGTAGCCGCTTCCTACTCTCACTCGACGCCGCCCCAGACGCGGCCCCAGGCTTTGCGCTCGAAGCAGTCGTCGGGGAGCTTGCTCTTCTTGCGCGCGAGGCGCGTGGCAGCGATGAAGCGCGTCGTGACCGGGTCGTGGTAGCCGCTCGCGTCGGGGAGCTCGGCGTCGTCCAGTCGGTGGTACTTCACGATGCGCGCCATGAGCACGTCGCGCACCCACTTGCCGACGAGCGACGCCATCGACACGAGCATGTGCCGCGCGTCCGCGTCGCGCACGAACGCGAGCCGCCCGAAGCCCGGGAACGCGTACTCGCTCCGCGCGCGCCCCTCGCAGACGACCGCGCGCAGCCGCCCACCCATCGGCCCGAACGCGGCCTCGTACCTGTCGAAGCCGCCGACCTTGCCGCATACGGCCACGACGTCGCGGCCGGCCCCCTCGCGCGCCGCGAGCGCCAGGCGCTCCATCGCGTGCAGGTCCGCGTGGAAGCGCGTTTGCCCCCGCGCCACGTACTCGTTCAGGCGCCGCGTGCACGCGATCACGCACCGCGCGTGGAGGATGTTCACCCCGGCCGCCTCGAGCTTCTCGAGGTCTCGCTCCACCTGCGCGAGGAGCTTGGGCTCGCACGCGAACGCCTCGCCGTACGCGTTCCAGCACTGGGCGTGGTGATCGCCGGGGCACGGCGACCGGAGCATCTCGGCCGGGTCGATCGAGAGTGCGTGCACGAGCTCCTCCGGCGTCCCGGCCGGCGCGGCCATGCGCTTCGCGATCGCCCGGGCCCAGGCCTCGCCGAGCGCGCTGTCTCCGTACGAGACGAGCTTCTTCGAGTCGTCGAGCCGCTTGCGAAGCGCCCCCTTCGGCCGGGCCTCCGCGCGCGCCGTCCCCTCTCCCGACGTGTCGGCCACGACCGCGGTGACGACGAGCGGCCCCAGGCGCGGGCCCAGGCCGTTCTCGTCGATGCCGATGCGGATCTCGCCCACGCCTCACCCCTTACGCCATCGGCCCCGCCGCCGAAAGCCGCCGCCCACCGATTGACGGCGGCAAGCGCACTGCTTAACGTGCCGGGCCCCTCGAACGAAGGGCTTTTCTTCTCCCTACGCTTCGGGTCCAGTCGTCATGAGGCTTCCCAACCCCTACCAGCTCTCCAGTGAACCGAAGTGGACGGAGTCCAGCCCCGCTGGACGGAGTCCACGCAGGTGCACGAGGAGCTCCACGCAGTGGAGCGACGAGTGAACAAGGCCACCCTCAAGAAGTTCAAGACTCTCCTCACCGACAAGCGGGACGAGATCCTCAAGAAGGCCAAGCAGACCCTCGAGCAGGACATGGCGCTCGACACCGACGACCTGCCGGACGAGATGGACCTTGCCTCCAGCGAGTACCTGCAGAGCTTCACGTTCCGGTTGCGCGGCCGGGAGAAGAGCTTCCTCGACAAGATCGAGAAAGCCCTCAAGAAGATCGACGACGGCTCCTTCGGCGTCTGCGAGGAGTGCGGCGAGGAAATCTCGGTGAAGCGCCTCGAGGCGCGCCCCGAGACCACGCTGTGCATCCGCTGCAAGGAGGATCAGGAGCGCATGGAGAAGGACTACTCCTGAGCCGCTGACCGTGGCGGCCGGCGCGGCGCGTCTTAGGTTTACCGGCGAGCCCATGGTGAGACCTCTCCGCTTCGCCGCCCCGCTCGCCGCCGCCGCCGTCCTCTCGCTCTCGTCGTTCGCCGCCGCGGGCGATTTCTCCGTCCGGGACGAGGCCGAGGTCTTCTCCCACGCCGACGTCGATGCCTTGCGCGCCCTCGTCGCGAAGGCCCCCTTCGACGTGCGCGTCGTGGCCACCAACGCCTTCGCCTCGCAGGGCGATCTCTCGCGCTACGTGCGCTCGCTCGTGAGCGAGCCGAACATCGTCGTCATCGGCATCGACCCGGCGCACCACCACGTGCAGGTCCACTTCGGCACGGGCAGCCACGTCCCGCAGCCCGCGTGGGCCGGCATCGAGAGCGCCGGCAACGACTCGTTCAAGCGCTTCGCGTGGGAGCAGGGCGCGGCCGACATCGTGCGCGCCTCCGAGAACGCGATCGCGCCGGGCTCGGCCACCCCCGCGGCAACCCAGGCCTCCGCTCGTTCGTTCCTCGGGCCCCTCCTCTTGATCCTCCTCGTGGGCGGGGTCATCGGCGCCGTCGTCTTCTTCGCCCGGCGGCGCTCGCAGGGCGGCGGGCCCTACGGCTACGGCGGCGGCCCGTACGGCGGTCCGGGTGGCGGGTATCCCGGCCCCGGCGGCGGCTCCTATGGGCCCGGGCAGCAACCGGGCGGAATGGGCCCCCTCGGAGGCGGGATCATCGGCGCGGGCGTCGGCGGCCTCGCGGGCTACGAGCTCGGAAAGCTCGAGGGCGAGCGCGAGCAGCAGAACCGCGACTACGACGCGGGCGGTGGGAGTGCTGGAGGCGGTGCCGGCCACGACGGCGGCGGGGGTAACTACGACGCCGGCGGTGGCGGCTCGAGCTGGGACGACGGCGGGGGCGGCGGGGGAGCGGGCGACTCCGGCGGTGGCGGCTTCGACGCGGGCGGGGGCGGGGGCGACTTCGGGGGAGGCGGCAACGACGGGGGAGGCGGCGGCAGCGACTTCTGACGAGGCTCGCTGCCTTCAGGAAGACCGCCGCGCGCGTCTCGTCAGGGCGCCCGATCGTCCGCATCGTGAGGCGGGCCTTCCACCCCGTGTCCGCGACCGTCCGCGGGATGGGCGCGGGCGTTTCGTTCGTCGGGGCGCCTCTTCGCGTGAGGAGGGTGGCCTTTTGCAGGAGGGCCGACGCCCCTTGCCAAAGGGGCGGAGCCCTTGGCCAGATGGTTCGGGCCTTTGGCGCAAGCGGTCGGCCCCTCCGGCGGAGGGGCTCGGCCCTCCGCGCGAGGGGCGTCCCCCTTCGCCTCACGACCGGTGCCCTTCGCGACAGGGCTGCGGCCCTCTGGCGAAGAGGCGTGGCTCCGTCGCGAAGGGCTGCGTGACTCGCGCAGAGGGCCACGCCCTTCACGCCGAGGGCTGCGTCCACGAAGCGAAGAGACGCGTCCTTCTCGCTCATGACCGCATCCATCCGGCTCATGACCGCGTCCTTCGCGCGGATGGGCGCAGCCTTTTGGCAGAGACGCGCGCGTCTCCACGGGATGGCCGCGCCCCTGAGCGAGATGGATGCCCGTCTCCACGGGATGGCCGCGCCCATGAGCGGGATGGATGCCCGTCTCCGCCGGATGGCCGCCCCCATGAGCGAGATGGATGCCCGTCTCCACGGGATGGCCGCCCCCATGAGCGGGATGGGTGCCCGTCTCCACGGGATGGCCGCGCCCCTGAGCGAGATGGATGCCCGTCTCCACGGGATGGCCGTGCCCATGAGCGAGATGGATGCCCGTCTCCGCCGGATGCACGCGTCCATGAGCCAGAAGGCCGCGCCTCTGCGTCAGATGGATGCGCCCATGAGCGAGAAGGACGCGGTCGAGAGCCCTCTGCGCTCTCCCACCGGGCTGACCCGCTCCCCGTTTCGCTTCAAGGAGGCGGGCGCGTGGCGACGACCATCGTGATGAACGGCTTGCCCTGGCCGACGTAGAGCCGGCAGCCGTCGGTCGAGATCCACGAGGGTCGGTTGGCCGTAGGGTCCGTGCTCACCTCGTTCACGACGACGGGGGTCGTGAAAAGTCCGCTCGGGATCGAGCGAGTCGCGGTCCAGACCGGGGCCGGGGCCGCGCCGCGCTCGAAGAAGATGCGCTTGAGGTCGGCGGTGACGAGGGGGTAGTAGTTGCCTTCGGTCGGGGAGTTGATCTCGGTCTCGGCGACCGGTACGCCGTACCCGCCGCCAACGTACGTCGCGTGGACGATCTGGAGGACGGCCGCGCCGTCGCGCGTCGAGGAGAACCACAGGTCCTGGTTCGAGGCCTCCGATACATAGTCGTCCTCGTCCGCCGGATCGTTCACCACGCCCACGGGCAGCGGGGCGCCGAACGTGGCGACCGTACTGACACGCGTGCCGAACCAGATGTCGCGCTGTCCGCCGCTCACCTCGTCGTGGCCGTAGAAGATCGTCTTGCCATCCGCGGAGACGAACGGCGTGCTCTCGCCCAGGGCGTCGTTCAAGGCCGTGAGCGGGGTGGGCGTCCCGAACGGATCCGCGAGGGTGGCGCGCGTGGCCTGGTAGAGCTGATCGAGCCCTGCGTCATTCGGCTGGAGCGCGAAGTACGCGGTCTTCTCGTCGGCGGAGAATCGCGCGGTCGATGCGAGCGTCGCGAGGCCGACGACGGGCTGCGGCGCCTGGAAGGCCGCGTCCAGGTCGCAGGGGGCCGCGACGGCATCGGCGGCCCCGCCGCCATCGGCGAAATCGCCGGCGTCGCCCGCAACGCCGCCATCGCCGAGATTGCCGGCGTCGCTCGAACTGCCGGCATCGCCGGGTTTGCCGGCGTCGCCCGAAGTGCCGGCTTCGCCGATCGAGCTCGTGCCGTCCGGCGCGGCATCGGCCGCTGGCGTGACACCGCTGCTGAAGCTGCCGACGCACGCCGCGATGCCCAGGGCACCCGTCGGCGCCATCCAGAGAAGAGCCCGCGCGAGCAGGCGAAGGCATTTGGCCATTCTGCAGAGAGTACGACAGTCCGCGCCATGAACGAAATCGAGACCCTCCTCTACTTCCGCTACTTCCCCTACTTCCGCTACCTCCGCGGAAACGCCGGCGGAGGCACGTCCTTGATCGGTTCCGTCCGGATCTTCTCCTCCAGGTACCTCACGGCCGCGTCGAGCTGCTCGTCCTTCCCGTCGAACGTCGCACGGGGGAGGTTGTCGACGACGATGTCCGGATCGACGCCGTGGCCCTCGATGAGCCACTGGCCCTCGGGGCCATAGACGCCGTTCTCCGCGGCGGTCGCGATGCCGTTGTCGACGAGGAAGTTGTCCCAGCTGAGCCAGATCTCGCCGCCCCACGTGCGGGTGCCGATCACCTTGCCGAGCTGGAGGCGCTTGATGCCCTCGGCGAAGGCCTCGCCGTCGGACGCGGTCCACGCGTCCACCAGCACCGCGACGTGGCCGCGGAAGGCGTACTGCATGTTCCAGTTCGGGTCGCTCACCCGGTCCTGCCAGAAGAACCAGGGCTTGCGAAGCAGCTTGCCGAGGATCCAGCTGTCGATGCTGCCGCCGCCGTTGTGGCGCACGTCGACGATGAGGCCCTGACGCTGGAAGACCGGGTAGTAGTCGCGCGCCCACTGCGCGTAGTCGTCGCTGCCCATGGCGCGCAGGTGCACGTAGCCGATGGCCCCTTTGCCTTCCTCATCGACCCGACGGCGCCGCTCGTACTCCCAGTCCGCGTAGCGAAGGTCCCTCGCCTCGCGTGGCTTGATCGGCACCACGATGGCCTGGCGGCTCGGCGTGGCCTCCTTGTCCTTCGGGTTCTTCGCCTCGACCTCGAGGAGCACCTGGCGGCCCGCCTGGTTGCGGAGCAGCGCCGCGACGTCGACTACGGAGAGGGCGGGCACGCCATTGACCGACTCGATGACGTCCCCCACCTCGATGCCGACCCCGTTGCGGCGGAGCGGCGAGAGCCCGCCGGGGTCGTCGGGATCGGCGGTGTAGATGCGGGTGACGCGAAGGCCGCCGGCCGCGGCGTCCTTCGTCAGCTGTGCGCCGAGCGACGCTACCTGGACGTCGTCCGCCGAGCGGCGGGCGTCGCCGCCCTCCACGAAGATGTGCAGGGCCGACAGCTCGCCGACCATCTGACCGAGGAGATCGTTGAGCTCGTCGCGGCTCCGCACGCGATCGACCAGCGGCAGGTACTTGTCGCGGACCGCGGGCCAGTCGGCGCCGTTCATGCCGCGATCGTAGAAGTAGTCGCGCTCGAGCCGCCACGCTTCGAGGAACATCTGCCGCCACTGCTCGCGCGGATCGAAGGAGAAGGTCCAGCGCCCGAGGTCCACCCTGGCCTCGTCGAGCTTCTCCGGCGCCTTGTCGCCGGCGTCGAAGACGTAGAGCTCGTTGTCTCCCTTGTCCTTCCCCTTTCGCACGAGGAGCTTCTTGTCGTTCGCGGAGATCTGGTACTCGCGCACGTCGTCCATCAAGACCTTCGGCTGCGGGTCGACCCGGTCGATGGCGAGCACGAAGAGCTTGCGCTTCGGCTCGAGGGACGTGTCGCGCGAGAGCCAGTAGAGCCGCTGGCCGTCGGTGCCCAGGGCGTCTAGGCGCCCGGACGGAACCGGCACCCTGTAGAGGCGCTCCGCGATCCCGTCGAGATCTGATCTCGACCGACCCGTGCCCGTGCAGGGGCTTCGCCTTCGCCTTCCTCTCGGCCTCCCGCGAGGCCTCCTCGGCGTGCAGCTCGTCGGCGGGGGCGAACGGGAAGCGCCCGTCCTTCTTCAGCGACAGGGCGAAGATCTCGGTGGGAGCGACGATGAAGGGGTCCGGCTGGCGCGGCTCCCACGGCGATCGCACGGCGCTGCGCAGGTCCCGATCGGAGAGGAAGTAGAGCCACGCTCCGTCGGGGCTCCACGTGGGGCTGTAGCTGTCGAAGCGGTCGGTGGTCACCGCGGTCGTCGTCCCGTCCTCCGGGTTGCAGACGAAGATCTGGCCGAAGTAGTTGGCGGCGTTCGTGACGTACGCCAGCCAGAGGCCGTCGCGAGACCACGCGAGGTCCCCGACGTCTCCGGCGCGCGACGTCACGACGAGCCGGTCGGTCTTCTTGTCCTTGCTCCAGATCCAGAGCCGGTGCTCCTTGTCCGTGTGGGCGATCCACTTGCCGTCCGGCGACGGCGCCGCCCGCCAGCGCAGGATGGTGCCGCCCTTCGTCAGCTCCGCGGCCTGGCCCACGCCGTTCGCGGGCAGCGTCCAGAGCTCCACCTCGCCCGATTCGTCGGACAGCGCCACGAGGCTCTTGCCGTCGGGCAAGAAGGTCGCGCGTCGATAGCGGACGCCCGGCTTGCGCGTGACCTCCACCAGGCGCCCCTGCTTCGCAGGCGCCACGAAGACCTGGCCACGCGCGGTGAGCGCGACGCGATCGCCCTTCGGCGACAGCGCCATCGCGCTCAGGTAGTCGAGCGGCTTCTTCACCCACGACTCGCGCTCCTGGTCGAAGTCCGAGGAAAGCTGGATGTCGAGGGCGCCGTCGTCGCCGCTCGCGAGGTCGAGCAGGTGGAGGTCCGCGCCGAGGTGGTAGACGATGCGCCCGTCCCCGAGCGACGCCTGGTCGGCGTCCCAGCCCACGTGCCGGGTGTGCTGGCGCAGGTCGTGGCCGTCCTCGTCCATCGACCAGACGTTCATCGTGTCGTCCCGATCGCTCAGAAAGTACACGCGGCCCTTCCAGCACATCGGCGACTTGCTCGTGCCCGGATAGTCGCCCGTGAGCGGGACGGCCTCGGCGGCGCCGGTCACGTACTTCCAGAGCGTCTGCGCCGTCCCGCCGCGGTAACGCTTCGTGTGGCTGCCCTGGAACGGCAAGCGAGTGAAAAAGAGCGTGCGCCCGTCGTCGGCGAAGCAGCCGTCCGCCGCCTCGGCCAGGGGGAGGGGCGTGCGCTGGCCCGTCTTCAGGTCGAGGCGGACGAGCTGCGTCCCGGGGAGGGTGCTGTACTGGCGCGTCGCGTAGAGCAGCGTCCCGTCGGGGGCGAAGCCGACGACCCTCGCGTCGCCGTCGAACGTGCGCCGGACCGGCGTGCCACCCGCGGCGGGCATCGTGTAGACGTCGGTGGGCCCCTCGTAGGCCGCGGAGAACGCGAGCACCCTCCGGTCCGCGGAGATCGCGGGGGAGGACTCGTCTCCGAGGTGGCTCGTGAGGCGCGTCGCGACGCCGCCGGTCCGCGCGACCTGCCACAGATCGCCCTCGGCGGCGAAGACCACGACGTCGCCGCGGACGGCGGGAAAGCGGTAGTAGCCGGTCGATCCCGCGCCGAAGGGCGGGTGCCCGGCGACGAGCGGGGGACCCGAAGTGACGGGGACGACCGCGGTGTCGACGGGCGGCGCGGCGTGGTCCGAGGTCGTCGAGCAGGCGACGAGCGTGAGCGCGAAGACGCAAGTCGAGGGCAGGCGCATATCTGGTCGTCGATCCTTGCACGACTGGGGCGAGCCATGGGGCTTCGCGCGGCGACCCTCGAGGAGGCGCTCGCTGCACGCGCCGAGCCGCGCCGCCGTGCTGGGCGCGTGGAGTCACTGGCCGCCGACTGCGCTCCGTTCCGTCACGTGACGATTGCGACACCCGATGTGTCACCGGCAGCTGGACGCGTTTTCGCGCACTTGCCGGCGAGCGCCGACGAGATCGCGTGCGGATGCCGCGTGGCGCGGGCGCTGCACATGGACGTTCTCATGACACGACGAACCGCTTCGATGCAGCGCTCCATGACGAGGATGAAGACGATGAAGCGATTCCTGCTGGTTCTGGTGGCCATCTCTCCACTCGTCCCCGCCGCACTCGTTGGATGCTCGAGTAGCAGCGCGTCGAAGGGAGCCGGCGGGCCCTCGAGCAGCTCCGGCGGCGGGTCGAGCGGTGCCGGTGGGTCGAGCGGCGCCAGCGGGTCGAGCGGTGCCGGTGGTTCGAGCGGTGCCAGCGGGTCGAGCGGCGCCGGCGGGTCGAGCGGCGCCGGCGGATCGAGCGGCGGCGGCGGATCGAGCGGAGGCACGTCGAGTGGGGGCAGCTCGTCGGGCGCCAACGGCGACGTGCAGATCGCAGGGGGCATCGGAAGCATCCGATCGATGGTCGCGGTGGGCTCCACGCTCCTGTGGATCGACACGAACAACAAGTCGATCGAGAGCGTCCCCATCGCGGGCGGCAACGTTGCGCAGGTCGTGACCGATCCCGACCTGGCGATCGACATGACCTCCGACGGAACCCACATCTGGTACACGAGCTCTGGCGCCGCGACGGGGCAGGCGCTCGTGCGCGTGGGCATGGATGGCTCCGGACGCACCACGGCGCTCGGCGACGTCAACCTGATCACCGCCCACCAGACGACGACGACGCAGCTCTTCGCCGTGAACGGCAACGTGTACTTGGCGGGGAGCCTGCTCGGGGACTCGGGCATCCCCACCGACGACTGGGGGATCTTCGCCGTGCCCACGAGCGGCGGCGCCGCGAACATGGTGCTGGGCGCCGGGGGCAAGTGGACGGGCGCCCAGATTTACCGGGTCGACACGTCGGGAATCTACTTCACGTACGCCGCCGGGGCGGGGGTCGGCGGCAACGCGACCGCTCCGCTCGGGGGCGGGACGCTCACGCCTCTGGGATCGGTCGGCGAGAGCGAGACCGTGGCGGTCAACGGCGGCTTTCTCTGGAGCGCCGATCTGCAGCTCACGCAGCTCTCGTCTTCCTTGCTGAAGGCGCCGCTCGCTGGCGGCGCAGCGGCGACGGTGCAGACCTACCAGGATGAAGAAGGCGCGACGATCGACGGTGACGCGGCGGGCCTCTACTGGTGGGCGACGGGCGGCAACGGGGGCCTCTATTCGATCGACCCGTCCACGGGGAACCAGACCCTCGTGACCGACGGGAACGGGAGCCTCAGCAACCAGAACCACGCGATGGACGCGAAGAACGTCTACTTCGTCGAGGACACGGGCGGCGTTTACTCGGTCTGGTCGCACGCGCGGTGAACCGGCGCTTCTCGGGCCGTTCGCTCTCTTCTCACCCGCGCGCGGCGCGCTTCGCCGGCGCCTTCGCACGCGCCAGCACGTCGCGCAGGTAGGTCGCGGTGTGGCTTCGCTCGCTCGCCGCGACGGTCTCCGGCGTGCCCACGGCGACGATCTCGCCGCCGCCCTCGCCGCCCTCGGGGCCGAGGTCGAGCACCCAGTCGGCGCAGGCGACGACGTCGAGGTTGTGCTCGATGACGACCACGGTGTTGCCCTGGTCGCGCAGATCCGTGAGCGCCGTCAGGAGCACCTCGATGTCCGCGAAGTGAAGGCCCGTGGTCGGCTCGTCGAGGATGTAGAGCGTCTTGCCGGTGGCCCTGCGCGCGAGCTCGCGCGCGAGCTTCACGCGCTGAGCTTCGCCGCCGGAGAGGGTGGTCGCGGGCTGGCCGAGAGTGAGGTAGCCGAGGCCCACCTTGCGCAGCGCCTCGAGCTTGTCGGCGATGCGCGGGACGGCGCCGAAGAGCTCCGTCGCTTGCTCGACGGTGACGTCGAGCGCGTCTGCGATCGAGAGCCCGCGGTACTTCACCTCGAGCGTCTCGCGGTTGTACCGGCGCCCGCTGCACGTGTCGCACGTGACGAAGACGTCGGGCAGGAAGTGCATCTCCACGCGCAGGACGCCGTCGCCCTGGCAGGCCTCGCAGCGGCCGCCCTTCACGTTGAACGAGAAGCGCCCCGCCTTGTAGCCGCGGGCGCGCGCGTCGGGCAGGGCGGCGTAGAGGTCGCGGAGCAGCGCGAAGATGCCCGTGTACGTGGCCGGGTTGGAGCGAGGGGTACGGCCGATGGGCGCCTGGTCGATGGAGACGACCTTGTCGACGGAGTCGAGGCCGTCGACGCGGTCGCAATCGCCAATGGGGGCGGTCGCGTTGTAGAGGCGCGCGCGGGCAGCGGGCAGGAGCGTGTCGACGACGAGGCTCGACTTGCCGCTCCCGCTCACGCCGGTGACGCACGTGAAGACGCCGAGCGGAAACTCGGCGGTGACGCCGCGCAGGTTGTGGGCCCGCGCGTTGACGACCTTCACGGCGGCCTTGCCCTTGGCCTTCCGCTTCTGCGGGATGGGGAGCTGGCGCTTGCCGTTCAGCCACGGGCCGGTGATCGACTTCGGGTCGGCCATGAGGTCGGCCGGGCTGCCCTGCGCGACGATCTGGCCGCCGTGCACGCCGGCGCCCGGGCCCATGTCGACGACGTGGTCTGCCGAGAGGATGGCCTCGCGGTCGTGCTCGACGACGATGACGGTGTTGCCGAGGTCGCGCAGGCGCACCTGCGCCTCGATGAGGCGCGCGTTGTCGCGCGCGTGAAGGCCCACGCTCGGCTCGTCGAGGACGTAGAGGACGCCGACGAGCGCCGCGCCGATCTGCGTGGCGAGGCGGATGCGCTGGCCCTCGCCCGAGGAGAGCGTCTGCGCGCTGCGGTCGAGCGTGAGGTAGTCGAGGCCCACGTCGATGAGAAACCCCAGGCGCGCGGCGACGGCCTTGAGGAGCGGCTGTGCGATGGCGCTCTCGCGTGCGCCGAAGGTCTGGCCGGACGTGTCCTCCCCGAGCGCGCTCGCAAAGGTGCGGACGTGACGGAGCGGCATCGCGCCGACTTGCGCGATGTCCTTGTCCCCGAGCTTCACGGCGAGCGCCTCGGGCCGGAGGCGTTTGCCCTTGCATGCGTCGCACGTGCGCGTCACGAGGAAGCGCCCGAGCTCGTCGTCCGCGATGCCGCCCTCGCCGTCGTCGGGGTCCTCGCTCTCGTCGTCGCCCCCGCGCGTCTCGGCGAGCGACGCGTGGCGCTGCTCGAGGCGCGGTACGATACCAACGTAGCCCTTCTTGCGGCCCTTGCCGGCGGTCCCGAAGAGGATGGCCTTCCGCTGCTCGTCGGGGAGCTTGCTCCACGCGACGTCCGGGTTCACGCCGAGGGCCTCGACGGCGCGGGCGGCCTCGGTCGAGAGCGCGACGCTCCCGCGGCGGCCCCAGGCGAGGACCACGCCCTCGCGCAGCGAGTGACGCCCGTCGCCCACGCAGCGCTCGGGGTCGACGACATCGCGTGCGCCCAGCCCGTCGCACGCCGGGCAGGCGCCGTGCGGGCCATTGAACGAGAACATGCGCGGCTCGATGGGAGGGAGCGAGACGCCGCAGTCGATGCACGCGAACCGCTCGCTCATCCAGAACGGCTCCTCGTCGCCGGCCTGGACCAGCAAGCGCCCCTCGCCGAGCTTGAGCGCGAGCTCGACGCTGTCGGTGAGGCGGCCCTTCTGGCCGTCCTTGAGGACGATGCGGTCGACGACGACGTCGAGGTCGTGCGCCTTGGTGCGATCGAGCTCGATCTCGTCCCCGAGGTCGATGACGGAGCCGTCGACGCGGGCGCGGACGAAGCCCTCGCGGCGAAGGCGCTCGAGCTCCAGCTTGAGCTCCCCCTTGCGCGCGCGCGCGATGGGGGCGAAGACCGAGAGCTTCGTGCCCTCGGGCAGGGCGAGGACGTGGTCGACGATCTGCTGGACGGTCTGCGCCTCGATGCGTTTGCCGCAGCTCGGGCAGTGCGGGACGCCGACGCGGGCATAGAGGAGGCGCAGGTAGTCGGCGATCTCGGTGACGGTGCCGACGGTGGAGCGAGGCGACTTGGAGAGCGGCCGCTGCTCGATGGCGATGGCGGGGCTCAGACCGTCGATGCGCTCGACGTCGGGCTTGGCGAGCTGCTCGAGGAACTGGCGGGCGTAGGCGCTGAGGGACTCGACGTAGCGCCGCTGGCCTTCGGCGTAGATGGTGTCGAAGGCGAGTGACGACTTGCCCGAGCCGCTCGGGCCCGTGAAGACGACGATCTTGCCGCGCGGGAGGCTGACGCTGACGTTCCTCAGGTTGTGCTGCCGCGCACCGACGACGACGAGCCTGTCCACCGGCACGGATCGGTAGCACGGGCCCGCGACGGCGGCCGTCTCGTCTGCGCCGATCACCCGGCGGCAGCGAGGGCGCGTTCGAGGTCGCGCCAGAGGTCCTCGACGCCCTCGATGCCGAGGCTCAGGCGGAGCAACCCGGCGGAGATGTTCGCGGTCGCTCGCGCCTCGGCGGGCATCGTCGAGTGCGTCGTCGATGCCGGGTGCACGAGGAGGCTGCGTACGTCGCCGAGGCTGACGGCGTGGGTGATCGTGCGGACGGCCTCGAGCACACGGCGGCCGGCCTCGAGAGCGCCGGCGCTGCCGCCGGCGGAGGTGCGGAGCTCGAAGGAGAGGAGCCCCCCGAACGCGTGCATCTGGCGGCAGGCGAGCGCGTGGCCGGGGTGCGAGGCCAGCGACGGGTGGTGGACGACTGCGACGCGCGGATGGGAGGCGAGGCGCGCGGCGAGGGTCGCGGCGGAGGCGCACTGCTGCCGCTGCCGCAGGGCGAAGGTGCGGAGGCCGCGCGCGACGAGGTAGGCCGTGAACGGCGAGACGACGCCGCCGAAGCCCTTGACCACCAGATCGCGGACGCCCGCGACGAGCTCGCGGGGGCCGCACACACAGCCCGCGATGGCGTCGCCGTGGCCGCCGAGCGCCTTGGTCATCGAGTGGACGACGACGTCGACGCCGAGCGCGCGCGGGGTCTGTGCGAACGGTGTGGCGAAGGTGTTGTCGGCCATCGTCGCGAGGCCGCGCGCCCGCGCCAGGGTGGCGACGGCCGCGACGTCGGTGACGGCGAGGTTCGGGTTCGCTGGCGTCTCCACGTAGAGGAGGCGCGTGTTCGGACGGAGGGCCGCCTCGTAGGCGCTCGCGCCTGCGGCCGGTGCGTCGACGAAGGTCGTCTCGATTCCGAAGCGAGGCAGCCGCTCGCGGAGGAGACGCGCGCTCTCGGCGTACATCGAGCGGGGCGCGACGACGTGGTCGCCCTGCTTGCAGAGCGCGAGGACCGCGCCACTGATGGCGGCCATGCCACTCGACGTGGCGCACGCGTCCTCGGTCCCCTCGAGCGCCGCGAGCTTGCCCTCGAGGGCCTCGACCGTCGGGTTTCCCCACCGGCCGTAGATGTACGCGTCGTTCTTGCCCTGGAACGCGTCGGCGGCCTGTGCGGCGCTGGCGAACCCGAAGGCGCTCGAGAGGACGATGGGAACGTCGAGCGCCTGCGTGGCGGCATCGGCGTGCTCGCCGGCATGAACGCACGCCGTGGCGAGGGCGGCCGCGCGCGCGTCGAGCTGAGCATCGTAGGAGAGCGTGGGGTCCATCACCAGGGCGACGAGGCTAGCAGGCCGCGGGCGTGTGGTACTTTCACGACTGTCATGCCGGATGATCCCAGCAACCCCGGCAGCTCCGGCCGTGGCGCGCAGCTCCGGACCAAGCCGTTCGACGACGACTCGAACAGCCTTCGTGAGGCGCTCCAGCGCGAGCTCCGCAAGTCGGTCGCTCCGTCGCTCGCGGTCATCCTCGGGCCCGACGTGGGGACGCGCATCCCGCTCGTCCGCTCCGTCGACGTCGGGCGCGATCCCAGCTGCGAGCTCCCGCTGCGCGACGAGAACGTCTCCTGGCGTCACGTGCGCGTCGAGGACCGCGGCAACGGCGACTGGGCCGTCGTGGACCTCGGCAGCACCAACGGCACGATCCTCGACGGGCAGCCGTGCAAGAACGCGCCCCTCGTTCCGGGCAACCGCATCTTCGTCGGCAAGACGGTCATCGAGATGCAGCAGGACGCGCTGCGCGACATCCAGAACCAGGAGCTCGAGCGCCTCCTCTCGATCGACGACCTCAGCGGTCTTTGGGTGAAGCGCCGCTTCGACGCGCAGCTCGCGACGAGCGTCGCGGCCGTACTGGCAGGGAGCGTCCCGGCCCTCAGCGTGATCGTCATGGACATGGACGGCGTGAAGGGCATCAACGACACGCACGGGCACCACATGGGGGCGTTCGTCATCGGGTCGGCGGGGCGCGTGATCGGCAAGGGCATGGAGGGGCGCGGGTTCGCGACGCGGTTCGGCGGCGACGAGTTCGCGGCGGCGCTTCCGGGCGTGGGCAAGGACGCCGCCGTCGGCGTGGCCGAGGAGCTGCGCGCGGCGGTGGTCGCGCACGTCTACGAGAAGGACGGGCTTCGCGTGTATCCGGGGCTGAGCTGCGGCGTCGCGACCGCACCGACGGACGGTCTCGACGGCCCGGAGGCTCTCTTTCGCGCCGCGGATCAGGCGATGTACCGCGCGAAACGCGCGGGGAAGAACCGCGTCGCGACGTAGGCGACGTGGCTCACGTCGCACGGCCTCCCGAAGGTCGGCCAGGCGCGTGGTAGGCTGGCGAGGCCGATGCTCAAGGTCGAGTGCGAGTCGTGCAAGGCGCCGTACCAGATCGACGAGCGCCGCGTCCCGCCGGCGGGCCTGAAGATGAGGTGCCCCAAGTGCGGGCACTCGTTCCTCGTGTCGAACCCGAACGCGGCCGCTCCGGCGGCGCCGCCCCCGCCGGGTGCCGTGGCGAAGCGTGCGGGTCCCTCGGCGATGAGCCGAACGATGGTGGGGGTGGCCCCACCGGTGAACGCGCCGCCCCGTCCTGCGCCCGCGGCACCCGCTGCGCCCGCGGCACCCGTCGTCAAGGCGGCGCCTCCCGTCACCAGCGCTGTGCCGCTACCTCCCATGCGGCCGGAGCTGCCGTCGGACTTCCCCGCGGCGCTCGGGTCGCTCGACGAAGCCGACCTCCCCGTCATCTCGCCCGGGCTCCCTGCCGCGCGTCCGCCGGTGCCCGTCGTCAGGCCTACCGCCAAGCCGGGCGCTCCCGCGGCCAAGCCTGCAGCTCCGGCTGCGGTCGCGCAGCCGGCGGAGCCCCCCGGGCCCTTCGGGGACGTCGACCTCGATCTGCCCGTCGTCGCGGCGGACCTCCCCGCCGCGAAGGCCGACCTCCCCGCGCCCCGGGCCGATCTGCCCGCGACGAGGGCCGATCTGCCCGTTGCGAAAGCCGCCGCGAAGGCCGCCGCGAGGCCCGGTGCGCCTCCCGCGGCGAGGCCCGCGGCCGCCCCGCCGAAGGCCCCTCCCGCAGCAGCAGCGCGCCCCGCGTCGCCAGCGGCCCTCGCCTCTCCTACGGCCCCCGCACGCGCGTCGTTCGACTTCGATCTACCCATCGTCGCGGGGAACCTCCCCTCGGTGAAGCGCGCGGACGACGGCGTCGATCTCCCCATCATCGCTGCGGATCTTCCGGCGCCGGCGGCCTCCCTCCCCGTCGTTGCAGCCGATCTCCCGTCCCCGGCCGCGTCGCTGCCGGTGCCGGCGGCGAACCTTCCGAGTGTGGCGGCGTCTCTCCCCGTGCCTGCGCAAGTCCTTCCGGTCGCCAAGGCGTTCGGAGAGATCGATCTCCCCGACGTCGCGGAGATGCTCCCGACGCCCCTCGGAGCCGAGCCGCGAGCGCAGCCGTCCGCCGCGTCCTCGGGGTTCGGCGAGATCGATCTGCCGCCCGAGCAGCCAGCCGCGCATGGCGTCGTGAAGGACTCGGCGGATTTCGGCGACCTCGACCTCGGCGAGCGGCCGCGCTCGGGTCGTCCTCCGCCCGTGCCTCCCGGCGCAAGCGTGAGGACGGAGGTGTCCGTCGCAGGCGACGCGCAGAATGCGATGGCGTTCGGCGAGGTCGACTTCGGCGGCGGAGGCGGCGAGGCGGGGATCGGCGTCGACGCGAACGGCGTGCCCCGGAGTCAGTTTCCCGGCGGCCCCGGCATGCACGCAGCGGCGACCGCCCCGGTCTCGGTGCGGCCCGGCGGGGGCGCCGTGGTCCGTGGTCCCGCGGCAGCCGAGCCCGGGAAGCGTCGCTACGGGAAGGTCGTCGCCGGCGCCGTCGTCGCGCTGCTCGTGGTGGGCGGCGCGGCCCTCCAGCTGACGAGCTATGGCGCCTTCGGGTACCTCGCGATCGGCGATCGGATGCACGCGGCCGACTACACGCGCGCCACGACCTCGGCGATGGCCGATACCGAGAAGGCGCTCGGGCCCGACACGTACGACGCGGCGAAGGCTGCCGTCGACGCGGCGGCCTCCGCGCACGTGCGCAACCCGCGCGTGAAGCCGCTCGCCGCCTACGCGGCCATCGTGGACGCGGCGACGACTCTCCGGTTCGGCGCGGATCCCGCCAGGACGGCCCAGGCGAAGCGCTGGCTCGGCGAGCTCCCGCCGGGCGAGCCGGTGAAGTACCGCGAGATCGCGCAGGCAGCGCAATCGGCAGCCGAGGGAGATCTCGACAAGGCCCGCAAGGGGCTCGACGCAGCGAGCAAGCGCGACGCCGGCGACCCGATCCAGCTCGAAGTGGCGCTGCTGCGCGGTGGGGTCGAGCTCGCGGCGCGCGACGGGGCGGCGGCGCTCGCGGCGTACAAGCAGGCGCTCGCGCTCTCGCAGGACGCGCGCGTCCACTTCGGGCTGGCGCGCGCGTACGACATGATGGGCGACGACGCGAACGCGAAGAAGGAGCTCGAGGCGACGCTCGCGGTCTCCCCGGAGCACCCGGGGGCGCTGACGCTGCGTGCGCGCATGAAGAGCGCGACGAGCGACGGGGCGCAGGCGCTCGCGGACGTCGGCAAGGTGCTCGACGGGCCGGCGCGCGCCAAGGCCTCGCCCGAGGAGCTGTCGCGGGCGTACGCGGCGAAGGCGTGGATCAGCCTCCGGCGCGGGCAGGCGAGCGACGCCCGCGACGCGTTCGCCCAGGCGGTGAAGCTGAACCCGCGCAACGTGGACGCGCTGACCGGCGAGGGGCGGCTCTTGCTCGGCGAAGGGCGCTTCACCGAGGCACTTGCACGGTTCGACACCGCGCTCCAGGCGGATCCGTCGTCCCCCGACGTCATCGCGAGCGACGCGGAGGCCAAGATCGCGCTCGAGCGTCTGGCGGACGCGAAGCAGCAGCTCCTCGACGCGAAGGCGAAGTTCCCGAAGAGCATCCCGGTGCTGCTCCTCCTCGGCAAGGCCGAGCAGCACCTCGGGAACAACGACGCCGCCGAGACGGACCTTCGCGCGGCGATGGCGCTGGTGGACCCGAAGAGGCCCGACGCGGTCCTGCCGTTCGTCGCGCTCGCGGAGCTCCAGGCGGCGCGCGGTCGCGTGTCCGATGCGTCGGCGACGCTGGAGGACGCGCGCAAGAAGCTCCCGGCGTCGGCCACGCTCGATCGCGCGTTCGGCGAGGTCGCGGATCTCCAGGGCGAATACGAGACCGCGATCACGCACTACCGCGCCGCGCTCCAGAAGGACCCGAAGGACGTCGTGACGCACTTCCGGCTCGCGGTGACGCTCCGGCGCGTGCGGAAGTTCGACGAGGCGTCGGGGGAGCTCGACCGCGTCGCCGCCGTCGACAAGGACTACCCCGGGCTCTCGCTCGAGCGTGGGCTGCTGTTCGAGGAGTCGGGCGACGTGCAGAAGGCCATCGAGCAGTTCAAGGGCGCGCTCGCGAAGGCGCCCAACGACCCCGATCTCCAGCTGCGCGTCGGGAGCGCGTACGTCGCCATCGGCCGTCCGGACGACGCCCTCCCGATGCTGCGCAAGGTGCTCGAGAAGCGGCCCACGAGCGCCGAGGCGCACCACTACATCGGGCGTGCTCTGATGCTGAAGGGCGGCGTCGAGGCGGCGGACGCCATCCGGTACCTGAAGCGCGCGGTCGACCTGGACCCGAACCGCGCGGAGTTCCACGTCTACCTAGCGTGGGCGGCGAACGACGCGCCCACGCCGAAACTCGAGCTCGCGCGCGACGAGATCGACAAGGCGCTCGCCCTCGACAAGCTCAACCCGGAGGCCTACTGGCAGAAGGGCGTGCTCGAGCGGATGCAGGGCGCCATCGACGACGCGATCGCCGACGAGAGGAAGGCGCTGGCGCTTCGGCCGTCACGCTACGAGGCCCACGCGACGCTCGCGGAGTGCCTCGAGGACAAGAACGACCTGGCCGGGGCGTCGGCCGAATGGGCGAAGGCCATCGCCGGCGAGGGAAGCGCCGCGAACGCCGAGGGGACCGAGCGACACCCGCTCTGGCACTACCGCTACGGCAAGCTCCTCTACGACCACGGCAACGTGGGGGGCGCGCTGGCGCAGCTGCTCCCGGCGGCGCAGGCCGCCGAGAAGTCGGAGCAGCACCCCGGCTGGCTGGGGCCCGTGGAGTACTTGACCGCGGAGTCGCTGCGCAAGAGCGGCCGCAAGGCAGACGCCATCGAGCACTACCGTCGGTACCTCGAGATCGCGCCGGTGAACTCGCCGGACCGGGCCGACGCGCAGGCCGCCCTGAACCAGCTCACGGGCGGCCAGCACTGAGCGCACCGAGCGCCTCTTCCATCCGGACATAGTCCTCCACGTCGAGCGTCTCGCCCCGCGCGTCGAGGGACACGCCGGCGCGTGACGCGGCCGCCGCGAGGATCGAGGCGTCCGGGGCGAGGCGCGCCCACGCGTTGCGAAGCGTCTTGCGGCGCGCGGCGAACGCGCCGCGGACGAGGGCCCGGAAACGGTCCGTCTCGACGGCGCGCGGCGGGACGTGGGGTCGAAGCTCGACCACGGCGCTCGTGACGTCGGGCGGAGGGTGGAACGCCCCCGGGGGCGCGCGTAGCAACCGGCTGACGGCGAAGGCGGCGTGCACGAACACGGTGAGCGCGCCCCATTCCTTGGTCCCCGGTCCGGCGGCGAGGCGGTCGGCCACCTCGTCCTGGACCATGAAAACCGCGCGCTCGATCACGGGCGCGCACTCCACGGCGCGGCGGAGGAGCTGACCGGTCAACGCGTAGGGGAGGTTGCCGCAGAGGACGCGGGGGCCGTCGCCCGGGGCGCCGAGGAGGCCGGCGAGATCGACCGTCTGGGCGTCGCCCTCGACGATCCGCACGGTGGGGCCCCCGACGCCAGCGGTCAGCAACGGGACGAGATCACGGTCGCGCTCGATCGCCACGACCGCCCCGGCCCGCTCGACGAGGAGCTGCGTGAGCGCGCCCGTGCCGGCTCCGATCTCGACGACGCGGGCGCGGCCCACCTCGTCGTCCCGAACGCACGCGCGGGCGATGGACCGGGCCACTCCCTCCGCTACGAGGAAGTTCTGGCCGAAGCCCTTCTTCGGCCGCAGCCCCGCACCTCGCAGCGCGACGCGCGGATCCTCGTACGTCACTGGGCCGCCCCGACGCCATCGTCGGATGCCGGGGGACGGTCGTGCGGCACGACTCGGCGCGCGCCGCGCATGATGACGCGCACGCCCAGCCTGCGGAGCATCCGCTCGCCGCGCGACCGCGTGGCCCGCGCCCGCAGGCGCACTGCGTCGTCCACGACCCCGGCGACGGGACTGCGCCGCTCCGTGTCGGAGCCCACGCCTGCGTCGTAGGCGGGCAGCGTCCAGCGAACCTCGATCCTCCGCCGGCGCAGCGCGGCGATCGCGGCCGCCGACGTCTCGGCGCGGGCCGGGGCGGGAGCCCACACATGCACGATGCTCGCCCGCGGCTTCTCGGTGGCCAGCTTGTCGAGCACCTGGGCAAGCGTCGTCTCGGCCTTGTCGCGCTCGCCGTCCACGCGGGGTGGAGACTCGATGCCGAACGCCGCGAGGTAGTGGCGGAGAGCCTGCTCGCGCGGCGTGTGCGCGAACGGCACGCGCGGCGCGAAGGGCGCGCGCGCGCGCAGGAGGTCGGCCCGGGCGGCGAGACCGTCGAGGTCCCCGCGGCGCAGGTCGCCGAGGCCGCGCACGTCGAGCGGGCGCGCGTGCTCGGCCACGCGTTGCGCCACCTCAGCCTCGTCGAGCTCGGAACGGTCAGCGTCGATGCAGCTGGCGGCGCTCGCGAGCGCGGCTCCGAGCACCGCCGCGTGTGCCGGCCCGCGGCTGGGCGCGATCCACGAGCGCAGCCGCGAGGCGGCGACGACGATTCCGACGCGATCGCCGCGACGCAGGTGGCGTGCGGCGGTCGCCCCGAGCTCGTCGATGGCGTGGTCGAGCGGGGACTCGCCCGGCGCTCCCGCCCAGAGCTCGACGGACGCGTCGAGGACGAGCCACACGACGTCCCGCTCCTCGCGCTCCATCGCGCGTACGAGGAGCCGGCCGCGGCGCGCGCTCGCCTTCCACGCGATCCGCTTGAAGGGGTCGCCGGCGACGTGATCGCGCAGCTCCCGCATCTCGTCCCCCTCGCCAGGCAGGTTCGCGGCCTTGCCGAGCTCCGATGTGTGGCGCGACCGGCCGCCGCGAGCGGAGCTCAGCATGGCCGCGAGGGCCGGGGGCAGGACCTCGACGCCCATCGGGTTCGCGAAGAGGAGTGGAACCTCGTAGAGGCCCTCGCCGCCGAGAGGCGTGCCTCGCACCTCGAGGGCGAGCCCGTGGACGCCCCAGCGGCCGACCCGTGGCGCTCGCACGGTGAGGTCGATGGTCGCGCGTGCGCCCCCCGGAAGGTCGATGACCTTCGGCTCGAGGTTCGCGTCGAGCATGCCCGAGACGAGCGGTCGGAGCGCGACTCCGCGCACGGCGTCGCCACCTCGATTCCGGAGCTCGGCGTGGAGGACGATGCTCCCGCCCCGCGGTGCACGGTAGACGCGCTGGCTACCCGCCCAGACCATCTCGAAGCCCGCGGCGCGCAGGCGGGTCACCGCGACGAGCGCGACGGCGCGGCCGATCGCGACCGCCAGGAGCATCGCCCCCCCGAAAGCGACGACCGGCGCGAGCCGGGCCGCGGCCCCGAGGGCGACCAGGCCCGCGCCCGCGATGGCGACGTGGAAGGTCTGCCGGGTCGGATGCAGCTGCACGGGTCAGATCGCGCGCATGCCGCGCCGGTAGTTCACCTTGGCCAGCGCCTCCTCGACGACACGCTCGCGCGCGCGCGGTTCGATCTCGGCGTCCGCCGTCAGGACCAGCCGGTGTGCGAGGACGCTCGGCGCCACGGCGCGCAGATCGTCCGGCGTGACGAACGGCCGGCCGCCGATCATCGCCCACGCCTTCGACGCCTGGACGAGGCCGAGGGTGGCGCGTGGGCTCGCGCCGAGGGCGACGCGGGGGTGGTTTCGCGTGAAGCTCGTGATCGCGACGGCGTAGTCGAGCAGGTCGTCCTCGAGGTACACGCGCGACGCGATCGCCTGGAGCTGCACGACGTCGCGCGCGTCGAGCACGGGGCGCGCGATCGGGAGCTCGCCGCCGTGCGTCCGGATCATCTGCGCCTCCTCGCGGGGCGCGGGATAGCTCATCGAGACGCGCACGAGGAAGCGGTCGATCTGGGCCTCGGGCAGGGGATAGGTGCCCTCGAGATCGATGGGGTTCTGCGTCGCGAGAACGAGGAACGGGAGCGGGAGCTCGAAGCGGTCGCCCTCGATGGTGACCTGGCGCTCCTGCATGGCCTCGAGCAGGGCGCTCTGCGTCTTGGCAGGCGCGCGGTTGATCTCGTCCGCGAGGACGACGTTCGCGAAGACGGGACCGGCGCGGAGCGTGAACGTGCCATCGCGCGGCGAAAGGACATACGTGCCCGTGATGTCCGCCGGGAGGAGGTCGGGCGTGAACTGGATACGTCGCGCGCTGCACCCGAGCGCCGTCGCGAAGGCCTTCACCAGCGTCGTCTTCGCCACCCCGGGGACTCCCTCGAGGAGGGCGTGGCCCCTCGCGAGGAGCGCGAGGAGGATGGTGTCGACCGGGCGGGACGAGCCGATGTAAACGTGGCCGACCTCGCGCCGGACGTCGTCGAGGCGCTCGCGCGCGGCAGCGATCTCGTTGTTGTTCGCGGCGGCGGTCACGAGGGCTCCTTCGAATGTACCACGGCAGCCGCCGAGCCCATGGCGTCGAGCAGGTTCCGCATGCGC
Source organism: Polyangiaceae bacterium (assembly GCA_036490515.1). Lineage (GTDB taxonomy): Bacteria > Myxococcota_A > Polyangia > Polyangiales > Polyangiaceae > Palsa-1150. The sequence continues at coordinate 103,104 of DASXDU010000019.1, forward strand.
GCCGCCATCCGGAGCACGTCGGCGTCGCGCACGCGGTCCGCGGCACTCCGCTGGCGCGTCAGAAGCGAAGCCTCGATCCGCGCGAACCGGGCGAGGAGGTGCGTGAGCTCATCGGCCTGCGTCGCGTCGACGAGACCCGCCGAGCGCGCTCTCGCCACGAGGATGTCGTGCGGCGGCGGCCGGTCCATCCCGAGCCGCGTCGCCAGGTCCTCCTCGAGGCAGCTCTTCAGCTCCAGCATCGCCAGCACACGTGACGTCCCCGGTGACGCGATGATCGCCGCGTGCCCGGCGACGCCCCCGTGCGCGACGGCGGGCACGCGCCGCACGAACCGGGGAACGACGGAGCGATGGGGCCTCCCGGCGCGCGCACTCGTCCAGAGGACGATGCCGAGGCCGAGGCCGAGCGCCACGAGGTACGCCGCGAGCGGTGGCATCCCGTCGTTCCGGAGGACCTCCAGCGCGTCGAAGAGCGTTCTCCGTAGGTCGCCAGCGGCGCCCCCGAGGCGGGAGTCGTCCCCGTAGCTGCCCGTCGTCTCGAAGTCGTTGGCGAGGACGTAGAGCGTGCCGCCGCGCTTGCCCCAGACGTCGTCGTCGGTGAGGTAGCGGACGAGCGAGGCACAGAGCGCCCGGTTGCCGGGGTAGCGGAGCATCGAGTTGATCCCGAGCGACGCGTCTCCGATGGCGAGGAGGCGGCCTTGCCCGACCGCTCCGGCGAGGCCGAGGAGTACGTCGGGCTCCCCGTCGCCGCGGACGACCAGGACGGGCGACAGCGCAGCGTGCTCGAGGCCCGTGCCGTGGTTGGTGACCAGGCGGGAGACGTCGCGCACTGCGGGGTGCGCGCTCGCGGGCTCGGCGATGGCGAAGGAAGGGTTCCCCCGGAGCATCTCCGCGGGGCGCGTCGGCAGGGGGACACGCTGGATGCCGAATCGCGCGAGGAGCCCGTCGCCCTCGCCGTAGTCGTCGAGAAGCACGAGGCGCCCGCCGCTGCGCATGAACGCCGAGAGCTCGTCGACGTCGAGCGGTCTCTCCGGGTGCACGATGAGGAGGCCGTCCTCCTTGCGGAGCGCGCGAAGGTCGAGCCGGGAGGTCACGACGACGTGCGTCGGGCCGAGCTCCGCTTGAGCCATCTGGACGAGCTGCGACAGCCCTTCCCAGTCCTCCCCTCGCGGATCGAACGGGTACGCGCGTGCCACGGTCGCCGAGTCCATGGCCAGCGTGACCGCGGTGACCGTGATGACCATGACGAGGAGGCGCCCGGTGCGGCGGACCTGCTCGAGGGCGAGGAAGGCAGACCGCCGTGCGGTGCCCCACGCGCCGTGTGGGTTTCCCTGCGGCATCGTGCCCGTTCCCGAGACCCTGCCTGAGCCCGTGGTCGGAACGCCGGATGCGTAGACCGTCCGCGTCATGCGCTGAGCCGATGGAAACCTTGACCCTGGCACTCGCGTTGCTACTTTTGCAGGCAAAGAGGGCAAGGGTCAAAGGCGTCGTCCCGAGAAGTCCTTTCCCGCGGAGTTCGCAACCTTCGTTCGGTCCGGAAGAGGAGGTCTTTCGTGCTGCCTCCGTTCATCATCGAGCAGATTCGTCGTCGTGAGGAGCAGGAGCGCGTGCGCCACGAGCAGCCGCAGCTCGAGCTCCCGGTCGACCGACCTGCCCCCCGGACCCCGCCCACTTCCGAGGAGCAGGCAGAGCGTGGCATCGTGATCATAGAGCTGTCGGGAGACGATCAGGCCTGACGCACCGCTCGACGCCCTGACCCTCCCGGCGCAGGCGCGGCAGGCGGCCGCGAACCTCGCTCGACACTCACGCTCGCGCTGACTAGGCTCGCCGCGTCATGACGCTTCTCTTGCGGGCGGCGCGCCTCGCGCTTGCTGCCGCCGTGCTGTCCGCGGCGATGCCGGCGTGCTTCACCGCCGGCGGCGGCACCGCCCCCCCTCCCGACACCTTCTACTTCCCGACGGGGCTCGCCGTGTCGACCGGTGGCAACGTCCTCTACGCCATCAACTCGGACTTCGACCTCCAGTGGAACGGCGGCACGCTCCAGACCTACGATCTCTTCCAGATCCGCCAGGACGCAGCGACGCTCATCGCTGCCAACGCCATCGGCGCCACCAGCGCGCCAGCCGGCATCCCGTTCCTCGACCCGTGGCAGGGCGGGTGCCCGGACGAGCCGCCTCCTCCGACGAACGACCTTTCGGGGATCGGCGTGCCGGTCGGCGAATCGTGCGCTCCCCCGGTCGACTCCACCTCCTACGTGCGTGATTCGGCCATCGTCGGCGCCTTCGCCACCGACCTCGAGGTCGCCGCGATCGGCGGTTCCCGCTTGTTCGCGCCCGTCTCCGGAAACGCGACCGTCACCTGGGCCGACGTCACCGTCGACGATCCGACGGTCGCCCCGCCGGCGGGAGCCGACAAGAACGCCTACCCGCCCTACGCCATCTCCTGCAATCAGGACTCCGACGGGCGCTGCGGCAGCGACCACGAGACCGGCGACGACCCCAACTCCACGAAGAACTCGCGCAACCTGACCATGCCCGGAGAGCCCTTCGGGATGGCGCAGAGCCAGGACGGGACCGTCATGGCGGTGACGAGCGAGACGGACACGAAGACGTCGCTCCTCACGACGGGTCTCCCGCCGTCCAACCCGATCGCGGACGTCCCGACGATGCAGTTCGTCCTCGACGGAATGCCCAACGGCGGGGTCGCCCTGGCCGCGGTCCCTCACGACCCGTACACGTACCCACCACCCTGCGAGCTCGTGGGGGACGCGCCGCCCTGCGTGCGGCCGGCGTTCCTCCAGACGAACCGCGGCTCGGCCGAGGTCGACCTCCTCCGGTTCTACGACGACGACGGCACGTGCACGTCGGCCCCCTGCACGGCGTCGTCTCCGACGCAGTACCGGCCGTACCTCGAGAAGGAGCGCGCCTACCAGATCACGACGAACGGAGGCGGGTCCGACTCGCGCGGCATCGTCATCGATCCTTCGCCGCGCATCCGGTGCGAGGCGCAGTACCCGGAGTCGGACCTGGCCGATCGCGAGGCGTGCGCCACGCAGCAATTCGCCCGCATCTTCATCGCGAACCGCACCGGCCCGACCATCGTCGTCGGTCACCTCGGGTCGCCCTCGACGGCGAACGACGGCACGTACGACCCCGATCAGGTCCAGTGGATCGGGAACGTCTCGCTCACCGTCGGTCCGTCGAAGCTGTTCCTGGCCCCCATCGTCGAGCCCGACTACCCGGGAGCCACGACCGGGCACTACGCCCTCCGGCTCTTCGTCGTCTGCTACGACTCGAACGCGATCTTCATCTACGACCCCGACGACCTCGATTCGCCCACCGGGGCGATCCCCACGGGCCTCGTCTACACGGGGGCCGGCCCGTATGCGATGGCCTTCGACCCGTTCTCCTTCGAGGACGCCGCGCTCGGGAAAGAGGTCCCCCTCGACCCGAAGCAGGACCCGGCGCTCGGTCTGAAGCAATACCGCTTCGCTTACGTGGCGAGCTTCACGCACTCGTACGTGCAGATGATCGACCTCGACCAGGCCAGCCCGACCGAGACCACGCAGCCGACGTTCGAGAGCATCGTATTCACGCTCGGCAAGCCCGTGCAGCCGAAGGGGCAGTGATGGTTCGAGGGCGCTTCTTCCTTCTCCTGGCGGGCGTGCTGGCCGTCGCGGCGAGCCTCACGACGCTCGTCTCGAGCTGCTCGCAGACGCCGACGAACGTGCCCGTGCGCACCTTCGAGCTCGCGCAGAAGATGGACGTCGTCTGCATGAACGTGCTCGACGAGAGCGGGCAGACGCTCTCCGACCCCGTTCCGGTTCGCGAGGACGAGTGCGCGCCCGTGCCGATCAACGTCGACGGCGGCGCGCTGCCGAACCACCTCTTCGGGACCGTGACGCAGCTCGCGCGGGGCGAGCTCGCCGTCGTCGACCTCACCAACGGCAACGTGGTCGATGAGGACAAGTCCACGCCGGGCATCAACTTCATCCCGGTGGGGCTCCAGCCGACGGACGTCGTCGTCGCGCCCGACGGGCAGATGACGTTCGTGTCGAGCGCCGATCCCCAGAAGCCTGCCATCTACGCCATCCCGAGCGCGCGCCTCCTGGGCGATTCGACGGGGCCCAGCCCGAAGCCGCCGCTAGAGCTCACCGATCTGTTCGCATGCGCGCTCCCGCAGCCACCTGCGGCCCTCACCGTCGCGCCGACGGCGAGCGGCGGGTACGTCGTCCTCGCCATGCTCGAAGCCTTCGCCGGGCAGGGGGCGAACATCGCGGCGATCGACCCGGGCCCGATGCTGGGTGGAGCGCAGCTCGAAGGGGGCGAGCCCGACGCCGCGTCGATCGCAGGCGGGCTGCTGCCCTGCAAGGTGCTCGGCGCGACGGGCCTCACGTCCAACCTCCCGAAATCGTGGACCCCGGGTCCTGCGTGGCCAGACGGTGTCCCCTACGCCGACGCGGGCATCGCGCCGGACGCCGAGCCTTCTCCGGGGCCGTCCTGTGCCACGTCCCCGCAGCCGACCACTCCCGAGGGCGGCCTGCCGCTCCCGCCGACGTTCGGCTCGCTCGACCCGCCGAACCCGAAGGCCATGGCGATGCGCGACGACGTACCGCTCCTCTACGTGAGCGACCAGTCGGTGCCCATCATCCACGTCATCGACGTGAGCGACCCGACGAACCCGCGCGAGCAAGCGCCCCTCCTCGCGACGAGCATCGTCGAGCCCCGGCGCCGCGTCATCCTGGGCGCCATCGCCATCAGCCCGCCGACCCACGACTACAAGCGGTACCTCTACGCCGTCGATTCGAGCGACTTCGTGTCCAGCGTGATCGTGTTCGACATCACGGACCCCGTCGCGTCGCCGCACGTGCCGATGCAGCGGCCGCACCCCGAGCTGAACCCCTTCAGCCCGCCGGACCGCCTCTGGTTCTCCGCGCCCGTCAGCACGCTCGCGTTCGTGCAGCACGACTGGTCGTTGCCGTCGCCGAGCGAAGGGACGAGCCCCATCCACCAGTACACCGGCCTGCTCTGCAACCCGAGCCACGCGGCCCACCCGAACCCCACCGATTTCGACGACCGTGGCGCGTACTACCGCGCCGATCAGGCGGGCCTCATCCAGACGAACGGGACGCTCGCGAGCTTTCCGTACCGGCTGCGCGGGGTCTTCGCGTTCGTCACCCTCTCGAACGGTGTCGTCGTGACGGTCGACATCGACGACTGGGATGCGCCGTGCCGGCGCCCGGACCCGATGGACGGGACCAACGTTCTGGGGTCGCTCGACGTACCGGAGCCGGACGGCGGTAGCGACGCGAACCCATACGGAGTCCCCCAGTCGTACACGGCGGACGTCCCCGGGACGAACGGCACGAGCCAGGAGCAGTTCTTCCCCGTATCCGCGCCCAACCGGGTCCGGTCGAACTTCATCCTCCGCAACGATCCGGTGACGACCGGGGTCCACATTCCCTACGTCATCAGCGCGCCGACGCTCTACGACGTCAACGGCGCCACGGTCCCGACGAACGTCGTGTCCTCGCCGCTGCTGATGCCGGCTCCGCTCCCGCCCGGCTTCGTCGACTACGACTACCTCAGCAACCCCATCGCCCCCGATCCGACGACCCCGACGTTCAGCAATGCGGCGCTCGAGAGCGCGTCGGGCCAGTCGGCCGCCGGCTCCGTCGCCCTCGTCCCCGGGCCCAATACGAGCGGCGCTGGCGTCCGTCTCTCCTTCGACGATCCCACCGCCCACCAGGACCAGGACTGGACGACAACCTACGAAGGCGCGCTTCCCTCGGTGACGAACATCGACATGGATATCGCGTCGTACGATGGGTACCAGACGCTCATCCTCGCGACGGGTGCGCTGAACCCGGACGAGGACGCCGGCGCCGATGCCAGCGTCGACGCGTCGTTCTCGTCGGCTCTTTCCCCGAGCCCCGGCTTCTGTGCCCGCGGCGTCGAGGACTGGGACGTCGGGCAGGCGCGGGCCAACGCCGTCGTCGCGGCAATCGCTGCGGCGAAGCTCACCGCGCCGGGCACCGGAGCGCTCGCCTCGGCCGAGAACCCGACGCTCCCGCAATGGACGACCGACTACGTCGAGATCGCCGACGACCTCCTCGGGCCGGACGATCCCTACTGGGCCATCCCGAGCTCCGACGCGCAGGACTGCTGGGACGGCTCGGGCCTCGAGGACGACCGCAACGCGGGGATCTCGACGAGCCCCAACGCGGCGGCCCGGTACCAGTCGTGCGCGACCCTCTACGGCGCGGACGGCGAGGACGCGGCGCCCGAAGGGAGCGGGAGCGTCGCGGACCTCTACTACGCGCGCGACCTGCCCATCCTCCAGGCCTACGACGACCACCTCGTCCTCGGCCGCTTCGGCTGGTACACGAAGGACAGCACCGGCAACGACGTGAGCGAGCAGCCCACCAACCGCGTCGTCGTCCCCGGAGACGCCAGCAACCCGCCCTTCCTCAAGCAGATCCGCTGCTGCTTCCACCACCAGGCGACGTTCAAGGTGCGCACCGGCGGTGAGTGGCTCACCGTCGGGTCGACGACGGGCCTCCTCCACCACGTGCAGACCGATCCGGCGACGAGCCGCTGTGTGCTCGGGTGCGACCCGCGCGAGGTTCTCGAGAACGCGCGGTCGTTCGACATCCCCTGGGCGCAGTTCACCCAACCGCCGCCCTATACGAGCCCGCAGACACCCACCTGCAACCCCCCGCCGCTCGGCGCGCAGCTCGATCGCAACAGCGTCCTCGCGATGCGCAACCCGATGTTCTCGTTCGTCACGTGGAGCGGGTGCGACTCGCTGCTCGGCAACGACCACACCGAGACGGCGCGCGACCTCCAGTGGAAGTTTTCGATCCGCGGCGGCTTCACGCCGGTGACGGTGTCGCTCTCGCAGAACACCAACACGGCCGTGAGCCCGCAGTCGATGCGCTTCATCGACTCGACCGGCCAGCTCGCGGTGGTCGACGGGGCGCAGCAGGGGCTCATCCTCATCGACCTCAACACGCTCCAGTTCGCGCACAACCCCTACTACTGAGGCGGCGCGGGCCGATGTCGAGAGCCTCGCAGACGCCCGTCATGCGGCAGTACCTCGCGGCGAAGGCGGAGCACGCCGACGCCCTCCTCCTCTTCCGCATGGGGGACTTCTACGAGCTCTTCTTCGACGACGCGGTCGTGGCGGCGCGGGCGCTCGATCTGACGTTGACGGCGCGGAACAAGGGCTCCGACGACGAGATCCCGATGGCCGGCGTGCCGCATCACGCGGCGAGCTCCTACGTCCAGCGCCTGCTCGAGCAGGGGTTCAAGGTGGCCATCTGCGAGCAGATGGCGGACCCGTCGAAGGTGAAGGGGATCGTGCCGCGCGAGGTCGTGCGCGTCGTCACCCCCGGCATCGCCTACGACGACGCGGGGATCGAGGCAAAGGAGAACCACTATCTCGCCGCCGTGGAGCGGGACGGGGCGGGGCCCTTCGGCATCGCGGCGCTCGACCTGTCCACGGGCGAGCTCTCCGCGTGCGAGGCTCCGGACGAGGCGGCCGCCGTCGCGGCGCTGGTCCGACTCGACCCGCGCGAGGTTCTCATCGGGCCGGAGGCCGTCGCGATCACCGGGCAGCTCGGCCAGGCCCGGCCCCGAGCCGTGGTACGGGCTGCCTCGCCCATGACGAACGAGGGCGCGCGCTCCACGCTGGACGCGCAGCTGGGGCCCGGCGAGGCCGAGGCCTCGTGCTCGTCGGCGATCGCGCGGCGCGCGGCAGGGCGGTGCGTTGCGACGGCGCGGGCGTGCGAGGCCGGCCGCCCATTGCCCGTTTCCCGGCTCGCGTTCCTGCACCTCGGCGACACGCTCGTGCTCGACGAGGCCACGCAGGCGCACCTCGAGCTCGTCCGAGCCGTGGACGGCGGCCGGCGCGGCTCGCTCCTCGACACGATCGACGCGACGCGCACCGCTCCTGGCGCCCGCCTTCTCCGCAAGAGGCTCCTCGCGCCGAGGACGACCGTCGGCGAGGTGCGCCGCCTTCACGACGCCGTCGAACTCTTCGTCTCGCAGCCGGGGACGCGCGCCGAGCTCCGCGACCACCTGACCCACGTCGGCGACGTCGAGCGCCTCGCCGTCAAGCTCGCCCTCGACCGAGTCTTGCCGCGCGATCTGGTGGCCCTCCGGCGGTCGCTCGGGGCGCTGCCGGCACTCGCACGCACCCTCGACGGCTGCCCCGCCACGGACGTGCGGGAGGCGCTGGGTATCGCCGCCGCGGCGGCGTGGGTCGACCCGTGCGCGGACCTCCAGGACCTCCTCGCCCGGAGCCTCGCCGACGAGCCTCCCGCGCGCGCGAGCGACGGGGGCGTCGTTCGCGACGGCTTCGACGCGGCGCTCGACGAGGCGCGCGAACTGATGCGAGGAGGGCAGCGGCTCATCGTGGAGCTCGAGGGCCGCTTGCGCGAGTCGTCCGCCATCCCGAGCCTCAAGCTCCGCTACACGCGCGTCTTCGGATGGTACATCGAGGTGACGCGGGCCCACGTGTCCAAGGCCCCCGCCGACTGGCGTCGCAAGCAGACCATCGCCAGCGGCGAGCGGTTCACGTGCGAAGCGCTCGACACTCTGGCCGACAAGCTCGCCCACGCAGAGGAGCGGGCGTCCTCGCGCGAGACGGAGCTCTTCGCCGCGCTCGTCCGCGACCTCGGGGCCCACGCCGAGCGTCTTCGGTCGGTCGCCGCGTGCCTCGCCTCGTGGGACGTGGCCTCGTCGCTCGCCGAAGTCGCGCACCGCGAGGACTGGGTCCGGCCGCTCGTCGACGACTCCCTCGAGCTCGTCCTCGAGGACGCGCGGCACCCGGTCGTCGAGAAGCTCGCCGCGGCCGGGCGCTTCGTGCCCAATGACGTGTCGCTCGGCGCCGACGACGGCCGACCGCGCCTCTGGCTGGTGACGGGCCCCAACATGGCGGGGAAGTCGACGCTCATGCGCCAGACCGCGCTCGCCGTCATCCTCGCGCAGATGGGGTCCTTCGTCCCCGCGCGGCGGGCACACGTCGGCGTGGTCGATCGGGTGCTCACGCGCGTCGGAGCGAGCGACAACCTGTCGCGCGGCGAGAGCACCTTCATGGTCGAGATGAAGGAGACCGCGAACGTGCTCCGTCGCGCCTCTCGCCGCTCGCTCGTCGTGCTCGACGAGATCGGGCGCGGAACGAGCACGTACGATGGCCTCGCCATCGCCTGGGCGGTCGCCGAGCAGCTCCACGACGTCGTCGCCTGCCGGGCCCTCTTCGCGACGCACTACCACGAGCTCACCGAGCTCGAAGCCACGCGCGCGCCCACGTGCGAGAACTGGAGCGTCAGCGCTCGCGAGCACCAGGGCGACGTCGTGTTCCTCCACAAGCTCCAGCGCGGCGCCGCGTCCCGCAGCTACGGGATCGCCGTCGCGCGTCTCGCCGGCCTGCCCGAGCCCGTCCTGGCGCGCGCGCGCGCCTTGCTCGCCGAGCTGGAACGGGGCTCGGCCCTGCCCAGCGGAGCGCCCGCGTCGCTGCGCCCTCGTGCCAGCGCGGCGCGCGACCAGCTCGGGCTCTTCGAAGCCGCCGCGGGCAAGCCCCAGCCCCACCCGGCGCTCGAGCTCGTGCGGGCCGTCGACGTCGATCGCCTCACGCCCCTCGACGCCTTGCAGCTCGTCGCACGCCTCAAGGGGATGGCCAAGGACCCGTGAGGTCGCGCTCCCTCCCGTACGTGGCGGTCGCCTTCGCCGCCTGCGCGTGGGGAACGTGGGGCCTCATCATCCGGCGGACGGACGCGATCGGGAGGATGCCGGTCGCCCTCGAGTCGACCATCGTCATGGCGGTCATCACGATCGTCACGGGTCTGGCGTCCGTGCTCGATCGCGCGCGCTCCACCGCGCCCTGGCGGGCCCGCGCGTGGGTGGCCTGGCTCGGCGTGAGCGACGCGATGAACATCCTGCTCTTCTTCGCCGCGTACAAGATCACCATCGCGATCTCGGTCCTCACGCACTACCTGACGCCGGTCTTCGTCGCCGTCGTCGCGCCGGTGCTGCTCAAGGAGCCGATGAGCCGCCGCACGATCCTCGCGATCGCGGGTTCCTTCGTCGGGCTCGCCGTCCTGCTCGCGCCCTCGGCAAACCCCGGCGTCGGCACGGCGCTCTGGGCGAGCGCCGCCCTCGGCGCCGGGAGCGCGGTCTTCTATGCGTCGAACGTCGTCGTGAACAAGTTCGTCATCGACGCGTTCTCGACGAGCGAGACCATGTTCTGGCACGGGGTCGTCGGGACGCCATTCCTCGCGGCGTTCGTGCCCGCGTCCGCGTGGTCCGCCATCGACCCGCGAGCGGCCGGCTTCCTCGCCGTCGCCACGATCGGCCCGGGCGCTCTGGCCGGTCTCGCGTTCGTCTGGGGCCTCCGCCGGATGCCGGCGGCGCATGCCTCGACGCTGACCCTGCTCGAGCCGCTGATCTCGATCGTCCTCGGAGCGGCCGTCCTGGGCGAGCGGCTGGCAGTCACGGCCCTCCTCGGGGGCGCGCTCATCCTCGCGGGCGCGGTCGGCGTGATGACCGCTCCGGGCGCGGCGCCCGTCACGGACGGCGCGAGCCCTGCGAGGCGTCGATGAACGTCGCCCCTTCGGCCGTGACCGTCGTCTTTTCGTCGGGCAAGCCCAGGTCCGGTTCGTGCGCGAGGGGGCGCGCGCCGCGCAGCGCCTCGACGGCCACGTCCCGGAACGTCGCCAGCTTCGCCTCGTCCCCGAGCACGACGGTCACCTTCTGGAAGCGCGAGCCTCCGAGCGCCAGGCGCCAGCGCAGCGTGGTCATCATCGCGTTGGCGCACGTCTCCATGCTCACGCGCGCCGAGCCCGTCCCGAGGGCCGGCAGCGCGAGCGTACGCAGCCCGAGGCGGTTCGCCACCGAGAGAGCGCGCTGCACGGCCCGGCCGACGCACGACGCCTCGTTCCAGGCGCTGACGGCGTGGAGCACCTTCTCCGCGCGCAGCGTTCCGGCGGTCGTGGCGATGCACTCACCGAGCGCGTGCTCGCCGTCCTTCATCGCCTCGCGCTCGATCTCGTCCCCGCCGCGTGCGCGGAGCGCGTCGGCCACGCCGCTGCGCATCTTCATCTCGTAGTTCGCGCTCGACACGATCGCGTCCGCTTCGGCGTCTGCGATGTTGCCCGCGCACAGCTCGATCTCGCAGTCGAGGAAGCGTGCGTGGTTCTTCCCGAGCACGACGAGCGTCTCGTGCTCGTGCGCCGGACGGAGCGCGGCGTAGAGCGTGGCGAAGTGCGCCGCAGGGCCGCTGAGATCCTGCGGCCGGTCCTCCTTCCGCTTCGCGAGCATCTCGCGGAGCACGTGCTGGAAGTAGGCCTCCGCGGGGCTGCGGGGCCTAGGGAACGTCGGCTCCGCGGTCTCGTCGAGCACCGTCGCGGCGCTCTCGAACGGCGCCCGGCCGTAGCGGAGGTCGCACGCCGTCGCGCCGGCACCATAGGCGTCCGTGGTCCGGTCCGCCGGCTCGCCCCGGAGCTGCTCGGGCGCCATGAACTTGAGCGTGCCGCTGATCGCGTGCGGTGGGCCGTCCGCGCGTGCGACCGCGATGCCGAAGTCCCCGAGGCGGGTGCCGGACTCCGCCGCCGCGAAGAGGTTCGAAGGCTTCACGTCGCGGTGGATGACGCCCACCTGGTGCGCCGCGTGGAGTGCGCGGCACGTATCCTCCATGATGTGGCAGACGACCCAGAGCGGGAGCCCGACGCCGAGCGAGGCGCGCCGCTCGCGGTCGAGCTCCGCCAGATCGATCGCGTCGACGTACTCCTGGACGAGGTACGGCGTGTCGTCGAGCGTCCCTGCGTCGATGGCGCGCACGACGCCCGGGCTCGTGACGCGCGCCATCAGCCGCGCCTCGTCGAACATGCGCTGGGCGCCTTCGGGGCCGGCGGCCTCCGCGACCGCCTTCTTCAGCGTCTTGATCACGACGGGCACGCGCAGCACCGCGTGCTTCGCGAGCCAGACCTCGCTCATCCCCCCTTCGCCGAGACGACCCCAGACCTCGTAGTCGTGAGCCTTCGCTCCGCGGCAGAACATCCTGCACGGAGAGTAATCGACCTCGTCCCCCGCCGGGCGGCCCACGTGGAGGCCGCGCCGCCTACCGGCCGGGTCAGCCGCCGTCGGGAGACTGGCAGGCGGACTTCTTGCTCTCGCTCGCGGGCGTCGGGCAGCAGAAGTCGCCCTTGTCGCCGATCGGCTGGCACGTCAGGTCGGACCCGCACTGGTCCTCGCTGTTGCACGAATCCCCCTCGCCCTTGCCGACGGGACCAACGCAGGCGACCACCGCACCGCCGAACGCGGCCAGCGCCATCATCACGAACAACGTCTTGCGGAACATGTTTCCTTCTCCTCGTCCTCGTCGTCAGTGCGCCGCGGCCTTCAAGAACTCGCCGTAGGCCTTCGCGTCCATGAGCCCTTCGATCGCGCCCTTCTCCGTGGCCGCAATCACCACCATCCACGCCTTGCCGTAGCAATCCTCGTTCACGAGCTCGGGCTTGTTCGCGAGGTCGGCGTTGACCTTCACGACCTTGCCCGCCACCGGGGCGAACAGATCGCTCAGCGTCTTCACGCTCTCGATCGTCCCGAACGCCTTGCCGACGTCCACCGTGTCCCCCGCCTTCACGTCCAGGTTCACCAGCGTGATGTCGCCAAGCTGCTCGACGGCGAAGCCGGTGATGCCCACCGTGACCTCGTCGCCCGAGCGCGACGCCCACTCGTGCTCCTTGGTGTACTTGCGGTCGGCCGGAAGCTCGCTCATGAGGGTCTCCTGTAGAACGGAGTCTTCACGACGACTGCTTCCACGTTCTTTCCGCGGCAGTCGACGAGGAAGGGCGTTCCCAGCTCCGTCATTGCCGTGGGCAAATACCCGAGCCCGATGTTCTTGCCAACCGTCGGCGCAGGGCCGCCGCTCGTACAGACGCCGACCTCCCGTCCGTCGCGGTCTCGCAGGGGATATCCGTGCCGGGCCACGCCCCTTCCTGTCACTTCGAAGCCCACGAGCCTGCGAGGAAGCGCCCGGGCCTTGATCTCCATCAAGGCCGCCCTTCCAATGAAGTCACCTTTTTCCGCCTTCACGACCCAGCCGAGGCCCGCCTCGAGCGGGTTCGTGGTCTCGTCGATGTCGTTTCCGTAGAGCGACAGCCTCGCCTCGAGGCGAAGGGTGTCCCTCGCGCCGAGCCCGGCCGGCTTGAGGCCGAGCGGTTTGCCGGCCTCGACGACGGCGCGCCAGAGCTTCGGCGCGTCGTTCCAGGCGCAGAAGATCTCCGCCCCGTCTTCGCCGGTGTAGCCGGTCCGCGCAGGCGTGCAGGCCACCCCTGCGAGCACGGCGTCTGCGAAGTGGAACGACTTGAGCTCGGCCACGTGCGCGCCACCGGGGCCGAGCATCCCCAGGATCTCCAGCGCACGCGGGCCTTGCACCGCGATGAGCGCCGTCTCGTCGCTCTGGTCCTCGAAGTCGCAGTGGTCCTTCGCGGCCCGCGCGAAGTGCGCGCTCATCTTCTCGCGGTTCGACGCGTTGCACACCACCAGCCAGTCGTCCTGCGTCCGCCGGTAGACGATGAGATCGTCGAGGATGAGGCCCCGCTCGTTGACCGCGCACGTGTACATCGCGCGCCCGTCTTCGAGCCGCTTCGCGTCGTTGGTGACCAGGTAGTCGACCACGTGCTCTGCGTACTCGCCCCGCAGGCGCAGCTCTCCCATGTGGCTCACGTCGAAGATGCCCGCGGCCGTGCGCACCGCCTTGTGCTCGTCGACGATGCCCGAATACTGGATGGGCAGCTCCCACCCCGCGAACGGCACGATGCGCCCGCCGAGGGCGACGTGCTCGTCGTAGAGCGAAGTCCGGCGCGGGGGAGCTTCCGTCATCGCGGCGGCAGGGTACGCGCGAGGGCGGCAAGAGTCGAGGACTCGAGCGCGCGCCGGCCCCTACGCATCCGCGTATGCCTCGATCGGCGGGCAGGTGCAGACGAGGTTCCGGTCGCCCGCGGCGTTGTTGACGCGCCCGACCGACGGCCAGAACTTGCGCGCGCGGACGTGCGGCGCAGGGAAGGCCGCCTGCTCCCGCGTGTACGGGTGGTTCCACTCCGTCGCTGCGATCGCCTCCGCCGTGTGCGGCGCGTGCTTGAGGGGGTTGTCGTCGCGGGGGACCTTGCCCTCCTCGACCGCGCGGATCTCCTCCCGGATGCCGATCATCGCGTCGCAGAACCGATCGAGCTCGCCCTTCGTCTCGCTCTCGGTCGGCTCGACCATCAACGTCCCCGCGATGGGGAAGCTCATCGTCGGCGCGTGGAAGCCGTAGTCCATGAGGCGCTTCGCGATGTCGTCGACCTCGATGCCCGCCGTGCGCTTCACGCCGCGGGTGTCGAGGATGCACTCGTGGGCCACGCGCCCGCGCCGCCCGCGGAAGAACACCGGGAAGTGCGGGTGCAGCCGGTCGGCGATGTAGTTCGCATTGAGGATCGCGATCTCGCTCGCGCGCCGCAGGCCGTCGGGCCCCATCATCGCGATGTACGCCCACGAGATGAGCAGGATGCTCGCGCTCCCCCACGGGGCCGCGCTGATCGCGCCGATGCCCTGCTCGCCGCCGACGGGGACGACCGGGTGGCGCGGGAGGAACTTCGCCAGGTGCGCGGCGACGCCGATGGGGCCCATGCCCGGACCGCCGCCGCCGTGCGGGATGCAGAAGGTCTTGTGGAGGTTCACGTGGCAGACGTCGGCGCCGACGTCCGCGGGCCGGCAGAGGCCCACCTGGGCGTTGAGGTTCGCCCCGTCGAGGTACACCTGCCCGCCGTGCTCGTGGACGATCGCGCAGATCCTCGCGATCTCCTCCTCGAAGATTCCGTACGTCGACGGGTACGTGACCATGAGCGCCGCGAGCGACTTCGCGTGCTCCTTCGCCTTCGCCTCCAGGTCCCCGAGGTCGACGTAGCCCTTCTCGTCGCACGCGACGACGACGACGCGCATGCCGGCCATCGCCGCCGACGCGGGGTTGGTCCCGTGGGCGCTCGCCGGGATGAGGCAGACGTCGCGCTGCCCCTCGCCGCGCGTCTCGTGGTGCTTGCGGATGACGAGCAGCCCCGCCAGCTCGCCCTGCGCGCCCGAGTTGGGCTGGAGGCTCACCGCCGGGAAGCCCGTGATCTCCGAGAGCATCGTCTCGAGCTGCTTCACGACGACCTGGTAGCCCTGCACCTGGTCGAGCGGCGCGAACGGGTGGATGCGGTTGAAGCGCATCCACGTGACCGGCATCATCTCGGCGGTCGCGTTCAGCTTCATCGTGCACGACCCCAGCGGGATCATCGAGTGCACGAGCGAGACGTCCTTCTCCTCGAGCGACCGCATGTAGCGGAGCAGCTCCGTCTCGGAGTGGTGCGCGTTGAAGACCGGGTGCGTGAGGTACGCGCTCGTCCGCTCGAAGCCGCCCAGCATCGGCGACGCCTCGCGCGCGAGCGCCGCGCACGCCACGTGCGGCTCGGGCGCCTTGCCGTCGTGGAAGACCGCCAGGAGCGCGTCGACCTCGGCCGCCGACGTCGTCTCGTCGAGGGCGATGCCGAGCGACCGTTCGTCGATGCGCCGGAGGTTCATCCTGCGGCTCCGCGCCCCCGCGAGCCAGCCCTCGACCTTCGCCGGTTCGGCCTCGACGCGCAGCGTGTCGAAGAAGCGGTCGCGCGCCACCTTCACGCCGAGCTTCTTCAGGCCGAGCGCGAGGGCGGCCGTATGGCCGTGCACGCGCTCGGCGATCGCGCGGATGCCCTTCGGCCCGTGGTAGACCGCGTAGAAGCTCGCGACGTTCGCCAGGAGCGCCTGCGCGGTGCAGACGTTGCTCGTCGCCTTCTCGCGGCGGATGTGCTGCTCGCGCGTCTGGAGCGCCATGCGGAGCGCCCGCTTGCCGTGCGCGTCGACGCTGACGCCGATGATGCGCCCCGGGAGCTTGCGAACGAGCTCGTTCTTGCACGCGAAGAACGCAGCATGCGGCCCGCCGTAGCCGAGCGGCACGCCGAAGCGCTGCGCGCTGCCGACGGCGATGTCGGCCCCGACCTCACCCGGGGGCACCACGAGGGCGAGCGCCAGCAGATCGCACGCCATCGCGACGAGCGCGCCGTCGGCGTGCGCGCGCTCGACGAGCGCCTTCCACTCGTGGAGGCCGCCGTCGGTCGCGGGGTACTGGAGGATGACGCCGAAGACCTTCTTCTTCGCGAAGTCGAAGGTGCTCGCGTCGGCGACGACGACCTCGACGTGGTGGGCGACCGCGCGCGTCTTGATGACGTCGATCGTCTGCGGGTGGCACTGGTCGGACACGAGCAGCGCCTGCCGGTCGGGCGCGCCCTTGAACGACTCCATCATGTGCATCGCCTCGGCGGCGGCCGTCGCCTCGTCGAGGAGCGACGCGTTCGCGACCTCGAGCCCCGTGAGGTCGCTCACGACGGTCTGGAAGTTGAGGAGCGCCTCGAGCCGGCCCTGCGAGACCTCCGCCTGGTAGGGCGTGTACTGCGTGTACCAGGCGGGGTTCTCGACGACGTTCCGCAGGATGACCGGCGGCGTGACGCAGTCGTGGTACCCCATGCCGAGAAAACTCCGCCAGACCTCGTTCTTCTGCGAGATGGCGTGCGCGAGCTCGAGCAGCTCGTGCTCCGAGCGCGCGGGCGGAAGGTTCAGCGGCCGGCGCAGGCGGATGGCGGCCGGGATGGTCTGCTCGATGAGCTCGTCCAGCGAGGCCGCGCCGACGGCGCGCAGCATCTCCTGCGCCTCCGGCTCATCCGGGCCGATGTGACGCGTCGCGAAACGGTCGGGGTGCTCGAGGGATACGGGCATTGGGGAGAGTCAGCACTACCTAGTCCCGGCTGTCGCGCTTGGCTACTGGGCGCCGGGAGGTTCATCTCTCTCCGCGCCCGCGCCCGCGCTCACTGCAACGTCGACAGGTCGATCGTCCCCAGCCAGATGCTCGTCAGGTTGAACATCCCGAGCGTCCAGTCCTGGTCCTCGGCGAGGTCGCCGGAGTACCAGCTGAGCATCGCGTGCGTGTCGTCGATCATCGCGACGCCCGCGTACGAGGTGTCGCCGGCGCTCGGCAGCTCACCCCACTCGCCGATCGTGAGCTCGCCGCCGTCGAAGTCGCCGCGGAGCTCGTAGAGGCTCGTGCGCTTGCGGAGCGAGGGCTGCAGGTGCTTGCGCGCCACGACGAAGAGCCGGCCCCTCCACCAGAACGTGAGCGGCCCGTCGAGGCGTTCGGACTGGAACTCGGCGGGGCACGCGAAGCTCGTGTACGGCGGATCGCTCCAGCAGACCTTCGTGCGCAGCGGCCCTACGTTGCCGAGGATGTCCGCGTCCGTCCCGTCCATGCGCACGAGAGCCAGGAGCTTGCCGCCCGGCATGAACGTGAGCTCCGTCTCGAGCGGCGTGTCGGCGCTCACTCCGTAGACGAGCGGCCCGGGCGACCAGTTCAGGCCGTCCGTCGACCGGTAGAGGACGACGCTCTGGTCACCGTCCTGGTAGGCCGCCGAGTAGTACGTGCCGAGGTTCTCCTTGATGCGCCAGAAGCTCCACCCGTGCGGGCCGATGGGTGTCTGCGCCGACCACGTCACGCCGTCGTCCGAGAACATGCCCACGGCCACCGTGTCGACGCCGGTGTCGCGCTCCTGCGTGCTCGGCAAGCGCGTCAGCGCCTTGAGGTAGAGCTTCCCCCCGACGACGTAGAAGCACGGGTCGCGGATGTCGCGGTCGACGGGCGCGGGAATCAACGCCGTCTGCTGGAACGACGCGCCGTGGTCGGTCGACTCGTACACGTGGAGCGCGCTGTTGGGGCCGAGCGTCTGGCTGATGGCGGTGCGGTGCACGAGCCAGATCGCGCCGCCGTACGCGATCATGTCCGTGTTCTCGTTGTGACGGCACAGCTCCGTGCGGCAGTCGCGCGTGAGATCGTCGTAGGCGTGGCCGTCGACGAACACCGACGCGCTCGGCATGAAGAAGGGGAGCGTCACCTCGGCGTCGGCTCCGCCGTCGTCGGCGCCGGTCGCGGCGGCGTCGGTCGTCGAGCACGCCGCGCCCCCGGCGAACACGGTGAGCAGCGCGAACGCAGCGAGCGCGCGGGCGGTCTTCACGGCGGCGCGCGACAGTCTACACTGCGCACCATGGGTACGCCCTGGGATCGCGCGGCCGAAGGCTACCTGGCGGAGTGGGTTCCGCGCTTCGTGCCGTACCACCTCGATCTCGTGCGCGAGGTGATGCTCCACGAGGGCGCGCGCGTGCTCGTCACGAGCGCCGGCCCCGGGGCCGAGGTCCTCGCCGTCGCTCGCAGCGTGGGCGACGCCGGCTTCGTGCGCGCGACCGACCGGAGCGCCGAGATGGTCCGCATCTGCAGCGAGCAGGTGTCCCGCGCCCGGCTGGGCACCCCCTTCGAGTGCGCGGAGGCCGACGCCTCCGATGCGTCGGGGGGTCCCTGGGACGCCGTGCTCTGCGCCTTCGGTCTCTGGCAGCTCCCCTCGCGGCCCGCGTCCATCCGCGCGTGGGCCCACGCCCTCGCCCCGGCCGGCAAGGTCGGCATCATCACGTGGGGGCCGGGCGAGCCCGGTCAGCCGTTCCAGCTCCTCGGCGCCTGCCTGCGCGAGATGGAGCCCGCCCTCTCCGTGCCCGATCCGCACGTCCACGCCGAGCGCGACGCGATGAGCGCGATGTTCGACGAGGGCGGCCTCGCGATGGTCCGCCACACGGTCGTCCGCCACACGCTCACCTTCCGCACGGCGGAGGCGTTCTTCTCCGCCATCCGCGAGTCGTGCACGTGGCGCCGCATCTGGGAGGACATCGGCGACGCCCGCATGCAGCGCGTGGGCGCCTCCTTCTACGAGCGCGTCGGCGGCCCGCGGACGCCGCTCTCGTTCGAGCCTCCCGCCACCATCGCCATCGCCGCGCTTCACGGCGCGCAGGTCGAGCTCCAGCACCGGCCCAGCGTCCGCGTCCCCGGCTGATCGCCCGTCGCGCACCGGCGCCTGCCGCGCGTCAGCCGCCGCTCACTGGCAGCCGATGCTCGTGCAGGTCTCGCCGTCGATGAGCGTGTAGCAGACGGGCGTTCCCGAGCAGTCGCAGCACGTGGCCGCCGACCCGCACGTCGTCGAACCGCACTGCTGGCCCGTCGACCCGAGCGTGTCGCAGTACGAGGTCACGTCGTCGTACGCCGTCGTGCAGTCGGAGCACGTGTTGCACGAGTACTCTTGCCCGTCGCTCGTCTGGTACCAGGCCGTCTGGCAGGCCCCACCGGTGTCCGACGTGCACTCCTGGTAGGTCACGCCGCCGGTGCCGCAGGCGAACGTGCTGTCGCAGG
Organism: Polyangiaceae bacterium; assembly: GCA_036490515.1. GTDB lineage: Bacteria > Myxococcota_A > Polyangia > Polyangiales > Polyangiaceae > Palsa-1150. Next base: position 122,433 of record DASXDU010000019.1, read on the forward strand.
ACGTCGTCGGCGCCGACAGCGACTCGCAGTGGCTCTCCATCGCCTCGCCCGCGGAGGTGCAGTTGCCGCAGGACGCGCACGCGTACGTCGTTCCGTCCGTGGCCTCGTAGGTCGTCGACTGGCACGCGCCGGACGCCGACATCGTCGTGCACTCCGAGTACGTGACGCCTTCGGAGCCGCATTCCGTGGCGGCGCTGCACGACGTCGTCGGTGTGCCCCCTGGGTTCGCGCAGTACTCGGAGAGCTGCGACGCCGCGCCCTCGCAGCTCGAGCATCCGGCGCACGCGAAGGTCTGCCCGTCGCTCGTCCTGTACTCGATCGAGGCGCACGCCCCGCCCGCCCCGAGCGTCGTGCACTCCTCGTACGTCACGCCCGTCGCCCCGCAGGCGATCTTCGACGAGCACGTCGCGCCCGCACCCGCGTCGCCGCCGCTGCTCGTGCCGCCGCTGCTGCTCGTCCCGCCGCTGCTCGAGCCCCCGCTGCTGCTGGCAGTCCCTCCGCTGCTGCTCGCGCCGCCGCTGCTGCTCCCGGAGAGCGCGGCGCACGCCTGGTTGGCCTGCGTCGCCGCCGACGAGCAGTCGTCGCACGCGTTGCAGTAGAACGTCTGCGAGCCCACGACGTACCCCGCCTGGTGGCACGCTCCCTTTTCGTCGGTCTTCGTGCAGACGTCGAGCGTCGCGCCGTCGCCGCACGGCGTCGGGGTGCAGTTGTTGGTGAGCGTCGTCGTGGTGCAGCCGCCCGTGGCGAGCGCCGCGAAGAGGACGCCGGCCAGCGAGGCCGCGCCGGCGAGGGTCAAGGCGATCGATCTCATCGCCCTGGAATACGGCGGGGCCGCGCCGAGTCTCCCCCCGGGGGGACGGACGTCACTCGGGCTTCTTCGACGAGCCCGCCTTCTTGCGGAGCTCGAGGAGCTCCCTGGGTAGCGCCTCTCCCCGGGCGAAGATGGCCACCCCGTCTTCGCTGGACGGCGGGTTGGCGCTCGAGGGGGGTCTCGGGGTGTTCGGGTTCCCGGTGTCCGAGAGCTTGACGGTCGGGACGGCTGCCGCCCCGGCGACGGCGGCCGGCGCCGACGGCGCGACGCCGGCTGCACCGGTTGCCGCGGCTGCCGCGGCTGCCGCGGCCGCGGCGAGCGCCTGCGCGGGATCCGCCTGCGTCTCGGGGGCGGCCTCGGTGATCTCCGGAGCGGCCTCGGTGGGGGGAGGCGCCTCGCTCGGCGGCCCGAGCTCCGAGATGTCCGTCTTCCTGTGGACCAGCATGCCCACCGAGGGGCGCGCGGCGGCGCCGGGGAACGCCGCGAGCAGCCGCGCGACGAGGGCGCCGGCCGACTGGACGCGGCGCTCCCGGTCGCGCACCAGGCCCGCGTCGATGACCCCCGCGAGCGCCGGCGACACCCACTCCGCGCGCGACGCGAGCGGCGCCATGTCCTCCCGCACGATGCGCTGCATCGCGGCGATGTGGCCGCCCTGGTCGGAGACGGCCGGCTCGCCCGCGATCATCTCGTAGAGGACGGCGCAGAGCGACCAGACGTCGGTTCGCACGTCGAGCGCGAGCTTCCCCTCGCACTGCTCGGGCGACATGTACTGCGGCGTGCCGAGCGTGGTCCCCATCGCCGTCAACGTCGGCTCGACGATGCTCGCCGGCCCCCGCTCGGGCTCGAACTTGGAGATGCCGAAGTCGAGCACCTTGGCCAGGATCGACGCGTCGTCGCGCTTCGTGAGGAAGATGTTCGCGGGCTTGAGGTCCCGGTGCACGATGCCCGCCGCGTGCGCCTTCGCGAGGCCGCGCGCCACCTGCAGGCCGATCGTCGCCGTGTCCTCCTCGCTGATCCACCGCTCGCGCTGCAGGCGCGCCTCGAGGTCTTCCCCCTCGAGGTACTCGATGACCATGTAGAGCCCGCGCGCCTCGTCGCGGCCGAAGTCGTAGATCTGCGCGATGTAGTCGCTATCGACGGCGCTCGCCGCGCGGGCCTCGCGCCGGAAGCGCGCCACGACCTCGGCCGACTCGCAGAACTCGGGGTGAATCAGCTTGATGGCGAGCCGCTTGCCGAGGTCCACGTGGACGCCCTCGTAGACGGCACCCATCGAGCCCTCGCCGAGGACGCGCCTCAGCTCGTACTTGTCGGCGACGCGATCCGCCATCGGGCCCGAGAACCTCCCCGCGAGCGGCCAAGCATACTGAACGCGGCTGGATTTCGCTGCACCTTCGTACTAGAGGAGCCGGATCCCAATGCCGCACACGAGCAGCCGCTACCGCTTCACGTCCGAGTCCGTGACCGAGGGCCACCCCGACAAACTGTGCGACCAGGTGTCGGACGCCATCCTCGACGCCATCCTCCGTGAAGACCCGCGGGCCCGCGTCGCGTGCGAGTCGCTCGCGAAGACCGGCATGGTCGTCGTCGCAGGCGAGATCACGACCACGGCGAAGATCGACTTCCCCCGGATCGTGCGCGAGACGGTCAAGGGCATCGGCTACGTCGACTCGTCGACGGGCTTCGACGGCAACACGTGCGCCGTCCTCACGGCGGTCGAGCGGCAGAGCCCCGACATCGCGCAGGGCGTGAACGAGGGCGACGGCCTGCACAAGGAGCAGGGCGCGGGCGACCAGGGCCTCATGTTCGGCTACGCGACCGACGAGACGCCCGAGCTCATGCCGGCGCCCATCCAGTACGCGCACACGCTGGCGCGCCAGCTCGCCGCGGTCCGCAAGAAGAAGGTCGGCGGCGTCGACTTCCTCCGCCCCGACGGCAAGACGCAGATCACGCTCGAGTACGAGAACGACGTGCCGGTGCGCATCGACGCCGTCGTCGTCAGCACGCAGCACGACGAGCGCGTGAAGTACAAGCAGCTCCGCGAGGCCATCGTCGATCTCGTCATCGACAAGGCGCTCCCGAAGAAGCTCATCGACGCGAAGACCAAGATCCACGTCAACCCCACGGGTCGCTTCGTCATCGGCGGACCGCAGGGCGACTGCGGGCTCACGGGCCGCAAGATCATCGTCGACACCTACGGCGGCATGGGCCGCCACGGCGGAGGCGCGTTCAGCGGCAAGGACCCCAGCAAGGTCGATCGCAGCGCCTGCTACTACGCGCGCTACATCGCGAAGAACGTCGTGGCGTCGGGCGTCGCCCGCAAGTGCGAGGTGCAGATCGCGTACGCCATCGGCGTCGCGCAGCCCGTCGGCGTCCACGTCGACACCTTCGGCACGGGCAAGGTCGCCGACGAGGTGCTCGAGAAGTACATCATGGCGAACTTCGACATGCGCCCCAAGGCGCTCATCGAGACGCTCGATCTCCTCCGGCCCATCTACCAGCCGACGGCGGCGTACGGGCACTTCGGCCGGAGCGAGTTCCCCTGGGAGAAGACGGACCGCGCCGCGAAGATCGCCGACGATCTGCTCCGGGCCAAGGGCCTGCGCGCGAACGGCAACGGCAACGGTCACGAGCGCAACGGCAACGGCAACGGGCACGGTCCCAAGTCGAAGAAGCCCGCCCCGAAGAAGCCGGGCCGCCGCACGTTCGTCGCCGAGGCCTGAGCCCCCTCCCGCCTCCAGAAGCGCACCCTCCGCACCTTCCGCGCGCTCCGCGCCGGCCTCGCACGCCGGCGCAGGCGCCTGCCCGGGCGCGCGGTACCATGTCCCCATGGACCGCGACGTCGAGCTCTCCCTCATCGACCGGCTCCTCGAGGTCTGCGAGTCGGGCGCGACCGCGATGTCCGACGACGAGTCGCGCATCCCGGTCGACGCGTACACGTCGCCGGCGCGCTTCGAGGCCGAGACCCGCACGCTCTTCCGCACGCATCCGGTCGTCGTCGCGCACGGCTCGGAGCTCGCCTCGCCGGGCGACTTCCTCACGCACGACGCGCTCGGCGTCCCGCTCGTCGTCGTGCGCGGGGCGGACGGCGCGCTCCGCGGCTTCCTCAACGTGTGCCGCCACCGGGGCGCGCGCCTCGCCGACGCCGCGTGCGGCACGAAGAAGGCGTTCGTCTGCGGCTACCACGGCTGGACGTACGGCCTCGACGGCGCGCTCATGCACGTCCCCCACGCCGAGGGCTTCCCGCGGGAGTGCGACCGCAACCTCGTGCCCGTCCCCGTCGAGGAGCGCGCCGGCTTCGTCTGGGTCGTCCCCACGGCGCGCGCGTCGATCGACGTCGGGGCGTACCTCGGCCCGCTCGCGCGCGAGCTCGACGGCCTCGGCCTCGCGGGCGACGTCGCCTACCGCACCGTCTCCGTCGTGCGGCGCTTCCACTGGAAGCTCATCGTCGACGCCTTCCTCGACGGCTACCACATCAAGCGCCTGCACCGCGACTCGGTCTACCGCTTCTTCCTCGACAACGTGAACCTCGCCGACAAGGTCGGCCCGCACGTCCGCTCCGTCGTCGCCCGCAAGGGGCTCGAGAAGGCGCGTTCGGTCCCCCGCGACGCCTGGCGCTTCCGCGACGTCCTCTCGCTCACGTACTTCCTCTTTCCCAACACGGTTCTCGTCTTCCACCCCGACTGGGTCTCGCGCATTTCCCTCTTCCCGCGCGGCATCGACGAGACGGTCTTCACGCACACGATGATCGTCCCGAAGGACTCGGGCACCGACGACCGGCGCGCCCACTGGGACAAGACGTGGAGCCTCATCCACGAGAACGTGTTCGAGCGCGAGGACATGGCCGCCGCCGAGTGGATCCAGAGCGGCCTCGCGTCGGGGGCCAACGAGACCTTCGCGTGCGGGCGCTTCGAGTTCCCCATCCGCTGGTTCCACGACGAGGTGGAGAAGGCGGTCGCGCGATGAGGCGCGCGGCGGCGATGCCCGGCACGCGGCGCTTCGCGTCGATGCTCGCGTGCGCGGCGATCGCCGCGGCGGCGTGCGGCCACGGCTCGGGGGGAGCGGCGGGGAGCGGCGACGGCGGGATCGACGGGGCAGGCGTGTTCGACGGCGGCGGGACGCACGACGGCAGCGCGAGCAGCAGCGGCGGGGGCAGCAGCGGCGGGACGAGCAGCGGCGGCGGCGACGGCAGCGCGCCGCCGCCGGCCGACGGAGGACCGCCCGCGAACGTGACCGCATGCGCCACGCTGCAGACGCTCCCCAAGCGCACGCCCACGTACTACGTCGACTTCGCCGCCGGCAGCGACGCAGCCGACGGCAAGACGCAGGCGACCGCCTTCCAGCACGCCCCCGGCGACGCGAACGCGACCGGTACCGCGCTGGCGACGACGCTCGCGGCCGGCGACGTGGTCCTGCTCGAGGGCGGCGTCGAGTACGACGGCACGATCACGCTCACCGCGAGCGGCACGGCGACCGCGCCCATCGTCCTCGAGGGAGGCGCGCAAGAGGGGTGGGGGACCGGCGCGGCCATCGTCGACGGGCAGGACACGCGCGCCCTCGGCATCGGCGTCCAGGGCGCGTCCTTCGTCGTCGTCGAGGGCTTCGAGGTCCGCAACTTCGACAAGTCGCAGAGCTCGACGGGCATCTCCGTCGAGGGCGGGAGCGACGACGAGGTCACCGGCAACACGCTCCACGACATCTACTACGCCACCAACCCGAACCCCGGCGACACGAGCTGGGAGCAGCAGCGCGGCACCGGCATCTCCGTCGACAACTCGCCGCGGACGAACGTCTACGCCAACACCGTGCGCGACGTGGGCAACGCGGGCATCTCGATCTCGGCCGACGGGGCGAGCGTCACCGGCGGCACGACGGCGTGCAACGACGTGACCAACATGAACTGGGGCATCGTCGTCGCGCTCGGCGACAGCAAGCCCGGAACGCACCTCGAGGGCCTCGTCCTGGCGCACAACACCATCCACGACTTCGACAACTACGTCGTCTGCTCGGCGTGGCACCGCGACGGCATCTTCGTCTTCGCGCGCCCCGACGACGCCACGCTCACGATCGACGACGTCGAGATCGCCGACAACTACTTCTACGACACGCTCTCCAAGGACTTCGGCTCCACCGCGTGGATCTACCTCGAGTACGAGTGCAGGAACTTCGACGTCCACCACAACGTCCTCGACGCGTCACGCTCCTACTTCGCCGTCCGCGTGCTGGGCGACGGCTTCCAGGTCGCGGGCAACCACGTCTTCGCGAACAACGTCATCGCCAACTCCAACGGGCAGGGCAGCACCGGGATGCACGTCCAGCAGTCGAGCGGCCTCCAGCTCGTGAACAACGTCTTCTACGACGACGACGTCGGCTACATGATCGCGCCCGACTCGATGGCCGGCTTCTCGGGCGACTACGACGTCTTCTGGAACACGAACGCGGGCGACACGAAGGTCGCGTACCTGAACTCGGGCCCCGCCGAGAGCCCGGGCAGCGGCGCGGGCGTCGAGGAGCTCGATCTCGCGGGCATGCAGGGCGCGGGCTTCGAGGCGCACGGCTCCTACGCCGACCCGATGTGGTCGGTCCCGTTCGCGAGCATCGCGTCCGACCCGAGCGGCTTCAAGCCGGCCGCAGGGTCCGTCTGCGTCGACCACGGCAAGCAGCTCTCCTACACGCAGGACTTTGCCGGGGACGGCCATCCCCCAGGGCAAGGGCCCCGACATCGGCGCATACGAGCAGTAATCGCCCGCGCTCGCGCCCACGCCCCATCAGGGGAGGTCCCGCCCGGCCCCCGCGTAGGCTGAGAGGTGCTGCGCACTCCCTGGCTGGTTCTCTTCGGGTTCGTGGTTGCTTGCTCCGGCGCGTCGGCCGGCTCCGTGGGGGCGGGCGGAAACGCGGTGACCGGCGGCGACGGCGGAAGCGGAGGCACGAGTAGCGGGGGCACCAGCAGCGGCGCCGCGAGCAGCAGCGGATCGGGCAGCAGCAGCGGCGGGATCACCGCGCCGGACGGAGGCGTCCACCCGGACGGTGGCCATGACGGCGGCCACACGGACGCGGGCCAGGGCAGCAGCAGCGGGAGCGGATCGGGCAGCGGCAGCGGGTCGGGAAGCGGGAGCAGCTCGGGCAGCGGCTCCGGCTCCGGGTCGGGCAGCGGGAGCGGCTCGGGCAGCGGGTCCGGCAGTGGAAGCGGCTCCGGCAGTGGAAGCGGCAGCGGGTCGGGGAGCGGCAGTGGCAGCGGCTCCGGCAGCAGCAGCGGCGCCTTCACGCCCGACGTGCCGGCGAACATGCCGCAGGTCGAGAGCTTCGGCGGCACCGTCCTCGCGAACCCCGTCCTCCAGTCGATCAGCTTCGCCGGCTACGACGAGATGGCCGCGATGGACGACTTCATCGCGACGGTCGGCACGACGTCGTACTGGAGCGCCGCCGTCAGCGAGTACGGCGTCGGCACGCCGACCGTCCAGCCCCCCGTGCACCTGCCCATCGCCGCGCCGGCGTCGATCGACGACACCGCCATCCAGACGTGGCTCCAGCAGACCGTCGACGCCGGCGACGCCGGCACGATGGCCCCCACCGCAAACTCGCTCTACGTCATCTCGTACCCCACCACGACGACCGTCACGCTGTCGGGCCTCACGAGCTGCACGGACTTCGGCGGCTACCACAGCAGCACCACCATCGACGGCCTCACGGTCTCCTACGCCGTCATCCCCGAGTGCACCTTCTCGGGGACGGGCCTCACGACCCTCGAGACGATCACCGCCGCCGCGAGCCACGAGCTCGCCGAGGCCTCCACCGATCCCGCGCCCCTCGGCGCGCTCCCGACGTACGCGCAGCCCGACGACGCGCACCTCTTCATGGCGATCGTCCTGGGCGGCGGCGAGATCGGCGATCTCTGCGCGCAGTGGCCGTCGTCCTTCTTCACGCCGCCCGGGTACGCCTACGAGGTCCAGCGCCCGTGGTCGAACAAGGCCGCCGCCGCGGGGCGCGACCCGTGCCAGCCCGAGCTCCCCGGCGAGACGTACTTCTCGGCCGTGCCGATCACGAGCGACACGGTGAACATCCTCTACGGCGGGCAGACCTACCCGACGGGCGGCATCAGCATCGCGCCCGGCGCGAGCAAGACCGTCCCGGTGCAGCTCTACAGCGAGACGCCCACCGCGGCGTGGAGCGTCGAGGCGGTCAACTGGCCGAACCCCGCCGCGAACCTCTCGTTCGCGTGGGACCAGACGACCGGCCAGAACGGCGACACGCTCAACCTCACCATCACCGTCGCCGCCGAGGACACGACCTACGACGGCGAGTCGTTCCTCATCGTCTCGTCGGACGGCACGAACACGAGCTACACGCTCGGCTTCGTCGGCCAGTGACCTGCGCGCGCGGCGCCGTGCGCTAGGCTCGCGGGGATGACGGCCCCGGCGAGGACGCGGTGAAGCTCGTCCGCGAGAGCGCGCGCTTTCCCCTCGGAGCCGACGGCTCGCTCCGCGTCGTCGTCGTCGCCGACACGCACAGCCGGCCCGACCCGCGCGCGCCCGCGCTCATCGCCGCGCAGAAGCCCGACCGCATCCTCCACGCCGGCGACATCGGCGACCCCGCCGTTCTCGACGCCCTCGAGGCGCTCGCGCCCGTCACCGCGGTGCGCGGCAACATCGACGCGCAGATGCCGGGCGTCCCCGACGTCGTCACCATCGACGTGGCCGACGGCGACCGCACGCTCCTGACGATGCTGCTCCTCCACGTCGCCGTGAACGGCCCCAGGCTCCGCGCCGACGCCGTGCGCCTCGCGCAGCAGGCGAAGGCCGACATCGTCGTCTGCGGCCACTCGCACGTCCCCTTCCTCGGGAGAGACCGCGGCCTCGTCGTCGTCAACGCCGGCTCCATCGGCCCCCGCCGGTTCCAGCTCCCCATCGTCTTCGCCGTCGTCCACGTGCGCCGCGACGGCGTCGACGTCCGCCACGTGAGCTGCGAGACGGGAGCGCCGTGGGCGCCTCGCGCGACGGGGTGAGCCGGCTCACGCGGGCGTCGCCAGGAGGTCCCTCGCGAGCATGGTCACCTCCGGCGTGAGGGGCGAGACGTGGGTGTACTGGAGGAGCTGCTTCGCGACGAGCCGCAGGCGCACGGCGAACGGGATGTTCGCGAGGCGCGGCAGGAGCGGCGTGTTGAAGGGCGGGTGGCGGCCGCTCTGGAACTCGAGGGCCATGGAGATGCGTGCGGCGCCGGCGAACCGGCTCGCCTGTCCGCCCCAGTGGAGCACCGCCTGGTTCCAGCAGAGGAACTCGCCCGGAGCCGCCGGCAGCGCCCGGACCTTCGTCACGTCGATGTCCGGCTGGTCCTCGCGAGGCGTCCCGTACGTCGGGTCCCGGTTGGCCGGCAGGACGTAGATGCACCCGTTCTCGGGCGTGCTCTCGGTCAGGGCGATCCACACCGTGAGCGACACGGGAGCGCCGCCCGGCCCGAGCGCCCCGCGGCCCCGGTCGCGATGCGGCTCCCACCCGGACTCGTTGCTCGCGGGATCGAGGTGCCAGGTCCAGAAGTCCGGGAGGATGCGGTAGTCCTCGCCGAGCAGGACCTGGAGCATCGGGTCGAGCGCGTGGAAGGCCTCCCAGGTCTCGTCGAAGAGAAAGAGGAAGGGCGGCGGCAGCCCGAGGGTCCTGCACGTCCGGACGCCGTCGGCGAGGCGCGGCACGCGCTCACGCAGGACGTCCGTCGCCTCGCGGAAGAACCCCTCCTCGACGATGCGCTCCCGCCACCGCGCCACCTGGGCCGCGGCGACGGGCATCCGCGGCGCGTCGCCGCCCGCGAGGCGCGAATGGATCGAGAGCGCCGGGAAGTGCTCCCGCCAGAAGCCCTCGAGGGCGATCGGGTGGACCGGATGCTCCTCCATGCGGGCCATGGCGCGCGCCGGCGGAGGCCCGGCTACTCGCCCTTGCCGTGAAGGCGGCGCCAGTCGCGCGGCGTCTCGCCGGTGACGCGACGGAACATCGCGCTGAAGTGGGACAGCGACGCGCACCCGACGTCGGCCGCGATGGCGGCGAGCGGGGCGTCGCCCTTCTCGAGGAGCAGCTTGGCGGCGCGCACCTGGGCGAAGTTCTGCTCGGCGCGGAACGACGTCTGCCACGTCTGGAGCTGCCGCTGCAGGGTGCGCGCGGTGACGCCGAGCGCGCGCGCGGCCTCCTCGAGCGACAGGGTGCCCGGGCGGGAGGCGAGCTGCTGGCGGAGCCGCCGGAGCGGCGCGGGCGTCCCCGTCGCCTCGGCGATCAGGCCGTCGACCTCCGCGGCCAGCGGCTCGGCGTCCGTCCGGCCGATCCACGTCATCGCCTCGGCGAGCCCGGTGAAGGTCGCGGCGGCGAAGGGCTTCGTGCTCACGTCGAAGAACCCCGCCGCGGCCGCGCCGACCGGACCGTCGGGCGAGCACACCATCGCCACGCGCGCGATGTACTCCGCGAGCCAGTCGCGGCGCATCGCCATGTAGCCGAACACGGCGTCGTAGGCGCCGGACGTGGGCCACTCGAGGTGGCGCACGTCGATGATCGCGCCGATGCGCGCCGCAAGGACGGGCCGCATGCGCTCGTGCGCTTGCAGGAGCTCGAGGGTCTGCTCGCCGCTCGGGTTGCCCCAGACCGTCACGCCGACGAGCGACGGGTCGACGATGAACGACAGCCACGAGGGCCCGGCGTGGTAGCGCCCCGTCGCGGGGGACGCGAGCAGCTCGTCGTAGGTCGCCGCCGCCAGCATGGGCCCCGAGAATAGGCGCCGTCGCGCCAGTTTTCACGCTCGTCGAGGCCGTCGCGTCGTCTCGCCCCCGGCCCGCCGGGGTCCGCCCTCCCGCTCGCGGGCAGCCTCTTCGGCCACACGGCGCGCGCGCTTCGGGTTCCCCTTCGGCTTGCCCGACTCGGGCCGCGAGCTCTCGGTCCGGCCGCCGCCGCCGCCGCCGCCGCCGTCGCCCTCGCGCCCGCCCCCGCTTCCTCGCGCCGCCCGCCGTGTCGCGATGCGCGCTTCGACGTCGAGGTTCGCCTCGAGGTCGTCGACCGCCACGTCGGCCGCGGCACGTCCGAGCTCGCGAAGGCGGGGGCCGAGGCGCTCGCGGAGGCGCTCGACGATGCTCTCGCGGAGGAGCTCGTCCACGGCACGGCCCACGAGCTCGGCGGCGCGCGCCTCGAGGACGCGCGACGGCTCGAGGTCGAGGAACTGCGTCCCCGGCGGCCCGCCGTGCTCGCGTCGGCCGTATCCCTCGCGGTGCTGGTGGTGCCCGTCGCGATGGCCGTGGTGATCGTGATGATCGTGGTGATGCCCGGCGTGGTGGTCGTGGTGATGTCCGTGGTCGTCGTGACCGTGGTCGTGATGGCAGGGACACCGGCAGCCGTCGCAGTCGCCCATGGCTCGAGCCTCCTTCGCGCGTCGAGCGTAGCCGAGGGCGCGGTGGCCGCTCAGGTGCAGCCGGGGCACCCGACCGGGCACGTGGGGCCGTCGAAGCAGGAGGGCGGCTGCGCGGGTCCAGCCGTGTTCACGTGGCAGCACTGCTGGCAGGAGCTGCAGGTCGTCGCGCAGTCCGCCGGAACGCAGAAGCCCTTGCACGTCTCGCCGGGCGAGCAGGGCGCGCCGCAGGCGCCGCAGTTGAGCGGGTCGTTCTCGAGGTTCACGAGCGTCCCACCGCAGCACGAGAGTCCGTACGGCGGCTCCTCCGTGCACGGGCCACCGCCGCTGTCCGCCGCGATCCCGCAGAGCGAAGGAGGCCCGCCCGCGTCGGCCGTCGCGTCCGTCCCGGCCTCTCGCGGCGCCGGTTGCGCCGCGGCGTCGGCCGGCTCGCCCGCCCCGGGCCCCGTCCTCCCTCCGCAGCCCGTCGCCGTCGCCGCGAGCAGGAGAAGCCAGAAGCCGCGCTCGGCCGCGGGCCTCAGGGCCGAAAGTCCTCGTGCCGCTCGGGGTCGACCTGGGCGAGGTCGACGCCCCAGAACAGCTTCGGGAGCTTGCTCCGTATGGCCCGGGGAAGCTCGCGCATCTGCCCGGATCGTACCCCAGTCCAGACGCCCACGCCGGCGATGGCGGAGCGCGCCGCGCCTCGCGGCTTTCGCGTACGCGCCAATCGTCGTCACGGGCGCGCCACCCGGGGGATCCACGCCGCGCCACGACGTAAGACCCACCGCGCGGCTCCCCGGGGCGGCACGCAGCGATGCGCGCTCGCGCTCGACCCCGGGCCCGCGCGACCCCTCTCTACCCTCTCGTCAGGAGCCCCATGCATCGTCCGCTCGCCGTGTCCCTCTCGCTCGTCCTCCTCGCGCTCGGCGCGGGCTGCGGAGGCCTCATGTCGAACGCCGTCTCGCCCGACGTCGTCAAGACCAAGGCGGCGAGCGATCTCGCGTGCAACGACCTGAAGGTCGAGCAGGTCGCGAACACCAACTGGAAGGCCAGCGGCTGCGGCAAGACCGCGACCTACGTCTGCTGGACGTCGGTCGGCATGGGCGCGGGAACGTGCACCCGCGAAGGCGCGCTGCTCACGCCGTGACACGCCGTCACTGGGTGGGAACGGCGTAGACCATCGCTGATGGTCCCGGGCCTCGCGAAGAACTGGGTGGGGCCGGTCGCCTGGCCGCTTCCGACGGTTCCTGTGAGCGTCAGGGTCGTCGTGGGCACCGTCGGGACGTTGAACGCGGCGGCCGTCCCCCCGGGCTGGGTCTCGGTCCATGTGGGGTCGGCCAGGTCGCCTTGGAAGTAGTACATGCGGCCGTTCGCGCCGGGCGGCGACACCGCCAGCTGGACGCCGATCGCGGCGCCCAGCCGGCAATCGGTCTGGACGACGACCACCTGACCGGCGGTGCTCTGCAGGTCGATCCCGAGCAGATCTCCGAAGGCGACCAGGTCGCTGCTCTCGAAGGCGACCACCGGGATCGTGACGGCCGGCTGGCTGAGCGGGAAGGGCCAGAAGAGCAGCGTCTCCACGATGCCAGGCGCGGTGACGTCGAGGTAGTAGAGCGAGGGTGCCTGGACGGCCGGTCGCTGGAACGTCACCCGGCCGAGGGCGTCGGTCGTTCCTCCCGCGAGCGGCGTCGGGCAGGACGTGTTGCCCGTGCTGCAGAGGTTCACGAGCGCGCCCTGGATGGCAGCATTCGCGAAGTCGTCCTCGACCTGCACCGTCACCTCGATTGCGTCCTCGCGCGCGGCCGGGAACGCGACCTTTCCGAGGCAGGACCAGTCCTGGCCCCATGCGCATGGGCCCGCGCAGGTGCTCGCGATCGGCGGGTAGGTGGAGTTCGAGATCGAAGGGGCCCCGGCGTCTCCGACGGGAGCGCACTCTTCGAACACGTCCACGGTCTCGCTGGAGAACTGGCAGCGCAGCGCCTCCTGGCAGTCGACCATCGACGCACAGCGCGTCAGGTCCCCGCACGTACTCGACGAACCTGCCACGCATTGCTCGCAGTCGGCCGTCTGCGCCGGGAAGAGGGCCGCGAGCCCGCCGCAGGAGATGCCGCACTCGCTCGGGCACGAAGTCGCGAGGCACGTGTCCATCGAGGCGGTGGCCGGGTCGGCGCCGAGCCCGTGATCGCGCACGCATCCGGAACGACAGACCGCATCGCCGCTGCATCCCGCGAGGCAGGTCTCGAGGAGGTTGCAGGACGTGAGCTTCGCGCACGTCTGCGCCTGGGAGCAGCAGGCGCTCTCCAGGCACGACTGGCAGGAGCCGGCATCGACGCTCAGGCCGCACGCTGCGCCGCCACCCTCCGCGCCGTCGACCGACGCGTCGAGAGGGCCGGAGGCGGGCGCCCCGTCGACCCCGATGATCTGGCGGCAGCTGGCGAGAGCCAGGCCGCCCACGACGAGCACCCCCGGTGCGATCCGCACGCGGCCATCATCCGACGCCACGGGACCGGATGCCATGGTCGTCAGGCGCTCGCCCGGTGCGGCCGGCGGCCGGTGTGTCCCGGGGCCTGGGGCTCTCTGCCGCCGGGGAGCGCCTCGCTCGCTTGGGAGGCGCTCCCCACCGCATCACGTCAGCGACCCTTCGCTTTCCTCGTGCGAAGGACCGACTGGCGTGGCGTCGCACGTCGGCGAACGCCCGCGCATGGTGCGCGGGAGCTCAGCGTCGGTGCGGGGTCACGGTCAGCGTCGGGGCCCGAGGGCCCTTCAGGTGCCGTGCGTGCCCGACCCACCGGTCGCGCCACCCGTCGCGGGGACGGGCGTTGCGGTCGGTGCGGTCGGTTGCGTCACCACCGGGGCGGGCGAAGTCGGGGCCAGGACGGGGGTGATCGTGACTCCGATCACGTTCCCAATCATGGCTGCCTTCGCTGCCTTGGTGGTGATGCCGCGTGCCGCGCGCGTTGCCTTGCGCTTGGCATTGGCGGAGGCTTTCTCCTCCGCCGTCATCGGCGTGGCCGCTTTCTTCGGCGTGAGGCCGAAGTCTGCGAGCACGTCGGGCGACCCGCTGTAGGCAACCTTCACGTACTGCACGAGCGCAGCAAGAATGCTGAGCACTGCAGGAGCTTGGGCTTCCTCGGTAGCGAGTTTCGCCTTCGTCGCGGCTTCCGCCGCCAGCACGGCCAGACGCAGGTTCACGAGCAGCTCGAGAGCTGCGATGATCTGCGCCGGCGTGTAGACGACGCTCCCGAGCGTGAGAGACGTCACGCTCGCGAGATGTTTCTGAAACCCAGCCAGCATTTGCTGGGCCTGGGCCGTCTCCTTTCCCTTGTTGATACGGGGCATTGTTTAGATTCTCCTTTCTGGTTCCATTGCCAACGGGGCGCCAACGGACGGGGGCGACTCCGGAGCACCACGCTCCGGCTTGTTCGCCCCCCTCATTCCGGTAGTCGGCGAACCGGGTCGATCCGTCTCCGGAAATCGACATGCGAACGTAAGTGCGCGATTGGGCTCTAGTTATCGGAGCGCGGGGAAGGACGTGGCTAGGGCACGCTGCGAGGTTTCCCCAGTCGCGACCCGGAGCGGCGTCAGAGCAGGCCGCGCTCTGCAGCCTTGATGACGGCACGCGTCCGGTCCCGCACGCCCATTTTCGTCAGGATGCTCGACACGTGGTTCTTGACGGTGCCTTCGGCCACGAAGAGCGCCCTCGCTACCTCGCGGTTCGAATAGCCGCTTGCGACGAGGCGGAGGACCTCACGCTCGCGTTCCGTGAGATCGGCGAGGTTCCCATCGGGCGACGCGGGGACCTGCACGCCCCTGGTCGCGAGCTCGCCCTCGGCGCGCGCCGTCATCAAAGGACGGATCATCGTGCCCCCTGCCGCGATCGTGCGCACCGCATCGACGAGCTGGTCGAGCGTCACGTCTTTGAGCAGAAACCCGCGCGCCCCCGCGCGCACCACCTCGAGCGCCGCCGCATCGTCATCGAATGTCGACAGGATGAGCGTCGCCGGCAGAAGCTCGCGCCGCCGAAGCTCGCGGACGACCCAGAGCCCGTCGCCGCCCGGCATGCGCATGTCGAGGAGCAGCACGTCGGGACGCGCATCGACGACGAGGCGCACGGTCTCGGCCCCGTCCCTGGCTTCGCCAATGAGTGACATGTCACGTACGAGGGCGAGAAGCGCGCGGATGCCCTCGCGTACGAGCGTGTGATCGTCGGCGAGGGCGATGCGGATCACGAAGCGGCCCCTTTGGCGGGGAGGCGCGCGCTCACCGAGAACACGCGCGGCGGCTCCGACGCAACGCGTAGCCAGCCGCCCATTTCCTCGAGCCGCGCGCGCATGCCGGACAAGCCGTAGCCAGCACGCACCTCGCGCGCTCCCTGGCCGTCGTCACGCGCCTCGATCGTGATCGCGCCGTCGGCGATGCCCATGCTGATCCACAGGTTCACCGCGTGCGAGTGCTTGACTGCGTTGGTGACGATTTCCTGCACGCAGCGCAGTAGGCAGTGGCCGCGCGCGGCGTCCTCGAGCTGCAGGTCGGCGGGCATATCGAGGTGGACTGCCATGCCATGAACACCGTCGCAAAGCGCGCGGAGCGCGCGGCCGAGGTCCGCCCCTGGCGCCTCGCGCGTCGCGCGGACGACCTCGCGTACGTTGCGCAGCAGACGCGCGCTGACCTCTTTGGCCTTCGCAACGTGCGCGCCCGCGCGCTCCGGCGGTACGTGCGTCGCGACTTCGAGCTGCAGTCCGAGGGCGGCGAGGTCGTGGCCCAGGACGTCGTGCAGCTCGCGTGAGATCCGGGTGCGCTCATGCGCGCGGCTCGTCTCTTCCAGGAGCGAGCGCGTTGCGCGCAGCTCGGCGTTCGCGTGCGCGAGGTCGCGGGCTGTTTCAGTCGCGTGACGTGCGAGGTGACCGGAAACGGCGGCGAAGATCTCAGCGGCGACGAGGAAGACCACGTGGCTCAGGGCCGTGTCGCTCCAGTCCAAGCGCTTCACGACCAGGAGGCCGAGCCACGCGGTCTGCACCGCTACGAGCACCGCAGTGTGCCGCCAGGGCAGGACAAGAGCGGCCTGTGACGCAAGGACGACGAGCGACAGAGCCCCGAAGTCGCAGTCGAGGAGCGCGGTCATCGTGAGCGTCGCGCACATCATGACTCCGAGCATGCAGAGCCGGCGGACGCGTGCGCTCTCGGGAGTCGACGCGCCGAGATGAAAGGTGACCACGAAGACCACGTAGGCGGCGGCCCATTCCGGGAAAAGCGCCGAACCGACGAGGTGATGACCGTCAGAAAACGAGAAGGGACGCGTCCACAGCGGCTCGCCGACCGCGAAGACCAGAGGGTAGCCCGCGAAGCGCAGGGCGCGCGCGATGTGCATCCACTCCAGCCTAGAGCACGGGACTGGGGCGGGCATGTGCCGAAAGTCACGATCCGCATCGCGGTGCGGTTCGACTCGATCGTGACTTTTGGCACATGTCGCGCGACGTGCGGCCGCTCTACGGTGCAGCAATGCAGATCGCCTGCTCGCTGCGCTTCCGTCGAATCTGCGTGCGCGCCCTGATGTGCGCGACGACGTGCCTCCTACCTCTGCTCCTCGCGTGTGGCTCGCAGGAGCGGCCCGCCGCGAGGCCCTCCTCCGTCGCGCCGGCCGCGTCGGCCGCGACCGCGCGTGCCGTCCAGGCGGCAGCTGTGCCGAGCAAGGAGGGCGCGCGCGGGCGGGACGAGCAGAACGTGTCCGCGCTGTACGGGCCGGAGAGCTGGAACGCGTCGCTCGCGGCGGCGGAGCTCGCGAGGTGGACGCCGGCCATGCACGTCGAGGCGAAGGCTCTTGCCGACGCGACGTATCCCAGCGGGAAGGCGGCGATCGAAGCCGCGATGAAGGGGACGCATCGCGTCCCAGGCGCCGCGGATCGCGACAGGGTTCGGCATCCGGCGGAGACGATGGCGTTCTTCGGCCTCGAGCCGACCATGACCGTGCTCGATGTCGACCCGGGCACCGGCTGGTACACGGAGCTACTGGCGCCGGCGCTCGCGAAGCAGGGGCGGTATCTCGCGACGGGCCAGTACCTGCCGAAGCCGGCGGACGAGGTCACGTACGCCAGGTCGCCGTGGAGCGCCTTCGTCGCCGCCAGGTTCGCGGCGTTTCTGGCGAAGGCTCCCGAGGTCTACGGGAAGGTCGAGAGGATCAAGCTCGACTACAGCGCGCCGAAGCTCGCGGTCGGCAGCGGCACCGTGGACATGGTGCTGATGATCCGCGAGGTGCACATGATGCGAAACTGGGGGACGCTCGGCACCTGGCTCGCGGAGACTCTCCGCGTGCTGAAGCCGGGAGGGATCCTGGGCATCGTGGACCACCGCGCGACGCCGGACGCGGCCCCCGAGAAGTGCGCAAACTTCGGACCTGGTGGCGGCCGGCTGCCCGAAGCGTGGGTCATCGCGCAGGCAAAGGCGGCGGGCTTCTCGCTGGTCGGCACGTCCGAGGTCAACGCGAACCCGAAGGACGCCAAGGACTACGAGAAGGGCGTCTGGACGCTCCCGCCGGAGTTCGCGCTCGGGGACAAGGACCACGACCGGTACGCCGCGATCGGCGAGAGCGATCGGATGACGCTGAAGTTCGTGAAGCCGCGGTAGTGCGGGTCGTCGCGCCGCGCTGAGGACCCAGCTGGCGGTCACTCCGGATCCACGTTGAACCAGCGGAATCGCGCGCGCATCAGCCGCTCGTTCCGCGGGTCCGTCGGACGGGCCGTGCGTGCCCGCCCCGTCGTCACTTCACGTGAACCAGGTCTCCGTCGTCGAAACCCACGGCGACGGCTTGTGCCTTCCCGAGGAAGGTGCTCGCGCCGTCGGAGGACCCGACGAATCCGCGTACCGCGTCGCCTGCCAACTCCAGGACCATCTCCCAGGTCACTTCGTCGCGGCGAGCCGGAAGCGTCGCCCGCGTTCGAGAACGCCATTCGGGCGGCCAAGCAGCCCGTGCCCACGGTCATGCAACACCATGGGCGCGTCCAAGCGGCGCGTGACCCCGGTCGAGCAACACCATGGGCGCGTCCAAGCGGCGCGTGCCCACGGTCAAGCAACACCATGGGCGCGTCCAAGCGGCGCGTGCACGGGGTCAAGCAACACCGTGGGCGCGCCCAAGCAGCGCGTGCACGGGGTCAAGCAACACCGTGGGCGCGTCCAAGCGGCGCGTGCCCGCGGTCAAGCAACACCATGGGCGCGTCCAAGCGGCGCGTGAGCGCGTTCAAGCAACACCATGGGCGCGTCCAAGCAGCGCGTGCCCGCACTCAAACAACACCATGGCCGCGTTCAAGCAGCGCGCGACCGTGCCCAAACACCACCTTGACCGTGGTCACACGCCGCGTGACCGCATTCGAACAACACCATCCCCGCGGCCATCCAGGCCGTGCTCGCGCCCAAGCGGCATCACGGCCACCCCCAACCAGCCCTCTTGCGCTCGCATCCGCCTCGCTCCATCCTCCGCGCGCCGTATGACCGATCCCGACGATAGCGGCCCCGCGTCCGTCCCGTCTTCGGACGCGCCCATCCCTCCGTCGGGCGTGCGCGTCGACGACGAGGACGCGCCTCCGTCGTCGGGGCCCGTGTCCGCACGCGACGCGGACGAGGGGGCGCCTCCTCCGAGCGGGACGCAGACGCGGGTGATCGCGGTCATTCTCGAGTTCATCGCGAGCCGCAAGAAGGGCGAGGGGAGCGACTTCGTCATCGGCGTCGTCAAGGACCGCCTCGGGAAG
>DASXDU010000023.1:0-185175 GCA_036490515.1 Polyangiaceae bacterium
TGGACCAGCTGACGACGGAGATGCAGTCCTTCGTCGACAACCGGGCCGCCACCGTGGCCGCTCAGGCAGCCGCCAAGGCAAAGGTGGCGACCGAACGTGCGCAACGACCGTCCCTGCTCGCCGTCATCGCGGCGTTCGTGATGTTCGTACGGCTCACGTTCGGCGAGCAGGCCGACGCCCTCGCCGACTTCGGACTGGAGCCCCCCAAGGCTCCGGCTCCGCAGACGGCGGAGGCGAAGGCGGTCGCCGCCGCAAAGCGGCTGGCGACCCGGGAGGCGCGCGGCACCACGAGCGCCAAGGCCAAGAAGAACATCAAGGGGAACGTCACGGCGCAGCTCGTCGTGACCCCCATGGTGTCCTCCGCGGCTGCGGCGAACGCGGTGCCTCCGGCGCCGACCGCACCGGCAGCGGGCAGCACGCCCGCGAACGGCGGGGCCAGCCCGCCGGCCAAGAGCTAGCCGCGGCAACGGGGACCGATGCGATCGCGCATCGCGCGTGACCATCGGTCCTCGCCCGCGCCTGGTGACGCGTGAACAATCAGGGAAGCGGGGAGCGCCCTCGGAATGGGGGGCGCTCCCCGGTCCCGCCTTGCATCTGCCGATCGCACATCCCATCTTCTTCCGCGTCCGCGTCCGCGTCCGCGTCCGCGTCCGCGTCCGCGCCCGCGCCCGCGCCCGCGCCCGCGCCCGCGCACCATCTGCCGTCCGTAACTTTCGCCCGCGGCCGGCCATGTCCATGACGATGCTCGGTCTCCAGCTCGTTCTCGTTCTTCCCCTCGTCGCGTGCGTCGGTTGCTCCGGCCCCGCTGCCCCTCCGGCCGCCCCCGCCAGCGGTCTCGGGCCCGTGGCGTGGGAACGGCTGACGCGCGCCTTGCCGGGATCCTGGACCATGCCCGGGAAGAGCGGCCCGTTCGTCGTCTCCTACAAGGTAATCTCCGGCCAGAGCGCGCTCGTCGAGGAGTGGGGCGTCGGAACGAAGAGCGAGACCGAGACCGTCTTCGCGCCCGACCACGCGGAGCTCCTGCTCACGCACTACTGCGCCCAGGGCAACCAGCCGCGCCTGCGGGTGACCGACGTATCGCCCGAGGCCATCGTCTTTCGCTTCGTCGACGTGACCAACCGCATGCCCGATCAGGACATGCTCGTCGAGCGGACGCTCCGGATCGCGGGCGACTCGTTCGACGACACCGAGATCTATCGCACCGCGGACGGCCACGACGCCGCGACCACGTACCACTTCACCCGCAGGTAGGCCCGCGCCCGCGCCCCTACTCCACGTCCGCGAGCACCTTGCGCACGATCTCGTCCTTCGGCACGAACACCGGGTAGAGCTCCGCGAGATCGTAGTGCTCGCCGAGCTCGAAGAGCCCCCCGCACACGTCGTTCAGCGTGCAGCTCGCGCACGCCTCGCTCTTGGCGTGCACGAAGTCGGTCTGCCGCACGGTGCCCTTCTCGTCGAGGAAGTGCACGATGCGCTCCTCGCCCTTGACGATCTTGCGCGTCTCGGTCGAGCAGTGCGCGAACTCGGTCATGTAGCAGAGCGGCACGCGCTCGACGCGGAACGTGCGGCCGCCCTTGTGGAGGAACCGCATCGCGCGCGCGAGCGAGAGCTCGAAGTCGGCGAGGCGGTGCGCGGTGTCGCGGTTGGTCTCGGCGCGGCCCATCGACGGGTCGAGGTTGTTCCAGACGAAGTGGCGGAGGAACGGGAACCGGCCGACGAAGGTGCGCACGTTCTCGTCGAGGTGGTCGGCGTTGAACTTGTTGATGACCGTGTTGATGTTGACGGTCGCGCCGGCCTCGCCGAGGTTCTCGAGCGCCTGCATCGCGAGCGCGAAGCTCCCCTTCACGCCCGTGAGGAAGTCCTCGAGGTCCTCGCGGCACGAGTGGATGCTCACGTGGAAGTGCCGGAGGCCCGCTGCGACGAACGCCTCGGCGACGCCGGGCTCCGCGACCTTCGAGCCGTTCGTGATCATGCGCACGTGCAGCCCGCGCGCGACCGCGTGGCGCGTCACGTCCTCGACGATGGGCGAGAGCGACGGCTCGCCGCCCGTCAGGATGATGCCGAAGTACCCGCGCTCGGCGAAGTCGTCGACCGCGCGCTTGGCCGTGTCGAGGTCGAGCGACCACCCCGTCGCCGGGTTCGAGCAGAACCGGCAGTACTGGTTGCAGTGGCGAACGAGCTGCAGGTACCCGATGTTCGCCACCCCACCAGCGTAGCAGCCGGCTCACCCGATTGACCGGGCGAGAGGAGGAAACAGGAAGATCAGAAGATCAGAAGGCGAGAGGGGGCTTTGGCGGGCGTGCACGGGGTGGAAGGCATGCGTGCACCCGCGTGAAACCCCCTCACTCCTTCTGATCCTCTGATCTTCCTGTTTCCCCACTCTCGGGCTCGAAGAGGTCCGGCAGGATGGCGCGAAGCGCCTCCCCGCTGCGCTTGGCGGTGCCGGCGGCCACCTCGCCCTTCGCGGGCAGGGGTCGGCCGAGGACGGGGAGGGCCACGCGCGCGCGGCCGGGTGAGGGCAGGACGGCGGCGGCGTCGACGGGAGGGGCCACGTCGCCCACGCCCACGAAGAGGGCCGCGGCCTCGCTGCCCGCGCGATCGACGGGGCCGCGCGCCGAGAGCTCGCCGTCGCCGAAGCGCGCGAGGTACTCGGGGTCGGCGCCCGCGCACGCGGGTCGAGCGGCGCAGGCCTCGCAAGGGGCACCGAACGATCGCGGGTCGTCGAGGGCGCGCGACGCAAAGGGGCCGAGCAGGCAGGCGGGCGCGCCCCGGACGAAGGCTGCCAGGCCGAGAGAGAGCGCGGCGTCGAGCGCGTGGAGCGCGAAGGGCAGCGCGAGCGCGAGCCGGGGGACGACGCGGTCGGACGCGGCGGCGGCGCGCCCCCGCCAGCGCGGGACCTCGATGCACCAGGCGCGCACGCCGCGGGAGGCGAGCATGCGAGGCATCGGGGCGAGCACGCGGAACGACGACCGGGTCAGCACGGTGGCCACCACGACGTCCAGCGAGGCTGCACGGGCGGCCGTCAGCGTACGGAGCGCTGCGTCGAAGGCGCCCGCCCGGCCCGCGTGCCAGTCGTGGACGCGCGCCTCCGGCCCGTGAATCGACAGGTGGACGTCCGTCAGCCCCGCGCCTGCGAGCGCCGCCACCCGGCCCTCCGCTGCCAGCGCCCACCCGTTGGTCTGCACGCCGATGTGCGCGAATCCCAGCGCCCGCGCCCTGCCGACCAGCTCCTCGACCCGTGGGTCGGCGCCGGGTTCGCCCCCGACGAAGGTCACGGCGTCCCCGGCCGCCCGCGCCGCCTCGAGGTCCCGGAGTACGTCCCCGGCGGAACGGGACCCCGCCCGGCCGGCCTGCGCGCAGAAGACGCACGCGCCGTCACAGGCCGGGCCGAGCGAGACTGCACTCCGCCCTGCCATCGCACATCAGCGTATCCGCCTCGATTCTCGCGCTCAAGCTCCGGCAGGGGTATCCTCTGACGACGGGACGATGAAGGACTGTCGCGCGCTCCTCGCCGCATCGTTCGCCGTCGTTCTCGGCGTGGCTCTCTCCGCGGGTGGCTGCGCGAACGGCGGCAGCGACAGCGGCGGTGGCGACGACTCGGGGGCGGAGGACGTCACGTCCACCGACGCCCCCGTGACGACGGACGCGAAGTCCGACGCAACGGGCGCGTGCACGACGGGCAAGACGAAGTGCGCGTCGACGTGCGTCGACACCAACACCGATCCGAAGAACTGCGGCAAGTGCGGCGTCGCGTGCGCGACCGCGCAGGTCTGCTCGAACGGGTCGTGCTCGTACAGCTGCGCGTCGCCCGAGACGCTCTGCAACGCGCCCCCCGAGGGCGGGACGACGCCGGAGGCAGGCAACGACTCGGGCGGTACGACGCCCGAGGGCGGAGGCGCGGGCGACGCGGCAGGGAGCAGCGGCGGCGACGCGGGCGGGAGCTCCGGAGCCGAGGCGGGCAGCGGCAGCGGTGGAGATGCGGCGGCGGGTGACGGCGGCGGCTCGGCCGCGCCCTACTGCGCGAACCTCGGGACGGACAACGGCAACTGCGGCGCGTGCGGCTACGCGTGCACCGGCGAGCACACGTGCAACGGCGGCCAGTGCGGCCTCACGTGCGGCACCGGCCAGGTCGCGTGCATCGCCGGCGACACGTGCATCGCGACCGGGACGTGCTGCTCGAGCGCCGACTGCGCGGTGACCGGGCAGATCTGCCCGCAGCCCGGCGGCACGTGCCAGTGCCCCGGCGGCGAGTCGGTGTGCGCGTCGATCAACTCGTGCATCTCGAGCTCGGCCTGCTGCCAGCAGTCCGACTGCGCAGCGCTCTCCGGCGCCACGTGCCCCAACCCCGGGCAGCCGTGCCAGTGCGCCAACGGCCAGAAGGCGTGCCTCTCGACGCAGAGCTGCATCCCGCAGTCGTCGTGCTGCACGGCGGCCGGCGAGTGCTGCGACGACCCGCTCGGCAAGACGTGCGGCGGGGCGACCGCGCAGGCGACGCTCACGCTCGGCGGGTCCGACTCGGCGACGGGCCTCATCACCGCCGCCGGCGAGGAAGACTGGATCGTCATCAACTTCAACAACGTGGGGAACACGGCCTTCCACGCCCACGTGCAGTTCACGACGAACCCGAACAACGAGTTTCTCTTCGACGCGTACGGCGACTGCAAGGGCACCCTGCTGACGTGCGCCGACGGCGGCGACTGCAGCGGCAAGACCGACTGGGAGGTCTCCTACGCGCAGGGCGACCCGACCGGGACGAGCTTCGCGCCGGTCGCGGTCGGCCCCGTCTACGTGAAGATCTATCGCGCGGCGTCGTCGACGCTGAACTGCGACTCCTGGGCGCTCTCCATCACGGAGTGACCAGCGCCGAGCGCCGCCGCCGAGCGACCGCCGCCGAGCCCCGCCGCTGCGCCTCGGAGTGACCGGGAATAGACCGCGCACCCCGCGCGTCGCTCGCCCGCGGCCTTGTGGTAGAAGGCCGGCCGGAGCGAGACCCCATGTACGACGTCCGTGCCCTGAACGAGCTGGTGGCCAAGGAGAGCGCCTTCGTCGACCGCCTCCTCAACGAGGTAGGCAAGGTCATCGTCGGCCAGCACTACATGATCGAGCGCATCCTCGTGGGCCTGCTGACGGGCGGTCACGTGCTGCTCGAGGGCGTCCCCGGCCTGGCCAAGACGCTCACGGTGCGCACGCTCTGCGACGCCATCCACGCGAAGTTCGCGCGCATCCAGTTCACGCCCGACCTCTTGCCCGCCGACCTCGTCGGCACCGTCGTCTACAACCAGCCCAAGGGCGAGTTCACGTCGAAGCTCGGGCCCGTCTTCGCGAACCTCGTCCTCGCCGACGAGATCAACCGCGCGCCCGCGAAGGTGCAGAGCGCGCTGCTCGAGGCGATGCAGGAGCGGCAGGTCACCATCGGCGACAAGACGTACCCCTTGCCCGACCCGTTCGTCGTCATGGCGACGCAGAACCCCATCGAGCAGGAGGGAACCTACCCCCTGCCCGAGGCGCAGATCGACCGCTTCATGCTGATGGTGAACGTCGGCTACCCGACGCGCGAGGAGGAGCGGAAGATCATGGACCGCATGACGGCGCCGGAGCCGGCGGTCGTGCAGGCCGCGGTCACGCCGGCGGAGCTCATCGACGCGCGCAGCGTCGTGAAGCAGGTCTACGTCGACGAGAAGGTGAAGGAGTACATCGTCGAGGTCGTCTTCGCGACGCGCGAGCCGCACAAGCACGGTCTCAAGGACCTCGCGCCTCTCGTCGAGTACGGGGCAAGCCCGCGCGCGAGCATCGCGCTGAACCTCGCGGCGCGCGCGCACGCGTTCCTGCGCCACCGCGGGTACGTCACCCCCGAGGACGTGAAGGCCGTGGGGCCCGACGTGCTGCGCCACCGCCTGGTCCTCACGTACGAGGCGGACGCCGAGGAGGTGACCGCGGAGCAGATCGTGAAGCGCGTGTTCGAGGTCGTCGAGGTCCCCTGAGGGTGCAGCGACGCGGCCTCGGGGCGGCGGGCGCAGGGGGTGGTAGGGCGTGCGCAGATGGAGCCGCCGGCGAGGCGGGCACGGCAGCCTCTTCGCGACGTGGCGGACGGCCTCACCGAGCTTGATTGTCACGCGGAGGGGGCTCTCCACGCGGGTTTCCGTTCGGTAGAGGCAGGAGCGGGACTTGCTTGACCTCTCCCCATCGTGACCTTCCCCCTGGAGGCCAACGCACCTGCCCGACGGCGCCCCGGCACGACGTCCGGCCTGCGGCGGCGTGTGGACCCGCGCGCTCTTTCCCGTGCCCGGCTGCTCGTCGTCGACGACCGCGACGAGACGCGCGAGATGCTCGCGTGGTGCATGCGCGCCACCGGGTGGCAGGTCGAGGTGGCCGCGACGGGCGAGGAAGCCCTCCTCGTCGCCTACGACTTCCACCCCGACGTCGTCCTGCTCGATCTCAACCTGCCGGGTGTCCCCGGCCTCGACGTCGCGCTCCGGATGCGGGACGACGAGGTCTTGCAGGGAGTGAAGGTCGTCGCGTTCACGGCCCAGGATCGGCTGGAGGCCGAGCCGGCCGCGCTCGCCGCGGGCTGCATCGCCTTCGTGGCGAAGCCCTGCATGCCGGACGACCTGCGCGCGCTGCTCGAGAGCCTCGTCTTCGACGACGCCGCCGAGTGACGGGCGCGCTCCGGTTTTGGACATCCGCCGCGCTTTGTGTTCCATCTGATCGCTCGTGCCTCTCCCCACCCCGAGCCCGAGCTCGCAGGCCGCACCCGGCTCCGTGCCGACTCCGTGCGTCCGCCTCTTCGCCGATCACGTCGCGGTCACGAGCGCCGAGGGCCTGTCGTTCGAGGTCGACGACGTGCTCGTGCCGCTCGTCGCGCTGAGCTTCGACTACGGCGGCACCCGGGTCGGCGCGTCCGACGAGCGCACGCGCGTCTTCCGCGCCGAGGCCGAGGGTCTGCAGAGCGTCGAGCGCGACCGGCGTTCGGAGCACGACGCACGGCGCGTCCTCGAGCGGCTCGGCGCCGTGGAGCTCGCGTGCCTCGACGCGGTCGCCCCGCCCGAGGGGTGCGACGCGGACTACCTGGTCCGCGCCGACGGCGACGAGCATTCGTTCTGCGCGTTCACGGCGCGGGCGATCGCGACGTGGGGCGCGCTCGGCTGGCGCGTCGAGGTCGACGCGGGGTACCCGTTCCGGGTCGTCGAGCGCGAGGCGGCCTGGTATGCGCGCGTCGAGCCGCGCGAGGAGCCCCTCGACTGGTTCGGTCTCGAGCTCGGCGTCGACGTCGACGGCGCGCGGATCGACCTCCTGCCGGTCCTGCTCGATCTGCTCGAGAAGCTCGACGCCGACGGCGGCCTCGACTCGCTGGCGATGTCCTGCAGGCCGACCTGGGCTCTTCGCGTCAGCGAGACGCACCACGTGAGCGTGCCGGTCGAGCGGCTGCGGGCACTCCTCCGCGTCGTCGCGGAGCTCTACCAGGGCGACCGCCGCACCCTCGCCGCGTTTCCCGAGGCGCGCGCCGCCGCGCTCGTCGAGCTCGACACCGCCTTCCGCCGGGCGGGGACGGCCATCGCATGGCACGACGCGAAAGGGGTGACGGAACGCGCGCGCGCTCGCGTGGCGCCTCTCGCGCCCGTGGCCGTGCCCGACGGCCTCCAGGCGACGCTGCGCTCGTACCAGTCCGAGGGCGTGGCCTTCCTCCAGCGGCTCCGCGCGTCCGGTACGGGAGGCGTGCTCGCCGACGAGATGGGCCTCGGCAAGACGCTCCAGACCATCGCGCACGTGACCATCGAGAAGGCCGAGGGCCGCCTGGGCGCGCCGGTGCTCGTCGTCGGTCCGACGACGCTGGTCGGCAACTGGTCGCGCGAGCTGGCTCGCTTCGCGCCCGCGCTCCGCGTCGTCGTCCTCCACGGCCCCGACCGGCACGCGCGGTGGAAGGACGTCCCGTCGGCGGACGTCGTCGTCACGACCTACCCGGTCGTCGTGCGGGACGAGGAGCGCTTCGCATCGCAGCCGTTCCACCTCGCCGTCCTCGACGAGGCCCAGGCCATCAAGAACTCCCGCAGCCAGGCGCGGCGCGCGCTCGAGCGCGTGCCCGCGGAGCACCGCCTCTGCCTCACGGGGACGCCCGTCGAGAACCACCTCGGCGAGCTCTGGTCCATCTTCGACTGGCTCACGCCGGGTCTGCTCGGCGACGAGCTCTCCTTCCGCCGGTTCTGGCGGCAGCCCGTGGAGCAGCGCGGCGACGCCGAGCGCCTCGCGGCCCTGCGCGAGGTCGTCGCGCCGTACGTCATCCGCCGCCTGAAGCGAGACGTCGCCCGCGAGCTCCCGCCGAAGACCGAGCTCCAGGTGCCCGTCGAGCTGGGCCCCGATCAACGCGAGCTCTACGAGGCCATCCGCGTCGCTGCGCACGGCGACGTGCGCAAGGCGATCCGCGCGAAGGGCGTCGCCGCGTCGTCGGTCGCGATCCTCGACGCGCTGACGAAGCTCCGGCAGGTGTGCTGCGATCCACGCCTCGTGGCGATGAACGCCGCCCGCGGCGTGCGCGACTCGGCGAAGCTCGACGCGCTCCTCGAGGGCCTCACGGCGCAGCTCGAGGGGCGACACCGCGTCCTCGTCTTCTCCCAGTTCACGAGCATGCTCGCCCTCGTCGGCGAGGCCTTGCGCGCGCGCGACGTGGGCTACCTCCTGCTGACGGGCGACACGCGCGACCGCCAGCGCGTGGTCGACGCGTTCGAGGCGGGGCGCGCGGACGTGTTCCTCATCAGCCTCAAGGCCGGCGGCACGGGCCTCAACCTCACGAGCGCCGACACCGTCGTGCACTACGACCCCTGGTGGAACCCTGCTGCCCAGGCCCAGGCCACCGACCGTGCCTATCGCATCGGCCAGACGCGCCCCGTGTTCGTGCACAACCTCTACGTGGCCGGCAGCGTCGAGGAGCGAGTGCTCGCGCTCCAGGAACGCAAGCGCTGGCTCTCGACGACGCTCCTCGGCGACGGGGGAGGGGCGCCGCCGCTCGGGGAGGCCGAAATCGACGCGCTCTTCGCCCCGATCGGCGCCTAGGCGAGGGTCGGTCCAGCCGGGCTCGCGCGTAGCGGGGAATACGGTGAGCGCCCGGATTGTAGGACGCCCGTGTTAGAAGGGGCGCCCACCCCCACCCTGCCCCATCCTCCCGCCCGACCGTGATCCCGAAGGAGCTCCTCGCGGCCCTCCGCACCATCGAGATTCACACAGCGCGGCTCGCCAACGAGCAGCTCTCGGGCACGTACACGTCCAGCTTCAAGGGGCAGGGACTCGCGTTCCGCGAGGTGCGCCCCTACCAGCCCGGCGACGACGTCCGGAGCATCGACTGGAACGTCTCGGCCCGCATGAACGAGACCTTCGTGAAGGTCTTCGTCGAGGAGCGGGAGATGACGGTGATGCTCGTCGTCGACCTCTCGGCGAGCGAGCGCTTCGGGACGCGCCGCGCCGCGAAGGTCCGCGTCGCCAGCGAGGTGGCCGCGCTCCTCGCGTTCAGCGCCATCCGGAACAACGACCGGGTCGGGCTCATCGTGGCGACCGAGAAGGTGGAGCGCATCGTCCCGCCCAAGAAGGGCGAGAAGCACGTGATGCGCGTCGTGCGCGAGATCCTCGGCTTCGAGCCGAAGTGGAGCGAGGGAGCCGGGCACGCCTACGACGAGAAGGGCCGCATGCGGCTCGGCGCGGCGACGAACCTGAAGGGCGCGCTCGAGTCGCTCGTGCGCGTCTCGCGGCGACGGAGCATCTCGTTCGTCGTGAGCGACTTCTTCGACACGGGCTACGAGCGCACGCTCGCGCTCGCCTCCGCGAAGCACGACGTGGTCCCCGTGGTGCTCGTCGACCCGCGCGACCTGCACCTCCCGGACGTGGGCCTCGCGAGCTTCGAGGACCTCGAGAGCGGCGAGAGCGTCGTGGTCGACACCAGCGATCCGCGCGTCCGCGCCTGGTACGGGTCGGCGATGAAGCGCATCACCGAGACGCGCCGCACGACGTTCACCAAGCTGGGGCTCGACGCCGTCGAGATCGACACGGGCGGTTCGTTCGTGCGCCCGCTGCGGGATCTCTTCGCGCGCCGCGCCAAGAGGATCCGGCGATGAGCCGCGTCCTCGTCGGTGCGGCGGCCGTGGCCGCGGCGATGGCCCTCGCGCGCGGGGCACGCGCCGAGTGCGTCGAGACCGCGTCGGGGGCCGCGCGCCCGCAGATGGTGGACGCATTCCCCGAGCGGGGGACGAGCGGTTACGCGGCGACGCTCCACGTCGTCGTCTCGCACGGCAAGGGCGAGACGGTCCTGCCGCGCGGCCTCGAGCTCCAGAGCGAGAGCGACACGGCCAAGGCGCTGAAGGCCGCGGGCTTCGCCTTCCCCGACCAGGACGCCGGGGCCGGCGCGCGCCTCGCGAGCATCGACGTGGATCCGAAGACGGGGAAGCGCCAGACGACGCTCGACCTGCCGCTCATCGCGCTGCCGTCGGAGCCGGGGCGCCACACGCTCGTCCTGCCGCCGCTCCCCGTCTCGGTCGCGCGCGCGAACAACGACGTCGTGACACTGTGCACGAAGCCGCACGCGATCATCGTCGAGGATCCGACCGCGTCGACGCCCGACGCCCAGCCGAAGCCCAACCCGGCGCCGCGTGTGCAGCGCGAGGAGTGGACCTCCCTCGAGCGAGGGCTCTCGTGGGGCGCGCTCGGCCTGCTCGCCGGCGGCGTCCTCGGCTGGCTCGCGTACCGGTGGTTCAAGCGCCCGAAGCCCGTTCCTCCTCCTCCGCCCCCGCGCCCGCCCTGGGAGATCGCGCTCGAGCGCCTCGACGAGATCCGGCACGCGGGCCTGCTCGAGACGCAGCGCTTCGCCGAGTTCTTCGACCGCGTGAACGACTCGGTCCGGCAGTACCTGGGAGCGCGCTTCGGCTTCGACGGCCTCGAGTCGACGACGGACGAGACGCTGAAGGCGCTCCGCAAGGCACCCCACTTCGGGCTGCCCCTTCCGGAGGTCGCGGCGTTCCTCCAGGAGTGCGACCTCGTGAAGTTCGCGGACATGACCCCGACGCTCGACGAGTGCGAGCGCGCGCTCGTCCAGGCGGAGCGCGTCGTGCGCGCGACCACGCCGGTGTACGCGGAGCCGGCCCCCTTCGCGCAGGAGGCGAGGCCCTCGTGAAGCCGCGCGTCGTTCGCGGGTGCTTCGTCGCGCTGGGGACCCTGGCGGCGCTCGCGCTCGCGCTGGTCGGTCCGGCCGTGGCGCGCGGCGAGGCATGGCGCACCGCGGTCTGGACCGCGTGGCCCGGGACGCTCGGCGCGCATCCGTCGACCGCCGACACGATCGCGTGGCTCGGCCGGGCCGGCTGGTGCGTGCTCCTCATCGCCGTTCTCCTCGCCGTCCCGTACGTCGTGTGGCGGATGACGCTGGGCGCCGACGCCCGGGTTCCCCGTCTCGGGCTGCCGACGATCGCTCCTCTCGCGCTCGGCCCGCGCGGGTGGCGGACACCCCTCCGCGACGTGCCCGGGATGCTGCGCGGCGCAGCCCTGGTGATGGCCGTCCTCGCGATCGGCCGCCCCCAGAACGTCCTGCGCGGCGAGACCGAGGAGGAGAAGGGGATCGACATCGTCCTGGTCCTCGACCTCTCGGGCTCGATGCAGGCCATCATGGACGCGCCATCCGACGCGACGCCCGGGCCGAGCGTCCGCCAGGGCCGTCACCGCCCGACGCGCCTCGACGTCGCGAAGGACGTGCTCGTGGACTTCGTGCGCCGACGCAAGACCGACCGCATCGGCGTCGTCGTCTTCGCGAAGCAGGCGTTCGTCCTGTCGCCCCCCACGCTGGACTACGGCCTCATCACGACGCTCGTCTCCAAGATCGAGCTGGGGGTCATCGACAGCAGCAAGACGGCCATCGGCGATGCGGTCGGTACGGCCGTCGCGCGCATGCGACGCAGCGACGCGCGGAGCAAGGCGGTCGTCCTCCTGACGGACGGCGACTCGAACGAGGGCATGATCTCGCCGGAGTACTCGGCGCACCTCGCGAAGAAGGAGGGGGTGCGCATCTACACGGTGCAGATCGGCAACGGCGACGACGTCGACGTGCAGACCGGGACGGACCTCTTCGGGCAACCCGTCTACGAGCGGCACCACTTCCCCGTGAACCCGGAGCTGCTCCGCTCGATGTCCAAGGACACGGGCGGCGAGTCGTTCATCGCGACCGACAAGGCCGCCCTCGAGAAGAGCATGCACGCCATTCTCGACCACCTCGAGAAGACGCGCTTCGAGGCGCAGGCGTCGACGATGGAGGACCTCTTCCCGCTCCTGCTCGTTCCGGCGGCGGTGCTGGTCGCGCTCGAGGCGCTCTTCCGGCTGCTCGTCGTGCGGAGGTTCCCGTGAGGTGGGGGCACGATTTCGGGTCCCTCGCGGGCGTCCTCGTCGCGGTCTTCTGCGCCGTCGCCCTCGTCGCGTACGCGGGCACGCTCCTCTGGGCGAGCGTCAGGCAGGCGCGCGCCACGCGCTCGTTCGGTGAGGTCGAGCTCCTCGCGGCGCTCACCACCTTCGACGCGACCGGCCGGCGCGCGGTCAAGTCCGTCCTCCTCGTGCTCGCGATGGTCCTCACGTTCTTCGCGCTGGCGCGGCCCAAGTTCGGCAGCGGCACGAAGATCGTCCCGGCGACCAACCTCGATGTGGTCATCGTCCTCGACTATTCGAAGAGCATGTATGCGCGCGACATCGTCCCGAGCCGCATCGCGCGCGCGAAGGCCGAGGTAGCGCGCCTGATCCAGGGCCTGCCCGGCGCACGGTTCGGCGCGGTCGCCTTCGCGGGCGAGCCGATGAGCTTTCCCCTCACGAGCGATGGCGGGGCCATCGCGCAGTTCTTCCGCCAGCTCGATCCGAACGACATGCCCGTCGGCGGCACGGCCACGGCGCGCGCCCTGGAGCGAGGCCGCGAGGTCTTCGCCCGCGACCCCAAGTCCAAGGACCACGTGCGCGTGATGGTCCTCGTGACGGACGGCGAGGATCTGGAGGGCGACCCCGTCTCGGTCGCCGAGAACTGCCAGCGCGAGGGGACGCGCATCGACGTGGTCCAGATCGGCGGGCGCGCGCCCGAGGTGATCCCCGAGGTCGGGCCGGACGGGAAGATCACGGGCATCCGGCGCGACGACGAGGGAAAGCCGCTCACGACGGAGCTCTCGGCCGAGGGCGAGAGCCAGCTGGCCCGCGTCGCGCAGGTGACGGGCGGCACGATCGTGCGCGCCGAGCACGGGGACACCGGCATCGACCAGATCGCGCGAGCGCTCCAGCGGATGATGCGCGAGGAGCTCAGCGAGAAGGTGGAGACCGTCTACGCGGAGGAGTACGCGTGGCCGCTCGGCGCGGCGGTATTGCTGCTCATCGTCGAGGCGCTGATCGGGGAGGCACCCCGGCGGCGCAGGGGAAGGGCGCCCGCATGAGGGGCAGGTCGATCCTCGTCGCGACCCTCGCGTGCGCCGCGCTGGCGGCGTGCGGGTGGAACCCGTCGCGCCCCTTCGATCGCGATTCGCCGGAGGTCGACCGCGCGATCGCCGACCTCGACGCGGGCGACGCGGCCAGCGCGGCGGGGCGGCTCGAGGAGTACCTCTCCACCGGTGCGTGCAAGGAGGGGAGCATCGGCGTGCCGGACGTGCTCAAGCGTCGCGCCGACGGGACGTTCGACCTCGGGCTCTCGCTGTTCCGCATCGGGGAGCTCTACGGGCGGCGCTTCGGCGAGGAGGAGCTCGACGCGGGGATCGACGACGCCACGCGCGCCAAGAGGCACGCGCAGGTGGAGTGCGCGCGGCGCGTGGCCGAGGCCATCGCCGACGATCCCGCGCAGCCGTACGACCTCCGCGCGCGCGCCGGGTACCTGTCGGGGAACCTGGCGTTCCTCGACGGCGACTACGAGGACGCGGTCCGCGCGTACGATCGCGTGCTGGTCCTCACGCCGGGCGAGCTCGAGGCCGGAGACCCCGTCGGTCGCGACGCGGCGTGGAACCGCGCGATCGCGCTCCGTCGCATCGAAGACAAGAAGGACGGCGGGCAGGACGCCGCTCCGGACGCGCAGCCCGACGCTCCGCAGGATGCGTCGCAGGACGCGCGGCCCGAGGCAGGCCCCGACGGCGGTCAGGACGCCGGGCAGGAGGCGGGGCGCGACTCGGGCGGGAACGACGGCGGGCAGGAGTCGGGGGCGCAGGACGGCGGGGACGGGGGCAACGACGCGGCGTCGCCGCAGCAGCCGGACGGGGGAGGGGAGCCGGACGCCGGCCCGCAGCAGCCGCCGCCGACGACCAGCGAAGACGAGCGTATGCTCGATCAGCTCGAGAACGCGCCGACTCTCCAGCAGGAGGAGGCCAAGCGCGCGGGCAAGAAGCGCGTGCGCGGGATGGCCGACAAGTGAGGGCGGGGGTCGCGTGCCTGCTCCTCGCGCTCGTGGCGCTCCTCGCGCCTGCGACCGCCCGGGCGCAGAGCGCTCCCCAGATGAGCGTGCAGGCGGACGTCGACACGGTGGCCGTCGGCGACGTCGTTCACCTCCAGCTCACGGTGCAGAGCCCCGATGGGATGCCGAGCGACCCGCGGCCTGGCGCCACCCCCGGCTTCGCCGTACGCGGGCAGAGCCAGTCTCCCTCGCAGACTCACATCAGCATCAACGGCACTCGCACCGACCGCTTCGGTCTCCTCGTCGACTGGACGCTCCTGGCCCAGCGCGTGGGTGTCTTCTCGGTCGGTCCGGCGACCATCGAGGTGGCCGGGAACCGCTACGCCGGGCGAGCGATCACGGTCCGCGTCGTGCCCGCCGGGCAGGCGCCCCAGCGGCAGCAGCCCCCCTCGCAGTCGCCTCAGCCGTTCTCGCCGTTCGACCCCTGGCGCAGCATCTTCCCCGGCTTCAACGCGCCCACTGCCCCGATCGACGAGCCCCCGTCCGCCCCCTCCGTGAACACGGACCCCAGGCTGGCGCTCGACGCTTCGCGCGGCGACTTCTACTTCCTGCACGCGGCGGTGGACACGACGAACGCCGTCGTGGGTCAGCAGGTCACCTTCAGCGTCTACGAGTACCTGGACGCCGAGACGAACGCGCGCTTCAAGATCGACGCCTCCGCGGAGCACGAGCCCACCGCGGCCGACTTCGTGAAGCGGCCCCTCCTCAAGGACGGTCAGGAGGGAGTCCTCCAGGGGTTCGCTTCCGTCGGTGGGCACGTATGGCAGGTGACCCTCGTGCAACGCTGGGCGCTGTTTCCGCTCCACGCGGGGGACCTGATCATCGGTCCCATGAGCGTTGCGCTCGTGCAGACGCGGTCCGGCAACGTGTCGCAGAGGACCTCGGAGACGATCCACGTCCGCGTCACGGACCCGCCCGCCGCCGGGCGTCCCCCCGGGTACGCGATCGGCGACGTCGGGCACTTCTCGCTCGCGGCGCAGGTGACGCCGCGCGAGATCGATCAGGGCGCCGCGGTCGGAGTCCACCTCGAGCTCTCCGGCACCGGCAACCTCCCCGCCGCTCTCGTGCCGCCCGCGCGGGCCGGCGCGGAGTGGCTCGCTCCGGAGACGCACGAGCAGCTCGGTGTCGTCGGCAAGGACGTCTTCGGCGGCAAGCGGACCTTCGACTACGTCGTCCGCCTCCACACTCCCGGCGACGTCGACCTCGGCGACCTGAGTCTGCCGTTCTGGAACCCGGATCAGCGGCGCTACGAGGTGGCGCGCGTGTCCCTCGGCAAGGTGCGCGTGACCCCATCCGCCGCGGCGGCGGTGCCCTCCGGGTCGGCTCCCGAGGAAACGCTCCCCGGTCTCCCCGGGCCGCGCGACGCGCTCGAGGGGGCCGCCCCGTCGGCGAAGCACCTCGACGATCGACCGATCTTCTGGTTCCTGGGCATCGGCCTGTGGCCCGCGGCGTTCGGGCTGATCGTCGCCGGGCGGGCGGCGGGCCGCGGGGTGGCGCGCCGGTGGCACGATCGGAAGACGTCTCCGACGACCGACCTCAAGGACAAGGTCGCCGCGGCCGAGGCGGCGAGCCGGGGCAACGACGCTCGCGTCGCGGACGCTGCGATCGCGCGCGCGCTGGAGTCCGCGTCGGTCGCCCACGCTCGCGTGAGCGTGCGAGGTGCCGTCGGCGGCGAGGTCGCCCAGCGGCTGGAGAAGGCAGGGGTCGCCGCAGCGACCGCGGCGGGTTTCGCCGAGCTACTCCGGGAATGCGAGGCCGCCCGGTTCGCGCCCGACGCGGCGGACGTCTCCGCCGCGCAGGATCGCTGGTCACGCGCGCGCCGGGCCATCCGCGAGCTGGAGCGAGGATGACCGTCCGGCGGCCAAGGCGATCGGGGGCGGCGGTCTTCGCGTGCCTCGTCGCGTGCCTCGCCGTCCTCCTGGCGAGCCGCGCAGACGCCCAGGAAGATCCTTCGGTGCTCTTCGCGCAGGGAACCGCTGCGTTGAAGGAGGGACGCCCCGGGGACGCCGTCGTGGCCTTCGAGGCCCTCGCCGACCGCGGCGTGGTCGATCCGGTCGCGAGCTACGACCGGGGTCTCGCCTACGCCGACCGGGTCCGTGTGGGCGCGGAAGCTCCGGGCGACCTCGGGCGAGCGGCACAAGGCTTCGAGGAGGCGCGCGATCTCACGCACGACGACCGGCTCGCCGAGGACGCGCTTCACGCGCTCACCGTCGTCCGTTCCGAGGTGGCTCGGCGGAGAACCCGCGCGGGGCAGCCCGTCGAGATCGACCCGGGTCGCTCCCTGGCACGCACCGTCGCGCGGCTCCTGCGCGAGGACACGTGGTCCTTCGCCGCGGTCGCCGCGTCGGCGCTCCTCAGCCTCGGCCTGCTGGTGCGCTGGGCGAGCGAGCGGCGTCGCCTCCGCATCGGCGGCGGCGTCACCGCCGGTATCGCTGCGCCCGTTCTCGCGCTCTCCGTCGCGATGGCGCTCGCCGCGCGGCACGATCGACTCGAGCTGCGCGAGGCGGTCGTCGTCTCGGCGTCGGCTCGCCCCGCCGACGACCGTGGGATCGCCCTCGCGGGTGCGACGCCTCTACCCGAAGGGGCTCGCGTCGAGATCGTGGAGGCGCGGGGCTCGTTGGAGCACGTGCGCTTCGGGTCCATCGAGGGATGGCTCCCGGTCGATACTCTGCGCGATCTCGCGCGCTGACGGGGTGATAGCCTCGGCTTTCATGCCCGAAGAGGGGATCGAGACCCAGGAGCTCAAGGAGAACCTCGACGACGCCCGCGAGAAGGCAGAGGGCGAGGGGAGCGAGCGGACGGGCTGGGTGACGTGGCTCTCGCTGTCGACGGCGATCATCGCGGTGCTCGCGGCGATCGCATCGCTCGAGTCGGGCGACCACGCGAACGAGGCCATCGTCCTCAAGACGGACGCCACGCTGACGCAGTCCGCAGCCGACGACGCGTGGGGGTACTTCCAGGCGAAGTCGATCAAGGAAGAGACGCTGCGCGCGCTCGTCCCGCTCGCACCGCGGCCCGAGGTCGCCGCCGAGTGGAGTCGCAAGGCGGACGAGGAGAACAAGGAGAAGGGCGAGCAGAAGGTCGAAGCCGAGAAGCTGGTCGAGGAGGTGAAGGCCGCCGACGCCGAGTCGCGCCAGCACCTGCACCTGCACCACCGGTTCGCGAAGGCGGTGACCATCTTCCAGGTCGCCATCGCCCTGTCCGCCATCGCCGCGCTCGCGCGAAGGAAGCCGCTCTGGTGGGTGAGCCTCGCCGTGGGAGCGGCCGGTGCGGCTCTCCTCGTGACGGGCTTCCTCCCTGGCTGAACGCTGCAGCGTCCAGGGGACAGGGCCCCCGGCGAATGATTGAATCGCCCTTCGAGGGCTCACGTCTCAACAGGAAACGAAAGGGAGTCTCCCATGCGGTCATCGATTCGCGCTTCGTTGGTGCTGCTCGCGTCCGCGGGCGCATTCGGGTGTTCGGCACATGCGCAGCTGGCGGCGCAGGCCCCTCCTCCGCCCACCGTCGAAGTGGGCGTGCAGACGGCGCCTCCTCCGCCTCCGCCCCCGGCGCCGCCCCCTCCTCCGGCGCCCGCGCCGCCGCCGCCTCCTCCCCCCGCACCGGCCGCGCACCCTGCGTACCTCCACGCGCTCACGGACCTCCGCAACGCTCGCTTCCAGCTCGTGCGCCGCGGCGGGGACCCTTCGATGCGATGGGACGAGCACGTCGCCATCAACGCGATCGACCGCGCGATCGCGGAGATCAAGCGGGCGTCCATCGACGACGGCAAGGACATTGCCGATCACGCGCCGCTCGATGCCGCCCACGTCGCGTGGGCCGGTCGGCTGCACCAGGCCCTCGCGGACCTGAAGGCGTCGCGCGCCGACGTGAACCAGGCGGAGGACAACGGCTTCGCGCAGGGCCTCAAGAACCGCGCGATCCTGAACATCGACGAGGCCATCCGCCTGACCGTCGCCGGGATGCGCGAGTTCGAACGCTAGGAGGCGGCTACGCCTTCTCGAACGGCAGGTAGCGCGGCTGCCACGCCTTCGCCCGTACGTGGGCGCCAGCGGCCGCGCGCGTCGTCTTCTTGGTCCGCGCGACGCCGTCGTCGAACGCCTGCTCGACGACGCGCGTCGCCACGTGCTCGCTGACGGCACGCATCTCCTCGACCGGAGGGTACACGAGACCGTTGGCGAGATGCTTGTCGCGCACGTACTCGGCAAGCGCGTACGACGCGGCCGCGACCATCCCGTCGGTGATCTCGCTCGCCTCGGCCAGGATGGCGCCGAACCCGAGGCCCGGGAAGATGAACGCGTTGTTGCCCTGGCCGATCGGGACGTCCTTCCCGTCGACCTTCACGGGCGCGAACGGGCTCCCGGTCGCGACGATCGCGCGACCGCGGCTCCATGCGAGCAGGTCCTCGGGCGTCGCCTCGCAGGAAGTCGTCGGGTTCGACAG
This sequence comes from Polyangiaceae bacterium, assembly GCA_036490515.1. Lineage (GTDB taxonomy): Bacteria > Myxococcota_A > Polyangia > Polyangiales > Polyangiaceae > Palsa-1150. The sequence continues at coordinate 18,866 of DASXDU010000023.1, forward strand.
CGGGAAGATGACCGGCCGCTCCACGTGCTCGCAGAGCTTGCGGACCATCGGCTCGGTGAACGAACCCGGGACGCCCGACAGGCCGAGGAGCACGGTCGCGCGGCTCTTCGCGATCGTGTCCTCGAGCTGGAAGGGCCCGGAGCCCCAGCCCGCGACGCGCGCCGCCGGCTGCGCGAGGATCGCCTTGTAGTCCTCCATCGCCCGGCCCGCGACGAGCAGGCCCTTCGAGTCCAGGACGAACACGCGTGCGCGCGCCTCCTCTTGCGACAGGCCCTCCTTCATCATCCCGGCCTGCATGGCCATCGCGACACCGGCGCCTCCTGCGCCCGCGCCGTGGATGACCACGACCTCGTCCTTCACCTTGCGGCCCCGCAGCGCGCACGCGGCGACGAGCCCGGCCAGCGCCACGGCGCCCGTCCCCTGGATGTCGTCGTTGAAGGACGGAAGCTTCTTCCGGTAGCGCTCGAACACCTCGAACGCCGTGTCCTTCGACAGGTCCTCCCACTGGAGGACGGCTCGCGGCCAGCGCGCGCGCACGGCGTCGACGAAGCGATCCATGAACGCGAGGTACTCGGCGCCCCGGAGGCGGTGCTGGTGCACGCCCAGGTACGAGGTGTTCTTCAGGAGATCCTCGCGGTCGGTGCCCACGTCGAGCCCGATGGGGAGCGAACGGAACGGGCTCACGCCGCCGGCGGCCGTGTAGAGCGCGAGCTTCCCGATGGCGATGGCGAGCCCCCCCCAGCCCTGGTCGCCGATGCCGAGAATGGCCGACGAGTCGGTCGCGACGAGGATGCGCACGTCGTCGAGGATGCAGTTGTCGGCGACCTGGGCCGCGCGATCGATGTTGAGGGGCGAGAGCGAGAGGCCGCGCGCCGTTTGGTAGATGGACGAGGCGTTCTTCACCGCGTCGCCGACCGTCGGCGTGTAGATGATCGGCAGCATCTCCGCGAGGTGCTGTTCGAGTAGGGCGTAGTAGAGGATCTCGTTGCGCTCCTGGAGGGCGCGCAGGTTCGAGTACTTCGCGAGCGGCGTGGGCTCGCGCCGGAACGCGGCGTACGTCCGCTCGAGCTGCGCCTCCATCGAGCCCACGCTCGGGGGAAGCAGCCCGTCGATCCCGAGCGCGACGCGCTCTTCCTGGGGGAAGCTCGTGCCCTTGTTGAGCAGCGGCATGTGCAGCAGCGTCGGGCCCTCGAGGCGGACGCGCATGCGGGTCACTCCGTCCGCGCCGCGGACGGTCTCGAAGTACCGAGAGATGCGAGCCATGGCGGCGCAGCCTAGCCCACCCGTCAGGCCAGCGCCTTCACGTCCTCGCGATCGCGGTGCCCCTTGGCCCAGTCCGTCAGTGCGCGCGGGAGCTCGAGCCCCAGCGACATCACCTGCGCGATGTTCGGCGAGGTCGCCGCGCGAGGTGCCATCGACTCGAACCACAGCACCAGCGCCATCACCCACATGTCCGCGCCCGACCAGCCGGCCTTCGCGATCGTCCCGCCTCCGCGCCCCGCGACCCGCTGCCCGAGCGCTTCCGCGGCGTCCCGCGCTCGCCCGAGGGTCTCGCCCTTCACGCTCTCCCACGCCGCGTCCCCGCGCAGCGCCCAATATCGCGTCCCCAGGTTGATCACGTTGTCGAGCACGACGTCCACCAGCGCCGCGACCTGCAGGGCCTCCGCGGCTGCCTCGCCTCGTGGCCACACGGGCGGGGCCTCGGGGTAGGCCGCGTCGAGGTAGCGCGTGATCGCGGTCGAGTCGCCCAGCGCGAGCTCGCCATCGACGAGGACCGGGATCGTCCGGAAGGGCACGAGCTTGCCCGCCTCCTCCCGCGCCGCGGGCTCGCGCGCGTCGCGGAGCTCGACGGCGAGCTTCTTGTGGGCGAGGGCGAGGCGCGTCCGGCGTGAGAACGGCGAGAACTGGAAGTGGTAGATGGCGCGCATGCGCCCTTGGTAGCACCGCGTCCGTCGGCGTGCAGAGGCCCGCACTCCGGCAGTCGTGGACGGCAGGACGGCACCTCAGACGGGCCGCCGAGGGGCCTTTCGTGGTGCGGTGACCTCCACGATCGCCGCACGGAGCGCCCGCGCCGCTGCCGTGAGAAATGCATCGCCGCGGTGGACGAGCGCCACCTGCCGCCGCACCCCGCCACGTGCCACCTCGAGGGTGCGCACGCGTCGCGTGTCGGTCGCTTCGGCCATCGTCCGCGGGAGGAGCGCCACGCCCAGGCCGCGCTCCACCATCCGGCGCACCGCTTCGAGGTTGTCCGCGTCCACGACGACGTGTGGGCGCACGCCGCGCTCCTCGCACGCCGCGAGCAAGGCCTGCGTCGCGTGCGCTCCTGCCACGACGACGAGTGGCTCGCTCGCCGCGTCGCCCAGCGTGATCGGCCGGTCCGCCAGAGCGAGGCGATGTCCGGCCGGCACCGCGAGGAGGTAGTCCTCCTGCCACAGCTTCTGCGCGGCGAGGTCGAGGCGCCGCACGGGGAGATTCATGAGGGCGAGGTCGAGCTCTCCTGCCGCGACGCGCTCCTCGATCGCGTCCGCGAGCCCCTCGCGGAGCTTGAGCACGACCTCCGGGTTGCGCGCGTGGAACCGGGCGAGGAGGGCCGGGAGAACGTAGGCGCTGATCGTCGGCTGGCTCCCGAGGGCCACGGTCCCGCGCGGGTGCCCGGAGAGCTCCTCGATCGCCGTCCGGCCCGCGTCGATGGAGCCGAGCGCCCGCTCCGCATGCGCGAGGAAGCGCTCCCCGGCGCTCGTGAGCACGACGCCCGACGGCGTGCGTACGACGAGCTTCGCGCCGACCACGCGCTCGAGCTGCTGCACGCGGCGGGAGAGACTCGGTTGCGTCGTCCCCAGCGTGCGCGCTGCCCGCGTGAAGCGCTTTGCGCGGGCCACGGCGACGAACGCGCGGAGCTGGTCGACGTCCACGCCTCGACGATAGCGATGCGCCGGCCGCATTGTCGATATGCCGTTCCATGCGCTTTCCGCATCCACGCCCGGCGCTACGTTCCTGCCCATGCAATCGCCCTCGCCCGCCTGGCTCGCGCGCCGGCGCGTGGCCCTCGGGGCGGTCCTCGTCGGCCAGGTGGTCGCTGCCTTCGAAGGCACCGTGGTCACCAGCGCGATGCCGACCATCGTGCGCGAGCTCGGGGGCCTCTCGGCTTACGGGTGGGTGTTCTCGTCCTTCCTCGTCGCGTCCACCGTCGCTGTCCTCGTCTGCGGTAAGCTCGCCGACACGTTCGGCCGCCTCCCGGTGTTCCTGGGCGGGATGGGCCTCTTCCTCCTCGGGTCGTGCCTCTGCGGCTCGGCCCACTCGTTCGGCGCGCTCGTCGGGTTCCGCGTGCTCCAGGGCCTCGGCGCCGGGGCGCTCACGCCGATCGCGATGACCATCAGCGCGGACCTCTACACCCTCGAGGAGCGCGCCCGGGTCCAGGCCCTCCTCACGAGCACGTGGGGCGCTGCGAACGTGGTCGGGCCCCTCATCGGCGGATGGATCGTCCTGCACGCTTCCTGGCGGTGGGTCTTCTTCGTGAACGTCCCCGTGGGCGCCCTCGCAGCGTTCCTCCTGGCCGCCTCGTACCGCGACCCTCCGCGCCGCGCGCCCGCGGCCTTCTCGCTCTCTCCCCGCCGGCTCGTCGACGTGCCCCTCCAGGACCCCGCCGTCCGCGCGGGGCTCGTCGGTAGCATCTTCGCCGGCGGCATCATCTACGCGTGCACCGCGTACGTACCTCTCTGGGTCACCGCCGAGCGCCACGGCGACGCGCTCGCGGCGGGGGCCGCCCTGGTCCCGCTCCTCGTCGGCTGGGCCTTCGGGTCGAGCTTCGGCGTGCGCGTGCTCATCGCGCGCGGGATGCGTGCGACGGTCTCGGGCTCGTTCGCCATCGTCGTCGCGGGCGCCGTCGCGCTCGTCTGGGCGGCCTCCGTCGGCGGGTCGGGCGGCATGGCGATGGCGGCGCTCGCGGGCGTCGGCCTCGGCATCGGTCCCGCCGCGAGTACGTCGCTCCTGGGCCCGCAGTCCGCGGTCCCGTGGGCGAAGCGCGGGGGCGTCACGAGCGCCGTCTACGCGGTGCGCATGTTCGGCGGCTCGCTCTCGGTCGCGCTCCTCGGGGAGATCTCGGGCGGCCCGCGGGAGGCAGCGGTCTCGCGCTTCGTCGCCGTGCTCCTCATGGCCGTCGCGGGCGCCGTCGCCGCCGCCCGCATGGCGCCGCGCATGCTGAACCTCGCCGCGGCCGTCCCCGCCACCGAGTAGTCGAGGGACGGATAGACCGGCCGTCGGGCGGCCGGCTCACTGCGTGATGAGCTTCATCCCGTTGGCGATCTGCGGCTGGACGGCGGTGATGTCGCTCACCGCGGAGTCGGCGACGTAGATGAACTTGAGCGTCTTGATGCCGGCCAGCGGAGCGAGCGTCTTCACGAGAGTCTTCTTGATGCTCAGGCGCTCGAGCTTCTTGAGGTTCGCGACGGGCGTGAGATCCGAGACGTTGTCCTCGTCGAGCATCAGCTCCGTCACGTTCGTGAGCGAGCCGACCGACTTGAGGTCGTCGTCCCCGATGAGCGTGTGAGAGAGGTCGAGGCGGTCCATCCGCTTCAGGCCCTCGATCGCGTGCAGGTCCTTCACGTGGCTCATCGACAGGCGCAGCGACTCGATCGTCGTGAGCTTCTGGAGCGGCGTGAGGTCGTCGTACTCGCCCGGCCCGAGGAAGAGGTCCTTCAGCGACGTGAACATCGGGAAGATGCACGGGTCGATCTGGTGCACCTTGGCCTGCGAGAGGTTGATGCTCTTGATCTGCGCGAGGTCCGATGGCGTGAGCGCGCCGGAGTCCTTGCCGAGCTTCCTCCGTACCTCGGCCTCGAGCGCCGCGTCGCCGCCGAAGTCGACCTTGCCGGCCTTGCAGTCGCTCGCCAGCCGCTTCGTGAAGGTCGGCCCAGCGCTCGCCGCGGCGGAGGGGGCGGTCGTCGGGACGGGCAGCGCGGTCGGGGCGGAGGCAGCCGCCTCCGCGAGCATTGCGTCGTACTTGTGCTCGTCGCAGGCGAGGGTGGTGCAGGCCAGGAGGAGCACGGCGGCCAACGTGGTCTTCATCGCGCCGCGAGCTTACCAGCGTTCCTTGCGCAAGGCGTCCGGGACGCGCCCGAGGTCGCCGTCCATCTCGGCGGCGGCCCAGGCGGCGGTCGCGAACGAGGCGGCAGCCTGCGCGAGCACCCCTGGGTCGACCTTGTCGAGCGTGTCGTTGGCCGTGTGGTGAAAGTCGAAGTAGCGCGTCCCGTCCTGGCGCAGGTCGAGGACAGGCACGCCGGCCTCGAGGAGCGGGCTCACGTCGGCTCCCGCCTCCCCGTCGCCTTTCTGCTGCTCGACGCCCAGCGGCGCGAGCAGGCGCGCGATCGCGTCGAACCGCTCCCTCGCGGCAGGGTCCCCGCGCCAGCGCACTGCGTAGACCGCGTCGGCGCCGAAGTCCGCCTCGAGCGCCGCGACGTGGGACCCGAGCTCCGCGGCGTGCACCTTCGCGTACGTCTTCGCGCCCTCGAGCCCGTGCTCCTCGTTCGCGAAGAGGACGATCCGCACCGTCCTCCGGGGCTTCTGCGGCATCGCCGCGAGGAGCCGGCCCGTCTCGAGCGCGATGGCCACCCCCGCGCCGTCGTCGATCGCGCCCGTCCCCTGGTCCCACGAGTCGAGGTGCGCCCCGACCACGACCACCTCGCCGGGCTTCTCGCGCCCCGTCACCTCGCCGATGACGTCCGCGCTCTCGGCGGGAGGGAGCGTGCGTGCCCCCATGACCAGTCGCACGCGAACGCCCCTCTTCTCCGCGAGCACGCGGTGGAGGGCCTCCGCGTCGGGCACCGACAGGGCCGCCGCCGGGATCTCGTGGTCGTCCTTCGCCTTCGCGCCCGTGTGCGGCAAGCGGTCGTGATCCGTTCCGATCGACCGCAGGATCATCGCGACGGCGCCGTACTTCGCGGCCTCGCGTGCGCCCACGTGCCGGCTGCGCACCGTCTCGCCGTAGCCGCGCCCGTCGCGCGCGCGCCGCATGATGGGGTCGAGGAACACGATCTTCCCGCGGATCGCCTCCGCACCCATCCCGGCGAGGTCCTGCCACGACGCCGCCTCGATCACGTCGGCCTCGACACCGCGCGCCGGAGTGCCGACGCTCCCGCCGAGCGCCGCGATCGCGAGGGGCCGTGGAGGTGCGCCCGGGACGATGAGCTCCGCGTGCTCCTCGCCTCGCTCCCAGTGCGTCACTTGCACCTTCTCGGCGTGCACGTTGGCCAGGCCCAGCCCGGGCATCTCGTGAAGCGCCCACGCGACGGCCGCGCGGTCGCCCGGCGAGCCCGCGAGGCGGGGCCCCACGCCGTCGCAGAGCGAGCGCACGATGGCGAATGCCTGCGACGAGGCCAGCTCGTCGCGCTGGAGCGTCGCGGCGGCGTCGTGGGAGAGGAGGGCTGCGGCGAGGGGGAGGAGGAGCGCGCGCATGGCGCGAGCAGGTTACTCCGCGACGGCGGGCTTCGACGACTGGACCGCAGGCGTCGACGATTCGGTCTCGACGTCGACGCCGATCGCCGCCGTGACCTCGGGCGGGACGAGCCCGTACGCCTCGGCCGCCGCGAGCAAGCCCGCATTCGACGGGAGCTGCGTCACGAACGGCCGCGCGTACGGCGTCCCTGCGAGCCCCTTCACGCGCGTCACGAGGCGCGGCACGCCCTTCACGATCGCGCTCCGCGCCTCCTCGAGCTCCCCCAGGTCGACACACGCGTCGTGGAGCGCCAGGTACACCGGCGCCTCGTTGAGCAGGCTCGGCGAGCCCCCCTCGAAGAGCGCCGCCGCCTCGCGGGCCGTCGTCCGCGCCTGCGCCGCGTTCCCGCAGCGCCGCTCGGCCTCGGCCCACAGGCCGAGCGCGACCGGCACGACGTCGAGCATCTTCGTCGCGCGGTACCCCTGCGCCGCGATCTTGAGCAGCGTGCGCGCGTCGGCCTCGCCGCCCTGCGCGCGCAGTCGCTCCATGCCGCGGTAGAAGAGGACGCCCAGGGTGGCTCGGTCGTGCGGCACCCAGCTCCCGGCGAGCGCCGCGTCGGCCAGCCCGCGCGTGTCTGCGAGCGTCGCGTCGAGCGATCCGTCGCTCCCGAAGGTCGCGGCCCAGCAGAGGAGGATCATCTTGCCGTGCCGCTCGACGCCCGGCGACCCGATCGCCTCGGCCAGCGCGATCCCGCTCTCGATCGCGAGCCGCGCCTCGCCCATCGCGCCCACCGTCGTCAGGGCGAACCCGACGTTGATCGTGAGCGTCGCCTCGCGCGCCTTGAGCCCCGCCGCGCTCGCCGCGCGCGCCGCGCTGCGTCTCGCCTCGAGCGCCGCGCCCACCTCGCCGCGCGTCTGCCGCACCACCGCGAGCACCTGCCATGCGTCCACCGCGGCCCCCGCGATGTTGTGTCGCTGCGCGAGCGTGAGGAGCCCGTCGGCGACCTCCGCCGCCTTGTCGAGCTCCCCCGCGTACGCGTACCGCGCCGCCAGCGCCGCCGCGCTTCTCGCCTCCTCGTCCGGCAGGCCCGCCTCCTGCGCCGCCCGCCGCACCTCGTCGAGCCGCGCGCTGGTGTCGGCGCCGCCGCCGCTGGCGTCCTCGTAGCGGACGCGGGCACCGCGCGCGCGGACCTCGCTCGCCTTGTCCGTGATCGCGTCCTCCATCGCGCGCACCGCGGTGTCCCGCTCGCCGGCGCGTGCGTCGAGCCGGTTCCACGCCTCGTCGAGGATCTGCGCTCGTGCGAACTGGGTCGCCTTGTCCTCCGCGAACGCGAGCGCCTTCTCGGCGAGAGACACGGCCTGCGGCAGGGCGTGGGCCGCGAGCGCGCGCCGCGCCGCCTTCTCGAGGTACCCGGCCGCCGCCGAGCCCTCGCCGCCGAGGTCGAGGTGGCGCGCCACGATCGCGTCGTCCTCGCCCATCTTCGCGAGCCAGCGCCCGGCGCGCGCGTGGCATTCCTTGAGCGCGTCCTCGCCGAGCGATGCGTACGCGACCTCGCGCATGAGCGCGTGCTTGAACGCGAACTCGCGCGTGCCTGCGAAGCGGGCGTGCGCCTGCTCGACGAGCACCTCCGCGGCGGCGAGCTCGCGCAGCGCCTCGGACGCGTTGGCGACGCCGATGGCCTCGAGCCCGAGGTCCCAGCCCACGAGGCCGAAGACCGCGAGCTTGGCCGCCGCGTCGCGCCCGAAGTCGTCGAGCGCGTCGACGTGGACTTGCATCGCCGCCTCGATGGTCGGCGCGTCCGACGCCTCGCGGCCCACCGCGGCGATGCGCGCGAGCTCCTCGGCGAAGAGCGGCAGCCCTGCGGACTGCTGCGCGATCGAGTCGGTCAGCGCCTCGCCGCGCTCGCCCGTGGCGCGCTCGCCCAGGATCGACGCCGCGATGGCGCGCGAGTGCTTGCGCGAGAGAGGACGGAGCTCGATGCGGACGTGGTCGCGCCCCTCGAAGCGCGACGGGTCGTCGCGCCAGAGCGTGGGCCGAGCTGCCGCGAGGACGCATACGGGGCGGCCGCCCGCGCGCGCGAGCAGGTGGTCCATCCAGGCAAGGCTCTCGGAGTCGGCCCACTGCGCGTCCTCGAGGACGACGACGAGCGGGTGGTTCTTCGACATGCCCACCGTCATGTCGGTGAGCACGAGCCACAGAGCGTCGCGCGCGCCGCGCGTGTCGTCGAGCTCGGGGAGCGCCTCGTTGGCGATGAGCCGCGCGAGCAGCTCGCGCGACTGCTCGGAGCACGGAACCTCGCTCACGGCGATGAGCACGTCGGTCGCGTCGAGCGCCTCCTGCAGCGGCGCGCCCCGCGCCACGCCCGTCAGGCCGCGCGCCACGTCCCCGACGACGCCGAGCGCGTGCCCCTTCGCGAACGACTCGCTCCTCGCCAGCACGATGCGCGGCGCGCTCGCGTGGCTCGCCATGCGCGAGAGCGCCTCGCGCCGCAGGCGCGTCTTGCCGATGCCCGGCGTGCCCGTCAGCGTGATCACGATGGGCGTGCGGTCGTCGACGCACCGCTCGAACGCCGCCACGATCTGCGCGAGCTCGGCCTCGCGGCCCACGAACGCGGCGCCGCCGAAGATCTCCCGTCGTCCTCGCACCGGCGTCCCGACGATGGCGCTCCCGTCACCGCGCAGCTGGAGCTCGAAGCGCCCGCGCGTCAGCTCGGTCGTCGTCGTGTCCGCGAGCACCTGGCCCCGCGCGGCGTCGCGGGCGAGCGCCGCGGCGCGGTCGACGACCTCGCCCGTCGGGCGCGTCCGGTCGATGCGCGTCCGGCCCGTCGCGACGCCCACAGTCGCGTTGAGCTTCGCGATCCGCAGGCCCAGGTCGAGCGCGCGCATCGCCTCGTCGCCGAGCGCCTTGCGCACGCCGAGGTGCGACACGATGGCGTCCCCGCCGAGCTCCGTCGCGTCGGCGCCGCGCGCCCGCAGATGCGTGAGGAGGCGCGCCCTCGCCGGCCCCTTGGGGACGCGTGTCGCCACGATCGACGTGATGAGGCGAGTCCCGCCCGTCTTGCCGCCCGTCGTCAGGCTCGCGGGCACCGCCTCGTGCGCGCCGCTCCGGGTGAGGCGATCGCTCGATTGCGTCCCGAGGTCCTCGGCGATCTCGCGGAGGTCGCGCGCGAGCTGCGCCGCCGACTCGGGCCGCTCGTTCGGCGCGGTCGCGAGCAGCAGCGCCATGAGGTCGTCGAGCCGCGAGGGCGCGTCGACGAAGACCTCCGAGAGGCGTGGCGCGGGCGTCGTCACGAGGCGCGCGAGGATCGCGATGGGCGTCGGCCCGACGTGCGGCGGACGGCCCGTGATCATCTCGAAGAGCGTCGCCCCGAGGGCGTAGAGGTCGGCGCGGGCGTCGACCTCGCCGTCGCCGCGCGCCTGCTCGGGTGCCATGTACGCGGGCGTGCCGACGATGGCGCCCGTGCGCGTGAGCTTCGTGTCGTCGGCTGCGGCCACGCCGAAGTCGACGAGCTTCACCTCGAAGGGACCCGTCTTGCCCGCGCCGCTGCCCGCGAGGATGACGTTCGACGGCTTCACGTCGCGGTGCACGATGCCCGCCGCGTGCGCCGCGGCGAGCGCGTCGGCCACGTCGGCCGCGACGAGGATGCTCTTCGCGAGCGGCAGCGGCGAGCGCTTCATCCGCTGCGACAGGTCCTCACCCTCGAGCCACTCCATCGCGATGTACGGCTGCCCCTCGTCGAGCTGCCCGAACGCGACGACGCGCACGATGCCCGGGTGATGCAGCCCCGCGAGGACGCGCCCCTCTCGCCGGAAGCGCGCCTCCTCGCCCGCGTCGACGCCCGGGAGCGCGATGACCTTGAGCGCGACGGCCTGGTCGGTGACCTTGTCCTGCGCGCGGTAGACGATGCCCACGCCGCCGCGCCCCACCTCGCGCTCGACGACGAAGCGCCCCGCGAGCGGCTGCGACTGCGGCGAGTTCACGCGCGCTTCCCCTGACCGACGACGTAGAGCTCCGTGCTCACCGCGCGCGTCCCCTCGGGGCGGATGAGCCGCTCGGAGGCGTAGTGCTTCCGGAGCTCGGCGCGGGCGGCAGGCAGGTCGTCGCTCATGAAGATCTTGCCGACGAATGCCCCTCCCGCCTTGCCGAGCCTAGCTCCGACCGCCAGCGCGCGCATGAAGAGCTCGAAGCTCCGCGTCTGGTCGGTCACGCGGTTGCCCGTCGTGCGCGGCGCCATGTCGCTGAGCACGACGTCGTACGGCGCGAACCGCGCGAGCTGCTCCTCGAGCTCGCCCCCGCCCTCGCCCGTGCTCGTATGCGCGTCGGCGCCCGCGAGCGAGAGCGCATCGCCCTGCACGAACGCGGCGTGCGGCGGCAGGACCGTGCCGAGCGGATCGAGGTCCACCGCGAGGAGCTTGCCTCCGCGCCCGATCTTCTGCGCCGCGTAGAGCGACCAGCTGCCCGGCGTCGCGCCGAGGTCGAGCACGTGCATCCCTTGCCGGAAGAGGCGCGTGCGGCGGTCGATCTCCTCGAGCTTGTAGACGCTCCGGGCGGGGAAACCGGCGTCCTTGGCCGCGCGCGTGAAGCGGTCCGGGCGGGCGTAGGGGTTCTTCCGGGGGGGCACGAGGAGCTCGAGGGGGGCCAAGGAGGCCGCGGAAGCCGCGGAGGCCGCCGAGGCCGCCGAGGCCAGTGGCGGGGCGCGCTTTTTACGGCGGGGCCACAAACGTAGCGTGCCTCTGGAGAACGCGAGCGTTCAACGTGACCGCCCGAAAGGATGACGTCGAATCCCGCTCGATCCTCGCTATTTCGCGGGCTACTTTGTACGCGCCCATGCAGACGCTCCTCGACCCGTACGAGCTCTCTTCGCGGACGACGCCGGGCGCGCCCCCCGTCATGCCTCCGCCCTCGGTCATCCCCGCGCCTCCGGCGCCGGCCACGCAGACCCTGTCGGACCGTCCCGCCCCCACGCCCGTGGTCCAGACGGCGTCCGACCGTCCCGCTCCGGCGCCCTCGGCGGCGCGCACGCCGGTCACCGCCGTGCCCCGCGCGACCGACTCCTCCGGCCGCCTCCGCACCTGGTGCAGTGAAGACTGACCTGCGCCTGTGCTAAAGGCGCGCGCCAGCCATGAAGCGCGCCCTCCTCGCTGCCATCCTCGGTCCCGTCCTCCTCTCCCTCCTGCCTGCGTGCGGTGGCGACGAGCCGCAGCCCATCGCGCCCCCGCCGCCTCCCACCGCGGAGGCGCCGCCGCCCCCGCCGCCGACCGCGTCGGCTGCTCCGACGCCGCCGCCTCCGCCGCCTGCACCGCCGGAGCCGCCGAAGCCGACGCCGGTCGTGACGCTGAAGGACATGCAGACGCCGGAGTCGGCGTTCTACGACGCGAAGGCCGACGTCTATCTCGTCAGCAACATCAACGGCTCGCCGGGCGTCGCGGACAACAACGGGTACATCGTCCGCGCCGCGCCCGACGGCAGCAAGGTCGAGAAGTGGATCGAGGCCGGCAAGAAGGGCGTGAAGCTCGACGCGCCGAAGGGCCTCGGCATCGCCAACGGCACGCTCTACGTCGCGGACATCTCGCGCGTGCGCATGTTCGACGCGACGAGCGGCCGCCCCAAGGGGGAGGTCGCGCTCGCGGGAGCGACGTTCGCGAACGACGTGGCGACGGCGCCTGACGGGCGCGTCTTCGTGTCCGACACCGGCATCAAGTTCGGCGAGAAGGGCCCCGAGCCGACGCACACCGACGCCGTGTGGGTCATCGAGAGCGGCAAGGGAAAGGCGAAGGCGATCGCGAAAGGCGACGAGCTCGGGCACCCGAACGGGCTCCTCTACGCGAACGACAAGCTGTGGGTCGTGACGTTCGCCAGCGGCGAGCTCTACTCGCTCGACAAGGACGGCAAGCGCCAGGACGTGCAGAAGCTCCCGAAGGGCGCGCTCGACGGCATCGTCGCCCTGGGCGACTCGTTCCTCGTCTCGAGCTGGGAGGCGGCGGGCGTCTTCAAGGGTAAGGCCGGGGCGGGCGCCGGCGGGTGGATGCAGGTTTGGTCGGGCCTCACGGCCCCGGCCGACATCGGCCTCGACACCAAGCGGAACCTCGTTCTCGTGCCGCGCTTCCAGGAGAACCTCGTCGAGGCCTACGCGGCGCCCTGAATCATCGAGCCTTCGCTCGGCGATCCCCGGTGGCCCCTCCGCCGGCTTCGCCCGACGCGAAGAACGAGAGGGGCCCGACTGCGCGCCACGTGTATGCTGCAAGAGTGGCAGTCTCTCGCCGTTCGGTCGCCCTCGCCGTGCTCGCGGGCATGGCCGCGCTTGCCGCGGCGTGCGCCCACACGACCGCGGCGGTGAAGAAGGCCGCCGGCCCTCCCACGAGGCCGGCGGGGTCGCCGTGCTTCGAGGGGCAGATCCGCGTCGAGTCGTTCTGCGTCGACCAGTTCGAGGACTACGTCGTCGAGCTCGACGCGCAGGGTGAGGAGCACCCGCACTCGCCGTACGAGACGATCGGCGACGCGCGCGTGCGCGCGAAGGTGGCGCGCGGCGTCGTCCCGCAGGCGTACATCTCGCAGGTGCAGGCGCGGCGGGCCTGCGTCGAGGCGGGCAAGCGCCTCTGCAAGCCGGACGAGTACCAGCGCGCGTGCCGGGGGCCGAACAAGAACGACCTCTATCCGTACGGCGGGATGCAGCGGCACCCGGGCTGGTGCAACGAGGGGAAGGGGAGCTTCGTCGCGCTCGCGTTCGGGCAGGACTTCATGAAGCTCACGTACGAGCAGTTCAACGACCCGAAGCTCGACCAGATGCCGCACGGGCTCGCGCCCACGGGGTCGTTCCCCAAGTGCGTCTCCCCCGACGGCCTCTACGACATGGTCGGCAACCTGCACGAGTGGGTCGACGAGGAGGCCAACGGCCACGGGCGCTTCCGCGGCGGCTGGTACGGCGACGCCGAGAACAACGGCCCCGGGTGCTTCTACGTCACGAGCGCCCACGAGCCGACGTACCACGACTACTCCACCGGCTTCCGGTGCTGCGCCGACGCTGTGCCCTAGAGAGCTGTTTCTCCACTCTCGCTAGAGGGTGCCGTCGCTCACCGCCTGGTCGACGTAGCTGGTGACGACGTGGCGGCCGCCGGTGAAGTCGGTGTAGTCGAGGTCGAGGTCGTAGGTGGCCGGGTCGTGCGGGCGGCTCGTGATGAGCGTGTCGTGCAGGCACCAGCCGGCGCCGACGTTGCACCCGGAGCCGTCGGCGTCGACGGTGAAGAAGTGCGAGGCGGGGAAGTCGGCGTGGAGCTGCTCGTCCGACGACGTGTTCTCCGAGTAGCCGGCGACGGAGTCGTGGGCGTTGCAGAAGTAGACGCCGCGCATGCCGGCGATCATGGTGTCGGTGAGGGACCACGAGCCGCCGTCGAGGTTGAAGTACGTGACCTTCGCCATGACGGTCGCATCGGCGAACGTGAAGAGCTCGTCGGCGACGAACCCGCCGCTCGAGTGGGCCGCGATGAAGACGCGCGTCGCGGGGACGGCCTGCGTCGCGAGGCGCGCGGCGAGCTCGGAGTTGCCGATCTCGCGCGCGGAGTAGTCGGGGTCCTCGGGGCCGCGCACGGCGTACATGTGGCCGACGCCCAGCTGCGCGAGCCGGACCTCGGTCATCTCGGTGACCCACGCCTGCGAGTCGGCGTCCGTCGCGGTGTAGCCGCCGTAGACGATGGCGATGTCGTCGCCGCCGCCCGTGTCGAGCGTGGTGACGCCGAAGCTCACCGAGGACCACGCGCCGGTGTAGACGGGGGCCGCGTCGGGGGCCGAGTCCGAATCGGCGCCCGAATCAGCGCCTGCGTCTGCGTCCGCTCCCGCGCCGGAATCCGCGCCTGCCTCCGCGCCTTCACTCGCGTCTGCGCTCGCGCCCCCGTCCCCCTTCGCGCCCGTGCCCGCTCCTCCGTCCCGCTTGCCGGCCGCTCCCGCGTCCCCGGTCGTGCCCGTTCCACCCTCGGGCGCGTCCGTCCCTACATCCGCCCCACTCGCGCCTTGTCCGACCGGGCCCGCGGCGGACGTGCACGCGGGCAAGAGCCCCACGAGCGCGACGACGAGCCACTTCACCCTGCGCATCGGGGCCTCCGGCGAGGTCGCGAAGCGTGCGAGCGCTGTGCCGTGCGCCTACACCAGGGTCACGAGCTGGAATGTCGCGGGGTTACGCCCGATGGACGCGGGCGCGGGTCGCGTGCCCTCGCGAGCGAGCCGGATGGGCGCGGGGATCTTCGCGATGGGACGCGGCACGAGGCTCATGCCCGTGTTCATGAGGCTCTTGCCACCGGGCATCACCTTCATGACCGCGCCCCTCGGGCACGTGCCCGAGCGGGACTACCGCTTGGTCGAGCGCTTCCTCGTCTTGACCGCGGTGCGCACGAGCACGATGCCGTTCTCGGCGCCCGGGATGCCGCCCTCGATCATGAGGAGGTGCTTCTCGGCGTCGATGCGCGCGAGCTTCACGTTCATCATCGAGACGGTCTCGTTGCCGTACTGGCCGCCCATCTTGAGGTTGGGCAGCGTGCGGCCCGGCGTCATGTTCGTGCCGATCGACCCGCCGTGGCGGCGGTACTCGTGCGTGCCGTGCGTCGTCACGTTGCCGGCGAAGTTCCACCGGCGCATGACGCCCGTGAAGCCGCGGCCGCGCGTGGTGCCGCGCGTGTCGACGCGCTCGCCGACGGTGAAGATCTCGTCGAGCTTCATCGTGGCGCCGACCTCGAATTTGCCGGCGAACTCGGCCTCGCAGCGAAGCTCCTTGAGGAGGCGCTTGGGCGTCTGCCCGGCCTTCTTGAAGTAGCCGGCGAGCGCCTTGCTCGTGTGCTTCTCCTTGCGCTCGTCGAAGCCGAGGACGAGCGCCGTGTAGCCGTCCTTCTCGACGGTGCGCTTGCCGACGACGACCGTGGGCCCCGCCTCGATGACGGTGACGCGCTGGACGGTTCCGGTCTCGTCGAAGATCTGGGTGCAGCCGAGCTTGCGGCCGTAGATGCCGGGTTGCGTGTTCATGGTCGTTCCTTGGTCGTGCCCGTCGGTGCGCGACGTCTTCCGGCAGAAAGACGTGTGGTGCCGACGAAACCGGCGCCACGGCTCCTCGAGGCGAGGGGCGGTGAACTTACCGGGCGGGCCGCGCCCGTCAAGGGTTTCGCGCGCTTTGCGGCAGCTTGCCGCACGGTTTGCCCGGAGAGCGAGAGTGGAGAAACAGGAAGGTCAGAAGATCAGAAGGGCTGGGGAATGGGGCGGATGAAGCGGCGGGGCCGTGCGGGCCAAAGGGGCGCCTCAAAGGGGCCGACCGCACCCTTTGAGGCGTTCCATTCGCACTTCAAGGCCCCGAGGTCCCAGTCGCCCCATCCCCCACCCCTTCTGATCTTCTGACCTTCCTGTTTCTCCACTCTCGTCTCGTGGCCGAGGGGCCCGGCCAGGTCCATGGTGGGCCCTTCACTTCGCCGTCGCAGCCGGGGTCCCTTGCGTTGACAGGCCAGGATCCGCGTGCTTTAAGCCGCTCCCCCTCGAGGCATCCCCATGCTCACGTCGCCCAAGATCGCCGAGATCGAGTCCAAGCTCCTCCGTGCGGACCTCCCGGACTTCCGGGTGGGTGACACGGTGCGCGTCCACTACCGCATCGTCGAGGGCGACAAGGAGCGCACGCAGGTCTTCCAGGGCGTCGTGCTCAAGCGCCACCGCGCCGGCGCGCGCAGCACGTTCACCGTTCGCAAGGTCAGCTTCAACGTCGGCGTCGAGCGCATCTTCCTCACGCACTCGCCGCGCATCGAGAAGGTCGAGGTCGTGAGCAAGGGCGTCGTCCGCCGCGCGCGCCTCTTCTACCTTCGCGACCTGGCCGGCAAGGCAGCCCGCGTCCGCGACCAGAAAGACGTCTGAGTCGTCCGCGCAGCGGCGAGGCGTTCTTGGGGACGCCGGCCTAGCGTGGAGGAAAGCGCCGGCGAATCTCGCCGGCCCAGCGCTCGTCGGGGTCGAAGACATCGCCCGCGAGGAGCGACGTGATGGCGCGCCGCAGGAACGGGTGCTGGGGGTCGTGGAAGATGTAGTCCGCTAGCTCGCCGTCGTAGAAGCCCTGGACGGCCCCGAGGAAGAGGTCTGCGCCGGCGCGCACTTCGCCGTCCCACCTCGCGAAGGCTGCCTCGGACGGCGTCCCGGGGGCGCCCGCGGGGGCATCGTCGTCGAGGGCCGCGTCGAGGACGTCCGCGGCGCGCAGGGCGCCGTTCATGGCGAGGTGAGCGCCGGTCGAGAAGAGGGGATCGAGGAAGCCCGAGGCGTCGCCCACCGCGACCCAGCCGGGGCCGTAGGCGCGCCGAACGTGGAAGCTGAAATCGCTCGTGGCCCGCGGCGCGAAGAGCCGCTCGGCGCCGTCGAGCATGCGCTCGGCGGCCGGCGTTTCGCGGAGGGCGGCGTCGAAGAGGGCCTCCGGGCCGCCGAGCCCGCGGTGCTCCCGGATCCACCGCGAGGACACGACGGCGCCGGCGCTCGTGCGGCCGTCGGCGAACGGGATGAGCCAGAACCATCGGCGCTCGTCGGCCATCGAGACGACGATCTGGATGTCGCCCGCGCGGTCTCCCTCGTCGCGCCAGGCGCCGCGCACCTGCGTGTAGAGGGCCGTCTTGTCGAGGCCCGCGATGCGCTCGAGGTCCCCCGCCTCGCGCGCGGTCATCGCGTCGCGGCCCGAGGCGTCGACGACGACGCGCGCCTCGATGGCGTGCGTCGCGCCGTCGGGGCCTTTGGCCTCGACGCCCACGGCGCGGCCGTCCTCGCGCACGATCCGGGTCGCCGTCCACCCCTCGCGGAGCTCGGCCCCACACGCCCCGGCGCGGCGGAAGAGGAGCTCGTCGAACGCATCGCGAGGCACCTCGAAGGCGTGGTCCCACTTGGCGCGGAACGCCTCGCCGAAGTCGTAGCGGGCGGCCTTGCCGTCCGCGGCGTCGACGAAGCGCGCGCCCCGCTTCACGAGGAAGCGCGCGCGCACCTCGTCGAGCACGCCGATCTCCTCGAGGACGCCGAGCCCGTTGGGCAGGAGCGATTCGCCGAGGTGGAAGCGCGGATGGCGCTCGCGCTCGAGGACGACGACGCGCCGTCCGCGCGAGGCGAGGCGCGCGGCGCAGACGGATCCTCCCGGGCCGCCGCCGACGACGACCGCGTCGATCACTCTGCGGTCTTGGGGGGCGGCCCGAGCTGGATGCGCTCGCCGATGTACGCGCCGATGAGGGTCAGCAGGATCCCGATGGCCGCGAAGATGAGGTAGAGAAAGAGCGGCATCGTTCGGACGGTCTGGCTCTGGATGAGCAGGAACGTCGTGGGGATGGCGACGAGCAGGCTGGCGACGGCGGGCTCGATGAAGGTGCGGCCGGGGGAGATCATCCCGACCAGGAGGCCGCCGAGAAACCAGACCGGGATGCAGACGAGCATGCCGTTCTGGCCCTCGAAGTCGAGCATCGGCAGGACCATCGGCAGGCCGAAGATGAGCGCGGCCGTGAGGACGCCCTGGACGAGGAACGCGATGAGCAGCCACTGGACGCTCACGCCCTCCTGGGAGTAGCGGCCGGTCGGGTCATCGCCGCGCCCGCGGCGGGACCGCGTGATGTCTTCGATGCGCGCCCCGCACGAGGCGCAGCGGAGGGACCCGGGGGCGTTGTTCTTGAACCCGCAGGAGGCGCAGACGACGGGTTTGCCAGCGGCCATCGGCTACACCGTACCGCCCTCGAAGGCGGCCCGCCAAGCGGGAACATGCTGCATGGGACCGGTGTCGGCTATGCTCGTGGGCAGCGTGTCGCGAGAGCTTCCGTCCGTGCCGTCGCCCCTCGAGCTCGGCCCCGGTGGGCGGGGCGACCCGAAAGAGGAGCTCGACCCGGAGCTGCTCGCGCTCCCGGATCCGCCGCGGCGCGAGCGGACGCTGACGGTCGTCGTCCTCGGCTTCGCGGCGCTCCTCTCGCTGGCGATGGTGTTCTCCCTCCGGCGGGACGTGGCGTACGCGCTCGCGTCGTCGGCGCCCGCGAGCGTGGGCGAGCTCCGGACCGCGCCGGCGTCGACGCTGGCGGCGAGCGAGAACCGGCTCGTCGAGGCCGAGGGGATGCCCGGGGCGGCGGGTGGCATCCGCTACGAGCGGCCTTTCGTGGACGACACGTTCCGCACGCTCCCCGTGGCCGGGCGCGAGGACGTGTGGGTCGACCTTCGCCTGCCGGCGGGCCAGGAGAGCGGGCGCTGGGAGCCGCCGCGGGCGTTCGCGGGGAGGCTCGTGCGCTTCGGGCAGGCGGGGCCGAGGCATCGCGGCCTGGCGAGCGCCATCGAGCGGACGACGGGCCGGCGGATCCCGGCCGACGCGTGGCTGCTCGTGAACGGCGAGGCGCCCGAAAGTGCGCGATGGACGGTCCTGCTCGCGGCGCTGTTCCTCGGCTTCGCCGTGTGGAACGCCGTGGCCATCGCGCGGATCCTCCGGCCCGTGCGCTGAGCGCGCCGCCCGGAGCCCGCAGCTCTCGGCTCCCGGCGCGACCTTACTGCGGGCAGCGCTCGAGGAACTTGCCGCAGGGCTTCGGCGTCGGGGCGATCGCACCCGGCTTGGTCATGTAGAAGGTCTCCCGGTCCTTCTGACCGGCTTTCAGCGTCACCTTGCGCGTCTGGTTCATGTAGGTCGCCTTGGTCACCGCGATCGTGTGCGGGCCCATGGCGAGCGTCATCGGTGTCGAGGGCACGACGCCAGCGTCGTTGGTGTCGAGCGCCGTGTCGTCGACCTTCACCGAGTCGCAGTCCGGCACGCAGAGGATCGTGAGCTCCCCCTCCTCCAGGGCGCCCGCCTCGGGCGCGGTCGCCGCGGCGCCGGCGTCGCCGCCGGGCACCGCCGCGGTGCCGTTGTCCGCCGACGCAGGCGGCGAGGGCGAGCCCGCCGCCGACGACGCGGGCGGGGTGGGGGTCGCCGCGGCGGAGGCCGTGGGTGCAGTGTTCGCGGCGGTCGCGGTGGGCTCGGGCGTGGAGTCGGTTGGCAGCGCGGCGACGACGGCGCGCTGGCGGAGCACCACGACGAGGACGACGACGCCCACGATGACCAGCACGCCTGCGATGGCGAGGACGATGACGAGGCCGCCCCGTGACTTCGGGACGACGATCGACGACTCCGGCGGCGGCGCGTAGGACTGGACCGGCCCCTGGGGCGGCATGCCCGACCCCAGCGGAGGCTGGGCGGGCCCCTGGAATCCGCCGTACGGGGTCGGCAGCATCCCCTGGCCCTGGGGCGGTGGGCCCTGCATGCCGGGAGGGCCTGAGGGCATGGCACCGGGGGGCACGCCGGGCTGCATCGGGGGGCCCTGCATGCCGGGAGGGGCTTGCATGCCGGGCGGCCCTTGCAGGCCTCGCGGGGGCGGCTGCTGCGGCCCCGGACCCATGCCCGGCGGCTGCATCGCGGCCTGCGGCGGAGGAGCCCCCGCGGCAGGGGCGGGGGCGCCGGGCGGCCAGGCCATGTCGAGCGGCGAGTTGATGGCGAGCGTGCTGGTCCCGCTGAACCCCGGCTGCGCCGGCGCGGGCTGCTGCCCGACCTTGCGGAGCATGTCCTGGGCCGCCTGCGGCATGGCCGTCAGCGGCATCGTCATGGCCATCTTCTGCGGGCCACCCGACGCCTTGGACAGCGTCTCGGCGAGCTCGGCGATCGTCGTGAAGCGCTCGCCCGGGTTGAGCGAGAGCGCCCGGAGGAGAGCCCCGTCGAACGCCGCCGGCAGGTTTACCCCGAGCTCGCGCGCGCGCTGCGAGGGGGGCACGCGCGGCGCGGCGCTCTCCTGCTGCCAGCCCGCCAGGTCAGGCTGCGGGCCCTGGCAGGAGCGCCAGTAGGATTTACCCGTCAGCGCATGGAACGCGACGAGGGCAGCGGAGAACGTGTCGGACGCCGGGCCCCCGGGCGCCCCCTGCATCTGCTCGGGCGCGATCCACGGCGCGGCGGCCGCGAAGCCCTCGTTCGTCGGGACGGCGGCGCGCGCGACCGCGACGCCGAAGTCGCCCACGCGCACCGGTCGCTCGGGCAGAGGCCCGGCGAAGACGTTCTGCGGTTTGAGCGCGCCGTGCGTGAGTCGCTGCGCGTGTGCCGCGTCGACCGCGCGCGCCATGCCCCGGAGCACGAGGATCACGTCGGCGGGCGCGAGCGGGCCACGCTCGACGGTGGCCGCGAGCGACGGGAACGGCGCCGCTTCCGTCACGACGTAGGGCGCACCGGTGGCCTGATCGAAGCCGCTCTCGGCGACGGGCAGCGAGGCGTCGGGCATCACGTTCGTGACGCTCGCCGCCTGCTGGAGGACGCCGAGGACGTCGCCGCGCTGCGCGAGCTGCGGCGAGAAGAGCTTCACGACGACGTCCCGGCCGGGAGCCATCTGGGCCGCGTAGGTCGCCGTGGCGCCGCCGTGGCCGAGGAGCGCACGGACGGTGAACTTGCCGGCGACGACCTGGCCGGGCTGCAGACGGGGCGCGGTCACGGAGCCGCCGCGCCGGAGACAGCGATGGTGTCGACCGCCCCCACGATGGTCTTGTCGGCGTCGGTCTTGTCGTCGTCCGGCACGAACCCGGCGCCGAGCACCCAGCGGTGGTCGGGCAGCTCGGCACCGAAGACGAGCATCGGGCCCTTCTTCATCCCCTTGGTCACGTTGTCGGATTGCCAGAGCTGCATCTCGACCTGCACGCCCCTGCGCTTCGTGGACGGGTGGGCCCACGCGACCGGCGTCTTCGGCGGCGAGACCCCGAGGATGTTCACGAGGTCGTTGAACGCCTGCTGGCGGTTCGACTCCACGATCTTCGGGTCGGGCCAGCCGCCGAAGGTCGTGATGGCCATGATGGCCTCGCCCTTGGTGATGACCGTGGCGTTGTCCTGCTGCGCGTAGGTCCACCCGTCGGGCACGGTGATCGACCACCCCAGGCTGCGGATGCGCGCGATCGCCTTCCCCACGCACCCCTCGCTCAGCGCCTCGCACTTGGGCGGCGGCGGTGGCGGTGGCGGCGGGGGCGCGACGACCGGAGGCGGCGGTGGCGGGGGAGGCGGAGCAGGCGGCGGGACATGGTGGCAACCCGCGAGCACGATCGCGGTCACCCCGAAGAGCGCGACGACGTTCTTCATCGTTGCGGCATGGAAGCACCGAAATGGGAAAAGGTCATCGTCACAGACGGGCGACGCGCGGGCGGGCCGCGGGAGCCCACGACTGGTCAGGGACGCGGCCGGGACTAAGGAGGAAGGCCGTGAGGGTCGCGATCGTCGGCGGCGGCGTCATGGGGTGTGCGACGGCCCTGGTCCTCGCGAGCCGCGGGGTCGACGTCGTGGTCCTCGAGCGGGCGGTACCCGGGGCCGAGGCCTCGAGCGCGGCAGCGGGCATCCTGGGCGCGCAGGTCGAGCTTCACGGACGGGGTGAGGACGCGGCGACGTTCCTGCGGGCGCGGGCGGCGTGGCCCGGGTGGGCGGACGCGCTCCGCGAGGCGAGCGGGATCGACGTGGGATGGCGCGCGTCGGGCGTCCTGCGCACCGCGACCACGGCGGATGAGCGAGACGAGCTGGCCCGCGAGGTGGCCTGGCAGCAAGGGCAAGGGCTGCGAGCGGAGCTGCTCGACGGGGCGGCGGCGCGCCGCGTGGAGCCAGAGCTCGCGGCGAGCGTGATGGCCGCGGCGCACTTCCCGGACGACGCGCAGGTGGATCCGCCGGTGCTGCTCCGCGCGCTCATGGCGGCGCTCGCACGCGACCCGCGCGTTGCCGTGCGCTCGGGCGTCACCGTGGAGCGCCTGCTCGTGGAGCGCGACCACTGCGTGGGGGTGAAGCTCGACGCGGGCGAGCTGCGGGCGGACGCGACCGTGCTGGCAGCAGGGAGCTGGTCGTCCCTCGTGCCCGGCGTGCCCGCGGCTGTGCCGGCCGTGCGGCCGGTGCGCGGGCAGATCGTCCTCCTCGACGAGCGGCCGCCGCGCGTGCGGAGCATCGTGTTCGGTGCCGGCGGCTACCTCGTCCCGCGCGGCGACGGCCGCGTCCTCTGCGGGTCGACGATGGAGCACGTCGGCTTCCGCAAGGAGGTCACCGCCGGCGGCGTCCACGCGATCCTCACGAGCGCCCTCGCGTGCGTCCCGTCGCTCCGGGACGCGCAGCTCGCTGGCACGTGGAGCAACTTCCGCCCGCACGCCGAGGGGGGCGCGCTCGTGGGGGCGTCGCCGCTGCCGGGGCTCTTCCTCGCCACGGGCCACCACCGCAACGGCATCCTGCTCGCGAAGATCACGGCCGACGCGGCAGCCGACGCCGTCATGCGAACTGCGTGAGGGTGCCCGTCGGCGGTCTGCTCCCCCGATTACGGATTGAAGTCCTGCGCGGGTGGGGCCGTCGTCGCGGCGGGCGGTGGCGGGGCCGCAGGCTTGGGGGGAGGGGGAGGTGGCGGGAGCCTCGGCGGCGCGGGTGACGTGTTCCTCACCGGCGGCCTGTCCTTCTTCTCCTCCTTCTTCTCGGCCTTCTTGTCGTCCCCCTTCGGTTCGGTCGTCACGGGAGGGGCGAGCGCGTCGCCCTTGGTCACGTCGAAGCTCGGCGGCGTGTTCGGGTCGCACCCGGGAGCGAAGCCCGTCGCGTCGAAGTCGGTCGTCAGGCTGCCCTTGTCTTCGTTGTTGCTCTGCGGCTGCTTGTACTGCGCCTCGATGCGAACCTCGTGCTTGCCTGCACGCGACGGCGAGCAGTACGAGAGCAGGTAGTAGCTCTTCGTCTTGGCCTCGACGCGCGCGCCCACGTCGTCGAAGGCCTTCACGATGGCGTTCTTGTCCGCGGCCATGGCCGTGCCGCTCTTGCCGATCTCCTCGAGCTGCGGCGGCTTGATCTCGGCGCCCAGGCCGATGGCGTACACGTCGAACGGCTTCTCGCGGATGTGCTGCTTCATCGTCGACTCGGGCACGCGGTTCGCGCGGTCGGTGCCGTCGGTGAAGACGACGAGCGTGCCGAACTTCAGCGGCTGCGTCGCCTTGCCGAGCGCGCCGTCGAGCGTGTCGAGCGCCTTGACGATGGCGCCGTTGAGGTTCGTGCTCGGGTCCTTCGGCTTGAACGTCGCGAGCTGAGCGACGCCCGCGCGAGCGCTCCCCGCCTGATCGGTGAACGGCACGATGGGGTAGAGGTCGGGGCTGCCGTCGAACGCGTAGATGGCGACCTTCTGCTGCTTCTCGACCCGGTCGGTGAAGGTCCCGACGGCCTGGGCGACGGAGTCCGAGCTGCCGCTCTGACTCACGCTGCCGCTCATGTCGACGAGGAGGAGCGTGTAGTGGACGGCGGCGACCTCGGGGTTGAGGATCGTTTGCTTGCTCTCGTACTGCGAGACGAGCTGCCCGTCCTCGTAGATGTGGAACTGGTCGGCGGTGAGGCCCCCCACGGGGTCGCCCTGCTGCGTCTCGACCTTGAAGTAGATCGCGACGTTGCTCGGCTTCTGCTGCGTCATCTTGATGGGCTCGAGCTGGAGGCCCGCGCACCCGAGGGTCCCGAGGGACAGGGCGCACGCGAGGGCGCCGGCGAGGTGGAAAAGTGCAGCTTTCACGGAGGGGGATTCTATCCCCGTTCAGCGCTCGACCGCGAACGAGTGGAGGACGGACTCGCAGGTCGTGCGGTAGCGCTCGAACGCCGACGACGAAACGGAGCACGTGACGACGTAGCCGGTGCCCTTCGACGACAGGAACGTCTGCATGGTGCGGTACGGCACCGTCGACGGCGGAGTCGCCGCCCACCGCGACTCGGTCACCAGCGTCGGATCGCCGTCGACCACGTCCTCGCGGACGACCTCGACGGCGGCGCGCGGCTCGCGGCGGAGGGCGTTCTCGTTGGCCTTCGCGTACTCGTACGAGTCGCCGGTGAACGGCTCGGTCACGACGTTGACGTTCGCGTGGAAGTCGTCGACCGCCTGCGGGTCGGAGACGGCCCAGGCGGCGGGCGTCTTCGCCTCCTTCCACGTCGTCGGTACCGCCATGCGCCAGCCCGCTCCACCCTGCTCGGCGAACCCCGCGGGAACGGGCGGCGCCGTGTACGACGAGACGCGCGCGTGCTTCGAGCGCTTGCATCCCGCGGTGGACGCGATCGCAGCGAGCCCGAGCAGGAGGCCGGCGGCGATCGTCGTCGTCCGCGTCATCGGGGCACATCCTACATTGCGCGGGCGCTTCCAGCGCGCGATCCTTGCTTGCGACGCCGGGCGGCCGCACATCGCCCGCTGCCGCCCGTCACCGAGCCGACGTCAGTGGCGCCGGTGCGTCGACGCCGAGGGCGACGGCGCGAGCGGCGCGATCGGTTCGGCCGGTGCGCTGGCGGTCGGAACGACCACGCTCTCCGGGACGAGGGGCACCGGCGCGGCGGGCTGGGCGTCCGCCCCCGGAAGCGCGAGCGGCGGCGCGATGCTCCGTTTGCCACTGCGCTCCTCGATGTGCGCGTAGAGCGCCCATCCGAGAAGGGCGAACGCGCCGAGCGCGAGCACGACGGTGATGGAGACGAAGACCAGGCTCGGTTTGCGCCGGCGGCGCGCTGCCGACGACGGCGGGATCGCGGCCGCCTCGGGCGCAGGCGGGATGATCGGTATCGCGGGCACCGCCGGCGCAGGCTGGGTGACCGGACCCGACGCGGAGTGCGTGTCTGCGGGAAGCGGCGCGTGGGGGATGGTCGCGACGCGAGCGGGTGGCGTGGTGACGGAGGTCTGCGCGAGGGTGGGGGCGACCGAGACCTGCGTCGCCATCGACGTCTCGCGAGCGCGCAGGACGACGACCGTGACGTTGTCGTATCCGCCGCGCGCGTTCGCGAGGTCGACGAGCTTGCCCACGGCCTGCGCGGCCGGCTCGGCTGCAACGATCGCGAGGATCTCGTGGTCCTCGACCAGATCGCTCAGCCCGTCGGAGCAGAGGACGAACGCGTCGCCCGCGACGTGGCGCACCGGGTCCGGCCGGAGCTCGGCTTCGACCTCCGCAGCCATCCCGAGCGCGCGCGTGATGCGGTTCGCGTCCGGGTGGTGCGCGGCCTGCGCCGGCGTGAGCAGGCCGCGGTCGACGAGCTCCTGCACCATCGAGTGGTCGCGCGTCAGCCGGAAGATCTGCCCCGCGTGCACGAGAAAAGCGCGGCTGTCTCCGACGTGCGCGACCTCGGTCCCCTGCGCATGCATCAGGACCGCGACGGCGGTCGAGCCGGGGCGGCCCATCGCGACCTCGCTCGTGCGCATGACGTGGACGCGCGCGCTGGCCTCTTCGATGGCGTGCTTGAGGACGGGACCCGGCGGCGCTCCGTCGTCGGCGCGGTCGAACGTCTCGCAGACGGTCGCGACGGCCAGCTCGGCGGCCTCGCGGCCCGCGGCGTGCCCACCCATCCCGTCGCAGACGATGCAGAGGTGGCCGAGGCGCGTCTCGCGGTGGACGCACGCGTCCTCGTTCACCTGCTTGTCGGGGTCGCGGCCGGGATCCGACCGCTCCGCGTACTCGACGGCGGGGAGCACGGGCGAGGGCTGCATGGGCGTCACCCTCGCGTGCGCCCGGCGGGCATGCACGGCGGCCGTCGTGCGTAGGCCATCACGGCTCGAGCTGGACCGAGAACTCGACCGGTCCGAAGCGGAGCGGCACCCCCGGCGGGACGGGCGTCCACGTGCCCGGCGCGATGCGCGTCCCCGCGACGAAGGTGCCGTTGTTCGACGTCTCGTCGCGCACCTGGAGCTGGCCGCCGTCGAAGCGGAGCGTCGCGTGGACGCCGCTGATGCGTGGCTCGGCGAGGAAGATGGGGCACTGCGCCGGGTCGCGGCCCGCGCGCACCTCGGAGCCCGCGCGCACCGTGTACTGCCCCCCGGGGCCGCGGAGGGTCGCCGCCGTCGGTGCGGTGCCCGCCGGCGCGGCGGAGCCGTAGGGGTTCGGGGGAGCGACGAGGGGCGCGGCGTTCAGAGCGCCGGTAGGGGGAAACCCGGGAGCAGCGACGCCCCCACCTCCCTTCGTCATCTCGGCCGGCAGCGGTTGCCCGCACGAGAAGCAGACGGACGGCTGCCCGGGGGTCGCCATCGTGTTCATGCCGCACGCGGGGCAGCGTACCTGCACCACCGCGATCGCGCCGCCCGCCGAGCTCGAACCCGGCGGTGCGGATAATGGGGTCGCCACTTGAGGTGGTTGCGCAGACGGTGCAAAGAGCGCCTGCGCGGGCGCCGGCTGCGCGGCCGCAGCGGCGGCCCCCATCGCGTCGGGCGCGAGCTGCCCCTGCATCCCGTAGTTGCCGCCACCCGGCGGCCCGCCGTAGCCGCCGCCTCCCGGAGGACCGCCGTACCCACCACCGCCCGGGGGAGGCCCGCCGTAGCCGCCACCCGGCGGCATCCCGTAGCCGCCGCCGGGACCCGCGGGCGCGGGAGGGGCGCCGCCGCCCCGCTTGCGTCCGCCGCCCCCGCCACGAAGCAGCACCATCACGAGGAGCACGATGACGACCGCTAGCCCTGCGATGCCCGCGATGAGCGGGATCGAGAGGGGCTTCTTCTGCGCCTTGAGGGTGAGGACCGTCTTCTCGTCGAGGGCCGACGCGCGGTGCGCCTTGTTGTCGTACACGACGAGGCGCGCAACGGTGTTGTCCCCCGTGCCCTCGAGCACCTTCTCGTCGTCGGGCACGTTGAACGTCACGTATCCGTCGCCCGTGCTGACAGCCGTCCCGAGCATGTGCTCGGCCTGGAGCTGCTGCATGGCCTGGAGAGCGACGTGCGGGTCACGGCTGTTCGCGTTCGCGTTCGGCTTGGTGCCCGCCGGGATGAAGTACCCCTCGGCGCGGGACTTGTCGCCGCCCCAGCAGAAGTTCCCGTACACGTTGAAGGTGCCGCCCGGGTAGAGGGGGTTCTGCGCGGCGGCGTCCTGCGTCCTCTTCACGTCGACGTCGAGGGGCCACTGCGTGGGGTCGACGCCGAGCGGCACGTCCTTGAACGTGCCGTCGGGAAGAATCTGCGGGTGGGTGTTCTCGAATACGAGGTTGAACGTCTGCTCGACGCTCGAGTTGATGCACGAGAGCTCCCAGTGGATGAGCCACATCGCGTTGAAGCGGGCCCGCACCAGCGAGTTGATCGTCTTGCCCTTCGCCCCGCCCTCGCCCTCCTTCACGATGTCGAAGAAGCCGCCGATCTCCGGGTTGGAGAGGGCCTGCATGAACTGCGCTTCGTTGTTCCTGTAGACGTTCTCGACGAAGCTCGAGCTGTTCGGCAGCCAGATCGAGATGACCGGCAGCGGCGTCTTGGGCAGCGACGTGTTCTCGGGCGGGAAGCGCCCGCTGTCGAGGTACTGATGGAAGACATCGGCGCTCGGCGACGCGCTCTCGGCGTCCCCGCGGCCCGCGCCGTTCGAGAGGACCACCATCGCCTGGTGGAGCGGCACCTCGTCGGGCGTGTCGGAGTTCCCCAGGGAGCCGAACGCCGACTGCGTCATCCCCTTGATCTGCGTGAAGAGCGCGCGGTCGCTGCCGTGTGACGGCATGGGCGACTTGAACTCGTTGAGCGCGTTGGCGAGCGCGCCGCGCTGCTTGTACGCGTTCCACTTCGTGTCCTTCACGACCTGAACGTCGTCGAAGAACATGAGGTCCATGAGGTCGTTCGGCTTCATCTCCTCGAGGAAGGCGTGCGCGATCGCGCGCGCGTCCCCGAAGCGGGAGCCCATGCCGCTCGACGAGTCGATCGCGACGAGCCACGCGGTGCCGACGCCCGGCTGATCCTGCGCCTTCCCCCACTGCGTCTTGTCGAGGAACTTGGTCAGCGTGTCCTCGCCGCCGACCTTGACCAGGAGGTGCGCATTCGCCTCGGGGAAGGGGAACGGATCCCACAGGGCGCCCGCCTTCTCGAGCGCGTTGCTCCAGCACGGCAGCGTCGCCGCGCCCGTCACGCCCGCGCACTGCGCGAGCACCTCCGACAGCGGCTTGAACTGCACGACCTCGATGACGGTCGTGAGCGTGGGCTTGCCGTTGGAGATGCCCGCGCGCGGGTCGATCCGCAGGATGTGGGCCTGCGGCGCCGCGCTCGCCGGCCGGGCGACCACGACGGCGAGGGCGGTGAGGAAGAACAGCAGCACGAGCTGCTGGGGACTGAGTCGTCGTGTCATCTCGTCGCGCCCTCGGGCGATGCAAGCGATGCGGGTGAGCTTCTGTCTAGACGCGTCCGATCACCTTCACGATCGTCGTGAACCCGCCGAAGCGGAGGCGGTCGCCGTCGCGCAGCTCGCGCCGGCCGTTGAAGCCGATGTGCTCGTCGTTGACGAAGGTGCCGTTCGTCGAGCCTGTGTCTTCGACTGCGACCGCGCCGGACGGCCCGTCGACGACGACGGCGGCGTGCCGCGACGAGATGGTCGGATCCTGCAGCGAGATGTCGATCCCCTCGGCCCCGCCGAGGCGCCCGACCATCATGCGGCCGCCGGTGAGCGGCCAGAAGTCACCTGCCGGGTTCGATCCGTAGGCGACGAGGAAGCCGCGCACGATCTTCGCGGGCGCGGCGCTGTTCGCGTCGGGCCCGGGACCCCCGAACGCCGGCGCGCCGCCGAACCCCGCAGCGGGCGCGGGGGGCGGACCGCCGAAGCCGGGCTGCGCCGGCGGCGGGAAGCCCGGTGCTTGCGGCGGTGGGCCGAACCCCGGAGCCGGAGGCGGAGCCCCGAAACCGCCGCCGGCCGGCGGCGGGAAGCCGCCCGGAGCCTGCGGAGGCGGGCCGAAGCCAGGGGCAGGGGGAGGCGCGCCGTATGCCGGGGCGGGCGGCGGGGGCGCGGCGCCGAAGCCGGGCTGCGCAGGCGGAGGAAAGCCGCCGCCCGGCGGCCCGCCGTACTGGTCGTTGTTGAACTGCATCTGGTCGAGCGCGATGGGGTGGCCCTGCGCGCAGTAGCTGGCACCTGGCGCGATGTCGTGCCCCATCTGGCAACGCGAGCCGCCGGCCGCAGGGGGTGGCGCGTAGGCCGGGGGCGGCGCTCCGAAGCCGCCGGGAGGGCCTCCCTGGGGGGCGAAGCCCGGAGGAGGCGCGCCGAAGCCGGGAGCCGCGGGCGGGGGCGCGGCTCCCGCGCCTTGCGCGATCGGAGTGCCGCAGACGTTGCAGAACTTGTCGGTCGGTTTGGCCACGGTGCCGCATTGCGGGCATGCGCTCATGGTTCGCCCTTTGTCGCCTTTCGTGCAGCGGTCCCCACGGGGGAGCCGCGCAGGGGGCAGCATATCGAAGTCGCGCGAAAAAGTGAGCGCTTACTCCGAACGAAGCAGGGCAGCGGTCGCCACTGCGGCCGCCCGCAGAACCTCGCGTACGGGCACGCCGTGGGCGCGCGCCGCCGCCGCGCACGCGTCGAACTCCGGCTTCGCCTGCGGCGGCCCGAACGGCCCCTCCGCGACCTTCACGGGGATGGCGCCGTAGGGCGTCTCGACGGTGACCATGCGCCTCGGGCGCTCGGCGCGCGCAACCGCGTGCCGCCGCACCCCCAGGCTCGTCGTCTCGCGCAGCATGGCGTGCTCCACGGCGTCCGCGTGATCGGTGGCTGCCAGCACCGAGAGCGTGAGCGCCGGCCGTCCCTTCTTCATCGTGATGGGCGTCGCCCACGCGTCGACCGCGCCGGCCTCGAGCAGCGCCGCGATCCAGCTCGCCGCCAGCTCCCCCGTCGCGTCGTCGACGTTCGCCTCGAGGACGACGTGCGTCTCGTCCGCGCCGTGGCCCGTCTTTGCGGGCCCCGTCGGCGCACCCAGCACCGCGCGCAGCACGTTCGGCCGATCGCGCAGGTCCGCCGTCCCCGCACCCCAGCCGATGCGCTCGGGCGCCATCGCCGGCCACCGCGACCAGCCGCTCGCGTGCGCGCCCACGATCGCCGCGCCCGTCGGCGTCACGAACTCGAAGTCGAGCCCGCCATCGTACGTCGCCAGCCCCGCGAGGCACTCGACCGTCGCCGGCGGAGGAAGCGGCAGCGTCCCGTGAGCGGCCTTCGTGAATCCCCGCCCCATGGGCAGCGGCGAGACGACGACCTCGGCGCCGAGCCACTCGAGCGCCGCGGCGCTGCCCACGACGTCCGCGATCGCGTCGACGGCGCCCACCTCGTGGAAGTGCACGTCGTCGATCGGCGCGGCGTGCACCTTCGCCTCCGCGACGGCGAGGCGCCGGAACGTCCTCTGCGCGCGCTCCTTCACTCCTCCGGGGAGTGACGACGCTTCGAGCATCGCGCGGATGCTCGCGTACGTCCGCGTCGGCTGCGCGTCGTCCACGTGCACCTCGAACGCAGAGGCGACGACTCCGCTCCGGATGCGCGTCCCGAAGTGCACGTGGAAGCCCGTCACCGGGAGCGCCGCGAGCGCATCGGCGACGGCCGCTCCGGGCACGCCGAGGTCGACGAGCGCGGCGACGATCATGTCCCCTGCGAGGCCGCTCGGAGCGTCGAGGAAGAGGACCTTGCCGGCGCCGGCGCCGCGAGGGAGGTCGGGCCGGGAGGGCGCGGGCGGGTGAGCCGGCGCGGGAGCGTGCTCGTGCTCGTGGGCGTGAGGGTGGCCGTGAACGTGCGGGTGGTCGTGAGCGTGCGTGGAAGCTTGGTCGTGCTCGTGCTCGTGCCCGTGCCCGTGTCCGTGGTCGTCGTGCCCTTCGTGGCCCATGGGTGCCTCTCAGTACCGCTCGCGCAGCCGCAGGATGCGCGCCGCCGCGAAGGCCGCCCCGAAGCCGTTGTCGATGTTGCACACGACCACGCCGGACGCGCAGGAGCTCAGCATCCCGCCGAGCGCCGTGAGGCCGCCGAAGCTCACGCCGTACCCGATCGACGTGGGCACCGCGATGACCGGGCCGGCCACGAGTCCGCCGACGACGCTCGGCAGAGCGCCCTCCATGCCGGCGACGACGATGACGACGCTCGCGCGGTCGAAGACCTCGCGCTTGTGGAGCAAGCGGTGGATGCCCGCGACGCCGACGTCGTAGACGCGCTCGACCGAGGCACCCAGCATGCGCAGCGTCTCGGCGCACTCCTCGGCGACGGGGAGATCGCCCGTGCCCGCGCTGACGAGCGCCACCGGGTGTGTACCGAGCGGCGGGATGGGCGCCTGCTCGAGCGTCGCGGTGCGCGCGAGCTTGGTGTACCGGAGCTCGGGCATCGCCGCGGTGACGCCGCCGGCCTTCTCCTCGTCGAGGCGCGTGACGAGGACGTTCTGTCCCGTGCGCGCGAGCTCGCGCCCGATGCCGACGATCTGCTCCACAGTCTTGCCCAGCGCGAACACGACCTCGGGCGCGCCCTGACGGAGCGCGCGATGATGGTCGACCGCCGCGTAGCCGAGGTCCGCATAGGGGAGGTCCTTCAGCTCGGTGACGGCGTCGTCGACGCTGGTCGCGCCCGAGCGGACGGCGTCGAGGAGCTGGCGAACGCGCGCGGGATCCATGGCAGCTCTGCGCCACCCTAGCATCGGCCTCGCTGGCGTTCGACGCCGCGAAGCCCTCGGCGACGCGCGGACGCCTTCGACGGGAGGCCCCGGCGGCCCCGACCGCTGGTATCGTGGCAGCGATGAACCGCTCGCTCTCCTCGGCCCTCGTGCTCGCGGCGGTGGCGTCCGGAGTCGCCGCTGGCTGCGCCCATCCGAACGACCAGCCTCCGTCGCAGATGCCGCCTCAGGGCACCTGGCCGCCACCCGCGATGACCGCGGCACCCCCGCCCACGGCGGCGCCGCCGCCGAGCGCCTCGAGCCCTGCCACGACGACCGGGCCCGCCGCGACGCCGCTCGATCCAACCGCCGCGGGCGCTGCGGCCGGCGCGATCACGGTGGACGCGAAGATCGACGCGCCGGGCATGGGGACCGAGGGCACCGTGCTCGCCGGCAACTTCCAGGAGGGGCAGGTCCTCGAGGGGCCCATCACGATCACGCCGGGCCGCTGCTACACGTTCATCGCCGCGGGGGTGGGCGTGCAGGAGATCGAGATCCAGCTGGTCGCGCAGACGCCGCTGCCGACGTTCACACCGCTCATGGGTGACCAGAAGGGCGCGGGCGGCAAGGTCGTCCTCGGCCCAGGCAAGGGCTGCATCAAGCTTGCGCTCATTCCCGTAGCGGTCCCCGCGAAGTGGGTCATCAAGGCTTCGAAGGGCAGCGGCATCATCGCGGGCCAGGCGTTCTCCAAGTAGGGCGTACCGGGGCTCCGCGTGCCGATCGCCGTCTCGCCGTTTCTTGCGCTCGCGCTGGGCGCCATCCTCGCGTGGGTCGCCGCGCCGGAGCTCGAGCGCGTGGACGGCCCCATCGTGGCGTCGCGCGCGTTCGCCGTGGTCACCGCCTTCGCGGGGCTCGTGTGGGTGCCGGTGACCGGCTACTTCGTCGCGTTCCACGGCGACTGGTCCTACCTCTACGTGGTCCCGTGGCAGCGCGTCCCGAGCGCGGTCGATCTCGGTCTCGTCCTCGTCGCCGGAGCGGCCGTCGTCGGTGGCTTCTGGGCCGTCGTGCAGCCCGTGCGCAAGCGCCGCTCCGGCCCCGTCGTCGCGATGGTCGTCGCGCCCGGCGCGGTCGCCGTCGCCGTCGCAACGGCAGCGGCGCACAGGCTCGGCGTGAGTGGGACCTTCGCGCAGTACCACGGCGACTTCGGCACCGAGCCAATCGGCTCGAGCGTCCTCGGAAAGGGCGTCGTCCTCATGGGCGTCCTCCTCGCCATCGGGATCGCCTGGACGGTGCGTTCGCTCCTTCGCATGGCGGCCGAGGGCAAGGCCTGACGCGGGAGGCGCGACCAGTCGCGAGGCGCGCGGCGCGCCCCCCAACGCGACACCGGCTACGGCCGAGCCTCTTTTCCCGCGGTTCGCCCTCGCCAGGTGCCCCCGCCACTCGCTACCATCGCTCGCATGTGGGTGAGAGGCGCGGCGATCCGGCCGGTGCCGCGGTTCGCGGTGGTGGCTGCGTCGATGCTCGACGCGATCGAGCGGGAGCTCGCAGACGACTCGGCGAAGTCGCGCGAGGAGCTGGACGGCGCGTTCGCGCGCTTCGAGGCCACGCAGCCGCACCTGGCCGACGCGGTGTCGCAGGTGCTCTCGCGCCCTCTCGACGAGACGGCCCTGGCCCTGGGGTACTTCCTCTCGATCGCGCTGTTCCTCGCGTTCGAGCGCACGTTCGGCGACAAGCGGATGCGCGAGGTCTCGGCCGACGCGCTGGCCGCCACGGAGCACTCGATC
The DNA here is from genome assembly GCA_036490515.1 of Polyangiaceae bacterium. Classification (GTDB taxonomy): domain Bacteria; phylum Myxococcota_A; class Polyangia; order Polyangiales; family Polyangiaceae; genus Palsa-1150. The sequence goes on from DASXDU010000023.1 coordinate 52,374, forward strand.
GCCCTGGAGGAGGAGCTCCGCGCCGCTCGCGGCGACGAGCCACTCGACCTCGACGACGTCGTCGCGATCGAGCAACCGAGCCTCATGAAGTTCGTTCACGAGCACGTCGACGCGGCACTCGATCCGTCCACGCGCGCTGGCGCAGAGGATGCGGCGGCCGCCGAGTCCCGCGACGTCGACGTCGACGACGTCCACACCGTCTACCGCGCCGTCATGCTGATCGCGCTCTGCCTCTCGTATGCGGTCGTCCCGGTCGACGGAGCCGTCCGCGGCCGCGAAGAGCTCATGGCGTAGAACAGAGCGCCTTCTGACCCTCTGATCTTCCTGTTTCTCTGCTCTCGCTCGCGGTAGGGGTGGCCCCATGAAGACCGAGGCGGTCGTCCTGCGCTCGCACGGGGGGCCGGACGTCCTCGTCCGCGAGACGATCGATCTGCCGGATCCGGGCCCCCGTGAGGTCCTCGTGCGCGTCCGCGCGTGCTCCGTGAATCACCTCGATCTCTGGGTCCGCCGCGGTCTACCGAACCTGAAGCTCGTCTATCCGCATCGCCTCGGCGCCGACATCGTCGGCGAGGTCGAGGCGCTCGGCCCGGGCGCGCGCGGGGTGAAGGTCGGCGATCGCGTCGTCGTAGCTCCGGGCGTGTCGTGCGGCGTCTGCGAGCGTTGCCTCTCGGGCGAGGACAATCTGTGCCGGCACTACGCGATCCTCGGCGAGCACACGCAGGGTGGCAACGCGCGCCACGTCGTCGTGCCCGACGCCAACCTGCTGCCTTACCCGGGCGACCTCCCCTGGACGCAGGTCTCCGCGGTGCCGCTCGTCTTCCTCACGGCCTGGCAGATGGTCGTCGACAAGGCGCGCGTGCGCCCCGGACAGACGGTCCTCGTGCAGGCCGCGGGCAGCGGCGTGTCGAGCGCCGCCATCCAGATCGCCAAGCTCCACGGCGCGCGCGTCCTCGCGACCACCGGCAGCGACGCGAAGATGGAGCGCGCGAAGGCGCTCGGCGCGGACGCGGTGATCAACTACGCGACGCAAGACTTCGTGGCCGAGGTGAAGAAGCTCACCGGCAAGCGCGGGGCCGACGTGGTCATCGAGCACGTGGGCGGCGAGACGCTGACGAAGAGCGTCCTCGCGACCGCGTCCGGCGGGCGCATCGTCACGTGCGGCGCGACGGCGGGCTTCGAACCGACCATCGACCTGCGCCACGTCTTCTTCCGCCAGATCGAGATCCTCGGATCCACCATGGGCTCGCGCGGGACGCTCTTCGCGATCCTCGAGCACGTGAAGGCGGGCCGGCTGAAGCCGGTGGTCGACCGCGTGCTCCCCCTGTGGGAGGCTCGCGAGGCGCACCGCGTCCTCGAGGCGCGCGAGGCGTTCGGCAAGGTGGTCCTCGAGGTCGACTGAGGCTCGGCGACGGCGATCGCAGAGACGCTCGTGCGTCCATCCCGGCGAGGTAGGGTCGCAGGCGGCTCGCGCGCCGCGGGTCGGCTGGGCGGTCATGCTCGCGAGCGTACCGCGGTAGAGTGAGGGCGTGCTCTCGCTGCCGCGCGCCGCGCGCTCCTCGGCCCTGGTCGCGGCAGCGGCGATTGCGGTCGCGGGGGTCCTCGCGGGCGGCGTGCGGCTCATGCCGTGGGTGCTCGACCCGGCGGTTCCGTGGCGCGTCGCCTCGCCGTTCGCGCGCGGGCTCGCAGCCGTGGCCCTCGAGACGGCGCTGCTCGTCGGGTGGCCAGTGGGGTGGGCGCTCGCCGCGTGCCGCTTCGTCGAGAGCGGCGAGGCGCGCGTGCTCCTCGCGCTCGGCGAGCGGCCCGCGCGCACGGTCGCGCGTCTCGCGGGGCAGGGGGCCGGGTTCGCCGTGGCGCTGGCAGCGGTGGCGCTCGTCTACGGGAGCGACGCGAGCGCGCCGGGCCGCGTGGCGACGGAGCTCGTGGAGCACGGCAAGGCGTCGTGCGCGCGCACCGCTGCACCGGCGACCTTTGCGATCCCCTTCACGGACATGACGTGGCTCTGCGCGCCGGGCAGGGCGCCGCGCCTCGTCGGGCGCGGGCCGGGGGCGCTGCGGACCGCTGTCATCACGGCGTCCGACGCGCGCATCGCGGGGGACTTCCGCGCGCTCGAGCTCGACGACGCGCGCCTGCGCCTCGAGGGGCCCGCCCCCGCGGTCATCCACGTGGCGTCACTCACGATGCGCGGGATGCCGCCCTGGGCGCAGGCGTCGACCCTGCCGCCCCCGATGCGCGCGGCCGTCCTGGCGGCGGCCGGGTTCGCGTCGGCGTTCCTCGCCGCGCTGGCCCTCCTCCTGCGCGCGGCCCGCACGCGCATCGCCGCCCTCGTCCTCGGGGCGGCCGGCCCGTGCTCGGCTCTCGGGCTGCTCCGCCTGCTGGAGCGCGCGGACGCGAGCCCTTCGCGTTACATCCTCGTGCCACTCGCGGCGTGTGCCGCGGTGGGTGCGACCGCGCTGGCGGCCCGCTTCGTGCTCTCGCGCTTGCGACGGCGGGGGCCCGCTGCTAGCACGTCATCAAGGGTGTAAGGCATGGGCAACATTGGCGTCCCCGAGATCCTCCTCATCGCGCTCGTCGCCCTGCTCCTCTTCGGCGCCGGTCGCATCGCCGACATCGGCAAGGGCCTGGGCCAGGGCATCAAGAACTTCAAGCAAGGCCTGAAGGAGGCCGATGAGGTCGACGGCAAGAAGGAGCCCGAGGCGCTCCCGGCCGCGAAGGACGACGCGCCGCCGAAGCAGGCCTGACGCAAGCGTTTCGCCTGTGCTCGTCCGCGGGCGCGCCTGACTGTGCCGCGCCCAGCGTGCTAGACGATTTCGCCGTGCCTCACTCGTTCGCTGCCCGGTTGAGCGTCGTCGCGCCGAGCATCACGCTCGCGATGAACGCGCGCGCGATGGAGCTGAAGGCGCGCGGCGTGGACGTCTTCGCGTTCGCCGCTGGCGAGCCTGACTTCGAGCCGCCGAAGGCGGTGCTCGACGCGGCGAAGAAGGCCATCGACGCGGGCTGCTCGAAGTACACCGCCGTCACCGGCATCCCGCCGCTCAAGGACGCCATCTGCGCGTGGACGGCGAAGACGCGCGGTTGGGCTCCCGAGCCGAAGAACGTCTGCGTCAGCGTCGGAGCGAAGCACGTGCTCTTCAACCTCGCCCTCGCGCTCTACGAGCCGGGCGACGAGGTCGTCATCCCCAAGCCGTACTGGGTGACCTACCCCGAGCAGGTGAAGATGCTCGGCGCGACGCCGGTCCTCGTCGACACGCGCGAGGAGGACGGCTGGAAGCTGTCGCCCGCGAAGCTCGAGCAGGCCCTCACCCCGCGGACCAAGGCGGTGGTCCTCTGCTCGCCGTCGAACCCGACGGGCGCCGCGTACACCGAGGCCGAGACCCGCGCGCTCTGCGACGTGCTGCGCAGGCACGACTGCTGGCTCATCGTCGACGAGATCTACGCGGAGCTCGTGTACGAGGGGTTCGCGTTCGCGTCGGCGGCCAAGGTCGCGCCCGATCTTCGGGAGCGAATGGTGATCGTCGACGGCGCCTCGAAGACGTTCGCGATGACGGGGTGGCGCATCGGCTGGGCGCTGGCGCCCGCGCCGCTCGTGAAGGCGCTCGACCTCGTGCAGGGACAGAGCACCACGAACGCGACGGCGGTCGCCCAGTACGCGGCGAAGGCCGCCCTGGAGCTCCCGCTCGAGGACTTCGTGAAGACGCGCGCGACGTTCCAGCGGCGACGCGACGCGATGGTGGCGGGGCTCGAGACCATCCCCGGCGTGCACTGCCGCAAGCCCGAGGGGGCCTTCTACGCGTTCGCGGACGTGCGCGGGCTCTACGGGCTCGAGTGGGACACCAAGGTGCTCGAGACGGACGAGGACGTCGCGTTCTGGCTCCTCGACAGGGCGCACGTCGCCTGCGTCCCGGGCGGCGGCTTCGGCGCGCCCGGCTACCTCCGCCTCAGCTACGCCGCGAGCGAGGAGCGCATCGCCGCGGGCGTCGCTGCGATGCGCAAGGTCGTCGAAGAGGCGTGGCGCCTCGACCGCACCGGTCGCACCAAGCTGCGCTAGCCGCTCGTGCCGGCCGTCACGCGGGCACGTCGCCCCGCTGCGCGGTCGTCATCGTCCATCCCTCGCGAGGCGCTCGGCGTCGGCGGCGAGGCGCTCGAAGTCAGCGTCTTCTTCGGTCGGGTAGTAGCCGCGAATGGCGCCCGCGCCGTCGACGAGGACGAACCAGTCACCGTGCGTGACGTCGTAGTCGTTCGCGCCGGTCGCGACCTTCGCCGCGGAGACCTTGAAGCCGAGGACGACCGCGCGCGTGACGTCGTCGACCGGGCCGGTGACGAACGTCCAGCGCGCGGGATCGGCCCCCGCCTTCGCTGCGTACGCCGTGAGCACCGGCGGCGTGTCGTTCTCCGGATCGACCGAGAAGGAAACGAGGCGTACGTCGCTCCCGGCCTTCGCGAGGCGCCCCTGGAGCTGCGCCATGCGGGCCGTCAGGCGCGGGCAGGACGACGGGCACCGAGTGAAGACGAAATCGACGACCGACGCGTGGCCGAGCATCGAGTCGTTCGCGTACGGTGCGCCCCGCTGATCGACCAGGTGGAACGCGGGAACGGCGCCGAGCACGGGGAGCGGCGGCGCAGTCCGCATCGCGCGGACCCCCAGGGCGACCCCCAGCGCGAGCGCAAGCCCGCCCACGAAGAGACCGAACCGCCGCATGGCCTACGTCGTGCGGTCGAGCAAGAGCGCGACGAGGAGGATGCAGAGGTAAGGGATGGAGTAGGCGAAGACGCGCTTGGCCCAGCGCGCGACGTCGAACCTGCCGCCACGCAGGCCGCGGAAGGCGAGCGCGAGGAAACCGACGCCGAGCGCCGTCGCGATGCCGAGGTACGCCCGCCCGGCGAGGCCGGCCGGCGTGAACGCGAGCGACGCCCCGACGAGGAGGACCGTCCACATGGCGATCGTGCGGCGCGCGGCGTTCTCGCCCTTCTGCACGCTGACGACCATGAGGCCGGCGCGCGCGTAGTCTTGCGCGCGGAAGACCGCGATGGCCGCGAAGTGTGGGACCTGCCACAGGAACAGCACGGCGAAGAGCAGGAGGCCGCCCAGGCCGACGTGGCCCGTGGCCGTGGACCAGCCGAGCAGCGGCGGGATGGCGCCCGGCACCGCGCCGACGAGGAGCGCGAAGTGCGTGTGCCGCTTGAGCGGCGTGTAGACGGCTACGTAGCTGACGAGGGCGACGAGGCCGAGGAGGCCGGTCGTGACGTTGACGATGAAGAGCAGGGGGGCCGCGACGGCGCCGAGCGCGAGGCCGAACCCGAGCGCCACGTCCGGCGAGAGGCGGCCCGCGGGGAGCGGGCGGTTTCGCGTCCGCGCCATGTGCGCGTCCGATTCGCGCTCCCACCACATGTTGAGCGCGTTCGCCGACCCCACGATGAGCGCCGTCCCGAGTAGGGAGAGCAGTAGGGTGTGTACCGCCACGTGCCCCGGCGCGAGGCACGCCCCGGCGGCGCCCGTGACGAGCACCATCGACGTGATCCGCGGCTTGGTCAGCGCGACGAGGTCCCGCAGGACGCGGGCGGCCGACCCCGTCCGGGAGCGCGGCGGCGCGTCCTCGCGTGCGTCGACGAAGATGTCCGTGTTGGCCACGCTGGCTGGAACCTCGGTTCGGGGGGACTGAGTGATAGGGCGCGGGGTGGGGCTTGGCAAGCCGCCGAGGCCGCGGAAGCGCCGGAAAAGCCGGGAGAAAGACGCGTCCCCGTACCAGTCGACGCGCGCCCCTGTCAAGGCTAGGACCGGCTGCTGGCATGCGGGCCATCGGCAAGCGGATTGCGGCTCTCGGTTCCCTCGGGGCGGTCACGCTCGCGCTGGTAGAGGCCGGCTGCCATGCCGGGAGCGGTGGCAGCGACAGCGGCGGACCCGCGGTCCGCATGGGGGCGCATTCCTCTGCGACGGCTGCGACGGCTGCGACGGCTGCGACGGCCACGCCATCGGCCGGCGCGGCCGGCGGGACCCGCGGCCCCGCGATGCCTTACCGCGCGCATGCGGTCACCAACGGGCACGCCGTCGAGGTGCACCTCACCTACGCCGGGAAGCCCCGTCCTCCGTGGAAGATCCCGCCGGAGTTCGCCTCGCACTGCGGCGGTGCGACCGAGGTCCCCGACACGTCCGTCCAGGTCGACGCGGCCGGCGCGGTCTCGGGAGCCGTCGTCTGGCTCGACGACGTCCGCGAGGGCGAGCCTCCGCCCGCGGCAGGCGAGCGGATCGACCAGAAGGGCTGCGTCTACGCGCCCCACGTGCTCGCGATGACCGCAGGCGCTGCCCTGGAGCTCGTGAACGACGACCCGGCCAACCACGCGACGCGCATCGACTTCCTCGCGGACCCCGACGACTCCGTCGTGAAGATGCTCCCCCCCGGCGCGCACGAGACGATCGCGACGAAGCCCTCGTGGGCGGGCGCGGTCGCGCGCATCACGTGTCCCATCCACCCCTGGATGCTCGGCTGGGCGCTCTTCTTCGATCACCCGTACTTCGCCGTCGTGAAGGGCGGCGTGGCGCGCCTCGAGAAGGTGCCGCCGGGCGCGTGGCACCTCTCGGTGTGGCACGAGCCGCTCTCCGAGACGATGGGCGACGCGCTCGACGCCAGGGGGCCCGTCCACGCGCGTATCGACGTGACGGTGGCGGACCGCGACGTCGTGAAGAAGCTCGAGCTGCGCGACGACGGGACGATCCGATGAGGCCTGCCGCGCGAGCGCTCGGCTAGGGCGGCGCGTCCTCGGCCAGGCGGCGCTTCCGGTCCTCGATGAGCGTGCGCCACATGGCGCGCTCGTCCTCGCACGCGAGGACACCCCAGATCGCGGCCGTGCAGCCGCAAAGCGCGCGCAGGGGCGCGTCGAACGCCCCCCGCGAGACGAGCGCGAGGGCCATCGTGGCGACGAGCACGACGACCTGCTTCGGCTGCCCGGCGGACACGAGGGCCAGCAGCAGCGACGCCGGCACGAGGAACGTTGCGACCGCGTCGAGCCCGTAGGGAGCCGGGACACCAGGCGCGTCGGCGAGCGCCGTGTGGAGCATGGCCTCCCAAGGAGCGGCGCCCGAGTGGACGCCCTTCGCGACGCCCCACGTGAGCAGGAACGCCCCCACGAGCGCGACGGTGGAGCCGACCTGGCCGGCGAGCTTGCTCCGGGTGCCGAGCCATGTGACGGCGACGAGCTGACCCATCGCCTCGAGGACGACGCCGGCGGTGGCGAGGCCGCGGCTGATCCCGTAGAGCCGGACGCTGGCGCGCTCGCCCGCGGCCATCGCGAGCTCCCACGCGCCGAGGCGCGCGACGGCCGCGAACGCGAGCGCGAAGAGGACGCCGGCGAGCGCGCGCGTGTGGGGAGCGCGAGCGCAGGTGGTGGCGCCGGCGATGACAGCGACGGTGGTGAAGGCCGCGAGCAGGACCCCGAACGCCGGAACGAGACGGTCGCGCAGCCCGAACGCCGCGAGAGCGACGACGGCCGCGCCGGCCGCGACGAGCGCGATGCGCGGGACGACGGGCGTGCGGGCGCGCACGAGCTCGAACGCGCCCCAGAGGACGAGGGCGAACAGCATCGCGCCGAGGAAGTACGCGAGGATGGCGGCGGCCCCGTCGGCCACGTCGACGATACGTCCGGGCGCGTTGCTGTGCAGGCCGGGCGCGACGATGACCGCCGTCGCCCCGGCGAGCACCGCCGTGAACGCCGCCGTCCGCAGAAGCCAGCCGGCGGCAAGGCCCGGCGACAGCGGTGGGAACCGCGCGCGCGGGCCGTCGTCTTCCTCGGGCGGGTCGTCGTCCCGCGTCGTCTCGGCCGTGCTCATTCGAGGAAGGCGCAGCCTAGCGCATCACGTGCCGCGGCGGGCGAACGGCTCGGGCGCGCCGCGGGTCCCCGGCGCTCCCGGAGCACCCGGCGCGGTTGGCACGGCCGGCAGCAGCCCCTCGCGCGTGTCGTTGGGACTCGTCGTCGGCGTGCCCTTCTCGTGCGTCGGGCTCGACGGCCCCGGATTCAGCGGCGGAACCGTGGGCTCCTCGATCTTCGGCGCGCCGTTGTTGAGGATGAACGGCCGCGCGCCCATGGTCGAGCACGCGAAGACCTCGTCGCGATGGAACTCCCAGTGCAGGTAGACGTTGCCGTCGCCCGAGACGATCGCCGTCGGCGCGGGCCCGAACGGCTGCGCGCGATCGACCGCGTCGAGCGCCGCGATGTCGAACGCCGTGATGCCGCTCGTCTTCACGATGCCCATCTTCTTGAGGTGCCCGTCCTTCGTGAGGACGATCTCGAGCCGGGTGACCAGGTGCTGGTCGTTCATCGGGTGGTTCGCCGGCAGGCCGTCGAGCGACTCGAGGAACGAGTCGGCGAAGATGGGGTGGATGCGGTTGTGCATCCCGTTCAGGTAGGACGCGAAGGGGACCGCAGCGGTGTTGAGCGCCGTCTGGTTGCCCGGCTTCACGCTCGACACGTAGTTCTCGATCGCGCTCCGCCACCGCTCGAAGTTCGACGCGACCCACGAACCGCGGTGCTCGCTCTTCCGGCGCTCGCCGTCGGCCTCGCGGAGCTTTCGCAGGTTGTCCTGCCCGACGATGGTCGCGATCTGCCCCTGCGTCAGGTTCGTGTTCATCGTGCCGGGCGCGGACCGAGCGCCGAGCCCCGGCAACGACCACATCTTGCCGCCGGGAAGCGAAGGGTTCGCGGCTCCCGCCGACGGCGCGGGCGTCGCCCCGGGCGCGCCTCCGGGCCTCGCCGGATTGAAGCTCCACCCGCCGTTCGGCGCTGACTCCACCTCCGGCGACGCGGGCGTCTCACCGCCCGGTGCGGGCTGCGGCGGCGCCCCCCCCGGCGCCTGCGGCGCCGAAGCAGGGTTCTTCTCGGCGCCCGCCTGCTTCTGCGGCGTGGGCTGCGGCGGCGTCTGCGCCGTCGTCGGCTGCGCCTCGGGCTTGGGGAGCTTCGGCTCGTGCTGGACGTCGAGCTCCATGCCCTTCTCGCCGGGCGCGCGGTTCTTCTCGCCCTTGTGCTCCTCGGCCTCCGCGATGCGCGTCTTCTCGGAGTCGCCCGGGGCCTTCTCGCTGCTCGGATGGTTGCCCGCAGGCGTGGGGTTCTCGTCGTCGCGGTCGTGCGACGTCTGCGTCGCGACCTGCTCCTTCTCGACGTGGTTCGCCTCGTCCGCGATGAAGTGCGCGTTCGGGTTGTCCTCCTGCTTGGGCTTCGCGTGCTGCCGCACGGCGATGCGCCGGTCCTTGAGGGGATCCTCGGGCAGGACGACGGGCTTCTTCTCCTCCTCGTCCTTCTTCAGGACGATGACCCTCTTCTGCTCGGCCTCGGGCTTCGCCTGCGGCTTCGGCTGCTTGGGCGGCTCGGGCGGCTTCTTGGCCTCCGGCGTCGGCTTGGCGGTCTCGGTCGGCGCGGGAGGGGGCGGCGGTGGTGGTGGCGTGTCGTTCTTCGCCTCCTCGCTCGGCTCGCCGAGCGACACCTCGAACGTCTGGCCGTCTTGCCTCGCGAGGTTGCTCGCCTCGCGCGAGAGCTTCCAGAGCTCGGAGCGGTCGTCCTGCATCTTGCCGACGACCAGGCCGCCCGTGCCGAACAGGAAATGCGCGCAGATCGCGGCGCAGATCCAGAGGCCCAGCGGGATGGTTACGTCGCGCGACCGCATCTCTTCCGTTCGGCGGGTGAGCAGAGCGTTCCGCGCGGCTCCCCTGTGGCTTCAGGACTTCAAGTTACGTACCGAAGGGCGTCCCGTCGAGCCACGGACCGCGGACCGAGCCAAGGTACCACGCGCCGCCGCCCGGGCCAGCGCAGCCGCTACGGAATCATTGGCGTTTGACGCCGCCATCGGCCGAGCCTGGATCGCAACGGATCCTTGAGACGGCAGACTGCAGGCGAGCGGCCTCACCGCGACTGCCGCGCAGAAGGACGCAGACGGGTTCACCCGTGAACTCCCGCGTGGCCTCGTGCGTGCATTCGCACGTGGGCGCCATGTCGTCGCCTCCGCCCCTCGTCCTCGCTCTCCCCGCGGGCTCGCGCGTCTCGTCGTTCGCCGACGGCTGCCGCGCCGCCGCGCTCGACTTCGTGAACCGCGTCGTGCTCGGCGACGACAAGGGCGAGCTCGCGGCCTGGCTGCGCGGCCCGTACCGCAGCCACGCGGTCACGCTCGCGCGGTCACGCACCAGGCGGCTGGGCGCCGCGAACGTCCTGCCCGGCGTGCTCGCGAACCTGCTCGCGAAGACGCGCCTCGAGGTCTCCGTCGGCCTCCTGCGCGCGCGCGACCTGGCGGACGGCGTCGGCTTCGGCTACAGCGCGCTCGCCGCAGGCCACGTCTACCGCTGCCAGGACGCGGAGGGCACCGCCGGCTGGGTCCCCGTCGCGCAGCCCCGGATGCGCCTCGCCGACCGCGTGCTCTCGCTCGTGGCGGCGGACTACCTGCTCCGCAGCGAGGACTACGAGACGGCGCTCTACACGTGCTCCGCGTGCGGGGTCACCGAGTTCGACGCCGAGCGGGCGGCGGTCGGCATCTGCCGCGCGCACGCCGTCGGCCACAGCGACGTGCGCGAGCTCTCGCCCTCGCACGTGCAGCTGGTCGGCGCGGCCTGAACGCGACCGAGCGACCGAGCGACCGAGGGACCGAGGGACCGAGGGACCGAGCCAACGGGGCCACTCGACCGGCCCCCCCGACGTGGCGGCGAGGCGCGGGCCGCGGCGCCCCGATACGGGGAGGGCGCCCGCGGCGTTCATGAGCAATTGCCGGCTCTGACGCCGCATGTTACCTGCCCCCGAACACATGGCTTTCGTCGAAGCCCGGAATCTCCCCGGGCACGTCGGCATCATCATGGACGGCAACGGCCGGTGGGCGCAGCTCCGCGGCGGGCAGCGCACCACCGGACATCGCGAAGGCGCGGCGGCCGTCCGGCGGACCGTGCGCGCCGCGCGCCGCCTGGGCCTCAGGGCGCTCACGCTCTACGCGTTCAGCGAGCAAAACTGGTCTCGCCCCGAGGAGGAGGTCGACGCCCTCATGGCCCTCCTCCGCGAGTTCCTGCTCACGGAGCGCGACGAGATCCTCGAGAACGGGATCCGCCTCAACGCCATCGGCAACCTCGGGCGCCTCCCGGCGCTCGTGCGTGCCGTCCTCGATCCTCTGCGCGACGAGTCCGAGAACAACGGCCGGATGACGCTCACGCTGGCCCTCTCGTACGGCGGCCGCGAGGAGATCGCCCACGCCGCGCGCGAGCTCGCGAAGGCCGTCGCGGCGGGCCGCATCGGGCCGGACGACGTGACGCCCGAGGCACTGCACGCGCAGATGCCCAGCCTCACCGTCGGCGATCCCGATCTCGTCATTCGCACCGGCGGCGAGCGGCGCATCTCGAACTTCCTCCTCTATGGGCTCGCCTACGCGGAGCTCTACTTCGCCGACGTGCTCTGGCCCGACTTCGGCGAGGCGGACCTCTACGCCGCGGTCGCGAGCTACCAGGGCCGCGAGCGGCGCTTCGGCCTCACGACGGATCAGGTGGCGCCGGTGGCCACCGTCACGCGCATCGCGATCTGACGGCTGCCCCTCCGATGGCGGTCGCGTCGAACCTGGCACTGCGCTTCGCGACGGCGGCCGTCGGCGTCCCGGTCATCCTGGCGCTCGTCTTCGTCGCGCCCCCGTGGGCGTTCTACGTGCTCGTCCTCGTCGCGGCGCTCGTCGGCGAGCAGGAGCTCCTGGCGATGTCCCACCCCGGGGACCGCGTCTCGCAGGCCGTCGGCGTGGCCGTCGCGGCGGCCGCGTCCGTCGCGATCTACGCGGCACCGGCCGACGCCCGCGTCCTCTTGACCGTCCTCGTCGTGGTGCCCCTCTTCGCGCCGCTCTTCACGCTCGCGCGCCTCGGCTCGATCGACACGGCGGCCATCCGCGTCTTCGCGCTCGGCTTCGGCCCGCTCTTCATCGCGGTGCCGCTCACGCTGCTCGGCCTGATGCGCACGACCTTCGGCGCCGCCGGCTCGGGGCTCGTAATCCTGTCGCTCGGCCTCGCCTGGTTCGCGGACACGGGGGCGTACTTCGCGGGCCGCTTCCTCGGCAAGCACAAGCTCTACGAGGCGGTCTCGCCCAAGAAGACGGTCGAGGGCGCCGTCGGTGGCCTGCTCGCGAGCGTCGTCTGGGCGCTCTTCGGCTCGTTCGTGTACCTGCGCGGCGCCTTGCCCGTGATGCACGCGGTGCCGCTCGCGATCGTCGCCGGGGCGCTCGGCCAGGCCGGCGATCTCGGCGAGTCCCTGCTGAAGCGTTCGACCGGCGTGAAAGACTCCGGGGCCATCGTACCGGGCCACGGCGGCATCCTCGACCGGGTCGACGCACTCATCGTGACGAGCACCGTCGTGTACCTCTACGGCCTCTGGTGCATGGCCCCGCGCTGACGCTTCGCGTTGCAACGGAGAGCTTGCGCTCCGTGCCCCGAAGCGCCATTACCTGCGCCCAAATGGCGATGCCCATCCCCACCCCCCCTCCGTCCAAGTCGTCGCTCGTGCCGGCCAAGGAGTACGACTTCTACAAGGTCGTCCAGGACTACCTGGAGCGCGCCGCGAAGGTCGCGAAGATCGAGCCCTACGTCTCGACGATCCTCAGCCAGCCGAAGAACGAGATCATCATCAACTTCCCGGTCCGGATGGACAGCGGCGAGGTCCGGCTCTTCAAAGGCTACCGCGTCCAGCACAACAACCTGCTCGGGCCCTTCAAGGGCGGCATCCGCTTTCACCCGCAGGTCTCGCTCGACGACGTGAAGGCCCTCGCGGCGATGATGACGTGGAAGTCGTCGCTCATGCGCCTGCCGTTCGGCGGCGGCAAGGGCGGCATCAAGTTCGACCCGCACTCGGTGTCGAAGCAGGAGCTTCAGCGCGTCACGCGCCGCTTCACCCACGCGCTCGGCGAGAACATCGGGCCCGAGTACGACATCCCCGCGCCCGACGTCGGCACGAACAGCCAGACGATGGCGTGGATGATGGACACGTTCTCGAACATGGTGGGCTCGGCGCAGAAGCAGATGGTGAAGGGCGTCGTCACCGGAAAGCCCGTCGCTAGCGGCGGAACGCTGGGGCGCACGAAGGCGACGGGGCAGGGCCTGGTCTTCTGCATCCTCGAGTGGGCCAAGGAGAAGGCCTTCTCGCTCGAGGGCTCGACGATGAACGTGCAGGGCTTCGGCAACGTCGGCTCGCACACAGCCGTCATCCTCTCGAAGCTCGGCGTGTCGACCGTCGCGGTCGGCGACCACACCGGGTACATGTACAACCCCGAGGGCTTCAACGCGCACAAGCTCCAGGACTACGTCGCCGCGCACGGCAGCATCGCCGGCTACCCGGGCGGCAAGCCCATCACGCGCGAGGAGTTCTTCGCGACGAAGGCGGACATCTTCGCCCCCTGCGCGCTCGAGAACCAGATCGGCGAGGCCGAGGCCAAGCTCCTCGACGTGAAGCTCGTCGCCGAGGGCGCCAACGGTCCTTGCAACCCGGCCGGCGAGAAGACGCTGCTCGACAAGGGCATCGACATCCTGCCGGACGTCCTCGCGAACTCGGGAGGCGTCACCGTCAGCTACTACGAGTGGGTCCAGAACAAGCGCAGCGAGTCCTGGACGGAGGAAGAGGTCGACGCACGGCTCGAGGTCGCGATGAAACGCGCGTACCGCGAGGTGAGCGACTTCGCCCGCCAGAAGAAGTGCGACCTCCGCGTCGCCGCGTACGCGATCGCCCTCCAGCGCATCGAGTCCGTCTACAAGGAGCGCGAGATCTTCCCCTGATCTACGGCCGTCGCGCCCCGCGCGCGATGGTCTAGTCTCGGGCTCCTGATGCCGTACGTACGGACGAGGCTCGGCCGCTGGTTCTACGAGGAGCGGGGCGTCGCGAAGAAGAGCGGCGATCCGGCGATCGTGATGTGGCCGAGCCTCCTGTTCGACGGAGGCATGTGGCGCGATCAGGTCGAGCCCCTCGCCGCCCTCGGGCGCGTCGTCGTCTTCGACCCTCCGGGTCACGGCAGGAGCGAGGTGCCGCCGCACTTCTCGCTCGAGGACAACGCCGACGCCCTCCTCGACGCGTTCGGCGAGCGGCGGATCGACCGCGCCGTGATGATCGGCCTCTCGTGGGGGGGCATGGTCGGGATGCGCATGGCGCTCCAGCATCCGGCGCGCGTCGCCGGCCTCGCGCTCTTCGACACGAGCGCGGAGGCCGAGGACCGCGCGCGCGCCGTGAAGTACCGCGTCTTCGTCTCCATCGGCCGCCGCCTCGGCATGCCGCCGTCGCTCGTCGCGACGCAGATCGTGCCGCTCTTCTTCTCCGAACGGACGCGCCGCGAGCGGCCCGAGCTCGTCGAGCGCTTCGTCCGCGCCGCCAACGGCTTTCCCCGCGAGGGCACGGCGCGCGCCGCGCTCGCCGTCGTCGTGCGCCGGAAGAGCATCCTCGCGCGCCTCGACGCCATCCGCGTCCCCACGCTCGTCGCGTGCGGCGAGGACGACCGCGCCACCGAGCCTGTGCACTCGGAGAGGATCGCCGCGGCCATCCCCGGCGCGCAGTACGTGTCCATCCCCCGGGCGGCGCACGTGTCTGCCCTCGAGCAGCCGAAGGCCGTGACCGAGCAGCTCGTTCCGTTCGTTCGCGCGCGCATGGAGTGACGCTCGCGCCCGCGCCCGTCCCCGCCCCTACAGCCCGCCGCTCCAGCCGATGCCGTAGATGGGCGCCTCGCCCTTCGCGCCGCGCGCGATGCTCGTCCCGAGGATGCCCACCTGCGGCTCGCCCGGGAGCTGCCACGCGTGCTGGGGCGCGTGGTCGCGCGTGAGCCACCACGCGAGTCCGCCGCCGAGGACCGCTCCCCCGAGGGTCGCGGAGAGCCACCCGCGCGTGGTGCCGCCGCCTTCGTTCGGGTCCGTGAACTTGTTGGGGTTCTGGAAGATGAGCGGGCTCGCCGCCGCCGCGCCGATGAGCGCGCCGCCGCCCGCGCCGACGTCGATGAGCAGGACCCGCGACGGCGACACGGTGACCTGCGTCGCGAGGAGCCCCGCCCCGAGCAGCCCCACCGCCGAGCCGTAGCCCATCCCGCTGTAGGGCGTGACCGTCGTCGTGCCGCGCCCGATCCAGTCGATCGCGCCGCCCGCGAGCAGGCCGAGCGCGCCCCCGGAGTGCGTGATCGTCGCGTCGCCGTCGTCCATCGACCGCTGCGTCAGCGCCACCGTCGCGAGCCCCAGGCCCACGAACCCGCCCCCGACGCCCCACGAGTACCGGTCGACGAGCGGCTGCACGTCGCGCCCGGCCGCGATGAGGATCCCCGACGCCGCGCCCCACCCCGCGCCCGCGCCGAAGTACCAGGCGTCGCCCGTCGTCACGTCCCACTCGTCGGCCACGAGCAGCGCGGCGCCGATACCGATCCCCGTCCCCAGCGCCAGCAGCGGGTAGAGCACGCGCGGGTCGCTCTGCCCGCCGGTCGCGCTCTGCAGCGAGAACGCCGTGAACGCGCCGAAGAGCCCCCCGTTCACCGCGAGCACCGCGCGCCCCTGCGAGCGCGCCGGCGCCATCAGGCCCTGCGCCGTGCCCCGGCTCGCCTCGAGGCGCTCCTGCTCGATCGCGGCCTTCGCCGCGGCCTCGGGCGCCAGGAGATCGCGCAGCATCACCAGCCCGCGCACGCTCACCAGCTCGCCCGGCACCGTCTCGACCCGCACGCGGAGCTCGTGCCCGCGTGGCGGCACCACCACCACGCGCACGACGAACTCGCCGCCGCCCGCGCTCTCGATGCGTGGGCTCACCACCCAGGTGCCCGGGTCGCCCTCGCCGTGCGCGCCGCCTCCCCCCGGCACGCTCGCCGCGTTCGCGGCCCGCGCGAGGAGGTCCTGGTCGCGCGTGCGGCCCGCAGCGGGGCCCGGGTCCGCGACGAAGAGCGTGAAGCCGAGGTCCTGCACGGCGTCACGCAGCGTCGCGTCGAGCTCCTGCGCGCGCTCGTAAAGCGGCTTCTCGGCCGGCGCAGGCCGGTGCATCGCGACCGCGTCGGGCGCGTCCCCGGCGGGCGTGAGGGTGGGCCACACGACGACGGAGGGTTTCGCGGGCGCAGGCGCGGACGCAGGCGCAGCCGCAGCCGCCGGCGCCGGCACGGGCGCAGGCGCGGCCGACCCGTCGGCGGCTCGCGCGCTCCGGGGAACGGCGAGCACCGCGGCCAGCGAAAGGACGGCCCAGCACGCGCGCCTCATCGGTCCCTCAAAACATGACGACGCCCATCAGATACAAGTCGACGATGGTGGTGTCGTCGACCGAGAAGCGGTGACCGGGCAGGTCGATGAGGTCGCGATGGTCCGGGTTGGGCACGCCCTCGACCGTGCCGTTCTGCACGCAGCCGCCGGCTGCGCCGATGTCCGTGTTCCCGTTGGGCGTGCACACGTCGGCCGCCGTGATGAGGTGCGACTGCGCGTAGGTGAAGGCGCCCCCGAGCGTGAACTTGATGTACTGGCCCGCCTGCCACGTCGCCGACGTCGAGAACGTGAAGCTCCCGTAGGCCTGCGCCTCGGTGATGCCCGTGAAGTAGACGTTCTCCGAGTTCGGGTCGGCGACGCTCTTGCCGGCGCCGTTGGACGTGTAGGCCGCGGGGTTCGGCGTCCGCAGCGAGGCCGCGTTCGTCGAGCCGAGGGCGTCGAAGAGCTCCGAGTAGTCGCGGCCCGGCGAGTGGTACGTGCCCTTGAAGCGGAAGTCGGCCGAGAGCTTCTGGTATTGCTCGCGCGCCTCGTAGGGCACGACCTCCATGCCGAGCGCGAAGCTCCCCTGCAGCGGGGGCGAGCGGTCCAGGTCCTGCGCGGGGTTCCACTTGCCGTAGTCGCTGCTGCCGTTCGGGAAGTCGGCCTGCACCCAGAAGCCGCTGTACGGCTCGACGTAGCCGAAGCGCCGCGACCAGACCGTCTTCGCGATGAGCGAGTTGTACCCGCGGCTGATGCCCGGGTCGCGATTGCCGCCCTTGCCGTCGGGGCTGGGACACGTGTTCGTCCCGCTCACCTCCTGGCACGCGTGGAGCGGCGCGCCGACCGCGAGGCGGCCCTCGAGCCCGATGACCCACGTGGGCTTCGTCCAGTCGCGCTCCTGGTTGAAGATCGCCCAGTCGAGGCCCGCGTTGATGGTGTCGATGCCGCTGCGCGTGGGGCTCGTGAACGGGACGCTGAAGAGCTGCCCGCCGGACGGGTCGGCCAGGCGCTGCGTGGCGACCGCGGACGACCCGTCGAGGTCCCCGAGGCTCTGCGACCAGCTGAGGATGACCGGGACGCGGATGATGAGCGCGAGGTCGTGGTAGAGGCCCACGTCGGCCCCGACGTTGAGCGTCGACATCGACGACGAGTAGGACGCCACGTTCTCGGTCGCCGGGATGAACCCCGCGGGCGCGCCCGGCGCCCCGTAGAGGCCATTCTGCGGGAGCTGCGTCTCGCGCCGGATCTTGGCGCTCTTCCACGACTGCTGGAAGCCGAGCACCAGGTTCAGATCGAACGGGTCGTCCGCGTCGAAGGCGTCGGCGACGGTGGTGATCTCCGCCGTCTCGCGCATGAGGCTCGGCTCGCGGGCGGCGACCGGCTCGTCGGCGTGCGCGCTGCGCGCCGCGCCCGACAGGGCGAGCACTGCGACGATGCAGAGGCCCTGCCCTCGCGCTACGTGCATCCGAGGCCCAACGCTAACGGCGTGGCGCGAAGCGTGTCAACAACGGTCGCGGCGGGGCGCCAGTCTCGCGGCGGCGCTCGGCGGCGTTCACTTCGGCAGGCCGCTCCAGGCGGCGTTGTCCTCGGTCAGCGCGTGGAGCAGGGGGGAGGCGTCCGCCCGCGGCAAGGCGTTCACGCGGAGGGTGGCCACGGCGCACGCGGCGCGGGCGAGCCGCCGCGTGGTCACCTGGCGGATGATGACGCCCCCGTCGGCGCCTCCGTCGGGCGCCATGATCTGGGCGGCCAGGCCGCGCGTCGTCCGGGCGAGGTCGCCGCACGTGTCCACCGCGGCGGCCGCGTCCCCCCGCGCCGCGAGCTTGTACCTGCCGGGCTGCATCCGGATCCACCCCTCGTCCGACGCCCCCCCGCCCGCGCCCGCGCCCGGGCCCGCGCCCGCCCCCCCGCCCGCGCCCGCGTCCACGCGCGCGCCCGCGCCCGCCCCCGGCCCCCCGCCCGTCCCCCCCCCACCCCACCCGAACGCGAGGCCTCCCTCGACGTCGACGTCCGCCTCGTGCGCGGTCACGTCGACCGCCAGCTTCGCCGCGTCGTAGCGCACGACGCCGTACGGCGTGACGACCCATTCCTCGGCGCCCGGCGTCTCGCCGGCGCCGACCGTGCTCTCGAAGCGCCCCGACGCGAGCCACGACTCCTCGGTAAAGTCGACGCACGCGCGCACCCGACCCGGGCCCCGGAACGTCGTCTCGCGCGTCGTGTGCGGGTCCTTCGCGACGACGCGCGTCCCCTTCGCGAGGTCGACCCACGCCTCGGTCGGTACGAGCCCCTGGAGGAGCAGCGGCGGGCCCCCCGCGTCCCCCGGCGTCGCGCTCCCGGTCGCGGTCTCGAGCTCGATGCGCGCGTCCCCGTCGAGCGCGATGACGCGGCACGCGAGCTTGGGCGGGGCGGAGTGCTGCGTGTGGGACGGGGGCGTCGTGGCGACGGGCCGCGCTGCCGGCGCGGACGCATCCGGCGCGGGCGTGGAGTGGTCCGGCTCGCACGAGCCGCAGCCCGCTGCTCCCACGCCTCCCCCCAGGACGACCGCGCAGGCGAGGGCGAAGAGCGGGGCACGCATCGCGCAGCGCTCAGCGCGACAGGCTGGGAGGGGGCGGCGAGAGGTCGTCCACCTCGACGGGGAAGATGTCGGCCGTGATGTCCTCGGCGGCGAGCTCGCGCTTCGCGTTGTGGAGCTGGCTGTTGGTCGTGTCGAGGCGGTCGGCCAGGACGCCGAGGAACTGCCAGAGCATCTTCACGGCGACCTCGTGCTCCTTGCGGAGGATCTCGAAGAAGTCCGCCCGGCGGATGGCGATGAGCTCCGCGTGGCCCACGGCGGTGACCGTCGCGGACCGGGGCACGCTCCGGATGAGCGCCATCTCGCCCACGTGCTCGCCCGGGCCGAGCGTCGTCAGCACCTGCTCGCCGCGCGAGACGCGCACCTTGCCGTCGAGCACGATGAAGAGCTCGTCGCCCTTGTCGCCCTCGCGGATGACCGTCTCGGTGTCCTCGTAGGTGCGCACCTCGACGGCCTGCATGACGCGCAGGAGCTCGCGCTCGGTGAGGCGCGCGAAGAGCGGCATGTTCGCGAGCACGTCGCGCTTGAGGGCCAGGCGCCGCGCGCGGTCGGCGTCGGTCGCGCCCTCCTCGCCGACCTTCACGACGACCGTCGTGATGTTGTCCTTGCCGCCGCGGTCGTTCGCGAGCGCGACGAGCGCCTTGACGCCCTCGTCGCCCTCGAGGGCGAGCGGCTCCTTCAGCTCCTCGGGGGCCTCGATGTACCCGTGCAGGCCGTCGCTGGCGAGCATGAGGATGTCGCCCGCGATGAGCTCGATGACGAGCGTGTCGACCTCGACGCGCTCGTAGACGCCGACGGCGCGCGTGATGGCGTTCTTCTGCTGGACCTTCTCGATCTGCTCGCGCGTGAGCTTCCCGCGCTTTATGAGCTCGTTGTAGACGGTGTGGTCCTCGGTCACCTGCTGGACCTTGCCGCCCCGCGACAGGTAGATGCGGCTGTCGCCGACGTGCGCGATGAAGCCCTGGTGGCCGACGACCAGGAGCGCGCTCAGCGTCGTGCCCATGCCGCGCTTCGCGGCGTCGGCGCGGGCCTCCTCGTGGATCTTCGAGCAGGCGCGCTGGACGGCGTGCTCGAGGAGCGCGACGACGTCCTTGGGCGTCACCTTGTTCGCGCCGGTCGCCCCGGTCGCGTAGTCGTCGAGGAGCTCCTTCTCGCGCTTGATCTCCTCGTGGACCGTGCGCACGGCGATCGCGCTCGCGACCTCGCCCGCGGCGTGGCCGCCCATGCCGTCGGCCACGATGAAGAGGGCGAGCTTCTTGTCGACGAGGAAGTTGTCCTCGTTGTGATCGCGGACCTTCCCCACGTCGGTCGCGGCGTAGAAGCGGATGGATTCGCTCAGCCTCATTCGACAGCAGCCATGATGCACGCTCCGAAGCCGGGTTGGAAGCCCACGCCCACGGCCGCGGCCCGCGCCCACGGCCGCGGCCCGCCCGCGCCCACACCCACGCCCAGCCTTGCGCTTGCGCTTGCGCTCGCGCTCGTCGCCCCCGGACCGGTCAGTCGACGTTGTGCATCTTGAAGCTCCCCACGTCGGGGTTCGCCTCGAGCGAGTTGAGGATCCAGCGCGAGTCGGTGTCGCGCACCGCGACGTAGCGCACCTCTCGCCCGGCAGGCGGCGGCGGCAGGCCCTCGAAGCCCACGCCCGCGGCCTCGGCGTGCGTCATCACCTGCGCCTTGGTCTCGGCGATGATCTCCTCGGAGAGCTCGAACGACTTCTTGCCCGGGGCCAGGTGGACCTCGATGATCACCATGGCCCCATCGTACCCGGCCTTCAGGACGGCGGGGAGGTGCCTTTGCGCGCGCGGTCGGCCACGAACGCGATCCCCTGCGCGTTGAGGTCCACGTCGAGCGTGAGGAGCTTCTTCTCCGAGTCGCCGAAGCCGAGGCCGCGGCGCGTCGACTCCTCGTCGATGGCGGCGCGGATCTTCGCCTGGAGCTCGCGCGTGAGGTCCGCGAGAGGCGCGTCGCTGCGGGTCGCCTCGGCGAGCCAGCCCTCCGACCGGTCGACCCACGCCCGCACCTGGGCGCCCACCGCGGCGACGTCGTCGACCGCGTCGTAGTGCGTCAGGCAGGCGCTCTTCTCGCCGAGCGCCACGATGCGGTCGATGCTGGCGCGCGCCTCGGCCGCGTCGAAGTCGGTGGGGCTCGTCGAGGCGAGCGCGAAGCGCCCGCGCGCCTGGAGCGCGGGATAGACGAGGCCGAAGGCGTCGCCCGTGTAGACGGAGCCGGTGGCGGGATCGTCGACGACGAAGTGGTGCTTGGCGTGGCCGGCGGTGTGGTGGACGCGGAGCGTGGCGTCGCCGAGGTCGAAGGTTGCGCCGTCCTCGAGGGCGCGGACGCGCGCGGCAGGCGCGGGCTCGATGTGCCCGTAGAGCTCCGCGAAGCGCGCGGCGCCGTAGACCTGCGTCGCGCTGGCGACGAGGCGCGCGGGGTCGACGAGGTGACGCGCCGCGCGAGGGTGGGCGAGGAGGGTCGCGTTGGGGCACCGCGCGAGGAGCGCGCCCGCGCCGCCCGCGTGGTCGAGATGCGCGTGCGTGACGACGATCCAGCGGACCTGCTCGGGGCGCAGGCCGTGCTCGGCGAGCGCCGCGAGGAGGCGCGGCTGCGCGTGGGTCGTGTGCGTCTCGACGAAGGCGCACTCGTCGCCCGCGACGCGGAGGTACGCCGCGGAGAAGCGCGGCAGGACGTCGCAGTCGATGGTGTGGCGCGCGTGGGCGGTCATGGGGAGGACCATAGCGCGCTGCGGGAGGGGCCCCGGGCGCACAGGGAGGGCGTCCTCACGCGATCCCCCGGGCTCCCCAGTCGTGGGGAGGGCGTCCTCACGCGATCCTCCGGGCTCCTCGGACGTGAGGAGGGCGTCCTCACGTGATCTCCCGGGCTCCTCGGGCGTGAGGAGGGCGTCCTCACACGATCCCCCGGGCTCCCGTCGCGATCCTCCGCCGTGGGGGCCGGCTCCCGCGCCGACAATCGTCATCGGGACGCCAAATAGTTCGTCACGAAAGGGGGGGGATCGACATGTGTGAGTAGGAGGGCGGTTCGAGACGTCCTCCCCGGCGGCACCTGCGGCCGGAAATCGCACGCCGACCACGACACTTTTTCGCCCGCCAGCCGATGGGAGGGTGAGGAGGAGCTCACGTCCATGTCCCGCAAGGTCCCCACGCCGCCGTTCGCCTTCCGCACGCCCCATCCGCCCGCGCTCGCGCCCGCGCCCGCGCCCGCGCCCGCGCTCGCGCTCGCGCTCGCGCTCGCGCCCGCGCCCGCGCCCGCACTCGCGCCCGCGCACCGGACGCCCGCGAACGACCCCGCCCCCGGCGTCCCGACCGTCGAGGCGTTCGCGCGGGCGCTCTCGGACCCGAGCCTCGGCGCCTACATCGCCGCGACGCTCGCCCCGCTCAAGCTCCCGTATGGCGACAAGGCAGACATCGCCGCTTCGGTGAAGGACGCGCTCTGGCGGCGCCGCGGCGACGCGGACCCCGCCTGCACGATGCCGCGCATGTTCGGGCTCGCCAAGACGGTGCTCGACGGCAAGATCAAGGACTACTTCCGGCGCATCACGGTGGAGCGGGCACGCTTCGACGACGCGCCCCGCACCGTGAGCGACGGGGAAGGCGAGGGGAGCGAGGGAAAGCGGGACCGGCCCAACGTGGTCGACCGCCTGCGGCCCTCGTCGCCGATGACGCCCGAGCGGGCGCTCCTCGCGCGCCACCAGCTCGCGTTCGTGCAGCAGGTCGCGCCCGAGATCGGCCTCACGGAGGACGACGTCGCGGTGATGCACGACATCCGCTGGGACGAGAACGCGACCTGGGAGACGCTCGCGGCGGAGCGGGGAACGACCGGAGAGGCCCTCCGCAAGCGCATCACGCGCCTGCAGGCGAAGCTCGACGCCCGCTGGAAGAAGGTGCTCCGCCGGAAGCTGATCCTGCCGGTCTTCGTCCTGCTGCTGCTCCTCCTCCTCGGCCTCGTCGCGATCGTCGCCGGCCGGAGCGCGCCGCCGCCTCCCGAGCCGCCGCCGCCTGCGCCGACGGTGCAGGTCCAGCCTCCGCCCGCGCCGCCGCCGGTCGCCCCCACGCCGGCGCGGGAGCCGGGTTACGGAGCGAAGGTCCTGCCCTCGAAGCGCTGAGGGCCCGCGATCGATGCCGGCGCCGGGGCAGCCGCGCCGGCGTCGCCGGGAATCCCGCAGGCGCGGCGCGCACTTGCGGGGCCATGTCGATTTCCTGTCCGGATCGAGGGGGGGTCTGCGGCCTGTTCCTCGGATGGGGAACGGAAGTGGGAATGCAAGGCACGTCCCCGTCGGAGGTCGTCTCCGGCGGGGCTGCCGCGTCGGCGAAGTGCGCCCCGCCCAGAAAGGAGAATGTCTATGCCCAATTCATCCATGTCGAGCAAGGCGGCAGCCTTGGCGCAGATGCAGGCAATCATCGCAGGCCTGCAGAAGCACTCCCCGAACGCGCAGTTCACGCTCGGGGGCGAGACGTACACGACGCAGGACCTCATCACGCTCTTCACGAGCGTCATCGTGGCCATCCTCGCCGTGAACGCCGCGCAGAAGAGCGCCAAGGGCGCCGTGCGGACGATGCGTGGAGCGAACGCGAAGGCGAGCCCGGTCTATCTGGCTCTCAAGCGGAACCTCCAAGGCACGTACGGCACGGCGGACCAGACGCTGGCGGACTTCGGCCTCGAACCTCCCAAGGTTCCGGAGCCGCTGACCGTCGAGCAGAAGGCGGCCGCCCAGGCGAAGGCCGATGCGACCCGGAAAGCGCGGGGGACTGCTTCGAAGAAGCAGAAGTCCGCGATCACGGGGAACGTCACGGGCGTCACGGTGACTCCGGTCACGGTGACGACCGACGCGCCTTCGCCTGCACAGCCGGCTGCGACCACGACGACCACGCCCACCCCGGGCGCGTCGAAGTAGTCGCCGCCTCGTAAAGCGCGTCCCCGTCACGGCCGCATGACGTTCGTCGTGCGGTACGACCTCGTCGTCCAGAGGTCGGTCAGGGGGCGCGCATCGTCAGGGAACCGGAGGGCGCCGCGGGGAACGCGAGCGGCGCTCTCCGGGATCCCGTTTCGCGTCGTTGACAAGGAAGTCGTCCTTACTAGAGTAAGGACATGAGCAAGGTGACCAGCAAGCTCCAGGTCACGGTGCCCAAGGAGTTGGCCGACCGGTACGGCATTCGGCCCGGCAGCGAGATCGACTGGGTCCCCGCAGGGGACTCGCTCCGCGTGATCCCCGGTTCGGCGCCGTCGTCGAGCGATCCCGCCGAGCGGCTGCGCCTCTTCGACGCAGCGACGGCAAGGCAGAAGAAGCGCCAGGGCAGGCGCCCCGCGAGGCGCCCCGCGGATCGAGGATGGAAGCGGGAGGACCTCTACACGCGTGGCCTTCCTCGTTGACACCAACGTCCTCGTCTATCGCTTCGACCCCCGGTTCCCGGACAAGCAGCGGATTGCGAACGATCTGCTGCGCAGCGGGGTCGCCGACGGCACGCTGCGCGTCCCTCACCAGGCCGTGGTCGAGTTCGTGGCGGCCGTGACGCGCGCGCGTCCCGGGAAGCGCCCGCTCCTCGACGGCGACGACGCACGCCTCGAGGCCGAAGAGATGCTGAACCAGTTCGAGGTTCTCTATCCCGACGAGACGCTCGTGCGCACCGCGTTGCGCGGCGCGGCCGCCTACCGGCTCTCGTGGTTCGACGCTCACCTGTGGGCGTACGCGGAGCACTACGGCATCCGCGAGCTCGTGACCGAGGACTTCCAGGACGGGCGCCACTACGGCATCGTTCGCGTCCGGAACCCGTTCGCGACGCGCGGCTAGACCACGAGCTCCGGCGACGGCGCCAGGAGTGCGGACGGAGCTACCGGCGAGTGCTACGCGGCGCGCTCGCCGCGTCGCTCCACGCCGCGCGTCGCGCGGGGGGCGTTCTTCAGCGAGTCGCACAGGAGGATGTCCCGCCACGGGTCGAGCGGAGCGAACTCGATGCCGACGGCGCGGGTCTCGTCGCGGCGGCGGCGGCCGTGAAGGACGCGCGCGACGTGCGCGTCGCAGTCGAACCAGTCGCCGGTGGGCACGCGGAAGAGGACGAGGAGCTCCTCGCCGGTCATCACGGCGGTGTCGGTCCGGAGGAGCATCCCGCGGGGCGACACGTCGAGCGCGTGCGTCCCGACGAGCGAGTAGTCGCGCGCGCGCACGACCTCGCAGTGGGTCGGGAAGGCGCGCCGGATGCGCGCGCGGGGGCAGTGGGCGTGGAGTACGGGCCGCATGCGAACGATCGTAGGGGGGCGGGAGGGCAAGGGGCCAAGAAAGGCGTTGGCTGCGCCATGCGCCATGCGCCTGCGCCCGCGCCTGCGCCCGCGCCCGCGCCCGCGCCCGCGCTGTGATGTCCATTCCGTCAAACTTGCGAGGGACGCAATAGGGCTGTTCGCTCGGGCTTTTCGATGGTCGCGCCGTGCTCGGCGGCATCAAGGACGCGCGCAGGAGCGCGCGCCGCTGCCGGGGGCAGCGGCACTGCGCGGCCTGGCGGCCGCTCCGTGTCCTTGACGCCGCCTGCGCGCGGCGCGGGACGGGGGGGCCCGTCGCGAGAGGCGCGGTCGGGCAAAGGAGCGTTGCCATGCTTCGCATCTATCAAGTCATTCTCGAGGTGCTCCGGGAGCTGCGGCCGGTGGTCGCTGCGATCGAAGCGCATGACCGGGACCTCGCTCGTCAGCTTCGGAGGGCTGCGACGAGCGTCGCACTCAACTGCAGTGAAGGCAGCGGTTGCAACGGAGGCACGCGGCGGGAGCGCTACCGCAACGCACTCGGCTCGGCGCGTGAGACCGCGGCATGCCTGGATTCGGCGCTGGCGCTCGGCTACGTGAACAGCGTCGATGCGGGGTTGCTCGACAAGATCGACCACGTGCGCGCGGTGCTGGTGAAGAACGTGCGCTGAGGCGTGGCGGCGAGCGGCTCGGGTGGGCCGCTCGCCGTGCCTCGACTACGCCGTGACGCGAACGAGGGTGCCGATGACGCGATTCATGAGAGCCGGCAGGGAAGGCGGAAGCGAGCCGACGTAGCCCGCGGCTTGCGCCACTTGCAGGCATGCCCAGGTTTCGCGGGCCGAGCCGAGCGCCGTGCGGTACCGCTGCAGGCGATTGCCGCCCGCGGAGCCACTCCCCTCAGCAACGTTGAGCACCACCGAGCTGGCCGCCCGCCGCAGCTGAGAACCGAGGTCACGGTCGCATCGCTCCACCGCCCCGACGACGGGCCGCATGGTGACGATGACCTCGAGCATCACATCGTGAATTCGCAGCATGGTCTGTTCCTTTCGTGCGCCCCGCGCCCGCTGCGCGAAGCACACGCGCCCCACGCCACGACGCGCAGCAGGGGTCCGGGACCCGGAGCGGCGAAGCCGCGGAGGGCCGCTCCTGCGGCGCGCGCTTCCTGCGCGCGTCCTGGACGCGTGCGAGCATCGTGGCACCGTCAAGCAACCGACGAGCAGAAGAGAAGGCAGTGCGCGTGCGCGAGGGCGTGCGAGAGCGAGACAATCCTCTTGTTCGGTCTTGACAGTGCGCCACCCGCGCACTCCCCTCTTTACCGCGCCCGCGCCCGCGCCCGCGCCCGCGCCCGCGCCCGCGCCCGCGCCCGCGCCCGCGCCCGCGCCCGCGCCCGCGCCCGCGCCCGCGCCCTCTAGAAGTTGCAGGCCATCGGCAGCTTCACGCTCCGCAGTATCTGCCGCAGCTGGTTCACCTCGGGCGCGTTGCCGCCGGGGCCCACCTGCCTCGCGAAGACGTCGCACTGGCCGGCGGCCGCCGTCAGCTGGAACGCCTCGGGGCTCGCGCCGAGCTTCCTCGCCTCGGCGCGCATGGCGCTGCAGCACGCGGCGATGCGCGCCTGGTTCACGTTCATGCCCGTCCCCGTCCACTTCTTCGGGCCGGCCTCGGCCTCGGCGGCGGCGTCGCCCGCGTCGTCCTCGGTCAGCGGCGCGAGCTCGGTCACGCTGCTGCTCGCGGGCGGCGGCGGCTCGCCGGCGTCGACCACCGGCGCGGGCTTCTTCGGGCACCCCATCACGAACACGGGGAAGGCCAGCGCGAACGTGAAGAACACCGCGGCACGGCGTGCGGGCGAAGTCATCGGTATCTCCTCGGTCCTGGATACGGACGACGAGGGTACGCGATCTCCGTGGGGCGGCGTAGTTTTGAGCGGCCTCCGCCGCCCTACTCGAAGACCTGCTCGATGGCCTCGATGTGCGCGATGGCCTCGCGCGCCAGCTTCACGACGTCGGCCTTGCGGCCCTCGCGCACGGCGTCGGCGGCGCGGTCGAGCGAGCGGGCGAGCTCGCGCGCGGCCTTGCGGGCGCCGCGCAGGTGCTTGCGGACGATCGTGCGAGCCGACACGGCCGGCTCCATGCGCTGCCAGGTGGCGCGCGCCTGCGCGAGGTGGATGGACGCGGCCGGCCAGTCGCCGAACTCGCCGTCGATCTCGAGGTGCCGCAGCATGGCGTCGAGCTGGAGCGCCGCGGTCGGCACCGGGATGGCGAGGAGCTCGCCCGGCCGGAGCCAGCGGAAGGACCCCGACTCATCGGCCGGGATGGGCGGCCAGGGTGCGGTGGTGTCGGAGAGGCCGGCGCGTGACTCGAGGTCCATGTTCGAAGCTCCGCGGCGAGTGGGTACCGTCTGCGGGCGGTGGAGTGACACGCGCGGACGTGTAGGCACAACGCGTGGGCACGACCCAAAGACGTCTCCTTTGCTGCCATGAAAATTGGAGCGGCGGACTGGATGGACGGGTGCAGTTGTGGCGGCCGGGGCGGGGCTGGTAGGGTCCGCCCGCCCCATGAAGCGAGCGGCGCGCGGAGCGGACCCCTCCCTCGCCGGCGCGCGTCCTTTCCTCAAGTGGGTGGGCGGCAAGGGCCAGCTCCTCGCCCAGATGGGGCCCCTCCTGCCGCCGCGGTACGGCCGCTACTTCGAGCCGTTCGTCGGCGGCGCCGCGCTCTTCTTCCACCTGCGGCCGCCGCGCGCGACGTTGACCGACGTCAACGCGGAGCTCGTCGACTGCTACCGCGCCGTGCGCGAGCACGTCGAGGACGTCATCCGCGCGCTCGACCGGCACCGCTACGAGGAGAAGCACTACTACGCCGTCCGCGCGAAGGACCCGGCGGAGCTCTCGCTCGCGGAGCGCGCCGCGCGCACCATCTTCCTCAACAAGACCGGTTTCAACGGCCTCTATCGCGTCAACCGCTCGGGGCGCTTCAACGTGCCGTTCGGCCGCTACGTCAACCCGGGCTTCCGCCATCCCGACAGCCTCGCCAACCTCCGCGCCTGCGCGCGCGCGCTCCGCGACGTCACGATCGAGGTGCGCGACTTCACGGACGTCCCGCGACGCGCCCGCGCCGGCGACTTCGTCTACTTCGACCCGCCGTACGTGCCGGTGTCCACGACGTCGGACTTCACCTCGTACGTGCCCGGCGGCTTCGGCGCCGACGACCAGGCGCGCCTCGCCGACGTCTTCACGAAGCTCGCCGCCAAGGGCGTGCACGTCATGCTCTCGAACTCGGACACGCCGGAGGTGCGGAAGCTCTACGCGCCCTTCCGCATCGACCGCGTGCTCGCGTCGCGGAGCGTCAACTCGAAGGTCACCAAGCGCGGCAAGGTCGGCGAGGTCGTGGTCCGCAGCTTCGGCTGACGCGAGGGAAGGTCGTCTTCCGCGGCGCGTACGAAGACGCATGCGTCCCGTCCTGGCCGTGATGGCTGGTCTGCTGCCGCTCGTCGCCGGGTGCGGCGCCCTGCCGCTCGCCCCGCAGGCTGCGGCGCCGGCGCCCGCGACCGCGCCGCCCGCCGCGACGGTCCCCACCGATGCGCAGGCTGCACGGCTCGCGCCACCCGGGCCGCGCGAGGACTCCGCCGCATCGATCCCCGCAGCGAGCTCGATGCAGAAGTCCGAGTACGAGGAGCACACGCTCACCGTCGGTCGCGACGAGCTCCGCATGAGCCTCCCGTGCACGCCGAAGGCAGGCGACCCCGACAAGGACCAGACGGAGCTCGGCGCGCTGAAGCTCGCGCCGTACGAGTGCGACTACGACGCGGCAAGCCTCGCGTTCACCATCCTGGCGACGCGCTTCGAGCGCCCGCTCGCCAAGACCGCCCTCGGCTCGGAGCGCGACGCGAAGAGCGCCTCGATCGCGCGCATCGTGGCGCGCGAGGCGTGCCAGGGCTTCAAGGCGTCGGGGGTCACCTGCAAGGTGGGGACGCCGCTGCTCGTGGACGGCGTCGCCAGCGTCGACGTGAAGATCGTGGGGCCCGCGCCCATCGCGCTGGAGGTTCAGGCTCGGTACCCGTACGCGGTGGGGGTCATCGTCGCGGGCGCGGAGGGCGCGTCGGCGGCGACGTCGAAGGCGCTCGCGTCGCTGCGGTTGCCCGAGTAACCGGCTCCCGCCCGCACGTCCCGCACGTCCCGCACGTCCCGCACGTCGCGCGCGTCGCGCACGGCCGCGTGCCGTCAGCGACGGCGGAACGCGAGGCCGATGAGGACGAAGAGGAACCCGAGGCCCGACGCGGGCGCCGGCGTGCTCCCGGCGCCGGCGCCGACGGTGCAGCCGGTCCCTCCGGAGCTCGCGTCGCCGAAGCCGCCCGCACCGCTCGACCCACCCGCGCCGCTCGACCCACCCGCGTGCGGGGTGCCGTCGCCGCCGTCCGCGTCGCTGCCGCCGTTCGAACCGCCGCCGCTGCTGCTGCCGCCCGATCCGCTCCCCGATCCGCCGCTCGACCCGCCGCTCGTGCTTCCGGAGCTCGTGCTCCCGCCGCTGCCGCTGGTCGACCCGCCGCCGCTCGTCGAGCCGCCGCCCGTGCTCGATCCGGTCCCTCCGTCGTCCGACGCGCCGCTGCTCGATCCGCCGCTGGTGCTCCCGCCGCCCGAGCCGCTGCTGCCGCTCGTCGACCCGCCGCTGCCGCTGCTCGAGCCGCTGCTGCTGCTGCTGCCGCTACCACTCCCGCTGCTGCTGCCCGACGACGACCCGCCGCCGGTCAGCTCGGAGAGCGTCCCGTTGAAGTAGTCGAGGTCGACCGCGCTCGCGCCCGTGATCCCCGCGACCGTCCCGGTGTCGCTGTACTGCCAGAACGCCCACGACGACCACGGCGAGGGGACGTCGGGGCAGCTCACGCTCCAGTTCGCGATCCAGAGACCGTACGGCTGGAGCCCTGCGTAGCTCGAGAGGAACGACGGGCTCACGTAGAGGACCGCCGTCTTGCCGCTCGCCTTGGTGACGGCGGCGAGGAAGGTGATGGCGTCGGCGAGGGTCTCGGACTCGCTCACGCCGTTGGTCTGCTCGAGATCGCACACGATAGGGAGGTCGGTTGCCTCGAGCGTGCCGACGGTCTTCATGACGTAATCGGCCTGCTGCGTCGCATCGACCTCGGGGTGGAAAAAGTGGTACGCGCCGCGCGCGACTCCCGCGGCCTTCATGCCCGACCAGTTCGCGGCGAACTGGGGATCGACGAAGTTCGTGCTCTCGGTCGCCTTGGCGAACCCGAACGAGATGCCGGCCGCCTTCGCCTGCGCCCAGTCGACCGTGTCGTCGTAGTGCGAGACGTCGACGCCCTTCACCGACGTCTGGCCACACACGGTGGCCGCTTGCTCGGTCGACCCGACGGTCTCCGGACCGCCGGGGGTGGCGACGCAGCCGGCGACGGGGAGGGCGAGGAAGACGAGCAGGTGGCGCTTCATGGCCGCGCCAGTCAGCAACCGGCATGCCCCCGGTGTGGCGCGACGCGCGCGCGCGTGGCGCCGGAATGGTTCACGCCCAGCGTGACGCGCGGGGGTGCGGGGCCCCCGACGGACGCCGTGCGACCGCCCGTCGAGCGGTTCCGCGAGCAAGGTCCGCGATCGCTCGCGACGCTCCGCGAGCGGGCGCCTCGCGAGGGCGCGCGGCATCGCGCAGGGACGCGAGCGCGCTCAGAGCGCCAGCGCGGCGCGTCGCGCGAGGCTCTCGGCGGGCCACACCTCGGCGCTCCGGTAGTACTCGGGCACCGCGGGCGTCCCGGGCGGGAGCACGACCCAGGGCTGCTTCGACGCCGTGAAGATGTGGATGCCCGGCGGGAACGCGTCGGGCCGGTCGAGCGTCCCCACGCGGACGAAGCGCAGCTTGTCGCCGGCGCCCGCGTAGTTGCTCCACAGCGCGACGCGGCACACGTGGCAGCGCGCGACGCGCTGGCCCTTGCCGCTGTTCGACGGCGTGGGGACGATGTCCGGCTCGCCCTCGAGCAGCACCACGCGGTCCGCCTCGACGAGCGCGTTCAGGGCGAACGCGGAGCCGGTCTCGCGCTGGCACCACCGGCAGTGGCAGCAGTGAACGAACATCGGGCGGATCGTCATGCGATACCGCACGGAGCGGCAGGTGCAGCCGCCGTCGAAGGGGGCGTCGTCGGAGGGGGCCATGCGCGGGAGCATACGACGCGCGCGGCCGTCACCTGGTCGCACACGGCGGAAACCCGATCTGGGTCACGAACGGCGAGGGGGCGCCGCACGGGAGGCGGTTGGCGCGCCGGCCCGTCGGCCCGCCGGCCCTGCGCTCACTGGCAGGGGCTCGCCTGGCCGCCGTCGGGGAAGACGGTGTCGACGCCAGACGGGCACGGAGCGAGGACCAGCGGCGGGTTCGGCGCCTGCGTGAAGTCGAACTCGGAGAGGAGATCGCCGAGGCCGGGCACCGTCTCGCGCACGGTGGGGCGGTCGTCGGGGCGGCCGTCGCTCTTCGGGTCGAGGCGCGCCCCGTTCGCGAAGAGGTCCTCGACGAAGCGGAGGTACGCGTCGTGGCTGTAGGCGGTGTGGTCGACGACGCCGGGCTTCACCCACGGGCTGATCGTGATGGTCGGCACGCGGAAGCCGTACCCGTTCGCGTCGACCGAGGGCGGCGGGACGTGATCGTAGAAGCCGCCCCAGTCGTCCCACGTGAGGAAGATGACCGTGCTGTTCCAGAAGGGGCTCTTCATGACGGCGTCGATGACCGTCGTCACGTACGCCTGCCCCGTCGACACGAGGTTGGTCGGGTGCTCGCTCAGCTCGTCGCTCGGGATGATCCAGTTGACGGCGGCGAGCTTGCCTGCGGCGAGATCGGAGAAGAAGGTCGTCGTGTCCGCGACGTTCCCCACCTCGTCGTCGGCCTTCACGTCGTCGAACCAGGGCAGGACGTTCCAGTAGCCGGGGTTGAGGTAGTGCTGGACGCCCGCGTCGCAGGTCATCGCGCCGTCCTCGCAATCCGGCTCCGTGCCCGAAGCGACGTAGTAGCGCCAGCTCACGCCGGCCTTGTGGAGCAGGTAGGTGACCTCGGTCCACGCGAACTCGGGGTCGGGCGGTTCGGGCTTCGCCGAGGATGTCCCCGTGTGGGCCGCGTTGCCCGGGTTGTCGAGGTCCGAGGTGCAGTGCATCGGGTCGGACGCCGGGGTGCACGTCGCCGACCAGCCGGAGACCATGTAGAGGTGGTCGGGGAGGCTGAAGGACGCGACCGGCTCGAACATGTGGTCGAGCAGGGTGAACGTCTTCGCGTAGGCCCAGTAGTTCGGGATCTCGCGGTCGTCCTTGTACCCCATGACGTTGGCCGCAGCGCCGAGCACGCAGTTCGGGTCGCCCGTCACCTTGCAGGGATCCTTCGCGCTGGCTGCCGCGCTGGCGACGAAGCCGTTCATCCCGCCGTCCGCGAGGCACGCTGTGAAGGCGGTGACGCCGTGCGGG
This sequence comes from Polyangiaceae bacterium, assembly GCA_036490515.1. Lineage (GTDB taxonomy): Bacteria > Myxococcota_A > Polyangia > Polyangiales > Polyangiaceae > Palsa-1150. The sequence continues at coordinate 84,787 of DASXDU010000023.1, forward strand.
CCGCCGGCGCTGCGGTCCATCGGGTCGTGGAAGGGCGCGAGGCACCCGCCGCCGTCGGGCACGGGGTTGCACACGGTCGGCGCGCCGCCGTCCATCGGGATGCCGTCGGCCCCGGGGAAGGTGCCGAAGTAGTGGTCGAACGAGCGGTTCTCCTGGTTGATGAGGATGACGTGCTGGATCTTCGCGCGCGCCGCGGCGAGCCCTGCGTCGGTCTCGTACTCGTCGCCGGCGGACGCTTCTGCCGGCTCGACGGCGTCGCTCGCGCCGGCGTCGGAGGAGCCCGTGGCCCTTTCGCTTCCCCCGCACCCGTACGCTGCGTAGCCGCCCGCCACGAGGGCGAGCGCCGCGCCTGCCAGGAAGAGGGTTCGTCGCACGCCGGCACTCCTTCGCCGGGCCCGGACCCGGCATCACCGGTGAAGCATGGCCGGTGCCGCGGGCGCGCGAAAGTGAACGGGCGGAGGTCCACCGCCGGCCGAAAGGTCGGCCCCGCGAGGTCCCGGGCCGAGGAAGGGCGACCCGGGACGCTCGCGGAGCCCGTGGAACGTCTACGGGTGGATCAGCTGCAGCCCATCGAGTTGCCGCAGTTCAAGCACTTGTAGCAAGCGCCGTTGCGGACGGTGATGTGGCCGCAGACGTCGCAGACGGGAGCGTCGCCCATCATCGTGTCGAGCTGCGCGTCGAGAGGGGAGCCGGTGGCGCCGTCGCCGAGGGTCTCGCTCATCGCGGCGCTGCGCGCGGTCGCTTCCTTCGTGTGCGGGAGCGGCCTCGTGTCGCCCGGCGCCGCGCCGGTCGCGATGCTCGCGCCGGTGCCCGTCGCCTCGCTGGCGTGCGGGAGCTGGCGGAGGCTCGGCGGCTCGGGCTGCACCTGCGCGTCGAGCTCGGGCTTGATGTGCGCGAGGTCGTAGCGACGCAGGTACTCGACGCCGAGCGTCCGGAAGATGAAGTCCACGATCGAGGTCGAGAACTTCACGTAGGGGTGCCCCTCGACGGGGCCCTGCGGCTCGAACCGCGTGAAGGTGAACTGGTCGACGTACGTCTGGAGCGGCACGCCGTACTGCAGGCCCACCGAGACGCTCATCGCGAAGCAGTTCATCAGGCTGCGGAAGGCGGCGCCCTCCTTGTGCATGTCGATGAAGATCTCGCCCAGGTGGCCGTCCTCGTACTCGCCGGTCCGGAGGAAGATCTTGTGCCCGCCGACGCGCGCCTCCTGCGTGAAGCCGAGGCGCTTCTTGGGAAGGCGCGCGCGCTGCCCGTAGAGGCGCGTGTTGGGCGCCATGTTCAGCGTGAGCTGCGGCTGGCCCTGGGCCTCGTCGGTCTGCGGCATCGGCGCGAGCAAGGGCTCGGGGGCGAGGGTCGCCGCGGTGGCCGGCGCCGACACGTTGTCGGCCCTGTCCCGCTTCTTCTCGCCGCCCGTCGACAGCGGCTGGCTCGCCTTGCAGCCGTCGCGGTAGAGCGCGACCGCCTTGAGCCCGAGGCGCCAGCCCTCCTCGTAGACGGCCTCGACGTCCTCGACGGTCGCGTCGTTCGGCAGGTTCACCGTCTTCGAGATGGCGCCGCTGAGGAACGCCTGCACCGCGCCCATCATCCGCACGTGCGACATCGGCGCGAGGTAGCGCTCGCCGCTCTTGCCGCAGCGGTTCGCGCAGTCGAAGACGGCGTAGTGCTCGTCGCGCAGGTGCGGAGCGCCTTCGATGGTCATCCGCCCGACGATGACGTCGCTCGCCTCGTCGATCTCCTGGCGCGAGAAACCGAGGTGCTCGAGCAGCGAGAAGCCCTTCTGCGAGCGGAGCTCCTTCGTCGCGCCGAGGCGCTCGTACGTGTCCTCGCCCACGACCCATGCGGCGAACGCGCTGTCGAGGTCGAAGACACCCGGGACCGCGGCCTCGACCTTCGCCATCTCGGCGTCGACGAAGCCCTTCTCCTTGAGCGTGCGGCGGTTGACGTGCGGCGCTGCGAGGAGCGTGTTCGTCCCCGACACGAAGGCGACGATCTCCTGCACCTCGCGCTCGGTGTAGCCGAGGCGCCGGAGCGCGCGGGGCACCGTCTGGTTGACGATCTTGAAGTAGCCGCCGCCGGCGAGCTTCTTGAACTTCACGAGCGCGAAGTCCGGCTCGATGCCGGTCGTGTCGCAGTCCATGAGCAGGCCGATCGTCCCGGTGGGCGCGAGCACCGTCGCCTGCGCGTTGCGATAGCCGTGCGCGTCGCCCTCGCGGACGGCGGCGTCCCAGTCGTCGCACGCCGCGCGGTAGAGGTCCGTCGGGCATGCGTCGCGGTCGATCGCGTAGGCGGCGTCCCGGTGCATACGCATCACGCGCAGCATCGGCTCGCGGTTCCTGGCGAAGCCGGGGAAGGGGCCCTTGGTCGCCGCCATGTCGGCGCTCGCCTTGTAGGCGTGACCGCACATGATGGCCGTCAACGCGGCGGCGATCGCGCGCCCCTCGCGGCTGTCGTACGGCACGCCGACCGACATGAGGAGGCTGCCGAGGTTCGCGTAGCCGAGGCCGAGCGGGCGGTAGTCGTGGCTGTTCTTCGCGATCGGGCCCGTGGGGTAGCTCGAGAGATCGACGAGGACCTCCTGCGCGACGAAGAAGACGCGGCACGCGTGGCGGTAGCCCTCGACGTCGAACGTGCCGTCCTCGCGCTGGAACTTGGTGAGGTTGACGCTCGCCAGGTTGCAGGCCGTGTCGTCGAGGAACATGTACTCCGAGCACGGGTTGGACGCGTTGATGCGCCCCGAGTTCGGGCACGTGTGCCACTTGTTGATCGTCGAGTCGTACTGCACGCCGGGGTCGGCGCAGCCCCACGCGGCCTCGGCCACCTGGCGCCAGACGTGCTTGGCCTCGTACGTGTCGCAGATCTCGTTGGTCATGCGGTAGCGCGTCTGCCACTTGGCGCCTGCCTCGACCGCCCGCATGAACTCGTCGGTCACGCGCACGCTGTTGTTCGAGTTCTGCCCGCTGATCGTATGGTAGGCGTCGCCGTTGAAGTCCGAGCTGAAGCCCGCCGCGATGAGCGCGTGCGCCTTCTTCTCCTCGCGGACCTTCCAGTTGATGAAGTCGAGGATCTCGGGGTGGTCCATGTCGAGGCACACCATCTTGGCGGCGCGGCGCGTGGTGCCGCCGCTCTTCGTCGCGCCCGCGGCGCGGTCGAAGACCTCGAGGAACGACATGAGCCCCGACGACGTGCCGCCGCCGGAGAGCTTCTCTTGCTTGCCGCGGATCGGGCTGAAGTTCGAGCCCGTCCCCGAGCCGTACTTGAAGAGGCGGGCCTCGGCCTTCACGAGCTCGTAGATGCCCATGAGGTCGTCGGACACGGCCTGGATGAAGCACGCCGAGCACTGCGGCCGCTCGTAGGCGCCCGCGGTCTCCTTCACCGTCTCGGCGTCGCCATCCCAGGCCCAGTTGCCGCCCGAGCCGTTGATCCCGTACTCGTGCCAGAGACCGAGGTTGAACCAGACGGGCGAGTTGAAGGCGCCGTACTGGTTGACGAGGAGAAACGAGAGTTCCGCCTCGAACGTGTCTGCATCGGTCTTCGTGGCGAAGTACCCGCCGAAGCCGTCGGCCGCCGTGCGGATCGTGTGCGCCAGGCGGCGCACCACCTGGCGGATGCTCGTCTCGCCCTTGTCCTTGTCGCCGTGGAGGCCCGCCTTGCGGAAGTACTTGGAGATGAGGATGTCCGTGGCGAGCTGGCTCCAGCCGGACGGCACCTCGGCGCCCAGCATCTTGAAGACGATGCTGCCGTCGGGGTTCGCGATGGTGCTCGACCGGCGCTCGTAGACGACGGCGTCCAGCGGATCGGTGCCCGCCGCGGTGAAGTGGCGCTCGACGTGGACGCCGCGGGCAGCCTTGCCGCCCTTGCGCTTCTCCGCCGCCGCCGCCGCGGGCGCGCGTTTCGCGGCGCTCGCCTTGGGGGGAGAGCTCGCAGCCGTCCGCGCCTTCGTCCCGTTCGTCCTCACGTGCGTGCCGTTCCCGTTGAAGTCCGTCGAGTTTGCCATCGTCCACCTCTTCTCGCCGCGTCCCGCGCGCTCTTTGCCGGCGCGCGCACGAGGCCACACGAGCCCGTCCGTGCTCGCGTCCCGCGCGAGCCCGCCGTGCTTCCCCTCGCTATCCCTATCCCCGGTAAGCTCGGCGCGCGCGAAGCCGGTCCCCAGCTTCGTCGTGCCAGCGTTCAGCGGAACGACCATCCAGGTAGTGTAGCCAGACTGGGTGTTCGTTCAGCTCGACAGAAGGAAATGAAGAACCCGCCGCCGCGGACCGCACCCCCGGTGGGGCCGCCCGCACGTGCTCGGCGGGCCGACCGGGCACCTCGAGGGCATCGAGGTGAACGGAGGGCGGCGCCTGAGTCTCAGACTACTAACCCCCATATCTTGTGGCTGTCCAGCAAAAAGCCACGAAATGTTGGGGCTACATGGACCTCCATGTGCGATTCGATTGACGGCGGGAGACCACCGCGAGGGGCCTGTCTCCCCATCCCGGCAGCGCTTCGGTAAGTACTTCACTTCACTGAACCGACGGGCAACGCGAGCGCGCAGAGGTGAACAGCTGCTCCACCAGCCGCCAACACGCTCTCCCCCGGGGGCGGCCCCGTAGTTCAGGGGTTTTCCACAGGCGCTTCGAGGGCCCTCGCCCCAACCGAGTCTCCCCCGAACCGCGGGGGGCCGCACCCGGGGACCTCCTCTCTACGATGCGGGCATGCCTTCCACGCTTCGTTCGGGCTCTCGCCGGGTCGCTCTCGCAGGCGCGGCTTCATCGCTCCTCGCCGCGCTTCTGGCCGCGCCCTCCGCGCGCGCAGCCACGCTCGAGGTGGGGCCCGGACAGACGTACGCGAAACCCTGCGACGCGATCGCAGCGGCTGCCGCCGGCGACGTGATCGAGGTCGACGCCGCCGGCAGCTACGACGGCGACACGTGCGCGTGGACGACGGACAACCTCACCGTCCGCGGAATCAACGGGCGCGCGAAGATCGACATCACCGGCGTCACGCCCGCGCAGGAGAAGGGGATCTTCACGATCGGCGGGACGGCGAGCGCGACCATCGAGAACTTCGAGCTCTCGGGCGCCGCCATCTCGTCGGCGGACGGCAACAACGGCGCCGGCATCCGGCACCAGGGCCTGAACCTCACCGTCCGCAACTGCTACATCCACGACAACCAGGACGGCATCCTCGGCGCGCCCGCGACGGCGAACACCGGGACCATCCTCATCGAGAACAGCGAGTTCTCCTCGAACGGCGCCGGCGACGGCTACTCGCACAACATGTACATCGGCGACTTCGCGTCGTTCACGCTCCAGTACTCGTACTCGCACCAGTCGAAGGTGGGGCACCTCGTGAAGTCGCGCGCGTACGTGACGCACGTCCTCTACAACCGGCTCACCGACGAGAGGGGCGGCACGGGCAGCTACGAGGTCGACGTCCCCAACGGAGGGACGGCGTTCATCATCGGCAACCTCATCGAGCAGAGCGCCGCGTCGCAGAACCCCGGCATCATGACGTTCGGCGAGGAAGGGACGCCCACCGGCTACGACACGCACCTCTTCGTCGTGAACAACACCGTCATCAACGATCTCGGCTCGGGCACCTTCGTCATCGACCCGACCGCGACGCCGGCCGTCGTCACGAACAACATCTTCTACAACGGCGGCACGCCGAGCAGCCAGGCGTCGGCCGTGCTCACGACGAACTTCACCGCCGACCCGAAGTTCGTCGACGTCGCGAGCTACGACGTGAGCCTGCAGGCCGGGTCGCCGTGCATCGACACGGGCTCGGCGCCCGGCACGGGCGCGACCGAGTCGCTCTCGCCCGTGTTCGAGTACGTGCACCCCATCAGCGAGGTGGCGCGCACCGTCGAGGGCGCGGCGATCGACATCGGCGCCTACGAATACGGCCTGGCAGAGGACGCCGGGGTCACCGGCCCGGACGGGTCGCCGCCCGAGGGGGGAACGAGCAGCAGCAGCGGGAGCGCGAGCTCGAGCGGGAGCGGCTCGAGCGGCAGCGGAAGCGGGGGAAGCAGCAGCGGAAGCGCGAGCAGTGGCTCGAGCAGCAGCGGGGCGGGCAGCTCCGGCGGCGGTACGAGCAGCGGCGCGAGCAGCAGCGGCGCCGGAAGCGCGGACGCCGGGAGCGGCGGCGGCGGCTCCGGGTCGAAGGGGTGCGGGTGCGTGCTCGCGGGCGCGGGCGCGCCGGCGGACGTGGCGTTCGGAGGGCTCGCGGGGCTGGGTCTCGCGGCCGCGCTCTTCAGCCGCCGGAAGACCCGGCGCGGCGCGCGAGCTCGGCGGGACGGGGGACGCGCAGGCCGCTCGCCTCGGTGACGCCGAGGCCCTCGGCCTTCCAGATCGTCCTCACTTCGCCGGGACGCCGCGCGCGTCGCGGTTCTGGAAGCCGAGCATCCAGCCCGGGTACTCCGGCGGGAGCGCGCTCGCGTCGTCGAGCTCCTTCACGTGCTCGGCCGAGAGCTTCACCTCGGCCGCGGCGAGGTTGTCGGCGAGCTGCTCCTTGTTCTTCGCGCCGATGATGACGCTCGTGACGAACGGCCGCGTGAGGTGCCACGCGAGCGCGACGCGCGCGACCGAGAGGCCCGTGGCCTGCGAGACGCTCTTCAGCGCGCGGAGCACCTGCGGCAGGCGGCCGCGGTCGACGGGCGGGAAGTCGAACTGCGTGCGGCGCGCCCCCTCGGGCCCGGCCTTGGCGTCCGCCTCGGGGGCGAACTTGCCCGATAGAAGCCCCCCCGCGAGGGGGCTCCACGGCAGGATCGCGACCCCCTCCGACTGCGCCATCGGCACGATCTCGCGCTCGATGTCGCGCCCGGCGATCGAGTAGTAGACCTGCGCGCTCTGGAAACGGGTCAGCCGGTTCTGGTCCGCGTAGACGATCGCCTTCGTCGCGAGCCATGCGGGCAGGTTGCTGAAGCCGACGTACCGCGCCTTGCCCGAGCGCGCGACGTCGTCGAGCGCGTGGACGATCTCCTCGATGGGCGTCGACGGGTCGTAGCCGTGGATCTGGTAGAGGTCGACGTGATCGAGGCCGAGGCGCTTCAGGCTCTCGTCGATGCCGTGGAGGATGTGCGCGCGCGAGAGGCCGACCTGGTTGACGCCGGGCCCGGTGCGACCGCGCACCTTCGTCGCGACGACGATCTGGTCGCGCGGGCGTCCGAGCGCCTTGAGCGCGCCCCCGACGAGCTTCTCGGACTCGCCCTCCGAGTACACGTCCGCCGTATCGACGAAGTTCACCCCCGCGTCGAGCGCGGTGCCGAGGAGATTCTCGACCTCCTTGTTGCCCAGCTTGCCGATCACCTCCCAGAAGCCCTTGCCGCCGAAGGTCATCGCGCCGAGGCAAAGCTCCGAGACGTAGAGACCGGTCCTGCCGAGGAGGTTGTAGCGCATGGTGATGCGTAGATGAGGCGAAGGGGGGAGGGGTTGCGGGACGGCACTCGGTGAGACGCGCTGCGACGCGACGGCGTGTCCGGGCCCGAGCGCCTCACAAGCAGAACCCGACCTCGAAGATCTTCCACTTTCCCGGCGTGCAGGTCTTTCCGGCCGGGCAGTCGGCCTGCGACGAACAGATGGTCGACTCGCCCCCCGCACAAGGGCTGTCCTCGCAGACGATCCCGCTGCCAAGCGTGGCACGCGGGTAGGTGCAGCCTGCCGCGACGCTGGGGGTGGTCGCGTTCTGGAGGCAGCAGGCGACCGCGCCAGAGTTCCCGTTGGCCGTGCAGTCCGCGACCTGGTTGCACTCGACTGGGATGCCCGGGCTTCCGCCCGCGTCCACGAGGCCGCCGTTGGGGCAGCCGCTTCCGACGCCTTCGCAGACGTCGGCGGCGAACGTGGACGGGCCAGTGGCGCCGCCCAGACAGCACTCCCGCCCACCGCTGCACGAGAGGTCCCCGCCGTCGGGACCGTAGTTGCAGTAGATGCTTCCCGGGGGGTCCTCGTGCAACGTGGGCGTCGATCCGCACGTTCCCCCGCTGCCGTTGCACGCCGAGGCGCAGCTCGCGTTGCTGCAATCGAGCGCGGCGACGAGCTCGCTGAGCGCGTCGCTGCCGACCGAATCGCCGCACGCGTTGATGCAGGTGCTGTCGCTCCCACAGAGAAGGAGGCACTTGAGGAGGATTTCGCACGCAGGGTCGTTCGAGCACGCCGTCTCCTGCGTGCAGCAGTTCTCCGACGTGCACGCTTCACACGCGGTGGTTCCGGGCGAACAGCTGGTCGCCACGCCGCTGCTGCTCGCGCCCCCGCTTCCGCTGCTGCTTCCGGCGCCGCTGCTCGTGCTCCCGCCCTCACCGCTCGAGCCGCCGCTGCCTCCTCCGGACTCGCTGCCGGAGGAACCTCGGACGCCGCTGCTCGCGCCTCCGTCGTTCCCGTCGTCGCTCGAGCTTCCGCGGCACCCCGCGTCGAACGCCACCGGCAACAAGATCGCCATGACGCACGCGACCAGCCCCGCGCTCTGCGCGGCCCTCCTCGGACGAACCATCTTCCACCTCTCTCTCTTCCCGAACGAGTGGTCACTTCCTGCAGACCGCGATCTGCTTCGTGTCGGCGATGACGGGGCTCGCCTCCGGCGCGGCCTTCTCGACCACCTTGGGGCCGTCGTCGTATTCGACCTCGACGTAGCGGACCTCCCCGGCCTCGAGGTCCATCGCGAAGTCGGTGCGCGGCGTGCCGTGCGTCGCGGAGATGGCCAAGACGTCGAGGTGCCCCGGGTCGACGACGTAGGTGTAGTACCCCCCGCTATCCATCTCGAAGCAGTTGTTCGCCGAGGTCGGGATGGACATCATGATGGCGATCGCGCTGTACCGCGACTTGTTCTCGCGAAAGAAGTTGACGGTCGCCTTCCCCGGCGTCGCGGCCTGCGCCGCGTAGGGGGGGCCCGACGCATACCGAGAGAAGAGGCATCCGGAGGACGCCGCGGCCAGGCCGAGAAACACGAACGGTGCCAGTCGACGATTCATGAGGAGGGCTCCTTCGTTGGAGAGGCGTCGCTACCAGGTGACGAAGCCGAGGGAGAGCGCGCCGAACGGGTCGGTCTCGCCGCCGAAAGCGAGGAGGTTCGTGAAGCCGATCTCGAACGACAGCTCCACGCTGCCCTTGCTGCCTAGACTCCCGACGGAAGATGGAGTCCGCCGAGCGACGCACCGAACGCGGTCTCTCGTCTATCCGGCGGCTCGGTCGGGTGCGTGGGCGGATCCACCGCCATGGACGGCGGGGCGGCGCGGGCGAGCGCGGGCAGCAGCAGCAGGACGCCGACCAGGAGGGAGCTGCGCGCGACCGACATGCTTCCAGCTATCGCCACGCCCAGGTGCGTGCTCCATGGTCAATTCATGTCCCCGCTCGTCCATGGAGGCCTCGCGGAGCTCTCTGAAGACTCACGGCGAGCTACTGCACCTGGCATCCTGCCGCGTTGCACACGCTGCTCGAGCCGTCGTGCGACGAGCACGCTGCCGGTGAGTCGGGCCCGCCGAGCGGCGTGCACGACGTAGACTCACGGCGTCGCCACGCAGATGGCATCGTTGCTCGTCCACCCCGTGATGTTCCAGTTGACTGTCGGATCGCCGCAGCAACCGCCGCTCTGGCCGCAGACGGTCGGGTACCAGACGACGGATTGACCGACCGGACACGTCAAGCTGCCGGTCTGGGTGGTTGTCAGTCCGGCCTCAGAATACCCGTTCCCGCTCGTGGGACTGCTCGAACAGCCGATGTAGAAGACCGTGGCAGAGCTGCCGGACATGTTGTTGTGATCCGTGAAGCTGTAGTTGACCGTGTAAGTCCCGGAAGGATTGGTGGGTTGTCCGCCGAAGTCAGGGCTCCATGTGAAGTTGGCGCTGCCTGCGGAGCAGTGACTCGTATTGAAATCCAGGTTGACCGTTTCCGCAGTTCCACCGCTCCCCGCAGTCGGGCCCATCGAACAGGAGCTGTCGCATTGCCACGTGCCGCCACAAGTTCCGCACCCCTGGCCAAGATTGCCAGGGGTAGGCTTCGAACACGTGCCGCCGCACTGGTTGACGCCGCCACAGGATCCGCATGAGCCCACGTCGGTCGTCCCACCCTGGCACGGACCTCCGCAGCTACTCGTTCCGTCGTTGCAGGGCCCGCACGTCGCAGTCAGGGGTGCATCACCCGAGCAGGTGCCAGGGGTGCCGCTCGCCGTGCAAGTCTCGGTGCCCTTCCCGCATGACCCGCAAGAGCCTTGGACGCCCAGCACACAGGATCCACTGCACGCCGCCGACGGGTTCCCCGTGGTGCCGGTAGAGACGCAGGTTTTACCCTGACTCGTGCAGGACGTCCCGCCGCTCGTCGGCCAAGTCCCCGTTGCCGGACACGTCAGGACGTTGTTGCTCGTCCCGCACTCGGTCTGCCCGGGACTGCAGTTTCCGCCGCACTGCCCGGCGCTGCAGACGTCCGCGCAAGCCGTACCGCTCTGCCACTGGCCAGAGGGGTTACACGACTGCGGGATGTTGCCACCTGCGCCGCCGTCCGCGCCCGCACATCGAACGGTCAGCGGCGCGCACACGCCCGTGCACTCTGGGGTGCCCGCGCCGCCGTCGGCGCTTCCGCCGATGCACGTCTGGTTCATGCACGAGACCGGCGTTCCCCATGTCCCGCCGGAGGTGCACGTTTCGACCGCATTTCCCGCCGTGCACCGCGTGGACGAAACCTCGCATCCCGAATCGCTTCCACCATCCGGGCTTCCGTCCACCCCGCTGCTCGACCCGGAGTCCGTCCCGCCGCCGGAACCCGAATCCACGCCGCTGCTCGATCCGGTGTCCACCCCGCTGCTCGAGCCTGCGTCGCTGCCGCTGCTCGACGCCGAGCCACTGCTCGACCCGGACCCGCTGCTGGAGGCAGACCCGGAGCTGCTGCCGGTCCCTCCTTCATCGGTCGCAAGCTGATGATCGTCGATGCCAAGAATGCCGTTGCAACCCACGGCGCCCACGAGGACGGCCGTTCCAACGATTTTGCCGAGTCCCCGCATCACCATGCTCCCCTCAAGAGAAGCCCCCCCGGCCCTACCCCCACCTGCGGCGGCTGCGCGCCCGCCGTCGGCGCCGTGAACCAGAGCACCGCCGCTCCCGCGAGGCCGACCCCGCCCACGATGAACCCGATCGTCGACAGGGTCCCCGCCGACGACGCGCTGCTCCACTTGTCGACGCCATCCTGCGTGGCGCAATCGTTCGGGCACGCGCTCTGCGCGGCGCTCTTCTTGGACATGGCGACGAGACCCATCGCCGCCCCGACCCCCAGTCCAACGACGGCTACGCCTCCCGCCACGAGCGCGAGCACCTTTTGCGTGCCGATCCCTTCGCTCGTCTCTGGCGGCGGGACCGACGGCCCCGTCGTCGAGCCGGTTGCCGCGGCCTCCGCAGGGACTCCGAACGTCACGAGCTCCCGTCGGTCCTTCTGCCCTTCGACGACGATGATCTTCTTCGTCACGGAGGGCTGCCCGGAGGTCTCGAACGTGAAGGTGTGCTCACCCGGGTCGATGGAGAGCGCCGTCCCCTCCAGGCGCTCGGCAAGGGTCTCGCCGTCCATCGTGACGCGCACGGCCGCCAGGTCCGCTCCCGCGCCGTCCTTGGCCAAGAAGACGACGGTCGGAATTTGCGCGTTCACATCGTCGACCCGCGCCAGGCACTCCTTCCGGATGTCGGCCGGGCAGGTGGCAGCGGCGCAAACGAGGAGCTGCGAGCGTTCGGCACGGAGCTTGTGCTGATTGCCGAGCTTCAACGAGGCATCGCTCGCCCCCAGGCAATCGGCCGTCGTCGGGTCGGCCGCGCGTGATGCGCCTGCGCTCAGTGCGACGGAGCCGGCGACGGTCGCCGCCAGCGCAACGGTTCGGAGCTTCATGCAGTCCTCATCGGGTCACCGGAGGAAACACTCGGGCTTGAAGTGCTTTCGTCCCTGGTCGTCGAGCGTGTAGTTCGGGGCGCAGTTGGCGGCTGGCGCTGGGGGGACGGGGAGGGCCGTCGGCGCGATGGATCGCGCGGGGAGAGCCATCGGGATGCTCGCCGGGCGAACCCCCGTCGGGGGGGGCGCGACGTGCGCGTCGGGCGTGCCCGCCGCAGGCAGGTCCGTCGCCACCAGCAGAGGAATGTCGGCGCTCGAGGTAACGGCAGCAGTCATCGCGGCTGCGGTGACGGAGGAGGAAGGCAACGTCTCCGCGGTCGATCGTGCGGGGACGGAGGTCGTGGCGGGCATGAGCGCCGCGTTCGACGAAGTCCGCTTCGAGGACAGCACGGTACCGCCGATCGCGACGGCGCCAAGCAATGCAACTCCCAAGAGGGACATTCCGATCCAGAGCCCCGTCTTCGAGGTGCGCGCTCCCGGATGCGGACCCGTGTTGCCCCAGGTCGCCTGCGTGAGAGGTGCACCCGTCGACTGGTGGAGAGGTGTTTGCTGAAATGACACCGCATGCGACCCCGAGGGCGGCGGAACCGAGGTGGAGATCCCCGCGGCGCGCAGCGTCCCCAGGATTCGCTCGAGGGACGAGCGGGAGTGCTTCGGGCCGAATCGTTCGAGCGCCAGCGCGAGCTCGCCGACGTTGGCGAAGCGGCGCTCGCGATCCTTCTCCAGGCACCGTGAGACGACGTGCTCGAGCTCACCAGGAACGTCGCCGCGGAGGCCTCTCAAGGAGAGCGGCGGCAACGTCGCGATCTTGATGACGAGCTCCGTGACGGACGTCGCCTGGAAGGGCACGTGATCGGTCAGGAGCTCGAAGAGGATGATCCCGAGCGACCACACGTCCGTCCGCGCGTCGACGCTCTTGGACGTCTGCAGTTGCTCGGGTGACATGTAGTTGGGCGACCCGACCACAGCCGCCGTCGTCGTCATGTCGTGGCCCTGCGCGCCCGGCGTCGTGACCTTCGAGATGCCGAAGTCGAGCACCTTGATGGCGAGCCGGCCGTCGGCGCGCAGCACACAGAAGAGGTTCGCGGGCTTCAGGTCCCGGTGCACGATGCCGAGCGCGTGCGCCTCGGCGATGGCCTCGCAGGCTTGAAGGACGAAGTCGACCGCCAGCTCGACGCCCAGGGCACCGCGCTCCTTCAGCCACGCCGCGAGGTCGCCGCCCTCGAGGTACTCCATGACCATGTACGGCGAGCCGCTGTCGAGCTGACCCACGTCGCTGACGCGGGCCACGTGTTCGCTCTTGATCTTCACCGCCGCCCGCGCCTCGCGGACGAAGCGCGCCACGGCCTCGGCGTTCTTCAGCGACTCGGGCAGGAGGAACTTCAGCGCGACCTTCTCGTCGAGCTGGAGGTGGTGCGCCGCGACGACGACGCCCATGCCTCCAGCGCCGAGCACCCGTTCCACGCGATACTTTCCCGCCAGCACCGTTCCCGGCGCCACGTCCGCGAGCGGAGGGATGGCGTTCATGCCGGCACCCACGCCGCCCCTCGGCGCTGCGCTCCCCTCCCAACAGACCAGCGCGCCACGCGTCTCATCTATCGCTACGGTTCGCTCGCTCGCCATAGTCATTTCTCGCCGGCCAGTTCGGCGGTTTGCCAAGGGGAGCGGCGAAGGGGGAACGCACCCTGCTGCGGCCCTCCCCGACCTCGGTCCGCCGCGTCGACCTCGGACTCGAAGAAATGACTATGCCGCCGCCCTGTCCACGCCCCGCCAGGGATGGCTAGAGTGATCGCTGGCAGCGGTGGGGGGAGAGGGCGCGGGGCGATGAGGGGTGACACGGCCGGGGGGGACGGACGCAGGCGCGCGTATCGGATCCGTCATCGCGGCGAGGAGCTCTTCGTCGTGAGCCTCGCGCTCGACGGCCCTGCTCCTTCTGCGCTCACGAGCGCGGAGCGGGCGGTCGCGCAGGGAATCGTCCGCGGGCTCTCCAACGCGGAGATCGCGCGGGCTCGGGGCACCTCGGTCCGCACGGTCGCCAACCAGGTGGCGTCGCTGATGCGGCGTCTCTCAGCTCAGTCGCGCGGGCAGGTCGCCGCGCGCCTGGCGGACGCGGATCTCGGGCCACTCGACGGCCACGCGAGCCTACGGTGACCCTCGCGCAGGCCGAGGCGCGGCAGCCGGACCTCGTCGCCCTCGTCGAGGCCTCGTACGACGTTGACCTGCCGCTCGACGCCTGGCTGGAGAGGCTCGCGGCGCTCGCGTCTCGGTTGGTTCCCGAGGGGACGGCGACTTCCGCGTACACGTTCGACTTCTCGACTGCCGGCGATCCGCAGTTCTCCCGCTTCGCCACGATCGGCTGGCCCGACGGCGCCGGAGCCAACATGTCGGCCGTGATGCAGCGAATGAGCGTGATGAAGCACGCATGGATGGAACGGATGCACATCGGCCTTCCTCGCCCCGTGGGCACCCTGTCCGAGCACTACGGTGACGACATTTCGCAGACCCCGACCTACGGGGTGCTGCGCTCCATCGGGGGGCTGGACGCTTTCGGCTGCATCGCCGCGCACCCGGAGGGGCACGGTGTGGTGATCGCCGCGAGCTTGCCGCGCAAGATGACGCTCGCCCCCGCGGTGCGGCAGCGCTGGTCTCGCGTCGCGACGCACCTCGCCGCCGGGCACCGGCTGCGCCTGCGCGGCTACGCCCGCGACGACGACCACGAGGACGACGCGGCCGTGATCGCCCCTTCCGGTTCGGTCGTGCACGCGCGGGGCGCTACCCGCTCCATGACGTCGCGCGGCAGCCTGCGCGATGCCGTTCGCGCGATCGACCGGGCGCGGTCACGCGCGATGCGAAGCCATCCCGACGAGAGCCTCGCGCTCTGGCAGGGGCTCGTCTCGGGGACATGGTCTCTGGTGGAACGCTTCGAGAGCGACGGAAAGCGCTTCTTCGTCGCGCGCCGCAACGATCCGGAGACCGCGGGGCCGCTGGCGCTCACCCGTCGCGAGCGGCAGGTGCTCGCGTACGCGGCGATGGGGCACCCGCTCAAGCTCATCGCGTACGACCTCGGTCTCAGCGCGTCGACCGTCGCCCATCACCGCGCGAGCGGCATGCAGAAGCTCGGCCTGCGGTCGGCGGCCGATCTCGCGGGCCTCTTCGGGCCTCCATCCACGGTGGGGTGACGAGAAAGGCAGTCGCTCGCTCGCCCGCCGATCGGGGTTCGTGAGGCCGGAGGGCCCGTGGGTCAGCCGGCGTACCGTGCCACCATCTTCGCCGCGAATGCGCGCAGGTCCGCGACGTGGTGGGTGGCGATGGCGTCGACGATACGCGCGTCCACCGCCTGGTAGGCGTGCACCGCCACGTTCCGGAAGCCCGCGGCCGCGCGCAGCTTCGCGGCCAGGTCCGCCTCGATGATCCCGTGCTTCTCGAGGATCGTGAAGGCGGCGGCGAGGGTGTCGGCCA
The DNA here is from genome assembly GCA_036490515.1 of Polyangiaceae bacterium. Lineage (GTDB taxonomy): Bacteria > Myxococcota_A > Polyangia > Polyangiales > Polyangiaceae > Palsa-1150. Next base: position 100,077 of record DASXDU010000023.1, read on the forward strand.
GGCCATAGCCCTCGGACGCGACGACGTGGGCCGCGAGATCCGCGGCGGCGTGGCTGGCCCGCGTGATGTTCAGCACCACGAGGTCCTCCACGTCGATCGGAAGCAGGGCGCCGCCTGGCCGCCCGCGCACCTCGGCGACGCGCGCGAGGCAGCGATCGATGGTGGCCGCCTTGGCGAGGACGACGTCACGCTCGACCATGCGCCAGCCGTGCCCGCAGCAGGCGCTCGGCCGGGCGGCGGAAGATGATCACGTCCTCGTATCGTCCAGGCACCCCAGCGGCGAAGCGGATCCGGTGCGCCCGATCGCGTTCGGTGATCAGGTTGCCGTGCCGCAGGACCTGCATGGCGAGCACGGGCGACGCCCGCTCCAGGTCCACGAGGTCGATGCTGCGACCGACGATGTCCGCGAGGCTGTCCCGCGTGCGTAGGAGCGCGCCCACCTCGGGGCGAGCGCGGAAGAGCGCTGCCAGGTCGACGTCGGAGCGCCCCGTCGCGCGCCCGCTGGCCTCGGAGCCGAAGATCCACAGCGCGTCGAGGCCCGCCAGGGCGTCCAGGGCTGCCTCCACGCGGATGAGCACATCGGGCGGGATCACGGGGAGATTCTACCACGCAGGTGGTTTGGGTGAGCGGGCGGTCAGCGAAGGCTGCGTGGCCGGGCAGACCATGAGCTGCGCGCGGGACTTGGTGAAGGCCGCCGTGTCAGTAGCAGGTGAAGTACACCTGGTTGCAGACGCCGCTGCAGCAGTCGTTGTCGTTCGTGCACGACTCTCCCGTCTGGAACCCCGTGCAGCAGAAAGAGGCCTTGTAGCACTGGGCCGGCGAACAGCAGTCGGACGTCACGGTGCATCGATCGCCGTAGTCACCCGGCGCCAGCCCGGACGGCATGCACCCGCAGAGGTGAAGGGTGTTGCAGAAGCCATCGCAGCAGTCGGCGTTGCTGACGCACTCTGCGCCGGCCCCGCTGCACGAGCCGCCCGAGCCACTGCCGCTTCCCGAACCGCTGCCGCTCCCCGAGCCGCTGCTCGACCCCGAGCACTGCGTCGCGCAGTGATCCGTGACGCATCCGTCGAACGCTGTGACGTTCGCCTCGCTGCTGCAGCTGGACGCGGGGGCCGCGGACGTCTCGCACGTGACGCAGGTCGAATCCGCGGAGCAGCCGACCTGCTGGCCGCAGCAGGACTGCGTCATGCACGTGTCGCAGCCCACGTCACCCGTGAGGAACCCGCAATTGCCGGGATCGTCCGAGCCCGTGCAGGCTTCCGAGCACTGGAGGGCGCCGCATTGCAAGAGGGCGACGAAAGCCTTGTTCGTCGCGCAAGCCGGGTCGGGCGTGGATTCCTGCGAGCATGCCGAGCACGTCGTGTCGGCGTTGCATGCGTCGAGCTGGTTGCAGCAGCTCGCGCCGAAGCAGAGGTCGCATGCACCGGCGTCCGGAGCGATGCCGCATACCTCGCTCGTCGTCCCATCGGGTCCCGAGGTCGACGCGTCGCTGCGGGCCGGCGTGCCGGAGCTCGAGCCAGAAACGGAGCCGGAGCTTGCGCCCGCGTCGTCCCCGGGATTGGTCGCGTCGTTCGGGTGGCCTCCCGAGGAGCAGCCGGGTCCTGCACAGAGCAACGCGGTGGACACTGTGGCCACGAGCGACGCGAGGCGCAGAGCCGCGGGCGTGGAGCGCCACTTCGAGGGACGGGTAACGCTGTCGAACGAGTGCATCGATGTACCTCCCGCGTCGTCATCGTGGTGACGAGCACGTGCTCGCGTCCATGGTCATTTCTTTGCCGCGACGTCGTCAGCACCCCGAGTTGCCGCACGAGTTGCTCCAGCAGTTCGTCGCGTTCGTGAGCGCGCTCTGCGCGCTGGAGGACGCGTCGTCGAAGCAGGCGTTTTCGCACGACGTGTCGCCGCTGGCGCAGCCCTCGCTGCACGTGATGATCGCCATGCAGGCCGCGTCGTTCGCACACGTCTCGGTGATCGAGCAGCAGTCGCTCTGGACGCACGACGCGCACGCGGTCGAGGTGAAGCTGAAACCGCACGTGGTCGCGGGGGGGCTCGATTGGCACTGCGCGACGCACAAGAGGACGCCGTTGCAGTCGGACACCGACTCGCACGGCAGCGACAGGGACGTGCTCACCATGGACCCCGCGTTGTTCCTGCACTGCGCGGTGATCTCCGTGTCCGTGCACTCGATGTCGTCGCACGCGAGTGTGTAGCTGCCCGCCGGGCACTGTGCGCCGCCGCCGGAGCCCGATCCAATCCCGCTGCTCGACAGTCCGCCACTGCTGCCGCCGCTGCCGCTGCTACCGCCGTTGCCCTCTCCGCCGCCGCTGCTGCCGCTGCTGCAGCCTGTGGCCCCGCCGGCGAGGCCGACGAGAAGGATGGCGAGCGACCCCACGAGCGCCCCGAGCCCTTCACGAATGTTCGTCATGGAGTCGCATGGTCGCCACGCCCGCGCGCTCCAGCCATGGTCATATCTTCGCGGCCCCGCGCCGTGCACGCAGGCGCGCGCCGTCAGCCGCCGCCCGCGCACGACGCGCTGCAGTAGCCCGTCTGGCACTGCTGGAGCGTCTGGTACAGCTGCTGCGCCGCGGCGGGCGCGTTGTTCTGGCAGATGTTCATGCAGTTCTGGATCCCGCTCCCGGCATCGGCGCAGCTCTCGTTGCAGGCAGCGAGGATGTCGCAGTCCGGATCGGAGCCGCACGCGTATGCCGGGTCGGCGCAGGACGACTGCAGACACGCCTGGCATGGATCGCCCTGCGCCTTCCCGCACGGCGCGAAGCAGTGGTACGTCCCGCACGCGAGGAGCGGCGCGAAGATGGCATGCCCGCTCTGGTTCTGCGCCGCGCACTGGAGCGTGCACTGCGAGGCGGAGTTGTGCTCCTGCCCGCACGTCTTCACGCACGTCTCGTAGGTCCCGCACGCGGAGCTGTTCTGGCATGCGAGCTCGGGTCCGCAGCACTGCTGGTCCTCGCAGAGGTAGCAGTCGTTGTTCAGGTCCCCGTCCGCGAGGCAGGCCATCCAGTCGATCGCCGCGTCGCTCACGTCGCCCCCGGCGTCCGCGGTCGGCTCGGTTGAAGTATCACCCCCCGCGTCGAGCGCGCCGGACGCGTCGGAGGCATCCGGCGCGGGAGGTTCGATGTCGGAGATGCCGAGGACGGCGGAGCACGCGGTCCCCGTCGCGATAGCCACGATCGCGATCGCTGCGAGCTTGGCCGCCTTCATCTAGAACGCCCCCCGCAGCGCCAGGCTCGCCGCGCCGGGGGCGAGGCCGGGGACGATCCGCACGCCGGTGGCGGGCCCGCTCCCGTTCGCGCTCGAACCGCCCAGGAAGAAGAGGACCGCCCCGCCCGCGACCAGAGCGCCGCCGACGACGCCGGCGACGCTCGAGGCCGTGGCGTCCGTGAGCGACACGCCGCGATCGGAGGTGGCCCGCGCGTAGCTCGTGCAGCTCGTGGGCGAGACGCACTCCGCCTTCGCGCTGCTCCACTTCGAGCCGGCGATCAGACCGAAGACCGTTCCGACCCCCAACCCTGCGACGCCCGCGCCTCCGACCACGAGACCGACCGTCCGGAGGGGGAAGGGGGGCGGCGGCGGAGGGGGAGGTGGCGGAGAAGGGGAGGGCGGCGCCTCGGGAGGCGGCGGAGCCGGGGGCGGCGTGCCCAGGACCACGCTGACGCGCCGTCCTTTCTCGCCTTCCTTCACGACGAGGGTCTGCGACACGGGCGGCTGGTCCTCGACCTCGAACGTGAACGCGTGCTCGCCGGGGTCCACGGCCACCGCCGTCCCGTCGAGCTTCTCGGTCAGTCGCTTGCCGTCGACGCTCACCTTCGCATCGCCGATGTCGCCGCCCGACGCGTCCTTGACGTCGAAGACGAGCGTGGGCTGCGCCTGTTCGAGCTCGTCGAGGCGCTTCGTGCAGTCGTCGCGGACGATGCGGGGGCAGTGCGGATCGCCGCAGAGCCGCAGCTCGTCGCGCGCCTGCGAGAGTTTGCCCTCGCGCCGGTGGGTCTGGGCGCCGGTGTTCGCGTCCACGCACTGCGCCTTCGTCACGTCGGCCGAGGCGGCCGCCGGTGCGAGCCACACGGCGAGCGCGAGAAGCACGCGGGTCTTCACAGGCACTCCTTCCGGAACACGCGGTTTCCGGCGTCGTCGAAGTAGTAGGGCACGTCGCAGCTCTCCTTTGCCGGGAGCGGCTTCGCGTTCCCGGGAGCGAACACGGGGGACCGGCCCGCCTCGCGTGCGCCGGCGTCGGGCGTGCCCGCGGCGGCCGCGCGATCGACGATCGGCGGCGGCGGGGCGACGGCGGGCGCGGAGGATGGAGGGGGTGGGGGCGCTGCGATGCTTGTCGATGGGGCGGCAGGGAGCGGCGCGTCCGCCGCCACGCGACGGGGAGAGCGGACGGTGAGGAGCGCTGCAGCCCCGAGAAGGCCGCTCACCGCGACGGCGGCGACCGCGATGGCCGCGACGGGACTCCTCCGTCCTCGCTGCGGATCGCCCGTGCGGCCCCAGGACGACATGGTCCGCGGCACCCCGGAGATGGCCGGCGAGGACACGATCGGCGCGGGCGCCGGCGTCATTCGCAGCACGCGGGAGACGCTCTCGAGCGAGTTCCTCGCGCGCGGGCTGCCGAACGCCGCCACGTCGGCTGCCAGCTCGGCCACGTTTGCGTAGCGGCGCGCCACGTCCTTCTCGAGGCAGCGGTGGACGGCGGCGTCCAGGCCCGCGGGGGCGTCGGCCCGGAACGCGCGAAGGGGCGGCGCCGGCTCGGTGGCGACCTTGATGGCGAGGTGCGCCAGCCCGTCCGCCTCGAACGGCACGCGCCCCGTGAGGAGCTCGAAGAGGATGACGCCGAGCGCCCACACGTCCGTGCGCGCGTCGACGGTCTTCGACGACTGCATTTGCTCCGGCGACATGTAGAGGGGCGAGCCGATCACGGCGGACGTCCGCGTCATGCCCAGATCGGCTCCCGATGGGCCAAGCCCCACGAGCTTGGAGATCCCGAAGTCGAGCACCTTGATGGAGAGCAGCCCGTCGGGTCTGCGGATGCAGAAGAGGTTCGAGGGCTTGAGATCGCGGTGCACGATGCCGAGTGAATGCGCCTCGGCGATGGCCTCGCAGGCCTGGAGGACGAAGTCGACCGCGAGCTCCACCGGCAGCGGCCCGTGCTGCTTGATCCATCCCGAGAGGTCGCCGCCCTCGAGGTACTCCATCACCAGGTAGGGCGCGCCGTTCTCGAGGCGACCGACGTCGACGACGCGCGCGACGTGCTCGCTCTTGATCTTCGCCGCCGCCCGCGCCTCGCGGTCGAACCGCGCGAGCGCCTCCGCGTTGCGCAGCGCCTCGGGCACGAGGAACTTCAGCGCGACGCGCTCGTCGATCTGAAGGTGGTACGCGGCGACGACCACGCCCATGCCCCCCGCGCCGAGAACGCGCTCCACCCGGTACTTGCCCGCGAGGACGTCCCCCGGGCGGACGCCGACGTCGGGCGCGTCCGGCCCGTCGCTCAGAGACATGGCGAGGGCCCCCTGGACATGACGAGCCGTTGCTCCGGGAACATGGAGAGACTGTCGAGCAGGCTAGGGACGCGCTGCGGACGGCTCTATGGTCATTTCTTGCAGGTCGGGCGAGGGTCATCGCTGCACGAGCCGGAGACACGTCCACTGCGGCCACGGTCTTCGTCGCGGAGTCGAGTGACACGTCCGTTACGTCGAGTGGCATCGTCACTTCATCGAGCAACCTCTCCACCACGTCGAGCGGCATCGTCGCGAGGTCGAGTGACATCACCACTGCGTCCAGCGACTTCGTCGCTGGATCGCCTGGGGCAGGTTGGGTGTTTCGCGACCGGAGAACATCGGCTCGTGAATGGTGCGCAACCTCTCGGAGATGGACGTGAGGGTCTTCGGACCGGCGAAGTAAGGTTCCGGTTCGTATCGCGACGGCTTCGATGCCGACGTCGACGTCTCCGTACACGCCCGCATCGTGAGCCACGAAGAGAAGTCCGTGACGAGAGCGGTGAAGAACGGCGTCGTTCCTCTCCGGTCCGTCTTCAACGCCGTCCGGTCTCTCGACGACGACGACGTGTCGGTGGAGCTGGCGATGAAGACCGTGGCCGAGGCGGTACGGCCCGAAGACGTGCCGGACGGGTACGAAGCGGTTGCAACGCTGACTGTCGACGTTGCGATGAAGACCGTGGCCAGTGTTCCTGCCCCACGTGGATCTCCGACGAAGTCGCTCGACGCGGTGGGGATGTTCGTCGCCCTTGCGGTGCTGTCACTCGAGGTGGAGGTCGTGTCTCTGGCCCTTGCTGCGAAGTCGATAGATCTCGCGATGCGTGACGTCTCCATCGCGTACGCGCTCGGTCAGAGACCTGGGCCGGTCCCCCTTCGCCATGCCGCCGCCAGCTCGGCTCGCGTCTTCACCCGGAGCGCCGCCCTCACCCGGCGGAGCGACGCGGCGACTGCCGCGGGCGTGATCCCCAGCATGTAGGCGATTTCCTTGTCCCGGTGCCCCATCGCCGCGAGCGCCGCGACCCTCCGCTCCTCCGGCGGTAGCCCTTCGCGCGGGTCCACCTCCGGCGCGTTCTTCATCGCGAGGACGAAGCGCTTCCCGTCGGTGTCGACGTGGTCGACGATCGACCAGCGGCCGTCGACGAGGCCTTGCCACACCTCGAGCGCCTTCTCCGCGTCGTGGCGGCTCTGGCGGGCGAAGTCGCGACGACGGAACCCGTCCACGACGGAATCGGTGGAGCCACACCGTTGGACCGCGGTGTGCAACAGCCTGCCTTCCGGGGAGAGGATCGCGTCCGCGCCGTCGGGCCCACGCCTGTCGGCCCTTAGTCGGCCGCCGGCGCCAAGATGGGCAGCGACCCGGGTCAGCAGACGGCGAGTCCGAGTGTCGAGAGACAGGACCCGGTCCACGGCGACGCAAGCGACATGGCGCAATCCGTTCGGGTCGGCGCTGATCAGACCGATCGAGTCGGCGACGGGAACCTTCCAGCATTCGCGCCACCCCGGCGCATGCGGCAGCGCGGCGCCGAGTCCGGTGTCGACGCTTGCCGTTCCCGCGTGGGTCCGGCCAAACTGAACGTCGGCGTTGGGGGCGCGGACGACCGTCTCGAGGGTGCGGTCGCTCCACGCGCCGTCGGTGCCGACGAGCGTCATGTTCCCGATGTCTCGGATTACGAAACGGCCACGGTGGTAGCCGGCGCGGAGCTGGAACAGTGCAGCAGACCGGGCCCCGGCCCACCGCGTCATACCGCGGAGGAGCGAGCCGCACCATTGCGTGTCGTCCAACCCGTCCCTGTACAGATCCTCGACGAAGTCGACGAGCGCAGCGTGATCGACGTGCAGCATTCTCCCCCCTTCACCCTCACGCCATGTCGGCGATGCCGAACTTCGCGGCGACTTCGCTCCGGGACGATGCCCCGAGCTTGCGGAGGATCGCGGCCACCTGGTTGGCGACCGTGCGCACCGCGACGCCGAGCTCCTGCGCGATCTGGGCGTTCGACCGGCCCCGCGCGATGGCGACGGCGACGCGGCACTCGGCGTCGGTGAGCGGCGAGGTCCCGCTCGGGGTGAACCAGAGGAGGACCGTCTCGTTCTTGCCCTCGCGGAGGATGCGAGCCCGGAGGTCGGGCGGGGGGGCCACGTGCTCGGAGGACTTCCGTACCACGGTCCTCGATGCTGCCACCGGTCCCGCCCGCCTGGAACCGTCGGCGCGCACTCTGACAGAAATGACTATGCCGGTCGGATGCGGCAGAGACTGCGATCGCTGCTCGCCGGCCGGCCCGGAAAGCGCCCGCGGCGTGCGATGCCGCGACCCCCTCCTCAGAGATGCGGCATGGTCCCGCTCATCGGGAAGCCCGCCGGCTTGGCGGGCAAGCCGAAGTGCGTCTCGATGCTGCGGGCGACGCCCGATGGGTCGACCATCGGGCGGGGGCTTCCTTCGACGACCTTGCCCACGCTCCACATCCGTTCGAGCTCCGCGGTCTGGCGCGCGAGCTCGTCGCCCTCGAAGTCCTCCTCGAGCTGCTCTCTCACCTCGGCGAGGCGCGTCTTCGAGAAGAGCGCGCTGCTCTCCCACGGCTCGCTCTCGCCCGCGACGCGAACCCACCCAGCCTCGCCGGCGTAGGTGAGGCCGCGCACGCGAGCGCCGTCGACGAAGTGGTCGTAGACGACGAGATCGGCCACCGTCTGCACGGCGAGCGCGATGGCCGCGCCGAAGTCCTTCGACAGGGCCGTGAGGTCTTCGGGCTGGAACGTCGGGGCGGACACGAGCCAGACGGCGAAGCTCGACCTGCCGTCGTCGACCAGCTCCGCATCGGCGTCGACGTGCTTCGCCAGGCGCGCGGCGTCCCCTGCGCGGTCGGGCCCCGGCCGAAGGCGCACGTAGCGGGCGGACCACGTGGACATGTCCGGATGGTAGCCCATGCCGGAAACCGCGGGGCCAGCCGTCTTCGGCGCGGGGGCGCCCGCTGTGGCCGCGGGAACGCCGACGAATCGTCGTCACCGACGAATCCTCGTCGCCTCGACTCGCGAGGGAGCGCCCGAAATCCCGCGGGATTCGCGGGGTCGGCGTCTCGGCGCGCGTCGCGGTGGCGGGGCAGGGCCGTTGCAATCGCTCCTCGCCATGACCCCTTCCGAGCTCCACGTGGCGCGGCTCGCCGCGACTGGTCTCTCGAACCACGCCATCGCCCTCGAGCGAGGTACCTCCGTCCGCACCGTGGCCAACCAGATGGCGAAGCTGCTTCGCGACCTGCGCGTGCCCTCCCGGCGATGCCTCGCGGCCCTCGACGGCGTCGCCCCCCCGGTCGAGGAGGCGGCGACGCACGACTGGGGGATGCTCGAGCGCCGCGAGTTTCGCGTCGTCGCCCGCGTGTGCGCGGGGACCCCCCAGAAGTGCGTCGCGATCGAGCTCGGGCTCTCCGCGTCGAGCATCTCGCGCCTGCTGCGTCGCATCCGCGTGCGCCTCGGGCTCGGCAGCTTCGCGGAGCTCGCGCGCGCCTTCCGTGCCGCGTGCGCCGCGGACGCCGCCGGGGCCCCCGTCGTGGACACGTGACGGGTCCCCGGCCGGGCGCCCGGCCGCGTGTCGTCAGAAGAGGCGCGCCGCCGTGTCGTCCGTCCAGAGCCACGCGTCGCGGGGGATGCGCGCGCGCGGGCCGTCGCGCACGATGCGGCCGCGCTCCTCGAGCCACGCCGACGCCTTCATCCGCGCCGCCGTCCAGCCCTCGACGCCGAGATCGCGGGCTTCCGCGTCGAGATCCACGCCGCCCGCGACGCGCAGGCCCAGCATGATGCGCTCGCGGAGCATCGTCTCGGCATCGAGCGGTTCGCGGCTCGCCTCGGCGGCGTCCTCCACGTACCGCTCGGGGATGACGACGTTGCGCCACCGGACGCCGCGGCCCGGTTCCTCGCGGACGAACCCGAACGCGCCGCAGCCCAGGCCGAGGTACTCGTCGCCGCGCCAGTAGCCGAGGTTGTGCCGTGCTTCCTCGCCGGGCCGGGCGTAGTTGGAGATCTCGTAGTGGGCGAGGCCCCGCGCGGTGAAGGCCTCGTCGATGGCGAGGAACCCCTCGGCCACGGCGCCGTCGTCGGCGAGGGGAAGGCGGCCGCGCTTCGCGAGCTCGCCGAAGCGCGTGCCCGGCTCGATCGTGAGCTGGTAGCAGGACACGTGGGACAGCCCGAGGTCGGCGAGCTCCGTCGCCTCGTCGCGGGACTCGTCGGGCGACTGGCCGGGGAGCCCGAAGATGAGGTCTGCCGAGACGCGCGGCACGGCGCGGAGCGCGCCCTCGACGGCGACCTTCGCGCCCGCGACGTCGTGGAGACGGCCCAGGTACTTCAGCCGCTCCTCGCGGAGCGATTGCACGCCGATCGAGACGCGCCCGACGCCCTGGTCGACGAGCGCCCGCGCGCGGTCTTCGTCGATCGACGTCGGGTTGCACTCGACGGTGACCTCGAGGTCCGGCGCGCACTCGAACGTCCGCCGGATACCGGCGAGGACACGGCCGAGCTCCCGGGGATCCCAGAGGCTCGGCGTCCCGCCGCCAAAGAACACGGTGGCGACGCGCCGGCCATCGAGCGCCGGCGCCGCCGCGCGACGGTCGAGCTCCCGGAGGACGGCGTCCGCGTACCCCGCGTGGTCGATGGAGCCCCTCTCCACCCCGTAGCTGACGAAGTCGCAGTACGGGCACTTGGCCAGGCAATACGGGAAGTGCACGTAGACACCCACACTTGCGGGGTTCGCCGGCCGTGTCCCGGCCCGAGCCCCCGTGTTGCCGCTCGATTGCCGCATCGCGTCCGGAGTGTTACTTTTTTCCGCCAGGTCTCGCATCTTGCTCCAGGCCGAACAGCTCATCGATCGGATCCGTACGTACCAGCCGACGGTGGACTCGGACCTGATCCAGCGAGCCTACGACTACTCCTTCAAGATGCACGCGGGCCAGACCCGCAAGTCGGGTCAGCCGTACGTCGTGCATCCGGTGAGCGTCGCCGGGATCATCGCCGACCTCCGGCTCGACGCGGCGAGCGTCTGCGCGGGCCTCCTCCACGACGTCGTCGAGGACACGCTCGCGACGACCGACGACATCTCGAAGCAGTTCGGGGTCGAGGTCGCGGAGCTCGTCGACGGGGTCACCAAGCTCTCGCAGATCAACTTCACGTCGAAGGAGGACCGCCAGGCGGAGAACTTCCGCAAGATGGTGGTCGCGATGGCGCGGGACATCCGCGTCCTCGTCATCAAGCTCTGCGACCGGCTCGACAACATGCGCACGCTCGAGCACATGAAGCCCGAGGCGCAGGAGCGCATCGCGCGCGAGACGATCGAGATCTACGCCCCGCTCGCGAACCGCCTCGGCATCCAGTCCTTCAAGAGCGAGCTCGAGGACCTCTCCTTCAAGTACCTCGAGCCCGAGGCGTACACCGATCTCGTCGCGCAGATGCAGATGACGAAGAAGGAGCGCGACAAGTACATCACCGACGTCTGCAAGACGCTGTCGAGCCGCCTCGCGAGCCAGAACTTCGCCGCCGAGGTGCACGGCCGCGCCAAGCACCTCTACAGCGTCTACCGCAAGATGAAGGCGCAGCAGACGGGGCTCGAGGGCATACACGATCTCATCGCGTTCCGCGTCGTCGTCGAGAGCGTCAGCGACTGCTACGCGACCCTCGGCGTCATCCACTCGCAATGGACGCCGGTGCCGGGCCGCTTCAAGGACTACATCGCGCTCCCCAAGCCCAACATGTACCAGTCGCTCCACACGACGGTCATCGGCCCGGGCCGCGAGCGCATCGAGATCCAGATCCGCACGCACGAGATGCACCGTGTCGCCGAGCGCGGCATCGCTGCGCACTGGAAGTACAAGGAGCGGGGCGGCGGAGGCATCGCCGACCAGGACGCCGCGCGCTTCTCGTGGCTGCGGCAGCTCCTCGAGTGGCAGAAGGAGCTCAAGGACCCGGCCGAGTTCCTCGAGGGCGTCAAGATCGACCTCTTCCAGGACGAGGTCTACGTGTTCACGCCGAAGGGCGACGTCCGCGTCTTCCCGCGCGGGGCCACGCCCGTCGACTTCGCCTACCAGATCCACACCCAGCTCGGCGAGCACGTCACCGGGGCGCGCATCAACGGCAAGATGGAGCCTCTGCGCTACAAGCTCCGGAACGGCGACGTCGTCGACATCCTCACGAGCCCGCACCAGCACCCGAACAAGGACTGGATGGACTTCGTCGGGACCACGCGGGCACGCTCGAAGATCCGCAACTACCTCCGCACCGACCAGCGCGAGAAGAGCAAGCGCCTCGGCGAGGAGCTCTTCGAGAAGGAGCTCCGCAAGGCGGGCGTCAGCACGAGCAAGCTCCTGAAGAGCGACGCCGAGATGCGCCGCGTCCTCGACGCCCTCAAGGTGCAGACGGCCGAGGAGCTCTACGTCGGCATCGGGTACGGCAAGATCGACCCCGAGGACATCCTCAAGATCGTCGCGCCGCCGGACGAGCAGGGGCGCGAGAGCAAGCCGCCGGAGAGCCTGCGCGAAGGCCGCATCGCGGGCCTGGTGCGCAAGGTCATCAAGCGCGACGAGGGCGCGATCCGCATCAACGGGATCGACGACGTGCTCGTTCGCTACGCCAAGTGCTGCAACCCGCTCCCGGGCGACGACATCCTCGGCTTCATCACGCGCGGGCGCGGCGTCACGATCCACCGGCGCGGCTGCCCCAAGGCGTTCGACACCGATCCCGACCGCCGCGTCGAGATCCAGTGGGACGCCAAGGCGCGCATCAACCGCAGCGTGCAGCTCCGCGTCGTGACGGCCAACCAGCCGGGCATCCTCGCGAACGTCGGGCAGACGTTCATGGCGCAGGGCATCAACATCAGCGAGGCGACGTGCCGCGCGGGCGACGACGGGCGCGCGGTGAACCACTTCTCGTTCGTGTGCGCGGACCTCGTGCAGCTCAAGAACGTGATGAAGGCCCTCACCAAGGTGAAGGGCGTCGTCGAGGTGGAGCGGGCGTGACGAGAGGGTGAGCCGCAAAGCCGCGAAGCCGCAAAGGGGAGGGCGGGCCGAGCCGCTGCCTCAAGGGTGGGTGACGACGAGGAGGCGGACCTCCGTGGTGAGGTCGATGTTCAGGGTCGTGACGTCGGTGAGGGTTTGCTTCGCGGTGGGCGCGGCGGAGGCGGGGTTGGTCAGGCTGTAGTCGACGACCTTCGTCATGGGCAGCGAGTTGAACTTCACCGTCACGGCGCTGGTCGTGCCGGTCGCGAGCGCGCTCTGCTCGTTCCAGACGAAGACGAAGAACGTCCCGGGGGTGGAGTTCTGGAACACGGCGAAGCGGCCGCCGTCGTAGGCGTTCGTCCCCTCGGGAAGCCCCGTCACCGTCACGTCGAGCTTCCCCGGTTCGAAGGCGTGCTTCGCCGAGCCCGTGTCGCCCGTGAGCGCATACATCGCCTTGATGGCCTCCGCGGCAGGGTAGGGCGACGAGGCGGACCCGTTGAAGAGCCCCACGTGCGGGTCGAACCCGGGATAGTCGAACATCTCCCACCAGACGATCGCCTGCAGGTGGAAGTCCGCGTAGCCGGAGAGGAGCATGATGGGCGACCAGTACGCGGCGCTCGCGTCGTCGGTGGCGTCCTGGCCGTAGAGGACGGGCTGCCACTCGGTCGTGATGCCGCCCTTGCCCTGCCAGTCGTTCGACGCGACGGCCGCCGACCAGTCGTGGAGCTGGTCGCTTCCGTTCGGCCCGCCGTGGTTCGGGTAGAGGTGCGTGTTGTAGAGATCCGACGCCGCGACGGCGCCCGCGAGGTCGCTCCCCCAGTACGTCGCGATGCCCGCGTAGCTCCCGACGACCGACGGTGCGGCGACCGGGATGCCGAGCGGGTGGACGGCGGAGTAGATCTGCTGCTGCGCGGGGAGCTCGGTCGCGGCGGGGACGCCCGTCTGCACCCCGGCGCCGAAGTTCGTGTTCGGCTCGTTGCCTCCCTCGACGAACGCGACCCAGTTCCCCTGCGTGACGGACGCCTGCGCGAGGCTGATGACACTCGACGGATCCGGCGCATCGCCGATGCCCATGCAGAGAGTGAACCTGCAGCCCGTCGCCTGGAAGAGTTGTGGCCCGAACGACGAGAACTCCGACACGGAGTCCACGTAGCCGCGGTAGAGCATCGTCATCCCGCTCGCTCCGACGAGGTACTGCGTCGCCGCGGTCACGCCAGCCACCGTCTCGCCCGACGCGCCGTCCTGGGCGTTGGGGAAGATGTTGGCGCCGAAGATCTCCATCATGTCGGCGATGCGGTAGGCCGTGACGCCGGTGGGGTCGGTGGGGACGTGGACGGGCGGAGAAGCGTCGGCGGTCGCGTCGGCCTCTGCGTCGGCGCCCGCGCCTGCGTCGGTGCCGGCCTCCGCGTCCGCGCCCGCGCGGGCGTCCGTGCCTGCGTCTGCGCCCGCATCTGCGCCCGCATCCGTGCTCGCGTCGCCTCCGGAGGGACCCTTCGACGGGCTGGACGAGCCGCACGCGACGGCGAACGTGGCCAGGGAGACGAAGGAGACGGCGAGCGCAACTCGATGCGATCCCATGGCCGCATGCTCGCACCTGTGCCGTCGAGCCGCGAGCCGGCGCAGGGCCTGGATCGCGTGAGCCCCAGGGCGCGCGCAATTCTGGGCGGCGGGAGGCGCGGGCGTCGCGTAGAACGAGGAGAGCGCCGTGGCCTGGACGGTGCACTCTCCGAGGACCGGATGGACGAGGCGTTCGCCTACTCGACCCTGGCGCTGACGATGGCGCTCGCCGTCTCGCGCCCGCGCATCGGGCTCCGGGGCCTGCGCTTCACGCCGGGGACGGCGGCGCTCTTCGGGGTGGCCGTCCTCGTGGCGCTGGGGCTCGTCGGGGTCGACGACTTCGTCTCGTCCGCGCGCATCCAGTGGCGCCCGCTCGTCGCGCTCGCGAGCATCATGGTGATGACGGGCGTCGTGCAGGAGGTGGGGGCCTTCGACCGCCTCGCGCTGCGCCTCGAGGTGTATGCCCGCACGACGTCCGTCGCGCGCGTCTTCGCGATCGTGTTCGCGGCGAGCGTCGTCACGCCGTCGCTCCTCAACAACGACGCGGCCATCCTGCTCCTCACGCCGCTCGTGGTCGCCTTCGTGCGGCGCACCTACGGCCGCCGGCCCGCACTCGTCCAGGCGTTCGCGTTCGCCGTCTTCCTCGCGCCGGGCGTCGCGCCGTTCGTCGTGTCCAACCCCATGAACATGATCGTGGCCGAGTTCGCGGGCATCGGCTTCCATGCGTACGCCGCGGTGATGGCTCCCATTGCCGTCGCCGGCGCGCTCCTCACGTTCGCGATCCTGCGGCTGTGCTTCCGGCGCGACCTCGCCGCGCTGTCGGCGGTGGCCCGGCCGAACGCGGCGCCGTCCGCGACGCCCTCGGCGGTGGCGTTTCCCCCGGCGCGCTCCGGAGAGCACGCGGCGGTCGCCCTCCTCCTCGCCGTCTTCGTCGCCTACCCGGTCGTCGCCGCGCTCGGTGGCCCGATCTGGGTCGTCTCCGCCGGCGGGGCGCTCGCCGCGCTCGGCATCGCGCGGGCGCGTCGGATCGCCCCCACGCGCGCCGTCCTCGCGCACGTCTCGCTCGACATCCTCGTCTTTCTCTGGGGCGTCTTCATCGTCGTCGTCGGCCTCCGGCACGTGGGCGTCGTCGATCGCCTGCACGCTCTCTTCGACGCGGCGCCGGTCGGCAGCGCGCGCCAGCTCGGCGTCGTCGGCGTCGTGGCAGCCCTCGGCTCGGCCGTCGTCGACAACCACCCCATGTCGATCCTCGACATGATGGCGCTCGGCGGCAAGGCCGGGCACGCGCCGCTGCTGGCCGCCCTCGTCGGTGGCGACATCGGCCCGCGCCTGCTGCCCGTCGGATCGCTGGCGGGCCTCCTCTGGATGGACCTCATGCGGCGCGCCGGGGCGGAGATCTCGATCGGGAAGTTCGTGCGCCTCGGCGCGCTCGTGCTCCTGCCCACGCTCGCTCTGTCGCTCGCCTTGCTCTGGCTGCTGACGCGCGCGCCCTGAGGCAGAATGAGGGCGTGCTCCCGGGCGTTGCACCAGACGTGAACGCGTCCGCGACCGAGCCGCCGGAGCCCCGCTCCGACGCCGTTCGCGCCGTCGGCCATCGCAGGCGGGGTGCAGGCCGTCTCCGGTGGCTCGCCCTGGTCCTCCTCGTCGTGATCGCGATCGCGTGGCGCCCCGCGAGCGCCCACGTGCGCGCCGCCTCGCTCCTCGTCCGGTTCTCCGATCCCACCGCCGATGGCTGGCTCGCGGGCGCTGGCCGCCACCCGTTCCAGGAGCGGGATGTCGCGCTCCCCGGCACGCGCGGCCGCCTCTACGTTCCGGCCGACGTCGCCGATCCGCCGGGCATCGTCGTCGTGCACGGCGTCCACTGGAAGGGCATCGACGAGCCGCGCCTCGAGCGCTTCGCGCGGACCATCGCGGCGAGCGGCGTCGAGGTGTTGACGCCGGAGGTTCGCGAACTCTGCGACTACCGCATCGACCCCGCGTCGATCGACACGATCGGCGAGAGCGCGCGGTTTCTCGCGGCGCAGACGGGCGGCCGCACCGTGGGCGTCATGGGCCTGAGCTTCGCCGGTGGCCTCTCGATCCTCGCGGCGACCGACCCGCGCTACGAGCCCTCCATCGGCTTCGTCGTCTCGGTCGGCGGCCACGACGACCTCGGGCGCGTCCTGCGCTTCTTCGTCACGAACGAGGCGCCGAGGCCCGACGGCACGACGCTTCATCTGCACGCTCACCCCTACGGGCCGGCGGTCCTCGAGTATGGCCACGTCGAGGACTTCTTCGGGCCAGACGACGCCGATGCCGCCCGCGACGCCCTGCGCTCGCTCCTCCACGAGGACTTCGACGCCGCCAGGGAGCGCGCGAAGGCCCTCTCGCCCGCGGGCGCCGAGACGATGGACCACATTCTCTCCCACGACGCCGCCGCCCTCGCCCCGCAGCTCCTGGCCGAGATCGATCGCCTCGCGCCGCAGTTCCCTGCGGTCTCGCCGTCGTCCCGCATCGCCCAGCTGCGCGTCCCGCTCTTCGTCCTGCACGGCGCCGGCGACACGGTCATCCCCTCGAGCGAGGCCGAGTGGCTCGGCCACGATGCGCCTCGCGGACTCGTACGCGAAGATCTCGTCAGCAAGGCCATCGAGCACGTGGAGCTCGAAGGCGACACGTCCCTCACCGACCGCCTCGCCCTCGTCCACTTCATGGGCGACGTCCTCGAGGCGGCGGAAGAGAACCGCTGAGCCGCGCGTCCGCGCCCGGCTCCTGGCTCAGGGCCCGCAGGTGAGCGCGTTGGTCGCGAGCGTGCTCCCGCGGCCCTCGTCCGCGCGCTTTCCCCGGCAGGGCCAGTCCACGTAGAAGTGCCGCACCCAGTCGCTGACGACGACGTCCGAACGCGGGTCGTGGATCTTCAGCTGGACCGGAACGGCGCGCGTCGTTTCCACGGTCGGGCAGGGTGGAAGCTTGCCTCGGAGGGCGCTCCCCTCCGCGGTCCCGCCGGACCGGCATGCGTCGTTTCCGTTGGCGACGACGTCAGTCACGCGCGCGTCGGCGACCGACGTGCCGCCGAGCTGGGGGCCGTTGGCGAGGCCCGCGGTTATGGCGGAGCCGCAGCCCATGGTGAGCGACGCGATCGAGCACGCGGTGAGCACGAGCCATCGAGACATGGCAGCCCTCCGAGGGGTCGAGGCGGCGAGGGTCGCGGTGGCCCTCGCCACGGGTGGTTCGCGAAGAGGCGAAGCGGCGGACGCGCAGGGTCCGATCACCCGCGCGTCGACACCCAGATCGTAGCTCCGCGCAGGGGGATGCGCACGTCATGCGTTGCGCGAGACTACGGACCGAGCCCTGCCTGTTCAGCCACCGTGCCCCGGTCGAGCTCTCCCGTCAGGGGCAGGTCGAGCCGTTGCAAGTGCCCGAGAAACATGGCGTCCCGCTCGTACAGCAGGGCCCACCCGACTCGCCGCAGATGGTGCACGTCGTCGTGCCGGTCGCGGTCGAGCAGACCGTGTCCGACTCGGTGCATGTGCTGTTCGCGCAGCACGGCTCGCCGTCGAAACCGCACGGCTGGCAGGTGTCGCCCGTGCTCGGGCAGATCTCGGAGCTTCCCTCGCACGCGTCGCCCGCGTTCACGCACTGGCTGCTCGTGTAGTCGCAGCACCCGCTCGTGCAAAGGTCGCCCTGGCAGCACGCCTCGCCTGGAGCGCCGCACGCCGTGCAGGCGCCTGCGTTGCACGTCTGGGTGCCCCCGCCGCACGGGTCTCCCTCGAAGACGCAGGTCCCGGTCGTGGAGTCGCAGCAGCCGTCGTTGCACGTCGACCCGTTGCAGCAGGTCTCGCCCGTCTCGCCGCACGCCGTCCCGCCGCTGCTGGTCGTGAAGCCGCCGCTGCTGCTCGTGATGCCCCCGTCGTCGCCCGTGTTCGCGCACGACGTCGCAGGAGATCCACCGATCGACTCCGTGGCGCCGCTGACGGTGCACGAGATCGTGCAACCGCCGCCGCTCGCCTCCGAAGTGCACACCACGCCGGACTCCGAGAAGGTCCCGCAGAGGCAGAGGGACTGGCCCTGCTCGTTTACGTTGCAGCAGGTGGAGCCGTTCGAGCCCGAGCAGCCCACCGCGAGGGCGACCGCCAGGGGAATTCCCAAGAAGAAGATGGAAAGGCGCATGCCCCGATCGTAGCGGCCTGCGCCTGAGCCGGGAAGCGGGGAAACCCCGGGGGAGTTCTGGGCCGCGTGATGCGTATCACGCGGCACGAGCTCACGAAGGTCGCTCAGTACTTGCAGGAGACGAGCTGGCCGTCGATCTCGCCGTTGCCCTGGAGGTACGTCACGAGGAACCTGCCACTGGCGAGCGACACGATGCGCGCCTCGGACACGTTCGCGCTCGCGGGCGAGACGTCGAAGACCGACGAGAGCTTCTGCTTCAGATCCGGACCGAGCACCGTCATGCGCGCGCGCCGCGCCGGGGTCTTGCCGTCGACGAAGGAGACCGCGAGATCGCCCGCGGTGGTGACGTCCATGCTGGCGGTGTCGCGAGCATCGCCGGGCGGGCTCGGGTCGGTCAGCGTGACCTTCTGCGGCTTCTCGGGCGCGCCCGTCGCCGGGAAGAGGACGCCGTAGAGGTCCGTCTTCTGGAACTCGGTCGTCATCACGTAGACCTGCCCGTTCCGCAGGTCGAGCGCGGGCATGCCCGCGGCTGCACCCAGCCACATCGACTTCGGCTCGCCGGCCTTTTCGAGCTTGGCCGAGCGCTTCACGAAGACGATGTTCCCCTGATCGCGCGCCGTCATCATGATGCCGAGGTCTCCCATGGGGATCGCGACCGGTGTCACGAAGTGATCGACCTTGGGATAGTGGCCGTCCTTGTTCGGCTTCACGACGCGCTTGTCGACGACGGCGTCCTTGATGAGCCCCTTGCCCGGCACCTCGTCGACGACCCACTGGTAGAGGAGGTTGTGGTCGTCGCCCGGGCCCTCGCGCTTCACCTGCGTGGCGAGCACGAACGAATGCTTCTCGCTCCCGAACGTGCGGCAGTCGCGGAAGTCGACCGCCCCGCCGTCGGTGTCGCTCGCGGCGGCGAGCTTCGCGACGTCGTCCTCGGTCGGGTCGTCGAACTGCGCTCCGCCGTCGTCCGTGATGACGGGCTCCACGTCGGCGGGCCCGCAGCGCAGGGTGCTGCCCTTGCCCTTCTCCGCGAACGAGTCGAGGAAGTCCATGCCGATGCGCATCTTGCCCGTCTTGAGGACGCCGAGCGGCGTGACGCGGAAGACGTGGCGGACCATCGCCGGGTCCTTCTTCTGCTCGGAGTCCTTCACGTGGCTCCAGTCGGGGTCGGCCTTCGTGACCGCGCCCGTGGCGTCCACCATCGCGACGCGCGGCGTGCCGTCCCCCACCGCGTAGCCGACCGCGACGCTCTTGCCGTTCTCGATCTCGACCGACGTGAGGCCGGTGTCGAGGCGGCCGCCCTTGTCGATCGTGAAGGGAGCGTCGGCCGTGCACGGCGGCGGCGGCGCCGGAGGCGTCGATGCGGCCGGCGCGGCGCTCGCGGGAGGCGGCGCGGACGCCATGGCGGCCGGCGTGGCGGAGGTGGCCGGCGCGGGCGTCTCGCTCGCCGAGTCCTTCGAGCAGCCGGGCCCCGCGAGCGCGAGCCCGGCGGTGGCCAAGGAGAATGCGAGCGAAACCGGGCGAACGCGGAGGATCATGGCCGCCGAGGATAGACGAGCTCCGCCGTTCCGGGTCAACGGTCGAATACGCCGCCTCGCTGCTCGTCTGTCCCAGGCGTCCGCCCCCGACGGAACCACCCGGAGGGGGCCATACTGCCTTCTAGAGGAGATCTCCCGAATGCGCCTCGCGCCCGCCCTTGCCTTTGCCGCCCCGCTCCTGGCTGTCGCCCTTCTCACCGTCGGCTGCGGCGGCAAGACCAACCACGGCTCCCCGTCCGACGGCGGTGTCACCGCGGAGGGCGGAGGAGGCCCGCCCGGGGTCGATGGCGGTCCCGGCGCCGAGGGGGGCACCGGCAGCGAGGGCGGGGCCGGGAACGAGGGCGGTCCGGCGAGCGAAGCCGGCCCGATCCCGACCGCGTCGGCGAACAAGGTCGACCTCCTCTTCATGCTCGACAACTCCGCATCCATGGGCGACAAGCAGGTCCTCCTCGCGGCGGCGGTGCCCGACGTCCTCCAGGGGCTGGTCTCCCTCCAGGTGCACGACATGCACGTCGGCATCGTCACGTCCTCCCTCGGGGGGCGTGGCGGCGATCAGTGCAACCCCTCGGCGACCAACCCCGCGAGCCCGAGCCTCAACGCCCACAACGACGACCGCGGAGAGCTCATCGACCGGAGCGGCGTCGCGGGCGACCCGACGGTCGAGACCGTCCCCGCGGCCGGCGAGAACGCGAGCCACTTCCTCGGCTGGTTTCCGAGCGATGCTGCCAACTCCGGCGCGACGCCTCCGCCAGCGCCCGTCGTCACCGACGAGGCGACGCTCGTCGGCGACTTCACCGGGATGGTCGAGGGCGTCCACGAGCACGGCTGCGGCTTCGAGGCGCAGAACGAGGCCTGGTACCGCTTCCTCGTGCAACCCGATCCGTTCGACACCATCACGAAGAACGGCACGCAGGCCGCCTTCACCGGCGTCGACGCGACGATCCTCCAGCAGCGCCACGACTTCCTCCGGCCCGACTCGCTCCTCATCGTCGTGGTCCTCACCGACGAGAGCGAGGCGGTGGCCGACCCGCTCAGCATCAGCGGCCAGGGCTGGGCGTTCGAGAACGAGCAGTTCCCCGGCTCGACGAACGGCTCCGCGCCCGAGGGGAGCATCGAGTGCAAGAACCTCGACCCGAACAACCCGCTCACGACGGGCCCCAACGACCCGAACTGCACGTCGTGCGCGTTCCTCCAGGGCGCGCCCAACTTCGCGACAGAGTGCCCGAACGACGGCACCAACGGAACGAACGGGTACCTCGATCCCATCGACGACCAGCTCAACGTTCGCTTCTTCCACCAGAAGGAGCGCTTCGGTCTCCTCGCCGGCTACCCGACGTCGCGGTACGTGCGCGGCCTGTCGAAGACCACCGTGCCCGACTCGCAGCACGAGCACGACGGAAACGGCAACTACATCGGCGACCAGGACGCCCAGGCGAACTGCACGAACCCGATCTTCGCGGCCTCGCTCCCGGCGAACGGGACCGGAGAGCTCTGCAACCTCCCGCCGGGCCCACGGACGTCGGGGCTCGTCCTCTACGAGGCCATCGCCGGCGTGCCGCACCAGCTCCTCCAGCAGGACCCGACGAACCCCGACAGCCCGCAGAAGACGGCGCTGACCGACGCGGACTGGAAGCTCATCCTGGGCACGGACCCGGAGAACTACGACTTCCGCGGCGCCGACTTCCACATGATCGAGGACTGGAACCCGCGAACGACGCAGGGCGTGTACGCGAACGCGTCGCAGTGTCCTCCCGGCTCGCCCAACGACTGCGACCCGATCAACGGGCGCGAGTGTGCGACGAACGAGGGGGACCTCCAGTTCGCCTGCATCTTCGACATCCGCTCGCTCTACGGCGGCGTCGGGAAGGACTGCACGCAGGCGAAGTTCCTTGGCGCGTGCGACTGCGCGTCGGGCGCGCTCGGCTCGACCACCCCGCTCTGCGACACGACGACGCCGACGCTCCAGATCTACGCAAAAGCCTACCCCTCGGTGCGCGAGATGATCATCGCGCATGCGCTCGGCGAGCAGGGGCTCGTCTCGAGCCTCTGCCCCATCCACGTGACCGACACGGGGGGCGGCGATCCGCTCTACGGCTACCGCCCGGCGGTCCTCTCGCTCCTCGCGCGCGCCGGCAAGAGCCTCACCCAGTGAGGCGGGCCTTCACGGCCGCGACGTAGCGCGCGAGGGCGTGCGGGGCCTGGGCGAAGAAGAGCGACGGCTCGACGAGCTCGAGCTCCATGATGCGCGGGTCGCCTCGCTCGTCGCGTGCGACGTCGACCCGGGCGTAGAGGAGGGAGCCGGTCGACGCCTCGGCCGCGGCGACGGCGCGCTCGGCGAGCGAGGCTTCGTCGGGCGCAATGGGGACGGCGGCGGACACCGACTCGGCGTCGCCGAGGAAGCGCGGAGACTTGCGGACGGCGTGGGTCGGTGCGCCGTCGATCCACACGATCGCGCGTTCGCCCGGCCCTTCGACCGAGGCGAGGTACGGCTGGACGAGGGCGTCCTCGCGCGTGGTGAGCGACCGGAGGTGCGCCTCTCCGCGGTCGACGTCGGACCGGCCGACGCGGATGGTCTCGCGCGATCCGCCGGACACCGCGGGCTTGACGACGACCTCACTCCAGCCACGCTCGCGCAAGACGTCCGTCAGCGACGCCTGCGCGCCGCGACGCACGAGGTGCGTCGGCACCACCGGGACGCCACGGGCCTCGAGGTCGAGGAGGTAGCTCTTGTGCGTGTTCCAGCGGATCGTCGCGGGCGCGTTGTGCATCCGGGAGCGCGCCGCGACGCGGTCCACCCACGCGAGGAAGTCCGCCGGACGGAGCGAGTAGTTCCAGGTGGAGCGGAGGATCGTGAGGCGGGCCCCGGCGAAGCGCTCTTCGGACGCCGGATCGTCCCAGCCGAGGGCTTCCGTGGCGATGCCGGCCAGGCGGAGGGCCTCGAGGAGCGGCGCGAGATCCACGTCGGGCTCGGGCAGGGTGACGCACGTGGCGAGGGCGACGTCGAGGGGCACGCCCATGCTAAAGCACGGCCCCATGGCAGTCGTCACCGTCGTCGGCGCGGGCCTCGCAGGGTGCGAGGTCGCGTGGCAGCTCGCCGCGCGGGGCATCGACGTCCGCCTGGTCGAGCAGAAGCCGCTCGCGCGCACGCCCGCGCAGACCACCGACGCGTTCTGCGAGCTCGTGTGCTCGAACTCGATGCGCGGGGCGTCGCTGGCGAACGCCGTCGGGCTGCTCAAGGAGGAGCTCCGGCGCGCCGGGTCGCTCGTCCTCGCGTGCGCCGACGAGACGCGCGTGCCGGCGGGCGGCGCGCTCGCCGTCGATCGCGACCGGTTCTCCCAGGCCGTGACGCAGCGCCTGCGCGAGCACCCGCGCGTGACGCTCGAATCGCGCGTCGTCACGTCCGTGCCCGAGGCGACGCCGGACGCACCCGTCGTGCTCGCGACGGGCCCGCTCACGGGCGACGCCCTCGCCGCCGACCTCGCGCGGATCGTCGGCCGCGACCACCTCGCGTACTACGACGCCATCGCGCCCATCGTGAGCGCCGACTCGATCGACTGGGACCGTGTCTTCAAGCAGTCGCGTTACGGCAAGGGCGCCGAGCCCCCCGCAGATGCCGCCGACGGCGGCGCGGGCCGCGAAGGTGGCGACGCGGGCGAAGGTGCCAAGGGCGATGGGGGCAAGGGCGACGAGGCGTACGTCAACTGCCCGTTCGACGAGGCGCAGTACCGCGCGTTCGTCGCCGACCTCCTCGCGGCGCAGAAGGTCGAGCCGCGCGGGTTCGAGGACGTACGCTACTTCGAGGGGTGCCTGCCCATCGAGGTCATGGCGTCGCGCGGCGAGATGACGCTCGCCTTCGGCCCGATGAAGCCCGTCGGCCTCCTCGACCCGCGCACGGGCGCGCGACCCTTCGCCGTCGTGCAGCTCCGGCCCGAGGACGCAGCGGCCACCGCGTACAACCTCGTCGGGTTCCAGACGCGCATGACGTGGCCGGAGCAGGGGAGGGTCCTCCGCACGATCCCCGGCCTCGGCGAGGCCGAGTTCCTCCGCTACGGGAGCGTGCACCGGAACACGTTCGTCGACGCCCCGCGCGTGCTCGACGGCCGTATGCAGCTGCGCGTGCGGCCCGGGGTCTTCCTCGCGGGGCAGGTGAGCGGCGTCGAGGGGTACGTCGAGAGCTGCGCGGGCGGTTTCGTCTGCGGGGTGATGCTCGCGCAGTCGCTGCTCGGGCACGAGGTGGCGCCGCCCCCCGCGACGACCGCGCTCGGTGGCGTCCTCACGCACCTCGGGCGCGAGGCGAAGGACTACCAGCCGTCGAACGTGACGTGGGCCTGGCTGCCGCCCCTCACCGACCGCAGGCTTCGCAAGCGGGAGCGCTACGAGGTGATGGGGCAGCGCGCGCTGCACGATCTCGAGCACTGGCTCGAAGCAGTTCCGCTCGCCAGGGCGGCGTGACGGGCTCGCCCCGAAGGCGAGTGTCACGGGCGGCACCGGATGAGTGGTTGCAACCGATGCCGGAACCGTGGCATCAGAGGCCAGCCATGACCCGCCTGTCCTCCCTCGCCTTCCTCCTCGCGCCTCTCGCTCTCGCGGCCGCCTGCGGTGGCAGCGAGCCTACCCCGACGCAGCCGACCAACCCGCCGCCGTCCGCCGCGCCGGCCGAGACGGCGCCCCCCGCGAGCGCGGCGCCGACGGCGAGCGCCGCTCCCACTGCCAGTGCGGCGCCGACCGCCGAGGCCGCGCCGACGCAGCCCGGGCCGGGCGAATGGGACAAGTGGTCGCACGACCAGAAGCTGGCGTGGATGAAGGCGGGCGTCATGCCGAAGATGGGGGCGCTCTTCACGTCCTACGACGCGAAGAAGTACGCCGACCCGAAGTGTGGCCTCTGCCACGGCAACGGAGCGAAGGACGGGAGCTTCAAGATGCCCAACCCCGACCTGCCCAAGCTGCCGAAGACGCCCGCCGACTTCAAGAAGCTCGCGGCGAAGCACCCGAAGATCTTCGCCTTCATGAAGGACCAGGTCGAGCCGCAGATGGCGGGCCTGCTCGGCGAGCAGCCCTTCGATCCGGCGACCAAGGCGGGCTTCAGCTGCATGGGCTGCCACACGCAGCAGCAGTAGGCCCAATCCACCGGCGGGCTGCCGGGTCTGTGCTCCTGCGACGCGCCGCGCTCGCGTACTGTAGAAGCCCTTGCACTCGTCCATCCCCGATCTGCTGGGCGCGACGCCGGCCGTTCGCGTCGACCTGAACGCGCTGCGCACGGCGCTCGTCTTCGCGTTCGCGGCCGGGGGGACGCCCGAGTCGTTCGACGACGTCGTAGCAGCGGCGAGGCTGCCTCCCTCGACGTGGGACAAGGGGGACTTCGCCCGGGACCTCTACGTCGACGACCTGGTCGCGCGCTGCCTGCCGGTCCGGATCGGCGGCCGGCCGATGGTGACGTCCAGCCGGCACCTGGCGCGGGTCCTCACCGAGCCGCCGCGCGACCCGGCCGACACCGAGACACGCCGTGGGGTGCTGCGCGACCTCGCGTCGTCGCCGCAGCGCAAGGCGGAGCTCGAGCGCGTCTACCTCTCCGTCGTCCGCCTGCGCACGCTCCTGTGCACGCCGCGCGCTCTCTCGCCACGCGGGCGTCGCGTCGAGGTGCTGCGCGCGTCGCGCGAGACGTTCGAGCTCCTCGCGCGCTCCTTCGAGGGGGCGCCGTCCGCCCTGTCGCGGCTCCGGGCCTTCGGAGAAGAGGTCGTGGCCGGTGACGCGCACGCGCGCCTGGTGCAGCTGCTCGAGCACGACGAGCACCACGGCTCGCTCGATCTGCGTGTACGTGTCGGGGCCGACGGCGAGGTCCGCGCGATGGAGATCGTCGGGATGCGCGAGGACGTGGAAAACCCGTTCCACGTCGGGCCGTTTCGCCGCTTCTTCGTGCGCCTGCTCCTCTTCTTCCGCGGCTGGCGGACGACGCGCGACGAGGTCGCCGAGCGGCTCCTCAGCGAGGTCTTCGCCGGCCTCGAGGAGCCGGTGGGGCTGCTCTTCCAGATCCTCGTCGATGCCGAGCCGTTCCTCGCGAGCCTCGGTCTCTCCGAGCGTGCTGCTGCCGAGGGGCTCGCGATGTCGACGCCCGACCTCGGGGCCGCCGACCAGGGGATCGCCCTGGACGCGCTCTTCAACCCTCTCCTCCTGGCTGCGGGTGTGCACCCCGTCGCGTGCGACGTGCGCGGCGTGCCGGGGTCGGTGGTCGTCGTCACGGGGCCCAACTCGGGCGGCAAGACACGCCTCCTCCAGGCGATCGCGATCGCACAGACCTTCGCGCAGGCGGGTCTGTTCGTGCCGGCTCGTGGCGGCCGCGTCCCGTTCGCCCCTGGGCTCTTCGCGTCGCTCTACGAGGAGCCGCGCCCCGACGCTCCGGAGGGCCACCTCGGCATGGAGCTGCTTCGCATCCGTCGCCTCTTCGATCAGCTCGGCGTGGGCTCCGTGGTCGTCCTCGACGAGCTCTGCTCGGGGACGAACCCGTCCGAGGGCGAGGAGATCGCGCGGCTGGTGCTCTCTCTTCTTCCGGAGCTCGGAGTGCAAGCCTTCGTCACGACCCATCTCCTCAAGTTCGCCGCCGCGTTGGCTCAGGAGCGGTCCATCCGCGGGATCGCCTTTCTCCAGGTGGAGCTCGACGCCAGGGAGCGTCCCACCTATCGCTTCGTGCCCGGCGTTGCGCGGACGTCCCTCGCCGCGAAGACGGCGTCGAGGCTGGGCGTCACGCGCGAAGAGCTCCTCCAGAGGATCGCCGCCAAGAAGGCGCCGGACGCCTGACGTCAGCCGAGGAGCGTCGCGTGGGTGCTCGGCGGCGCCAGGCCGAGCGCCGTGGCGTCTCTCGCGATCACGTCGAGCGCGCTCACGAGCGGATCGCTGGTGAAGTCGACGAACGGCCACGCTGCTGCAAGCAGGGCGTCGGGAAGCCGCTTGCCGAGCGCCCGTGAGAGCTCGTCTCCCACGGCTGCGCGCGTGTCGTCCGGGGCGGACGTCGCGCGCCGTACTTCGTCGGCGATCGCCGTACGGAGCTGCGCGACCAGCGGCTCGTGAGCGCGCGCGAAGTCCCCGCGAGCAACCACGAGCGCCGTCGGGAAGCGCCTGCCGGGCCACAGGTCCCGCTCGTCCACGAGCCGTACCGCGCCTGCGTCGTGCTCGAGGCGGGTCGCCCACGGCTCGGCCATCCACGCCCCGTCGAGCTTCCCTCGCCGCATCTCGGTGAGGATCGTGGCTGCGTCGAGCGCGGCCACCGTCACGTCGCCGCCGTGGTCCGCGGTCACGTAGCCGCGCTGGCGGAGGAACTGGCGGAGCGAGATGTCCTGCGTCGTGCCGATCTGGGTGGTCGCGAGCGTCTTTCCTCGAAGGTCCTCCCAGCCCCGGATGCCGGACTCCTTCGTGACCAGGAAGGAGGCCCCTCCCGAGCAGCAGCCCGACACGAGACGGAGGGTCCCTGCGCCGTGTCGCGCGTTGGTGTAGACGATCGCGGAGGGGCCCGCGACGCCGACGTCGATGGCGTCGCCGAGGAGGGCCTCGAGCACGCGCGGGCCGGCCCGAAAGCTGCGGGTCTCCACGGGGGCGCCGAGCGCGCCGGCGATGCGGCCGCTCGCGAGCCCGACGATGGCCGGCCCGTGCGTGAGGTTCGTCATGAAGCCCACGCGAATCGTCCCGCGCCCCCGCGACCGGCACGCTGCGAGGAGCGCAGCGCCCGCGGCGCCGACCAGGACGTCCCTTCGCGTCAGCCCGTCCACGAGCAGCGCGCCGTTCAGGCGCCTCGCGGCTTGAGGAAGGTGTGCAGGCCGCACTCGGTCTTGGCCTTTCCGGTCCAGCGGCCCGCACGCTCGTCGCCCTGGTCCGGCGCCTCCTGCGTGCAAGGCCAGCACCCGATCGAGAGGAAGCGGCGTGCGCGGAGCGGGTGCTCGGGAACGTCGTTCGCCTCGAGGTACGCGCGAGCCTCGGCCGCCGTCATGGTGGCGATGGGGTGGACGCGAACGGGTCCGTCCTGCGTGGCCTGGAGGATGGGGACGTGCGCTCGCGTTGCGGCCTGGTCCCGCCGCAGCCCGCTCACCCACGCGAGCGACCGCGTCACCCAGGGGTGAAGCGCGTCGATCTTGTTGCGCGCGCAGCAGAGGTCGGGGTCGCGCGCCATCACGTCGGCGCCGTGCTCCCAGAGGAAGTCGTCGCGTGCGACGGGCGGCCGGGCCACCTCGAGGCGGAGACCGAGGCGCTGGACGAGCGCGTCACGGTACGCGAGCGTCTCGTCGAAGAGGAACCCGGTGTCGATCATCACCACCGGCAGCCGCGGCGCGACCCGGCTCCACATGTGGAGGAGGACGCCGCTGCCTGCGCCGAACGACGACGTGAAGAGGAGCTTCTCGCTCCACGTCTCGACTGCGAAGGCCAGACGCTCCTCCGGCGTCGCACGCTCGAGCCGGGCGCTCGTCGCGGCGAGGTCCGCCGCGCCCGTCACGCGGCGCACTCCCCCACGCCGATCGCCACGTGGAAGCCCGTCTCCTGGCCGATGTCGGTCTCCTCGCCGGTGGCCGGCGCGCTCGACGCGACGTCGCCGAGCACGGCGACGACCCGCTTCGGATCGACGCGCCGGTAGAAATCCGCCGGCGCCTCGTTCTCGGTGCGTTCGGCCTCGAACAGCTTGAGGAGGAGCGCGACCGCCTCGGGGACGCGGCGCGCCACGACCTTCACCACCTGACGCCCGAAGTGGGCGCCCTGGGCGTCGACGCCCCCGCCGAGGTGCAGCTGGTACATGGGGTACGCGGTGCCGTTGACCGTCTTCGCTGCGCCGTGCCAGCCGATGTCGGCCACGTGGTGCTGCCCGCAGGAGTTCGGGCAGCCGCTGATCTTGATGGTCGTGCCGGCCGCGCCGGCCGTCGAGGCCACGTCCGGGAGCTCGAGCCGCTCGCTGATCGCGCGCGCGACGTTGCGCGAGGACGTCACCGCGAGGTTGCACGACTCGGCGCCCGGGCAGGAGGTCACGTCCGCAGCGGTGTGGACGTCGGTACGGGCGAGGCCGATCTCGCGCAGAGCGACGAAGAGCGACGGGAGCGAGCGCCGGTCCACCCAGGGCACGAGGATGTTCTGATCGATCGTGAGCCGGAGCGTCCCGTCCCCGAACCGCGGGAGGATCCCCGCGAGCGCACGGAGCTGCGCGCTCGTGACGTCGCCCAGGAAGAGGCGGACGTAGACCGCCGCGTATCCGTCCTGCCGCTGATCGACGACGCACGCGGAACGCCACCGGAGGTAGCCGGAGGGCAGGGGACCGGGTGCCTCCGCAACGGGAGCGGCAGGCTCGTTGCGCGGGTTCTCGGGGAGGCGCAGCTCGGCGAGCGCCTCCGCGTCGACCTGGGCCTTGAGCTCGGTGTACTTCTGGCGGAAGCCTTCTTCACCGAGCCGGCGGAGGACGTACTTCATCCGCGCGCGGGCCTTGTTGTCGCGCTTCCCCAGCGCGTCGAAGAGCCGGACGATCGCCTCTCCGACGCGCCCGATCTCCGCCGCCGGGACGAAGTCGTGGAGGGTGATGGCGGCCTGCGGCGTCGTCGAGAGGCCGCCCGCTGCATAGACCTTGAAGCCGCGCTGCCCGTCCCGGACCTGCGCAACGAAGCCCAGGTCGTGGATCGCACCGAAGGCGCAGTCGGTGCCGCAGCCGCTGAACGCGATCTTGAACTTGCGGGGGAGCGTGCTCGAGAGCGGGTGACGCAGGAAGTGGCGCACGATGGCCTCGCCGTACGGCGAGACGTCGAACGCCGCGTCGGGGCACACCTCGGCGAGCTCGCAAGCGGTCACGTTCCGGACGGAGTTGCCGCAGGCCTCGCGCGTCGTGAGGCCCACCTCGTCGAGGCGCCGCATCAGGGCCTCGCTGTCCTCGAGCTTCACGAAATGGAGCTGGATGTTCTGGCGCGTCGTCACGTGACCGAACCCGCGCGAGTAGCGGTCGGCGACCTCGGCCACTGCCACGAGCTGTTCGGGACCGAGGAGACCGAGCGGGATCTTGATGCGGAACATCTGCACGTCCGTCTGCCGCTGCCCGTAGACGCCACGGAGCAGCCGGAACGCGCGGAACTTCTCCGAGTCGATCTCGCCGCTCTCGAACGCGCGCAGCTTCTCGACGAACTCGTCGATGTCCTTGGGATCCGAGAACTTCGGGAGGAACGGTTGCTGGTCCATGACGCCTTTCGCTCAGCGGTCGTTGGTCGCGTCGAGGTAACCGAGCTCGCGCAGCCGGGTGAGGATGTGCGAGACGCCTTCCTCGACGGAGAGGCGCGACGTATCGACCTTCACTTCGGGCGACAGCGGCTCCTCGTACGGGTCGCTGATGCCGGTGAACTGCTTGATCTCGCCGGCGATCGCCTTGGCGTAGAGCCCCTTCACGTCTCGCCTGACGCACTCCTCGAGCGGCGGCGCGACGTGGATCTCGACGAAGTCGCCGATGAGGGCGCGCGCCTTCTCGCGGGTCTCGCGGAACGGGCTGATGGCTGCGGTGATGACCACGACGCCGTTTCGCTGCAGGAGGTGCGCGACGAACGCGATGCGCGCGACGTTGAGGTCCCGGTCCTCGCGCGAGAAGCCCAGGCCCTTCGAGAGGTTCGTGCGAACGACGTCCCCGTCGAGTACCTCGACCTTGCGGCCCATCGCCCGCAGGCGAGGCTCGAGCGCCTCGGCGAGCGTGGACTTGCCGGCGCCCGAGAGGCCGGTGAACCAGAGGACGACGCCTTCCCTCTTCGCGGTCATCCGCGGGGGCCGGTGGAGGGGTGTGCGTCTCGGATGACGGAGAGGTAGTCTTGCACGAGACGATTCACGAGCGTGCCGCCGTGCGCGGGTACTTCACGACCCGTCGCGCGTGTTAGGGTGGCCCGCGGGCCACCGGGCCCATTCGCCGGCGTGGAACCATTCGCAATGCCGACCATGTGTTCACTATAGTGGAGGATGACTTGGCGACGCGCAAGCCCAATCGGCCCAACGCAGGTCCCGGTGACGACGTCGGTGCGGCGGAGCTCGGCCGTCGCGTGGCCGAGAACCTGCGGCAACGGCGCAAGTCACGGGGGATGTCGCTCGACGACCTCGCGCGGTCGTCCGGCGTGAGCCGTGCGGCGCTGTCGCAGATCGAGACCTGCAAGAGCAACCCGACGGTCGGCGTCCTCTGGAAGATCGCCGTCGGGCTGGGCGTCCCGATCGCGGAGCTCATCGGGGCGCCCCGCTCCGGGGTCGTCGTCCTCCGGCGGGGAGATGCGCAGGTTCTCCGCTCTTCGGAC
The DNA here is from genome assembly GCA_036490515.1 of Polyangiaceae bacterium. Taxonomy (GTDB): domain Bacteria; phylum Myxococcota_A; class Polyangia; order Polyangiales; family Polyangiaceae; genus Palsa-1150. The sequence continues at coordinate 131,057 of DASXDU010000023.1, forward strand.
GGCAAATTCGAGAGCCGTCCACTCACGCCTGCGGGCGCTTCGCCGTTCGTGGAGCTCTACGAGCTGCGCCTCTCCGCGCGCTCGATTCACGTGTCCGACGCCCACTCGCCGGGCACCCACGAGGTCCTCGTCGTTCTCAGCGGCGTGTGCCGCATGCACGTGGCCGAGGAGACGCACGAGCTCAGCGCCGGAGACGCCGTCGCGTTCCCCGCCGACCGCCCTCACTCGTACGAGAACCCCGCCGGGAGCGAGGCGCGCTACCACAACGTCATCGTCTACGAGCGCTGATCCCGGTTCGTCCGGTTTGACCCGACCCGCGCTGTCCGTTATAACGACAGAGTGTTCGCCTCGGCGAAGAACTGGCTCGCCCCGGCCGTCGCGTCCGACCTGCCGGTCGTGGTCGTGCCGAGCGCGCGCGCCGGCTCGGCGATCGCGCTCGAGGACGTGACGCTCCGGGTGGCGGCGCCGGAAGGGGAGCTCGAGATCCTCGCGGGGGCGTCCCTCCGGATCGCCGCGGGCGAGTTCGTGTGCCTCCTCGGTCCGTCCGGCAGCGGCAAGTCCACGATCCTCAACCTGATCGCGGGTCTCGCCCGACCCAGCGCGGGGCGCGTGCTCGAGGCAGGTTCGCCGGTCGACGGCCCGGGGCCCGATCGAGCGGTGGTGTTCCAGGACGCCGCGCTCTTTCCGTGGCTCACCCTTCGTCGCAACGTCGAGTTCCCGCTGGAGCTCCGGGGTCTGCCCGCGAGGGCGAGGGCTGCGCGGAGCGAGGAGCTCCTCCGCCTCGTTCACCTCTGGCGCTTCCACGACCGCTACCCGCACGAGCTCTCGGGCGGGATGCGGCAGCGCGGGGCGATCGCGCGGGCCCTCGCAGGGGACCCCGCCGTCCTCTTGATGGACGAACCCTTCGCTGCACTGGACGCCCAGACGCGCGAGATCCTCCAGGGCGAGCTCGAGCGCATCTGGAGCGGCACGCGGAAGACGGTCGTCTTCGTGACGCACAACGTGCGCGAGGCCGTGCGCCTCGCCGATCGCGTGGTCCTCATGGGGACGCGGCCGGGCCGCATCCTCCACGAAGAGACGGTCGACCTGCCACGGCCGCGGGCGGCCAACGACGCGCGGGTCGCCGCGCTGTCGAACGCCATCGCCCGCCGCATCGCGAGCGAAGTCGAGAAGGTCGCACGAGAGGAGGCGGACGATGCGTGGGTGGTACCGGGGTCTCGCGGCGGTGGCGATCCTCGTCGTCATCTGGGCCGCGGCATCTGAGATCGCGCGCACTCCGCTCGCGCCCGGGCCCGTCGCCGTCGGTGCGGCGATCGCCGCGGGCGTTCGCGACGGCACGCTCCTGCGCGCGCTCGTGACGAGCACGGCGCGGCTCGTCGCCGGCTACGTCGTCGCGCTCCTCCTCGGCGTGCCCCTCGGAATCGCGCTCGCGCGGTCGACGCTGGTGAAGCAGACCGTCGGACCGATCGTCCTCGGCCTCGGCTCCGTGCCGTCCATCTGCTGGCTGCCCCTGGCCATCCTGTGGTTCGGGCTGAGCGAGTGGGCCATCCAGCTCGTGGTCGTCCTGGGTGCGTCCCTGCCCGTGGCCGTGGCCACCGAGAACTCCGTGAAGCACGTCCCGCCCTCGATCGAGCGGGCGGCGCGCACGATGGGCGCACGCGGCGCCCGGCTCATGATCACGGTGACCCTCCCGGCGGCATTGCCGGGCATCCTCGGCGGCGCGAGGGTCGGCTGGACGTTCGCGCTCCGCTCGCTGATGGCCGGCGAGCTGCTCTTCGTGTCGGGGGGCCTCGGGCAGCTGCTCGAGACCGGCCGTGACCTGGGCGACACCGCCCTCGTCCTGGCCGTCGTCGTCGTCATCGTCGGGCTCGGCCGGGCGAGTGAGTTGCTCCTCTTCGCGCGCGCGGATCGAGCGATCGCGCGCCGCTGGGGCGTGGAGGGCACATGAAGCACATCGACCAGGGAAGCGACGGAGTTCGCGTCGTGCGGCGCGGCAAGGTGTGGCTCGTGGGGGCCGGCCCGGGCGACCCCGACCTCCTGACGGTGCGTGCGCATCGCCTCATCACCACGGCGCGCGTCGTCGCGTTCGACGAGCTCGTGTCCCCGGAGATCCTCGCGCTCGTTCCGGCCGGTGCGGAGCGAATCCCGGTGGGACGGAGGGCAGGGGGATGCAGGCATCACGAGGCGCGGATCCATCCGGCCGTGGTGCTGCGCGCGCTCGCCGGGCTCGACGTCGTGCGCATCAAGGGCGGCGACCCGATGATCTTCGGCCGTGGCGGCGAGGAGGCCGAGGAGCTCGAGACCGTGCGCGTCCCCTTCGAGGTCGTGCCGGGGATCTCCGCGGCGCTGGGCGCCGCCGCCAGCACGGGCATTCCGCTGACGCACCGCGACTGCTCGTCGAAGGTGACCTTTGCCACCGCGCACGCGGCGAGCGAGGACGGAGAGTCGCTGGCGCTCGGCGATCTCCCGGCCGAGGGGACGATCGTCTTCTACATGGGGCTCGGTCGCCTGGGCGCCGTCTCCGACGCGCTCGTCGCGCGCGGGCGCCGCTCGGACACGCCCGTCGCCGTCGTCTCACGCGCGACGCAGCCGGGGGAGCGCGTCATCGTCTCAACCCTCGCGAACGTCGCCGAGGAGGCCCTCACGGCGAAGGTCGAGGCGCCTGCGCTGCTCATCGTGGGGCCGGTCGTCGCCCGGCGGGTCGTGAGCGCGCCGGTCGTCGCTCCGGACGTCGCCGCGGGCAGGGAATGCGCCGGGTGAGACTCGCGTATCCTGGGTGAGATGACCCGACGAGCGACCGCCCCCTCGATCGTCCTCTTCTTCGTCCTCGCGGGAGCGTGCGGTAGCCCTTTCGCCGCGCGCGACGGCGCGGACGCGGGAGGCGACGCGACCGGGGGACCGGGCGACGCAGGCGCGGACGGGAACGGTGGAGTGGACGCCGGAGGCGGGAGTGATGCGGGCGACGGCTCGGTGACCGACGCGCCCGTCCACCTCGACGCGCCTGGTCTCCCCGACGCCCCCTTCGCGGACGTCGTCGAGGAGCCGCCGCCCGCGACCTGCTCCGGCGCGTTCGGGTGCGTTCCCGCCGCGCCCTCGGGCTGGGAGGGGCCCGTCGAGATCTACCGCGGTAGCAGTGCCGCGCCCCCGTGCACGGCGAACTTCGCGGACGTCTACGACGGAAACGACTCGCTGCAGACCGCGACTCCCGCGACGTGCTCGTGCACGTGCGGCCTCTCGGAGACCACTTGCGCTCCCCAGCCTCTCTCCTACTGGAACCTGGCCACGTGCCTGAACGGCACCTCGTGCTTCTCGAGCACGCTGACCCCCGGCGCGTGCACGACCGAGACGGCCTCGCCCTGCAACGCCGTGACCTCGGGCCCCGTGTACATTTCCTCGCCGGTTCCCACGCCGAGCAACCCGTCCTGCGGCGCGCAGCCCGGTGTCACGCTGCCTCCCGTGGAGTGGGGCGTCGACGGTCGCGCGTGCGCACCGACCGTGACGCTCGCGCAGGTCGATTGCAAGTCGGGCAGCGTCTGCGCGCCGGCGCCCGCGGCGCCCTACGGCGCCCAGCTCTGCATCGTTCAGGCGGGCGACGTCGGCTGCCCGTCGGGGCCCTACACGAACCGGAACACCCTCTACGCTGGGGTGGACGACACGCGCGGGTGCTCGTCCTGCACGTGTGGTACGCCGACCGGCGGCAGCTGCGTGGCGTCGTTCTCGGCGTACCCGTCGAGCGACGGCTCGTGCAGCGGGCAACCGGACATCTACGACGCGCCCGTCAAGTGCGCCGGCGTGAACGATCCGGCCGACCTCCGGCTCACCATCACGACGTCGTCGGCCTCCTGTACGCCGAGCCCCGTCTCGCCGACGGGCAGCGTGAGTCCCATGGGCCCGACCACCGTTTGCTGCCTCCAGTGATCGGCCCGCCGATCACGCATCGCGCAGCAGATAGCGCACGATGACGTCGCCGAGCTCGGACGCGAGTTCCCCGGAGGCGACCTCGCGCTCGTAGTCGCGCGCCCCGGTGCGGACCATCGCGAGGGCGAGCTTCACGACGAGGTCCGCGGCGAACGCCACGTTGCGCGGCCGGAGCCGGCTCACGTTCCTCTCGAACGCGGCGCGGACGGCAGCGACGGCGCGCGCAGTGATCTCGAGGCCTTCGTCGAGCCGGCCGAGGTGCGACGCCTCCGCGTACCACCGTCGGTACAGCATCTGCCTGGCGGCCATCACGGCGACCAGATCGCGCACGATGGCCCGGATCGCGTCCTCGAGCGGCCCGTTCGCGAGAGCCTCCGCGTGGACCTCGAGGACGCCGAGCTCGCGCGCCCACATGCGGTGGACGACCGCCTCCACGAGCGACTCCTTGCTCGGGAAGTAGTGATAGAGCGTGCCGATGCTCACGCCCGCGGCGTCGGCGATGTGGTTGGTCGTCGCGCCGGCGAAACCGCGCTGCGAGAGCACGATCTCGGTGGCCTCGAGCAGCACGTCCACCGTGTCTTCCCCGCGCCGCTGGCTAGGCGCGCGCCGGGGAGAGGTTCGGGGGCTCCGGGGCACGGCACCCATCGAATCACGAAATCGAGCACGGATCGCCCGGGCGCTGGGAGCAGCGGAAAAACGCCCTCGCGCGCGACGGGCGAAACCGAGTAACGCAAAGCTCGAGCGCGTGGTTGATCTCCGCCCATGCCGCGTCCCGCTCCGGCCGTCCTCGTCGCCGTTCTCCTCTTCGCGGGGTGCTCCTCGGGACGCGCAGCTTCGTCGTCGCCCGGCGTTCCCCTCGCACCCGGCAGCCCCTGGCCCAAGTTCCGCGGCGATGCGGCACAGACGGCGCGAAGCTCGGTGCACGCGAGCACGCAGGGAGGGGCCCAGTGGAAGTTCGCCACCGGGCGAGGGATCTTCAGCTCGCCCGTCGTCGGCGCCGACGGCACGATCTACTTCGGCTCTGCGGATCAGACGTTCTACGCGCTCGCGCCCGACGGCTCGCCGAGGTGGTCGATCCCCACCGGCGAAATCATCGACTCGGCCGGGCTGCTCGACGACCGAGGGCGCGTCTACTTCGGGTCCGGCGACGGCATCCTCCGCGCCGCCGACGCGTCGACCGGTCAGATCGTATGGACGATGCAGGCCGACGCGCCGCAGACGACCGGCGGCTTCATCGACTGGTTCGAAGGCAACGTCGCCATGGCGCCGGACGGGACGCTCTACGTCCCCAACGACAACTTCCTCGTCTACGCCGTCGACCGCGACGCGGGGACGCCCGACTGGACGTACAAGATGCCCGACCAGACCTGGTCGCTGCCCGCGGTCGACGCGCCGTCCGGCGCGCTCTACGTCGGGAACAACAACCTGCTCCCCATCCTCGGGAAGAACACGTTCGCCCTCCTCCCGGACGGGACGACGAGCTGGTCGGCCGTGTCGCTCGGCACGGTCGCCGCCAGCCCGCTCCTCGCGGGGGGGGCCATCGTGGTCGGGGGCTTCGACGGCTACGCGCGGTCGTACGCAACCGCGGACGGGACCGTGAACTGGGAGCTCGCGACGCGCGACCACATCTACGCGAGCCCGGCGGAGCTGCCCGACGGCACGATCGTCCAGCCGTCGGCCGACGGGACCGTCTACGCGGTGTCGCCCGACGACGGGAGCGTGCGCTGGACGTTCGACACCGGGACGCCCATCCGCTCGTCGCCCGCCGTCGATGCCGACGGGCACGTGTACGTCGGGGGCGGCGACGGACGGCTCTACGTCCTGAACCCGGACGGTTCGCTGCGCTTCGCGATGCAGCTCATCGACGATCCGCGCAACGACCTCAACTCGTCTCCGGCGCTCGGGAAGGACGCCGTCTACATCGGCGGCGAGAGCGGCGAGATGTTCAGCGTGCCGTACGACTGGTGCCTCCGCTCCGAGAACGCGGGCGACGGCCGCTGCACCACCGCGACGCAGCAGGCCGCCGACGGCGCCACGCTCTCGTGGGTCGACCCGTTCGGCGACACGCTCGCGCAGCCGCCCGCGTCGGTCCCGGGAAACGCACCCGTCACGCTGCTTCTCGGCGTGCGCGCGCAAGGCGCGCAGCAGCTCGCGATCCTCGACGCGAGCTCGGTGACCGTCACCGTCACCCCGCCCGCCGACGTCTCGGTCGACGTCTCCGGCGACGGGAAGTTCGTCACGGTCACTCCCGCGACCACGTTCGCAGCGGGGCCTCTCTCGCTCGCCGTCCACTCCGGCTACCTCGAGGGCTTCGACCGCTCCGGCCTTCGCCTGAGCGGTGGGCAGACGGCGGGCACCGTGGACGCGACGCTGGCCACGGTCGTCGGCACTTCGTCGGGCGGCGCCTTCGACTCCACGGCGACCTACGAGCTCTCCCGCCTGTCCATCCCGCTGCCCACGGTGATGCCGAGCTACAACCAGATCGGCTTCGACTCGCTGCACTACCTGCTCGCCACCGTCACGACGAGCGGCTCCGGCGGCGTGGCCTGGATGGTCGGCGCAAGGGTCCCCGCGGCGGGAGCGCCGTCGGTAGTCGACCCACAGACGCAGGCCATCTTCCCGATGTCGTTCGTCACGACCGGCGACCTCGCGACGTTCGAGGCGGGCGGCGGGCTGCCCGTCCAGATCATGAGCTTCACCCTTCCGTTCCAGACGTTCCGCCTGGCGCTCGAGTTCCAGCCAGGCGGCGACCCCACGGGCACGACGGAGCTCGGCGGGAGCGCCGTCTGCGGCAACATCTCGTTCTACGGACCGTTCCTCGAGCAGCTCGGCCTGTGCAACCCGCAGACGGACGTCATCCGGGTGCTCGGCGCGTCGAACGCCGCGCGGAGGACGGACCTGCCCGCCGCTCCGTCCGTGGGGACGGTGAGCTTCGCCGTCGGCGCGGACTCCATCACGGCGACCGTCGGCGGCCCGTCGGTCTCGCCGTCCGACCACCTGGCCGCGGTCCTCGTCGTCGACGCATCGACCGGCCAGCCCGTCGTTCTTCCGTACGGGACCGGGACGGCACGCACCACGAACGCGGACGGATCGCTCGCGACCGTGAGCGTCCCCACGACCGGCGTGACGCTACCCGCGTCGATGCAGGCCTACCTGATGATCGACACGACCCCCGTCGCGGCGGGCACGCTTCCCTGACGTCACTCCTCGCGCGCGATGGCGCGCACGAGCTCCGCGAAGCGACCCCCCATGGGCGTCTTCTCGGCCATCCACTTCGCGCGCAGCTCCTTCGCGCGCTCGACCCACCGATCCTCCGGCAGGACGTGCTCGAGGACCTCGCGCACGAGGCGCGTCAGCGCGGGCGCGGCGCCGGACGACGAGATCGCGACGAGGAACGGGTCGCGCCGTACGACCGCGCCCGAGTACGCGCTCGCGTTCGCCGGATCGTCGACTGCAACGCAAAAGACGCGTCGCGCGTCGGCCTCGCGTCCGACCGCCGCCTGGACGGCTGCCTCCGACGTCGCCGCGAAGACGAGCCATGCGCCGTCGAGGTCCCCCCCTTCGAACGGCCTCTCCGCCCAGACGATGCGGCCCTCGGTTGCCCACGCGCGCACGGCTTCGACCGCCCCGGGCGCCACGACGCGAACACGAGCCCCCGCGTCGAGGAGCGCCGCGATCTTCGCTCGCGCCACCTCGCCGGCGCCCACGACGAGGACATCGCGCCCGGCGACCTTCAGGAAGAGCGGGAGGAGGAGCGTCGTCGAGGGCGGCACGCCTCCGAGCTTACCCGCAGGTCGAAGGCGACGCCCTCCCCCCGCAGGCGCTCCGCGCTGGTCTCGACGGCGAGCTCGCCGCGATCGCCGCCCACGAAGGAGCGCCCGAGGCGTGCCGCCGCGACGAGCGTCGTGCCGGAGCCGCAGAACGGGTCCACGACGAGAGCCCCCTCGCGGCTGGACGCGCGGACGATCCGGTCGAGGAGCGCGAGCGGCTTCTGCGTCGGGTACCCCGTCGTCTCGCGCCGCAGCGGAGTGTTCGCGTTCATCGCCGGGCAGTCGGTCCACACGCTGCCGATCGCTCGCCCCTCGTCCGCGTAGTAGCGGTACGTCTTGCCGGCGACGGCGCGCTCGCGGAAGCGGCGCCCCTCCGGGTCGACGGCCTGGAAGTGCATCGCGAGGCTCGTGGCGGCGAACGGCTCGCGGAGGCTCGGATCGCGCGCGTTCCACACGAAGTCCTTCCCGCGCGCGTAGAGCAGGAGCGTCTGGTGGCTCACCCCCGGGCCCTTGCGGACGCCGCGCACGCCGTTGCCCGGCACCCACACCACCTCGCCGAGGAACGCCTTCCGCCCGAAGACGCGATCGCACGCGACCTTCGCCTCGTGCACCGCGCGGTGGTCGAGGTGCAGCCACAGGGTCCCGTCCGGCGCGAGGACCTCGCGCGCGGCGGCGAGGCGCGGCTCGAGCCACTGCACGTACGCGTCGGTCGACGGCCAGCGGTCGTCGTAGGCGGCCGTCCCCTTCGCGCGCCAGCCGCCCTGCCTGGGGCGCGCCGCGAACGACGCGCCCACGTTGAACGGCGGATCGAGGTACGCGAGCTGCGCCGACCCGGCGGGTGCGTGCGCGCCGACGTCGAGCGCGTCGGCCCGCGCCAGGACGTTGCTCACGGCGCGGGCTTCGCGTGGGCGGTGCTCGGCTGCGCGGGCCGGCCCGGGCGCGCCGGCACGGGCAACCCGGCAGGCGCGTCGAACGGCTGGAAGAGCGCCAGCGCGAGCTCCTCGTCGCTCTCGGCGACGGGCGCCGGGTCGTACGTCAGCCAGGGGCGACGCGTGCCGACCGTCTCGCAGCCGGCGACGCGTTCGTCCGGCGAGCAGGCCGTGCGTACGTGGATGTGGTCGTCGTGCACGCCGCCGGGGTTCGGCTGGAGCATCACCGCGCGCGCGCGCCCGATGAGCTCCGGCGGCTCGCCGCGCGCCGTCGCCCACTCGAGGAGCATCGCCTCCGCCACCTCGCTCACGAACATCCACTGCACGCGCGCCTCCGGGTCCTCGAGCAGCGCGCGCACGAGGAGCCACTCGCGCTCGACGTCGAACCGGAGGAACCGGTGGTGGGCCTCGTCCTCGGCGATGCCGTCGGCCCCGACGTGGATGAAGCCCGGGCTGTCGACGGACGCGCCGGCGAGCGTCGTCACGTAGAAGAGAAGGTCGGCGTCGACGCCCGACCGGTGCGAGAAGTGCGGCGAGAGCGGGCCGCCGCCGGTCGGCGTGGAGAGATCGCCCACGGTGAGCCGCGCGCCCGGGCGTTCGCGCGAGACGGTCGCGGCGGCGCGCTCGATCGCGGCCGTGAACCGCGGCGAGCCCCAGTGGCGATCGTTGCCGCGGAGCCAGCGGAGCCCCTCCGCGTCGCGGCGGAGCTCCGTCCCGTGGGCGAGGACGCCGCGGTTCGGCGTCCCCACCGAGCCTTGCCAGCCCGGGACGAGGGGCGACGGCGTGCGCGTGCAGCCCGCGAGGGCCACGGCCGCGGCGAGCACCCACATCGTCCGGAGCGTCACGTCCACTGGCTTACCAGAGGGGTCCGCGGGGACGCCAATCGGCGGTCGCCGCGCGGCGCGTCACGGGCGGCACGGCTGACCCTGGAGCACGGCGTGCACTTCGTCGAAGCGCTCGTTCGGGATGGTGAGAGCCAGGTCGTACTGCGCGATCCTCCAGCGCCCGCCCTCGCGGACGAGCACCCCGCTGCCGCGGCTCGGCCCGAGGCGCTGGCCCCGGAGGTCCTCGTCGAACCACGCGACGGTCCCCGCGGGGTCGAACGACACAGCGCGCCGGAGCGGGCGGTACGTCCAGCCCTCGCCGTGCGCGAAGTGCGGGTGCACGTACGCCGTGAACGACGCGAGATCCCAGCGCTCGGTCGCGTCCGTTCCGAGGAACACGGCGTGTGCCGCGAAGTGCCCGAGGTACCGCGGCTCGTCCGCGTGCGCGGCGGCGTCGTGAAAGTCGTCGAGCTCGCGCGCCACGTCGCGCGTGGCGGTTGCGGCATCGAAGGGCGTGGCGGCCGCCGTCGGCGGGCGAGGGGAGGCGCAGCCGGCCACGACGATCGTCGCCAGGAGAGGCGGCGCGGCGCGGGCGAGCAGGGGGAGTCGTGTCCGGGGCATCGCACCGTCTTACCCCCGGATTTCGCGCAGATGGAACGCAATCGAGACGGGTCTCGAGGCGGTGGCACGGTATGATTGCCACATGGCTGGAACGACGCGAATGCGCCGCGTGACCCGGACGTTCGCCTCGATCGCGCTCCTCGCGTGCGCCGCGTGCGGCTCGAGCAGCAGCGGGTCCGGGTTCACTCCTCCGGGGCCCGACGGGTCGACCGGCGACGCGACGACCGTGAACGACGGAGCGGCGATGGCCGACGGCGCCACCGACGGCGGCGTCATCGGGTTCGGCGATGGATCGACCAACACGTCGGGCCTCGACGTCGAGCCGTCCACCCTCCAGACCATCACCGTCAACGCCGGGCAGACGACCCCGCACGTCACCTTCAAGGCCACCAACGACGGCGTCCCGGCGGCCGTCGCGTGGGGTGTCGACCGCGGCAACATCGGCACGATCGCCGCGGGGCCGAGCACGTCGGCCGACTTCGTCCCCTCGGGCACGACCGGCGGTCTCGTCGACGTCATCGCCTCGGTCGGTACCGGCGATGGCGGGACGACGACCGTGAAGCGCCAGGTCTTCGTGAAGGTGACGTCGAACCAGAACGGTCCGAACGGCACGACGGCCGAGCAGGGGCAGACGGCGACCTCGCAGGGGCAGCTCTCCGCAGGCGGCGGCGTCGGCGGCGTGGGCGGCTCGGGGCTCGGCACCGCGGTCACGGGCGCGTCGACGCTGAAGGCGCTGCAGTCCCCCGCCGGGGATGCGGGCAACCCAGGCCTCTCATTTCTCTATCCGTACGACAAGACGGTGTGGCCGCGCGGGATGATCGCGCCGCTGCTGATGTGGACGTGGGCGACGAACGACGCGGACGCCATCCAGATCACGCTCCAGACGACGAGCGGCTCCTTCGCGTGGACGGGCATCTTCGGGCGCCCGACCATCCTCGGCCAGACGGGCGGGCCGTTCGTCAACCACCCGATCCCGCAGGACGTCTGGGACATGGCGACCAACTCGGCGGGCGGGCAGACGCCGAGCGGCCAGCCCGACCAGCTCACGGTCGGCATCGTCGTCGCGAGGGGTGGCGTCGGCTACGGGCCCGTGACCGAGACGTGGAACGTCGCGCCCGCGCTGCTGACGGGCACCGTCTACTACAACTCGTACGGCACGCAGCTCGTGAAGAACTGGACGAGCACCGACTCCCAGGGGCACCCGGTCGGCGCCGCGATCCTCGGCGTGCGCTCGGGCGACACCGCGCCCACGCTCGTCGTCGGCGTCAACAGCCCGCTCAACGGCAGCGGCATCCCCACCGACGATTCGGGCTGTCGCGTGTGCCACGTCGTCTCGTCCCGCGGCAAGTGGCTCCTCACGCAGTCCGAGCAGGGGACGCCCGGCGACGGGCAGAGCTACCTCTACGACCTCACGCAGGCCAACCCGCAAGCGTCAGCCGTCACCCTTGCCAGCCAGGGCACCTTCGCGTGGGCCGCGATGGTGAGCGACGGGACGTACGCGCTCACCAACTCGATCGACCCTTCATCGACGAACCCGGCGCTCACCAACGCGTCCTCCGGCTCGGCGACGAGCTCCTTCTGGCAGTTCGGCGCGGCGCCGGCGCAAGGGACGATCACCGGCCTGCCCGCCGGAGTCGCCGCCGGGTACCCGTCCTACGCGCCGGACGACAAGTACGTCGCCTACGTCGACGCGACCGGCTCGACGAACGACGTGAAGGGCCCCATCGTCGTCGCGAGCTACGACGCGGCGGGCCACACCTTCTCGAACCCCGCGACCCTCGTCTCCCCGCAGAGCGGCCAGCGCGTGGGCTACCCGTTCTTCCTGCCGAACGACACGGGCCTCCTCTTCGAGACGGAGGTGCGAGCCAGCACCAGCGACTCGGTCATGGTGACGCGCAACGGCGCGCGCAGCGAGCTGTGGTGGGTCAACACGACCGCGACGCCGCAGCCGGTCGCGCTCGCGAGCCTGAACGGAAAGGGGTACCTGCCGCTCGGCCCGAACAACCACGGGGGCAGCACGGCCTCCGATCCGCAGGACAGCTACAGCGAGAGCGGGCAGGACGACACGACGCTCAACTACGAGCCGACGATCCTCCCCGTCGCCGAGGGCGGATACGCGTGGGTCGTCTTCACGAGCCGCCGCATGTACGGCAACGCCCTCCAGTCCGTGCCGTACCAGAGCTGGCCGCCGAGCTACGACACGACGAGCCTCGCGCAGGCGACCGTGAAGAAGCTCTGGGTCGCCGCCATCGACCTCAACGCCGCGCCGGGGACCGACCCGAGCCACCCCGCGTTCTACTTGCCCGCGCAGGAGATCCTCGCCGGCAACTCGCGCGGCTTCTGGGTGCTCGACCCGTGCAAGCCGGACGGGCAGGCGTGCCAGTCGGGCGACCAGTGCTGCGACGGGTACTGCGAGCCGAACGGCGACGGCGGGGCGCTCATCTGCTCGAACACGCCGCCGAGCTGCTCGGGAGTCACGGACAAGTGCGCGACCGCGGCGGATTGCTGCGACAGCACGAACACGTGCGTGGACGGGTTCTGCACGCAGGGTTCGCAGTAGGGGCGCGGGCGCGGGCGCGGGCGCGGGCGCGGGCGCGGGCGCGGGCGCGGGCGCGGGCGCGGGCGCGGGCGCGGGCGCGGGCGCGGGCGACTGTCGCATTGCGGTCTTGCGGGTCGCGGCGGCGCGGTTCGCCACGGCGCTGCGGGCCTGGAGGAGGCGTGCGAGCGCGGGGTACAGAGCAGGCAGCCCGGGGCTGGCCCGGCACGCGAGCGTGAAGGCCCGCTTCAGGCCGGCGAGCATGGGGAGCGTCTCCTTCCACGCGAGGCCCTCCTGGGAGCGGACATACGCGTGCCAGGCGGCCGCCTGCGCGAGGAGCTGGGTCCACGTGAACGCGGCGCCGAGGCGCTGCGTGAGGGAGCCGTGGTCCGGCGCCGTGATCCCGAAGACGGCGGCGTAGTCGTCGAAACCCGCGAGCTCGCCGAGGGCCTCGGGGAGCGCGGCCAGCTGCGAGGCCATCGCGCGGTAGCCCTGGAAGTCCGACGGGTCGGCGGCGACGAAGCCGTCGGGGACGGCGGGGAGCGTTACCGGAGGCGGCGGGGCCACCGGAACGCGGTCGGTGGTCGGCGGGACGGCAGGTGAAGCCGGGTGGGAGACGAGTGGGGTGGGCATCTTCCCTCACAAACGAAAAGCGTCCCGAGGGGTCCCTTTTCGGTGAACTGCCTTCGTGGCGCGTGTCGATTTGTGGGGACATGTGCGGGTCGGATCGGCATCGCGAGCCCCGGCGTCGCGTCCACGCGACCCTGCTTCGAGACTTCACGACTCCGCGTCGAGACCTCGCGACGCGCGGACGAGACCTCGCGGCTCCGCGTCGGGATTTCACGACTCACGGTCGAGACGCGACCACCCGCGCCCGGCACCTCGCGATGCCGGGTCGAGACTTCGTGATGGCGCGCCGGGCGCGCTCGTGAGCGAGTTATTCGCTCGCCGCGTCGCCGCCGCTGCTCGAGCCGCCCTCGGAGCCAGCGTCTCCGCTGCCGCCCGAGCTCGACGTGGTGCCCGACGACGAGCCTGCGCCCGACGAAGACCCCGACGAAGACGCCGAGCCGCTCGAGCTGCCCGTGCCCTGCGTGCCCTGGCCCTCGATACCGAGGCAGTCGACCGAGCCGCGCGCGAAGGAGAGCGCGGTCACGCACTGCGGGGTGGGCTCCTGCGAGTCGGTGTACAGGTCGCAGAAGAGGCCCGAGCCGCAGCTGGTCGTCGCCGTGCAGTCCTGGCCCACGTTCGAGAGCAGCTGGCAAAGGCCGCCGACGCACTGGTTGTTCGAGTCGCAAGGCTCGCTGTCGCTGCAGGGCTGGCTCGTCGTCTGCGAGGCGACGCACTTGGGAGAGCCGCCGCTCTGCGCGGCGCAGTACGAGTTGACCGGGCACTCGTCGCCCGGGTCGGCGCAGACGTCGTTGACCTGCTTGGGCGTCGGCGTCGCGCAGACGGCCTGCACACCCGGTGACGTCGCGCAGACGTCGGCGGAGTTGGCGCAATCGAGGTTGCTCTGGCAGGAGTTGCCCTGCGTGACGGTGCCCGGGAAGACCTTGGCGCACGTCTGCGTGTAGCTCTGGATGGTGCCGGCGCTGACCGAGGTGGGGTTGTTGCCGTAGGCGGCGTTCAGCGCGTCGATGCACGCCTGGACGTTCCCGGAGTTGTACTGGCGGGTCGACGACGTGGTCTGCACCGAGATGCACTGCTGCTCCTGGTAGGTCTGGCACGTGCCCGAGTCGAACTGGCAGGTCGAAGAGACCTGGCAGATCGCCTTCGCGTACGCCGAGCAGTACTCGTCCGGGGACGCGTACGGGTTGCTGGAGCTGGAACAAGCAATGGCCGTCACGCTGATTGCGGCGGCGGCGAAACCTACGACAAGCCGAGTGCGCATCGTTCATCCTCCGAGAAACGGGAACTCTGACCTCAAAGTAGCCGCTGCGAGCGCTGCGGCGCAATTCTCCGCAAACGTACGACGGCCGAGGGCTTTCGCTTGTTCAAAGGGCCGGGACGGGGCGAAGGATCCCGCTTGCGCTGCCGCTCCCACCGCCGTCGCGGCGGCTCCTGCCCCTGTTGCGCGTTGGAGACACCCCCCCCACCGGCGCGTCGAAAAGCCTCGGCTAGAGTGCCGCGCCATGAGGCTTCCTGCGTGGTCCGGCCGGTCCCTGCTCCTGGGCCTGGTCCTTGCCGCTTGTTCTTCGGGCCACGGGGCGCCCGGTCCCGCGGCGAGCGCAGGCACGACCGTGCTCTTCGACGCGAGCGCCGACTTCACCGATCCCGCGCACTTCTTCGACTTTCCCTGGCCAAGCGACCTGCGCCTCACCTCGAGCGGAACGCCGGACCTCACGGGCATCGCCAACCCGACCCTCAGCCAGGTCTTTGCGGGCCTGCTCGCCATCGCGCAGCAGCGGCAGGGCTTCCCCGTCGTGCCGGTGGCCTGGTTCGACTTCACGGCGGACCTCGGGACGCGCGCGCCGACCGACGTCATCCCCGCGTCGCCGTCGTCGCCCATCCTCCTCGTCGACGTCGACCCTTCGGGGAGCTCCGTCGGCAAGCTCCTTCCGACCATCGCCGAGACCATCCCGCAGGACAACTACGTGCCCGACGGGATCCTCGCGGTGGGACCCCGGCCGGGGATCATCCTCGAGCCCAAGCATGAGTACGCGTACGTCGTCATGACGTCGGCGAACGACGCGAACGGCGCGGCGCTCGGCGTGGCCCCGGCGCTCGCGCAGGCGCTCACCTCGGGCGACGCGAGCGATCCCGTCGCGAAGCTCTACGCGGTGGTGAACCCCGCGCTCCAGGCGGCGGGCGTCGACACGACGCAGGTGGCCGCGGCGACCGTGTTCACGACGGGCGACGTCGTGGCGGATCTCGCGGACCTCTCGTCGAAGGTGAAGGCCGCGTACTCGACGACCATCACGGGCGTCGCCGTCGACTCCGTCTCGCTCGACACGAACGATCGCTTCTGCGAGCTCGAGGCCACCATGAGCCTGCCGCAGTTCCAGGTCGGGGCGCCGCCCTACGATACGGGGGGGCTCTTCACGTTCGACTCGTCCGGGATGCCCATCAAGCAGTCCGACGAGGTCGTGCCGCTCACGATCACGCTGCCGAAGCAGCCGATGCCCGCGGGCGGGTACCCGCTCATCGTCTACTTCCACGGCACCGGCGGCGTGAGCCAGGCGATCGCCGACCGCGGCATCTGGCGGCCCGAGACCGACACGACCAACTGCCCCGTCGGTCAGGCGCTCGACTCGTGGAACGGCGTCACCGGCTGCAACACGCCGGGGCAGGGGCCGGGCTGGGTGATGGCCGCGCGCGGCTTCGCGATGGCGGGGGCCGCGATGCCGGTGAACCCGCAGCGGTGGCCGGCGGGGCAGGACAGCAACCTCCCCGAGTACCTCAACATCAACAACGTCGCCGCGACGCGCGACATCTTCCGGCAGGGCGTCATCGAGCAGCGCCTCTTCTTCGACGCGCTCTCGCGGCTGACGATCGACCCGGCGAGCATCTCCACGTGCACGGGCCTCTCGCTCCCGGCGGGTGAGACCGCGTACCACTTCAACGTCACGCCGCTGCTCGCGCAGGGGCAGTCGATGGGCGCGATGTACGCGAACATGATCAGCGCCGTCGAGCCGAACATCAAGGCGGTGGT
Source organism: Polyangiaceae bacterium (assembly GCA_036490515.1). Taxonomy (GTDB): domain Bacteria; phylum Myxococcota_A; class Polyangia; order Polyangiales; family Polyangiaceae; genus Palsa-1150. The sequence goes on from DASXDU010000023.1 coordinate 147,304, forward strand.
TCCCACGGGGTCGGGCGGGTACTGGAGCTGGTTCATCCTGCAGACGCAGTTCTTCCCGAACATCCAGGGCGACCTCGGACTCCTGCTCGGCTTGCGAGGCAACTTCTCGCACCTGCACCCGGCGATGCACGTCGTGCAGCTCGGCCTCGAGCCGGTCGACCCCATCGTCTTCATGCCGCGCCTCGGGCGAAACCCGTTGCCGGGCGCGCCGGTGCGGTCCGTCTACGAGCCGCACGGGATGGGCGACTCGTACTTCCCGACCGACGTGCAGGACGCCGTGGCGATGGCGTACGGTCACAAGCAGGCGGGCGACCAGATCTGGCCGACGATGCAGCCGGCGCTCGCGCTCGAAGGCCTCGACGGGATGCTGCCGTACGACGTGACCAACGACGTGACCGCCGACGACGGGACGCCGCGCACGGGCGTCGTCGTCCAGTACATGGGCGACGGCGTCTACGATCCGCACGCGATCTACTCGCAGCTCGACAGCGTGAAGTACCAGTACGGGTGCTTCTTCCAGACGTTTCTGCAGACCGGGAAGGCGACGGTCCCCGCGCCCGCCGACTACAGCGTGCCCTGTCCGACGCAGTAGCGCAGGGGGTTCGCGGTCCGTCGACCGCAGCGTCAAAACATCTGCCCCGCGGCGACGTAGCCGCCGATGGGCTTCGCGTCGGGGGAGTACGCGACGTCGCCGCGGAGGACGAACGCGGAGCCGGACTGAAAGCGCACGCCTCCCCCGGCGCCGTACTTCAGGCCCACGCCGTGGCCGTCGAGGTCCGGCTGCGCGCTCGTGTCGGCCCAGACGCGGCCCGCGTCGAGGAACGCGACCAGGCCGAAGATGACGGGCTTTCCGAGGGCGTGGAACGACGCGATCTCGGTGCGGAGCTCGGCGTTGCCGAACGCCTTGACCTTGCCGTAGTAGCGCTGCGCCGGCACGCCGCGAACGCCGTTCAGGCCGCCGATGGCGTACGTCGTGTACCCGTCGTTGAAGCGCGAGAGCTCGTAAAAGGGCGGGTCGCCGACGAGCGCGTCGCCGACGAGGCGGCCGGCGAAGACCACCTTCCGCCCCCACAGCGGCACGAAGCCGCGCGCGACGGCGGTGACCTGCGCGTAGCGGTAGGGGATGTCGCCCGCGCCGCCGGGGCTGAGTTTGACGTCGAGCGTGTGGAACATGCCGCGATGGCTCGAGACGGCGTCGTCGCGGTTGTCCCACTGCAGGCCCCACGTCGCGGTCATCACGCCGTTCGGTGACGTGGAGCCGAGCAGGTGCTTCACCTCGGGGCTGCCGTCGCGAAGATCGGCCGCGAGCTTCGACTCCGGGGCGACCTGCAGCCAGCTCTGCTCGAAGGCCAGGCCCGTGTGCCCGGCGAGGTGGTCGACGAGGCGCCAGCGGAGATCGACGGGCAGGTAGGGGTGGAGTCGGCCGTACTCGAAGTACCTGGCGGGCGCGCCCTGGGGCGCGACGTCGGTCGCGGCGTTCCCCAGGCCGTAGTAGCCGAGCGTGGTCTCCCAGCTGTACTCGGGTCGTATCTCGAGGCGCAGCGGGTGGCCGAGGAAGCGCGGCACGACGAAGTCGACGTAGACGTCCTGGTACGGGAGGATGACGCCGCCGCCCGTCCCCGGCGCGAACGTGACGAAGCCGCCGGACTCGAGGTCCCAGACGTACGGGTCGACTCCCTTCTTCACGCGTGTCAGGCCGAGGAAGTAGCCGCCGCCGATACCGATGTCGGTGGTGCCGCCCGCCACGGGGACGAGGTTGAACTCGTCGTGCGCGCCGCTGCCCTTGCCGTCGTCGGCAAGCGGGGCCCGGTCGCTCGAGTTGAGGGGATCGGCGGCGTGGGCTGCGCGCGCCGTGAGCGCCGGGATCGCGGCGGACAGGACCATGAGCGCGAACCGCCCCGCGCGCGTCGTCCGTGCACCCGCACCCGCGGCCGTGCGGCGGCCTGCGGGCTCATGGGCGAACGCCGAAGCGGGCATGTCGGCAAGGCCCCGAGCAGGGACCGGGCCAGCGCCGCTCCCGCGGCCGGCGCTACGGGCGCAGCACCTTGAAGGCGTGCATCCAGTCGTTCCGGAGGAAGCCAGGGATGCACCAGAGGATGCAGAGGGGCTCGATGGCGCGCGCCGCCTCGACCCCGCCGCAGTCCTCCGTGTCCCAGCCGAACCGATCGAGGATGCCGCGCGCCGTCTCCTTGGCAGCGGCGTCGTTGCCGCAGACGAACATCGAGGGGCGCGCGGGGAGCTTCGGGTGAACCATGAGAGCGCTGCCGACGCTCGAGAAGCACTTCACGAAGCGCGCCCCGGGCGCCTTCTTCTGGAGGCGCTCCATGAGAGACTCGTTGGTGCTCGTGAAGTAACGGATGACGCCGGCATCGGGCGGCGCGTCGCCGATGGGGTTCGTCGTGTCGAGGACGACCTTGCCGTCGAGCGCGGAGCCGCAGGCGTCGACGCAGGCTTCCGCGGCGGTGCCCTTCACGGCGAGGACGACGACGTCGGCGAAGCGTGCCGTGTCGGCGAAGGTGCCCGTGCTCGCCTTCGCGCCCGCGCCGGTCTTCCACGCCGCGAGCTTCTCGGGCGAACGAGAGCCGCGCATGACGTCGTCGCCGACGGAGAGGAAGCCGTCCGCGAGGGTTTGACCCACCTGACCCGAACCGAGGACGCCAATCTTGCTCATGGGGCGGCAGTGTAGCGCCCGCGCCCGTCCCCTACCTTCTTCCCACGCCCATCGCTGCGATCCTCGCCTCGATCGTCGCGACGGCTCCCGCGCTTTCGTAGCTCTCGGTCAGCGCGATCTTCCCGCTCTGGCGGGCGAGGTAGCCCTGGTCGACGAAGCTCGCATACGCGTTCTCGAGCAGCGGGCCGTTCACTGCCTCGCGCCGGGCGATCTCGCCGGCGAGGAACATGCGCTCCCCCGTCGGGATCGCGCGCTTCACCACGTCTTTCACCGCGAGCGGGCCCTTGAGCAGCGCGCCCAGTCCCCGTGCGGCGACGCGGTACCCCTCGAGGAAGTTCTCGAGCAGCGCGGCGTAGAGCTCCACCTGCTCCTCTCCGTCCTTGCCCCTGGGCACGAGGCCCGCGGCGCCCTCGCTCGGGCGGAGGACGACGCGCGTCAGCTCGCCGTCGCCCTCCATCGCGGCGATCTCCTCGTCGAAGATCGTCTCGAACTTCGCGTCGGCGCGGAACGTGAACTCGTGCTTGAAGAGGCGGGACAGCGCCAGGACGCGCTCGCGCACCGTCTCCTGCGCGATGGGCGCACCGGGCGCCGCGAGCAGCGCGGTGGCGACGAGCGCGCGCGGCGCGAAGAAGTGCATGATGACGTTCTTCGCGAGGTCGAGCGAGAGGCGCGCCTCGGGCGCTACCACGTAGATGACGTCGTCGCCGACGGAGTGCGACTGCACGTGCCCGGCGCGCGCGAAGAGGTCGATCGCCTCGCGCAGGGCGGTGCGGTTCTGGCCGTCGGGGCCGAGGGCCGGGCTGAAGCGCGCGCCATGACGGCGCAGCGTGCGGGCGAGACGCTCGCAGGCGGCGAAGAGATCGTCCTGCGGCATGCCGCGGCGGTCGTGGGCGAGGAGGGCCGTGGCGACGAGCGACCCGGGCGTGACCGCCGTGACGGCGTTGATCTCGTTCATGACGCGCCAGGCGAGGCGCGTGACGACGGCCCGGCGCTTGGCCGGCGTCATCGAGGCGAGCGCCTCGGGGGCGGCCTTCGGGTCGATCTCGCGCCGGACGTCGGCGAGCGTCATCGGTTCGCCGAACTGCACGCTGAGGCGCCCGTAGCGGCCGACCATCACGTCGACCGCGCGCACGAGGCCCGCCACGTCCTCCTTGCGCTTCTCGCCGCCCGAGACCTCGTGGACGAACGCCTTCTCCTCGATGAAGCGCTCGTAGCCGATGCTGACGGGGCAGAACCACGCGGTGCGCGTGGGGACGCCGAGGGCGGCGTCGACGACAATCGACAGGAGGCCGACCTTGGGCGAGAGGAGCTTGCCGGTGCGCGAGCGGCCGCCCTCGAGGAAGAACTCGAGGGCCGAGCCGTCCTTGATGAGGCGGCGCACGTACGCGTCGACGACGGCGGCGTAGAGGCGGTCGCCGCTGAAGCTCCGCCGGATGAAGAACGCGCCCGCGCGTCGAAAGATGGGCCCGACGGGGAAGAAGTTGAGGTTGTCGCCGGCAGCGATGAGGGGCAGCGGCAGCTTGTGGCGGTAGAGGACCCACGCGAGCGCGAGGTAGTCCATGTGCGACTTGTGCGAAGGCAAGAAGATGATCGTGCCCTCCTTCGCGAGGCCGCGGATGCGCTCGATGCCCGGCTCGTCGACCTCGATGGCCGAGAACATCCGCGACGTTCCGCGCTCGAAGATCGGGTCGAGCGCGGCGACCGCGTTCATGTCGAGCGTCGCCTCCATCTCGCGGAGCATCTTGTGCGCGCGGGCCGCGATGACCTCGCGCTCGCGCGCGCCCTCTCCGGCCATGTCGGCGATGACCTTCTGCAGCTTGGGGCTCCGGACGATCTCGTCGCGCTGGCGGTCGACGGTCTTCTTCGTGGGGCCGAGGATGGCGCGGCGCTCGCGCTGGAGGCGGCGGAGGAGCGTGTACGTGAGGCGGCGAACGAGGACGTCGTCGCCCGCGCCGTCGCCCTCGCGCGCGAGGAAGTCGGCGAGGTCGACGGGCTCGCCCGCGCGCAGCGTCGCGTGGCGGTAGTTCGCGAGGAACTGCGCCGTGGAGCGCGCCTGGCCGGGCCACTCGCTCGAGCCGAAGATGCCGTCGAGGACGTTGGTGCCGCGGGTGCCCGCGCTCCGCGACCAGACGAACACCTGCGGGACGAGGAGCACCCGCCCGTGGGGCCCGCCGGTCGTGCCGGGGCGGCGCCGCTGCACGTCGAGCAGCGCGCGAATGAGGTGGTCGCCCTCGATCTTGCCGCGGGCGCGGCCCTCGAGCAGGTGCTTCGGGCGCTTGAGGAAGAGCGCCGCGCTCCCGCCCGTCGCGAGGGCACGCTCGATGTCGGCCGCGTCACCCTCGGGCGTGCGCGGGCGGAGGGCGTTGAGCCACCCGCGGCCCATCGGCTCGAGGAGCCAGAGCCCGAGATCGTTCGCGAAGCGTACCTGCGGGAGGTGGTGGCGCTTGGTCAGGTAGTCGAGGGCGAGGAAATCGACGAACGAGAGGTTGCGCAGGACGTAGACGACGGTTCCGCGGGCGTCGGCCTCGCGGACGGCGCGCGCCCACGACTCGTCTACCTCGATGTTCTCGAAGAAGCGACCGTAGACCCACGCGAGCAGCGGGTTCGGGTCGTACGAGACGAGCGGACGGTCGCTCATGGCGAGGACCGTCCTAGCGGAATCAGTGGCCGCCGAACACCCGCTGCAGCAGCGTCGCGAACTTCTTCTCGCTGGTCTCGGTCAGGCCGTTGTTCTGGTAGGGCCACTGGACGCCCACTGCCTGGATCTGCATGCACGAGAGCGAGACGAGGAAGTCGGCCGGCTGCGGGTTGTTCGGCTGCTGGATGGCGATGCCGAGCTCGGCGTACATGCAGCCCTGCGTGGCGGGCTGGAAGTTCTGCGCGTGCCCGAGCGTGTCGAGGATGTCGTTCGCCGTGCCGGAGTCCATGACCTGCTGCGTGCCAAGGACGGGGAACCCCTGCGGCCCCGGCGGGAAGCGGGACGCGTCGGGCGCGACCACAGGCGCCGTCGTGCCCGGCAGGAGTCCGGGCGGGAGGAGGCCGGGCGGGATGAGCGACGCGCCGGCGGAGATCCACTGCTGGATCTGCGGCGGGAGCTGGATGCCCCCGAGCGCGGGGGTCTGCTGGGCCGACGCGGCCGGCGGCACGTAGTTCTGGAGGCGGTAGACGGTCATCTGCGCGCCCTTCATCTGGTCGAAGGGGGGCGAAAGAGCGGGCATGCACCCGGTCGAGCCGGCCACCGTGAGGGCCGCGAAGGCAGCGAGGGCGAGCTGCGGCAAGAAGGAGAAGCTGCGGGACCGGTTCATGCGAGGAGCCTCCGTAACGTTCGACGGCCGGACGCGCGCCACTATACAGGCATTGTTCGCGGCGCGGGTCCTGCTACGAAATGGGAGGAGGGACGCGTGGGCGCGACGCAGCCGTATCGGGCCTCGGGACTCGGAGCGTGCCGCCTGCCCCCGGGGTTCGCGGCCGAGCTCGGGGCGGAGCTCGAGCCCGGGGAGCGCGTGCTCTGGACGGGGCGCCCGCGCAAGTGGTCGCTCCTCCGCAAGGGCCTCTCGGAGCTCTGGGTACCGCTCCTCTACAACGGCTTCGTCGTCGCGCTCGTCGCCATGTGCTCGGGCGGGCGCCTCTCGCTCGCCGCGGCGCCGCTGCTCGCGTTCGGCCTACCGCTCTTCCAGGCGCCCCTCGGCGCGTGGCGCTCGATGCGCGCGATGTTCTACGCCGTGACGGATCGCCGCGCGCTCGTCTTCGACGCCGACGGCATCTGGGTCGTGGAGCGCGGAGACATCGTGGAGGTCCGCGTCCGCGCCAGCGACGTGTCGCTCTTCCGCCGGCGTGCCCCCACGACGACGCTCGTCGGCGTCCCCGACGCGCGTGAAGTGCTGGATGCGCTGCGGGCTTCGTGAGGTCGCCGCCCGCGCCTAGCCCCGGTACGCCTCGTCCTGCTCGATGCGGCTGAGGACCCAGTCGAACTCGCCCGTCGTCACCTTCGCGCGGCAGTAGCGGCAGTCGCCCGCCATCCCGACGGCGAGCGGAGCGCCGCAGCTCGGGCACTCGGGCGTCGTCCGCGTCGGCCCGGTGCGCGCGGACCCGCGGAGGAACGTCCAGTACTCCGTGTAGCGTCGCTCGCGGTGGGTACTGCCGCTCACCACCTTGCCGTCGCCGTCGCGCACGACGTAGTCGAGCCCCGCGCCGTGGAGGCGCACCGTCACCGCGTCGAACCACCTGTCGCTCGCGACGCGCGCGAGCTCGAGCCGCTCGATGCGCGCCTTGTCCGTCACGTTGCGGAGGCCCTGCGCGCGGTAGGCCTCGACCCAGTAGCGCTGCGTGTCGAAGAGCGAGTCGGTGAAGAATGGCCGCATGCGCGCGAGATCCCGCGCGGCCCACGCGGCCTGGAACTCGTTGAAGACGAGGGCGACGCGCATCTCGAAGGCCTGCCACTGGAACGACGGGTCCTTGCGCGCGAGCGCGTCGAGCCGGCCCCGGGCCTCGGCGTCGACCACCGTGGGGAGGTCGTTCCCGCGCTCCTCCACCTCGGTCGTGAGCATCGGCCCGCGCTCCTCGGACTGCGCGACGCGGGCCGAGACGACGACCCAGTCGAAGGCGCCGTTCGCGACGACGCGCTTGCAGTGCGTGCACGTGCCCGAGACGACGGCGTCGAGCGGGGCGCCGCAGCCCGGACACGCGAGGATGCTCGCGCGCGCCGGCGGGCGCGACCGCGCGTCCCTGCGCCGGGCGAGCGTCCAGTGCTCGAGGAGGTAGTGCGTGCGCTCGGGCTGCCCGGGCGCGGCGACGGAGGCGACGTTCGCCTCGATCTCGACGTCCACGTCGACCTGGCCGCCGGGCGCGGCGGGACCGTCGAGGCCGCGCGCTCCGGTGAAGCGGAGCGCGCCGACGATGACGGTGCGCACCTCGGCGACGCGCGACGTGCGCAGGAGCGCGAGGACGCCCGGAGAGAGGTACGCCGAGAGGCGGTCGGCGCGGCCGGCGCCCGCGTAGTGCACGGCGGCGTAGAGCGCGTAGAGAAAGTCCTCGTAGAGGACGACGGAGAAGTCCGGGTCGAAGCGCCGGAGATCTTCGAGGCGGCGGCGCGTCGGGACGAAGCCTGCGCCGGGCTGTCCAGGCATCTCCCAGGGAGTGGGCGCCACCGGTCCCGGCGAGCCGCTGCTCCAGGACTCCATCTTCCCGCGTCGCGCCTTCGAGACGACGTAGACGACGACGATGATGGCGACGACGCCGAGCTTGAGCGGCCAGGGGAGGTCCGAGAAGATGAACCAGACGATGGCGCCGAGGGCGTCGCCACCTCCACCCCCTCCGCCACCCCCTCCGTAACCGCCTCCTCCTCCTCCGCTGCTCCCGCCGTACGAGGAGCCCCCGCCCGGACGCGCGAGGGCCTCCGCCGCTGCGTGAACGAACGCCGCGACCGTCACGACACCACCGGCGCGTCCGGGAGCTCGTTCACGTCGTCGTCCGCGCGAGGCAAGGCCGCCGCGAGGGCAGGCCCGAAGGCGCGCACGCCCTCGACGAACGCGTCGAGGTCGGCGCCGCGCGCGAGGCTGGCGGCGAGCGCCTTCGTCTGGAGCTCGAGGAGCTTTGCGTCCACGCCCACGTCGGCGACGACCTCGACGCGGCGTTCGAAGGTCGAGGCGTAGACGAGGATCCCCGTGCGCCCCCGCGTGCGGCTGACGCCCTGGTCGACGAAGGCCGCCTTCGCCGCCCGGCGCACCTGGTCCGCGACGCGTGCGCGCGGGAGGAGCGCACGCTTGAACGGCGCGATGCTCGCGCTGAGGACCGCGGCCCCGAGGAAGGAGAGCGCCACGTCGACCGGCATGATCTCGACGGCGATGGGCCGGGGATGGAAGAGGAGGAGCAGGAGGACCCCGAACGAGGCGGCGGCCCCGACGGCGAGGTCCACCTCCCGCCACCGTGCGGACGTACGGCACACGACCACCACGACCTCGGCCGACGTGCACGCCTCGGCGTCCGCGACGGCTTCGGCGACGCGCTTCTTCGCGGCATCCGTGTAGAAGGCGGTCTCGCCCACGGCGGGCATCCTAACGCATCGGCTATAGTCAGGAGACCGCCCATGGTGAAGATCAAGAAGCTCGATCACGTCGCGGTCTGCGTCGCGGACATCGACGAGGCGGCGGCGCGCTGGCACGCGGCGTTCGGGCTCGAGCCCGCGGGGCGCGAGGTCGTCGCGTCGCAGAAGACCGAGGCGATGCTGCTGCCGCTCGGCGGGAGCGAGACGAGCGTCGAGCTCATCTCGCCGCGCGGAAACGAAGGGCTCGCGCGGTTCCTCGAGAAGCGCGGGCCGGGCCTGCACCACCTGGCCGTCGAGGTCGAGGGCATCGAGGAGGCCATCGCGCTCCTCAAGGGGCTCGGGGTCCCGATGATCGACGACGCGCCCCGCAAGGGAGCGCGCGGTCACAAGGTGGCGTTCGTGCACCCCAAGGCGACCGGTGGGGTGCTCGTCGAGCTCGTCGAGCCGGAGCATCCGTGATCTTCCGCCAGCTCTTCGACCGCGAGTCCTGCACGTACACGTACCTGCTCGCCGATCCGGCGACCCGGCAGGCGGCGCTCGTCGACAGCGTCCGCGAGCACGTCGGGCGCGACCTCTCCGTCGTCGCGGAGCTCGGGCTCGAGCTCACGGCCCTCTTCGAGACGCACGTCCACGCCGACCACGTGACCGGGGCGGGGGAGCTCCGCAAGCGCACCGGCGCGACCTGCCACGTGCCGCGCCTCGGCGGCGCACCCTGCGCGGACGTGCCCGTCGGCGACGGCGACGAGGTCCGCGTCGGGTCGATCCGCCTGCGCGTGCTCGCGACCCCTGGGCACACGAACGGATGCGTGAGCTACCTCGTGGGCGAGGGCGACGGCGATGCCCCCGCGGATCGGGTCCTCACCGGCGACGCGCTCCTCGTGCGAGGCTGCGGGCGCACCGATTTCCAGGAAGGGAACGCGGGGACGCTCTGGGACAGCGTGCACGCGAAGCTCTTCGTGCTGCCCGAGACCACGCTCGTCTACCCGGCCCACGACTACCGGGGCCTCGGCGTGACGACGGTGGGGGAGGAGAAGCGCTACAACCCGCGCCTCGCGCCGCCGCGGACGCGCGCCGTCTTCATCGAGCTGATGGCGTCGCTCGGGCTGCCGCCGCCCGCCCGCATCGCCGAGGCGCTCCCGGCGAACCGCGCCTGCGGCGAGTCCGAAAAGCCGGGGACCTAAACGGTTGTAGCGACTCGAGCCCGACCTCAAGTATCCTCGCCTCGTGCTTGCTGGCTCAGGAGGCTGTGCCTTGGAACGACGATCGATGGGTTCGGGCAGCAAGATCCTCGCCGCCCTGGTGGCCGGCGCACTCGCATGGGCGCCGATGTCGAGCGCCTGGGCGCAGAAGCCGTCTCCTCCGGTGTTGAAGGCCGACCTCACGTCGGCCAAGCGGCACTACGGGGAGGGGGAGAAGAAGTACAAGGCAGGCGACTACATCGCCGCCGAGGCGGACTTCAAGGCGGCCAACGACATCAAGGCCGCGCCGCAGACGGAGCGGTTCATCGGCCTTTGCGAGGACCGGCAGGGTCACCTGCAGACGGCGGTGGAGTGGTTCGACCGCTTCCTCGCGCACGTCCCCGACAAGATGGCCGACCAGGGCACCGAGATCAGCAAGCGCGAGGCCGAGATCAAGGCCATCCCCGGCAAGGTGCACGTCGAGTCGAACCCCCCCGGCGCGAGCGTGACGGTCGACGACCGTCCGCAGAGCGCGCCCACGCCCATGGACGTGGAGCTCCCGCCGGGCTCGCACGTCATCAAGCTCACCGAGCCGGGCCGCCTGCCGACGCAGAAGACGGTCGACGTCGCGTTCGCCTCGAAGCAGGCCGTCTCGGCGGATCTCGACGAAGAGCCGCCGCCCCCGCCTCCGCCTCCCCCCGTCGCCGCGGTGCCGCCCCCGCCGCCGCCGGCGCCCCCGCCGCCCCCCCCCGAGCCACGCAGCAAGGTGCCGGCGTACGTCACCGGCGGTCTCGCGATCGTCGCGGCCGGCGTCGGGACGGCGTTCGGGATCATGGCGCTCAGCGACAAGAGCGACTTCGACAAGAACCCCACGACCCAGACGGCCGACAACGGCGACACGCACGCGCTCATCGCGGACATGTCGTTCGGCGTGGCGCTCACGTTCGGCGTGACGAGCGCGGTGCTCTTCCTCACGAGCGACGAGCCGCCGGCGGCGACGACGCCCTCCGCTTCGAACCACGGCAACAAGACCGCGGACGCGAAGAAGCCCAGGGGCCTGAAGATCACTCCGACGCCGATGGTCGGGCCGCACTCGGGCGGCGCCGGCCTGACGCTCCGCTTCTAAGCAAGGACGACGATGAGAACGAACCGCTCGATCAAGTGGAGCCTGGTGGCCGCGGCTGCGTGCGTGGCCATGGCCGCGATGCCCGGTTGCGAGCTTCTGGTCGACTTCGACCGGAGCAAGATCCCCGAGGAGGGTGGGCTCGCGGACGTGACGACGCCGACGGACTCGACGACGGACACGTCCACCGGGTCCGACACGTCGACGCAGACCGACACGTCGACCGGCAACGAGGGCTCGGCGGCGGAGGGGTCGACGAGCGACTCGCCCACCGAGACCGGCGCGACGGAGGGTGGGACGGACGCTGGCGAGGGCGGCGCGACGGAGGGCGGAGCCGAAGCGGGGACGGAGGCAGGCCCCGAGCCGACACCGGAAGCCGGCCCCGAGCCCACGCCCGAGGCGGGGCCCGAGCCGACCGTCGAGTCCGGCCCCGACACCGGCGACGACTCGTCCGACTCGGGCGACGACGGCGGCTGATCAGCGCATCGCCCCGATCGCGGCGGCGATGCGCTCGACGTCCGGCTCGACGACGACGGGCGCGTTCGCGCGCGGGGCGTCGATGCCGGGCAGCCGCCGCTCGTGGTACGCGAGCTTGAACTCGGTGAACTTCAGGCCGTTGGCCGTCGACACGACGACGACCCGCTGGCCCGCCTCGACGAGGCCGCGCTCGCGGAGCTTGAAGAGGCAGGCGAGCGCCACGCCGGTGTGCGGGCACGTGTAGAGGCCCGTGCGGTCTGCACGGTCGCACGCGTCCGCGAGCTCTTGCTCGGTCGCCTGCTCGACGACGCCGTTCATCGCGTGGAGGGCCGCCATCGCCCGCGGCGCGCTCACCGGGTTGCCGATCTGGATGGCGCTCGCGAGGGTGGGCTCGGCGCGGATCGGCTCGACGACGTCCTTGCCCGCGGCGAACGCGCGGTACATCGGGTTCGCCCGCGCGGCCTGGGCCACGCAGAGGCGCGGCATGCGCGCGATGAGGCCGAGCGCGAGCATCGTCTTGAAGCCTGCGTGGAGCGCTGCCGCGTTGCCGAGGTTGCCGCTCGGGAGGATGACCCAGTCGGGCGCCTCCCAGTCGAACTGCTGGACAATCTCCATCGCGACCGTCTTCTGTCCCTCGATGCGGAGCGGATTCATCGAGTTGGCGAGGTAGACGAGGCCGCGGCGCGCGAGCTCCTTCACGATCGCCATGCATCCGTCGAAGTCCGTCTCGAGGGCGAAGACGCGCGCCCCGTGGGCGAGCGGCTGGACGAGCTGCGCGGACGAGACCATCCCGCGGGGCAGCAGGACCGCGACCGGCAGGCCCGCCGCGGCGCCGTACGCCGCGAGTGACGCGCTCGTGTCCCCCGTGCTCGCGCAGCAGAGGACGCGCGCGGAGAGGGCCCCTTCGCGGATCGCCTGGCGGACGACGCTGACGAGGACCGTCATCCCGAGGTCCTTGAAGCTGCCGGTGTGCGAGTTTCCGCAGAGCTTGAGCCAGAGGTCGGGCAGGCCGATCTCCTTGCCGAGCCGCTCCGCCCAGAAGACGTTCGTGCCGCCCTCGCCCGTCGACACGATGCAGTCGTCCGGGACCTCGGGGGCGACCCACTCGCGCTTGCCCCAGACGCCGGAGCCGAACGGCCACTGCGTGCGCATCCACCGGTCGTCGAAGAGGCGCATCCACGCCGCGGCGCTCCGGTCGCGCAGGGCCTCGAGGTCGTGCGCGACCTCGAGGAGGCCGTCGCACGTCGGGCAGCGGTAGACCGGCTGCGTCAGCGGGTACTCGCCCTCGCACCCGGCGAAGCAGCGAAAGACGGCACGGTAGCGGGCCATGGGCCCAGTCTAGTCGAGCGCTCGCGAGACTGTGGGCTGGCCTAGACGAAGGCCAGCCCCTAGTTCACGGCCCGCAGGCGAGAACCTCGACCTTGCCGCCGCTCTGCAGGGTCACGCTCTCGGGGCGGCAGCGCCAGGGGGACTTGGCGGCGCAGTCGACGTTCGTGAAGCAGACATCCGTGCACTCGTGCGTGCCGTCGGTGTCGCAGAACTGGCTCTTGCAGTCGGTGTCGCTGCTGCACGAGGCGCCCATCGAGGCATTCCCCGCGCCGCTGAAGCACGCGGCGACGACGGCGGTGTCGTTCGGCGCGGGAGGGTTCACGTAGGCGCACGACTCGCCGTTCGTGCAGTCGCTGGTGTTGCGGCAGGCGTTCGCGCAGCCGTCGATCCCGTCGCACAGGTCGCTCGCGCAGCTCGAGTCGTTGTTGCAGTTGTCGCCGTTCTGGCCGCTGCCCGCCTGGCCGCACCACGCGACGAAGTTCTGGTCGACCGACGTCGCGCCCGGGAAGCTCGCGAAGCGGCAGGAGGCGCCCGAGCCGCACTCGCTGCTCGATTGCGCCGTCGAGCAGCACGTGTCGGCGCACTTGCTGGACGCGCAGAGCCCCGACTTGCAGTCGCGCCCCGTGCCGCACGACGAGCCGCCGAGTCCCGCGCCGACACCGCCCGAGCGCCCGATCCACTGCGGCTCGACGCAGAAGTTCGCGGCGACCGAGCTCGATCCGCCCGTGGCGAAGCACACCGAGCCCTGGTCGCAGTCGGCCGACGTGCAGCACGGCTTCGTGCAGAAGGCGAAGGTCGCCATCGTGAGGATGGCCTGCGGGACGAGGCTCGAGTCGCCGCAGATCTGGCTCACGCAGGACGCGCTGCCGGTGCAGGCGCAGCCCGTCGTGTTGCAGGGACCGACGGTCTCGGGCGCGCCGGTGTCGACGGGCGGCGCCGCCTCGTCGGGCTGGGTCGAGGCGTCCGCGTCGGGCTCGTCGCCGGTCGTAGACTCGTCGACGGCGGGCCCGTCGTCGGAAGGGGCCACGATGCAGATGCTCGAGCCGGGATCGCACGTGAAGCCGGCCTTGCAGCCGGTCGACGAGCACGGCTCGACGCAGACGTGCTGGTTCGGATCGCAGATCTGATCGCCGGGGCAGACGGCCGCCTTGTTCGACTCGCACTCGAACTCGGGGATGGCACTGCCGATGGCGATCTCGCAGCCGCCCCCGGCGCCCACGAGCGCGACGAGCGTGACCGCGAACGTCAGGCTCGCGAGCGAGCCCCTGCGCCAGCGCCGGCCGGTCATCAGAACGATCCTTGCACGAAGAAGGCCCCGCCGCCCGTGAGAGGTGCTGCGGAGACGGTAGTTGAACGCCGCGACATGACGCGCGGGCGCGCGAAGTACAAGATGGCGGTTCCGACCGCGCCTGCCGCGGCCACGCCGAACCCGATGTCCGCCATGATGGCTTCCTGGTGGGCGTTCGCCTGGCGATCGACCAGGTCGGCGTAGGTGCCGTTCCGGCCCGTGATGAACGGGCTCGGCGGTCGGTCGATCTCCGCCTTGACGGCCAGGACGACGCCGAACCCCAGCCCCGCGACCGTGACGCCGGCCGCGCCGATCGTGAGGCCGTCGATGCGTCCGGGGGGCGCCTTTTCCTTGGGAGGAGGCGGAGGCGAGGGGGGAGTCGGCGGCGTGGGCCCCGTGTGCTGCCCGCTCGCGGCCTCCGCGGCCTGCCGGTCCTCGATCTCCTTCTTCGCGCCCTCGAGGCGCTTCACGTAGGCGTCGGCGCGGTCCCGCTCCGCCTGCGTGAGGTTCATCGTCGTGTACAGCTTGAACCACTTGAGGGCGTCCTCGATGTCGCCGAGCTTCTCGTGGACGACCCCCAGGTTGAACACGAGGTCCTTGGCGTTCGGGTCGAGCGTGTGGGCCGCCTCGAGCTCGCCGATGGCCTCGCGGTAGGACCCCTGCGAGTAGAACGACTTCGCCTTCTCGTAGTGCCTGCGCGCGGCCGCCACGTTGGCCGGGCTCGTCTCGTCCGCCCGGGCGACGCGCGAAGACCCCGCGATCGCCGCCGTAGACCCGATGCATGCGACGAGCGCCAACGCGCACAGCCGCCTCCGAGAGCGCATCGCGTTGCAGCATAACCCAGTCAGGCCGGGCACGTGCCAACTCACGACGGAGGCCGCTCGCTGCACTTGCAGCTTGCAGCTTGCGGGGCATCGCAACTCGCTCGCCGGTGGGGCGCGGCCCGGTGAGGACGTCGCTGCGGTCCGCGCGAGACGCCGGCACGAGACGCCGGCGCGAGACGACGGCGCAGAACTTTGCACCCGCTCACGCCGACAAATTATCCCTTCACAATACACGTTTGATCGGGCGCCCTTCGGCGGTTATGGTCCACGCGATTCCATTCCCCGAAGGTGGTGTGATCATGAATCTCTCGACGCGTAACGTGCTGGCTCTCGTCCTCGCAGCAGGCGCCGTCGGCGTCTCGGGCGCGCTCGCTGCGTGCTCCAGCTCCAACTCCGGATCGGGCGGCTTCGGGGGCGACGCGAGCACCGGCGGCGAAGGCGGCAGCGCGGGGTCCTGCGCGAACCCCACGGTGCCCATCATCTTCTCGCCGATGTACTCGGCGTACGTCCCCGGCGCGACGCTGGGCGAGAAGTTCCAGATCCCCGCCGTGACGGACGACGGGAACAGCGCGACGTGGAGCGCGTCCGACCCTTCGCAGGTGAACCTGCAGGACCAGTCGTTCGACGTCGGGGGCGACACGCAGCAGGGCACCCTGATCACGATCGCCGGCACGGGCGACAGCCAGGGCCACGTGACCATCTACGCGACCGAGAGCGACGGCTCGTGCGGCGCCGCGGTGCTCACGATCACGAAGAACACGGACAGCGACTACACGATCGGCCAGGCGCGCTACAATAACGGCAACAACCTCGTCTTGCGCCCCCTCGACGGCGGGCGCCCCGAGGGCGGCGGCGGCTTCCCGGGCGATGGCGGTGGGGGCGGTGGAGGTGGAGGTGGCGGCTTCGGCCCTGGCGCCGACAGCGGCAGCTTCCTCGAGATCGACGGGGGTCCGGCGTGCACGAGCTGCCACGGGCCTACCGCAACGCAGTTCATCTTCAAGGACGTCGCCCACACGCCCGAGCAGACGGGTGGCTTCAGCGACCAGGACCTGCAGAACATCATCCTCAACGGGCAGGTCCCCGACGGGGGCTACTTCGATCCGTCCGTCCTTGACGGCTTCGTCGGCCAGACGTGCGACGACGCCGGCACCAACGTCTCTCCCGATTGGCCGGCGTGCGCGCAGAAGGC
This sequence comes from Polyangiaceae bacterium, assembly GCA_036490515.1. GTDB lineage: Bacteria > Myxococcota_A > Polyangia > Polyangiales > Polyangiaceae > Palsa-1150. The sequence continues at coordinate 163,426 of DASXDU010000023.1, forward strand.
CTACCAGCGGTGGGGCGAGCTCCATCAGTGGACCGACATCCAGACGGACGAGATCGGGGGCGTCGTCTGCTACCTGCGCTCGCTCGCGCCCGCCGATCAGGACGGCTCGTCGAACTTCGGCGGCGGCGGCCGCGGGCCCCGCGATGGTGGCCACGGTCCGCGCGACGGCGGTGGGTTCCCCCACGACGGCGGCGGCGGTGGTGGTGGCGGCGGCGGCTCGGACGCTGGCGCGGACTGACGCCGGACGCGTAAGATCCCCCGCCGAGGAGAAGGCTTCACCGGCATGAGAAGGTTCGTATTCATCTTTCTCGGGCTCGTGACCGCCTGCGACAGCAGCGGGACGCTCGCCGGCGCGCCCGACGCATCGAGTGATGCCACCGCCGCCACGGACGCCGGCGTCGTCGATCCCTGCGCCGACGCCGGCGACGTCCCGCCGACGCTCGACTGCACGGGCCTCTACGCGAACTTCGCGGCGAAGGTGATCGCGCCGAACGCCGTCCCCTACACGCCGTCGACCCCGCTCTGGTCCGACGGCGCGCAGAAGGCGCGCTGGGTCGAGCTCCCGCCGGGGACGCAGATCGACACGAGCGATTCGAACGAGTGGACTTTTCCGGTAGGCACGAAGTTCTTCAAGGAGTTCCGTGTCGGCGGCCACCGCGTAGAAACGCGGATGTTCTCGAAGACCAATCCGGGATTCTGGCAGTACGGCACCTATGCGTGGAGCGCGGACGAGTCGTCGGCGACGCTCAACGCGGGTGGCCCCGTGCCGCTGGGCGACGGTGGCGTCTGGACGATTCCCAAGAACACCGATTGCGACCTGTGCCACCGCGGGCGAAAGGACGACATCCTCGGCTTCGAGGAGGTGGGGCTCGGCCTCCCCGGTGCGCAGGGGCTGACCCTCGCCCAGCTCCAGGCGCAGGGGCTTCTCACGACGCCCCCCGCCAGCGTGAGTCTCACGATCGGCGACGACGGTACGGGCCTCGACGGCCTCGCGCTCGGATGGCTCCACGTGAACTGCGGCGTGTCCTGCCACAACGCGAACGGCGCGGCCGACGGGTCGGGCGCGGGGATGATCTTGCGCCTCGACCCCACGCAGCTCGACGGGCACCCACCCGACCCCGCGACGTGGAGCATCCTGGCCACCACCGTCAACGTGCCGTGCAAGTCCGGCTCGGTCGCCGGAAAGCCGCGCCTCGTGCCGGGCGACCCGGAGGCCAGCGAGATCTACGAGCTGCCTTCCACGCGGCAGATGCCCCCGGTCGCGACCAGCCAGGTCGACACGCCGGACGTCACCGTCGTGCACGCGTGGATCGCCGCCCTCGGGCAGGCAGATGGCGGCCCTCCGAGCACCGATGCAGGTACGGAAGGCGGGGGCGACGCGGCGGCGGACGGTCCAGGTCCGGCGGGGGACGAGGGAGGCCCCGACGGGGAGGGCCCCAGCGACGGGGGTCTCGACGGGGACTGAAAGTCAGCGTGCTACAGCTCCTCCGGCGATGAACGCGCTCGTCCCGGACCTCTGCAGCCGCGCGCGCGCCGCTTCCCGCCCCCTCGCGCTGCTCGACCGCACGGCGAAGGACGGCTCACTTCGCGAGGCCGCACGCGCGCTGCGGGAGACGGCGCCCGCGGTCCTCGACGCGAACGCGAAGGACGTCGCCGAGGCGCGTGCGCGCGGAACGTCCGCGGCGCTCGTCGACCGGCTCGCGCTCGACCCGGGCCGCGTGGAGGCGATGGCGAGCGCGGTGGAGCAGGTCGCGACGCTCGCCGACCCGGTGGGAGAGGTCCTCTCCGATGCGACGCGCCCGAACGGGGTTCGCGTCCGGCGCGTCCGCGTGCCCCTCGGCGTCATCGCGATGATCTACGAGGCGCGCCCCAACGTGACCGCCGAGGCGTTCGCCCTCTGCCTCAAGGCCGGCAACGCGGTCGTTCTTCGCGGCGGCTCCGAGGCGGCCCGGTCCAACGCCGCGATCGTCGCCGTCCTCGCGGACGCGCTCGAGCGGTCGCGCCTCCCGCGCGACGCGGTGGTGATGGTCCCCCCGGGGGACCGCGAGGCGGTTCGCGTGCTCGTGCAGCAGAGCGAGACCGTGGATCTGGTCATCCCCCGCGGGGGCGAGGGCCTCGTCCAGTTCGTCCGCGAGAACGCGCGCGTCCCGGTCATCGCCCACGCGAGCGGCGTGTGCCATCTCTTCGTGGACGCGGGCGCCGACGTCGAGGTCGCGGTGCGCCTCGCGGTGAACGGCAAGCTCCAGCGTCCGGGCGTGTGCAACGCGCTCGAGTGCCTCCTGGTCGACGCGGCGGACGCGCCGCGGCTCTTGCCGCCGATCGCGCGGGCCCTCCTCGACGGAGGGTGCGAGCTTCGCGCGGACGAGGGTGCCCGCAAGCTCGTCCCGGAGGCGAAGGCGGCGACCGAGTCGGACTGGGGCCGCGAGTACCTCGATCGCATCCTCGCCGTCCGCCTCGTCGACGGGGTCGACGGCGCGCTCGCGCACGTCGCCCGGTACGGATCGCGGCACACGGAGGTCATCTGCACGGGCAGCGAGGCGAACGCCGCGCGGTGGCGGCGGGAGGTCGACGCCGCCTGCGTCGCCGTGAACGCGAGCAGCCGGTTCCACGACGGCGGGGAGCTCGGGCTCGGCGCCGAGATCGGAATCGCGACCACCAAGCTGCACTGGCGAGGGGCGATGGGGCTCGAGGCGCTGACGACGTTCCAGTGGGTGGTGGAGGGTACGGGGCAGACGAGATAGGCTGCCCCGCGAGGAGACGCGATTGACGACGAAGAAGCGCGGCGGGAAAGGGCCCGGCGAGGGGAGCCGGCCCAGGATCAAGAGCTCGCACGAGAAGGTCCTCGAGGGTGGCGAGGGGAAGCCGAAGAAGAAGGCGTCCCGTGGCGCACCGCGGGTCGCCGTCGCCTCGCGGGCCACGCCGCGCGTCGCCGCGGCCGCGCGCCCGCCGGTCGATCGCGCGCGCAACCTGCGAAAGACGCGGCCCTCGCCGGACGGCATGCAGCCGGATCGCACGGGCGCCTGGAGCATGGCGACGGAGCGCGCGCGCGAGACGGCGACCGCGATCGCCGTGGCAGCCCTCGACAAGAAGGCCGTCGGCCTCGAGATCCTCGATGTCGCCGGGAAGGTCGACTACGCGGACTTCCTCGTCATCATGACGGGCCGGAGCGACCGCCACGCGCAGGCGCTGGCGCAGGGCATCGAGGAGACGCTGAAGAAGCGGGGCGTCCGCCCGGTGGCGGTCGAGGGGCTGACGCACGGCCTCTGGGTGCTCATGGACTTCGGCGACGTCGTCGTCCACGTCTTCCAGGACGAGGCGAGGCAGCTCTACGATCTCGACGGCCTCTGGCTCGACGCACGCCGGCTTCCGGTGCCCGCCGAGCCGACGTCGAGCTGACGCCTCCTCGTTCGTCTCCGAGCGGGCACGGTCGCCTGGTCCGGCTGGCCCAGCCCAGCTCGACCGGGTATAGCCACCTTCGTGCGACCCTCCTCGTTCCGGTTCGGGACCGCCGCCGCCACGGCCGCCATCGCGTTCTCGTGCGCTCTCTGGGCGCCCAGCGCGCAGGCGACCCTCGGCAGCAACGCGGCATCCGTCGACGCAAACCAGCATGCGCTCGTGGCGACGCGCCAGATCGTAAAGCTCCCGTCCGGCGAGCGGCACGACCTCGCGCTCCCGTCGGGCGTGATCGTCCGCGAGTACGTCGCTCCCGGCGGCGCAGTCTACGCCGTCAGCTGGAGCGGGCCGCGCATGCCCGACCTTCACGAGATCCTCGGGCCGTACTTCGCGCAGCTCGGCGCGCACGCGTCGCACGGCGGGCATCACCGCATGAACCTCGCCGGCCAGGACTTCGTCGTCCGGTCGTCGGGGCACGGGCACGCGTTCTCGGGGCGCGCGTGGGTTCCCTCCCTCGTTCCGGCCGGCGTCGACCTCGCCGCCACCTTCGAATGAGGAACGCGAACATGACGCGCAGACGCTTGCAGGGGCTCGTCGTCGTCCCCGTCGTTGCAGTCGCGGTCGCGTGCGGCGGCGGCAGCAGCGGCGGGTCGCAGCCGTCCGGCGGGCACGACGGCGGTACGAGCGACGGCTCGAGCAGCAGCTCGGGCAGCAGCGGGGGGAGCAGCGGAAGCGCGAGCTCGAGCGGCGGCGGGAGCAGCGGGAGCAGCAGCGGCGGCGGCGACGGCGGCGGGCTGGGCGAAGGTGGCTCGAGCTCCGGCGGCGACGGCTCCGTCCCCTCCGGCGCGAACGTCACCCCGGTCATCGTCAACGCCGGGCCCCCGGGGACGGGCTCGGTCGACGTCCCGTTCGTCAGCGTCACCTTCTGCGTACCCGGCACCAGCACCTGCACCACCATCGACTCGATCAGCGTCGACACCGGCTCGAGCGGCCTTCGCGTCATCGCGTCGGTGCTTCCCAGCGGGTTCACGCTCCCGCAGGTCAACGCGACGACCGGCAGTCCGCTCGCGGAGTGCATGCAGTACGCCGACGGGTACACGTGGGGCTCCGTGCGCAGCGCCGACGTGAAGATCGGCGGCGAGATGGCCGCGAACATCCCGGTCCAGGTCATCGGCGATCCCGCGTTCGGCACCGTCCCCAGCGACTGCTCGAGCAGCGGCCCGTCCGAGGACACCGTGGCCGACTTCGGCGGCAACGGGATCATCGGCATCAACCAGATCATCCCCGACTGCGGTTCGTACTGCTCCGACACGCAGAACGTCGGGACGGGCGGCTACTACTCCTGCGCCGGGACGACCTGCACCGCGGTCGCCGTCGCGGACGCGAACCAGGTCGCGAACCCCATCGCCTCCTTCGCGACCGACAACAACGGCGCCGTCCTCGAGTTCCCGTCCGTACCGGCGACGGGCGCGGCGACCCTCGCGGGCTCGCTCGTCTTCGGCATCGGGACGCAGTCGAACAACCCTCTCGGGAGCGCCACGGTCCAGACGGTCGACGCCGACGGGAACTTCACGACGATCTTCAACGGGAAGACGCTCACCCAGAGCTACGTCGACTCCGGGACGAACTCGTTCGCCTTCAACGACACCTCGGTCACCCAGTGCACGGGGCAGCTCCTGGGCTGGTACTGCCCGACGTCGCCCGTGAGCCTGAGCGCGCAGAACAAGGGAATCAACGGCGTGACGACGACGGTCTCGTTCACCGTGGCGGACACCGAGACGCTCTTCAACACGCCCGACACGGCGTTCGACGACCTGGCCGGAACGGGCGACAACGGCAGCTTTGCCTGGGGGTTCCCGTTCTTCATCGGCCGCAACGTCTTCGTCGGCCTCGACGGCGCGACCACGCCGGGCGGCAAGGGCCCGTACGTCGCCTACTGAGCGGCTTCGTCGCAGCCGTCGCGTCCCCCGCGCGTCGTCACGGCAGGACGCCGTTCCAGCGCGCAACGTAGTCCTCGAAGTCGAGCTTCTTGCGGGCGCTCGCGCTCGTCATCGCCCGCACCGTGCCGAAGACCTTGCGCTCCGGCCAGGGCCGGTCGTGGAGCCCGAAGCACCACGAGACGTTCGCGTACCCGTCCGGGTCCCGGCCGTCGAGTGCCCAGCGGTCGTTGAGGCGGACGACGGCAGCGTGTGCGTCCTCGGGCCGACGCATCCACGTGAGAGGGAGCTTCCCCCAGAGCATGCGCGCGTACGGCTGGATGGTCCCCGACGTGCGTAGCTCCGCCATGGCGGCGTTCCAGAGCTCGTCGGGCGAGCGGCACGCCTCGAGGTCGGCTTCGGTGAGGTCGGCGTACCGCGGGTCGGGCGCGTGCGCCTCGAGGGTGCGCCGCGCCCACTCGGGCAGCGCGCTCCACGCGCCGTGGTCCGCGCGGGTTCGTGCGAAGTTGAAGGCGAGGCCCCGGCGCACGAGCAGCTGCTCGAGGAACGCGTCGAGCGACGCGCCCTCGCCCCAGGCCCGCGCCTCGAGCGCGACGCGCCTCGGGCTGATCATCCCGAAGTGGAGGTAGGGCGAGAGGGCGCTCGTCGCGTGGCGGGAGGGATCGTTGCGGTCGCCGTCGTACGTGGCGAGGGGTCCGCGAACGAAGGCGCGGAGGCGGCGCTCGGCCTCGACGCTGCCGCCCGGTGCCCCGACGACGACCGGAACGCCGTGGTCGATCGCGCACGCCGCGACGAGCGCCGCCACGTCCGCTGCCCGCAGGTCGAGAGCGTCGAAGGGAAGGTCCAGCCGCTGCGGGGCGCGGACGCGAGGCGGGGGGTCGTCGATGGGCCCGAGCCACGCCGCGAGCTCGCGATGGAGCTTGGGCCGGAGCGTGCGCGCGGCCACCTCCGTCCGGGGAAAGAGCGACAGCGGCACGACCGCGCAGTCGTCCACGACGAGGTACGCGCACGGGGCCCGACGCGCGGCGGCCTCGTGCTGGGCCGGGACGACGAACGCGGGGAAGTCGTCGGAGACGACGAGGCACGCGCGGGCGGCGAGCTTGCCGACGACGCCGCGCGCCTGCTCGGGTGTCCTCGGGAGGAAGAAAGCGTGCGCGATGCCGCGGCGCGCGAGCCCGGCGGCGACGTCGCGCGCGCCGGCGAGGACGAACGCGTGGAGACGGTCGCTCGCGTGCGGGTAGTCGGGGCGGAGGCCCTCGTAGACGAGACAGGGGACGCCCAGCTCGTTCGCGCGCTCGACGGCATACGCGAGCGCCGCGTTGTCGTCGGCGCGGCGGAAGACCTGCATCCAGTAGAGGACGAACTCGCCCCCGGAGCTCACGGGGCGGTCGTTCAGCCGGCGTACGCGGGGGTCGTCCGGCCGGAAACCGAGGAGGGCGGGGGGGCGGCTCATGTTCTCTCGCCCCACCCATCGGACGGGCGGAAGGAAAGGTTGCGCGCCTCGCGTCACTTCGTCGTGCTGGTCGTATTTCCCGGGCCGCCCCCGGCGTCGGCGTCGGGCTGCTTCTTCTCGCGCGGCTTGAGCAGGTAGGCGATGGGGATCGACAGGAAGTAGAGCCCGATGAGCGCGCTGCTGACGGCGATCTGGCTGGTCACCTCCGGCCCCGGCGTGACGACGGCGCCGAGCGCGAACGCGAGGACGGTGGCCCAGCGCCCGAACTTGAGCAGCTGCTTGGGCGTGACGATGTTCGCGAGGACGAGGAACGCGATGAAGAGAGGCAGCTCGAACACGGCCCCGAACGCCAGGAGGAACCGTGTCGTGAAGTCGAGGAAGAACTCGAGCGTCACGATCTGCGTGAGCTCGACCCCCTGGCGGATCTCGCCGAGGAGCGAGAGGAAGTAGTTGAACGTGAACGGGAACGCGACGTAGTAGGCGAAGGCCACCCCCGACAGGAACAGCGTGCTCGAGAAGAAGACGAAGGGGACGATGAGCCGCTTCTCCTTCTTGTAGAGGCCCGGCGAGACGAACGACCAGAGCTGATAGAAGATGACCGGCGCCGCGCCGATGATGCCCGCCGTGAGCGAGAGCTCGAGGTACCCGAGGAACGCGTCGGCCGGAGCGAGCGTCTGGAGGAGGAGCGGCTTGTTGAACCGCAGCATCCACGTCCGCTGGTAGGGGATGACCAGCCACGCGAGGAGCTCGACGCGGAAGCACCAGGCGACCACCGTGACCAGGACGACGCCGATCGCCGCGCGGACGATGCGCTTGCGGAGCTCGTCGAGGTGCTCCCAGATCGTCATCTTGACGTCGCGCTCCGGCGTGGCCGTCCCGGGCTCCGGCGTCGCGGGCGTCGGTGCGGGGGCGGCCGTCATGCCGCTTCGCCGCGCGCGTAGAGGGCGTCCTCGGCGAGCTCCGACGCAGCGAGCGAGCCTTCGTAGACGATCGCCGTGTCGGGCAGCGCGCCGTACGAGTCCGCGCCCTCACGCGGGTACTCCCGCTCGCGGTCGACGGTGACGGCGGGTTTCTCGGGCACCACCGTCGGCGCGTAGGCCGAGGAGGACGCGGCGACGGGCGCCGTGCCGGCGGGCGGCGCCGGCTGGAGGCGCACGGCGTCGGTCGCCGAACGGACGGCCGCCGCGACTCCGCCGATCTCCCCGCGCGCGAGCTTGCGGATCTCCGCGATGTCCCCGGCGATGCCCTCGGAGCGCAGGACCTCGTCGATGCCGCTCTTCTCCCGCATGTCGGTGGCCAGCCGCCGGAGCCGGCTCGCCATCTGGCCCGCCTTGCGCAGGTACCGCGGCAGCTCCTTCGGGCCGAGCACGATGACGGCCACGATGAGCAGCATGCACAGCTCGCCGAAGCTCAGGCCGAACACGCTTCGCAAGGTAGCACGTCGCGTGGTAACGGCAGGGGGTGGTACCCCTGCAGGCCCTCACTCCGCCGGCGCTCGCGGACGCGTTCGGCCTGCCGCTCCCGGTGGCGCGCAAGATCGTGGCGGCGGTGCACCGTGGCGACCCCGTCGCCTCCGTCGCGGGCGTGCGCCGGGCCTCCCTTCACGCCGTCGGCGCGGGTGGGCACGTGCCCGCGCTCGAGCTCCACGCGATCCACCGGAGCCGCCTCGACCCGTTCGTGAAGCTCGCGCTCCGCACGGCCGACGGCCACGTCGTCGAGGCCGTGCGCATCCCCCTCGAGCGCGCGGGACGGTACAGCGCCTGCGTGAGCTCGCAGGCGGGGTGCGCGCTGGCGTGCCGCTTCTGCGCGACCGGCCGGCTCGGTCTCGCGCGCAACCTCGAGACGTGGGAGATCGTCGAGCAGGTCCGGCAGGTCCGGGCCACGCTCACGGCGCGGGGAGAGCGGGTGCACGGCGTCGTCTTCCAGGGCATGGGCGAGCCGCTGTCGAACGCCGATCGGGTGTTCGACGCCATCCGGGTGATGAGCGACCCGTGCGCGCTCGCCATCGACGCGCGCGCCATCACCGTGTGTACCTCCGGCCTGCCCACCGGGATCCGTCGCCTCGCGCGCGAGCTGCCCAAGGTGAGGCTCGGCCTGTCCGTCGCGAGCGCCCGCCCCGACGTGCGCCGCTCGCTCATGCCCATCGACGCCGCCCACCCGCTCGACGAAGTGCTCGACGCCGTCGAGGAGCACGCCCGGGTGACGGGCCTCGCGCCGATGTGGGCCGTGACGCCGCTGGGTGGGGTCAGCGATACGGACGACGACGCGCGCGCGCTGGCGCAGCGCTTCCAGCGCTTCGTGGAGCGGACCGGCGTCCGTCCGCGCGTCAGCGTCGTCCCGTACAACGCGATCGCCGCCGACGGGCCCGACCCGTTCGAGCGCGGCGACGTGGCACGCTTCGTCGCTTCGCTCGCTGCCGCGGGGGTCCGCGCGCACCTGCGCTACAGCGGCGGCTCCGACGTCGCGGCGGCGTGCGGGCAGCTCGCCGCGCGCGCGTGACCGCTCACAGGAGCTTCATGCTCCCCAGCATCCAGTCCACGCTGGCCTCGTAGCGGGCCATCTGGTCCTTCGTGCCGCCGGCCTCGACGACGTAGAGGTTCTTCTTCCCGAGGAACAGGCGTACCCGGTAGACGAACGGCTTCCCGCTCTCGTCGTGACCGAAGACGAGCTCCGTGCCCGGCGTGCCGTCGCGCGACCGCACGTCGCGCTGGCCGACGAGCGCGTAGCCCTCGCTCTCGCGCATCCGGAGGGTCACCGCGTGCGTCCAGAAGGGAAGGTCCGCCCGGTCGTCGAGCGGCACCACCCGGACGGCGACCGCCACTCCGTCCGGAGCCACCGCGCGCCACTGGTAGGGGCCCTGCTCCTTGTCGATCGCGACGAAGCCCGGCGCGGCCGCGACCGCGTAGCTCCTTCCACAGGCGACGGCGCCGAGCGAGAGGGCCGCCGCGACGACGAGGGCCGACGCGCGCCTCACGGCGTCACCTTGGGGACGTCGAGGAGCGCCTGCAGGCCCATCGAGTCGAGCCACGGGAAGGGGAGGATGGCCGTGCTCCGGACCGGCGAGGGTGCATTCGCCTGGAACGACACCGTGATGCTCGAGTACCCGACCTTGTCGCGCAGCACCTTCAGCCTCCCTTCGATCTGCTCGATGACCTCGGTCACCTTCGCGAGCTCCTTCTCGATCTCCACGGCGTCCTTCACGGCGGCGCCCTTCAGCAGCCCCGCGAGCTGGTCGCGCATGGCGCGCGCGTTCTTCAGCCGGAGGTCGAGGTCCACGTACTCGTCGGTCACGTCCTCGGCGGCCACGTTGCGGTGCACCACGTCGCCGAGCTTCTCGACGCGGGCGAGCGCCTCGTCGAATCGCGGGCGCGGTACGCGGACCGTCACCTGCGCGTCTCCCCGCTGCGCGAGGTAGCCGCCCAGCTCGCGGGCGACGGCCTCCACGCTGGCGAGCGACGCGTCGACCTGGAAGACCGCGAGCGCGAGGTCCGCGCTGTAGGCGAGCCGCGAGGCCTCGTGCGTCACGTCCCCCGCGTAGGGTGATCCGGACGGGGCGGGCGTGGGCGCGAACCCCGCGGACGCCGCGGGCGCGGCCGGCGCCGCAGGTGCCGCGGACACGACCGGGGCCGCACCGGATGCGGGCGTGCTCGCGGGGGCCGAGAAGAACCCCACGGCTTCCTCCCCCCCGTCCGCGCGGCTCTTCTCGGCCGCGATCTGGCCGCTCACGATGGTCTGATCGAGCTCACCCCTCGCGGGGCCGCGCGCGTCGCGCATCCCGGCGAGCATGACGACGTCGCGACCGACGCATGCGTCCGCCTCGGTCCGGAGCTCCTTCGCCCGAGCGTCGAGGCGCGTCATCGACCCCGCCGCCTGCTGGATGGCGTCCACGTCCTCCCGCAGGCTCGCCCGCCGCAGGGCGCCGCGCGCGTCCTCGGCCTGGCGTTGCACCGTCTCGAGCTGCGTCAGCTTGTCGTCGAGGCACCGCGCCCAGACGGCGTTCCGGCTTGCCTGCGCCGTGCCGAGGCGCTCCCGCACGGCCCGCTCGCCGGTCTTCATGAGGTCTATCGCCTGGTCGGCGAAGGCCTCCTGCTCGCGCGCGCCTGCCGCGCGGGCCGACGACGCCCAGAGCAGCATCGCTGCCGCCGCACATCCCGCACACGTCCCCTGCCAGTACGATGCGCGCATCGACCGAACCTGCCTTTCGAGAGAGCGGAGAAGAGCCGAGAGCCGAGAGAGCCGAGAACCGTCCTGCGCCGAGACCAACGCGCGGCCTCCCCTTGGACTTACGCCGCGCCGTCTTCTTTGTTCGCCTCGGCGGCAGAAACATCGATGCGCCCCTCGAATTGGCTCGCATTCGTCCGCCGCGGGCTCCTATCCTCGGCGGCTGTCCGAACGATGCGCGCCCCGGGGATCTGCGCCGCCGTCACTGTCGCGCTGCTCGCCGCGGGGTGGGCAGCTTCCGCCCAGGCCTCGCCCGAGGACATCATGGGGTGGGGGCCGCGTTCGCCGGCGATGGGCGGGACGGGCGCCGCATGCTCGAACGGCGCCGACGCGACGTACACGAACCCGGCGCTGCTCTCGCGCGTCCACCGGAACATGGTCACCCTCGGCCTCTCGGGCGCGACCTTCGATCTCTCCGCCACGGGGCCGCAGCTCCCCGGGCGGGTCTCGGTCCTCCCGGCAAAGGGATACGTCGTCGGCGTCGAGGTCCCCGTCCCCTTCGGCGGCCTGCTGAAGGACCGCGTCGCCGCCGGGTTCGCGTTCTACACGCCGACGAACGCGCTCGTGCGCGGTCGCATCCAGTACCCCGAGGTGCCCGAGTATCCGCTCCTCGCCGACCGCGCGCAGTCGCTGGCCATCCGCATCGGCGCCGGGGCCGACCTCGGGTACGGCATCCGCGCCGGGGCGGGCGTGGCCGCCCTCGCCAACCTCGTCGGGTCGATCGACGTCGCGAACACCGCGGGCACCGTGACCTCGCGCGTCGACGACAAGCTCATCGCCACCTACGCCCCCACCTTCGGGCTCGCGTGGGACCTGCCCTTCGACCGCGCGCCCGACGGCTCGACCCGGTGGCGCATCGGCGCGACCTACCGCGGCAGCATCGGCGCAACCTTCGGCGTGAACGTCGACGCGAGCAAGCTCTCGTCGCTCAACCTCCCGGTCTTCAACATCGCGGGCGTCGCGCAGTACGACCCGCCGGAGATCGTCTTCGAGGCGGCGCGCGAGTGGGACGGCTGGACGGTCGCCGCGGGCGTCACCTGGAAGCACTGGTCGGCGTATCCCGGCGTCTTCGAGCCGACCATCCTCTGCCCCGCCGACACCGACTGCGCGGCCCTCACGCCGCCGCAGATCGCGTTCTCGGACACCTTCGTCCCGCGCGTCGGCGCCGAGAAGGTCCTGCCGCTTCCTCGCCACGCGTCCGTCCGCCTGCGCGCGGGCTTCTTCTACGAGCCCACGCCCGTGCCCGCGGCGCTCGCCGCGTCGCCCGCGTACGATCTCGCCTCGCAGGGCCTCGTCAACGAGCCCACGCGCTTCTTCGACGCGTCCCGGTACTCGGTCTCGATCGGCGGCGGCGTCGACATGGGCGACCTCGCGCCCTTCACCATCGACGCGTGGGCGCAGCTCCAGGCGCTCTCCTCGACGACCCAGCAGACGTGCACCGGCTCGTTCACGCCGTGCTCGCCGGACATCGGGACGGGCCCGGCCAGCCTCTCGGGGACCGTGCTCGCGTACGGAGCCATGCTCGGGGTGCGGTTCTGATGCGCGCCGCCGGCCGCCTCCTCGCCGCGCTCCTTCCCGTGGCGGCCGCGTGCTGGGCCGCCGACGCCCGGGCCAACCCGCTCGACGTCTTCGGCTTCGGCTCGCGCGGGACCGCCATGGGCGGCGCCGTCTCGGCCGACGTGACCGACTTCAGCGCCTGCTACTACAACCCCGCCGGGCTCGCGCTCGCCCACGGCCTCGAGATCAGCGTCGGGTACTTCCGCGCCGACCAGTCGCTCTACATGAACGGCAAGAACAGCGGCGTCGATCCGGTCAAGGGCGTGGTCGGCGGCGCGGTCGTGCCCGGGAAGGTCTTCACGCTGCCGTTCGCGTTCGGCGTCGGCTTCCACATCCCCGACGACTGGCTCACCCGCGTCCGCGCGCTCCCGCAGGACCAGCCGCGCTGGGAGCTCTACGACAACCGCAACCAGCGCCTCTGGTTCGGCGTCGACCTCGCCATCAGCCCCTTCCCGTGGCTCCAGATCGGCGGCGGCGTGACGTTCATGGCGGCGACGAAGGCGACGCTCGACATCTCGGGCCACGTCGACCTCTTCGGGCCGACCGACTCGTCGCTCCGCCACCAGGTCGACGCCGACCTCACGCTCATCGCGTACCCCTCGATCGGCGCGCGCATCGAGGCCACGAAGGACCTCTCCTTCGCGCTCGTCTACCGCGGCCAGTTCTCGATGGACCTCAACGTCGACGCGAACGTGCAGGCGGGCGTCGGCCTCGGCCGGGCAGGGGACCTCACGACGCTCCTTCTCGCGCTCCAGACCGACACGGTCGACGCCTTCCTCCCGCAGCAGGTCGTCGGCGGCATCTCGTACAAGCCGACCGAGACGCTGCACACGAACTTCGATCTCACGTGGGTCAACTGGAGCGCGTACCAGCCGCCCGTCACGCGCATCATGACGCAGCTCAACGTGCCTCCGCCGGCGGGCGGGTGGCCGGCGGGCATCCAGCCGCCGACCGTGCCGGCGCCCACCGTCGTCCTCCCCATCCAGATCCACGACATCGTCATCCCGCACCTAGGCGTCGAGTGGCGTGCGATCACGCAGCGGACGTGGGAGGGGTTCCTCCGTGCGGGCTACGAGTTCCAGAAGAGCCCCATCGCCGCGCAGACCGGCCCGACGAACTACGTCGACCGCGACCGGCACAGCGTCTCGGCGGGCCTCGGCCTCCGCCTCCCCGCGCCGGCCACGCTCCTTCCGGGCGACGTGCGCCTCGACGCGCACGTGCAGTACAGCGTCCTTCCGACCGAGACGACGACGAAGGTCGACGCGTCCGACCCCGTCGGCGACTACACGGCCGGGGGCCACATCTGGAACGTCGGCATGATGGCGACGGTGGGGTTCTGACGTGCTCGCGCGCGCCGCCTCCTCCCGATCGCGCCTCGCCGGTCCGCGCGCGGCGATTGCCCTCGCGTGCACGGTCGCCCTGTCGGCCGCGTGCGCGACGCTCGACGGCACGAGCAACGATGGCGTGAACCTGCCGTCGGCGGGCGACGGGCCGTTCCGGCCGCTCGTCGGCGCCGAGCTCGCGGTGGGCGCCGTGCCTCCATACGTCTTCGGCGTCCAGGCGCAGGCCTACGAGCAGCCGAGCGCCGTCGGCGTGAACGACGATCCGTCGAGCGCCGAGGTCTGGATGTACTGCGTCGCGCACCCCAAGGGGGGCGCCGTGATCGTGCGGACGCACGCGCTCGACGGGCGCTCGTTCTACGGCGACGCGACGGACAACGAGGACACGTCGCACCCGGCGCACGCCGCGCCGACCGTGCTCTCGGCGGACCAGGCGTGGGAGGGCGGGACCGTCACGGCGCCGAGCGCGCTCCGCGCGAACGGCCAGGTGTGGCTCTACTACGCGGGCGCGGGCGGCATCGGCGTCGCGCAGTCGAGCGACGGCCTCTCGTTCACGAAGGTTCCCCAGCCCGTGCTGACGCCCGACGCGACCGCGACCTGGGAGACGTCGACCCCGGGCGCTCCGAGCGTCGCCGTCTTCCCCGACGGCACGTGGCACATGCTCTACGCCGCGGGCGGCGCCATCGGCGAGGCCACGAGCCCCGACGGGCTCACCTGGACGCGCGCGGACGGGAACCCCATCCTCGCGCCCAGCCCGACGGTGGATCCGTCGACGCTCGGTCCCGGCGAGACTCCGCCCTTCGACGAGGGCAGCGTCGACGATCCCGTGCTCGCGCCGCAGACGACGTTCGACGGGCGCTTCCAGGTGCGCGTCCTCTACACGGGCTACCTCGAGGCGCCGGGCGGGACGGCCGTGCGCGACTCGGCCATCGGCGTCGCCGGGCGCTTCGGGACGTCGGGACCGCTCACGCGCCAGGCAGCGCCGACCTACACGGCGAAGCTCCACGAGCGCGCCGCCGCGTTCTTCGAGTACGCGGGCGGCTCGCTCCTCTACGTCGGCGAGGACGACACGAGCCTGAGCTCGACCTCGCCGTTCCCCGGCATCGCGGGCGCGTACGCCCCCGCGACCGAGACGCTCCCGCCGCCGTCTGCCTTCGCCGACTCGCCGTGACGAGGCCCGGCGGCGGGTTCACGCCTTGCGCTTGTTCGCGAGCTCCTCGAGCGTCATCGCCATCGCGAGCTTCTTCCGGGTGTCCTCGATGTTCTGCTCGGTGAGCTCCGAGAGCGTCTGGAAGGCGGCCACGACACGCCCGAAGAGCTGCTGCCGCTCGTGCGACTCGACGAGGTAGCGCGCCGCGCGCTTGAACGCGGACCGCTGGGGCTCGGGGAAGTGCCCCATGAGCTCCTCGTTCTCGATGGCCGCGCCGAGCTTCACGTAGTCGACGTCGAACTCCTGCGCGCTCTCACCCTCGGTATCTTCCTCCGCGCCCGCGCCCGCGCCCGCGCCCTCCTCCTCCTCCTGCGCCGCTGCCTCGACCACGGCCTCGGCCTGCGGGAGGGCGGACGTGAGGCTCTCGATGGCGGCCTGCACCTCCGGATCGGGCGGGGCCGGGTCGCCCACGCCCGGGAACAGCCCCTCCACCTCGCGGCAGATGGACTGGATCCGCGCGCTCGCGTGCTCGCTCTTCGACGGATCGTCGTGGGCGTCGCGCGCGTGCTGGGCCGCGACGCGGAGGAGCGCCTCGGCCTCGCGGACGCGGCGGCGGATCTCCTCGGTCGTCATCGCGGGCAGCAGCATGGGGTCCGATCACGCTGGGCCAGGCGATGCGAGACGTCAAGGCGAGCGGGGAGGCCCCTGCGGGATGACGCGCCCCCAGAGCGCTTCGATGGCGAGGCCACGGCGTGCCGACGCGGCGGCGGGCGGGAAGGTGAGCATCCGGACCGGGGCCACGAAGCAGACGACGGCGTTCTGCGCGACGCCCGCGCCCGGATCGAAGTGCACGTTCGTCCCCGCCACGTTGCCGCTCTCGTCGATCTGCACGACCACGCGCGCGGCGCCGTCCACGAGCGTGCCCTTGCGGCCCTCCTCCGTCGCGCACGCGTCGAGCGCATCGGCGACGCGATCGATGGCGGCGTGCGCGACGACCGGGTCGATCCCGCGCGCCTCCGCGAGCGCCACCACCCCGAGCGGCCGGCGTGCGACGTACTCGTAGCCCTGCGAGGAGCCGCTCGCCTGCGGCGCGTCGACCCGCACGTCGTGCGACGTCGAGAGCGCGTCGTGCGCCTCGCCGCCCCCGCCGGCGCACGCCGTCGCGAGGCACGCGAGGAGCGCGAGGCCCGCGAGGCACACGAGCCCGGCCCGCCGAGCGATGCCCCGGCCGCTCCCTTCGCCGTTCACTTGCCGACGAGCTGGCGCGCGATGACGAGGCGCTGCACCTGCGCCGTGCCCTCGTAGATCTGGAGGATCTTCGCGTCGCGCATCAGCTTCTCCACGGGGTAGTCCTTCACGTACCCGTAGCCGCCGAAGACCTGCACGGCGTCGATGGCGCTCTGCATCGCGGCGTCCGCGCCGTACGCCTTCGCGCACGACGACGTCATCGGGTCGCGGATGCCCTTGTCGAGGCTCCACGCGGCCTTGCGCACGAGGAGGCTCGTGGCCTCGATGCGGATCTTCATCTCGGCGAGCATGGCCTGGACGAGCTGGTGCTGCGCGATGGCCACGCCGAACGTCTTCCGCTCGCGCGCGTAGGCGACCGACTCGTCGAGGCAGCGGCGCATGATGCCCACCGCGATCGCGCCGATGTCGGGCCTCGTCTGGTTGAACGTCTCCATGGCGAGCTTGAAGCCCTGGCCCGGAGGCGCGAGCACCTGGCTCGCGGGGATCTTCACGTCCTCGAGCACGAGGGGCGCCGTGTCGCTGGCGCGCTGCCCGAGCTTGTCCTCGTGGCGGCCCGGCTTCACGCCGCTCTGCGAGCGCTCGACGATGAACGCGCCGATGCCCTTGTGCTTGAGCGCCGGGTCCTCGGTGGCGAAGACGACGTAGAAGCTCGCGAGCGTCGCGTTCGTGATCCACTGCTTGGTGCCGTTCAGCACGTAGCCGCCGTTGCCGTCCTTCGTCGCGCGGCACTGCATCCCTGCGACGTCGCTCCCGGCGCCGGGCTCGCTCGTCGCGTAGGAGACCATCACCGGCTCCTTCACGAGCCAGCCGAGGTACTTCTTCTTCTGCTCGTCGGTGCCGCCGAGCTTGATGGGCGTCAGGCCCAGCGTGTTGGCCGTCATGCTCGTCTGGATGCCCGAGCACCCGTACGCGAGCTCCTCGGTGATGAAGCTCGACTCGACGTCCGAGAGGCCCGCGCCGCCGTACTCCGCCGGGAGCGTCGGGTTCACCAGGCCGATGGCGTGCGCCTCGGCGAAGACCTGCTTCGGGAACTCGGACGTGCGGTCGCACTCGGAGGCGATGGGAATGATGCGCTCGCGTGCGAACCGCCGCGCGGTCTCGATGAGCGCGCGCTGCTCCTCGGTGGGCTCGAAATCGAACATGAGAAGGCTGTACCGCGACGCCCCGCGTTTTCAAAGGGGGAGGCGAGGGGAGGGGGGCGGGGGAGGGGAGGCGCCGCGATCCATCGCTCTCAGGAGGCCCGGAGAAGACCCTCGGGCCTGGAGTCGGGCCGGGGGGCGGCGGCGTCCGCGCGGACCATGGCCGGCGCCACCCTCGACAGCACGATGGCGCCACCCTTCCCTGTAGAGAACGGGAACCAGTCCGCGCGGGTCAGGTACATCGCCACCTCCAGCCCGCGGAGCGTGAGCCAGACGACCGATGCGCTCATCGGCGGGTTCTACCCCCCTGGTGTGCGCCGGGTCCCCTCGTGGCGCGTTCGCGACGACGTTTGGCGGGTGCGCGAAAGAAGGACCACCGCATCACTCAGCGACCTCTCGCTTTCCTCGCGCGAAGGACCGACTAGGCTGTAGGGATGCGCTGGGCGTCGCTGCCGATCGCGTTCCTCGTCGCCGCGTGCTCGACCTCGTCGGCGTCCACGTCGCCGGGAGCCGCGTGCACGTCGGCCGGCGGCAGGTGCATCCCGGGGCCGACGGACGCGGCCCTCGACCAGGATGGCTCGTTGACGGGGGACGCTCCCGCATCGACGGACGCGACGCTCACCGGTCCCGCCGATGCGGGACTCGACGCAGCGAACACCTCGGGCGATGCGGACGCGGGGCCGACGTGCGTCCCGCAGGGCGGCACGTACACGTGTCTGGGAGGCTCCTGGCCCGCCTGCCCGAGCACGGTAGAACCGTCCGCGGCGTGCGGCGCGGACGCCCAGGCCTGCATGGGATGCAGCGAGGGCGCAGGGTTCACGTGCGCGTGCTCGGATGCGGGCAGCTTGCAATACGAGGGTGGCCCGGACCCCTACTGGTTCTGCGTCGGAACGGAGTACACCTGCCAGTGACCGGCCGCGCGCGCTGGGCAAGGACCGCTACCGTCGACGACGGAGTCTCGGAAGATCCGGATGCCTGGACGGGACCTGCGCCGCGGGTATTCTCTTTGTCACTACCGGCATGAGCACAGTCAAGACCGCCATAGCCGTTCCCGACGAGCTACTCGCCGACGTGGACCGCGCCGCACGCGCGCGCGGCGAGTCGCGCAGCAAGTACATCACGCGCGTTCTTCGCGTCGCCGTTCGCGCCAGGCGCGATGCGGACATCACCCGCCGCTTGAACGAGCTGTTCGCCGACGAGACGGCAGTGAAGGAGCAGAAGAAGGGTGCTGCGCGCGCCGAGCGCGGCGGGGCTCGTTGGGACGACGAGCGCTGGTGATGAGGCAGGGCGACGTGTTCTGGTTCCGGTTCGCGGGGTCGGGGTCCGAACCGTCCGGGCGTCGGCCGGCCCTGGTCGTGCAGGACGACCGGTTCAACCGAAGCGCAATCGCGACGATCGTGCTCGCGGCCATCACGTCGAACCTCCGTCTCGCAGCAATGCCCGGCAACGTGCGACTGAGGAAGGGTGAGGCGAACCTTCCGCGCGCGAGCGTCGTCAACGTGAGCCAGCTCGGGACGTTCGACCGCTCACGCCTCGCCGAGCGTATCGGCTGTCTGACCGCTGACCGCATGAGGGAAGTCCTGCGGGGCCTGACCCTGCTGCTCGGCCTCGACGTCGTCTGACGTGGGCTGCGGGATGCGAATCTCCGACGCGTCCCTCTCTCCAAAGACCTGCGGCTCTCTGCCGCCGGGGAGCGCCTCGCTCGCTTGGGAGGCGCTCCCCACCGCATCACGTCAGCGACCCTTCGCTTTCCTCGTGCGAAGGACCGACTGGCGTGGCGTCGCACGTCGGCGAACGCCCGCGCGTGGTGCGCGGGAGCTCAGCGTCGGTGCGGGGTCACGGTCAGCGTCGGGGCCCGAGGGCCCTTCAGGTGCCGTGCGTGCCCGGCGTACCCGTCGTGCCACCCGCCGGAGCGGGGGGCGTCTGGGTCGCCGGGTTCTGCGTCACCACCGGAGCGGAAGAGGTGGTAGCCACGACGGGGGTAATGGTCACACCGACCACGTTTCCCGTCTTGGCCATCCTCTCAGCCTCGGTGGTGATGCCGCGTGCCGCGCGCGTTGCCTTGCGCTTGGCGTTGGCGGAGGCTTTCTCCTCCGCCGTCATCGGCGTGGCCGGTTTCCTCGGCTTGAGGCCGAAGTCTGCGAGCACGTCGGGCGAACCGCTGTAGGCAACCTTCACGTACTGCACGAGCGCAGCCAGGAGGCTGAGCACTGCAGGCGCTTGGGCTTCCTCGGTAGCGAGTTTCGCCTTCGTCGCGGCTTCCGCCGCCTGCACGGCCAGACGCAGGTTCACGAGCAGCTGGAGAGCTGCGATGATCTGCGCCGGCGTGTAGTCGACGCTCCCGAGCGTGAGAGACGTCACGCTCGCGAGATGTTCTGAAACCCAGCCAGCATTTGCTGCGCCTGGGCCGTCTCCTTTCCCTTGTTGATACGGGGCATTGTTTAGATTCTCCTTTCTGGTTCCATTGCCAACGGGGCGCCAACGGACGGGGGCGACTCCGGAGCACCACGCTCCGGCTTGTTCGCCCCCCTCATCCCGGTAGTCGGCGAACCGGGTCGATCCGTCTCCGGAAATCGACATGGGGTCGCAAGTGCGGGGAAGTTCGCGGGAAAAGGCACTCAGCGCACCTCGGCTCAGTCCGCGCCCGCGTCACGCGTGCGCGAGCGTTTGCACCTACCCCTTTGCACAGGAGCGCGCCCGCCCTCCGCGGAGCGGTGAGCTCACGGGTATTGGCACTGGACCGAGAAGATGCCGCTATCCGCGTCGTAGTTGCAAGACGCGCTCTCCGAGCCGTTCTCGTACTCGCCGCCGCCGAGGGAAGTGCAGTCGTCGCACACCGCGCAGGCGACGCAGTCGCACGACGGGTGAGCGGCACACGTTGTCGGCAATGGTTTGCACTGCGAGGGCGAAGCAGAAACGCTCGCATCGCGGCCTGCGTCGATGCCTCCTGCGGGTGGCAGAACGTCCGTCGGGCAGGTCGCGCTCACGTACACGGAGGCGCCGGACCCGCCGGAGCAGGCCGCCACTCTCACCGCGAACGCGATCGCGTGGGCGACCCTCACGAACCCAGTGTAGCAAGCGGCCTCCAAGACCACCGCTGGCGACAGGTACGCCGCGATCGGCGAGAGCGATCGGATGACGCTGAAGTTCGTGAAGCCGCGCTAGAGCCGTGCTGGTGGCCGTCTCGGGCCTCTCGTCCGGACGCGAGCGGGCCAGCTGTCGGCTGCGCAGAGCTCCGCCGCTTCGTCGGTCTCCTGCACGCGCTCCGCGACGAGCGCCCGGACGGCGGTGGAGAGCGGCAGGCCGCGCTTCGTCGCTTCGCGCTCCAGACGCTCGCGCAGGGCCTGGGGAAGGACCTCCGAGAGCGGATACGCGACCCTAGTGGATTTCACCGCACGTTCCGTCGGGGGGAGCGGTCAAGCAACACGATGGGGGCGTTCAAGCAGCGCGCGGCCGCTGTCAAGCAAGACCATGGGCGCGTCCAAGCAGCGCGTGCACGCATTCAAGCAACACCATGGGCGCGGTCAAGCAGCGCGTGCACGCGTTCAAGCAAGACCATGGGCGCGTCCAAGCAGCGCGTGCACGCATTCAAGCAACACCATGGGCGCATCCAAGCAGCGCGTGACCGCGTTCAAGCGACACCATGGGCGCGTCCAAGCAGCGCGTGACCGCGTTCAAGCAACACCATGGGCGCGTCCAAGCAGCGCGTGCCCGCGGTCAAGCAACACCATGGGCGCGTCCAAGCGACGCGTGACCGCGCTCAAACAACACCTTGGGCGCATCCAAGCGGCGCGTGAGCGCGTTCAAGCAACACCATGGGCGCGTCCAAGCAGCGCGTGCCCGCACTCAAACAACACCATGGCCGCGTTCAAGCAGCCCGCAACCGCGCCCAAACACCACCATGACCGCGATCACCCGCCGCATGACCGCATTCGAACATGACCATTCCCGCACCCATCCAGGCCGCCCCCGCTCCCAAGCACCATCACGACCACCCCCAAAAGCCCCTCTTGCGCTCGCATCCGCCTCGCTCCATCCTCCGCGGCCCTGCATGACCTCTCCCGACGACAGCGGCCCCGCGTCCGTCCCGTCTTCGGACGCGCCCATCCCTCCGTCGGGCGTGCGCGTCGACGACGAGGACGCGCCTCCGTCGTCGGGGCCCGTGTCCGCGCGCGACGCGGACGAGGGGGCGCCTCCTCCGAGCGGGACGCAGACGCGGGTGATCGCGGTCATTCTCGAGTTCATCGCGAGCCGCAAGAAGGGCGAGGGGAGCGACTTCGTCATCGGCGTCGTCAAGGACCGCCTCGGGAAG
>DASXDU010000006.1:0-23914 GCA_036490515.1 Polyangiaceae bacterium
GTAGCTGATGACCTTCGCGAGACCCTTCTTCGACTGCACCTTCACGATCGCCGCCGTCAGCGTCGTCTTGCCGTGGTCGATGTGACCAATCGTCCCAACGTTCACGTGGGGCTTGGACCGTACGAATTTCTCTTTCGCCATGACGGGTGGTCTCCTGGGCCGATCGAAGATGACTGAGTTGGGGTCGAGCCCACCACGGGGCTTGAACCCGTGACCTCTTCCTTACCAAGGAAGTGCTCTACCACTGAGCTAGGTGGGCGGTTTGTAACGGAAAAAGAGCGGGTCGTTCCTTCAGTTCGTGCGTACGAGCGGGAGACCGGGTTCGAACCGGCGACGTTCAGCTTGGAAGGCTGACGCTCTACCAACTGAGCTACTCCCGCGTGATGCTGCCTCGGTTTCCTTCTGCGATGCTCCCGCGGACGTCGTGACGTTGGACCGTGGAGGGTGATGGATTCGAACCATCGAAGGCATAGCCGGCAGATTTACAGTCTGCTCCCTTTGGCCACTCGGGCAACCCTCCGGATTGATTCGTATTTTGTGCCTCGTTGCGTCGGTTGGACCGTTTCTACGACGAGCTGACGAGGGGACTTGAACCCCTAACCACCTGTTTACAAAACAGGTGCTCTGCCATTGAGCTACGCCAGCCCTCGCGCTGGAGCCCCCCGCGAGGGGGACACCGGCGCCTCCCTGGGTGACGCATGCACGTCGCCCCGGGAAAAGGGCGCGAAGAGTACTTCCCGCCTCGCCGCCGCGCAAGCAAGTCCTTGCCCAGCGTCGGTTCGGTCAGGAATTCCGTAAGTAAGTCCGCGAATTGTGCGTTCTCGAAGCCACACCTTTCCTGTGGGCGTACGCCCGAAGGGGGCCCCAGCTACCGCGACACGCCGCGTCTGTCAAGCCGTGGCCCGGAGAGCCACGCTCCCCTCACCGAGCGTGGCGGGCCTTCAGCTGCCCCATCGCCGCGCGCACTTCGTCCTCGGTGAAGGGCATCTTCGCGATCTGGGCCTTCTCGTCCTCGAGGGCGGTGCGCATCTCCTCGCGCGCATCCCGTGCGCGCTGAATCCACGCCGACGAGTCCGCGATGCGCTCGCCGAGGTCCACCGTCTGCTCGAGCTGGCGTAGACCCTTCTCGAGCAGGACGCGGTAGCTGATGTGCATGAACGCGTAGAAGATCTGCTTCTGCCGCTCGGTCTTCACCGTCGCCGGCGGCGGCACCTGCACGAGATCGCGGTGGAGCGCGCGGTACATCTCGCCGACGCGCGTGCCGGCCATCGCCGCCCAGTGCGGATCCACCGACCGCACCGCCATCGCGTACGCGTCCTGCGCCTGGAGGAGGCCGCCGGCGCGCTCCTCGACGCGCTGGGTGAATTCCTGGTCGGTGAAGTCCGCGGGCAGCGTGTCGAACCGGATCTTCTCCGAGCGCACGCGCCGCACCTCCCCGAGCGCGAACCGCAGCTGCGCTACCGCCACGGGCAAGACGTCCCTCGCGCCGTAGTGCAGGCCATCGGCGATCTCGAGGCCGTCCAGGACGTCCTTCTCGGCGGGCCCGTCCTGCCCGAGCTCGACGCGCGCGAGCCCCCGCGAACCGAGCGCCACGAGCCGGTCCACGTCTTCGAGGTCGCCCCGCGCGAGCAGCGTCTCGCCGATCCCCTCGAGCGCCCTCCAGTCCTCGAGGTACGCGTCGAGACTCGCTGCGCGGAGCAAGCACGCGCGCGCCTTCGGCCCGTCGGGAGAGTGTCGCGCCAGCTCGAGGAACGTGTCGCGCGCCTCGGCGCGCTTCTGCATCCCCTCGAGTGCGAGCCCCAGGTCGAACCCGTACTCGGCCGCGTGCGGTCCGTCCGGCATGCCTGCGAGGAGCGTCCGGTACGCCTCCGCCGCGTCACTCCACCGCTGCTCCATGAGGCCTCGCTCGCCGCGCTGTTCGAGCTCGTGCTCCGTCGAGACCTCCGACGCAGTCACGATCCGCGGCTCTGCGTCGATGTGGGTGGGCGGCCCGGCGGGGAGGGGACGAGGTGCCGCGGCGCACGCCGGTAGAAGGAAGCCGGAGACGAGCAGGACCGCGAGAGAACGCCACTGCATGCTGCCTGGATAGAGTCTGCACCCGCCGCCCGTGTTCCGGGAATGCGACGCGGCCGTCCGGTGCTTCACGGTCGAGAGGGAAGCGAGCACCCCACCTGAACGCACGCCTCCGTTGACGGCGGATCGCCCTTCGTTAGCGTCGAAGCAGGATCGAGGGGGCGGCCTCGTGCCTCCTTCTCGTACGAGAAATGCCGGAGGTTTGCATCCGATGAGGCGCTTCGACGTCCGCGAGCTGGAGCTTCGTCACCACGCCCTCGACTTCGCGATCCACGAGCTGGACCGCCGGGGCGATCACATCACACCGGAGGAGCGCAATCGTGCGCTCGAGCTCAAGAAACAGCGGCTGGCGACGAAGGACGCGCTCTACGCGCTCGGTCGCCGCTGATCGCGCCCCGGGCGGAAGGGCCCCGAGACGAAACGCGCGCTCGCCGGCTCACGGCTCGGGCTTCTCCGGAGCCGTGGGAGGCTGCGCCGCCTTGCGCGGATCGTCCGGGTCTCCGCCGCTCTCGGAAGCCGAGTCGTCCTTCGCCTTGGTCACGGCCGTGTTCGACAGCGACTCGATGCCCGCCGTGTAGACCTCCTCGTTCAGCTCCTTGAGGGCATCGACGAGGCGCTTGGTCCATTCCGCCGGCAGCGAGTCCGGCGTCTGGGACTCGAGCGCCGACGCGAGCGTCAGCCAGTGACGCGCCTCCGCCTTGTAGCCGATGCGGTAGTCCGTCATCCCGCGGAGGTACGCGTAGTGCGCGCGCTCGGCCGGATCGAGCCGCGTCTGGTCCCGCTCGAGCATCCGGAAGATCGCCAGCGCTCGCTCGTCCTCGCTCGCCTCGAACGCGTGCTCGCCGCGCGCCAGGTCGTCGGCGTACGTCGCGCACGCCGGGAGCGCGGTCACTGCCAGCGACGCGACGACCAGGCCCAGCGCGGAGACACGCATCGACGAAAGGGTACCGGGCGTAGCCAGCGGCGATCAAGCACGACGGCGGAGGCGCCTCGCGACGATTGCGGCCAGGCCCGCGACGATCGCCGACCACCCGCCCCGCTCCGTCCACGCTGCCGGCCCGCCTGCCCCGGGCAGCGCGCACCCGCACTTGCCCCTGCTCGACGCCGTCCGCGAGGCATCGCCGGGAGACGTCCCGCCCGTCGCGGTCGGCGATGCTGCAGCCGCACCCGGGGAGCCATCGCAATCCCAGTCCTTGCCGTGCTCGAAGCCGCACGTGTCGCCGATCGTCCCGTCGAGCCGGTGCATCGTCAGCGAGAGCCGGTTGGCCGACGTCCGCATTTCGACGAAGTGGTAGCTCGCCTCGGCCTTCCGCGACGCCGCGATGGGGTGGTCAATCGTGTAGAGCTTCGCTCCGCCGCCGCCCGAGATGACGTACTTCAGCGCGGCGCTCCCGCGCTCGTAGACGTGATCGTGACCGGAGAGGACCAGATCGACCCCGTGCTTCGCGAGGAGCTCGGGGATTCCGGCATCGTCGAGCTTGCGGTTCTCCCCGTGCGGGCCGCTCGACCATGCGCCGTGGTGCACCACGACGAAGCGCCAGAAGAGGGCCGCCTCGTGGTCGGCGTCGGCGAGCGCCTTCTCGAGCCACGCGCGCTCGGGGCCCTGCGTCCAGTCGTGCATCCCGTTGAGGAAGAAGAAGCGCGCGTTCGACCAGCGCATCGTGCCGTAGGGGCGGAGAGTCCCGCTCGCGTCGGGGTAGCCGAAGTAACGCGCGAACCGGGAGCCCGCCTCGTCGTCGTAGAGCTCGTGGTTGCCGATGCAGAGAAAGAGCGCGCGGTCGCGGAGGAGCGCCCCCTCGACGTCGAAGAAGGACTGCCAGTCGAGCGGGTTCCCCCCGTCGGCGACGATGTCGCCCGTGTTGACGAGGAAGTCCGAGGGGATGGCCGTCATCGCGCGAACGAGCGCCGCGTGAACCTGCACGTCGCTGCGATCGTCCCCATAGAGGAGGAACCGGATCGGGGCGTCCGAATCGTCCCGCGGCGCGGTGACGAAGTGGCCCAGCGGGGACGCCGGGGCCCCGCCCGCCGGCCGGACGACGTACGTGTACGCCTTCGCAGGCTCCAGCCCCGCCACGTGGACCTCGTGCATCGAGACTGGCGTGTCCTGCACGGCGCGCGGTGCGCCCGCGTCCTCTTCGGCGGAGAACTCGACCGTCGCCGCGGCTGGCGCGTCGAGCTCGAACCGCACGTCCACGGAATCGGACGTGAGACCGGTCAGGTACGGACCCTTGACGAGCTGCGGCACGGCGGCGGCGGCGGGCCGGGGCTGCGCGAACGTGGACCCCGCGAGGACCGCCAGAACCACTGCGGGGAGGCCCCCCCGGGCGAGCGCGCGGGTCATCGGCGGGTGCGTCATTAGCCTGGGCGACGTTGACCTGCCACGGACCTTTGGTAGCGTTTCTTCGTCGTGCAAGACGCCGACAGCGACCTGCCGGGCCTGAGCCTCCCGGTACGTTTCGGCAAGTACACGCTCATCCGCAAGCTCGCCACCGGCGGGATGGCGGAGCTCTTCCTCGCGATCCAGAAGAGCGTGGCCGGCTTCGAGAAGCTCGTCGTCATCAAGCGCATCCTGCCGGCGGCCAGCCAGGACGCGGCGTTCGTCGAGATGCTCCTTCACGAGGCTCGCATCGCGGCGACGCTCTCGCACCCGAACGTCGTGCAGACGTTCGACGTCGGCGAGGTCGACGGGACGTACTTCATCGCGATGGAGCACGTGCACGGGGAAGACCTTCGCTCGATCGTGCGGCACATGAAGAAGAAGAGCGTCCTCGAGTTCCCCCTCGAGCACGCCCTCTCGATCGTCCTCGGCACGTGCGCTGGCCTGGCGTACGCGCACGAGCGGCGTGACCTCGACGGCACGCCGCTCCACATCGTGCACCGGGACGTCTCGCCGCAGAACGTCGTCGTCACGTTCACAGGCGACGTGAAGGTGGTCGACTTCGGGATCGCGAAGAGCGCCGTCCGCACCGAGGGCTTCTCGCGGAGCGGGAGCCTCAAGGGCAAGGTCCCGTACATGTCGCCGGAGCAGGCGCGCGGCGAGAGCGTCGACTGGCGGAGCGACGTCTTCTCCGTGGGCGTTCTCCTCTTCGAGCTCACGACGGGAAAGCGCCTCTTCAAGGGGGCCAACGAGTACGAGACGCTGAAGCTCATCTGCGATCAACCCTACCCGGCGGCCTCGCAGGCCTACCCGGGCTACCCGGCAGCGCTCGAGCGGGTCGTTTCGAAGGCGCTCGCGAAGGACCGGGAGAAGCGCTGGCAGAGCGCGCGAGAGATGCAGGCGGCCATCGAGGAGTTCGTGCGGGCCGAGCGTCTCGCGGCGAGCACCATCGGGCTGTCGCAGTTCATGCAGTCGCTCTTCGAGGAGAAGCTCGCCGTGCAGAAGGAGGCCGTGCTCCAGGGCCGGCAGCTCGCCGACGTCATCGCGCTCGAGCCGTCGTCCGACTCGATGAGCAGCATCGACGCCCGCTCGCCGCTCACCTCCACGGGCACGGCCGCGCGCACGGTGAGCGTGGCACCCCTGCCGAAGGGGAAAGGTGTCGGCGGCTGGCTGGGCATCTGCGCGGCGGCCGCGGTGGTCGCCCTCGCGGGCGCCGGGGTCTTCTGGAACGCGCGCGCCGTGCGCATCGCCGCGGGGCACGCACCCGCAGCCGCCATGGGTCTCCCGCCCGCGTCTCCGCAGACCGTCCTCTCGGCGCAGGCGGCGACCGTGCTCCTGCCCCCCGCCCTCGATGCGGCGGTCACCGCTCCGCGGATCGCGCCCAGCGCATCCGGTGCACCGGCAAGCCGTCCGTGATGGCCCGGCGCTCGCGCGGGCTCCGCGCGACGTAGGGGTGGTCGACCAGGACGGGGGAACCCGGCACGTCGCCGGCCGGGACGAAGCGCGGCTCGAGCGCGACGAGCGCAGCGTACTGCGCGGCCCGGTCCTCGACGTCCGTCTGCACGAAGAGCTCCCCGCCCGGCTCGAGCAGGCGCGCGACCTCCGCGAGGAAGGCGTCCTTCATGACGAGGCGCTTCGTGTGGCGCTTCTTCCACCAGGGGTCGGGGAAGTGCAGGTAGAGACGGCGTACGGAAGCGTCGGGGACGACGCGCGGTAGGGCGATTCCGGCGTCCTCGGCGAAGACGCGCGCCCGGGGACCGAGGCCGCGCTTCGCGAGCCGCCCGTCGACGATGGCGGCCCACTTGCGACGGATCTCGAGCCCCACGAGCGCCGACCGAGGCTCGGCCGCCGCGCGCTCGACGAGGAACCAGCCGCGCCCGGGGCCCACCTCGATCTCGAGCCAGTCGCCGGCGACGATCGTGCGGAGGTCCACGTGCTCCCCCTCGGGAAGGCGCGGTGCGTCGTCGTAGGGGCGTGCCATCGGGCGGCCGCAGCCTTAGCGCAATAGAGGGGAGAGGGCACTTGGAGAGGGCTTCCCCGTGCCGACCAGAAGGGGCGCGGCAGGCACGAGCCCTTCCCCGACCGTGGCTCACGATGCTCCCGGAACGTGCAACGCTCGAGACGAGGACCTCACGAAGACGAGAAGGCACCCGAGCTTCCCGGATCCCGCTCTCGACAGGCATGCGTCGACGACGCCTCGTGCCTCCGCTTGACCCGGGCGCCTTGCCCCGGCCACCCTGCCGCCCGTGACGGACTGGGCTCCCTGGAAGCGCCTCCTCGTCGCGTACGGGCCCATCGCGCTCGGAGTCGCGATCCTCGCGCAGCGCGCCATCGCGGGCGTCCTCCACAAGCTCGGGCATGCCGGGGCGGCGCTCGACGACTCGTACATCCACTTCCAGTACGCGCGCGCCATCGCCGAGGGCCACCCGCTGCGCTTCCAGGCGGGCGAGCCGTTCACCAGCGGCGCAACGAGCGCGCTGTGGCCCGCCCTCCTGGCGCCCTTCTGGGCCATCGGCTTTCGCGACGACGCGATCGTGTGGGTCGCGTGGGCGTTCTCGTTCGCCGCGCTCGGAGGGCTCGCGTGGGAGGCGGCGAAGCTCACCGAGCGCCTCGCGGGGCGAGCCGCGGCAATCGGCGCCGGCGCGATGGTGCTCGCGTTCTCGGGGTTCGCGTGGTGCGCCGCGAGCGGGATGGAGGTCGTGCCGTTCGCCTGGGTCATCGCGCGGGCGTGCCGGCGCGCCGCCGAGTACGCCGAGGGGGGCGAGGGGGCGCACACGCCGCGAAGGACGTGGGAGCTCGTCGGCCTCGCCTGGGCGGCGGCGCTCTTTCGCCCCGAGGGCGCGCTCTTCGCGCTGTTCGTCGCCGTCACGCTGGGCGCATTTCCACGCCGGCCCCTGCTCCGCCATCGCGCCGTCGCCCTCGCCGCGGTCGCCGCCGTCGTCGCCACACCGCTGCTCCTGCTCGCGCTCACCGGGTCGGCGAAGAGCAACACCGCGGTCGTGAAGCTCCTGCCCGGCAACCCCTACTACCAGGGGCCCGCGCTGCGGGCCGCGGTCGAGCACTACCTGCACACGATGATCGGGGGCCTCCTCAACGGGACCCCGGCCGGCCCGGGCGAGCCGGCGTACTCGGCGGAGTTCGTCCCGAGCGGGGGCGCGCCGATCGCGATGGCGGGGCTCGGCGCGATCGGCGTGCTCGGCGTGCGGGGCCGCGCGCGGTGGCGGGCAGCGGGCGTGCTGCTCCTCGCGCTGACGATGTTCGCGCCGTGCTTCTACTACACGTTCCTCTGGAACCGCCTGCGCTACCTCTGGCCGTTCGCGACCGGGTGGCTCGTGGGCCTGGCCTGCCTCGCGCGCGTCGTCGGCGATCTCGCGAGCGCGGTGCAGGCGCGCTGGCGCATCGCGACGCCGGTCCTGTGCGGCGTCTTCGCGGGGATGCTGGCGGGCAAGCTCTCGGGGACGCTCGACGACGTCGCGCAGTCGGCGAGCGGCATCGACCGGCAGCAGGTGGCGCTCGGGCGCTGGGCGAAGGAGGCGCTGCCCGCCGACGCGCGCATCGGCGTGAACGACACGGGCGCCATCGCGTACTTCGGCGACCGGAAGACGTTCGACGTCGTGGGCCTCACGACCGCGGGGGAAGGGCGCTACTGGGTCGCCGGCGTCGGGTCGCGCCTCGAGCACTACGAGCGCCTCCACGCGAGCGCGCCGGCAACGCTGCCGACGCACTTCATCGTCTACCCGGAGTGGATGGGGATGGAGATGGTGCTCGGCCCCGAGCTCCACGCGGCGACGGTGCTCGACTCGAGCATTCTCGGCGGTACCACGATGAGCGCGTACGTCGCCGACTGGTCGCTGCTCGGGACGGGCGAAGCGCCGTGGACGAAACCCGCCGGCGCGGTGCTCGACGCGCTCGACGTGGCGGACCTCGAGAGCGAGGCGGCGCACGGATACGAGCTCCTCGGCGCGCGCGAGAACGAGGAGGTCGCGCGCGAAGGGACGACCCCCGAGGGCGCCGACGTCGTCGACGGCGGCAGGACGCGGCGCACGTTCGAGCGGTTCACGATGCGCGTGCCGGTGCGTGCACCGGCGCGGTGCATCGTGCGGCTCGACGCATCCGAGGGCACGCGCGCGTGGGTCACGGTGAACGGCCGGCCCGCCGCGCAGATCGACGCGGGGACGGCGGACGGCTGGGAGGAGCAGACGTTCGACGTCCCCGCGACCGACGCCGGAGAGCGCGCCTCCTTCGAGGTGCGCTTCTCCGGCGCGGTCACGACGTTCCACTACTGGCTGATCAGCCCGGGGTGAACATCAGCGGGTAGATGACGGTCACGACGCCGCTGTCCGGCGCGGGGAACGAGAGCCCCGTGAAGCTCGTGATGACGCACTGCCGGACGAAGGCGTCGGGGATGTCGCTCCCGCCGTCGGAGGCGACCTGCACGGCGCCGTCGCGGCCGATGAGGAACTTCACGGCGACGCGGCCCTCGAGGTTCGGGTTGGCCTTGAGGCCGTTCTGGTAGCAGAAGGTGAACCGCCCGAAGTTCTGGCGGACGATCCGCTGGATGACCTCCGCGGGCAGGTGTCCGTTCGTCGTCACGGGGCCGGACTCCCGCGGGAAGCGTGCGTGCGGGGCGTAGCCATGACCGGGGCGGCCGTAGCCCACGCCGACGCCGCCGCAGTTCTCGCCGAGGCACTTGCCCGTGTGACCGAGGCCGCCCATGCCGTTCATCCCGATCGCGTTCGCGAACCCACCGCCGCCCTCGCCCGGACCCGACAGGCCCCAGCCGCCCGTGCCGAACGCGTCGTCGACGGTGCCGCCGAAGAGGTGCCCCACCTTGTTCACGTCGTCCGAGCCGTTGAGCTCCGTGCCCCACGGGACCGTGGGCGCGTTGAGCGACTGAGGCGACGACGCCAGCATCCCGAGGATGCCCCACGTCGACGCCTCGTTCAGGATCGCCTCGCGCGGCAAGGTCGCCGTCTCCGGCGTGGCGTGGCCCTGCGCCGCCCAGCGGGCGTTCACGTTCGGCGCGTTCTCCTTGCCGGCCTCGCCCTCCTGCCCGCGCGTCATCGCGCCGGCGTTGCTGTCGCCGCCCGTGTCCTTCGGGCTGTCGTCGGGCTTCATCTCGTTCTCCTGCTGCGCGTGCGCGTCGAGGAGCTTCTGCATGAGGAGGATGCGGTCGCGGTCGTACGGGTTCTCCTCGGTCGCGCCGAGCGCCGGGGAGATGAAGGCGATGGCGGAGAAAACCGCGGCGTGGAGGAGCGCCGAGCCGATCATGACGCCCATGCCGCCGCGCCGGAGGCTCTCGAGGGGGGCCGCGGCCGGCTTCGTGCCCGCGCGCACGCGGGTCAGGCGCACGGCGAAGGCGCCGACGAGGATCTCGACGAAGTGCCCGCGGGCGATCTCGACCTCGCGCTCCTCGCGTGGCCAGCCGTCGACGCGAAGCTTGCCGCCCGGCGGCAGGATCGCGGTGGCCGTGCCGCCGTAGAAGGTGACGATCTCGGCGCGGTCGGCGCAGAGCACCTCCTCGGGGATGAGGAGGTCGCCGCGCTCGCCGAGCGCGAGTACGCCGCCGGCCTTGACCTCCTTGAGACCGAGCACGTTGCTGCCTGACCGACCTTCGGGAGGGCGTGCGACGTGATTCACCTCGCCGTGGTCGTCCCGCCACGAGAGCTCGACCTGGACGACGTCCTCGCCCGCAGCTTCCGGCGCGCTCTCGTCGCTCGTCTGCACCCCTGCCCCCGCCGCCCACACGCGCTCGGCCGTGTTCATCGCACACTCTCCCCGTCGCGGCCCTGCGCGGGCCGCCGTCGTCCGTTCCCGTGACGGCGCCTGCTCGCGGCTTCGGGCCGCTGCTGCTGCGCGCGTCGTTCCCCCCCACTGACAGCGGGGATCGCCGCAGGTTCCAGGGAGCGAGCTCGCTTGGGTCGCCCGAACGCGCGACACCCGTTTCTTTCCCTTGTTCACGTGGGGCCGCCGAAGCGGGCATGACTGCGCGAAGCGACGAGCCCTGCACGCCCGCCTCGAGCCACGATCAGAGCCCGCGGGGGCGGACTCTCTCTCGGAAGCGCGCCCGTCGCCTACACGTCTACGGCTTCGCCGCCTTCTTCGCCGGCGGCGGACCCGCGTGGTCCCCCATCTTCGGCATCGCCCCAGCCTGCATCATCATCTCCATCGGGTTCTGGTAGCCCCAGCCGTGCTGGACCTTCCCGTCTGCCGTCGGCTGCATGATGTCGATCGCGTGCCAGGCCGTGACCTGCTTGCCCGTCGGATGGATCGGCCCGAACGGGCCCTTGAAGGTGCCCGCCATCGAGTGCTCGACGATGCCGAAGCCGTCGATGCCCCACGCGTTGCCCTCGGTCCACTTCTGGTCGGGGAAGGCCTTGAAGAAGCCCTTGAGGCCCTTCTCGAGCTCCTTCTTTCCCTTCATCGCGGGCCCGCCGAAGTTGAGCCAGTAGTCTGCGTCGTCCGCCATCTCGGCGAGGACGGCCTTCGTGTCGTCCTTGTTGAAGCCGTCGTCCACCGACTTGGCCCACGTCGCGAGCTTGTCGTCGCCCTCGTCGCCCTTGGCGACGTGAACCTCCGGCGGGTTCGTCGGCAGCAACGGCACCGGCGGCGCGCCCTTCTTGCCGGTCATCTGCGCCATGAGGCCGGCGTCGTCGCCGTACTCGTGGACCTCCTTGACCAGCCCGTCGTCGTTGAACACGTAGACGTGGAGACGCATCTGCCCGACCGGCTTGCCCGTCGGCTTCATGCCCATGACCTCGCCGGTCATCGTGCCGGCCCAGCTGATCTCCGCGATGACGACGTTGCCCTTCTCCCACACGCGGTTCGTCGCCGTCTTGGCGTCGCCGAACCAGGAGAAGAGCTGCTGCATGCCCTTCTGGAAGTCCGCCTTCCCGTGCGCGTCGCCGCTGCCGTAGTCCTGCACCACGACGTCTTCGGCGAGGACGCTCGCCATCTTGGCGGGGTCGTGCGCATCGAAGCCTTCGTGCATCGTCTTCACCGCCGCGTGCATCAGCTCGGGGAGCGATGGCTTCGGCGGCGGAGGCGGGGTCGTATCCGCGG
The DNA here is from genome assembly GCA_036490515.1 of Polyangiaceae bacterium. Classification (GTDB taxonomy): domain Bacteria; phylum Myxococcota_A; class Polyangia; order Polyangiales; family Polyangiaceae; genus Palsa-1150. The sequence continues at coordinate 11,513 of DASXDU010000006.1, forward strand.
GCGGGGCCTGCACGGTCTCGGCGGGAGGGGGCGGAGGAGGCGGCGGCTGGGGCACCGGCTCTTCACCGCCGCAGGCTGCGAGAGCGAGGGCGAGGGTGGTCAGGGTCAGCGCAGCGGCGGCAATCGTGGTTCGCATCCGGGTCTCCTCCTGGAACGGGGCGACGCAATACCCCCTTTGGCGGCGACCGGGAAGCCTTTCGGTGCGGCCCGGCCGGACCTCCTGCTAAGAAGCGATGGCAGGAGAGCCCCGCGTGCGCCTGCGCCCCCTCGGCAAGACCGGTCTTCGCGTGTCGGAGCTGGGGCTCGGGACGTGGGGCCTCTCGGGCGACGCGTACGGTCCGGTCGACGAGCCCGAGCGAGAGCGGGCGCTCGCGCGGGCGCTCGAGATGGGCATGAACCTCGTCGACACGGCGGACGCATACGCAGGCGGGCGCATGGAGCACCTCGTGGGCCGCGCGATCGGCGACCGCACCGACGTCGTCGTCGTCACCAAGGGCGGCACCGACCGCACGACGTCGCCTGCACGCAAGCGCTACGACGGGCCGTTCCTGCGGCAGTCGCTCGAACGCTCACTCCGCCGCCTCGGGCGCAGCTACGTGGACGTCTACCTCCTGCACAACCCGAGCGCCGACGCGCTGCGCGGCGGCGAGGCCGTCGACACGATGCAGGCGCTCAAGGCCGAGAAGAAGATCCACCACTGGGGCGCGAGCGTCGGAGACGTCGAGACGGGGCGCGAGGCGCTTCGTTGCGGGGCCGAGGTGATCGAGCTCGCCTACAGCCTGATCCACGGGGCGGACCTTCACCGTCTCGCGGGCGAGATCATCGTGTCGGGCGCGGGCGTGCTCGCACGTTCGGTGCTCGCGTACGGCCTGCTCGCCGGGAGCTGGAGCGCGTCGCGCGAGTTCCTCCCCGGCGACCACCGGAACGATCGCTGGACGAAGGAGGAGCTCCAGCGCCGCCTCGACCAGGTCGCGTCGATGAAGTTCCTCGTGCACGGGGACGTGCCGACGATGCGCTCGGCCGCCGTACGCTACGTGCTCTCGAACCGCATCGTGTCGTCGGCCGTCCTCGGCCCGCGCGGCACGAAGCAGCTGGAAGACCTGGTCCGCGAGGTGGGCATGGGGCCCATTTACCTGCGCGACGAGGACCTGATGCGGGTGCCGCGTGCGCTCGAGAACGTGGGGATCGAACCGTGAGGTACGAAGCCGAGGTCGCCCTTCGCGCTGCGCGCGCCGCGTCGGAGCTGATCCTCCACGTGTACGCAGAGGAGTTCGCGGTCGAGTACAAGGCCAAGGACGACCCGGTGACGCGCGCCGACCGCGAGGCCAACGCGCTCATCGTGCAGCACCTGGCGCGCGCGTTCCCCGGCGTGCCCGTCGTGGCCGAGGAGAGCCCGGCCGATGCGTACGCGGGCTTCGCGCGGGAAGACACCTGCTGGTTCGTCGACCCGCTCGACGGGACGCGCGAGTTCGTCGCGAAGAACGGCGAGTTCGCGGTCATGATCGGCCTCGCCGAGAAGGGGCGTCCGACGGTGGGCGTCATCGTCGCGCCGGCGTGGGGGCGCGCCTTCGTGGGGGTGGTCGGCGAGGGCGCGTGGGAAGCGGCCGCCGACGGGTCGCTACGGCCCATCGTGGTGTCGCCGTGCACGGACGTGACGAAGGCGCGCTTCGTCGTCTCGCGGTCGCGCGCGCCCGAGCGTGTCGCGGGCTTCGTGGAGGGTCTCGGGGCGGCGCCTCCGCGGCCGCACGGGAGCTCGGGGCTCAAGGGCGTGCTGATCGCGACGGGCGAGGCGGACGTGTACCTCCAGCCGGGGCGCGCCGGGATGCGCTGGGACGCGTGCGCCACGGACGCGCTCGTGCGGGCCGCCGGGGGAGAGCTCACCGACGCGCACGGCGACGCCATCGACTACAAGAGCGAGGACATCGAGAACTCGCGCGGCATGGTCGGCACGAACGGGAAGCTCCACCGGACGATCGTCGAGGCGCTCGAGCAACGGCGGGCGAGGTAGCGCGTGCGCGACCAGGCGGACGTCGTCGTCGTCGGGGCCGGCATCATGGGCCTCTCGATCGCGTACCACCTCGCGTTGCGCGGCACGAAGAACGTCACCGTCGTCGACCGGAGCTACCTGTGCGGCGGCGCGAGCGGCAGGAACGGGGGCGGCGTCCGCGCGCAGTGGTCGAGCGAGGCCAACGTGCGCCTCATGCAGGAGAGCATCCGCATGTGCCGCGAGTTCGCGACGCGGATGAAGATCAACGTGTGGTTCCGGCAGGGGGGCTACCTCTTCCTCGCGCGGACTTCGGCCATCCGCGCGAGCCTCGAGAAGAGCGTCGCGCTCCAGAACGAGTGCGGCCTGCCGACACGCATGCTCTCCCCGCAAGAGGCGCAGCGCATCGTGCCCGAGCTCGCGACCGACGACCTGGAGGCGGCGAGCTACAACGCGGACGACGGCGTGGTCTTCCCGTGGCCGTTCGTGTGGGGCTACGCGCAGGCCGCGCGCAAGCTCGGCGTCGAGGTCGTGACGTTCCACGACGTCGTCGGCTTCGACACGACCGGCGCGCGCATCGACGGCGTGCGCGTGCGTCCGTGCGGGCCGCCCGGCGCCGCCGCGAGCGCCGAGCCCGCGACGACGACGATACGCACCCACCGCGTCGTCAACGCCGCGGGCGCGTGGTCCCCCGAGATCGCGCGGATGCTGGGCGTCGAGCTCCCGAACCGCCCGCACCGCCACGAGATCTGCTCGACCGAGCCGCTCAAGCCGTGGCTCAAGCCTCTCGTGGCCGATCTCTCGGACGGCCTCTACTTCTCGCAGTCGACGCGCGGGGAGATCGTGGGGGGCGTCGGCAACGAGTACGTCCCGCCGGGCCTCGACCAGGAGAGCAGCCACGCCTTCCTCGGCAAGTACGCGCGCTCGCTCGTGCGCGCGTGCCCGCTGCTCGCGCGCGTGAAGGTGCTCCGGCAGTGGGCCGGCTGCTACGACCTCACGCCGGACGCGAACCCCATCGTGGGCCCCGTCGACGGCGTCGAGCACTTCTACCAGGCGAGCGGCTTCATGGGGCACGGCTTCATGATGGCGCCCATCGCGGGCAAGCTCCTCGCAGGCCTCGTGAGCGAAGGACGCGCTCCCCGGCCCGGCCGCGGAGAGATCGACGGCCAGGCCATCCTCGACCGCTGGAACTTCCGCCGCTTCGCGGAGGGCAAGCTCCTCTCCGAGGCGATGATCATCGGTTGACGGAAGCGGACGGCGCCTCGTAGAGTCCGGGCGCGTAAAAACGCGGGAGAAATCGCCATGAGGACCGCTCGATCGGTCGTCTGCTCGCTCCGTCTCATGTCGGCCGCGGCCCACGCTGCCGCGCCTTGCCTGGCCGTCGCCGGGCTGCTCGGAATCGCGGCCACGCTGGTGGCGTGCGACGACGACAACGACCCGAAGACGTGGGTGAAGAAGCTCGACGACCCGGCGCAGCGCGCCAACGCCATCAAGCGCCTCACGCAGTTCTACGAGGACGGGATGACCAAGGCGTCGAACGACGCGTCGGCGCCCGAGATCAAGTCGCTGCTCGACACGATCGTCGACCCGCTGACCAAGACGTACACGGCCGGCGGGCTCGACGACAAGACGCGCACCGACCTCATGAAGTTCCTGGCCGAGACGCACGACCCGCGCACGCAGCCCGCGCTCGCGAAGGCCCTCAAGGACTTCGAGATGGGCAAGACGGACGACGAGGCCCGCGTCGCGTGCGAGTCGATCTCGGCGATGCACAAGAACGGCGTGAAGCTCGATCAGACCGTCGTCGACGAGCTGTGGAACGTCTTCGCGAAGTTCAACCTGTCGAAGACGACGAGCCAGCGCCTCTTCCAGGCCCTCCACGACGCCGTCCTCGAGGTGAAGGACCCGAGCTACGCCGACAAGGCGATCGACAAGCTCAAGGTCGCCGTCCCGCCGAACCCGAGCGTCGACGTCCAGAAGGACCAGCTGATGTGGTGGCAGCTGACGTCGGTGCAGCTCCTCAGCGACCTCAAGGACACCAAGGCCGTCAAGCCGCTCATCGTCGCGCTGCTCACGCCGACGAAGACCGCGTCGCTCGGCGCGAGCATCCAGTTCGCGCTTCTCAAGATGGCGAAGAGCGCCGAGCCGGAGCTCATCAAGGCGCTCAACGGGACGGACCCCGCCTACAACATCCCCGGCTGGGAGGACAAGACGAACATCGGCGTCATCGCGCGCGTGCTCGCCATCCTCGGGCGGCCCGCGGGGCGCGACGCGATCCTGGCAGCGCTGCCCAGCGCCGACACGGGGACGGCGCGCACCGAGCTCGCGCAGGCGCTCACGCAGATGCCGAGCGACCCGCGCTGCGAGCCGGCGTACCTCGACACGTACAAGAAGGTGCCCTGGAGCGACACGGACAACCTGCTCAACGGGCTGAACCCGCGCATCGCCCTCGCGCAGACCAGCGCGAACTTCTACGACCCGAAGCTGACCGACTGGCTGCTCAAGGAGATGAAGGGCGCTCCCGACTACAGCGGCCGCGCCGTTCAGCTCGAGGCCGAGGTGAAGCTGATGACGCCGGACCGCGAGGACGACGTCATGATCGCGCTCAACAACCTGAAGAAAGAGATGCCCGCCGACGGCTTCGCGCAGGTCCAGAACATGTGGAACGCGACGGACGGCGCGCTCAAGAAGTGCAAGAGCGACGCGAGCTGCTACCTGAGCATCCTCGACGAGCCCATCCCGACGACGCCGCCGACCGCCTACTACAAGCAGGTGAAGGCCACGTGGATGGCCGTGATCTACGGCGGGAGCAACGCGGCGGGGACGCGCTCGGCGCTCCTCTCCAAGGTGGACAAGGTCCAGAACGCCGGCGCCCGCATCGCGGTCGTCGAGGCCATCGACGAGCTCTCGCCGACGGGCGACGTGGCCTCGGCCGACGCGCTCGACAAGATCGTCGCCGCCGACACCAAGTCCGGCGAGAAGGCCCTCATCTCGGTCGACAACACCGTCGCCCAGGTCGCCTGGCGCCTCCGCGTCCGCAGCCAGTAAGCGCGCTTCGGCCCCGAGAGGGGGAAACAGGAAGATCAGAAGATCAGAAGGGGGAATGGGGCACGGCGTGGGCGTCACCGGACCCGCGGATGGCGCGGCGCCGCCCGAGGCCATGCCCACCCCCTTCTGATCTTCTGACCTTCCTGTTTCTCCACCCTCGTCTGCGCAGCGGTGCGGCCGGGCCGCGAGTGCGCGTTCTACGCTATTCTTGCGGGCAGAGATGATCCGGCTCGAAGTGACCCAGGGCATGGCGAGCGGCTCGCACCACGAGTCGACGGGCGACGTGGTGCGCCTCGGGCGGGCGACCGGGAACGACTTCGTCCTGCCCGACGAGCTCGTGTCGAGCGAGCATGCGCGCATCGTCTTCGGCGGCGAGCGCTACCTCCTTCGGGACCTGCGATCGACCAACGGCACGGCGGTCGTGCGCGCGCAGGGGCGCATCGCGCTCGACGACGCGAACGGGCGCGAGCTCCTGCTCGAGGCGGGCGACGTCGTGGAGCTCGGCGCGGGAGAGCAGGTCGTCCGCCTCGCGGTGACCATCGCCGAGGACGCCGAGAGCGACGACGCGCGCGTGCTCGCGGTGCGCAAGATCGACGAGCTGGGCCCGGCCGAGTCGGCGGTCGAGCGCGACGGCGGGCGACTTCGCGCGCTCTACGACGTACTGAAGCGCATCGGCGGCGCCGGCGACATGAACGACCTGCTCGTCGCCATCTGCGACGGCGCGTTCCTGCTCCTGCCCGGCGCGACGCACGTGACGGTGATCCTCCGCGAGGACGACGACGGCACCTCGGCGTTCGTGCCCGTCGTGACGCGCGTGCGGGGGCAGCAGGGGCCGGCCACGCAGCCGATTCCGGTGACCCGCAGCGTCTTCCGCAAGGTCGTGAGCGAGCGCGCCGCGGTCATCGCGGCCGACGCGCCGCGCGAGGTCGCGCAGACCGAGTCGCTCATGGGCGCGCAGATCCGCAGCGTGCTCGGCGTGCCGCTGTGGAAGGGCGAGGAGATCCTCGGCGTCCTGCAGCTCGACAACCGCCAGAGCGCGGGCGTCTTCACGAGCGGGGACCTCGACGTCGCCGCCGTCCTCGCGCACCACGCTTCGCTCGCGGTCGCCAACGCGCGGCTCGTGCAGCGGCTGCGCGGGGCGGAGGAGCGCCTGAAGAAGGAGAACACGTTCCTCAAGGGCCGCGAGGAGTCGCGCCGCGTCGGCAAGGGCGAGCAGGAGATCATCGGCTCGGCGGGCGCGATGCGCACCCTCTTCGAGCAGCTCACCAAGGTCGTCGACACGCGCGTCACGGTCCTCATCGAGGGCGAGACCGGCGTCGGCAAGGAGCTCATCGCGGCCGCGGTGCACTATCGATCGCGGCGGCGCGGGCAGCTCTTCGTCAGCCAGAACTGCGCGGCGATGCCGGAGAGCCTCCTCGAGAGTGAGCTCTTCGGCCACAGGAAGGGCAGCTTCACGGGCGCCCACGAGGACAAGAAGGGCCTCTTCGAGATCGCCGACGGCGGGACGCTGTTCCTCGACGAGGTCACCGAGATGCCGCTGTCGCTCCAGAGCAAGCTCCTGCGCGTGCTCCAGGAGGGGGAGATCCGCGCCATCGGCGCGACGCAGGAGAAGCGCGTCAACGTGCGCATCGTCGCGGCCACCAACCGCAACCTCGAGAAGGAGGTCGCCGGGGGGCGCTTCCGCGAGGACCTCTACTACCGCCTCAAGGTGTTCCCCATCCGCGTTCCGCCGCTCCGCGAGCGGCGCGAGGACGTGCCGCTGCTCGCGAAGCACTTCCTCGAGCGCTACGGCACGGAGCTCGGCAAGCCCGCCGCGGGCTACTCGCAGCAGGCGATGGAGCTGCTCCAGGCCTACGACTGGCCGGGCAACGTCCGCGAGCTCCAGAACGAGGTGCAGCGCCTCGTCATCCAGATCGAGAGCGGAGGATTCGTCACGCCCGAGCTCCTCTCGCCGCGCATCCGCCAGATCGAGGGCGTCATCGACCGCGTGAAGCCCACGAAGGGGACGCTCAAGGAGATGATGGACCAGCTCGAGCGCTGGCTCCTCATCGAGGCGCTTCGCGAGCACGACAACAACAAGACGGCGGCAGCGCGCGCGCTCGGCATCACGCGCGAGGGGCTCCACAAGAAGCTTCGCGCGTTCGGGTTGTGAGCGCGCCCTTCGAGGGCCGCGGCGAGGTCGCTCGCCGTCGGTGGTCGCTCGTCGCGGGCGCGGCGGCGCTCTTCGCGACGTCGCTCGCGCTCATGGTCGCCGGTGCGCCGCACTGGGGTGCGTTCGTCGAGCACGTGCTCGCGCTGTCGCTGCTCGTCGCCTTCTTCCGGGGTTTCTCGATGGCGCGGAGCAAAGGCTCGCTCGCCGCGGGGAAGGACGGGCTGGCGCTGGACGGGAAGCTCGTCGTGCCGCGAGCGCAGATCGCGTGCGCGTACGTCGTGCCGGGCCTGCCGCCGGTCGTGCGGATCGTGCGGCGCGGACGCACGACGGTCGAGGTTGCGTTCGAGTACGAAGAGGAGGCAGAGGCGGCGGCGCTCGTGACGGCGCTCGGCTTCGACGCGCGCCATGCGGTCGCGCGCTTCCGGGTGTGGGCCCTCTGGGGCGGGAAGGGCGGCTCCGCGCGCCTCGGCACGCCTCTCGCCATCGTGGCGATGTTCGTCGTCGGGGGCTTCCTCCGCGAGCATGCGTACCCAGGCTCGTTCGCGGGCGCGCTCGCGCTCGCCGCGCTGTCGGTCGTCGTGCTCCTCGCGCTTCTCCTCGCCCGCGTCGAGGTGGGCAAGGATGGCGTCCTCGTTCGGCGCCTCGGCCGCCGACGGTTCCTCTCTCACGCGGACATCGCGTCGGCTGCCGTCGATGCCGACGCGCTCGTCATCACCCCGATGCGCGGCGTGCCCTTCCGCCTCGCGACCGACCTCGCCTCGCTGGGTGCGCTCGCGCGCCGGGTCGACGAGGCGCGCGAGGCTTTCGCGGACGCGGCCGGGGCGCCCGACGACCACTCGCTCGTGGCCCCCGACGGGCGCACCGCCACGCGCTGGGTACGCGACCTCCGCGCGCGCGGCGACGCACATGCGTACCGGGTGGGCCGCGGCGACGCCGACGCCCTCGGTGGTTTGCTCGACGACGCGAGCCTCCCGCCCGCCACGCGCGCCGGAGCCGCCGTCGCCCTCGCCTCGCTGGACGAGCGCACGCGCCCCCGCATCCGCGTCGCCGCGGACGCCTGCGCGGAGCCTCGGCTGCGCCTGGCGCTCGTCCGCGTGGCCGACGATGCCCCCGACGACGCCCTGGCCAAGGCCCTCGAACCGCTGCTCTCGCGCGAGCGCTGAGGCGCGCTGAGCTAGAGGACGTCCGCCGTCCCCCGAACGTCCCCCGCCGGCACGACGTACGGCGTGCCGGTGTGCGGCTCGGCTGCCCGGGGCGCGACCTCGAGCATCGGCGCCAGCGCGAAGGCGCGCTCCTTCAGGCGGGGGTGCGGCACCGTGAGCCGCGGCGTCCGAAGCGCCACGTGCTCGATCCACAGCACGTCGAGGTCGATCGCCCGCGGGCCGAAGCGCTCGCCGTCGCGCACGCGCCCGAGAGACGCCTCGATCGCCAGCAGCTCCGCGAGCAGCGCCTCGGGCGGCCCCTCCCATTCGAGGAGCGCGGCCGCGTTGAGGTAGTCGGGCTGCGGGGGCCCGACCGGCGCCGTCTCGTACACGTGGCTCGTCGCGTCGACGCGTGCCACGCGCCGGAGGGCACGGAGCGCGGCGCGCATCGTCGCCAGGCGGTCGCCCACGTTGGCGCCGAACCCGACGACGGCCTTCAAGGGCTCGACGGCTCGAGCATGAGCGGGTCGGTCAGCGTGCCGGTGTAGTTGCCGTCGATGCTGCCGTCCTGCACGAAGTAGAAGAACGTCCCGCTCTCCTGCCCGTCGAGCTTCGCGTCGAGGGTGATGACGGGCGTCGTGCCGTCCGGGACGACGGTGTCGAACGTGATGCCGTCCACCGCGGTGGTCGTGGTCGTCGAGGCCTCGAGCTGCGTGGGGCTCGCCTGCGAGACGGAGTCGGTCGACTCGAACGCCTGCGAGGCGACGTTCGCGATCGTGCCGGTCGAGACGCTCACGGCGACGTCGTAGGAGCACGGCTCCTCGCTGATGTTCGTGTCGCAGGTCCACCAGACGTACCAGTGCCCGCCCGTCTGGTACTGCGTGAAGACGCCGACGCCTTCACCCGGGCTGGCGCTCATCGTGCGGTTGGGGTCGACGTCGACGAGCATCGGCTGACCCGAGCTCGACCCCGACGAGCTGCCCGAGGAGCTGCCCGACGACCCGCCGCTGCTGCCCGCGTACCCGGAGCCGCCCGAAGAGCCACTCCCTTCGCTCGAGTCGTCGGCGATGCAGCCGGCAAGCAGGATCGACGAGACGCCCAACCCGATCGCAAGCGAACGTGCCCTAGCCCAAGCCGACATTGCTCCGTCCCTCCTCGAGCCCCCGCGAAAGGGTAGCTCGCCCACGACTCACCGGCGACCGCCTCCGCCGTGCCCGCCGCCACCGCCACGGCTGCCCCCGCCACGGAAGCCTCCGCCGCCGTGATAACCGCCCCCGCTGCTCTCGCCGTAGGTGTGATGCCCTCCGCCTCCCTGGGGGGCCGCGCCCGGGTGCGGCCCGTAGCCCCCGCCGAAGTGCGGCCCGGAAGCAAAGCCGCCGTAGCCGCCGCCGAAACCCCCGTAGCTCCGGCCCATGCCGCCCATCGCCGCGTGGCTCCCCGGCGAGGCGCCATAGTAGGGGTGCGACCCGAGCGAGTACGACCCTCCCCGCTGGTTGAGGGCGCTCCCGCTGAAGCCCGCGCCGAGCTTGCCGCCGAAGTGCGAGAACCCCGAGCCGCCGTAGGCCGGGGACCGGCCGTAGCCGCTGCCGTAGCCGCGACCGTAGCTGCTCCCGTAGGCGCGGCCGTAGCCGCTTCCGTAGCTGCGGCCATAGGCCCCACCGGATGCGAAGGAGCGCGACGGCGAGACGGAGGGGGCCCGGGCGCCGAGTGCGACCGCGGTGCCGGGGTGCGCGAAGGCACGTGCCTGCGCGACGCCGCGCGCAGTGGAGCCGCCGTGCGCGATGGTCGACGCGGGGATGCCGAGCACGCCGGGAGGGGGGCCGTTGACGCTCGGGTTCGCGGCGACGTGCCCGTTGACGCTCGGCGACGCGGAGTTCCACGGCTGCGTGTGTGCCGCGACCATGCCCGCGTGGCCGCCGTCGACCATCCCCGCGCGAAGGTTCGGCGAGAAGAGGTTGCCCGACGCGCAGAAGCCGTACGGCGTCGCCGGCGTGAAGCCGAGGCCCCTGGCGTAGCCCCCGCGCCAGCCCCAGGTCGGCGCCATCGGCCCCCAGCCGACGTACGGCCAGTCACCGTAGCCGTAGCGCCAGCTCACCCACGCGCCGGCGTAGCGGCGCCCCGGGATCCAGCCCCAGCCCGTGTTCGCGTAGACCCAGCGGCCGTAGTGGAACGGCACCCAGCCCCAGTCGTAGTCGCTGACCCAGGTGTAGTCGTCGTCGTCGTAGGTCCAGTGGCCCGACGTCTGGTAGGGCGCGAAGTCCGACCCGACCACGCCCGTGGACGGCTGCCAGATGGTCCCGTAGGTGGGGTCGTCGACCCACTGCCCGTAGGGATCGAGCGTCGAGCGGAAGTCGGTGAGGGCGGAGGGATCGTCGTCGGCGTACTCGTCGTCCGGGGCGTAGCCCGGCTCGGCCGGGGCCCCGTCGACCGCGTCCCCATCCGACTGCATCACGGTGGGACCGCCCGGGGCGGGCGGCGCCTGCATCACGACCATCTGCGGGTCGTAGGGAGCGGGAGGCGGCGTCGCGCTGGCGGCTTCCGGCCGGGGCGGGTCGACGCCCATGGCCTGAGGATAGGCAGGCTCCCGTGCATCGTAGTCCTCCTCGGCGCAGCCGGCGGAGAGGGGGGCCAGCGTCGTCACGAGCGCGACGGCGAGGAGGCGGAAGGATCGCACGTGCATGGGAGCCTCGATGGGGTGGGGCGTGCAAGCGCCGAGCCCGAGCGCGAGCCGGGCGTGGACGTGCAGCCAGCACACGTATTCAAGCCACCGCGGCTCGTCTTTTCAAGCGGCGAGGACAGCCTGTCCCGCTGGCCGAGCCGTTCGCGGGACAAGCTGGCACCCCGCGCAGCCGGTGGATGGCCCGCCCGGCCCCGGAAGGTCGGCCGGTCCGCCTGTCTTTCGTGTCGCGGTGCGGGTGGTATGTTGTTGCCAGGCGCGCAGCCCCGACCCTCCAGCCCGAAGCCCGCAGCGTCTCCCCGAGGACACCCCGATGCCCGAGACCCGCCCCTCGAACATGACCGACCGCATCGCCGCGATGCAGGACTTCAAGCTCTATCGCGAGCTCCACTGGGAGGGCAGCTTCGAGGACTACCTGGCCATCGTTCGCGAGAGGCCGCAGGTGACGCGCAACGCGTACCAGCGCCTCTACGACATGATCATCAGCTACGGGACCGAGGAGTACATCGACAATAAAAAGAAGCTCGTCCGGTATAACTTCTTCAAGGACGAGCAGGCGGGCGGCGCGAACGCCATCTTCGGCCTCGACATCCCGCTGATGCGCCTCGTGCACGTGCTCAAGGCGGCGGCCGAGGGGTACGGCCCCGAGAAGCGCGTCATCCTCCTCCACGGGCCGGTCGGGTCGTCCAAGAGCACCATCGCGCGCCTGCTCAAGCTCGGCGTCGAGCAGTACTCGCGCACGCCGGACGGCGCGCTCTACACGTTCGAGTGGGTCGGCCTCGCCGGGACGGGCGTGAACAACCTGGCCGGCGCGGCCACGGGCGGCACCGACGTCGACCGCTTCCCGAGCCCGATGAACGAGGAGCCGCTCCGCGTCGTCCCGCAGGAGTGGCGCGTGCGCGCGATCGAGGAGCTCGCGCTCTCGAACGAGAAGTTCAAGGTCCGCGTCGACGGCGACATGGACCCCGCGAGCCGCTTCATCTTCAAGGCCCTCATGCAGAAGTACGAGGGCGACTGGGCGAAGATGGTGTCCAAGCACGTGCGCGTGAAGCGCCTCGTGCTCAGCGAGAAGGACCGCGTCGGCGTCGGCACCTTCCAGCCCAAGGACGAGAAGAACCAGGACTCGACGGAGCTGACGGGCGACATCAACTACCGGAAGATCGCCGAGTACGGCTCGGACAGCGACCCGCGCGCCTTCAACTTCGACGGCGAGTTCAACATCGCCAACCGCGGCATCCTCGAGTTCGTGGAGCTCCTGAAGCTCGACGTCGCGTTCCTCTACGATCTGCTCGGCGCGACGCAGGAGCACAAGATCAAGCCGAAGAAGTTCGCGCAGACCGACATCGACGAGGTCATCATCGGCCACACCAACGAGGCCGAGTACAAGAAGCTCCTGAAC
>DASXDU010000041.1:0-8815 GCA_036490515.1 Polyangiaceae bacterium
AGGGCGCTCTGGTGAAGGCCGTGGAGTGCCGCTGGCCGCCGTGGACGGTGGCGGGCGTGCCGGCGTGGCTGGCGCGCCTGACGCGGCGGCAGATCGCGGACTACTTCCGCAAGGAGAAGGGGCGCATCGAGGAGCCCAAAGCCAAGCCGGGGCAGCCCAGGCCCGAGAAGCCCGAGCCGACCGCCCGGCCCCGCTCCGCGACGGCCCGCAACGCCGAGGCCGCGCGCCTCGGGGTACACGGCGACGCCGAGAATGCCCCGCGGGTGGAACCGCGAGAGCGCACCGCCTGGCTCCGCGACCGCGCGTCCCCGCCGACCGACGAGCGCGCCCGCGCGCGCCTCATCCACGACTGGCTCGCTGCGCAGATCGGCTCCAGCCCGCGCAAGGTTCACACGCTCGGCCTCATGAAGGAGCACGAGGTCGACGGCTTCACGCTGGGCGAGCTCGCCGAGCGCGAGAGGACCACCGAGCGCGCGCTGGCGAACCGCTTCCACAAGCTCCGCGTGGAGCTCGCGCCGAAGGTCGCCCTCATGGACGACGAGAAGACGCGGAGGATGGTCTTCTTCTTCCTCATCTTCGGTGGCATCGGCTTCGTGATCGCCCTCGCGGTCGCGTTGTGGCTCCTCTTCTTCTCGCCGCCGCCCGTGGCGCCCGCCGAGCCGGCACTGCTGCCCGCGCCGAGCGCCTCGGCGGTGCCCGCGCCGCCGCCGGAGTTCGACAACGCGAACCCGACGGAGCCGCCCCTGGGCGACGCTTCCCGGACCGAGCCGCCGGGGAAGCGCTAGCGACGCGTCGCAGGCGTGGCACGTCCGTGCCGACGTCGTGCTTGCAGCGAGCTACGTCACCGCGCCGGCGGCAGGACGTCGTCGACGGCGATGGCGACGTCGGCGAGCCCCGGGACGCGAAGCGTGGTGCCGCGGCCGTGGCGCGCGACGCGCGTGTAGCCGTCGGCCGACGGGCCGGCGTGGACCTCGAAGACGCTCTCGGAGACGTTCACGATCCAGTACTCGGTCACACCGGCGGCAGCGTAGAGCTTCGCCTTGTCGCGGTCTCGCTGGACCGACGAATCCGCGACCTCGATGACGAGGCGGGCGGTGGACGGGTGCTCGTCGAGGTAGTCCCCCGGCGCGACGATCGCGACGTCCGGCTCCGGCTCGGACGAGTCGGAGACCGCGAGCGGCATCTGCACCCGCACGACGGCCGCGTCGCCGACGCCGAGGATGAGCAGGCGCGCCAGCCGCGTCACGCCGTAGGTGTGAGGACCCTTCTGCGGGCTCATGCTGACGATGCGACCGTAGAGCAGCTCGACCCGAGCGTCATCCAGCACGCCGCGCTCGATGAGCGCATCGAACTCGCGCCGGCTGAGCAGCGGGAGGTCTGCCTGCCGGACAGCCATGACGAGACTATAGCGCCGGAGGGATACGGTTGCTGCAGGCAGCCGCGACGCGAGCTCGGGTCCCGCCCCGCCGCGTGAGCGCCTCTCACGGCCCTCACTGGCAGTAGTTGCCCGTGCACTGCGCGTTGGCGGGGCAGGCCGCGACGCACGTCGACGTGGCGAGGTTGCCCGAGCAGCAGCCGCCGTTGCACGGGTGCTGCCCGTCGCACGCGGGGCCGCACTGCTGGTCGTGGCACGCGCTGCCCGTCGGGCACTGCGCTTCGTTGGCGGGGCCCGCGCACCCGCAGACTTCGTGCAGGTTGAGGAGGATGCACTGGTTGCCGGCGGCCGCGCCGGTGCAGTCGACGCACTTCTGGCCGGGATCGCCGCATGCGGTGGCGCCGACGGTGACGCAGATGGCGCCGCTGCAGCAGGTCCCGAGGCCGCAGGGCGGGCACTGCGGAGGAGGGGCCTCGGTGGCGACGTCGGCGGCGCCCTCGCTCGCGGCGTCGACGACCGACGTGTCCTCCGCGGCCTCGACGTCCCCTGCGCCGGACGCGTCCACCGCGCCGTCGCCTCCGCCCACGGCGTCGGGCGTCCCCACGGAGGCGTCGTTCGCACCCGGCGGTTCGTCCCCGGACGTCGCGTCGTTCCCCGTCGGCGAGCCCACGTCCGCCGTCGCATCCGCCAGCCCGCCGGACCCGCCGTCGGCCGCGGAGCTCAGGCCCACGACGCCGAGCCCGCACGCGGCCAGCGCGAGACACGCGGCCGCGAGGAGAGCCCCGGCCGCTGCGCCGGCGGGTGCGCCCTGCATCCGTGAATCGTACCCCATGGGCGCGCAAGCGTCGAAGTCGCCCGGCCCTACGGCTCGAACGCCCCGATGGACGGCGGCTTCGGGCGCGTGACGTACGCGTAGTCGAACGGCGCAACGCTCGCGCTCGTGCCGGCGTGCGCGGCGGGGCTGCTCGCGCCGATGGTGAAGTCGCTCACGACGAGCGCGCCGGTCGCGGTCTCCGCGGCGAGGCCCGGGTCGACGCCCAGGAGGTTCGAGCCGGTGGGGAGCGGCGTGTAGCTCGACGGCGTGGTGAGGCAGTTGGTGCTCGAGAGGGGCGCGCCCGTCTTGCGCGTGACGACGAGGTTGTTCTCCCAGGTCGAGCCGCCGGTCACCTGCACGCCGGCGGACGACGGGCCGCACCGGTCGGCGACGGCGACGGTGGTCTGGTTGGGGTCGGTGCCGTCCTTCGCGTCCGCCCCGAGGACGACGACGTTGTTCGACACGACGTTGCCGTTGCCCCAGCTCACGATCTCGCTGCCGCCGTACTCCTGCTGCTGGACGACGTCGTCGAAGAGGGTGTTGTTGCGGATGGTGACGTGGCTCGTCGGCTGCGCGCCCGACGCCTCGATGCCGCGGCCGCCGTTGCCCCAGACGACGTTGTTCTCGACGAGCGAGTCCTGCGCGTAGGGCGTCGTGCCGTAGGCCGCGTCCGCGTAGTCGAACGAGTCGAGGATGATGCCCTCGCCGTCGGTCTGGAGGCTGGCCGGGATGTCCGACTCGACGTTGGCGTACGAGGCGTTGTTGCGGATGACGATGTGGAAGCCGGGCAGCGTGTCGGACGCCTGCATCTCCCAGAGGTCGATGCCGCTGTCGCCGTAGGTGCTGCGCGAGGAGTTGCCAAAGACGGTGTTGCCCTCGAAGCGCACGTAGTCGGCGTGCAGGGCGCCGAGGCCCGCGCCGCCGCTGTCGTGCGCGACGTTCCGGATGGCGGCGATGTGGTGGTAGACGACGACCTTGCCGCCGGTCCCGAGCGTGTTCGTGCCGGCCGTGAAGGCGCTGCCGGTGCTCGTGTCGGTGAGGTCGAAGCCGTCGACCATCACGTAGTTCGCGTTGACCATGAAGCCGTTGTACGCGTCGGTGCTCACGACCTTCGCGCCGCCGGGCGTCGCCGCGCGGAAGACGACGTAGCCGGTGCACGTGTCGGCCGAGCCGGAGCCCGTGACGAGCACCGTCTCGTCGTAGGTGCCGTCGGCGACGGTGACGCAGTCGCCGCCCTTCAGCGCGAGCTTGGTGGCCGCGCCGATCGTGCGGAGCGCGTCGGCCGTCGACGTCCCGCCGTTCGCGTCGTTGCCGGTGGTCGCGACGAAGTACTGCGTGGTGCACGTGTAGTAGCCCGCGTCGATGCCGAGGCCCGCCGCGCAGCCGTTGCCGGGCTTCACGGTCGTACCGGCCTCGCTCGACGCGCCGTCGCCGAGCGAGGCGCCGTCGCTTCCCGCGCCGCCGTCGCCGTTCGCCCCGCCTTCGACTCCGGAGCCGCCGTCGCCGCCGCTACCGCCGCCGCCGTCGGGCCGCGGGCCCACACCTCCGTCGTCGCCGCCACCGCCGCCGTCCCCGTGCGCACCGCCGTCCGCGCCAGCGGCAGGCGAGCCCGAGGAGCCGCCGCCGCACGCGAAGGCCAGCGAGACGGCGGCGAGGACGAGACCGGCGCGGATCGCTTTCGGCATGGATGGAGTGTCGCACGCGCTCGGCCAGTTCGTTGGCCCCGACGGCCACGACTACATCTGGACGTATTTCGCCAACTCCCCGCTGTCGATCCAGCCGGGCGAGCCCGCGTGGTTCGTCGTTCGCCAGGACGACAACCCCGCGGGCTACCAGCTCGTCCTCGACTACAACCAGTGCACGGGCAGCGGCGCGCCCGACGGCGGCGTCGAAGACGATGACGCAGGCGCGGGCGGAGGCAGCGATTGACCTCGCCGCAGGGAAGGGCGCGGTCAACGCCGCCGTCGGCGGGGCGGGGATCACCGCCGTCTTCGAGAGCGGGGCGAACGGCACCTTCCAGTCGAGCGATTGCACGCTCACGTTCCAGTACGAGGGAGGGCCCGTTCCCGCCTCGCCGCCCATCGCGGCGGGGCGCATCTGGGGTCACGTCTCGTGCCCTGCCGCGCAGGCGAGCGGGCAGACGGTCACCGGGCCGGACGGCGGCTCGGAGCCTCGCCAGTGCGACGGCGAGGCGGACTTCCTCTTCGAGCAGTGCGGCTCCTGAGAAGAAGTTTCCGCGCACATGGCCGCGGTCCTATGATCTCGCATGGCCGACGAACGCCGCCGCGTGCCCCGGGCGCTGGTCCCGGGGATGCGCGTCGTCTTCGAGGACGCGGCCGGGGGGCGCGTGGACGCCGACGTGATCGACGTCGGCAGCGGCGGTCTGTTCATTCGCACCGCGGCGCCGCTCGCGGTCGGCAAGCGCATCTCGCTGCAGGTGGGCGCGGTCGCGGGCGTCGCGGAGTGGTCGGCGCTCGGCCGGGTCGTCTGGATACGCGCGACCGGATCGCCCGGCGCGCCGCCCGGCATGGGCGTGACGCTCATCGACGTGGACGACGCGGTCGTCGCGGCGGTGGACCGGCTCGTCGCGTCGCGCGGGTCCGCATCGCCGGCGAAGTTCCCGGACGAGGCACCGACGGCTCCCGCCTCCGCCGCGAGCCGTGCCGCACGGAAGGCTCCACCCGAGCCCGAGTCCGAGTCTGCGCCCGAGTCCGCGCCCGCACCGCGCGGCGGCCCCGACGTGCACGGGATGCCGACGCGCGAGGTGGTCGTCCCGAAGATGGTGCTGGTGCTCGCGACGCGGCCCGACGGCGCCGCGTCTGCCGCGTCGGGCGCGTCGGCCGCGTCGGCCGCGGGGCCGATGCGCGCGCGCGAGCGGAGCCTCGTGGTGGACCTCGTCGCGAAGAAGGTGGCGGCGGGCGGAGGGGAAGAGTCGGCGTCGAGGGAGCGTCCGCTCTCGGAGCCGCCGCCCTGGGAGACGCCGAGAAGGGGGCGCCGCGTCGCGTGGGTGCTGGTCCTCCTCGTGATCGCCGGGGCGGCGGGGCTCTACGTCGAGCGAGGCAGCATCCCGTGGGTGCAAGAGCTCCTCGATGAAGGGGCGACACCGGCGGTACCCGCGCCCCCGCCGCCCGTCGGATCCGCGTCCGCGCCCGTGCCCGCGCCCGCGTCCGCGCCCGTGCCCGCGTCCGCGCCCGTGCCCGCGTCCGCGTCCGCGTCCGCGCCCGCGCCCGCGCCTGCGCCTGCGCACGCGCCCACGCCCGCGCACCCGACCGCCGCCCCCTCCGTCGCGACCCCCGTCGTCACCGGTCGCGTTTCTCCTCCAGACGCTCCACCTGCAGCCCACCCACACGGGGCGGCGCCGGCGGCGAGCCACGGCGCGACCGACAACCCCTACTGAGCCGCGATCGGGCCCGCTCCGCGCGCACACCCGGCCGTGACCCCCGCCGCGCTAGTCTCCTCCCTCCATGGATCGCATCGAAAGCACGCTCACCGACGACGGCTGGCGCCTCGCGCTCCAGGTCTACGAGCCGGCGGCCGGCCGCGCGCGGCGGCACCCCGTCGTCCTCTGCCACGGGCTCGCGTCGAGCCACCTGGCGTTCGACGTCGACCCCGCGACGTCGCTCGCGCGTCACCTCGCGTCGCGCGGCTACCTCGCGTTCGCGCTCGACCTGCGCGGCCACGGCGACAGCGAGCGGCCCACGCGGCGCGGCGCGCGGCGCTTCGGCTGGGCGTTCGACGACTACCTCGTCCACGACGTGCCCGCGGCCATCGAGCACGCGAAGCGCGCGGCCGGCGCGCCGACGGTGCACTGGGTCGGCCACAGCATGGGCGGCCTTCTCGGCTACGCGCACCTCGCGCGCGGCGGGTCGCGCGACCTCTGCTCGATGACGGCGATCGGCTCGAGCCTCGACTACAGCGGCGCGAAGAGCGGGTTCCACAGGCTCCTTCCGCTGCGGCCCGTGCTCGAGCGCGTCCCGTTCGTGCCCATCGGCCTCCTCGGCCGCGCCATGGCGGCGCTCGTCGGGCGCGTCGAGACGCCGTTCCAGCGCTTCAACGTGTGGCCCTCGAACGTGGACCTCGCGCACTGGAAGCGCATCTCGGGCCGCGGCTTCCACCCCGTGTCCGCGCCGGTGATGGCGCAGCTCGCGAGCGCGATGCAGCCGGGCGGCCTCCGCTCGCGCGACGGCTCGGTCGCGTACCTCGAGGGCCTCGCGCGCGCGACCGCGCCGGTGCTCGCCATCGCGGGAGACCGCGACGCGCAGTGCCCGCCCGACGCGGCCGAGCGGACCCTCGCGGCGGTCGGCTCGGCGAGGCGCGAGCTCCGCGTCTTCGGCCCCGAGCACGGCGACGCCGACCACTACGGGCACTTCGATCTCGTCATCGGCCGCCGCGCGAAGACCGAGGTCTTCCCGGTCATCGACGCATGGCTCGACGCCGCCGACGAGGACGGGATCACCGGGGGCGCTGCGCGAGGCGCACCTTCAGCCCGTGCTTCGGGCGGAGCGTGACGCTGGGGAGGAGGTCGACCGTCCGCCTGCCCGCGAGGTCGAGCCTCCAGCGCTGCGCGATCGTGACGAGGCAGAGGATCGTCTCCATCGTTGCGAACGAGTTGCCGATGCACTGGCGCGGGCCGCCGCCGAAGGGGAAGTAGGCGAAGCGCGGGAGGCTCTTCGCGAAGTCGCCCTCCCAGCGGTCGGGATCGAACCGCGCGGGGTCCGCGAAGAAGCGCGCGTCGCGGTGCATCGTCCACGGGAGAAACCAGAACCAGGTGCCGCGCGGGAAGCGGCGGCCGCCGACCTCGACGTCCTCGGCGGCCTCGCGGCCGATGGACCACGCGGGCGGATAGAGGCGCATCGACTCGCGGACGATGCGGTCGGCGAAGACGAGGCGAGGCACGTCCGCGACGGTGGGATCGCGGTCGCCGAGGACCTCGTCGATCTCGGCCTCGAGGCGGGCGCGCGCGCCGCCGGGGCCGCCGTGCTCCGCGAGGAGCATCCACGTGAAGGTGAGGGCGATGGCGGTGGTCTCGTGGCCGGCGAGGAGGATCGTGATGGCCTCGTCGCGGAGCTGATCGTCGCTCATGCCCGTGCCGTCCTCGTCGCGCGCGGCGAGGAGCATGGAGAGGAGGTCGTTGCCGTCGCCCGTCGTGCCCGCGCGGTGCGTGCGGAGGAGATCGCGGACGATGGCGTCGAGGCGGCGGACGGCGGCCGTGAAGCGGCGGTTCAGCGGCGTCGGGAGGCGCTCCCAGCGGGGAACGGTCATCGCGACGGGGTCGGCGTAGTAGGCGGTGACCGCCTCGAGGGCCGCGCCGATCTCATGAGCGCGCGGCCCGAGCTCCGCGCCGAACAGCGTCTTGCCGACGATGGCCAGCGTGAGCTCCATCATGTCGGCGTGCGCGTCGCGTACCTCGCCCTCGCGCCAGCGGTCGGCCGCGGCGCGCGTGAGCTCGACCATCGTCTTCGCGTAGGCGGCGATGCGCTCGCGGTGGAAGGCGGGCTGCGCGAGGCGGCGCTGGCGGCGCCAGAAGTCGCCGTCGCTCGTGAGAAGGCCCATGCCGAGGACGCGCTGGAGATCCTTGGCGAAGCGGTCCTTGTGGAAGGAGCGGTTCTGCGTGACGCAGATGGCCTCGACGAGGTCGGGATCGTTGACCATGACGGCGCGCATCCCCGCGAGGTCGACGCGCGCGAACGGCCCGAGCTGCGAGGCGCGCACGAAGAACGCGAACGGGTCGCGCACGTACGAGAGAACATGCCCGACGAGGGGGAGGCGACGGGGAAGGGTGGGAAGCGAGGGAAGCGCGTCCATTGCGCGAGCTTAGCTTCTTCTGCGCCTGCGCCTGCGCCTGCGCCTGCGCCTGCGCCTGCGCCTGCGCCCGCGCCCGCGCCCGCGCCCGCGCCCGCGCTGTGATGTCCATTCCGTCAATCTTGCGAGGGACGCAATAGGGCTGTTCGCTCGGGCTTTTCGATGGTCGCGGCGTGCTCGGCGACGTCAAGGACGCGCGCAGGAGCGCGCGCCGCTGCCGGGCAGCGGCACTGCGCGGCCTGGCGGCCGCTTCGTGTCCTTGACGTCGCCTGCGCGCGGCGCGGGACGGGGGGGCCCGTCGCGAGAGGCGCGGTTGGGCAAGGAGTTGCCATGTTGCGCATCTATCAAGTGATTCTCGAGGTGCTGCGGGAGCTGCGGCCGGTGGTGGCGGCGATCGAGGCGCATGATCGGGACCTCGCTCGCCAGCTTCGACGGGCTGCGACGAGCGTCGCGCTCAACTGCAGTGAAGGCAGCGGCTGCAGCGGGGGTACGCGTCGGGAGCGGTACCGGAACGCACTCGGGTCGGCGCGGGAGACCGCGGCGTGCCTCGATTCGGCGCTGGCGCTCGGGTACGTCGATGGCGTCGATGCCGGGTTGCTCGACAAGATCGACCACGTGCGCGCGGTGCTCGTGAAGAACGTGCGCTGAGGCACGGCGGCGAGCGGCTCGGGTGGGCCGCTCGACGCGCTTCGACTACGCCGTGACGCGAACGAGCGTGCCGATGACTTGGTTCATGAGAGCGGGCAGGGAAGGCGGGAGCGAGCCGACGTAACCCGCAGCTTGCGCAACCTGCAAACACGCCCAGGTCTCGCGCGCCGACCCCA
>DASXDU010000043.1:0-111761 GCA_036490515.1 Polyangiaceae bacterium
TGGGGTCGGCGCGCGAGACCTGGGCGTGTTTGCAGGTTGCGCAAGCTGCGGGTTACGTCGGCTCGCTCCCGCCTTCCCTGCCCGCTCTCATGAACCAAGTCATCGGCACGCTCGTTCGCGTCACGGCGTAGTCGAAGCGCGGCGAGCGGCCCACCCGAGCCGCTCGCCGCCGTGCCTCAGCGCACGTTCTTCACGAGCACCGCGCGCACGTGGTCGATCTTGTCGAGCAACCCCGCATCGACCCCGTCGACGTACCCGAGCGCCAGCGCCGAATCGAGGCACGCCGCGGTCTCCCGCGCCGACCCGAGCGCGTTCCGATACCGCTCCCGCCGCGTCCCCCCGCTGCAACCGCTGCCTTCACTGCAGTTGAGCGCGACGCTCGTCGCAGCCCTCCGAAGCTGCCGAGCGAGGTCCCGGTCATGAGCCTCGATCGCCGCCATCACCGGCCGCAACTCCCGCAACACCTCGAGAATGACTTGATAGATGCGCAACATGGCAACTCCTTGCCCAACCGCGCCTCTCGCGACGGGCCCGCCCCGTCCCGGGCCGCGCGCAGGCGACGTCAAGGACACGGAGCGGCCGCCAGGCCGCGCAGTGCCGCTGCCCCCGGCAGCGGCGCGCGCTCCTGCGCGCGTCCTTGACGCCGCCGAGCACGGCGCGACAATCGCAAAGCCCGAGCGAAAAGCCCCCTTGCATCCCTCGCAAGTTTGACGAAATGGACATCACGGCGCGGGCGCGGGCGCGGGCGCGGGCGCAGGCGCAGGCGCGGGCGCAGGCGCGGGCGCGTTGCGCCCCCTCACACTATTTCCCGTCCCCCCGTCGGATCCCGCCCTCCTCCTTCGTCTTCCAGAGGGAGACCCCCCGCGGCCCGCCATGCTCTACGCCATCCTCTGCTACGACTCCGAGGCCGTGGTCGGCTCCTGGACCCGCGAGCAAGACGCCGCCGTCCTCGCGAAGCTCGACGCCCTTCACGACCGCCTGACGGCGCGGGAGCGCCTGGGCCCCCTCGTTCGCCTCATGCCGACGTCCACCGCCACCACGCTCCGCAGCGGCAAGGAGACCGTCGTGCTCGACGGCCCGTTCGCCGAGACCAAAGAGCAGCTCCTCGGCCTCTACGTCGTCGAGTGCGCCTCGCTCGACGAGGCCCTCGAGACGGCGAAGGACCTCGGCCACGCGAGCGGCACGCCGGGCTCCTTCGAGGTGCGCCCCGTGCGCCTCTTCCGCCCCGGCGGCCTGGGCGCTCCGCATCCGGCGGCGGGGGAGCGCGCGCGATGAGCGGCGACGCCTGGATCGACGCGGCCCTTCGCGGCGCGCGACCCCAGGCGGTCGGCGCGCTCCTCCGGTACTTCCGCGATCTCGACACGGCCGAGGAGGCCTTCCAGGAGGCGTCGCTCCGCGCGCTCCAGAACTGGACGAAGAACGGCCCTCCGCGCGATCCCGTGGGGTGGCTCGTCTTCGTCGGGCGCAACGCGGCCCTCGACGGCAAGCGCAAGGCGCGCAAGCAGCAGCCGCTCCCCGACGAGGAGGCCCTCTCGGACACGAGCGACGCCGAGGCGAGCCTCGCCGAGAGCCTCGACGCGGCCGACTACCGCGACGACGTCCTTCGCCTCCTCTTCGTGTGCTGCCACCCCGAGCTCCCCGCCACCCAGCAGATCGCCCTCGCGCTCCGCATCGTGTGCGGCCTCACCGTCCCGCAGATCGCGCGCGCCTTCCTCGTGGGCGAGGCCGCGATGGAGCAGCGGATCACCCGCGCCAAGGCGCGCATCGCGAAGGCGGAGGTGGCCTTCGAGGTGCCCGCCGCTCCCGAGCGTGCCGGCCGCCTCGGGGCCGTCTGCGCGATCGTGTACCTCATCTTCAACGAGGGGTACTCGGCCACGGGCGAGGGCGCGCACGTGCGGGGCGCGCTCTGCGACGAGGCGATCCGCCTGGTGCGCCTGCTCCTGCGTCTCTTCCCGGGCGAGCCCGAGCTCCTCGGCCTAGGCGCGCTCATGCTGCTCCAGCACTCGCGCACGCCGGCGCGCCTCGACGCCGGCGGGAACATCGTGCTCCTCGACGACCAGGACCGGTCGCTCTGGGACCGCCGCCTCTGCGACGAGGGGCTCGCGCTCCTCGACAAGGCGCTCCGGCACGGGCGCCCGGGTCCCTACCAGGTGCAGGCCGCCATCGGCGCGATCCACGCGCGCGCGATGCGCCCCGAGGACACCGACTGGGCGGAGATCGACGGCCTCTACGCGGCGCTCGAGCAGCTCCAGCCCTCGCCCGTCGTGACCCTGAACCGCGCGGTCGCCGTGTCCAGGCGGAGCGGCCCCGCGAAGGCGCTCGCGATGATCGAACCGCTCGGCGCGCAGCTCGGGCGCTACTTCTACTTCCACGGCGTCCGGGGGATGCTCCTCGCGAAGCTCGGTCGCGAGGACGACGCGCGCGAGGCCTTCCGCCGCGCCATCGCGCTCGCGAACACCGCGGCCGAGGCGGCGCACATCCGCATGCAGCTCGACGCGCTCCAGAAGGGCCCGACTGTGCCTTGACGGCGCGCGCGCGGGCCGCTCGGATGCGCCCATGAAGCCCGTCCTCTACGTCGGCAACAAGAACTACTCGTCCTGGTCGCTCCGCCCGTGGCTCGCGCTCACGTGGTCGGGCATCCCCTTCGAGACGCGCGCCATCCAGCTCGGCGGCGAAGGCTACGGCGAGGGGCGCACGGCCACGGTGCTCGCCGTGTCGCCGTCGGGCCGCGTGCCGGCGCTGCACCTCGGGGGGGGCGGCGACGCGCCGGGCGCGCGCGGCGCCTCGGGGACCGCCTCCGCGACCGCCGTCGAGACTGAGACCGTCGTGTGGGACTCGCTGGCCATCGCCGAGTGGGCGGCCGAGAACGCGCCCGCCGCGCACCTCTGGCCGGAGGATCCCGTGGCGCGCGCGGTCTGCCGGTCGGCCGCGTGCGAGATGCACGCGGGGTTCGCGGCCCTGCGGAGCAAGCTCCCGTGCAACATCCGGAGGCGCGCTCCCCCGCGCGAGCCCGCCCGCCACGCGGGCGAGGCCGTGCAGCACGACATCGCGCGCGTCGAGGCCCTCTGGGCGGAGCTCCGCGGCCGCTTCGGCAAGGGCGGCCCGTACCTCTTCGGCGCGAAGCCCACCGTCGCCGACGCCTTCTACGCGCCCGTCGCGACGCGCTTCCGCACCTACGCCGTGCCCATCGCCGCGGCGTCGCAGGCGTACGTCGACGCCATCCTGAAGGACCCCGCGTTCCTCGCGTGGGAGAAGGACGGGATCGCCGAGGCGTGGACGATGCCGCAGTGGGACGACTACTGACCGCCGGGGTGGGACGGCCCGCGTGGGACGACACCTGACCGCCGGGTGGTAGGCTTCGCGGCGTGACCCTGCGCCGCAGCGGCATCCTGGCGTGCGGCGCGTGCGGCGTGTGGGGCGCGTTCGGGGCGGCCCTGCTCGCCGGGTGCTCGCTGCTCGTGCACTTCGACGACGCGCAGCGGGACGCGGGAAGCGACGCGACCGGCGTGCCGGAGGCGGCCGCGGACACCGGCATGGAGACGGGCAGCGGCGACGACGGGGGCCCGCCGGGCGCGTGCGCGGCGCAGGCCGACGGCACCTACTGCGGCTACGCGGGCGGCTGCCAGTGCCAGTACTGCAGCGCGGGCGCGTGCTCGCAGACGAAGCCGTGCCCGCAGGGCTTCAACTGGGAGGCCGGCGTCGACGAGGCGCGGTGCTGCAGCGGCCTTCCCATCCTGACCAACACGAACGCGAACTGCGGCGTGTGCGGGGCGGAGTGCGCGACGGCGGGCGTCACGGGCGTGCAGACCTGCGCGCTCCTCGCGGGGCACTACCAGTGCGTCGACTGCGCGGCGAACAACGAGTGCTGGACGGGCTGCTGCGCGATCGACACGACCCCGTACCACTGCTCGGAGAGCAACTGCGCCACGGGCGCGTGCGTCGCGGGCCTCTGCCCCGCGCCGTCGACGTGCGTCGAGGGCAGCGGCACGCCGAACTACTGCAGCTACGACTGACAGCGACGGGGACGATCCTGGGACGCGACGGGGCAGCGACTTCGCCCGATCCTGGACACATGCAGAGATGGGCCGCCTGGGTCGTCGGGACGCTCGCCGTGGGTGCGCTGGCGGTGGGCTGCGGAAGCAAGGGACGGAGCTTCGCGGCGCTCCCCGACGCCGGCGGCGCGGACGCGACGACCCCGCCGACCGACGGCGGCTCGCTCATCGACGACAGCGGCGGCGGCGTCGACGACGGGGGCGGCGTGGTCGGCGAGGGCGGCGTCCCGCAGTGCAACCCGATGAGCACGGACCTGGTCGGGTGCAGCTGCCCGAGCGCGGGCACGACGCGCTCCTGCTACGACGGGGACCCGAAGACGCGCAACGT
Organism: Polyangiaceae bacterium; assembly: GCA_036490515.1. Classification (GTDB taxonomy): domain Bacteria; phylum Myxococcota_A; class Polyangia; order Polyangiales; family Polyangiaceae; genus Palsa-1150. The sequence continues at coordinate 4,381 of DASXDU010000043.1, forward strand.
GGGCCTCTGCAAGGACGGCTCGCAGACGTGCACGGGCAACAACGAGTTCCCGACGTGGGGGCCGTGCACGGGCGAGGTGCTGCCCGCGCCGGAGGTCTGCGACGGTACGGTCGACCGCAACTGCAACGGCAAGACGGGGTGCAACGATCCGACGTGCACGTCGACCCCCCTCTGCAACACCGGGTGCACCGACGGGCAGACTCGCCCCTGCTACACGGGGGCGCCCGCGACCGAGAACGTCGGCACGTGCAAGGACGGCCTCCAGACGTGCAGCAACGGGCAGTGGAGCACCACCTGCTCCGGGGAGGTCCTGCCGACGACGCAGGACTGCTGCGGCCCGGGCGACCAGAACTGCAACGGCCTCTCCGGCTGCTTCGACCTCTTCGCCTGCATCGCCGCGAGCTGCTGCCAGTCGTCGTGCGACGCGGGCGGCCCGCTCGACCCGAACTGCGTGTGCATGACGGGCTCGGGCGACACGGCGACGTGCCCGCAGGGGAACACCTACCAGCACAAGGGCGGCCTTCCGGGCACCGACGAGTGCTGCCCGTGCACGCCGAGCACCTGCACCAGCTACAACTGCTGCGGCGAGGCCGTCTGCGCGGGCAACTCGGCGTGCGGCGGGATGTCGTGCCGCTCGCTCCCCGCGTCGTGCAACGGGACGGTGAGCGCCGACTGCGACGACTTCCCCGAGGACTGCGACGAGCCGTGCTGCGAGTGCACCGACGGCACGTGCGGGACGTGACGGCCGCCTGGCGGCCGACGCGGGCGCTGACGTCGACGCGGACGCCGCCGCCGACGCGCTACTTGCGATCGAGCCCGTCGAGGACCGAGGCGGGCTGACGGGCGGTCGCGGGCGGCGCGGCGCGCGAAGGCAGGGCCGCCGTGTGCGAGGGACGAGGAGCGATCGTCGCGGATGGCGCGGCGGAGGGCGCAGCGGAGGGCGCGGCCGACGGAGTGGAAGCGGCGGCGGTCGTCGCCGGCTGGAGGGCCGCGGCGGTGGTGACGATGCCTGCAGCCTGGGTGCTCGAAGGAGCGGGCGCATTCGCGGGGGCGGCGGCGGGCGCGCCGCGGGAGCGGAGCGCGAGGACGAGCACGGGGACGAGGACGGCGGCGCCGACGGCGATCCCGAGGACGACGCCGCGCCCCACGCTCTTGGGGGCGGCAGGAGGCGCGGGCGTGAGCGCCTTCGCGAAGGGGCCCGTCCCCGTCGGCATCTCGACGCGCCCGGTGGCCGCAGCGAGCGGAGAAGGCGTGCGCACGACGGGCGGCGGCATCGCCGGCGCACCGGGGGTCGCCTGCACCGTGGCCGCGGAGGACGGGTCCTCGCCGCGCTCGGGCGGGCGGAGCGGCTCGGGCGCGCGAGGCTCGGCGGGCTTCGCGGCGAGGGCCTTGCGGATGCCGTCGACGCGCTCGGAGGCGGTGGCGCCCCCGAACGGCGCCAGCCCGATGCCGAGCTCCGCGAGGTTCGCGTAGCGCTCCTCCGGGGCGCGGCGCAGGCAGCGGTGGACGACGGCCTCGATGCCCTCGGGGAGCGCCGGCCGCTGCTCGCGGAGCGCGAGAGGGTCGGTGTGCAGGATGAGCCCGAACACCTCGCCCGTGGACTCGGCCCCGTGCCCGAACGGGAGCGACCCGGTGAGAAGCTCGTAGAGGATGACGCCCAGCGCCCAGACGTCGCTCCGCGCGTCGACCGACTTGCTCTCCTTGATCTGCTCGGGGGACATGTAGTGCGGCGTCCCGAAGACGTGCCCGGTCGACGTGAGGCCCTGCGCGCCCTTGCCCGGATCGGTGATGAGCCCGAGGTCGAGCACCTTGAGCGTGCGCGTGCCCGCCGCCTCGGCGATGAACAGGTTGCTCGGCTTGAGATCGCGGTGCACGACGCCGAGGGCGTGGAGCTCGGCGAGGCCGAGGGAGGCCTGGAGCACGTAGTCGACGGCCTGGTCGATCGGCAGCGGCCCCACGTCGCGGAGCTCGGCGCCGAGATCGTGGCCCGTCAGCATCTCCATGACGAGGTACGGGACGCCCGTGTCGAGCTTGCCGAAGTCGAAGACGCGGACGAAGTGGGGGCTCTTCGCGCGCGCGGCCAGGCGCGCCTCGCGGAGGAAGCGCGCGCTCAGCGTCGCGTCGAGCGCGAGCTGCGGCCGCATGAACTTGATCGCGACCTCCTGATCGAGCTCCGGGTAGCGGGCCGCGGCGACGAGGCCCATGCCTCCGAGGCCCAGCACGCGCTCGACGACGTAGCGGCCCCCCACGCGCGCGTCGCCCACGATGTTGTGCAGCATCTCGCGCTCGAGATCGGCCACGGCTCGATGGAGTATACCCGAGCCGCGATCAGGGGCAGTTCTGGAGGCACGCGGCGGCGGGGGCGCACGTCGGGTCGCCCTTGCAGTCGGAGAGGGCCTGCTCGCATGCGGCGCCGACGGGCGGCTGCAGGATGGCGTTGTCGCTGCACATGGCGCAGGTCCCCGGAGGAGGCGACGTGCTGCCGGTGCAGCTCGAGGTCGCGCACTCGGTGCTGCACGCGCCCGCGTCGCCGCAGATGCACCCGTCCTGGACCATGTAGCCGGTGAGCCGCCCGGTCGCGCCGGCGAAGCTCGTCTTGCAGCACGGCCGGCAGTTGCCTCCCTCGGCGAAGCACGCGGCGACGCCGTCGGCGCCCGCGTCGGACGGACCCCCGCCATCGGCGCCCGTATCGGCGCCGGCCCCGGCGTCCGCCGCGGCATCGGCGTCCGTGCCCCCGTCCGTGCTGCCCGCGTCCGGGCCCGTCGAGGTGTCGGGGGTCGCGTCGACGCCGCCGTCGGCCTGCGCCCCGTCGGCGGCGGCACCGTCGACGAGCTCGAGAGGCTCGATGCCGAGGACGCCGCGGCAGCCGGGGGCGAGCAGGGAGGCGAGGACCATCGCGGCGCCGGCGCAGATGCCGCTGCCGATGCGGACCACGGGCGGCGAGCCCCGGCTCACAGGGAGCCTCCGAGGAGGATCCCGCCCGTACCCGCGCCCACGAGGGGCGACACGTGCAGCGCGCCGGACGAAGGAGCGTCGGTGTGCCCGGTGCTCAGGAGGAAGAGGACGACGCCCGCGGCCACGCCCGCCCCTCCCACGATCCAGAGCGCGGTCGCCGCGTCGGCGTCGTGGCCCGCGGTGGCGCCCTCGGCGACGGCCGCGGGATCGTGGCACTGGAGGGTGCCCTGGCAGGCCGCGTGCGCGTCGCTCCACTTCGAGGCGGCGACGCCCGTGAAGATCGCCCCCACGCCGAGCGCGACGACGCCCACGCCGCCGGTGACGTACGAGGCGGTGCGAAGCGAATTGCCCGAGGCGGGCGAGGCAGGCGAGGGCGCTGCTTGCAGCGGCGGAGGCGGAGGAGACGTCACGGCGGACGGAGGGGGCGGAGGCGAAGGTGGGGCCGGCGCCGGTGCGGGGACGGGAGCGGGCGGAGGGGCCACCCCGGGAGGCGTGTCCGCGAGCTCCGGGATGGCGACGTCGTAGTCCTTGCGTCCCGGTGCGACGGCGAGCGCCTCGTGCCAGGCGAGCTTGCCCGGCGCGGTCGCGTCGAACGCGTGCGTGCCCGGATCGATGGGCACGGGCGTCCCCCACTGCGCGGAGCCCACGACCTCGCCGTCGCGCCGCACCTGAAGGCCCGCGGGAGGTGCGCTCACCACGAGGCGCACGCGCGGCATCTTCCCGTCGAGGGCGCGGATGTGCTCGTGCGCCATGGCCTCGCGATCGGGGCGGTGCTCGCTCCGCGCGCCGCTGAGCGCGTCGTTCCACGTGGCCCACGCGCTCCCGGTGCGGCCCATCGCCTCGTAGCAGAGGCCGAGCGCCACGAGCGTGCCGCCGCCGGCGTCGAGGCGCTGGCTCTCCTCGAGCTTGGGGCACGCCTGCGCGTACTTGCCTGCCTTCATGAGCGACTTGGCGTCGTCGAAGAGCGCCTGCGCCGCGGCCGTGTCCGGGGGCGACGCAGGCGCCTGCGCCGACGCGGTGGCGCTCGCGAACGCCACGACGAAGAACCCGAGCGCACCCGCCACGCGAGCCACGCCAGCCACGCGAGCCACGCGAGCCACCCGAGCCGCGCGAGCCGCCGCGGTCGAACGAGCCGCCGTCGCTGCAGGTGCGACCGCGACTCGAGCGAGGCGTGTTCCGGGCATCGTCGCTCCCGAGGGTACGCGGGAGTCGACGCGTGCACCACTATGCGGCGTCGTCGTAGGCTGGTCTCATGAGCCTCGTGGGCCTCATGGGTCTCATGTCCTCCCCCTCCCTTCGCCGCGCGGACGCCGTCCGTCGCGGGCGGAGGCTCGGGGTGGCCGTGGTGCTGGTCCTGGCCGCGCCCTTCCTCGCGCTCGCGTGCGGAGACGGGCTCGCCGGAAAGGACGGCGCGGGCCGCGACGGCGGGGTGGGCGATGCGACGTCGGGGAGCGATGCGGTGTCACGCGACACGGCACCGGGCCCGGACGACAGCGTCCCCACCGACGCGACGGGCCAGGACGCCACGAACGCGGACGCCTTCGGCGCGGACACCGCGGCGCAGCCCGACACCTCCCTGGACGATACGGGAACGGGTGCCGACGCGCTCCCGGACGCGGCCGACGCAGCCGACGCAGCGGACGCCGGGGGCTCGACCGGAGACGGCGCGGCGGAGGACGGCTCCGCCGGAGACGCGGCGCCCGAGGCCGGTCCTCCGGAAGGCGGCCCGCCCGAGGGCGGCCCTGCCGACGGAGGACCCGACGGGAGCACGTGCCCGACCTGCCCGCAGAACCAGGTTTGCTGCGAGGCGCCGCTCAACTGCGCGGGGACGTGCGTGCCCGACTGCCGCCCGAACCCCGGCTCGTGCCCCAACCCGCTCGTCTGCAACACGACGACGGGCGTCTGCCAGGGCGGCGCGCCTCCCGACGGCGGGCCCCCTCCCGACGGCGGCTGAGCGCGTGGGCCTTCCCGGCCGTCACGAGGCCGGCGCGTCGCCCGCCCGCTCGCCGCTCCAGAGACCGTGGAAGCCGAGCGGGATGGGGTGGTCGAACTCGCACGAGGCGACGGGGCCGTCGCCGATGCCGCGCGCGTCGAGCACCTCGAGACGGCTGCGGTCGTCCCGCGCGTCGTAGACCATCGTGAGGAGCCACCCGTCGTCCTCGGCGGTTCCACCGGGGCGCGGGACGAAGACCCCCTCACCTGCGAAGCGGTCGCGGCCCGGGTCGTACGTGTCCGTCTTCCCGGTCGAGGTGTCGAGCTTGAGGAGCACGGCGTCGAGCCCGAGGGTGGCCTCGCGCGGGAAGCCGACGGAGTAGACGTACCGGTGGGGCTCGGCGTCGACGGCGGGCGCCACGCGCGGGAGCTCGACGGGGCGGTCGAGGACCGTCTCGGTGCGCAGCGTGCCGCGCGCCACGTCGAGGGTCATCCGCCGGAGCTGGCTCGCGAGGGGCGCCCCCACGCGGCCCGCGGTGACGCCGCCGACGAAGGCCTCGAGGCCGTCGGCGTGGTCGTAGTGCGTGTAGTCGACGACGACGTCGCCGCCGGAGTCGTACGCGTTGGCCACGTGCTCGAGCATGAAGGCGTCGACGCGGAAGCGCTTGATGGCGTGCGGCGCGTCGATGGGGACGACGACGATCTCGGCGCCGCGCTCGGGGCGCCAGCGGGCGCTCGACACGGGCGGGCGCCGCTGGACGACGGCGCGATAGAGCGAGAGGTACGCGGGCGCGAAGACGAAGACGAGGTGGCGGGCCGTGACGGCGAAGTCATGGTTCAGGCGCGTCCCCTCGACGGTGAACGACGTGAGGACGCGAGCGGGTCCCGCGTCCGGGAGGGCGAAGACGTCGACCGTGGTGCGGCGGCCGTGGCGGAGGCCGAAGTTGTAGGTGCACGCGCGCGACGGGACGCGGTGCGCGTGGGCCGAGAAGGCCCCGGCGACGACGCCACCGAGGTCGCTCTCGCCGACGGTCGCGAGGGTGGCGCGGTCGACCTCGTAGGGCTTGCCCGCCTCGCAGGTCGCGAAGAGGCGCTCCTGCCAGAGGAGGACCGAGGTGTTCGCCGTGTTCTTGGCGTCGCCGAGGAAGAGCTCCCGCAGCGGGCGCGCGAGCGGGGTGCCGTAGCCTCCGAACAGGCGCTTGCCTGCCTTCTCCTCGCGGGCGAGGCCCGTGGTGCGGACGACGCGGGCCGCTCCGTATGCGCGCCCGCCGGAGATGCGCACCGACGACAGCGCGCCGTCTCCGTCGAACCAGTGGCCGTACCGTTCGCCGGCGCCGGCGCCGGCGACCGCGAAGCGCCCGGGCCCGTTGCGGGTGAGGGTGCCACGGAGATCGCCGGGGATCATGCCGCGCACGGCGAGAGGCTCGAAGGCGTGCTCGCGCGTCAGATCCTGCAGGCCGCCGAGCCAGGGGGGCTGGTGCCGGGGAGCAGGCGCGGACGCGAGCGCGGGCGCGGGCGCGGGGGCGGGGGCGGGGGCGGGCGCGAGCCCGGGGCCGGAGGGATGGGGCGTGGGGGATGCTGCGGGAGCGGTGGTGGGCTGGACCATGCCCCCGAAGCTAACACTCCAATGTGGACTGTCTACTGTGGACGGTCCGATTTCCTCGCCGGCTTCCCCACCCGCGGCGACTTCCCCGGCTTCGGGCGGGGCCGGTGGCGCTGCACCGACGCGATCCAGTCCACCATCGTCTGCTGGAACATGATCCCGAGACGGAGCGCCTCGTAGGGCCACGAGCTCTTGGGGACACGGGCCTCGAAGCCGCGGTACACGGCGAGGCGCTGCGCGTGATAGGCGCCGAGCTCCTCGAGCGAGCGCGCGAGATCGGCCGGGGGGACGGCGTCGCCGAAGAAGACCTGGAGGACGAGCGGCAGGCGCATGTTCGGCAGCCCCGGCTTGCGGCCGATCCACGCGCGGAAGGCGCGACGCCCGGCCTCGGTGACGCGGTACGGCTGCCGGTCGCGGGGCCCGGTCTCGAGCGAGGCGACGAGCCCCTCGGCGGCGAGGACCTTGAGCTCGCGGTAGACCTGGCTACGCGTCACGCTCCAGAAGTCGCCGATGACGTCCTCGATCTCGACGGCGAGGTCCCACCCCGTCTTCGGCTCGTGCTCGAGGAAGCCGAGGATCGACGCGGCGGTCGCGTTGAGCTCGTGGGGCGGCGCGGTCGCGGCTCGCTTGGTGGACGCCATGGCGGACCCCTATACCGCAAGCGACCGAAGGCATGGGTGACGTCAGAGGTGGGTCTTCTTGCTGCACGCCGGGCAATACCAGCGGCCCGCGCCCATCGCGTCGACCGTGGTCTCCGCACGCGCGCTCGGCGCGTAGTCCGCGCCGTCGTGGTGCCAGCCGACGGACTTGAACTTCCGCACGGCGGCGACGCGCGCCATCCCCGGCAGATCGCGCCGACCGCACACCTCCGCCGTCGTCGCCCGGCAGGAATCGCACGTGACACGCAGGTGGGAGGCCCGGACGACCGCGAGCGCCATGGGTGCACCATACTGTTCGTACGTTCCGGATTGCAATGGTGCGCGACATGATGGGTGGGACGCCGGCCCAAGCCCCAGCCCGGGCCCCGGCCTGGGCCCGGGCCTCGATCCCAGTCCCGGTCCCGTGAGCGAAGCTCCGGGGCTCGCCCGGAGCCGCCTCGACCGCCGCTAGGATGCGTCCGTGCCGCCCAACCTCGAACGTCCCCTCGGAAACCGCTCCACGCCTCCTCATCCGCTCCGCGGCCTGCTGGTCAAGGTGGGGGCGTTCACCGCGGGGGCGCTCCTCCTCGCGGTCCTCGTCTCGCGCGTCGACCTGACGCACGATCTTTCGCGCCTGCACGTCGCCGTCCTCTCGGGCGACCCGCAGGGCCACTACCACGCGATCGTGACGCGTACCGCGGAGCTCGCGCGGGAGCGCCGTGGCACCGTGACCGAGGTTGCGTCGGCGGGCTCCGTCGAGAACGTTCAGCGGCTTCGCGCGGCGGCCGCGAAGTCGTGCGAGGTGCAGTTCGCCCTCGTGCAGGACGGGACGGACCTCGGAGACGCGCACGACGCCGGCACCGCACGCGGGACCCTCGGTCCGCTGGCGGTCTACGGGCGGTTCGCGCGTCGCGAGGCGGTGCTCTTCCTCGGCAAGGACGCCGACCGCCTCCACGCGTTCGCAGACCTCCAGGGAATGCGCATCGGCGTGGGGCCCGCCGGCAGCGGCACCGAGCACATCGCGCGCCAGATCTTCACCCTCCCCGACTTCGCGGGCCTCGGCGTCTCGCTGACGACCCACCCGCTCGACGAGCAGGTCGCGATGCTCGCCGCGGGCAGCCTCGATCTCGGCGTCTTCGTGATGCAGGACGACGCGCCGCTCGTCGTCGACGCCATCGTGGTGCGAGGACTCCAGATCGCGAGCTTCGCCCACACGGCAGGCATCGCGAAGCGCCTCCCGCACCTGCAGGCCGGGCACGTCTACGCGGGCATCTACGACGCGGTGCGGGGCATCCCGTCCATCGACAAGGACGTCCTCCGCGTCGAGACGCTCCTCCTCGGCAACGGGTGCGCGGGGCGAACGCAGACGGTCGACCTCCTGGGCGTGCTCGCGCAGCAGTTCCCCGACTTCGTCCGCCACAACAAGGACACCGAGAACACCACGCCGCTGCCGACCGCGCCCGTCGCGAAGGAGTTCTTCGACAGCGGCGGCCCCCAGCTCGCGGACGAGTACGTGCCCTGGCTCGTCGACGTCATGCCGCCGGCGAACTGGGCGTACGTGGTCATGGGCGTGAGCCTGCTCTTCAACGCGATGGGGGCCGGGCACAGGTTCCGTCTCTGGCGCATCGACGCGTCGCGGGTGCACCTCGAGGAGCGGCTCGTCGCGCTCTTCGGCGCCGGCGTGACGCTCGGTGACATCCAGGCGATGGGCAGCACGGCGGACGCGAAGAGCGGGGACGGCGCCGTGCGCGAAGGCGTGCGCGCGCTGGTGGTCGATTTCGAGGAGCTCGCGGCCCGATCGCGGCGGCAGTCGCTCTCGATGCTCGTCCCGATGGGCCAGGAGATGGCGTACCGCTACCAGGAGGGCGTCATCTACGAGAGCCTGACGGTGCTCCGGGGGTTTCTGCGAAACGGCGCGGGCGCCTGACGTCGCGTCCGCGTCGCACCGGCGCCGCTTGCCTCGCGGCGCGGGCGCTGCTCCCCTGGGTGCATGCGTCACGGGCTGCTGCTGGTCGGTCTCCTGTCCGTCGCCGCGTGCGGCGGGGGCTCCTCGCAGGGATCGTCCCCGGGCGACGCGGGCACGAGCCACGACGGCAGCGTCGGCGCGGGCGATGCGTCGGCGGGCGCCGACGGCGGCCACGGCGACGGGGGTGGCGGCGGGCACGACGGATCGACCGGGGATGCAGGTGGCGGGGACACCGGCGGCGCAGGGACCGACGCTGGAACGTCCGGCGGCGACGGCGGGGTACCTGCCGGGTGGCTCGCGACGAAGGGCGGCGGGATCTACGTCTCGACGGCGACGGGCCTGCAGCCGTGGATGGGGCGCGGGGTGAACGTCGACGACATCTTCCTCTGCGGGTACGACAACACGCTCTGGATGACCAACCCCGACCAGACGCTCGAGACGATGATCGCGGGCCTGATCAGCGGGTGGAAGCCGAACTTCGTGCGCATCTCGCTCGGCATGGATAGCGACGCCACCGTCACGAGCTGGCTCACGAACCCCACGCAGTACGAGACGCCGATGACGGGCGTCATCCAGGCCATCGGCGCGAACCCCGGCGTGTACGTGCTCGTGACCCTGCGCAGCGACGTCTCGATGATCGGGCAGGACCAGACCGACGGCGATCCCGAGGCGACGGGCCTGCCATCGGACGCGACGAGCACGCCGGACAAGACGAAGTACCCGACGGGAACCGACGCGGTCTACCAGGCGCTCGTCGACTCGTTCGCGAACGACGCGTTCGTGCTCTTCGGGCTGACCAACGAGCCGGGCGGCGACAAGCTGACGCCGGCGCAGATCACGGCGGCGATGAGCCATGCCGTCGGCGTCATCCGCGCGGAGGAGAACAAGCTGGGCGTGCCGCACCACCTCGTCTCGGTGCAGGGCAACGGCTGGACGAGCGACATCAGCTTCTACGCGACGACGCCGCTCCCCTACGACGACGTCGTCTACGAGGTGCACGGCTACCCGCCGGCGACGGCCTCGTACACCTACCCGAACATCCCGGTCATCCTCGGCGAGTACGGCAGCCTGGCGGACAGCACGAGCTTCTACGCCGACGTCGAGGCCAAGCAGATCCCGAACCTCGCCTGGGACTTCGACTCCTTCAGCGACTGCGCGCCCGATCTGCTCGACGTGAACCAGAGCGCGACGAACCTCGTCCCGTCGACCTGGGGCCAGACCGTGCAGGCGTACCTCACCAAGCACGCGCCCTGAGCACACGCGCCCTCGACGGCTCGCCCGCGCCGGCGATTCAGCCGAGGCGCTCGAGCACGGCCACCACCTGCTCGGGGCTCCGCTCGCAGAGCTTCTGCAGGCGCTCGGCGTCGAAGAAGGCCACCGTCGTCCCCGGGCGCGCGATGGCCGTGAGGCTCGGCGCGATGCGGTGGATGGCGTCGCGCACCCCGTAGAACGAGTCGGGCTCGACGACCGAGACGGGGGTCTCCCTCCCCTCCCCCTCGTAGAGCGTGATCGAGCCGCGCGCGACGAGGAGCGCCACGTCGGGGACGACGTCCGCCAGGAGGAGCAGCGTCTCGTCCTCGAACGACTCGAGCCGCTGGATGCACTTGAGCACCTCGTCGCGCACCTGCACGTCGAGCTGGCCCATGGTCTCGTGCATCGAGAAGAACGAGTCGATGCGGTGGATCTGCTTCGTCTCGGCGATGCGCTGCCCGAACGAGAGGTCCTCCTCCATGAGCTTTCGGACGACCTCCGCGGGCACCGTCCACACCTCGCTCACGCGCTCGGCGCGGAGGGACGCCGTGGCGCGGGCGTCGGGCCCCCCGAGGACGCTCGACTCGCCGAGGAGCCACCCGGGAAAGCAGCAACGGACCATCCACGAGCCGCCCGAGGGCTTCTCGAGCCAGACGCCGAGCAGGCCGCTCTTGACGACGTAGACGTTGCGCGAAGGGTCTCCCTCGGTGACGAGCATCTCCTCGGGGGCGAGGGTCCGGAGGGTGACGTGCGGCTCGATGCGCGCCCGCGTCGCCGGCGAGAGCTGCGCGAAGCTCCGCGCGTCGAAGAGGCCGTCCATGGGCTTGAGGCGCGCGCGGCTCTGCTCGAGGAGCCCGTGGATGGGCGAAGAGGCGAACGCCTCGCGCCCGTCGAGGTTGAGGGCGAAGACGGCCGCGACCTCGAGGGCCGGCAGGTCGAAGCGGTCGCCGAACTCGCGGGCGGCGGCCTCGAGGTAGCCGCGCGCGAGCTTCACCTCGCCGAGCTTCACCTCCACCTCGGCCATCGTGAAGAGCGTGCTGCCGCGCTTCTCGTGGTCCGCGAGCATCCTCGGCAAGAGGTCCCGCGCGAGGCGGAGCGACTCGACGTCCCCTCGCTCGATGGCGACACGGATGCGCGCGTCGAGAGGCGCCTCGGCCTCCGAGAGCATGTCGAGCGCGGGCTCGTCGTCCCCCGAGTCCCCGAGGTCGCCGAACCCCGCGAGCTCGTCGGCCGGAGGCGGCGCGAGCGAGGCGTGCTGCGCGCGGCGCACGGCGTCGATGACGTGATCGGCGTGGAGCACGGGGCTCATCGCGCCCCCGTCCTCGACCGTGACGTCGGCCACGTGGAGATCCCCCGACGGCGCGGTGAGCGCCACCGTGGCCACCCACGCCTCGCCCGACACGCGGCGCACGCGCCGGACGTCGCGCACGTCGAGCAGCTTGCCGAAGTCGCGGCGGAGCGCCTCCGAGACCGCCTGCCAGACCTGCTCGCGCCTCACGCCCCGCAGGATACAGCGAAACGCCCGCCGGCCTCTGCACGTCGGCGCGCCGCGAGCCTGCCTGCGCTGCCGCGCCGCCGCGCCGCCGCGCCGAGCGTGCTGCTCGAGAACACCCTGCGGCTGGGCCATGACAGGAGGATGTCAGCTATCCCCGGACGGGCTGCAAGTGCTCTCAATCCGCGGAGTTGCGCGGTCATCCGTTTGGAAACTCGCCGGGGACGCGTTCGCTGCCTAAGCTTCATGAAGCAGGGATGCAGCGCGAGCCCCATACCCCCGGGCGGCGGTTCAAGGACTGCCGCATCATGATGCGGCCCTGGCGGGTGCCGACGATGATCGCCTTCCCGCCGCCGCCGCCCGACGCGGCCGTCGCTCGCCCGCTCCTCGCGCTGCCGCGCGTGAAGACGCCCGTCGAGGCCGAGCGCCGCGTCGTGCGCGGGCCGTCGACGCGCCGTCGCCGGGATTGCCTCTTCCTTCCCGACATGGAAGTCGCCATGCAGATCTTCGAGGCGCGCCGCAGGGCGGAGGAGATGGAGCGGGAAGCGGTCGCACGGCACGTGCACCCGCACCGCCGGCCGCAGGCGAAGCGCTACCTCTCGCCCTTCGAGGACCCGATGGTCCTCGGGATGCTGATGCTCGTCGTCCCCCCGCTCGCGGTGACGATGGTCTGGTCTTCGAGCCGGTTCCCGCGGGCGGCGCAGATCGCCCTCACGGTGTACGGCGCGCTGACGACGCTCGTCGGCGGCGCCGTGATCGTGGCCGCGCTCCTCTGAAGGGCCGCGGTCGCATCGGCGCGACGGCGCAACGGCGCGGCCGCGCGACCGTGCGACGGCGGCGCCCCTTCCCGTGCGCGCGCTCAGGACGCGAAGCGCTCGGGCGCGAACATCCCGAGGTCGAACGCGCTCGTCCCTTTCTCGACGAGGTCCGCGGCGATCTCGCCGACGACCGACGCCATCTTGTAGCCGTGACCCGAGAAGCCGCCGAGGAGGACCACGTGCGGCGCGCGCGCGAGGCGCCCGACGAGGAAGTGCTCGTCCGGCGTGCACGTGTACATGCACACGCGCGAGCGCAGGAGCGGACCGTCGGCCGCCGGCACGTGCGACCCCACGTACGCCCGCACCTGCGCCTCGTCGTCGGCCCGGAGGGAGCGATCGAGCGCGTCCGGCGAGGTCGACTCGCCGCCGTGGTGCCGGCACACCTTGGTGGCAGGCTCCCCGTGCGTCGGGTCGGGGGGGATCCCGTAGAAGGCGCGGTCCTCGAGGAAGTGGATGAACGCCGGCAGCGGAGGCGATGGGTGCCCGGGGGGCCCGCCGAACCAGAGCTGGACCTGGCGCTCGACGACGAGCGGCAGGGGCCCGACGAGGGCGCCGATCCCGGGAACCGAGGGGAGCCACGCGCCGGCGGCGACGACGAGATGGGAGGCGTTCACCGTCGAGCCGTCGTCGAGCGCCACGTGCACCGAGCCGGGCTCGATGCGCACGTCGATCGCGCGCGTCCGCGTCCGGAGGACCGCCCCGGAGGCGACGGCCCAGTCGGCGTGGGCCTTCGTGCACGCCTCGACCCGGAGGTAGCCCGCATCCTCCTCGAAGACGCCCACGTCACCCGCGCGCGCGACGATGCCGAAGCGGGCGCGTACTTCCTCCGGTCCGAGGCGCGCGTGCGGGAGCCCGTGGCGCGTCACGCTGTCGAGGACGCCGCGGATGGCGGCGTGATCGAGCGGACCCAGGTTGAGACACCCCACTCGCTCGAGGAGCGCCTGGCCGGCGCGTGCCTCGAGCGCCCGCCAGAGATCGTACGCGCGCGCGAGCAGCGGCACGTACCGAGGGTCCTCGGCGTAGGCCTTGCGGATGACGCGCGTCTCGCCGACGGAGCTCCCGTGCACGCTGGGGATCTCGTCCTGCTCCACGCCCACGACGCGAAGCCCTCGCGACGCGAGGTGCGCCAGCGCCGCCGCGCCCATCCCTCCGACCCCGAGGACCAGCGCGTCCACGCGCGCGGTCACGACGGCTCCGCCTCCCACTCCACGAAGCCCTCGTAGAGCGCGGCGATCTCGCGCGACTTGCCCGCGGTCTCCTCGAGGCGCGTCATCAGCGCGTCGAGCCGGGGGCCCGCGGGCTCCGCCTGCGCCGACAGGAGGTCGGCCGCGAGGTTGTGGGCGAGCGCGCCGCGCTGGGCCTTCTTCTCGTTCGCCTCCCGGGCGGCGTCCCGCATCCGCACCATCGTCGCGATGTCCCCCTCGTCGCGCGCCCGGAGCGCCCGCCGCCCGAAGGCCGCCTCGAGGGCGTCCGCGCGTGCGCTCAGCTTCTCGCACTCGTCCATCTTGCGCGCGCAGTCGTCCCAGTCGGCCAGGTTCAGTCCTCCAGGATGAAGAGCAGCTCTTCGGCGCGCGACGGGTCGAGCTTCTTCAGCGCGTCGAGCTGCGCGATCGCCGCGGACTTCTGGCCGAGGTTCGCGTAGCAGACGCCGAGCTCGTACCGGAGCGTCGCGTCCTGCGGCGCCAGGAGGATGGCCTGCTGGTACGGCTCGACGGCCTGCTTGTGGCGCCCGAGCTCGAGGAGCACCGTCGCCGCCTTCCGGTGCGGCTCCAGCCGATCGGGCTCCATCCGCGCGACCGCGAGCCACGCGTCCGCCGCGAGGTCGAGCTTCTTGACCTTCTCGTAGAGCTTCGCCCGGTTCGTGTGGACGTTCACGTCCTCGAGCCCGAGCTGCGCGGCCTTGCTGTACGCGTCGGCAGCAGCCTCGTCGCGCCCGAGCTTCTGGTAGCCGAAGGCCAGGGCCGCGCGCAGCGCCGCATCCTCCGGCTGCTTCGCGACGGCGCCCTCGAACGCGCCCACCGCGTCTTCGTTGCGACCGAGCTGCATGAGCGAAACGCCGAGGAAGTAGTCCGCCGAGGCGAGGTCCGGCTTCAGGCGAAGGGCGCGCTGGAGGGCCGCGGCGCTCTCGTCGAAGCGCTTCGCCTTCTGGTGGGCCACGCCGAGCAGGAAGTACGCGTCGGCGTCCTTCGGCCGCAGCCGCACGAGCTCCTTGTACGCGTCGGTGGTCTTGTCGTGCTCCTTGAGGGCGTCGTGCACCTTCCCGAGCTCCTCCCAGACGGACGGGAGCTCGGGCGACAGCCGCGCGACCTCGTGGAGCGCGCCTGCCGCCTCGTGGTTCCGGCCGAGCGCACCATACGCGCGCCCGAGCGCGTAGAGCGCACCGCGGTCCTCGGGGGCGATGCGCACGGCCACCTCGAGCTGCGCGACCGCGTCGGCGTGCTGCCCCAGCCCCGCCAGGAGCTCGCCGAGGAAGACGTAGGAGGCCACGTGGTTCGGGTCGAGGGCGAGGCCCTTCGCCGCGGCGTCGCACGCCGGCTGCCAGTGGGCGAGCGCCGCGTGCGAGCGGGCCACCTCGAGCCAGTCGTCCGGCGTCGCCTGGATCGACGCGAAGGCCGCCTCGAACGCGCGCGCGGCCTCCTCGTGCCGATCGGCGCGGCGGTACAGGCTCCCGAGGAGCCGCTGCGCGTCGCCGAGGGAGGGATCGTACCGGGTCGCCTTCTCGAGCGCGTCGAGCGCGTCGGGGATGCGATCGAGGACGGCGTAGGCGAACCCGAGGCGCCGCAGGATGTTGGCGCTCGCCGGGTGCACGGCCACCGCGTCCTGGAGCGCCTCGAGGAGCCTGTCGGGCATGTCCTTCGACCCGCACACCTCGACCAGCGCCTCGAGCGCGGCGCCGTCCCCGGGGTCTGCCTGGATCGCCTGCCCGTACCCGGTCGCCGCGTCCGACCACTTCTCGAGCCGCACGCTGACGTCGCCCAGCATTCGCCCCACGCGCGGGAGCTTCGCGTCGCGCTGGAGCGCGTCCTTGAGCGCGCTCGCTGCGTCGCCGTCGCGCCCCGCTGCGAGGTACGCCTCCCCGAGCTGCGCCTGGATCCGCGCGTCCGTCGGCCGCAGGCGCGCGAGCTGCTTGAACGCCTGGATGGCCTCGTGCGGCTTGCCGATGGCCACCTGCGAGCGCGCCACGCCGGCGACCGCGTCCACGAGGCTCGCGTCGACCTTCGCGGCCTGCGCGAACGCCTTGAGCGCACCGGCTCCGTCGCCCGCCTTCTCGAGGAGCTCGGCCAGCCGGAGGTGCACCTGGGCGTCGCCCGGGAGGAGCCCTGCGGCCTCGGCGAGCAGCGGCCGTGCTTCGTCCTCCGCACCCTTCGCCAGGAGGATCTGCGCGAGCTCGAAGCGCACCTGCCCGTCGCGCGGCGCGGCGGCGGCCGCCTTGCGGAGCGAGTCGATCGCGTCCTCGGTCTTGCCGAGCTTCTGCTGGAGTGCGGCGAGCTTCCGGGCGGCACCTTCGTCCTTGGGGTCGCGCTCGAGCGTCTTCTTGAGGACGCCCACGGCCTCGACGTACCGTTCGAGCTTCTCGTAGGCGGTGGCCAGCGGCCCCGCGACCACGGCGTTGCCCGGCTCGATCCCGCGCGCGTACTCGAGCTCGTCGACCGCGTCGGAGTACCGGCCGAGCACGACGTACGCGACGCCGAGATCCGCGTGCACGTCCGCCCGCTCCGAGGTCGCGCGGGCGGCCTCCTCCATCGAGGAAAGGGCGTGGCGGAACGCCTCCGCGGCTTCCTCCTCTCGCTTCAGGCCGACGAGCATCTTCGCGCGAGACGTCCAGACCTCGCCGTAGTCCGGGTCGAGCTCGAGCGCCCTCCCGTAGGCGGCGACGGCGGCCACGGTCTCTCCGAGCGCGACGCAGGCGTCGCCGAGGAGCTTCTGCGACTGCGCGTGATCGGGCCGGATCGCCACGCTCGACGCGAGGGCCGTCTTCGCCCGCGCAGCGTCTCCGAGGCGCAGGCACGCCGCGCCGAGCTCCATGAGAGGGTCCGGGTGATCCGTCTTGAGCTTCGAGGCCGCACCGAAGGCGTCCGCGGCCTCCTTCCAGCGCGACAGCCGCATGCGCGCCGCGCCGAGGCTCATGTGCGTGGCGAAGTCCCCGGGAGCGGCCGCCGCGGCAGCCCCGAACGCGCCCGCCGCGTCCTCGTCGCGGCCGAGCATCGTGTAGAGCCGTCCGAGGGCGACGTGCGCCTCGCCGTACGCGGGGTCGAGTGCGAGCGCCTTCTCGTACGCTGCGACGGCCTGCTCGTGCTCGCCGAGCTTGCCCGCCACCTCGGCGAGCGCCTTCCAGCCGTCGACCAGGCTGGGGTCGAGCGCCAGCGCCTTCTCGAGCGCAGCGAGGGCCTCGGTCGGCTTCTTCAGCCGGGCGTACGACAGGCCCAGGCTCTTCCACGTCGCCGCATCGGCAGCCGGCAGACGCGATGCGCGTTCGAGGTACGTCACGGCCTTCTCGTGCTGCCCCGTGCGCTGGTACGCGCTCCCGGCCACCGCAGCCTGGGCTTCCCGATCGGCCTCCGCCAGCGCGTCGAACGCCCTCGCCGCGTCGGCATCCCGGCCGACACGGGCGTAGAGGGGCGCCACGTCCCGGGTACCCTCGGTCCACTCCGGGTCCAGACCGAGCGCGCGCTCGTACGCTGCCACGGCTTCCGTCGGCTGGCCGCTCTCGCCGTAGGCGCGCGCGAGGAGCTTCCACGTGGGGGCGTGCGCATCACGCAGCTTCGCCGCCTTCTCGAGCGCGTCGCGCGCCTGGGCCCATCGCTGCCCCTGGGCGTGCGCGACGCCGAGGTCGTGCATCGTGTCCGGATCGCTCCCCTTCAGGTCGGCCGCCCGCGCGAGCTCGCGCGCCGCGTCGTCGTGCCGCCCGAGGCGGCGGTAGACCCCGCCGAGCGCCCCGTGCGTGACGGGGTCGTCGTCGCGCAGCTGGATGGCGCGCTCGTAGGACTGCGCTGCGAGCGGGTCCTCCGACGCCCGCTCGTGCAGGCGGCCGAGCGACGCGTGCGCGTCGGCCATCTTCGGATCGAGCGCGATGGCCTTGCCGAGGGCCTCCATCGCTTCGTCGGACTTGCCGAGGGCGGCGGCGGCATCGCCCCACGCCTTCTGCACGCGCGCGTCGTCGGGCCGGGCGCGCACCGCGCCGCGCAAGGCCTGGTAGGCGTCCTCCGCCTTGCCGAGGCGCGTGAGCGCGACGCCGAGGTGCATCGAGGCCTCGGCGTCGTCCGGATCGAGGTCCACGGCCTGACGGAGGTGCGCCGCAGCGTCTTCGTTCTTGCCGAGCTGCAGGAGCGCCACGCCCAGCCCCGCGTGCAGGGGGGCGCGCCGCGGGAGCTTCGTCACGGCGACGGCGAGCGAGTCGGCTGCCTCCTGTGGGCGATCGGTCTGCTGGTAGAGGCGACCGAGCGCGACGTGGCCCTCGCCGTACCCGGGATCGAGCTCCACGGCGTGCCGGTAGGCCTTGATGGCGCCCTCGGTCTTGCCCAGCGCCTCGCTCACCTCGGCGAGGGCTCGCTGCCCCTCGAGCGAGTCCGGGACGAGCTCCACGCCCTCCTTGATCCTCGCGAGGCCGGGGTCCTTCTTCCCGCCGGCGAAGAGCGCCCGGCCCAGCCAGACGAGGACCTCGCCCTTCTCTGCGGCGATGACCTCCGGCGCGAGCTTCTCCTTGGCCGCGCGGCTCGTGTGCTTCTCGAGGGCACGCTCGCAGACCTCGAGGGCTTCGGCGTTCTTCCCCGTCCGGAGGAGCGGTCGCGCGAGCTCCACGAGCAGCGCCGGGGTGACGGGCAGCCCCTTGATCGCGGCGCGCAGGGCCTCGATGGCCGCGTCGTCCTTGCCGAGGGCCACGAGCGCACGGGCGTACGGCACGTTCGGCGCCGGGTTCGACGGCTCGAGCGCCAGCACCCTGGCCCAGGCCTCGGTCTCCTCGAGCGTCTTGCCGAGGGCGTGACACGCCTCCGCGAGGCGCTTCCAGGCCTCGACGTGGTCCGGCTTGAGGGCCACGCACTCGTCGAGGGCGTCCTTCGCCATCGGCCACCGCTCGATACGGCAGTAGGTGGCTCCGAGCTGGAAGAGGATCTCGGGGTCGCCCTTGCCGAACTTCGCGGCCTCGGCAAAGCACGCCGCGCTCTCGTCGAACCTGCCGAGCTTGAGCAGCGTCGAGCCGAGCGCCGCGTGAAGGGTCGCCTCGTGCGGCGCCGCCTCGATCGCCGCGCCGTACTCCGTCGCCGCCTCCGCGTCCTTGCCGAGCGCGTCGTACGCGCGCCCGAGCGGGGCGTGCGCCGCCGCGAGCTGCGGATCGAGCGCGAGCACCCGTTCGTACGCCTCCGCGCTCCCTGCCCAGCGAGCGAGCTGCCCGCTCACCTCGCCGAGGAGCCGCCACGACGCGACGTTCTCCGCGTCGAGCTCGACCGCCCGCCGGAGGGCCTTCTCCGCCGGCTCCCAGGCCCGCGCACCGGCGTGCGCCAGGCCGAGGCGATGGGCGAGCGCGCCGTCGTCGGGCTTCTTCTTCGTGGCGCGCGCGAAGCTGTCGGCCGCCTCTGCGAACTTCTCCTGCGCGAGGAGCGCCTCGCCGAGGCCCGCGTGCAGCGCCGCGTCCTCGGGGAAGAAGCGCGTCGCCTCGACGTAGGCCGCCGCCGCCTTGGCCGGCTGCTTCGCCGCGTCGTAGAGGCGCGCGAGCTCGACCTGGCCCTGCCCCCATTTCGGATCCGCCGCGACGGCCTTCTCGAAGGCGTCCACGGCTTCGTCCGCCCGACCGAGCTCGCGGCACGCCCTGCCGAGCGCCTTGTACGCCTCCGCGTCGGGCCGGACGCGCACGCTTTCCGCGAGCGCCTGCCGTGCGTCCTCGAACGCGCGCGTGACGTTGTACGCGACGCCCAGCTCGAGGAGCAGCGCCGGGTCGTCGGGGCGGAGCTTCACCGCCTTCGCGAACCACTCGACCGCGTCGCCCTCGCGCTCGAGCCTCGCCATCACGCGGGCCACCTTCGCGTGGACGGCCGCGTCCTGCGGGAAGCATCGCGCGGCTTCCTTGTAGGCGAGCGCCGCCTCGTCGTCCTTGCGGGCCGTCTCGTAGAGCGCGCCGAGCTTCTCGTGCCCCTCCTCGTAGTCGGGGTCGAGCTCGAGCGCGCGCGCGGCCGCGGCGATCGCCTCGTCGAGGGCCCCGAGCGCCGCGCTGGCAACGGCGAGGCTCTTGTGCGCGAGCACCTCGTCGGGCCGGGCGCGCAGGCACGCCTGCAGGGCGGCGCGCGCCGGCTCCCAGCGCTTTCGCTTCACGAGGACGACGCCCAGGCCGAGGCGCAGGTCGGCGTCCTGTCCGTCGAGCGCCACGGCGCGCTCGTAGGCGTCCTGCGCCTTCTCGAGGCCGCCGTCGCGGGCCCCCTCGTCCGTCTGCGCGTCCGCGATGCGCATCCGCGCGCCGCCCAGGACGCCGAGCATCTTCGGCTCGTCCGGCACGGACGCGAGCGCCACCTCGAACACGCGCACGGCGTCGGCGTCGCGCTGGGCGCCCGCATAGAGGTACCCGAGGCGCACGAAGCCGTCGGCCCACGCCGCGTCCTGCGCGACGGCCGTCTCGTACGCCGCGATCGCCTCGTCGATCCGTCCCGTCCGCGCGCATGCCTCGCCGAGCGCCTTGTGCGTGTCCGCGTGCTTGGGGCGGAGCTCCGCGGCCTCCTTCAGGTGGCGGCGGCCCTCCTCGCAGCGGCCCAGCAGATTCTCGGTCAGGCCCAGCTGGAAGAGCGGCTCCGCCTCCCCCTTCGCGAGCGCCACGTCCTTCACGAACGCGTCGTTGGCCTCCTCGAGCCGCATCAGGCGGCGGAGCGCGAGCCCCATGCGCGCGTGGATGGTCGCGTCGTCGGTGATCTGCCGGAGCGCCGTCTTGTAGGACTCGACGGCAGCGTCGTCCTTGCCCATCGCCTCGTGAACGCCGGCCAGCGACACGAGCACGTCCGCCCACCTGGGCTCGAGCGCCACGGCGCGCCCGTACGCCACGAGCGCCTCCGCGTTCTCGCCGGACTGGGCGCAGGCGCGCCCGAGGAGCTTGTGCGCCTCGGCGACGGGCTCCTTCAGGCGCACGCTCTCGCGCAGGGCGCGGGCGGACGGCTCCCACTTCCCCGCCCCCGACAGCGCGCGGCCGAGCTCGAGGAAGAGGTCCGACCGGTCCGGCGCCACCTTCGTCGCGCGCTCGTAGGCGCTCGCGGCCTCGCCCCACTTCGGGACGCGGGCGTAGCAGACGCCGGCCTTCTCGAGGGCGGCGAGGTTCGCGGGGTCGAGCTTGGCCACCTGGTCGAACGCGCGCGCCGCGGGCTCCCACCGCTCGAGGCGCATCGCCACGTCGCCGGCGGACGCGCTCGACTCGACGTGGTCCGGCTTGATCTCGGCGGCCTTGGCGTAGGACTCGAACGCGTGCGCGAAATCCTCGGTCGACGCGTACGCCGCGGCGAGCTTCGAGTGCGCCTCGAAGTAGTCCGCCTTGTGCGAGATGGCGCGCGTGAAGGCCTTGATGGCTTCCGCGGTCTGGCCGAGGCGCTGCTGGGCGACCCCCAGCTGGTAGCGCGCATAGGGATCGTTCGGATCGACCAGGAGGCTCGTCCGCAGCATGTCGACGAGCTTCTCGAGTTTCTCCTGGTCGCTCATGAGCCGTGGACGACGATAACGCGTCGGACCGGGTGTGCGGTAGCCGCACCCGCGTCGCCCGACCGGCGTACCCCTGTCCGGCTACCTTCCGGCGCCGTTGTCGACCGGCGCGCAGTTCTTCCGGCCGGCCATCACGCAGTCCTGGATCCTGGACATGTCCATCATCGCCCGGATGACGAGCCATCCTGCGCCCGCGAGGACCAGGAGGATGGCCAGCGCCACGAGCGGGCCGTACCGTCGGCCCCGCGGTTGCGGCGCAGCGGGCCCGTCCGGCTCGGGCGGAGACGCCCCTCCCTGCTCGCGGGTGATGCGTCGCAGCTGGTCGGTGATGCGCCCGGGCACGGTCCCGGAGCGTAGCAGGCAGCGAGCACGGCCCTGGCGAGCGCCCCGCGCTCCTCGCGGTCCGCGGCCATGTGCGCGGCGGACTCAGTCGTTCCAGTCGCTCTTCTTCTTCGCCTTCGCCTTCGCCTTCGCCTTCGCCTTCGCCTTCGCGCGGGGTGGGGCCGCGGGAGGCGGCGGCGCCTCGTTGCTCGCCTCCGGGGGCTCCGCGTCGTCGTCCTTCGGGGGAGGCTCCTTCTTCTTCGGCTCGTCGGCCTTGGGCGCCGCGCCCTCGTGCGCCCAGGTCTTCGCCCGCGGCCAGCCGAGGATCTCGTCGAAGACCGCCACGACGCCGAAGGAGAAGATCTCCGTGTGCCCGGCGTACTTCCCCTCGTTGACCGCTGGCAGGAGATTCCCCTGGGAGTCGACCGGGGCCCCGTGCTGCGCGCCGTCGATCGGACGGATCTGCCCCTCGCCGGGGGCGACCGTGCGGCCCGGCTCGAAGACCTCGGCGTACGCGAGGTTGAAGGTGAGGCCGTTCCACGTGTAGCCGGCGCCGACGGTGCCCGCGATCTTGTCGAGGGTGTCGAAGTCGAGGCGCGTGTAGCCGGGGTTGTTCGCGGTCGCCGAGCGGTCGTAATACGCGCCCAGGCGCACGCTGAGGACGCCGACCGGCAGGTGCGTGTTGATCGCGCCGCCGGCCCGCACGCTGTACGTGTCGTTGTAGCCGTGCGCGACGGTGATGTTGATGTCGTCGAACGCGGGGCCTGTCGGACCGAGGTGGTCGATGTGGATCTGCGGCCCGGTCCCCTGGGACTGGCCCCAGGTCTCGTAGGTCCCGTCGAGCTCGACGTCGCCGTTCTCGAAGCCGTCGTCGCCCACGAACGCGTAGCGCGCCCCGAAGCGCCAGTACCAGGGGAGCTGCGTCTTCAGCGTCGCGTGGCCGGGATCCGGGATGGGCTGACCGAGCGGCGCGGTCAGGACGGTCACGACGCCGTCGTTCGCGGAGAGGTTGATCGGCGTCCGCGTGCTCAGGCCGAAGGAGAGCGCGCGCGACGGCTTCACGAGGACCCCGGGGGTGGCGGCGAGCGCGGTGGCCGTGGCGTGCAGGCTCGAGACGGAGTCGCACGGGTGGTACTCGACGTTCTTGCAGGGGCCCGAGGGCCCGTCGCCGAGGTCGACGAACGAGGTGCTCGTGAGGTCGAAGATGGCGCGCGCGAGGTGCAGGCTCACGCCGAGGTCGAGCCACGGAAGCGGCTTCACCCCGACCGAGAGGGTGGGCAAGATGACCGTCGAAGACGGCTGGATGACGTCGTACCGCGACGCCGCCGGACCGCCCACGACGCCGAGCGGGTAGGTGCGGTTCGGGTCGCCGCTCGGGCCGTAGACCCCGAGGGCGACGGTCAGCCAGTCGAACGTCCCGAAGTCGGTGGTGACCGCGAGGAACGGTGCGAAGAAGGCGCCGCCCTGGTCGGAGACCTTCGGGAACGCGAACCCGCCCCACGGCGTCGCGGGGTCGGCCGGGTTGTCCGGGTACGCGCCGAAGCGCTGGAACGAGTAGCTCGAGTTGATCACGTGCCCGTCGAGCAGCAGGCGCGTCCCGCGCTGCTCGGCGAGGCCCGCCGGGTTGTAGTCGATGGCGGTGGGGTCGTCTGCCTTGGCGACGAAGGCCCCGCCGCGGCCGAGCGCCTCCGTCCCGTTGTCGGGGATCTCGAATCCCCCTGCCCTGGCCGCGCCCGCGGCCGAGCAGAGGCTCGCCGCCAGCGCCAGCCCGCCGATGCGTGCGCGCGTTCGCATGACCGCGGCTCCTCTCCCGGGCGCCTCCTCCTAGGGACACCCCGGCGCGCCCGTCGGCTGCTTCGTGAGCGGGTTCGTGCACGGCGCGCACGTGTGGACGCCGTCGCACGTCCCCTGGGCGAGGGCGATCCCCTGGATGCCGAAGCTCAGGCACTTCGACAGACAGACGCCGGTGTACGCGCCGACGAGGAAGCCGGTCGCCGTGCATGCCGGCGGCTTGAACGTCGAGAGATCGAGCATCTCCCCCGGCACGCAGAGGTCCGTCTTCGTCGTGCAGTCGTCCTGATCGAGGTTGCTCTGCTCGGACGAGGGGACGATCGAGTTCGGCACGCAGCGGCCCTCGTCGGTGCCGTCCTCGCTGCAGCAGCTCGGGAAGAGCACGATGGGCTGCGTGGGACCGGGGTCGCACGAGAGGTCGCACGCGCCCGTCTTCGTCCCGTCGATGGGGCTGAAGCACGGCACGCACTTCTCGTAGACGGCGCACGTCGACTGCGGGAGCTGGCTCGCCTGCGCGGCGACCTGGGGGATGACCTCGTTGAGGCAGCGCCCCTCGGCGCCGTCGAGGGACGCGCACGTCGGCGGAATGAAGTTGCCGCCCGCCTCGATGAAGACGTCGGGCACGCAGTAGCCGCCGGTGCACGTGGCGAGCTGCGACGCGAGCGACGCCGGGACGAGCGCCGACTGGAGGCAGTGCGCGCCTCCGGCGGTGCCGCATGCGGGCAACGTGCTCGGGTCGAGCACGGGCGGGCCGGTGTGCGGGCACGCGGCGGGCGCGGGGGCGCCGTCGCCGACGGGACCACCGCCGGAGGAGCCTGCCCCTGCGCCGGCGTCGCCCGAGCACTGCGTCGGGGGCGAGAAGGCGCACGCGCCCGAGGGCTGGTTGGTCAGCGGGTTCGTGCACGGGGCGCAGAGCTCCGTCGCCGCGCACGTCGTCTGCGTGAGGATGGTCTTGTACTGCTCGACCTGCGGCACGCAGAGGCTGAGGCAGACGCCGGGCGTGCCGTTGAAGGCGGTGCAGGCCGGGGGCAGATAGTCGGGGTTCGTGATGAAGGGGTCGGGGACGCAGTACCCACCGCTGCACGAGGCGAGGGCCGCCACGTCTCCCGAGGGGACGTACTGCGTCGGGACGCAGTGCGCCGCGCCGTCGGTGCAGCAGCTGGGCAAGGTCGACGGATCCATCGCGGGCGGCGGTGTCTCGACGCAGTTCGTGCCCGAGCCTCCGCCGCCGTTGCCGACCGAGGCGTCGTCTCCGGGCGACGCGCTCAGCGTGTCGCCATTTCCAGCGAGCGGAGTGCCCGCGAGGTCCGACGGCGCGGAGCAGCCGCCGACGAGGAGAAAGACCGCCAGGGCGGCCGAGAGCAAGGCGGGGAGAGTGGCGCGGTGCATGGTGCGATCGCCCCTGACTTCAAAGAGCGGACCATGTGTCGGACGCAGGCGCCGGACGTGAGTGTCTGGACGGGTCCCCCACCCGAATCCGCTGCTGTCTCGCGGGTGCGGACGCAGTTTCCGTCAAGGTGGATCGCAAAGCCACCATGTTCTGCAGCGGTCTTGTGCAGGGCGACGCCGGAAGGTCGACGATCCACCCTGGCGCACGCGTGCTCCATGCACGGCTGATTTCTTCGCTCCGCGCGCTCCGCCGGGAGCGGCGACGTCCGCTGCTATTGCAGCAGGAGCGCGCTGCGGACCTCGTCGGCGTAGTCGATGCCCGGCTGCATCAGCCTCGCCACGTCGGGCGGCGGCTCGCGCTGCGCCGGGGTCAGCGGATGGCGGCGCAGGTGCCCGCGCAGGATGAGCCGCGAGACGGCCGGCAGCGTCTCGAAGTGGAGGCCGAGCGCGCGCCCGCCGTCGCCCGGACGCCGGCCCTCCACGACGCGCGTCACCTTCGCGCACGCGTCGAACCAGATCGGCAGCTCCGTCGCCTGGAAGCTCACGACCAGGTCGAGCCCCTCGTGGACGCGCTCGTCCGAGAGGACCAGCATCCCCTGCGGGGACAGATCCAGCGTGCGGTCGCCGAGCAGCCGCCAGTCGTCCATGCGGCGGACCCGGCAGGCGAGGCGTACGAGGCGCCGCATCTCGTGGCGCCGGTTGGGCGCGACGTGCCCGTGCGCTGCCCGCGAGAGCGACGGCGTCAGCAGGCGGAGGCACCGCGCGAAGGAGGCCCCCACCGCCGTGCGCGCGGTCGGGAGGGGCGGCGGAAACGGAAGGATGTTGCAGGCGAGTTCGGCGGCGGACATGGCGGACATGAGGGAAGGTCTCCTCGTCGGCAAATCGTATCGGGGGCGCGAATGGCAGGGCCAAGTTGCGCGCGTTCGCCGGGGCCACGCGCAGGGCCGCGCGCTAGGCTTCGGGGAGCATGCGCCTGCGCCTCCTCGCCGCCGCGGTCCTCGCCGCCGGGCCGCTGCTCGGGGGCTGCGGATCGTCGTCTTCCGGGCGCGGCCATGCGCTCCTCGACGCAGGCGCGGCCGGGGCGTTCGATGCTTCGCTCGACGCCGGGACGGGCGGTGCGGGGAGCGACGCGGCGGGTACGCCGGGAGATGGCGGAGGGCACACGGTGCTCGTCCCCGTCGTCGTCCGTTCGCGGTGCCCCGATCCGACGATGATCCTCATCGGCTCCTTCTGCATCGACCCCTGGGAGGAGTACGTCGTCGAGCTGGACGCCGCCGGGAACGAGACGCCGCACTCCCCGTACGACGCCGTCGACGGCCTCACCGTGCGGGCCAAGACGGCGCCCGGCGTCGTGCCGCAGGGCTACATCTCGCAGGTCCAGGCCACGGCGGCGTGCGTGGCCGCGGGCAAGCGCCTCTGTTCGGCCGACGAGTTCCACCTCGCGTGCGAGGGACCCGACGCGTCCAACTGGTACCCCTACGGCGGCGAGACGCACATCCCGGGCTACTGCAACGAGGGCAAGGGCTCGATGATGCCCGTCCTCTACGGCAATGACTCCGCGAGCTGGACGTACGCCGACTTCAACGATCCGCGCCTCGACCAGATCGACGGCGGCCTCGCCCCGACGGGGACCTACCCGCACTGCAAGTCACCCTACGGCGTCTACGACTGCGTCGGGAACCTGCACGAGTGGGGGTCCGACCCGGCGGACGCGAACGGGCACGGCCGCTTCCGCGGCGGCTTCTACGGCGACGCCGAGATCAACGGCCACGGCTGCCTCTACGTCACGAGCGCCCACGAGCTCGCGTACCACGACTACTCGACGGGCTTCCGGTGCTGCGCGGACGCGATACGCCCGCGGGTTCCCTGACGAGCGGGTTCCCCGACGAGAGGCTCCCCCCCCGGAAGGACTGCCCCCTAGGAGAGCGCTGCGAGGGCGACGCTGGCCGCGTAGTCGACGCGCGGCTCGCGCGTGGGCAGCGGCGGGGGCACGCCCCGCAACGCGCGGCGCAGGAACGCCTGGACGTCGGGCTCGATCGACTCGAACGACAGGCCGAAGCAGCGCCCGAGATCGCCGGGGCGGCGCCCGTGGACGACGCGCGCCACGGTGGCCTCGGCGTCGAACCAGTAGCTGCTGCGTGGCAGGCGGAACGAGACCACGACCGGCTCGCCGGTGAGGACGCGCTCCTGGGCCATGACCAGCATCCCGTCCGGGCTGAGGTCGACCCCGCGGCTGCCGAGCAGCTTGAAGTCGTGTTCCCGGACCACCTGGCAATCGACGCGGAGCGAGCGCCTCAGGATGCGGCGCTGCTGGACGTGAACGAGCGTGCTCGAGAGCTGCGAGACCATGAACGGACCTCCTCGTTGCCCGAAAATCGTAACGAGGCTGGACGGTGCTCGGGCAACTTCCCTGCCCTGCGTGCGGTACCATCCGCACCGGAAACCATGTCCGACGTCGAGAAGATCACCGGCCTCCTCTCCAGCGACGCCGTCGAGAAGCGCATCGCTGCGGCCATCGTCCTCGGCGAGATCCGCGCGAAGGGGGCCGAGGTGGCGGAGGCGCTCGCGGGGACGCTCGAGAGCGGGATCGCGCTCCTCCAGCGGCACGCGCTCGAGGCGCTCGCCCGGACGGGCGGGGCGAAGAAGGCGGCGCCGAAGATCCTGCCGCTCCTCGCGGCGCGCGAGGACGACGTGCGGCGCGCCGCGGTCGAGGCGCTCGTGAGCATCGGCGACGACGTGCTCCCGACGCTGCGCACGCGCCGGGCGGAGGCGACGCCCGAGGAGAAGCGCTCGATCGACGCCGTGCTCGCGGCGCTCGGCGGCAAGGACGCCTTCCACGCCCTGCTCGACGGCCTCGCCGCGAGCGACGCCGAGGCGGCGAAGGCTGCGGCCATCGCCGTCCGCCAGCGCATCAAGGACGCCGACGGGCGGCAGCGCCGGAGCTACCTCGCCGAGGCGGAGAAGTTCCTCGAGAAGCAGTCGACGAAGGGCGGCTCGCCGGGCGCGCTCGCCGCGGGCGTGAAGATCCTCGGCTACATCGAGGACGAGAAGGCCATCCCTACCCTCCTGGCCTTCACGAAGGCCAAGGGCAACGCGCCCGTCGTGCGCCAGGAGGCCCTCATCGCGCTGCGCTTTCTCATGGGAAACAAGGGCGCCGACCCGCGCAAGGTCGTCGGCGCGCTCGTCGAGGCGGCCGAGGACACGGACCGGACGCTCGCGCAGACGGCGCTCCACACGCTGGCGGGCATCGAGCTGCCCGACGACGCGCTCAGGCGCCTCGAGAAGCTCGTCGAGCACCCGGACCCCGAGCGGGCGCGCTTCGTGATGGAGATGCTCGGGCGGCACGAGGGCGCCGAGTCGGCGCGCGTGCTCGTGAAGGTGCTCTCGACGACGAAGGACAAGCGGCGCGCCGAGATCGCCGCGGCCTGCCTGCTCGCCCGCGGAGACGACGGCGCCCCCGGCGTACCCGGGACGGCGCCCGTACGCGACGACGGCGTCGCTCCCCTCGCGAAGGCGCTCCTCGACACGGGCGACGCCGACCGGGCGTGGCTCCTGCGCAACGTCCTCAAGCCGAGCGCGAAGAAGGTCGCCTCGGCCTCCCGCAAGCAGATGCTCGAGGAGTCGACGAAGCGCCTGGCCGCGGGCGACCGGAACTGGGAGCCGCTCCTCGCGATCGTGCGCGACGCCGATCCGGCGACCGCGGCCGAGGCGCTCCGGACGGTCGCGCAGAAGCTCCGGCGCACCAACCCGGACAAGGCGCTCACGGTCCTGCGCGTCCTCTGCCGCAGCGAGGGGTGCTCCGACGAGGACCGCTACGCCCTCGCCTCCGCGGAGCTCGCGAAGGGATCGCACGACACGCGGCCGGCGGCGCGCGCGGGCGACGAGGCGCTGCGCCTGCTCGGGGGCCTCCTCGACCGCGGCGTCGACGTCGGCGCGCAGCTCCGGAAGGACCGCTCGCTGGAGCTCGATCACCTCTACTACGTGGGCTTCCACTTCAGCGAGGAGGGGCACCCGCTCGGCGAGGAGCTGCTGAGGGTCGTCGCCGACAAGGGCGGGCGCGCCAAGATCGGCAAGATGGCCAAGAGCAAGCTGGCCCTGGCCCCGCAGGAGTGAGGCGACCCGTCAGCCGCCGTCGAGCGCGTCGTTGCGCGCGTCGAGGATCGCGCCGTCCTGGATGGCCGAGTGCCCGACCGCCACGGCGCCGTCGCCTCCCGTGGCGACCGCCGCCGGCGCACGCCCGAACCAGACCAGCAGGGCCGCCGCCATCGCCAGGACGCCCGCGGCGGCATACGCGACCGCGCGCATCGGGCGCACCGCGGCAACCCGGCTCGAACGCTTCGCCACCTGCTCGAACGCCACCTCGAGACGCGCCTCGCCGGCCAGGGCCGCGCTGCACGCCTCGCACGCCGCGCAGTGCTCCTCGACGGCCTGCGCGCCCGGGCCCTCGAGGGCACCCAGCACGTAGAGCTCCAGCTCCCTCGCCGTCGCATGACGCACGCTCATGACTCCTCGGCTCCTTCCAGCGCCGTCCTCAGCTTCGCCCGCACCTCGCACAAGATCTGCCGCACGCGCTGCAGCGACAGACCGACGCGCGCCGCGACCTCGGCGTGGCTCAGGCCATCGCCGCCGTACGCGAGGCGGAACACCTTCTTGGCGGAGTCGGAGCAGCCCGCGAGGACCTCGACCGCCTGCTCGACGCGCTCCTCGGTGAGCAGCCGCCGCTCGGCGTCGTCGCGCGGATCGGCGATGCTCGCCGCGATCGCCGGCTCGTCGAGCGGCTCGTGCTTGCGGACGCCGGACTCGCGGCGCGCGGCCTCGAGCGACAGGAAGACGGCCTGCGTGATGGCGAGGCCGGGGAGCTGGAGGCGATCGAGCTTGCCCGCCTTCTGCTGCTCGACGAGGCGCATCCACGCCTCCTGCGCGACGTCCTTGGCGCGGTCGATGCGGACGCCGCGGCCGAGGAGCGTCACGACGACGCGGTGGTTGTGGCGCTGAACGAGCGCGCTCCACGCGTCGCGGTCGCCCGTCATGGCGAGCGCGCAGAGGGCCGCCTCGTCGAGGCCGCCCATCGCCGGAGCGGGCGCACGGCGCTCGAGGCGCACGCCGCGAGCGGGCGGCGACATGGCGATCCCGGCGAACGGGACGGCGTCGGCGAGGGCCTTCATCGGTAAGCTCGGCAAGACAACGCGGGAAGCGCGAGAAACATATCGCGCCCGGATGGGCTGCGCCGGTGGGAGTGCGCGGGGTGCGGGGAAAAGGGCGTCATCCCGGGGGGTTGGGTGAAGCGCGGCGGCGGGGGCGGGCGTGGGCGTGGGCGTGGGCGCGGGCGCGGGTCACGCTCAAAAGCGGAACGGGGCCCCCGGCCGGTACCGGGCGCCCCGCTCCTCGTGACGTGCCGTCGATCGCTACGGCTTGCTCGGTGACCCGGGGGTCGCCGGCGCGGCCTGCGTCGCCTCCGGGGTCGCACCTTGCGGTGCGGCCGCGGCCTGGACGGTCAGCCGAGCCTTCGGGCCCTTGGTCCCACGAGCGGCTCGCGTCGCCCTCGCCTTCGCGGCGGCATCGACCTGCGTCTGCGGCGTGGGGGCGGGCACCTTTTCCGGTGCGAGCCCGAACGTCGCCAGCGTGGCGATGTCGTTCGCGAAGAGCGCGCGAAGCGCCTGCTTGATCGCGTTGACGAGGGCCCGGGTGCTCCGGAGCTCCGTCTTCGCGGTCGTCGCAGCGGCGTTCAGGTTCGCCTTCGCGGTCGTCGCGGCTTGCGCCTTGGCGATTCGCGTTTGCAGGACCTGGACGACGTCGGCGGGCTTCAGTTGCTGCCCGCCGAACCCGAAGGTGCCGAGGATCCCGGCATTCTTCGTGAGCCCGTCGACCAGTGCTTGGTCGGCGGCGATCTGGGTGATTCGATTCGTCTTGCTCATGATGGCTTTCTCCTTTCCGAGAGGGGTGCCCTCGGGAGTACCGACCTCCGTCGTTGCTTCCCTCTCCCCTATCCCCGTTGGCGAGAAGGCCGATCGCCGGAAAAAAATCACGCACCCGAAAGAAAAGCGCGCCGCCGGCGAACGCCCGCGCGCCGCGAGGGCATCGCCGCGCCCTGCCGCGAAACCCCCGTGCCCCGTGAGGGCATCGCCGTGCCCCGCCGCAAAACCCCCGTGCCCCGCGAGGGCATCGTCGTGCCCCGCAGCGAAACCCTCGTGCCCCGAGAGGGCATCGCCGTGCCCCGCCGGGGAGCCCCCCTGCCCCGCGAGGGCATCGACGTGCCGCGCCAGGGAACCCCCGTCCCCCGCGACGCCATCGACGTCCGCTGCCGGGGAAGCCCTGTTTCCCGCGAGGGCATCGACCTCGCCCGCCGGAAACCGCCCGTGCCCCGCGAGGACATCGCCGTGCCCCGCCGAGGACACCCCCTGCCCCGCTTCGGAAACCCGCATCCCCCCCCAGAGCCACTCCCCCCGCCGACCGCGGGCGTGAGCGCCCGCCCCTACCAGCGGTGAAACGCGGGGTGCCCTTCCTTCACGGCGACGAACGTCCCGCGGCACGTCGCGGTGACCTTGCCCCCCGCCTCGATGGTCGCCTCGACGGTCGCGCGGTCCTCCGTGCTCTCGACCACCTTCGCGCGGATGGTCAGCTCCGTGCCGAGCGGGGTCGGGCGCTTCAGCTTCACGTCGAACGCGCTCGTCACCGTGCACGGCGGCGTCGCCGCGCCGGCCTTTCGCATCAGGTGCCAGGCCGCCGTCCAGTTCGAGTGGCAGTCGAGGAGCGCGCCGCAGATGCCGCCGTTGAGCACCCCCGGGAACGCGAGGTGGTGCGCCTCCGGCGTCCAGCGGCAGACCGCGGCGTCGTCGCCCTCGGCGAAGCTCCGGATGCGCAGGCCCCTGGGGTTGCTCGGCCCGCACCCGAAGCACTCGTTGCCCGGGGCATACGTCTCCTGAAGGCTCCTGGCCTCCGGCACGGGCTACGCCTTCTTCGTGGGCTTTGCGGGGCTCGCGGGCTTTGCGTCCGCGGGCGCCGCGGGTTTTGCCGGCTTCGCGCCGGCGGGCGCCGCCTCCTTCGGCGGCTGCTTGGCGCGCCACTGGGCGAGCTGCTTGGCGCGACGGGCCTTCTGCTTGCGGCGGACGGGGGGATCTTGCGCGGTCGTCATGGGGCGCCGACCTTAGCGCGGCTTTTTGCCGCCCGCTGCCTCGATCTGGTGGAGCCAGCCCTCGACCTTGGCGAGGCCGTCGCCCTCCCAGTCGAGGCTCGCCAGCCGGGCCAGCAGATGGGGCGAGTGATCCCCCGTCCGCGCGCGCGCCTCGGCGGCCCTCACGCCGCCGCCCTCGGGCGATGACACGACGTACGCCGACCGCGCGTCGTCGATCTCCTTCGAGGCGCGGGCCCAGTCGCCCTGCTGGTGCGCGAGCCACGCGTGCGTGAGGTGCCGGTGCTGCCTGGGCTCGGCCTCCTCGACCTCGACGCGGTCGCACGCCTCGACGAGCGACGCGGCCCGGTCGTCCTGCCGGCCGAGCCCCGCCTGCGCGAGGAGCAGCCGCGACTCGAGCTCGCCCCAGCCGTCCTGGAGGCGCTCGTAGATCTTGAGCGCGACCCGGGCGTGCGCCTCGGAGACGTCGAAGTCGTCCGCGTCGAGCGCGATCATCGCGAGGAGCCGCTCGCAGCCGGCCTCGCCGCGGGGGTTCTGCACCTCGCGGAAGCTCGCCCGGGCCGCGAGGGCGCGCGCACGGGCGCCGGCGAAGTCGAACGCGCGGTGGTCGGCGTGCCCCAGCGCGAGGTCACACTGCGCGAGCCCGAGGCGGTAGCCGATCCCGTCGAACTCGCCGCGCGCGCGGCCGAGGAGCTCGCGCCCGCGCTCGAACGCGCCCACGGACTCCTCGATGACCGCCAGCAGGATGAGGCACTGCGCGCGGCCCATGACGTCGCCCACCTCGGTGCACCGCTCGAGGGCCTTCTTGAGCGTCGTCCGCCCGCGCGCGTGATCGCCGAGGAGGTAGTCGATCTCGCCGAGGACGACCTCGGCCTGCGCGCGCCCGGCGGCGTCGCCGATCTTCTCGTAGCGCTCGAGCGCCCGGACGACGAGGGCGCGGCCCTGGGCGGGCTGCGCGAGATCGCTCGCGATGTTCCCGAGGAGGCGGAGCGCCCCTGCCTCGGCCGCGGTGTCCCCGGCGTGCTCGAACGCGCGCAGCGCCTTGTCGGCCTCGGCGCGGGCCTCGACGAGCTGCCCGCTGTAGCGGAGGGCCTCGGCGCGCCACATCGAGCCCTCCGCGGCGTTCGCGCCCGTCAGCCGCCCCTCGAGCAGCTGCAGATCGCGCAGCGTCGCCGCGGTGTCGCGCCCGCGCCGCCACGAGCCGCGGATGAAGTCGAACATGAGCTTGGCGGCCGTGTCGTCGTCGCCCGCCTTCAGCAGGTTCTGTACGCGGTGCTTCATGATGCGGCGCGACCCGACGGCGGGGTGACGCGCGAGCGCGTTCGCGGCGAGGCGGTAGATGGCGGGGGCGTCGCTCCGCTCCTGGAGGCGCTCGAGCAGGTGCTCCTGGAGGAGCGCGTGCGGCCAGCGAAACTGGTCGTTGCCGGCGGCGAGGAGGATCTGCGCGCGGGTGAGGGCGACGAGCGCGTCGCGCGGATCCATGCCGAGCGCGGCGCACAGCGTCTTGAGCACGTCGCCGCGGATGTCGTCGCCGAGGGCGGCCGCCGCGTACGCGGACAGGCGGAGCTCCGTCGAGATGGCGCGCACGCGCTCGTCCCACAGCTCGGCGGTCGTGATGGCGCGGCCCGCGAGCGCCCGGTCGGGGACGGTGTACTTCCCCTCCTGGAGCGTGAGGTAGCCGCCGCCCGCCCACGCGTAGAGGAGCTGGAGCGCGAAGAGCGGGTTGCCGCGGCTCTGTTCGATGGCGCGCTTGATGGCGGCGTCGTCGAGCGGCAGCGCGCTGCGGAGGAGCGTCTCGGTGTCGTCGGTGCCGAGGGACTTGAGCTCGAGGACCTTCCCTCCCCACTCCGCGCGCATGGCCTCCATGCGCAGCGCGGCGTCGAGGTCGGTCGCGAGCGTCTCGCTGCGGGCCGTCGCGACGACGAGCAGCGGGACCTCGGGGGCGTCGCGGCGGAGGCGCGAAACGGTCTCGAAGGTGTTCGGCGACGCGTAGTGAAGGTCGTCGAGCCAGAGGAGCACCGGGCGGTCCTTCGTGAGGCGCTCGAGCACCTTCTTGATGACGACGAAGCGGAGCTCGGGGCGATCGAGCACGAAGCGCTTGCCGCTCGGCCCGAGCGGGGCGAGCACGCCGGGCGGCGTCGGCCGGAGCCACTCGGCGGTCGCGGCGACCCAGGTGAGCGCGTCGTCGTCGTCCTTGCCGACCTCCCATCGCGTGATGAGGGCCTGCTCGACCGCCGCGCGGTCGGCCCCCTCGAGGCCGAAGTGCGCGTTGATCGCCGCCGTGATGCCGTCGAGCGGCGTCGGGATGCGGCCGTAGCGGGCACGCAGCGGGAGCATCATGCCGTGCTCGTGCACCTCGGCGGCGAGCCACTCGGCGATGCGGCTCTTGCCGACGCCTGCTTCGCCGATGAGCGCGATGAGCTCCTGCCGGGTGCGGCCCGCCGAGACGTCCTCGACCGCGCTCCAGAGCTCGCGCCGCTCGTCTTGCCGCGCGACCAGCATGGGCGCCCGCAAGCTGAGGATGCCCGGCGCGAGCGATCGAGCATACGTGGCGGGGGCCGCGCGGGAGCTCGGCGTCGACTGCACGATCTCCTCGAGGCTCGACGCGCCGCTCGGCTTGATGCGCGTCCACGCCCGGCGAGCGTCGGCCGCGAACTCGAAGCGGTGCCAGGGCTTCTTCTCGAGGAGGCGCAGGATGAACTTCCCCGCGTCGGCCGGGACGTCCTGCCCGAGCTGCGGCGGCGGCACCGGCGTGCGCTTGTGGGCGCGGAGCACGTCCTGCGCGTTCCCCTCGAAGATCTCGCGGCCGCTCATCACGCGGTACATGACGCAGCCGAGCGCGTAGAGGTCCGTCGCCGGGCCCACGAGCGCGGCCTGGCGGCGGATCTGCTCGGGCGCGACCCAGCCGACGGTCCCGGCGCCCGAGTGGACGGCCACCTCGGGCGCGCGGGCACCGTCGAGGCGCGAGTCGTGCCGGTACTCGCGGAGCCACGCGAGCCCGAGGTCGAGCAGGAAGGCGCGCGGGCCGCGGCCCGAGGTCGCGAGGTCGAGCATGATGTTCGACGGCTTGAGGTCGCCGTGGATGACGCCGCGGGCGTGCGAGTGCGCGAGCCCGGCGAGCACCTGATCGATCGTCGCCCACACGACGCCCCACGGAAGGTGGGTCGTGTGCATCCACTCGTGGATGCTGCGGCCCGGCAGGACGTCCATGACGAAGAAGGGGCTGCCGTCGGGGAGCTGGCCGAAGTCCCGCGCGCGGACGATGGCCGGGTGGTCGAGCAGCGAGACGGCGCGCGCCTCCTGGTGGAACCACCAGCTCTCCTCGGGGCGCATCTCGCCCTTCTCCGGCGAGCGCAGGCGCTTGAGCGCCACGCGATCGTTCGTCACGGTGTCGCGGCACAGGTACACGACCCCCATGCCGCCGCGGCCGAGCTCGCGCACGACCTCGTAGCGCTGGGCGAGGATCGTCCCGATCTCGCTGGGCGCGACGCTCGCGCCACTCTTGGTGCCTGACGTCGTCATGGGCGCCGTTCCGGAGACGCGCTCAGCTTAGCGTACTGGACGCCCGCCGCGCGCGGCCGCGGCGCATCCGCGCAACGCTTCAACCGCCGGCCGAGGCCTGCGCAGTCTTGAGCCGCTCGCCCAGGATCCGGCGGAGCGCCGCGAGGTCGTAGCGGTGCGGGCGGTCGCCGTCGGGCATCGCCGCGACCTCCTGCGCCGCTGCCTCGGCGTGGGCGCGTGGTCGCTCGGGGATGCCCAGCCGCTCGCCGAGCTGGGCGAGGGCCTTCGTCTCGGTCTGCGTGACGTGCCCGTCCAAGCGGGCGATCCAGCACGCCACGCCGTAGACGAAGAGGCGGTCCTCCTTCGACAAGCCGGACCGATCCACGACGCCGAGGTCGACCTTGGCCTGCGTCGCGGCCTCGATCGCCCCGATCTCCTCGAGCGACAGCCCCTCGTCGACGGCGGCGCGCACGATGGCGTCCGCCTCGTCGGGGTCGAGCTTTCCGTCCGCCCACGCCACCGCCGCCAGCGCGACGAACACGTCCTTGCCGAGCTTCGCCTTCTCGTTCATGGGCCCTCGTCTCGCCGCCAGCCTACCTCGACCGCGAGGAGCGCAGCCATACCCACCTTCCGGCTCGGCTCATGCAGGGTTAGGCTCACGTCATGGGGCGTGTTCGTCCCCTCGAAAGCGAAAGGAGTCATCCATGGGAACGTCCAGGGTGCTTCTTTTGGGCGCGCTCGGCATCGCCGGCGCCGCCCTCGCGTTCTTGATCGGCGCCAGCGCAGGCGGGACGCTCGATCGGGTGATGACGCAGTCTTCGGCGTCGACAGCGGCGCTCCTTCGATAGGAATCGGAGTGCGCAGACAACCGAGGGACCGGGAGGCCGAGCGCCTCTCGGTCCTTCGTCCTTCGTGCTTCGTCGTTCGTGCGCGCGGGCTAGGACTTCTTCTGCGGGAGCGTGCGGAAGACGTGGTCCCACAGGGGCGACGAGACGCCGAACCCGCCGTCGTGATCGGCGAAGTGGTGCGTCATGTGGTGCCGCCGGAGGAGCTTCCCCCAGCGCCAGGTCGGCGCGAAGTGGTGCACGTAGTAGTGCGTGCCGTCGTAGAAGAGGTACCCGACGGTGAACCCGGCGAAGAAGGTGTCGGCCAGCGTGTGGCCGAGCGTGAAGTAGAAGAGCGCGTAGAAGATCACCGCGAGCGGGATGCTCGTCGGCAGCGGCATCACCAGGCGGTCCTTGTCGCTCGGGAAGTCGTGGTGAACGCCGTGCAGGAGGAAGTGGATGCGCTTGCCCCACGTGGTTTCGTTCGTCCAGTGGAAGACCCAGCGGTGAAGGACGTACTCGGCGAAGGTCCACGTGAAGACCCCGCCGACGAACGCGCCGGCGATGCCCAGCGGCCCGAGCTCGTGTCGCAGGATGGTGCGACCGAGGAAGAACGCCGTGACGGGGATCCAGACGAAGAAGATGGTCGCCGGATGGATCCTCGAGAAGCGCTCGAGGAAGTCGTTCTCGAACATCCGGCAGGTGTCCTCCGGGCGGACGCGGCGCGAGCGGCGGCCGGGCGACAGCGGAGGCACACGGGACGGGAGCACTTGGTTGGCCATCGGGACGGACGAGCCTCGTCGGGGGGGGCTGAGCCGCTCACAACCTAGAACGCGCGCGGAGGCGAGGCAATACCTCGACCGTCGAAGGCGGACGCGCGAAACACGTTACGCGGCGAGGGCTTCGCCCGGCCGAGCCTCGCGGCTTGACGCCGACGCGAAGCTTGAGGATTCGTGGGACGTTGCCGATGCCGACCGCCACCGAGACGAAGACCGCGCGCGCGCTGCAAGTGGTCGCGAGGGCGCTCGGGCGCATCGGGCGGGAGCAAGCGCGCGCGGGGGAGGTCACGCCGCAGCAGGCCGAGGCGCTCCAGCTCATCGCCGACCGGGGCGCGATGTCGACGTCCACGCTGGCCATCCTCCTCGGCATCGACCCGTCGACGGCGAGCCGCAACCTGGCCGGCCTGGAGCGCGCGGGATACATCCTCCGCAAGCGCGGCGCCGACGACGGCCGGCAGACCGACGTACGGCTCACGCCGCGCGGCAAGCGGACCGCCGAGGCGGTTTCGACCGAGTGGACCCTCGCGTACTCCACGCTGCTCGACCGCGTTCCCCGCGGCGAGCGCCAGCGCCTCACCGAAGCGCTCGACGTGCTGGCTCGCCTCCTCGAGGGCGACGGCACCGCCTGAGGCCTCGACGCGTAGCGCGAGGCCCCGGGGGCACCCCTGGGCTCACCCGCCCTGCTTGCCGCCGTCGCTCGACGCCGCCTGGTTCTCACCGGCCTTGCGCCTCTTCGCGTGGGTGGCCCGTCCGCCTTTGCGGCCGGCCTCGCGCGCTTCGTCGCTCGTGAACTCGTGAGCGGTGCCGGCCGAATGGGCCGCCTTGCCGCCCTTGCGGGCGATCTCGCTCACGAGCTTGCGATCCATCGCCGCGAACCCTCGGGGACGCCGCGGCTTCTCCGCGCCGGCTTCCATCGCCCGCGGGGGCCCGTCCGGCGTCAGGTCCTGCGGCTCGGCCGACTGTCCTTGCGACTCCCCGCCGTTGACCTGAGCGTCCTTCTCGTTTGTCGTGGGGGACTCGGCCCCGATGATTGCCGCGCTCATGACGCCTTACCTCTCCAGGTTCTCTCCGTTGAGTGGATGCTCGACAAGCCGATTTGATTCCAAGGGAGAACTTGCTACGTCCGTCCGCCCTCAATCTGCCGTGGCGAGCGCCTGTCACCCCCCGTTGCACACCGCGTGCGCGCCTACCTTTCCCGCTCGGGTCGCACAGGGGCGTGCGGCCACGTCGTGGCGCCTTAGTTGAGCAGCTTCCGCGAGATGAACCTCTCCGCCTCGACCGAAGCTTGCTCGATGGTCGCGCGCTGCACGCCGTCCGGCGCGTCCGCGTCGACGAGGATCCCGAAGTCGTCGGTCCCCGCGAAGAAGAAACCGTGCTTCGGGCTCGGCCCTTCCACGTGCTCCCGCGGAGCCGCCTGGACCGGCAACTTGTAGATGCGGGACGCCACCTTCAGCTCGACATAGCCAAGAATGCGTCCCTCGGGGTGACTCATGACTCGCATGACCTTCCTCACTTGCCGAGAAAGCTAAACATCGAGGCAGGTCGCGCAAGCTCCGTTCCAGGTCGGCCGTCACGGTGCGGTCCTGCGCGCGCGAGCGCGTCGCCACATGCGGCGCCGCAGCACGAAGCTCTGCCGTCGACGCCTCCCACGTTGGGTATGCTGCGCAGCCATGGCTGAGCCCCTCCCCCCCAACCCCCTGCGCCGAGGCCTCGTCGAGGACCGCACGAGCGACGCCTGCGCGGTCGTCATCTTCGGCGCGTCCGGCGATCTCACGCGCCGGAAGCTGATGCCGGCGCTCTACAACCTCGCGTGGAGCCGCTCGCTGCCGGGAGGGTTCGCCGTGGTCGGCGTGTCGCGCCGCGACAAGACGGACGAGGCATTCCGGGCGGAGATGAAGGAGGCGGTGTCTTCCTTCTCGCGACGCAAGCCCATCGATCAGGCCGTGTGGAACGACTTCGAGCGCGGCATCCGCTGGGTGCGCGGCGCCGCGAACGACGCGTCGACCTACGAGACGCTGAAGTCCCACCTCGAGCAGATCGACACGGAGCGCGGCACGCGCGGCAACCGCCTCTTCTACCTGGCCGTCCCGCCGGCGGAGTTCGGCCCCATCGTGGAGGGCCTTCGCGCGACGCACCTGGTCGCGCCCGCCGGCGAGGAGCGCACGGGCGGGGCCTGGACGCGCGTCGTCTTCGAGAAGCCCTTCGGACACGACCTCGCGAGCGCCCGCGCGCTCAACGACGCGGTCGCGTCCGCCTTCGACGAGTCGCAGGTGTTCCGCATCGACCACTACCTCGGCAAGGAGACGGTGCAGAACCTGCTCGTCTTCCGCTTCGCCAACTCCCTCTTCGAGCCCATCTGGGGCCGCGAGCACGTAGACCACGTCCAGATTACGGTCGCCGAGGACATCGGTGTCGAAGGCCGCGGGCGTTTCTACGAGCAGACGGGCGTCACGCGGGACATCGTCGAGAACCACGCGATGCAGCTCCTCTGCCTGACGGCGATGGAGCCCCCGGTCTCGCTGGCCGCCGACGCGGTGCGCGACGAGAAGGTGAAGGTCCTCCGGAGCCTCCGGCCGATGGAACGGAGCGAGGTCCCGCGCAACGTCGTGCGCGGGCAGTACGGGCGCGGCGGCGTCCGCGGCGAGGAGGTCCCCGCCTACCGCGAGGAGCCCGACGTCTCGGCCGAGTCGCGCATCGAGACGTTCGTCTCGCTCCGGTGCTTCGTCGACAACTGGCGCTGGAGCGGCGTCCCCTTCTACGTCCGGGCCGGAAAGCGCCTCGCGCGTCGCGTGACCGAGATCGCCGTCGTCTTCCGCGAGATCCCGCACACGCTCTTCCACGCGGCCGACGGAGGCATCACGCCGAACACGCTCGCCGTGCGCATCCAGCCCGACGAGGGGATCGCGCTCCGCTTCACCTCGAAGGAGCCGGGCCAGCAGACCATCCTGCGCGACGTCGCGATGGACTTCCGGTACGGAGCCGCCTTCGGCTCGAACACGCCCGAGGCGTACGAGCGGCTCCTCCTCGACGCGATGCGGGGCGAGGCCACGCTCTTCACGCGGCGCGACGAGGTGGAGGCCCAGTGGGCGTACATCGACCACGTCTTCCAGGCGTGGGCCGCCGACGGCAACCTGCCGCCGCCTATCTACCCCGCGGGCTCGTGGGGGCCCGAGCAGGCCGACGACATGCTCGCCCGCGACGGGCGGCGCTGGAGGAAGCCGTGAGCGCGGCCGCGGACCCGACGCTTCGCCCCGCGGCGGTCCTGGCGCGCGTCGACGACGAGCTCCGCGCGCTCTGGTCGGCGCCGCCCGTCCCGGGTGCGACGCCACGCGCCCGCGCCTGCACGATGAACCTCGTCGTCGTCGCGGCCACGCCGGCGACGGCGGCGGCCTGGGTCCCCGTCGTCGACGAGGTGATCCTGTCGATCCCGGCGCGCGCCATCGTCGTGGGCCTCGATCCGGACGCACCGAACGGGCTCGAGGCCGCGACGAGCGCCGTCTGCGGGACGTCGGAGGGCGACGGGCCGGCCGTCTGCTCCGAGCGCATCACCCTGACGGCGCGGGGGACCGTCTGCGAGCGCATCGCGAGCTGCATCGACACCCTCTGCGCGACCGACGTGCCGACGACGCTCGTCTGGCTCGGCCGCGTGCACGTGGAGGACCCCGTCTTCGAGCCCCTCGCGCGGGACGCGCAGCGCATCGTCCTCGACGCGGCGCAGGGCTCGGTCGGCAGCCTCGCGAGCGTCGTCACGTGGGCCCGGGCCCGGCCCGACTGGGGCTGCCCCGGCGTCGCGGACCTCGTCTGGACGAGGCTCGCGCCGTGGCAGGAGATGTGCGCGCGCATGTTCGACGAGCCCCGGCTGCGCGAGCTCGCGGCGAACGTCACGGGCGTCACGCTCGTGCAAGCCTCGCCCGCGGGGGCGCCGACGGGCGCGGAGGCGGCCCTCCTTCTCGGCTGGCTCGCGACGCGCCTCGGGTGGCGCGCGGGAGCCCTCGCCGGCAAGCTCCGCCTCCAGCGCAAGGACGGCGCGAGCGTCCATGCAGCGCTCTGCGGGGACCCGGCGGGGAAGGCGACGCCGAACGCGCTCGTGGCCGTCCGGCTCGAGGCGTCGGTGCGCGACGTCCGCCTGCGCGGCTCCATCGAGCGCGAGAAGGCCGGTGACGCTGCCACGTGGCGCCTCGAGACGACGGGGCCGGACGGCGAGCCGCGGCGGCTCGAGCAGCATGTCCGGATGCAGCTCTCGGCGCCTGCGGTCTTGCTCGAGCGAACGCTCCACCGGCCGATTCGCGACGGGGCCCTCGCCGAGTCCGCGACGTGGGCGGACGAGCTCGGCGGCGAGGAGTTGGCGTGCGGTGGAGGGGACGGTAACGTCGGGGGTCCCAATCCATGACAACCAAGGTCGTCCCGGGGCAGCTCGTCGCGTCGCGCGATCCGGCCGAGGTGGCGCAGGAGGCAGCGCGCCGGCTCGCACGGGCCCTGCGCAACGCGGTGGGCAAGAACGGCCGCGCATCGATCGCGCTCTCCGGGGGGAACACGCCGCGCGACGCGTACACGAAGCTCGCCGCCGAGTCGGGCATCGACTGGACGAAGGTGAACGTCTTCTGGGTCGACGAGCGCGCCGTCCCCCCGACCGACGACCGAAGCAACTACCGGTGGGCCAAGGCCACCCTCGTCGACCGCGCCGGGATCGCGGCCGGCCGCGTGCACCGCATGCCCGCCGACGCGCCGGACATCGACGCCGCGGCGCGCTCCTACGAGCGCACGATCCGCGAGCACGTGGAGCTCGACGGGGACGGCATCCCCGCGTTCGACGCCGTCGTCCTCGGCATCGGCGAGGACGGGCACACCGCGTCGCTCTTCCCCGGCGAGACGACCGTCGACATCCACGACCGACTCGTCGCCGCCGTGAAGGCCGCTCCCGGGCGCGAGGCGCGCATGACCATCACGGCCCCCGCGCTCGAGCACGCGCGGCAGTTGTTCATTCTCGCGGTCGGCGCCGGCAAGCGGCCCGCGCTCGATCGCGTCTGGTCGGCCCAGGGCGACGTCCACGAGACCCCTGCGCGGGTCGTCCGCGGGTGCCGCGGCGCCGTCACGTGGCTCATCGACAAGGCCGCTGGCGGCGTCGACTGATCGGCGGCCCGCGGCGGCCGCGGCTGCGGCGTCGGCCGCGGCGGGCCGGGTGGCTCAGCGGCCCAGGGCGACGCGCTTCGCTCCGGCGAGACCGACGTCGGTGTCGAGCACGACGGCGAGGGGAACCTTGGCGAGCAGCGACCGGAAGCGGCCCTTGTCCTCGAACGCCTGACGGAAGCCCCCCATCTCGAGGCGCGGGAGCATCTTCGCGGCGATGTTGCCGCAGACGTACACGCCCCCGACCGCGAGCGTCTTGAGCGCGAGGTTGCCGGCCTCCGCGCCGTAGAGACGCGTGAAGAGCTCGACCGCGTGGCGCGCGGGCTCGCTGGTCCCGGCGTCTGCCAGCTGCGCGATGGCAGCGTTGCGATCGGACGCCGCGTCGAGGGCGCGCGCGCTGTCCGTGGACTCGGCGATGCCCCGCCCTTCGCGGAAGAAGTCGTAGAGGTTGCCGAGGCCCATCCCCGAGACGAGCCGCTCCCAGCTCACGTGGTCGTTGCGCCGGCGAAGGAACGCGAGGAGCTCGCCCTGGAGCTCGTCGGCGGGCGCGAAGTCCGCGTGGCCGCCCTCGGTCGCGCTCGGGACGAAGCGCCCCGACACGTCGTCCCAGACCAGCATCGCCTCGCCCAGCCCCGTCCCCGCGGCGATGACCGCGACGTTGCCGCCGCGCTTCTTCGGCGCCCCTGCCTCGCCGAGGACGCGCAGCTTGGAGCGGGGCACGTCGAGCGCACCGAGGGCCAGCGC
Organism: Polyangiaceae bacterium; assembly: GCA_036490515.1. Taxonomy (GTDB): domain Bacteria; phylum Myxococcota_A; class Polyangia; order Polyangiales; family Polyangiaceae; genus Palsa-1150. The sequence continues at coordinate 47,308 of DASXDU010000043.1, forward strand.
GACGAGGTCGTTCAGCAGCGTCACGCGAGCGATGCCGAGCCTGCGGGCGATGCGCTTCGCGTCGATGACCCACGGCAGGTTCGTCGCGACGCACCGCCCGCCGACCACCGGGCCGGCGACCCCGAACGCGGCCGCCGTCACGCGCGGCGCCGGCTTGCCGAGGAACCGCTGGAGCACGGCCTCGAGCGACGGGAAGGCCCGGCTCTCGAAGACCTCGTGACGGCGCGCCTTGCCGTCGGGACCGAGCAGCGTCAGGCGCGCGCGCGTTCCTCCGATGTCGCCCGCGAGAAGCACCGGCCGCGATCTATCACGACTCGCCGGCGAGAACCCACATCGCAGCGACGCCGAGCGCGATGCCGAGCGCTCGCCGCGCCGTGAACGACTCACCGAAGAGCCACGGAGCCGCCAGCGCGCTCAGCGCGACACCGCCGCCGAGGACGATGGTGCCGGTCGAGGCGACGGGGCCGCCGCGCCGGAGCGACGTGAAGAGCAGAATGCTCGCGACCGAGACCGCCAGGCCGCTCGCCGCCGCGAAGCCGAACCCCGCGCGCGTGTTCGTGACGGCGTCGCCGCGCGGGCCGAGGAGCAGGCTGGCCGCGATGCCGAGCGCTGCGGCCGTCTCGAGGACGAGCGCCCCGAGACGGTCCTCGAGGCGACCGGATGCGGCGCGGAGGAGCAGGTAGTGGACGGCGATGAAGAGCGCGGCGGCGAGCGCCGGGGGGGACCACGCAGGCATGCGCGACAGACTAGAGGCTGGCCCCGGTTTTGGGGCATGGCGCGTCCTCGTGGACGTCAGTACGTCACGGCGACGTTCAGCGAGTCCGCGGTGTGCGTGCCCAGCTCGACGCGCGCGTTCCTCGCGCCGCAGAGGGTCATCAGCGAGCGGATCGCTCCGAGCGTGAGGAGCCGGTAGTTGAGGTCGTCGAAGTACGGGAACTCGCTGTACCGGACGAGGGCATGCGTCTCGTCGGCGTCGACGACCACGCGCCCGGCGCCGCGCCGGATGAGGCCCCACATCGTCGGAACCTTGCGCAGCATCGTCGCGGGCGGCACGAGGCGGAGGAGCGCGCGGAAGAAGTGGTGCACCGCGAGGAGCGAGCAGTCCTCGATGATCCGGACGTAGCGGTCGCTCTCGCCGCCGGCGATGACCACCCCGAGCACGCCGAGGGTCTGCTGGAGGGTCTCTTCGGGGTACCAGGCCGAGGGCAGCGGGTCGGCGAAGACGGGCCCGTGCCGGTCGCCGAGTCGCGCGACGCAGGTCGCGAGCGCCTCCTCGCCGTGGCTCTCGAGGACGTACCGGCGGCCGACGGTGAACCAAAGGCCCTTCACCTCGCTGACCGACCTCTCCGGCGCCATTCGTCTGGAGCTTGCCACATCGTCGCCCGTTCGCGTGACACCCACCTTTCACACACCGGTCCGCGACCGCGCGTTCACGGCCGGCGCCGGGTCGACGTGAAAACGCGCACTTCGAGCGCGGCACGCCCCCTGCTCATGCCCCCCGTACGGGCGCGCAGTCGGACCCCCGGATTCCTCCCCGACCCGGACCCTCTTTCTTTTCTTGCGAGCGCCCTCCACGAGCGGACCGCTTCCTGCGCGGCCCGCTCGTGATCTTTTAACGCGCGCCCATGGGCGCGCTCCGGGCGACGCGCGATTCCTACGGCGTCGACCCCGGGCCGCCCATCGTCGTCGCGGCGGGCGGCGCAGCGCGCCTGCCGCCGTCGCGCACGGCGCTCGCGTGGGCTTCGTACGTCTCCGAGAACGTGCTGTGCCCGTCCCCTCTCGCGACGAAGTAGAGGTACTTCGTCGACGCCGGCGCCATGACCGCCTCGAGCGCGCGGGCGCCGGGGTTCGCGATGGGCCCCGGCGGCAGCCCCTCGTGCGTGTACGTCGAGTACGGGTTGTCCGGATCGTGCTCGATCGCGGCGGTCGCCTTGCCGGTGAACCCCGCGCACGACGCCGCCTTCTCGGGCGCGACCAGGCAGCCGTAGCTCGCCGTCGGATCGCACTCGAGGCGCTTGGGGTGGAACGCCGGGTCGCGAAGCCGGTTGAGGAAGACGCTCGCGACGAGGGGTCGCTCGTCGTCGGCGGCGGCCTCCTTCTCGACCATCGAGGCGAGCACCACCACCTCGCGCACGCCGAGGGCCGCCGACGTCATGACGTCGTTGAGCGTCGACTGGTGCAGGTGCGACAGCGAATCCCACCGGCGGTCGAACTCGTGCTTCATGCGACGGACGACGTCGCGCGCGTCGCTGTCGAAGGCGAGATCGTAGGTCGCCGGGAAGAGGAACCCCTCGGCGCTGTCGCCGGCCACGCCGAGCTCGTGGAGGAGCGCAGGGTCCGTCGTCGCGCCGAGGAAGCTGCGGAGCGAGACGACGTGGCGCTCCTGGAGGCGGCGCGCCATGTCGAAGCGCGTCCAGCCCTCCGGGAACGTCACGCGGACGCTCCCGCCCCCGCCGCGCCGCTCGAGGCGGGCCATGAGGGCGCGTGGCGACGCGTCGTCCGTCAGCAGGTGCATGCCGGGGACGACGCTCCCTGCGCCGCCCGTGAGGCGCAGCCACATGACGAAGAGACGCGGGCTCGAAACGAGGCCGCTCGAGCCGAGGATGACGGCGAGGTGCCCGGCGTCCACGTCCTTGGGGATCACGATCTCCACGACGCTGCCCTCCCCGGGGCCCGGCTCGGACGGGTAGAGCCCGAAGAGCCACACCGACGCCGCGACGAGGGCGAGCCCGAGCGCGGTGAAGGGCCACGTCCGGCGCGGCGCCTTCGGAGGGCGCGCCTGCCCTCCCGCCTGCGACGGCTCCTGGGGCTTTCGGCGCTTCTTCCTCTTGCTGCTCTTGCCGCGAGGGCTGGTCATCGCCGGCGCCTCGCGCGCCGCGCGTCGAGCCACGACTGGAGGATCGCGCAGGCCGCGGCCTCGTCGATCCGATCGCGCGCCTTGCGCCCGCGGACCTCGCTCGCCCGGAGCGACCGCTGCGCCTGCACGGTCGTCAGCCGCTCGTCCCAGAGCTCCACCTCGCGACCGGTCGCATCGGCGAGCTGCTGCGCGAGAACGCGCGCGTCGCGAGCCGACGCGCCCTCGTCGCCCGACATGTGGAGCGGCAGCCCGACGACGAACCGCACGACCTGCTCCTCGTCGGCGAGGGCTCCGAGCGCAGCGAGCAGCGCCTTGCGGTCCCGCCCGTCGAGCGCGCCCCGCGGATGCGCGAGGAGCCCGAGCTCGTCGTCCACGGCGACGCCCACGCGCACCTTGCCCGGGTCGAGCGCCACGGTCCGTCCCTTCGGGGCCACCCCCGTTCGATTACCGCGGCCGACGCGGGCCCGCCACCGCCAGGAGCGCGCCGTGCAGCGCCGTGGTGCAAGGGGTGCACCGTGCGCTTGACCCGGCGGCGCGCTCGGGGTCATAAGAGCGGGCCGCGCGGCCTCGCCGCGCCCTTCCCATGAACGCTCCGCGCGCCGTGAAAGGCATGAACGACGTGCTCCCCGACGAGATCGGGCGGTGGCAACGCGTCGAGCGGGCGTACGAGCGGACGATGAGCCTCTACGGCTTCCGCGAGGTGCGGACCCCGTGCGTCGAGTCGACGGCGCTCTTCGCGCGCGCCATCGGCGAGACGACGGACGTCGTCGAGAAGGAGATGTACTCCTTCGTCCACCACGACGAGCCGCTGACCCTGCGGCCCGAGGGCACGGCCGGCGCGGCGCGCGCCTTCCTCGAGCACGGCGTCCATGCGAAGGAGCCGGTGACGCGCTGGTGGTACACGGGGCCGATGTTCCGGGCGGAGCGCCCGCAGCGGGGCCGGTACCGGCAGTTCTACCAGCTCGGGGCCGAGATCTTCGGCGACCCCGGCCCCGGGTGCGACGCCGAGATGATCGACATGCTCGTCGAGCTCCTCCGCGAGCTGCGCGTCCCGGACGTCGAGGTCGTCGTCAACACGCTCGGCGGCCCCGAGACGCGCGCCCGTTACCGCGAGGCCCTCGTGGCGTACCTCACGCCGAAGCTCGCGGCTCTCTCGCCCGATTCGCAGCGACGGCTCCAGACCAACCCGCTCCGCATCCTCGACTCGAAGGACCCGCGCGACCGCGAGGCCGTCGTCGACGCTCCCACGCTGCACGCCCTGCTCTCGGACGACGACCGCGCTCATTTCGACGGGCTGCGCCGGCATCTCGACGCGCTGGGGACGCCCTACCAGGTCGAGCCGAAGCTCGTGCGCGGCCTCGACTACTACACCCGCACGCTCTTCGAGATCATCGGCGCGCGCGAGAAGCTCGGCGCCGGCAGCACGCTCGTGGGCGGCGGGCGGTACGACTTCATGGTGGCCGACCTCGGCGGCCCGCAGGTGCCCGCGATCGGCTTCGCGGCCGGGCTCGAGCGCCTCCTCATCGCCAGCGAGGTCGAGGTGCGCGCGAGCGTCGTCGACGCGCTCGTCGCCCCCCTCGGCGATGCGATCGCCCCTGCGCTCGTCCTCGCGAGAGACCTCCGCAAGAGCGGCATCCGCTGCGAGGTCGACACGCGCGGCTCGTCGCTCAAGAGCCAGCTCCGGCGGGCGAACGCTCTCGGTGCCCGCGTCGTCTTCATCCTGGGGGAGGACGAGCTGAAGAACGACGTCGTCCAGGTGAAGGACCTCGAGGCGCACGCCCAGGAGACGATGGCGCGCGACCAGGCCATCCGCATCGTGGTCGACCGCCTCCGCGCAGCGTCGCGCAGCGTCGACTCTCGCCCCCCGGAGAGCCCGTGATCGGAGGACATCCGTCGCGACGGACCAAGGCGGGGGCCCTCGGTGCGCTCGTGCTCCTCGCGGTGACCGCTGCGGCGGGGACCGCGTCGGCGCAGCTCGGGCGGACGCCGCCCCGGCCGGGAGGCAAGCCCTCCGGGGGCGAGCCACACGCGCCGACACCCGAAGAGGAAGAGGAGATCCACAGCGCGTACATGCGCGCCTCCGAGCCGGAGATCGCGCCGCCGAGCGACCCGCTCACCGTGGCGCCGGAGATCAAGGAGCGCATCGGGACCGACTTCTCGGCAGGGCCCCCCTCACCCGAGGGGTCGCTCGAGCACCGGAGCTGGTTCCCGTACGAGGAGCGCCGCGGCGACTACCGCTTCCGGATGCTCCCGCCCTTCTACATCGAGCAGACGCGCGGCCTGCCCGACCCGTCGCAGAAGAGCTACGGAGTCCCCAAGAGCCAGGACACCGAAGGCCTCTACGGCCTCTTCTATTACCGGCGCCGGTCGCTCGACCTCGACATGGACGTCGTCTTCCCGCCCTTCTGGCGCGTGCGCGATCGGGACAACCACGTCGTCGTCGCCGGTCCGTTCGTCCATCGCGAGGCGCCCGGCGAGACCGACAACTGGCTCGCGCCGCTCTTCTTCGCCGGGAGCCGCAAGGACGGCGGGTACTTCCACTCGCTGGCGCTGCTCACGACGTCGCACTGGAACGAGAAGGGCGCGTTCACGCTCGTCGGCCCGTACTTCCGCGATCGCACCGCCAGCGACGTGGACCTCGGGGTCGTCCCGTTCTTCTTCCACGGCGACAACGGGAGCGTCGACGGCAACCGCCGGACGTACACCTTCATCCCGCCCCTTCTCACGTACCACTCGGAGCACGAGCTCGACGCCAGCACGTTCACGGTAGTCGGCCCGGTGATCACGCGCACGAGCCCCAAGCGCGACGTCTTCGACATCGCGCCGCTCTTCTTCCACATCGAGGGCAAGCCGAACACCGGCGGCGTCGTCGAGGAGCACACGACGCTCCTGCCCTTCTATCACTACGGGCGTGACCCGGATCAGTCGCTCTTCATCATCCCCCCGCTCGCGTACTACCGGCGCGTGACCCACACGTCGGACACGGTTCTGTCGCTCCTCTACTCGAACGCGCAGACGCACAACGGCAAGACGTCGCTCACCGCGGCCGGCCCCGTCTTTCCGGTCTGGTGGAACTACCGCGACTCGGAGCTCGGCGTGCACGCGTGGGCGATCGCGCCGTTCTTCTACACGTCCGACAGCCCCGCGGGGCACGACTGGCTGACGCCCCTCGCCGGCCACTTCGAGACGTACGCGCAGTCGAGCACCACCTGGCTCTTCCCGACGATCACGCTCAACACGAACACGCACGGCTGGGAGAACGACCTCCACCCCATCGTGTACCTCGGACGCAAGGACGACTCGTCGCACACCGTGATTGCCCCGGCGTTCTGGGACTTCGCGGACAAGACGGGCCGCACCACCATCGGCTTCCCGGTCTTCTGGCGGTTCGCCGACGCCAAGGACGGCACGATCACGCAGGTCGCCGCGAACTCCCTCTACATGGAGAAGCGCGTCGCGGGCGGCAGCGACTGGCAGTTCCACCTGCTCCCGCTCTTCTCGTACGGCGAGGATCCGCACGGGTACTTCTGGAACGTCCTCTTCGGTCTCGCGGGGTACTCGCACCACGGCGCGGACACGCAGGCGCGCGTCTTCTGGATTCCGTTCAACGGGTCGTCGGGCCCGATCAACCGGACGGCGAGCGGGTACTAGGGGCCGCGGGCGCGGGCACCGCCGCAGGCGCGGGCGCGGGCGTGAAATTCGTCGTGGCGTATCGTGAAAGTGACGTGGGATTGAGGGAAAGCGTTCCTGAGCAAATGGATTGCCACCCGGGGTCTCGGAAAAGCGACATGGCGTAGACGTCACGACGCACGCCCAATCCGGAAGGTGTCACGGCATGTTCGGAAGGTGACCCGGAGTGTTCGCCCCGTCGCGCGGCGTCGAGGTCACGTCACGCGGCGAGACCGCCACGACGCACGGCGAACATGCCGCGTGACGCGGCGATTGCCCCCCGTCACGCGACGATTGCTCCAGGTCACGCGACGATTGCTCCCCGTCACGCGGCAATTGCTCCCCGTCACAGGGCGATTGCTTCACGTGACTCGGCGTTTGCTCCACGTCACAGGGAGTTTCGTCCACGCGACTCGGCGAACACGAAGAGCGACGCGCGGTCTTCTCCAGGTCACCGGGCGTGCTGCCCGGGTGACGGGGGATCGACGGAAGGCGTCTCGACGAAGACTCCGGGTCACACGGAGCTCTCGTCGGGTGACCGGGGCGGTCGGAACGGCGTCGTGGAGGGTCCTTCAGGTGGCGTCGGGCCGCGGGACCGTCCTCGCGAGCACCCGCTTCGCCACGGCGAGCGCCCGCTCCACGTCGTGCGCGACCGTCTCCTCCCCGAGCGAGAACCGCAGCGTGCTCGTCGCGCCTTCCCCCGCCCCCATCGCGAGGAGCACGTCCGACGGCTCCGCCGTCCCGGCGCTGCACGCGCTCCCACCCGAGACCGCGACTCCTTCGAGGTCGAACGCCGCGACCAGCTCCGGGCCCGTCCAGCCCGGGAAGGACACGCTCGCCACGTGCGGCACCCGCGTCGCGCCCGCGCCGTTCACGCGCAGCCCGCGCCCCAGCCCCAGAAGCCCCGCCTCGAGCGCGTCGCGAAGCGGCGCGACCGCCGCCCACCGCGCGGGCGACGTGAGTGCGTGCCGCGCAGCCACCGCGAGACCGGCCGCGGCGACCGGGTCCACGGTCCCCGGGCGGATGCCTCGCTCCTGGCTCCCGCCGAAGAGCACGGGAGGTACCGCGAGCCCCGGCCGGGTGACGAGCGCCCCGATCGACTTGGGCCCCCGCATCTTGTGCGCGGCGAGGCTCCGCGTGTCCGCGTCCTCGTGCACGTCCTCGCTTCGCCCGAACGTCTGCACCGTGTCGACGTGGACGCGGGCTCCCGCGCGGTGGGCCAGCGCCGTCGCCTCGCGCACCGGCTGGAGCACGCCCGTCTCGGCGTTCACCGCCTGGAGCGCCACGAGCCTCACGTCCCCTTCCCCGAGCGCGCGCTCGAGGTCTGCGAGGTCGATCGTCCCGACCGGAAGGACGCGCAGCCAGCGGACGCGCGCCTTTCCCTCGGCCTCGAGCGCCTCCGCGACGCGCGCCACCGACGGATGCTCGAGGCGGCTCGTCACGAGCACGCCCTTCTCCCTCGCAAACGCAGCCCGGAGCGCCAGGTTGTTCGCCTCCGTGCCCCCCGACGTGAGCACCACCTCGCGCGGATCGCACTTCGCGAGCGCCGCCACCGCCTCGCGCGCGTCCTCGACGCGCGCCCTCGCCGCGCGCCCGAACGCGTGCACGCTCGACGGGTTCCCCCACGTCGCGCGCGCCGCCTCGGCCATCGCGGCAACCACCTCCTCGAGCGGCGGGGTCGTCGCGTTCCAGTCGAGGTAGACGCGCCGTGCCTGCGCACCGGCCGCGGCTCGTTCTCCCCGCGCTTCGCCTCCGGCGGCCATGCTCCCTCTTCAGTTCGTCGCGTCGACGACGACCGTCGGGGCGCGCTTCGCCACGGTCAGCGAGAACGCGGCGCCCGTCAGGTACATCCCCTCGACCGTCGCCCCGCTCGCGAGCTTCACGTCGCCCCCCAGGCCGCGCGCAACGCGCCGCGCGATGGCGAGGCCGACGCCGACTCCACCGTGCATGCGCGTCGTCGAGCCGTCGACCTGGTAGAACGGGTCGAACACGCGATCGGCGCGCTCGGGCGGGACGCCGACGCCGCTGTCTGCGACGAGCACCTCGTAGTGCGCGTCGAGCACGCGCACGCGCACCCCCACGATGCCGCCTTGCGGCGTGAACTTGCAGGCGTTGTCGAGGAGCTGGCTCATCGCGCGCGCGAGGCGATCGGAGTCCCCGTAGGCGGGCAGCGGGCCGCGCGGGAGCTCCTCGAGGAGGGTGAGCTGCCGCTCGGCGAACGGATCGGCGTAGGCGGCGAGAGCGCGACGTGCGGTGTCGAGGAAGTCGTACTCGCGGTGGAAGAACCGCATGCGCCCCGTCTCGAGGCCGGTGACGTCGATGAGGTTGTCGAGCGTCCCGCGAAGGCGCCGGACGCAGTCGTCCATCGCGCGCATCGCCTTCACCTGCGGCTTGTTGAGCGGCCCGAGCTCCTCGTCGAGGAGCATGCGCAGGTAGCCGACGATGGGTGTCATCGGCGTCGCCAGCTCGTGGCTGATGTTCCGGTAGAACTCGGTGCGCAGGCGCTCGACCTCGCGGAGGCGCTCGTTGGTCCCGCTGAGCTCCGCGACCTTCTGCTCGAGGTGCTGCACGATGCGGTGGCTCTGGAGGCGCAGGCGCTCGCCCGTCGCGTCCGCGCTCGACGTGTACGGCTCGCGGTGGCCCGAGAGGTAGCGGCGGACGAGGGCGGCGAAGCTCCGCGCGTCGATGGGTTTCTGGATGAAGCCATCGCAACCGACGGCGAAGCTCGTGTCGCGATCGCCCTCGGCCGTGATGGCCACGATGGGGACGCCGCTCAGCGACGGCTCGGAGCGCAGGCGGAGCGTCACCTCGTAGCCGTCGAGGCCGGGGAGGTTCAGGTCGACGAGCACGAGGTCCGGCCGGATGGACAGCGCCGCGCGCACGCCCTCGAGGCCGTCGGTGGCATCGACGACCTCGTGGCCCTCGGGGGCGAGGAGCTTGCGCACGAGCAGGCGGTTCCTCGGGTCGTCCTCGATGTGAAGCACGCGCGACATCGCCGTTCCGCCTTTGACTTTCCCGGGAGCCCCCAGTAATTCCCGGCTCACAGGATGATGCGCGCTCCCTTCTACCACGCCCTCCCGGCGGTCGCCCTCGCGCTGTCGGCCTGCACGTCGCTGACCGAGCCGCCCGCTCCGGAGCCCGTGACGGCCACCGAGCCCCGCCCTGCTGCGGCCCCCACGGCCACCACCACCGCAGCCGCCCAGGCCCCGCCTTCCGCGTCTGCGCCGGCCGTGCCCGAGGCTCCGCTCCAGTCGACCACCGTCACGCCGGGCAAGGGCCCCGCCGCAAAGGCCGGCGACAAGGTGCGCGTCCACTACACGGGCACCCTCACCGACGGGAAGAAGTTCGACAGCTCGCGCGACCGGAACCAGCCGTTCGACTTCACGCTCGGCCAGGGCAGCGTCATCAAGGGCTGGGACCAGGGCGTCGTCGGGATGAAGGTGGGAGAGAAGCGCAAGCTCGTCATCCCGCCGTCGCTCGCCTACGGCGCGCGCGGTCGGCCGGGCATCCCACCGAACTCGACGCTCGTGTTCGACATCGAGATGCTCGCCATCAACCCGAAGTGACGCGCGGGTGGCGGTCGCCTCCGCTGCCGCGCTACGCTTTCGCGTTCGATGGGCGAGGACGCGAAGCGCAAGAAGCTCGTCCTGGTCGTGGACGACGACGCAGCCGTGCGCACGATGATCTGCAAGGCCCTGCTGACGCAGGGCTACGACGTCCAGCAGGCGGCTGACGGCCTCGCTGCGTCCGAGGTGCTCGGGCAGGGCCGGACCCCGGACTTGCTCATCTGCGACGTGATGATGCCCACCATCGACGGGTTCTCGCTCGCGCGCATGGTGAAGAACCGCAAGGAGCTTCGGGCGATGCCCATCATCTTCCTCACGGCCAAGGCCCAGCCCGCGGACCTCATGGCGGGGATCGCGCTCGGCGCGCGGCACTACGTCACGAAACCGTTCAGCATCAAGGACCTCCTCGACAAGGTCGAGAAGACGCTGCGCTGACCGTGCTACAAGCCGGGGCGATGGCGAAGGCCGCCAAGCCGCGCGCGCCCCGCGCGATCGCGCTCGTTCTCCCCGCGGCGGGTGTGTTGCCCCTTTCCCCCCGCCTCGCCTACGCGGGCGCGTTCCTCTCGGGGCTCCTCTACTGGCTCGCCTTCGCGGGCATGGACGTGTGGCCGCTCGCGTTCGTCGCGTGGGTCCCGCTGGTCGTCGCGATGCACCGGCAGCCGGCGCGCCGGGCGGCCTTCCTCGGGTGGACCGCCGGCGTCACGATGAACGTCTTCGGCTTCTTCTGGCTCCAGGAGATGCTGCGGACGTTCAGCGGCTTCCCCGCGCCCATCTGCTTCTTCTTCGTGTTCGTGGTCTGCGCGTACCAGGGCGGGCGCATCGGCCTCCTCGGGTGGCTCTACGGTCGGGCCACGGCGCGCGGCTGGCCGGCGCCGCTCGTCTTCGCGGCGGCCTTCGCGGCGAGCGAGCTGCTCTACCCCCTGCTCTTCCCCTGGTACTACGCGGCGACGGTGCACCAGGTCCCGGTGCTGACGCAGCTCGCCGACGTGGGGGGCCCCATCCTCGTGGGTCTCGTCCTCGCGGGCGCGAACCTCGCACTCGCCGAGCCGATCCTGGCGCGGTGCGAGCGGCGCAAGCCAGCGATCGCCGTCCTCGGCGCGGGGGCGGTGACGCTCGCGTTCGCGTGCTGCTACGGCGTCCTGCGCATCGGGGCGGTCGACGGAGCGGCCCAGGCTGCGCCCGAGGCGGTCGTCGGCGTCGTGCAGGCGAACATGGGCCTGATGGAGAAGCGGAGCTCGTACGACGAGGGCCTGAACCGCCACCTCGATCTTTCCCGCCAGCTCGAGCACGGGGACAAGGATCATCCGCCCGTCGACTTCGTCGTGTGGAGCGAGACGTCGGCCACGCGCCCCGTGCGCGACGACACCTACAAGACGGAGCTCCTGCGCGGCGTCTCGCGGCGCATCGGCGTCCCCGCCATCTTCGGCGCGGTCGTCGTCAAGCGCGTCCCCGACGAGCGCGAGTACATCCTCTACAACACGGCCGTCGCGAGCGACGAGACGGGCGCGATCACCAGCCGCTACGACAAGCAGTACCTGCTGACCTTCGGCGAGTACCTGCCCTTCGGCGACTCGTTCCCCATCCTCTACAAGTGGTCCCCCAACAGCGGGCACTTCTCGCGCGGCACCTCGCTCGAGCCGCTCATGCTCGACTACGGGGGCGCCAAGCATCCGGTGACGGTGCTCATCTGCTACGAGGACATCCTGCCCGAGTTCACGAACGACGCGGTCCGTCACGCGGACCCCGAGCTCCTCGTGAACATGACGAACGACGCCTGGTTCGGTGACTCGGCCGAGCCCTGGGAGCACCTCGCGCTCGCGCAGATCCGCGCGGTCGAGCACCGCCGCTACCTCGTCCGCGGCACGAACAGCGGCGTCAGCGCCGTCGTCGACCCGGTCGGCCGCGTCATCGCCAGGTCCGGCACCTTCCGCGAGGAGGCCATCTCGGCGCCCATTCACTGGATGCGGAGTCACACCGTGTACGAGCGAATCGGCGACTGGCCGTGGCTGCTGGCCTCGATCGCGCTCGGCGTCGGCGCGTTCCGCCGGCGCGCGCTATCCTGAGTGCACTTCGCCTCATGAAACCCTTGGCTTGGACGACGGCCCTCGCCGTGGCGTGCGCGCTCGTCGCGGGCGCGTGCAGCAGCAGCAGCGGCGGCTCGAACGTGGAAGGACACGACGCGGGCCTCCTCGACGCGGGGCACCCCGGCGACGCCGCGGTGCCCGAGGACCACGCCGTCGCGGACACGGCGCCCGGCGACGCGGGCGCGTCTCTCCCGGACGCCGAGGTCCCGGATGCGGCGAGCCCCGACGCGGGCGCGGAGTGCGCCCCGCCCGTCGCCCAGGGGCCGGCCTGCGGGGTGTGCATCGCGACGAACTGCGAGTCCGCGTGGTGCACGTGCCGCAGCGACCCGAGCAACGCCGACGACGCGGGCGTCACGGGGTGCGAGCGGTTCGTCAAGTGCACGCAGAACTGCGTGGCGACCGACGCGGGCACCCCCACCGCGTGCCTCCAGCAGATCTGCGCGGTCGCGCCGTTCTCCACGGTGGAGCAGAACGAGGGCCAGGCGTTCGTCGACTGCCTGGTCCAGTACTGCGCCTCCGAGTGCGCCCAGTAACGCCTCGAGGGGTCAACTGACCCTGGCGGGACTCAGGGGAGCTTCAGGGCCTTCTTGAGGCGCTTGGCGTCGGCGAACATGTCGACGTTCGTGAAGACGTAGATGGCGTGCTCGTTGCGCGGCTGCGACGCGATCTCGGCCAGCTTCTCGATGGCAGGGTCTTCGTAGCGGCTCTTGTGTCCCGCGGGCCCGGGCAGGCGGTAGTAGCCGAACGGCCCCGCCGCCAGGCCCGCGACGAGCGGGTCCCTCGCCGCCACGGCCCCGCCGTCCGCGGCGAGCGCGCTCGCCTCGTCGGCGTCCCACCCGGGCGTCGGCTCGAAGACGACACGCTTGAACTTCTTCTTCACGCTCCCGAGAAACTCCTTCACGACCGCCTTGTTCGCACGCGACGGCGCGAACTCCGGCGGTGCGCAGAAGACGGCCGTCTGCCCGTCGAGCTCGCGCGCCACCTCGACGAGGTTCTTCAGCGCGGTCTCCGTGACCTTCCCCTCGCGGAACCCCTCGGTCCCGATCTCCTTCGGCGCGAGCAGCGAGAAAGCGAACCCCGCAGGCGCCTCGCGCCTCCAGCGCCGGATGGTGCCCGTCCCCGGCGTCGACACGTGCGTGTCCTGGACCTCGACGAAGAGGAACTCCTTGAAGTACCTCGTCGCGGGGACCGGAAAGCCGGCGCAGCCGATGGTGATCATCGCGACCGCGGCAGGGTAGCACGGCGTTCCTCCCTCAGGGGTCTTCGCTGGCGGCCGGCAAACCCAGTACGCGCAAGGCGAGCGCGTGGCCCAGGCGCCTCGCGGCGGCGCGCAGCGCGTCGGCGTGGTGGAAGGAGTCCGCGCGCGGATCGGGCTGCCCGGCGCGGACGTCGACCGCGACGGTCTCCTCGGCGCGCACGTCGCCCGTATCCGACACGGGCTCCTCGCCGGCGGCTGGCTCGACCCAGGCGCGCGCCACCATCGCGACGTCCGTCCCGCGCGCGACCGGCGCGTTCGCCCCCGCCGCGATCCCCTCGCTCGCCTCGTCTGCCCGCAGCACCTCGATCGCGACCCGCGGGTAGCCGTCCCCCGCGGCGAGCGCACCCGCCCTTGCGAGCTCCTCGCGGAGGCCCGCCGCCACCTCGTCCGCCGCGATGGCGTCCGGCACGTGCGACGCCACGACCTTCACGTGCAGGTGCGCCGGCGCGCCCGACGCGTAGACGGCCCGGTACCCGCACCCGACGCCCCCGGCACAGCAGAGAACCACGAACAGGAAGGCGGGAACTCCTGTCGTCGTCATCCGACGATGAAGTTGACGATCTTGCCCTTCACGTAGATGAACTTGCGGACGGTCTTGCCCTCGACGTGAGCGCGGACCTTCTCGTCCTCGAGGGCCGCGGCGCGGGCCACGGCTTCGTCGGCGTCGACGGCGAGGGTGATCGCGCCGCGCAGCTTGCCGTTCACCTGGACGCCGATCTCGACCACGTCGTCCTTCACGAGCGCCGGGTCGAACTCGGGCCACGGGGCGTACGCGAGCGATGCCTCGTTGCCGAGGCGGTGCCAGAGCTCCTCGCCGAGGTGCGGCGCGAAGGGCGACACCAGCAGCACGAACGACCGGAGCGCGTCGACCGGCACGGCCTTCAGCGCGCCGAGGTGCTTCACCAGGATCATCATCGCGCTGATGGCGGTGTTGAAGCGCAGCGCCTCGATGTCGTGCCCCACCTTCTGGATCGTCTTGTGGACGAGGCGCCGCGTGGCGTCGTCGTACTCCGCCCGGTCCGTCGTCGTCGGCCCCGTCGCGACGTTCCACAGGCGCTCGAGGAAGCGGCGCACGCCCTCGATGCCGCTCGTCTGCCAGGGCTTCACCTGCTCGAGGGGGCCCATGAACATCTCGTACATGCGGAGCGCATCCGCGCCGTGCGCCTTCACGACGTCGTCCGGGTTCACGACGTTGCCGCGGGACTTGGCCATCTTCTGGCCGTCCTCGCCGAGGATGACGCCCTGGTGGACGAGCTTGAGGAACGGCTCCGGGTCCTTCACGACGCCGACGTCGAACAGCACCTCGTGCCAGAAGCGCGCGTAGAGCAGGTGAAGGACGCTGTGCTCCCCACCGCCGATGTAGAGGTCGACGGGCATCCAGTCGGCGTAGGCCTGCTGCGAGAACGCTTCCTGGTCGTTCTTCGGGTCGAGGTACCGAAGGTAGTACCAGCACGACCCCGCCCACTGCGGCATCGTGTTCGTCTCGCGCGCGTACCAGCGCCCGTCCTTCTCGAAGAAGCGCCAGTCGGCGGCACGCGCGAGCGGGCCCGCCGGGTCGTTGCCGGGCTTGAAGTCCTCGAGGTCGGGCAGACGGAGAGGCAGCTCGCTCGTCTGCATCGCGATGGGCTGGTCGTAGTGGACGGTGGCCTTCGCCCCGGGCCGGCGCGGATCGCCGTCGCACGTGACGGGGAAGTAGATCGGGATGGGCTCGCCCCAGTAGCGCTGCCGCGCGAACACCCAGTCGCGCAGCTTGTACGTGACCTTCGGGCTCCCCTTGCCCCGCGCGGCGAGCCAGGCCGTGATGCGCGCGCGCGCCTCGGCGCCCGGCGTGCCGTTCGGGACGTCGACGTCCGCCTCGAGCTTGCCGTAGCGCGCCTTCCCCTCTTCGCAGAAGGCCTCCGCCTGCACGTCGAGCGCGCGGCTGTCGACCGCTTCGATGACCTGCACGATGGGCAGCCCGTAGGCGCGCGCGAACGCGTGGTCCCGCTCGTCGTGCGCGGGGACCGCCATGACGGCGCCCGTTCCGTACGTCGCGATGACGTAGTCGGCGACCCAGATGGGGACCTCCTGCCCGTTCACCGGGTTGACGGCCGTCGCGCCGAGCGCCACGCCGGCCTTCGTCTTCGCCTCGGCCCGATCGCGATCGCTCTTGCGGCGGGCCAGCTCGATGTACGCGCGCACGGCGGCCGCCTGCTCGGGCGCGACGAGCGCCTCGACGAGCGGGTGCTCCGGCGCGAGGACGACGTACGTGACCCCCGGCAGCGTGTCCGCCCGGGTCGTGAAGACGCGGATCGTCTCGGTGCGCCCGGCGACCGCGAAGTCGACCTCGGCGCCCTCGCTCCGGCCGATCCACTGGTGCTGCTTCTCCTTCGTCGATTCCGGCCAGTCGAGACCGCCGAGGGCCGCGTCGAGCCGGTCGGCGTAGGCGGTGATCTTGAGCATCCACTGGCGGAGCGGGAGCCGCTCGACCGGGTGGTTTCCGCGCTCGCTCTTGCCGTCGATGACCTCCTCGTTCGCGAGCACCGTCCCCAGCGCGGGGCACCAGTTGACCGCGACCTCGGCCTGGTAGGCCAGGCCGCGCGCGAAGAGTTCGAGGAAGATCCACTGCGTCCACTTCACGTACGCCGGGTCGGTCGTGTCGACCTCGCGCGCCCAGTCGAAGCTGAAGCCCAGCATCTTGAGCTGGCGCTTGAAGGTCGCGATGTTCGCCACCGTCGTCGCGCGGGGATGCGTGTTGGTCGCGATGGCGTGCTGCTCGGCGGGCAGGCCGAAGGCGTCCCAGCCCATCGGATGGAGCACGTCCACGCCGCGCATGCGCCAGTAACGGGAGACGATGTCGGTCGCCGTGTATCCCTCGGGGTGCCCGACGTGGAGGCCCGAGCCCGACGGGTACGGGAACATGTCGAGGACGTAGAGCTTCTTCCGGCCGGGGTGCCGCTCGGCGCGAAACGTCGCCTGCTCGTGCCAGTAGCTCTGCCATCGCGGCTCGAGGGCCGCCGGCTCGTATCTTTCTCGTTCCGTACGCGAATCGCCGCTCATCGCAGGTGCCGCTCGATCTAGCATGCTCTCTGGTGGGAGCGCGCGACCGCGATCAGGAGGGCATGCTCTGGAGGGCGCTCGTGGAGGCCTCCCCGGACATCGTCCTGGTCATCGATCCCGACGGCACCGTCGCCTTCTGCAACCAGTCCTTCGCGGGCAAGGTCGTGGTCGGGCGCAAGCTCTGGACCTTCGCCGTGGGCGAGGATGCGCAGCAGCGCATCGAGGAGCGCATCCGCGAGGTCGTCGCGACCCGCAAGGCCCTCCGCTACGAGCACCCCGGATACCGCGAGGACGGCACCACCGGCTGGTACGAGGTGCGCGCCATCCCCATCATGGTCGAGGGCGAGGTGGGGCAGCTCATCTGGTCGTCGCAGGACATCAGCGAACGGCGCGGAGCGCTCGAGAAGCTCGCGTTCCACGCCGAGGTGCTCGACCAGGTCAGCCAGCCGGTGATCGCCTCGACCCCCGACGGAAAGCTCATCTACTGGAACGAGGCCGCCGAGCGGACGTTCGGGTACGCCGCGTCCGAGGCCGTGGGCCGCAGCGGGTCGCAGCTCCTCCGGACGATCTATGCGCCGGGCACGTACGACGAGATGGTCGCGGCCCTGCGTTCGCCGCGGAGCGCATGGCAAGGGGAGATGACCCTCCACACCAAGAACGGCGAGCCCGTCGCGATCGAGGCATCCGTGCGCCTCGTCCGCGACGAGAAGGGCACGCCCCTCCACGGCATCACCGTCATGCAGGACGCCACGCTTCGCAAGCGCATGGAGGAACAGCTCCGGCAGTCGCAGAAGATGGAGGCCATAGGTCTCCTCGCCGGCGGCGTCGCGCACGACTTCAACAACCTCCTCGCGGTCATCCTCGGCTTCAGCGAGCTCGCGGCGCGCAAGCTCCCGGCGGGGCACCCCGTGGCGGGGCAGCTCACGGAGGTCTTCGACGCCGCGCGGCGCGGGGCCGAGCTCACGCGCAAGCTCCTCGCCTTCTCGCGCAAGCAGATCATGCAGCCCCGCGCCCTCGACGCCTGCGCCGCCGTCGAGGACTTCACGCGCATGGTCCAGCGCATCGTCGGCGAGGACGTGGAGCTCGCCGTCGAGCGCGCGTCCGACGCCGTCGTCGTCCGCGCCGATGCCGTGCAGCTCGAGCAGGTCCTGCTCAACCTCTGCACGAACGCTCGCCAGGCCATGCCCGACGGCGGCAAGCTCCGCCTGCGCATCCGCGCGGTCGACCTCGACGCTTCCTTCGTCGCCCACCACCCCTGGGCGCGCGTCGGGACCTACGCCGAGATCGAGGTGACCGACAGCGGCGTGGGAATGGACGAGGCGACGCGCCTGCGCGCCTTCGAGCCGTTCTTCACGACGAAGCGCGAGGGGACGGGCCTGGGGCTCGCGACGGTGTACGGCATCGTCCAGCAGCACGGCGGCTTCGTCCACGTGCAGAGCGCGCCCGGCGCCGGGACGACCGTCGGCGTCTACCTGCCGCGGACCGACGACCTCTCCTCGACGCGCACGCCGCGCGGGAACGGTGTCCCCGTGCACGGCAAGACCACCGGCCACGAGGTCGTCCTCGTCGCGGAGGACGAGCCATCGCTCCGGTCGCTCGTCACGATGACCCTCAGCGAGCTCGGGTACCGCGTCATCGCCGCCGCCGACGGCGAGGAGGCCGTCCAGCGGTTCACCGAGCGCTCCGGCGAGATCGCCCTCGTCCTTCTCGACGTCGTCATGCCCGGCCTCGACGCGCGCCAGACCTACGAGCGCATCCTCGCGGTGCGTCCCGACGCCCGCGTCCTCTTCACGACCGGCTACGCCCCCGCGTCGACGCGCCTCGCGCAGCTCCTCCAGAGCGGCCGCGTCTCGCTCATCGAGAAGCCGTTCACGCCGCAGGCGCTCGCGGCGCGCGTGCGGAGCACCATCGACGCACGCTGAAGGAGGGAGCATGCAGGGCGATCCCTTCGGCTGGGTCGGCGCCACGGTGGCCGGCAAGTTCCGCGTCGACGCGTTCGTCGCCGAGGGGGGCTTCGGGGTCGTGTACCGCGCGCTCCACGTGGGGTTCGACGCGCGCGTCGCGCTCAAGTGCCTCAAGGTCCCGGTGCGCCTCCAGGGCGCGGAGCGCGACCGCTTCCTCGAGGCGTTCCTCGCCGAGGGCCGCCTGCTCCACCAGCTCTCGCGCTCGACCGCCGGCATCGTGCAGGCGCTCGACGTCGGCGCCGCCGTGTCGCCGAACGGCACCTGGACGCCCTACCTCGCGCTCGAATGGCTCGACGGCGTCACGCTCGACGTCGAGCTCGTCGACCGCGCGCGCCGCGGGCTTCCGGGGCGCACCCTCCCCGAGGCCATCTCTCTCCTCGACACGGCTGCGCGGGCGCTCGCCCTCGCGCACGAGCAGGGCGTCGCCCACCGCGACCTCAAGCCCGGCAACCTCTTCGTCGCCGGCGTCGGCGGCCGGCGCGTCTGCAAGGTCGTCGACTTCGGCATCGCGAAGGTCGTCGCCGACGTCTCGGACCTGACGCGCGCGATGCAGGAGACGGGAACGGCCATCCAGGCCTTCACGCCGCAGTACGGCGCCCCCGAGCAGTTCGACCGCGCGCGCGGCGCGACCGGCCCGTGGACCGACGTCTTCGCGTTCGCGCTCGTCCTGGTCGAGGTCCTCACGGGGCGGCCCGCGCTCGACGGCGCCGACACGACGCAGCTCTTCGTCGCCTCGATGCGGCCCGACCGGCGCCCCACGCCACGCGCGTGCGGGCTGCCCATGAGCGACGCCGTGGAGCAGCTCTTCGCGCGCGCCCTCGCCGTCGACCCGGCGTCACGCTTCCCGTCGATCGGCCCGTTCTGGCAAGGGCTCGTCGCCGAGTCCGCGCGCGTCCCCGCGGTCGACGCGCACGCCGCGACCGCCATGGCCCCTGCCGTCGATCCCGCCGCCTTCGGCGTCGCCTCCACGGCGATGGCCCCGACGGCGATGGCCCCCACCGCCGGCCCAGGCACCCCGCCGCCGCAGGCGTCCGCGCTCGCAGCCACGGTCACCCCCCCGCCTGCGCCATCCCCCCTCCATCCGTCCTTCGCCCCGACCGCCCTCGCACCCACCGTCACGCCCGGCCCGGGCGCGCCCGTCTACACCCCGGCCCCCGCGCTCTCCCCCCTCTTCACGCCTCCGCCGGCACCTGCGCCCACGTTCACGCCCTCGCACGCGCCCTCGCACGCGCCCGCGCCCACGCCCGCGTTCGCGCCCTCGCAGGCGCCCGGGCCCGCGTTCACCCCCTCCCCTCGCCCTCCCTGGCTCGCCATCGCCGTCGGCGGAGGCGCGCTCCTCCTCGTCGGCGCGGTCGTGGTCGTCCTCGTGGCTCTCCGGGTGACGCGCGCGGCCACCATCGTCGGCGGCGGCGCGTCGGGGAGCGGCGGCGGCAACGCGGCGCTGCTCCGTGCGAGCGCCGCCCAGAAGGTCCTCAAGAAGGACCCCTCGTGCCTCGCCGACTTCGACGCGGCCGACCGCGCCGATCCCTCGGGCGAGCAGGCGACCCTCCAGCCCTCGCACGCCTTCTGCGAGATGCTCGCAGGCAGGTGCGAGGCGGGTCGCAAACGCTACCGCGCCTTCGTGGCGCAGACGGCCCCCGCGGCCGTCGAGACGGCGGTGATGGGCGTGGCGGCGCAGTATTGCCCGCGCGATCAGCTGACGCCCGCCGAGCACGTCTTCGCGGGCATCACGCAGGCCACGGCCGCGTGGCAGCGCGGCGACACCGCGCAGTGCGTCGCCGCGGGCAACGACATCCTCGCCGCGCTCGAGACGCTGCCCGACCGCAACGGCGCGCAGCAGACGGCGCGGCTGCAGGCCACGGCGGGCCTCGCGACGGCGGCGCAGTGCGCGGCGAAGGGGGCCCGCTGCGACGACGCGCTCCGCTTCTTCCGCGCGCGCGCACACATCCTCACGAAGCAGCCGCCGACGGCGATGACGGACGCCGAGTTCAAGAGCGCGAACCCGGAGTGCGCGAAGCGGTGACGCCAGGTCAGAGCTTCAGGTCGTACGTGCCGCGGACGCCGAGCAGCAGCCACTCGTGGAGCGCCTGGTTCGTGATCGACGATCCCACGGTCGCGCCGTTGGTGTTCGTCGGGCTGCTCACGTGATCGTACTGGTCGATCGTCAGGGTGACGGTCGGCCCGAGGCTGAGCGCGCCGTCGAGGAGGTGGAAGTCGACGCCGCCCTGGATGTTGGCGAACTCCCATCCGTCGACGCCGAGGCTCTCCTTGATGGAGGTGCCCGCGCTGCTTGCCGAGACGGAGCCGGAGAGCCACTCGTAGCCGAAGCCGAGGCCGAACCAGGGATCGACGAGGTTGTCGGGGAGGACGTGGTAGTGCGCGTTGACGCCGAGGCGGGTGTCGTTGGCGCTGCAGCTGACGCCCGTCAGGGGGCAGGAGGCCGAGAACTGGCTCGCGGTCGAGGCGATGCCGTACGTGAAATAGGCGCCCACGTACCAGTGGGACGCGATGCGCGCTCCCGCGTCGAGCCACACGGGGATGAACTGGTTGCTGACGGTGTGGTTCAGGTCGTTCCCGTTGCCGCTGATGATCGACCCGAACGGCAGCCCGAACGCGAGCCGCACGCCGAACTCGAACGCGTTCCACGGGGCGCCCGGAACGCCCGAGCCTGCGGCAGGAGGCGCCGCGGGCACCGCCACCACGCCCTGCCCGTACGGATCGGCGGTCGCCCCCACGACCGGAGCCGCGCCGGTCGCGCCGTTGGCCGCGATGTGCAGGACGACGGGCTCCACTTGCCCCTCGGCCAGAGTGACGTCCGCCTCGGCGGTCCCGTAGCCTGCCTGCTGCGCGACCACGTGGTGCCTGCCCGGATCGGTGGGGCGCTCGTTGTCGAGGAGCACCACGGGGACGGGCTGCCCGTCGACGGTCACGGCCAGCGCCGGCGCCATCCCCGGCGGCAGCTCGACGTGGATCCTGAGCTTCGGGATCCTGGGCGCGGCCGCGTCGAGGACGCCGCGCGCCTGCTTCTTGGCCTCGGCGAACGCCGGGGGCGCCGTCGGCGGGAGCGTCTCGTTGAGGACGCGGTTGAGAAGCTCCGTCCCCTCGACCAGCTTGCCCAGCTGGATCTCGCACTGCGCGAGGGGGACCGCGGTCGTCGGGGCGTGGACGAGCGCCTCGGCCTTGTCGAGCTGCTCGACGGCCTCGCGGCACTTGCCCTCCTGGGCGAGGCGGAGGCCCTCGATGGCGAACGGCCGGGCGGCCGCCTTGTCGTTGTCCGTCGGGTTGGCGGGGTCGGCGTGCGCGACGCCCGACCACGCGGCGATCGAGGCGATCGACGCGAACGCGGCGAAAGAAGCGAACGAGGCGAACGGCGCGAACGAGGCCGCAAGGACGGCGACGGGCAAGCACGCGCGGGGGATGGTCTTCATGAACGTCGGCGCTCCCTCGAGGGTTCGGGGCGGCGGATCCGCGCCCGGTTAAATGCGCCGCACACTAACCGAGTCGTCCTCTGTCGCGAAGCGTGAATCCGTCGCGAAGCGCGAAAGCGGTAAGCGCGGCGAGCACGCGCCCGTTGTGATGCCCCTGCCGAGTGTGGTACCTCCTCACGGATCCGCCCTTCGTGCCGTGTGGCCTTTTGCCGCAGCGGACCCGGAAAAAGACGGCGTGCATCGGAGGAAGCAGTGATGAGGCGTATGGCAGGCGGGGTGTGGGCACGCGGGGTCCTCGGGATCGCGGCGATGGCGGCGGGTGGGCTCCTCTTCTCGATGGGGCCCCTCGGGTGCTCGTCGTCGAGCGGCGGCAAGTCGGGCTGCAGCGACACGGGGGGCGGCGGGCTCGGAGGGCTCGGTGGCATCGGGAGCGGCTCGAGCAGCGGCTGCGCATCGAGCAGCAGCAGTGGCGGTGGCAGCAGTGGCGGGAGCGGGAGCGGCGGCGGATCGTGCGCGGCCATCACCGGCACGACGACGTGCGCCGAGTGCCTCGCGACGAGCTGCTGCTCGCAGGCGACCGCGTGCAGCGCGGACCAGGCCTGCGTCACCTGCGACGACGGGTGCGACGCGGACGGCACGTGCGACCAGTGCCTCGCGGACAACGCGAACTTCAGCGCGCTCGCGACGTGCGCCCAGGCGAGCTGCACGGCCGCGTGCGGCGGCACGAGCGGAACGGACGCGGGCGGGACGAACTCCTGCGCGCCAGCGGCCGGCTCGACGACCTGCGTCGTCTGCGAGGACCAGAGCTGCTGCTCCCAGATCGAGGCCTGCGATTCCGACCCGACCTGCGTGAGCGACGCACAGACCATCACGAACCAGTGCGGCTCGAGCCTCAGCTGCACCCAGCAGGCGGCGGAGCAGAGCGGCGACGTCGCCGCCGAAAACCTCGCCAACTGCATCGTCGGCAGCTGCTCGACGCCCTGCGGCGGCTGACGCGAACGCCTTCGACGCGAGTTTGACACGGCGGCGGGCGCGCGTAAGGCTGCGACACCGTCGATGAATCCCCCTCCCTCGTCCGACCTCGGGCGGGCCGGCCAGGTCGTCGGCGGCAAGTACCGGCTCGACGCGATGATCGGCCGCGGCGGCATGGGCTCGGTGTGGGCCGCCACCCACGTGGGCCTGGGCCGCCGCCTGGCCGTGAAGCTCATCGCGCGCGAGTACGTGCGGTCGCCCGAGGCGCTCCGGCGGTTCGAGGCGGAGGCGAAGGCCGCGGCGAGGCTGGAGTCGCGCCACGTCGTCGGCGTCTTCGACAACGGCACGCTCGACGACGGCACGCCGTTCATCGCGATGGAGCTCCTGCAGGGCGAGACCGTCTCGGACCGCGTGGAGCGGGCGGGCCCCCTGCCGCTCGACGCCACCGTCGAGCTCCTCGCCCAGTGCTGCCGCGCGCTCGCGCACGCGCACGCCGCGGGCATCGTCCACCGCGACATCAAGCCGGACAACATCTTCCTGGCGCGCGAGCCGGACACCGGCGCCGACGTCGTCAAGGTCCTCGACTTCGGGGTCGCCAAGATCACGCTCGACGTCGGCGAGAGCTCCTCGCAGATCACCGGCACGGGCGCGCTCCTCGGAACGCCGCTCTACATGAGCCCCGAGCAGGTCCGCGGCGCGCGCGACGTCGACCACCGCACCGACCTCTACTCGCTCGGCCTGGTCGCGTTCACGATGCTCACGGGCAAGGTCGCCATCCAGGGCGAGGCCTTCGGCGACATCCTCCTCAAGATCTGCACCGCGCCGCTCCCGAAGCTCCTTGCGTCGGCGCCCGGCCTGCCTCCGGCGATGGAGGCGTGGTTCGAGCGCGCCTGCGCACGTGAGCCCGGCGGTCGGCACGCGTCGGCGCAGGAGTTCGTCGACTCGCTGCGGGCGGCGGCCGGCGCGCCGCACCAGGTGCTCGCCTCGTCCGCGAGCATGTTCGGGGACACCGCCGGCGTCGCCTCGACGCTCGCTGCCCCGGCCGCGCGCCTGCCGTCGTACCCCTCCGCCGGGCCCGCCCTCGCGCCGTCGCTCGCCGCCGCGTCCCCGCTCGCGCCCGCGCCCGCATTCGTGCCGACGCCGGCTCTCGCACAGCCTCCCATGACGGCCGTCTCGGGAGCCGGCCCCCTGCCGGTGTCCGAGCTCCACGCGCCGAGCGCCGCGGCCGTGTCCCTCACGACCGGCGGGATCCCCCGGAACCGGGGCGGCGCCGTCGCCCTCGCCGTCGTCGGGGGCGCCGTCCTCGTGGCCGTCGGCGCCGTCCTCGCGCTCTCGCTGCGCGGCTCCTCTTCGCCCGCGACGGCCCTTCCCATGCCGACGCCCTCCGCGGCGGCGCGATCCATCACGCCCCCCGAGGTCGTCTCGCTCGTCCCGCCTGCGGAGGCCGTGCCCGCGCCTCCCGCGCTCGCGGACGCCTCCCGCCCCGGGACTCCGACGACGGCCGGGACGGCTACCGCCGCGGGCGCGAGCCCGCCGAACCCGCCGCACGCGCCCGTGGAGCCTGGCCGCGCCGCCGCGCTTCATCCCCTCCCCTCCGGCGTGCCCGCGCCGCCGCCCGCCCCGCGCCCCGCGCACACGATCGACCTCGGCTACTGACGTCTCGCCTCAGCGCAGCGCGAACGTGCCGCGCTTGACGAAGCGGCCGTCGCCCTTCACGCCGAGGTACTTCCCGTCCTCGACGACGACCTTGCCGCGCGACAGCACGTGCGTGGCCGCGCCGTGGACCTCGCGGCCCTCGTAGGGCGTGTAGTCGACGCGCATGTGGAGCGTCTTGTCGCTCAGCATGTGCTTCTTCTCGCCGTCCCAGACGACGAGGTCGGCGTCGGCGCCGACGGCGATGGTGCCCTTCTTCGGGTAGAGGCCGAAGATCTTCGCGGGCGCGGTGCTCGTGATCTCGACGAAGCGGTTCATCGTGATGCGCCCCGCGCGGACGCCGCCGTCCCAGAGGAGGTACATGCGGGTCTCGACGCCGGGCATGCCGTTCGGGATCTTGGCGAAGCTGTCCTTTCCGAGCTCCTTCTGGCCCTTCATGCAGAAGGGGCAGTGGTCGGTGGAGACGACCTGGAGGTCGTGCGTCCGCAGGCCCCGCCAGAGGTCCTCGTGGTACTCGCGCGGGCGGAGCGGCGGGGTGCACACGAACTTCGCGCCCTCGAAGCCGGGGCGGTCGAGGTCGTCCTGCGAGAGGAAGAGGTACTGCGGGCAGGTCTCGGCGAAGGCGGGCAGGCCCCGGTCGCGCGCGTGGACGACCTGCTCGAGCGCGCGCGGGGCCGAGAGGTGCACGAAGTAGACGGGCGCCCCGGCCATCTCCGCGAGGCAGAGCGCGCGGAACGTCCCCTCGGCCTCGGCGATCTGCGGGCGCGTGAGCGCGTGGTGGATGGGCGCGGTGTGGCCCTTGGCGAGCGCCTGCTGGACGAGCACGTCGATGGGGATGCCGTTCTCGGCGTGCATGCAGACGAGCGCGCCGATGTCGGCCGCCTTCTGCATCGCGCGGAAGATCTGCCCGTCGTCGACGAGGAAGACCCCCGGGTACGCCATGAACATCTTGAAGCTCGTCACACCCTCGTCGACGCACTTCTGCATCTCCACGAGCGACGCGTCGTTCACGTCCGTCAGGATCATGTGGAACGCGTAGTCGACGGCGGCCTTGCCCTCGGCCTTGCCGTGCCACGTGTCGAGGCCCTGGCGGACGGCCTGCCCCTTGGTCTGGATGGCGAAGTCGACGATGCACGTCGTCCCGCCGTGGGCCGCGGCGCGCGTGCCGGTCTCGAAGTCGTCGCTCGACGAGGTGCCGCCGAACGGCATGTCCATGTGCGTGTGCGCGTCGATGCCGCCGGGCATGACGTACTTGCCGCGCGCGTCGATCGTCCGGTCCCACGGCCCCGGCGGCGCCGCGTTCGGCCCGAAGATGGCCGCGATCGTCCCGTCCACGACCGCCACGTCCGCCGCGTACGTGTCCACCGCCGTCACCACCGTCCCCCCCTGGATGAGCGTCCTCGCCATGCGGCGCACGATACCCGCAACGCCGACGCTCGATCGAGAGGTAGAGAAACAGGAAGGTCAGAAGATCAGAAGGGGGGTGGGGATGGGCGTGCTGGACCGGCGGGGCTGCACCTGGAGGGTGGAGCTCATCAAAGGGTGCCCTCCGCCCCTTTCCTGAGCCCCGTTCACCCGCGCAGCCCCACCCCAACGGACGCCCAACCCAAACCCCTTCTGATCTTCTGACCTTCCTGTTTCCTACTCTCCGCCTCTAGGGCTGGCAGGGGCCCGCCTCGGAGTAGGTGGTGTCGACGCCCTTGGGGCATGGGTCCTGGACGAGGGTGGTTCGCGGGGCGAGGCGGACGGGCGCGCCGGCGCGACGCGTGCGTCCTGGACCGAGCCGCGTGACCCTGGGCGCGCGCCGGTCCCCCGCGGGAGCGCGCTTCACGGGGCGCCTCCCCGATCCTGGGAAGAGGCCCGTGACCGGACAGGCGCGCTCCGTGACCGGACACGCGGGCCTCGTGGGGCCGGCCATGGCCTTCGCCTGTCCGGCCGGCGCGTCATTGACCGCGCCCGGACAGGCGGTCGTGTCCAGTCATGCAGCCCGCGTGTCTGGCCAAGCGGCCCGTGTGTCCGGTCACGCGCTTCACCGCCGCGCGTGTGGGCTTCCCAGCCGGACACGAGCACGCCATCCTCGGACACGGAGGGACCCGGCGAGCCCGACGCTGTTGACGTGGAGCGTCTCCATGAGGCCGAGCATGACCTGCTGGTCGTGGCCGTGGCGGCGGAGGCGATGCAGGCGACGCCACAGGCCGTGCGCGGGGCCGTGCTGGCCGCGTTCGAGCGCGCCGTGGCCCTCGGGATGCGCGCGGAGGAGGTGCTCGCGGCGATGGCGCCCGCGCCCGCCGCGCCGCAGGGCTCCGCCGCACCGGCGAAGGCCGCGAAGGCCGCCGCGAAGGCGTGAGCCCTGCTCGACGAGCCGCGAGCGAGGCCGTGTGCCTGCGCAGCCCGCAGGGCACCTACATCGTGCAACCCTCGCCGAGGGGATAGCAGAGGTGCACGGCCTGACTGAGGTTGCAGCAGTCGCCGCTCTCGCAGTTCGCCGTCGTGTCGCAGCCACAATAGCCGCCGTTGCAGACGAAGCCCGACTGGCAGCCGGTGCAGTCCGCGTCCGTCGTGCATCCGCACGTCACCATGGTCGGGCCGTCGGGGATGCAACCGTTGCCCGCGCTGCTGCCCTGGCAGGTACCCGAGCTCGCCGCGAGGCATCCGTTCGCCTCCTCCGTGCAGGACGAAAACGTGCTCGCTCCCGTGCACGTCTGTTCCACCGTCGTGCAGCCCGGGTCGTTCGTGCAGCACGACGCCGCCCCCGCGCTTCCCGAGCACGCGCCGTCGGTGCACGTCTGCTGGCCGCTGGCCCAGATGCAGCCCTGCGCGTCCGTCTCGCAGACGACGAGCGAGCTCGAGGAGTTGCAGACGTTGCCCGTGACCGGACAGAGGGGCGAGATCGTGCAAGTGCAGCTCGCCGTGGAGCCGCTCCCGCCGCACGTCTGGTGCGTCCCGCACGTCTCCACCGTGCTCGTCGAGGTGAGATCGACGCCGCACTGCACGGCGTTTCCGCCCGAGCAGAACTGGTCTCCGGGCTGCTTGCCCGAGCACCCCGCCGCGACGTCCGCGCACGCGCCGACCGTGGAGTCGCAGCGCTGGGTCGACGGGCACGCCGCGCCCGACTCGGCCCAGGCGCCGCCCTGGCAGATGAGGACGACCTGCGAGTCGTTGCCGTTGCACGCGGTGGCGCCGGGCGTGGAGCATGCGTCGCCCAGCGTGCCCACCTTGCCGACGCCCGCGTCGCCCTGCTGCGGGGGGCCGTCGGTGCCCGCGTCGGCCGGGGCGGAGCCGTCGGCCGGCGACGAGGTGTCCGCAGGTGCATCCGCCGGTGCATCCGCGGCCGCCTCGGCGGGGCCGCTCTGGTCGACCGATGCGTCGTGGCCGCCGGGTGCGTCGGCGCCCGAGGAGCCGTCCGGCGCGGAGGACCCGTCGGGCCCGGACGCGGGACCGTCGGCGTGGCCCCCGCCCTCGGTCGTCGCACCGCCTGCGTCGGTCGACGCGTCCGGTCCGGCGAGCGTCCCCTCGTCGATGCCGAAGAGCGCCGTGCAGCCCGCGAGCCCCAGGGCCGCCGTCAGCGCGAACGGGACGATGCCGACACGAGCGCGTCCGAACATGGCTCCAGGGTCATCATGTCCGGACGGGACCGGGAGGGCAAGCGCTGGCCCCGGGCCGCTCTGCGACGAGCGTCCCGGCATGCGCCGCCGACGCGCGGGACGCGCCCGGGCCCACGCCCACGCCCACGCCCACGCCGCGCGCCCGCGCCCGCGCCTACGACGCGAGCGGGCGCGCGATGGCCTGGACGACGTTCGACGTGCCGTCGACGACCCAGAAGCGACCGTCCTCGTCGCCGGTGAGGTCGCGCACGAGGATCCCCTGCGGGAGCGGCGCGGTGGCGAGGAGGTGCCCGGTGGCCGGGTCGATGCGGCGGAGGTTCATCGGCGTCGTGCACCACATCTCGCCGCCGGCGAGGGTGAGCCCCTGCGCGCAGAGCGGGAGGTTCACCTCGCCGACGATGCTCTCGTAGCGCGGCTCGAAGCGCGTGATGGCGCGGCCGCCTTCGTGCACGACGACGAGGTCACTGCCGATGCAGGCGATGCCGGTGGCGTCCTTCAGGCCGGGCGAGAGGCTCCACAGGACCAGCCCCGTGCGCCGGTCGATGCGGAGGAAGTCGCCGGCGCTCGCCTGCCAGTAGTGCTCGCCGTCGAAGGCGAGGCCCCCCTCGCTCGGGAACGTCTCGAGCTGGTCGACGACGCGGCCGGTGTCGGGGACGATGCGCACCAGGCGGCTGCCCGCGGCGAGGACGAGGTACTTGCCGTCGTAGGTGATGCCGTGGATGGGGCCGTCGAGATCGGGGATGCGGTGCTGCCGGACGACGCTCGCGCTGCGAGCCTCGCCGCTCGAGACGGCTTCGGACCGGTTCATGCGAGGCGTGGTTGCACCGCGCATGCCGGATGGAGCGACGCGCATTCGCTCAGCGGAGCGCGACCACGCGCCCCGGCGTGGCGGAAGCGCCGTCGGCGAGGCGGGAGCCGCTCTCGGCGTCGCGGTTGGGCTTGTAAGAGTGCTCGGCCGACGGGAAGGCGCCCGACTGCACCTCGTCGACGTAGCGGCGGGTGGCCGCGACGATGGCGTCGCCGAGCTCGGCGTAGCGCTTGGCGAACTTCGGGGCGTGGCCGCGGCTCATGCCGAGGAGATCGGTGCAGACGAGCACCTGCCCGTCGCAGCGCGGCCCGGCGCCGATGCCGACGGTGGGCACGCTCACGGACGCGGTGACCTCGGCCGCGAGGTCCGGCGGGATGGCCTCGAGCACGATGGCGTAGGCGCCCGCCTCCTCGATGGCCTTCGCGTCGGCGATGACCTTGGCCCCGGCGTCGTGGCCGCGGCCCTGCACCTTGAAGCCCCCGAGCGCGTGGACGCTCTGCGGCATGAGGCCGACGTGTCCCATGACGGGTACGCCCGCACGGACGATGCGCCACACGTGCTCGGCGAAGTCCTCCCCGCCCTCGAGCTTCACGCTCTCGCAGCCGCCGTCCTTGAGGAGCTTGCCCGCGCTCTCGACCGCCTGGGTCGACGAGACCTGGTAGCTCATGAACGGCATGTCGCCGACGACGTGCGCCCGGCCGGCCGCGCGCGCGACGGCGCGCGAGTGGTAGGCGATCTCGTCGAGCGTGACGGGCAGCGTGTTCTGCAGGCCCTGGAAGACCATGCCGAGCGAGTCGCCCACGAGCAGGAGGTCGACGCCGGCCTCATCGAGGAGGCGCGCCATGGTGAAGTCGTAGGCCGTGACCATCGCGAGCGCGGGCCCGGTGCCCTTGCGCGCCCTCACGTCGGGCGCGGTGACCTTCCTGGGCCGCTGCCCTTGCGCTTGCCCCTGCCCTTGCCCTTCGAGCGTAGCCCGGCCGTTGCCGCCACTGCCGACGTTGCCGCTGTACATGATTTCCTCGGGTCGCAGCCGGGGGGGATGCCTCGCGGGGAACGTTCCTCCACGGGCTCCGGTCTGCGCCTGCCAGGAAACGTAGCGCCCGCCCAACCCCCCGGCAAGATGCTAGGTTCCGCCCCGTGAGGCGGAGAGGTGAGAAACAGGAAGATCAGAAGATCAGAAGGGGATTGGGGATGGGCGGGCTGGGCCGACCGGGCCATACGTGCAGGGTGGAGCTCGTGAAAGGGTCCCCTGCACCCCTTTCAAGAGCCCCGTTCACCCGCGCAGCCCCACCCCGACCGGACGCCCACCCCACCTCCCCTTCTGATCTTCTGAACTTCCTGTTTCTCCCTCTCGCTCTCCTGCTCCTTCTCGTGGCGTGCGAGAGCCCGCCTTCGGGGAGCGAGGTGCGCGAGTGGCGGCCGGACGACCATCACTCGGCGGACGACGACAAGGCCGGCGCGCAGCAGGCGCCGGGGGCGAAGGGCGCGCCCGGGAGCGACGTGCCGCAGCTCGTGGACCTGACGTGGCGGCAGCAGTGCACGACGTGCCACGGGGCGATGGGCCGGGGCGACGGGCAGATGGGGCCGATGCTCCACGCGCCCGACCTGACGAACGACGCGCTCCAGGCGAAGGCGACCGACGCGGAGATGGCGGCGATCATCAAGGGTGGCCGCGACAAGATGCCGGCGTTCAACCTGCCCGACCCCGTCGTGCAGGGCCTGGTGGCGCGCATCCGGCAGCTCCGGGGGCGCTGAGGGGACGCCCGTGACCGTGAGAGTGCCCGCGACCCCGCAGGACCGGCGCAAGCGCCTCGCGCGCATGCTCGTGCTCGGGGCGGCGCTCGGCGGGGCCGTCGTGCTCGCGCGGCGCTGGCCGAAGGAGCAGACGGTCCACTACGTGCTCGGGAGCGCCGCGCCGCGCGTCGAGGAGGTGGACGCCCGCTGGGCGCAGGGCATGGGGAGCGACGACTGGATGCGCGAGGCGACCTTCACGTTCGACCCGGGCAAGGCGCCGCGCGTCGTCACGCACGAGCCCAGGCTGCCGGACGGGGACTACACGGTCGAGATCGAGATCAAGGGCGACGCGGGTCCCGCCATCGTCAGGAAGCACGTGACGCTGTCGGGCGGATCGACTTCCATCGAGCTTGCCGAGGCGGTGCCATGACGAGCGACCACGAGAGCGAGAGCCAGCCTCCCCCGCCGGGCGGCGCGGGCGACGAGCACGCGCACGACGAGGCGGACGGGCAGGACGATCACGTCGAGGCGGCGACGCGCGCGGTCGGGCCGTCGGCGTCGACCGTGGGCATCCAGGTCATGGTGCTCTCCGGCTCGGCCAAGGGAACGACCAAGGCGCTCGGGGCGCACGGCACGACCCTCCGCATCGGCAAGGCCTCCGACAACGACCTGGTCCTGCCCGACGACACGGTCTCGCGCCACCACTGCGAGCTCGCGCGCACCGACGCGGGCGTGCGCGTGAAGGACCTCGGGTCGACCAACGGCACGAAGGTGCAGGGCGCGCGCATCACCGAGGCCGTGGTGCAGCCCGGCGCGGTGCTCAAGGTGGGCGAGGTCGAGGTGGCGCTCCGGCCGGCCGTGCGCAACGTCGAGGTGCTGCCGAGCGACAAGGCGTGGTTCGGCGCGGCCATCGGCAAGAGCCTGGCGATGCGGACGATCTTCGGCGTGCTCGAGCGCATCGCGAAGACGGACGCGACGGTGCTGCTCGAGGGCGAGACGGGCACGGGCAAGGACGTCCTGGCGCGCGCCATCTGGACGGAGAGCAACCGACCGCAGGGGCCGTTCGTCGTCGTCGACTGCGGCGCCGTCAGCTACTCGCTCATCGAGAGTGAGCTCTTCGGCCACGAGCGCGGGGCTTTCACCGGCGCCGTGGCGTCGCGGCAGGGGGCGTTCGAGATGGCCGAGGGCGGCACGGTGTTCCTCGACGAGATCGGCGAGCTCCCCATCGACGTGCAGCCGAAGCTCCTTCGCGTGCTCGAGACGAAGGAGTTCCGGCGCGTCGGCGGCAACCGCACGATGAAGAGCAACGTGCGCGTCCTCGCGGCCACGAAGCGGAACCTGCTGCGCGAGGTGCAGGCCGGGAAGTTCCGCGAGGACCTCTACTTCCGCCTCGCGGTCGTGCCCATCACGGTGCCGTCGCTCCGGTCACGCCGCGACGACATCCCGATGCTCGTCGAGCACATCCTCAAGGCGAGCGGCGGCGGCCTCGAGGTGAGCGACGAGACGATGCAGGGCCTGGTCGCGCACGACTGGCCGGGCAACGTGCGCGAGCTCCGGAACGTGCTCGACCGCGCGATCTACATGGCCCGCGCAACCGGGGACACGACCCTCAGCATCGTAAGCTTGCCCATGCAGGGCACCGGCTCGGGGGACGTGTTCCACTTCGAGACGGGCAAGAGCTACCGCGAGACGCGTGCGAAGTACGACGGCGAGTTCGAGAAGCGCTACGTGAAGTGGCTGCTGGCGCGGCACGCGGGCAACGTCAGCGCCGCGGCCCGCGAGGCGAAGATGGACCGCAAGCACCTCCACGACATGGCGAAGAAGCACGGCCTGCGCGAGAAGGACACGGAGGACGAGGGATCGTGATCGAGCTCCACACCGCAGCGACGCCGAACGGGTTCAAGGCGAGCATCGCGCTCGAGGAGATGGCGGTGCCCTACACGGTGCACCCCGTCGATCTCCGCACGGGCGCGCAGTTCCACGAGGAGTTTCTCCGCATCAGCCCGAACAACAAGATCCCCGCGATCGTCGACACCGACCCGGGCCGCGGCGCGAGCGGCGGCGGGAGCGGCGCGAGCGTCACCGTGTTCGAGTCGGGCGCCATCCTGCTCTACCTCGCCGAGAAGACCGGCAAGCTCCTGCCCGCCGCCGGCCAGGCGCGCGCGGCCACGTTCGCGTGGATGTTCTTCCAGGCGGGCGGCACCGGGCCCATGCTCGGCCAGCTCCACCACTTCAAGAACTACGCGCAGGAGAAGGTCCCCTACGCGATCGACCGCTACACGAACGAGGGCAAGCGCCTCTACCACGTCGTCGACAAGCGCCTCTCCGAGTCCCGCTACCTCGCGGGCGACGAGTACACCATCGCCGACATCATGAACCTCCCGTGGCTCCTGCTCTCCAAGGGCCAGGGCATCGAGATCGACGAGTACCCCCACGTGAAGCGCTGGATCGACGAGCTCAGGGCCCGCCCCGCCGTCGAGAAGGGCCTCGCCGTCCCCCCGCGCGACGACCGCCCCATGGACGAGAAGGCCCGCGAGCACCTCTTCGGCAAGACCCAGTACACCCGCCGCTGATCCCGCTGCTCTCCACGAGAGTAGGAAACAGGAAGGTCAGAAGATCAGAAGGCGAGAGGGGGGTGTTCGCACGGCTGCACGGGCGGAAGGCACGGCTGCACCTGGCAGCTCTCGACCTCGTGACGTGAACGACGCCCTTCCACCCCGTGCAGTCGGCCGAAAGCCCCCTCTCGCCTTCTGATCTTCTGACCTTCCTGTTTCCTACTCTCGCTCTCGCCCGAGCGCCGCGCGTTAGAATCCCAGCGAGAGGCTCGCGGTGCCGACGTAGGCGATGGCGTTCGTCACGGGGACGCCGCCGAGGGTGTACTGGTCGTACGAGAAGCCCTCGGCGTTGAAGGAGCCCGAGAGCTTGAAGCTCTGGAGGAAGCCGAGCAGGCGCCTGCCCTGCGGGAGGATCGTCCAGACGACGCGCGCGCCCCCGAGCCAGCTCCAGAAGGGCGAGAGCTCGCGGTCGCCGGTGAAGTACTGGCCGCGCGGGCCGAGGGGCGGCGCGCCGCCGGTGTAGTCGTCGCTCCAGAAGACGGCGCCGGACTGCTTGTAGAGGCGGCCGCGCACCATGGCGCGCAGGTTCTCGCCGAGCGACTTCTCGAACTCGAGCTCGGCGGCGCCCGAGTCGATGGCCCACGTGTCGTGGTAGCCGCGCAGGTTGAGGCGGAGCGCGGCCTTGATGGAGCGGAGGTAGAGCGCTGCGCGGCCGGTGACGGCCTCGCGCGCGCGGTCGTTCGGGACGTGCTCCTGCGCCTTGAGGCCCTCGCCGAGGATGACGCTGCGATACGGGTCACTCTGGAAGCCGTCGACGAGCTGCGCGGTGTAGGTGACCTGCG
Organism: Polyangiaceae bacterium; assembly: GCA_036490515.1. Taxonomy (GTDB): domain Bacteria; phylum Myxococcota_A; class Polyangia; order Polyangiales; family Polyangiaceae; genus Palsa-1150. Next base: position 81,342 of record DASXDU010000043.1, read on the forward strand.
TCTCGAAGATGGGCGTCCACGACTGCGCCCAGCTGGCCTCGTAGGTGTCGATGGCGATGTCGTCGGTCGTGCGGCCCGCGGCGCTCGTGAAGCAGCCGACGGAGTCCTCGAGGGCGACCCACTCCGACGGGAGGGAGGCGTTGGCGCTCTGGACGCGGTTGCACACCTTGTCGAAGTTGTGCGCGTAGGAGAGCTCGAACTGCGTGTTGTGCTGGTAGGCGTCGGTGCGGGCGTTCACGTGCAGCGAGTTCGAGCGGTAGTCGTGCTCGGTGCCGTAGGCGTAGCCGCCGGTGAGCGTCGTCGTGTCGCCCTTGATGGCGACCTCGCCGCGCCCGAGGTTGCGGAAGTCGTGCACGCTGGCGGTCGAGACGACGTCGGCGTGGTTGGTGGCGTACGAGGGGCCCGCCTTGGTCGAGACGCTCGCGCCGGAGACGACGTCGGCCTCCCAGCCGGCGCGCACGTCGAGCCACCGCCAGGGCGACGCCGCCGCGTCGACCGACGGCGAGTACACGAACATGTGCGTCCTGGTCGGCGCCTCGTAAAAGACGCTGTGCGACGTGTCGAGCTCCGCGACCTGGGCGCGCCCCTGCCCCGTCACGGCCATCGCCAGGGCGACGGTGACGCCCGACGCTGCGAGACGCCCCGCCCTCAGGCGGCGTGATTGCGTATCACGCCGCACGACCTCCCGAGGGTCGCTCAGTTGCACCCGCACCCTCCGCCGGACACGCCGGTGCCGCCCATGGAGCCCTCGCGGTTCTCCATCGCGTGGTTGAGCGCCGCGTCGTGCTTCGCGTCGGCGTCGAACTGCATCGTCGGGTCGGCCAGGATCGCGCGCTGCTGCGGGGCCACCGTGGCGCAGCCGCCGAGCAGCACGGCAGCGCCCGCGAGGCCGAGGAGGCCGAGGTGCCGGGCGACGGCGCGCGCGAGGAGGGGGACGCGGTTCATGGCTTCGCTCCTAGAAATACACGCCCAGGCCGCCGGCGTACGTCTGCGCGTTCTTGTACCCCTCGGCGTTGAAGAGCGAGAGGTTGGTCGCCTCGATGCGCACGAGGATACGGTTCCGGAGCGCGAGGAGCACGCCCCCGCCTGCGCGCGCGACGTAGAGGTCCTGCCGCTGGAGGGTGACGAAGCCGGAGGTGTTGGGGAAGATGCTGAGGCCGCCGCCCCAGAGGCCGACGAACGGGCAGACGGGCCAGCTCGGGGCGAGGTAGATGCCCACGCCCGCGCCGTAGAGGAGCTGCGTGCCGTCGCTGGTCAGGCCGTCGCCGATGAAGCCCTCGAGGCTGACGGTCTTGTGCAGGACGATCGAGGGGCGGGCCTCGACGTAGCCGTAGCGCTGCACGGTGCCGCCAACGACGGGGATGCTGAGGACGCCGCCGACGAGCGCGAGGCCGGCGCGCGAGCCCTCGAGGGGGGGCGGCGCGAAGAGGCCGGGCCGCGAGGGGGCACCCTCGTCGTTGGGGTTGACGGCGAAGGGCTGCACCTCGTCGCCGAGGGCGTACGCGGTGCGCCCGTCGGGCAGGAGGACCGTCAGCCAGAAGCCGGTGCCGGGGCGGCCGTCGAGGGCGAACGTCTCGCCGCGGTGGGCCGTGTAGAGGACGCGGTAGCTGACGCCGGGCCCGGTGCGCAGGTCGGCGGAGTCGACGATGACGCGCGCGAAGGCCTGGGGCGCGGGCTGGTCGGCGGCCCGGGCGGCGCGGGGGCGAGCGAGGAGCGCCGTTGCGGCGACGGCGACGGCCAGGGCGAGCGCGAGGACCCTCACTTGGACGCCCACGTCGAGAGGATCTGGTTCACCGTCGGGTCGTCGTGCTGGAAGATGCACCGCGGGTGGGCCGTGGGCGGGCAGCCCGAGAGATCGCTCGGGCGCGTGTAGAGCGGCGCCGTCGTGTAGTCCTTGTTCATCTCGAGCGAAACGGCCTCGAGGTTGCTCTCGGCCGGACTGCCCGTCCCGGTCTGGCTCGGGTCCGAGACGATGTCCCCGTTGCAAGGCACGGCGGGGTGGTCGAGGAGCGCCATGCCGCTGACCGCCGAGGCGTTGAAGTGGCAGCCGTTGGGCTTGTCGCCCTTGGACCCGTCGCCGCTGCCGCAGCTGTTGGCGAAGATGAAGTTGGGCTCCACCTCGCAATAAAAGTAGTTGGCGTCGAACACGGTCTGCGGGACCACGAAGTCCGGCCCCGGGTCGACCGAGACGCAGCCGGTCGCGATGCCGACGAGCCCCGCGACGGCCGCGCGTCGCAACCCGTTCGTGGCGGCCACGAGTCCGACGATAAACCGGGCGCCTCGACCGCTGCAATGATTCAGCGAGCCCAAGCCTGCACGGGCGTGCGGGAGGTGGGTGCCTGCAGCCACGGCGCTCGTGTCCAGAGGGCCGCAGGGGGGAGAGGTGCGTCGAGGGGCGCGGGAAACACGGCGCCCGAGGAATTCCCTTTCGCCAGGGCTTTCGCGCGCCTACATGCGACCACTGGAATGGGTCCTGCGAAGGGGAGGACGTCGATTGGGGGTTGCGAAGCGCCGGGGCTCATCTGTAGAAGTTGGCTCCCTGGCTGTTGGATGTCGTAACGTTGCTTACATGTAAGGCCGCTTGAAGCACCCGAGGCCGCGCTGACGTCCACCGCCGGAGAGCCCCCCGCATGAAGCTGACCCCCTGGTACCTCGTGGCCATCGCCCCCATCGCCGTCGCCGGCTGCTCCGGGGCGTTTCTCGGCCACCTCGCCGTCCTCGCGGTCACGCTCTGCATCTTCTTCGGGACGCTGTCCCTCGGCCGGCAGACCCGGCCGGCCGCCGTCCTGCCCCCCGCGGGCGACTCGTCCGAGTCCTGATCGCGACGCGTCGCGACGCGCCTGCCGATTGCGCTAACGTCTCGGGCGAACCCCGACGCCCATGAACGACGTGCCCCGGGACGGTTCCGAGCGCCTCACGCCGCTGGAGCAGTTCACCCTCGCCGACCTCGAGTCCATCCGCCTCATCCTGCGGGGTGACTCGATCATCGACTGGCGGAGGCTCGACTTCGACGACCAGCAGGCCGTCGACTTCCTCGTCGCCTGCGAGCTCGACCCGGCCGACGCGTCCGACCGCGCCCGGATGGAGCACGTCAAGAACGAGGCGGTGGCCTACCTTCGCCGGCAGTTCGACTACCCCATCCCCCGCCCCGTCGAGCGCGCCACCGTCCCCGAGCTCCTCCTGCTCGCCTCGGGCACGGGGCACCGCGCCATGTGCGCCTGCACGATCCTCAAGTGCATGCACATCATCCACCACCTGGACGGGCGCGAGCTCCTCTTCCTCCTGCCGATGTCCGACCAGGAGGTCTTCCACATCGTGGAGGAGAAGGTCTACCGCGTCATCGGGGGCATGCTGGCGGGCAACTTCCCCATCATCGAGTTCGTCGGCGGGCGGAAGAACAAGGATTCCCTCATCACGAAGCTCCTGTCCAAGCAGGAGACCATCGCGGCGCAGATCTTCGACAAGCTGCGGTTCCGGGTCGTCACGCGCACCCGGGAGGACATCTTTCCCATCCTCCGGTACCTGACGAAGCACCTTTTCCCCTTCAACTACGTGGTGCCCGGGCAGAGCATCAACTCGGTCTTCTCGTTCCGGTCCTACGTCGAGAAATCCCCCCTCAAGCCCCTCATCGCCCGGCTCCAGGCCCACCACGCGGACGACGACTACACCCCGAGCGACAACCAGTTTTCGGCCGAGGAGTACCGGATCATCCACCTGGTCGTGGACATGCCCGTGCGCCTCCCCAAGCGCATCCTGGACCGGGCCCCCCCGGGGGCGGTCCCCCTCGGCAACGTGATCTTCGTCATCTGCGAGTTCCAGATCGTCGACCGCGACACCGAGACCCACAACGAGCTCGGCGAGGCCTCCCACGCCAAGTACAAGGACCGCCAGAAGAAGGCCGTCATGCGGCGCCTGCAGCTCGGGGGGGCCAGCGAATCGCAGGCGAAGATCCCCATCAACGCGGACGTGCGCAAGAAGAAGTAGCGGTGTAGAAAGGGCGCCGCACATGCGCCTCTACAGCGGCAAAGTTCCCGCCATCGCGACGGAAGTGGTCCGGGCGCTCCTCGCGTCCAAGGACATCGAAGCCGAGACCCCGAAGGAGGTCGAGGCGGACGTCGCCTCGGTCTTGAACCAGTACTTGAACGACGAGCGCGACGTGAACGAGCGCGCGAAGGACATCCTCGAGCGCACCGGCAAGCCGCAGAGCGACTTCCAGCGCGTACGGGGGCTCGTGGCCGACGAGAAGAAGATCAAGGTCGGCGACGACGCGCTCGACTACATGCTCGACCAGGTCGTCGAGATGCTGATGCACTCGCACAACGTCGACGAGGTCTTCGTCGAGGACGTCGAGCTGCGTCGGCGGATGGCGCCCATCTTCAAGAAGCACATGGCGGTCGACTCCGCGATCGACACGGAAGTGCGCGGTCAGCTCCGTCACATGAAGGAGGGGACGCGCGAGTGGGAAGTCGAGTATGCCCGCGTCCTCGAGCAGGTGAAGCGCCGAAAAGGGGTGTAGGCTCGCGAGGATCGCATGCGAAGCATGACCGGCTTCGGTCTCGGCGAGGCGCCGCTCGGGGCGGGCAAGCTCGCCATCGAGATCCGCGGCGTCAACCACCGGTTCCTCGACGTGCGCGTCCGCGTTCCGCGCGAGCTCGGGGACCTCGCGTCCTTCGTGGAGCAGATCGCGCGCGAGAAGCTGACCCGTGGCCGGTACGAGGTGGCGGTGCGCGTCGACGGCGTCGGGCTCGGTGCGCCGGTGCTCGACCGGGACCGCGCGCGGGCGGCCTTCCGCGCACTCACCGAGCTCCGGGACGAGCTCGCCCCCGGCGCGGACGTCCCCCTGTCCTTGCTCGGCGCCATCCCGGACCTCTTCGTCTCGTCCGCGGAGCAGGAGATCGAGCGCGTCCGCGAAGGCACGCGCCGCGCGTTCGAGGCGGCGACGCGGGCGCTCGACGCCATGCGGGAGCGGGAGGGCGTCGCGCTCGGCGACGACCTCGTCAAGCGGCTCGCGCGGGTCCGCGTGCTGGCGGCCGACGTGATGGGCCGCGCGCCCGACGTCGTGGAAGCCCACCGCAAGCGCCTGCGGGAGCGGGCGGACCGCCTGCGCGCCTCGGCCGACGTCGACGTCGACAAGTCCCGCCTCGAGCAGGAGATCGCCCTCTTCGCGGAGCGGAGCGACATCTGCGAGGAGCTCACACGCCTCGAGAGCCACTGTACGCAGTTCGCCGGCCTCCTGGGCGACGCCGAGGCCATCGGGCGGCGGATGGACTTCCTGCTGCAGGAGATGGCTCGCGAGGCGAACACCGTGGGCGCCAAGAGCCCCGACGCGGCGATCGCGCACGCCATCGTCGAGATGAAGGCGGAGATCGAGCGGATGCGCGAGCAGGTGCAGAACGTCGAATGACCCCCGACGACGACTTCCTCCTGCTCATCCTCTCGTCGCCGAGCGGCGCCGGGAAGACGACCCTCACGCGCATGCTGCTGGAGGACGCCCCGCAGCTCCGGTTCAGCGTGTCGCACACGACGCGTTCCCCGCGCTCGAAGGAGGTGGACGGACGCGACTACCACTTCGTCGACCGCGACGGGTTTCTCGACCTCGTGGCGCGCGGGGCCTTCCTCGAGTGGGCCGAGGTGCACGGCAACCTCTACGGGACGTCGACCGCGGAGGTCGATCGCGCGCGCGCAGTCGAGGGCTGCACGGGGATGATCTTCGACATCGACTACCAGGGCGCCCGCCAGATCCGGAGCAAGATCGCGGACGTGGTCAGCGTCTTCATCCTCCCGCCCTCGATGCAGGAGCTCGAGCGGCGGCTGCGCGGCCGCGCGAGCGAGACCGAGGAGACCCTCCGCAGCCGCTACGCCGTGGCCGAACGCGAGATCGAGCACTACGCGCTCTTCGACTACGTCATCGTCAACGACGACGTACAGCGCGCCTTCGACGAGCTCCGCTCCATCACGGTCGCCGAGCGCGCCCGCCGCCAGCGCCGCGCCCCCCAGGCGGAAGCGCTTTTGCGGACGGGCCGCCTGTCGTAAGGAGTGGCTTCCAGATGGACGCGAACGGCAACACGAGCGTGCTCGGGGTCATCGGCGGCAGCGGTCTCTACGAGATCGACGGCCTCACGAACGTCGAGGAGGTCACCGTCGACACGCCCTTCGGCGCGCCCAGCGACGCCGTGGTCCGCGGCCGCCTCGGCGACACGACGCTCCTCTTCCTGCCGCGCCACGGCCGCGGGCACCGCATCGCGCCCCACGAGATCAACTTCCGCGCGAACGTCTGCGCGCTGAAGAAGCTCGGCGCGCGGCAGCTCGTGAGCATCAGCGCCGTCGGGTCGATGCGCGAGGCCATCGCGCCGGGCGACTTCGTCGTCGCCGACCAGGTCATCGACCTCACGAAGCGCCGGGTCTCGACGTTCTTCGAGGACGGCATCGTCGGGCACGTCGGCTTCGCCGACCCCGTCTGCCCTGCCCTCTCCGAGGCGCTTGCGGCCGGCGCCGCGCGCGCGGGCGCCACGGTGCACCGCGGCGGCACGTACGTCTGCATCGAGGGCCCCCAGTTCTCGACGCGCGCGGAGAGCCGCCTCTATCGCTCGTGGGACGTGTCGGTCATCGGGATGACGGCGCTGCCCGAGGCGAAGCTGGCCCGCGAGGCCGAGCTCCCCTACGCCCTCCTGGCCCTCGCGACGGACTACGACTGCTGGCACTCGACCGAGGAGGACGTCACCGTCGAGGCGGTCCTCGCGGTGATGAAGAAGAACGTCGCCACGGCCCGGCGCGCCATCGCCGAGCTCGCGCGCGTGCTCCCCGATCCCGCGAAGAGCCCCGCGAGCACCGCGCTCGCCGCCGCGATGATGACCGCGCGCGACCGCATGGCGCCCGCCGCGCTGGCGCGGCTCGACTGGCTCGTCGCCAGGTACGTCCACTGAATCACGGAGAGAAGCCTTGTCCACGCACCCGAATCCCCTGCTCATCGTCGGCTCGATCGCGTTCGACGACCTCGACATGCCGTCCGGCGAGCACCGCGACGTCCTCGGCGGCGCGGCGACGTACTCGTCGCTCGCCGCCTCGCTCCTGGCCCGCGGCGGCGTTCGCGTCGTCGGCATCGTGGGGGAGGACTTCCCCGAGAAGCACCTCGGAGAGCTCCGCGAGCGCGGCGTCGACACCGCGGGCGTCGAGCGGGCCGCGGGCCGCACGTTCCGGTGGCACGGGCGCTACTCGGCCGACCTCGCGAGCCGGACGACGATCGACACGCAGCTCAACGTCTTCGCCGACTTCTCGCCGAAGATCCCCGCGGCCTACGCCTCGAGCCCGTTCGTCCTGCTCGGCAACATCCACCCCAAGCTCCAGGTCGACGTCCTCGAGCAGACGCGCCAGCCGCGCCTCGTGGCGGCCGACACGATGAACTTCTGGATCGAGCGCGAGCCGGCGGCGCTGGCCGAGATGCTCCGCCGCATCGATCTCCTCGTCATCAACGACGAGGAGGTGCGCCAGCTCTCGGGCATCCAGAACCTCGTCCGCGCCGCGGCCGACGTGCGCAAGCGGGGCCCGAAGGCCCTCGTCGTGAAGCGCGGCGAGTTCGGGGCGCTCCTCTTCGACGACGCGGGCACGTTCTTCGTCCCGGCGTACCCCCTCGAGGAGGTCCTCGACCCCACGGGCGCGGGCGACTCCTTCGCCGGGGGCCTCATGGGCTACCTGGCGGCCCGCGGGGACGCGTCCCCCGCCTCGCTGCGGCGGGGGCTCTTCTTCGCCGCCGCCCTCGGGAGCTTCTGCGTCGAGGGGATCGGGCCGTCGCGGCTGCTCTCGGTCGGCCGCGCCGACCTCGCGGCCCGCATGACGGCCTTCACGAAGCTGGTCGACTTCGGCGGGGACTTGGCCGTCCCCGGATGATGATAGGCTGCGCCTGGGTTTGCAGGGAGGCTTGGCGATGAAGAGCGGCGTTTTCACGTGGATTTCGTTCGGGACGGGTGCGGTCGTGCTGGCCCTCGGGGCACCCGCGGTCTTCGGCGGCTGCTCGAGCAGCTCGACGCCTCCGCCGGCGAACACCGGCGGCGGGGACGGAGCATCGGGTCCCTCGTGCACGACGGCCGCCGGCGAGATGCCGCCGCCAGACTGCGACGACACCGACGAGTCGTGCCCGGCGCCGTCGCCGGCCTGCCCGACGACCCCGTGCAACGGCAGCTCCGCGTGCCTCGCCATGGCGGACAACACCGGCAAAGCGACGCAGGACTTCCGCTTCCGGAAGCTGAACATCACGGCGCCGGCCGCGCTCGCGCAGAAGTTCGTCCAGCAGGCGGTCATCGATCAGGGCATCAACCTGAAGGACCAGTGCGGCGAGGGCGGCGACGGCACCTTCAACTGGCTGGTGCGCTTCGACCCGAACAGCAAGCAGGTCACGACGGGCGGCGCCCCGCCGTCGACCGATCCGTTCGGCCTCGGCTACTGCTTCGTCAAGGACACGATCCAGGGCCTCCCCGTCCAGCCGGTCACCGTCAACATGACGCAGGGCAGCGACGGGAGCTGGTCGTCGGACGCCATCACCAAGCTCTTCGTGCCGATCTTCCTGGCGGGCGGAGACGCCGGCACCGGCGTCGTCGTCCTCCCCCTCAGCCAGGCCAAGGTCAGCGGGGTCACGATCGCGGGCGGCAACTGCATCGGGTCCTACAACCCCGACGGCGTGACGTCCCCCACGGCGGGCGGTACGTGCTCCGACTACGACCCTTCGTCCTGCCAGCGGTGGCATACCGCGGGGGCGCTCGGCGGCTACATCACGCTGAACGAGTCCGAGGGCGTGAACGTCCAGACGCTCGGCAAGACGCTCTGTGTACTCCTCACCGGGGGCTCGTCGACCACGCAGGGTGGGACGGAGTGCGCGACCGACGCGAACGGCAACGTCACGGCCCAGGGCGACTACTGCTCCACGACGAACTCCCCCGGCGGGTGCGCGGACAGCTACTGGCTGGCCGCCACGTTTGCTGCCAGCGCCGTCACGATCAACGACGGCTCCGCCGATCCCAACTGCAACGGCTCGGGGTTCACGGGCGGCGGCGGCGATGGTGGTACGGGCGGAACCGACGCCGCAGCGGAGTAGGCGACCTAGCCCACCCGGCCCGCCTCACAAGCGCGTCTCCGTCCGCGCCCACCGCCGAACCTGGCTGCCGGGACTATTCCTTTTCGGCTAGGCTGAAGCAGTTTTGCGGGTTGGGTTGCCGGTGTGGGTCGGCCCCTGCGTCGCCCTGGCGAGGGCGAAGTGCGGCGGGCCGTTCGTGGAGGTCCGCATGCTTCGTTGGTCGTTTCGTCCTGCGTTCTTCGTGCTCTTTCTCATCGTCCTGGCGTCGTGCAGCGGCGCGGGCGGGTGCAGCGGCTGCGCCGGGTGCGGGATAACCCCGCTGGCGGCAGGCTTCCCCCAGGCGTCGGTCATCCCGAACGCCGCGACCGTGCGCGTCACACGCCCCGGCCTCGACTTCCTCTCGGCGAACCTGGGGCCCATCGCGGGCAAGGCCCTCGGCTCGACCGGTGGCCTCGTGACCTTCGACATTCCCCCGACGTCGACCACCGTCCTCAGCGTCATCAGCGTCGACGTCTGCCAGACGGCGAGCACGGGCCAGTGCGTCGCGGACGTCAACGTCGCCGGCGCAAAGCTGAACGTCGACGCCGTGACGCCGCACTCGCTCTCGATCACGGGGACGGTTCCGGTGAAGGTCGCCGACATCCCGATCAGCGCGCTGAGCATCTGCAACCTCGACATCGGGATCGGCACGGGAAGCTGCAACGGCGGCACGCCCAACGTCGACTACGCCGACGTCCCGATCACCGCGACGCTCCCGATCGTCAACGGGACGACGTCCCCCCGCAACGGCTACTCGATGATCGACACCGCCAACGCCGCGGTCACCGGCACCATCGATCAGAGTACCGTCCAGATCTGCGGCAGCGGCTTCAGCGGCCTCTGTGCCGACGCGATCAACGCGTTCAAGGGCACGCTCGTCTCGCAGCTCCAGACGCAGCTCCAGAGCATCCTCCAGAACGAGCTCCAGACGGAGCTCTGCACCAAGCCCGACACGACCGTGACGCCCTCCTGCCCCGACGGCACCGAGGCCGTCGACGGCGGCGACTGCGTCTTCCAGTCGAGCCCCTCCACGTGCGTGCCCACGCTCCTGGGCCTCGACGGGCACATGGACCTCGGGACGCTGGTCTCGAAGTACTCGCCCGGCAACGCCTCGGCGGTCGACCTCGTGCTCGCGGCGTCCGGCGACGCGGACCCTGCGCCCAGCTGCCAGGCGGGCCAGACGTGGACCCAGGCCGGAGGGTGCGCCACCGATCCGAAGCCGCCCTACCCGGCCCACACGCCCAACGGGCTCACGCTCGGGATGATCGGCGGCATGCTGCCGAACCCGCAGACGAGCTGCGCGCCGGTCGCGGCAAACCCCATCCCGCAGAACATCCCGACGCCCGACGAGCTCACGGTCGACGGCGCGCCCACCCCCGCGTCCGGCGTCACGGCGTGGCCGTCCGGCGACCCGGGGCCCGACCTCGGGCTCGCCATCGCGCAGCGCTTCCTCGCCTACGCCGCGACGAGCGCGTACAACAGCGGCGTCCTCTGCCTCGGCGTCTCGACCGACGACTTCCAGGCGCTCAGCACCGGCTACGTGAGCGCGGTCATCCCGTCGCTCAAGGACCTCACCTTCGAGCCCGGCAAGACGTCGAAGCCGGCCGCGATGGCGATCACGACGCGGCCGCAGAAGCCGCCGACGATCAAGGTCGGCAACGGCACCGACATCAAGAAGGACCCGCTCCTGTCGATCACGCTGCCCGAGTTCGCGATCGACTTCTACGTGTGGAGCGTCGACCGCTACATCCGCGCCTTCACGTACACGGCGGACGTGACGGTCCCGATCGACCTCCAGACGGGCGTCGATCCGAAGACGAACCCGACCGGCGGCATCCTCCCCGTCATCGGCGATCTCGGGACCGCGAACGGGACGATCACCAACTCGTCGCTCGTCTTCGAGGACCCGACCCAGCTCGCCGGCGCGCTCTCCTCGCTCCTCGGCGGCATCGTCGGGCAGTTCCTCGGCAACGGTTTCAGCGCGATCAACATCTCGAGCGCCCTCGCGAGCTACGGGGTGGGCATCACCGTCCCGGCGTACGGTTTCCGCAAGATCACCAAGGGGACCGACGACTTCCTCGCGCTCTTCGCCGACCTCACGCCCGACCCCACGGGCGCGATCGAGCACCCCGAGACCTCGGCCAGCATCACCGGCAAGGAGATCCATCCGGACGCGATGGGCCTCGTCAACGCGGACCGGAGCCGCTTTCCCAAGCTGCAGCTCGCGCTCTCCTCCCCCGCAGACGACGGCTCCGCGCCCCTCGAGTACACGTACTGGATCGACCAGCAGCCGCACCACGCGTGGACGCAGTCGACCGCAGTCACGGTCGACGACCAGTACCTGTTCCTCCAGGGCAAGCACGTCCTCTACGCCACGTCGCGCGTCGTCGGTCATCCCGAGACCGAGGACACCACGCCCGCCGAGGTCCCCTTCCTCATCGACGTCCTCGCGCCGGTCGTCTCGCTCGACACGAGCACCGGGACGGCCGTCCTCGCGGCTTACGATTACGTCAGCGACGACACCGCGCTCACGGGGCGCTACCGCCTGACGGACGCCGGGGGCACCGTCGGAGAGTGGACGGCGTGGCAGCCCCTCGCGGCGATCGCGAGCGTCGCGCTCGGAAGCGCGTCCGCCGTCGAGTTCCAGGTGCAGGACGAGGCCGGGAACATCGCCGACACGAACGGCCTGATTCGCGGCCGTCCCGATCCCACCATCACCGCCACGGGCTCCTCGTGCGGGTGCTCGGTGCCCGGCAGCTCGTCGGCGCCCGCGACGCTGGCCACCTGCGGCATCCTCGCGCTCCTCGGCCTTCTCGTCGCGCGACGTCGCCGCGGGACGGCGATCGTCCTCGGGTCGCTCGGCGTGGTCGCCGCGACGACCCAGGGCTGCTCGTGCGGCAGCAACGGCAGCAGCGGCTCCCCGGCCGAGACGCAGACGAACTGCGGCTCCGACTGCAACCAGCCCTGCGGCCCGGACAACCCCTTCGGCCTCATCGGCGAGTACACGTCGGTGGCCGTGGCCAGCGACGGGACCATCTGGGTCGCGGGCTACGACGACGCGGACGTGAGCGACGGCCTGCTCTACGGCGATCTCGTCGTCGGCACGTACGACACCGGCAAGCAGGCGGTCCAGTGGCAGGACGTGGACGGCCTTCCCCCTGCCCCGACCGACGGGACGTGCCCGGACAACTCGCCGACGTCGTGGCGCAACGGGTTGACCGATCCGGGTCCCGACGTGGGCCTCTGGACGAGCATCCAGCTCGACTCGAACAACAACCCGATGGTGAGCTACTACGACGCCACCAACGCGGCGCTCAAGTTCGCGAGCTCCCCGGACGGGGGGAAGACCTGGGCGTCGCACACGGTGCTCGAGGCAGCGCAGAGCGACATCGGCCGGTACTCGAAGCTCCAGCTGGTCAACGGCAAGCCGACCATCGCGTTCCTCGTCGTCGAGCCGGGCTCCGGCGGCTGGGCGACGTCGAAGGTGACCGTCGCCACGGGGAACGTGGCCGTGCCCGCGTCGGGGACCGACTGGAGCATGCAGGACGCGGTGATCGACGAGCAGACGCCCTGCCGCGCGCAGTTCTGCTCGTCGGGTCAGGTCTGCGTGGCGACGACGATGATGTGCCAGGCGCCGGTGAGCGGCTGCACGCCCGCCGACTGCGGCGCGAGCACCGCAGGCATCGGGAGCACACCCCAGAGCTGCGTCACCATCTCCGGCAAGCCCACCTGCGAGGCGACGCAGCCCGACACCTACATCGACACGTACCCGGACGCGGCCGGCGACTACATCGCGATGGCGAACGGCCCGCAGGGCATCGGACTCGTCGTCTACGACCGCACGCGCGGCAACCTGGTCGGTGTCGCGAGCCAGGGCGGCAAGTGGGTTGCACCCATCCTCGACGGGCAGACCGGCGCGAACACCGATCCGAACCGCGTCGACACGGGCGACGTCGGCATCGGCGCGTCGCTGACGATCACCTCCGCCGGCGACTGGCACGTCAGCTACGTGAACGGCTGGACCGAGGCCCTTCAGTACCTCGAGGTCCCGGCGGGCGACATCACGAAGACCCCTCCCCCGACGCCCGAGGTGGTCGACACGGGTACGGGTCTCGACGGGACCCCCTACCCCGACGGCCAGCACATCATCGGCGACGACTCTTCCATCTCGGTCGACGACGGCGGCACCGTGCGCATCGTCTACCAGGACGCGACCGTCGGCGGGCTCCTCGAGGCCACGGGCGCCCCGGGCGCGGGCGGCAAGCACACCTGGACGGTCAAGGCGCTCCAGAACCAGACCGGCCGCTTCGGCGGCTTCTTCCCGCACTACCTGGCGCAGTCGCAGCAGGTCACCAACTGGTTCCGCGCCACCGACCACACGCAGAACCCACCCGTGGTCAGCGGCGACGTCGCCTTCGTGTCGCCCTGAGCGACTCCCCGAAGCGCGGGGACCCGATTCACGCTGCGACGGTATCGCCGGACGCCGGGTCCAGCACACGAATCGCGGGGCCGCTCGCTCGCTCGCGCTCGGCAGCGACCAGCGCCAGGAGCTCCGCTTGCTCGGCGATGCCTACGTCGAGGATCGCCCGCATGTAGCCGTCGACGTAGCCGTGGGCGCGCGCGATGCGGGCTCGCCCTCCGCCCACCGCGGCGGCCGCGAGCAGGTCGCGCAGCATCGACTGCAGATCGGACAACACCTCGGACTTGGTGCGCATTCGCCCCGGCTCCTCCGCGCGACGACAGGCGCGCGTACGGTTCCAGATAGGTCGCCACCCGCCGCGGGGCCAAGTTCCCGGCGGCGACGCCGAGCGTGAATAGTGGCGCCCACGACGGCGTTCCGGTAGACGGGGCACGGAGGCCGATGGAGACCGACGCCGAGGCGCGCGCCTACGAGGCCCTGTCGAGCCATGCGCGCAGGGCGGACCTCGCCGCCATCGCGCGCGCGTCGATGACGGCGGCGACCGAGACGCGCAAGGTCGACCCCCAGGCCGACCGCGTGACGCAGCTCGCGCAGGAGCTCCACCTCGCGCGGGAAGACGCCGCGACCCCCTTCGGCAACGCGCTCGACGTGCTCCAGCGAGGTCCCGAGGACGACGCGGAGCGCGCCCTGGCCTGCGCTCTCGCGGCCCACGCGGCCGCTCTCGATCCTCCGGCCGACCGCGACGCGGCGGACCGGCTTGCGAACGATCTCGTGTGGCTGGCGGCGCACACGCCCTTCGACGCGACCGGGCTGCTCGACCGCTGCCTCGGCGACACGGCGTCCACCGTATGGGACGCCCTCGCCGACCGCGTCCGGCGCCTCGACCAGGGCAAGCTCCCGGCCGCCGGCCGCGGGGAGGCGTTCGTCGCCGCCGCGGCGCTCGTCACGTCCTCCGCGAAGGGCGCGGCGCGGCACGCGGCGGGCCTCGCCGGGGAGGTTCGCGATCGGAAGCTCGCGCGCATCCTCGCCGGCGCCGCACCCGCGCAGCCCATCGAACCCGTCGTGGGCGAGATGGCGCCCGCCCCGCGGGGCCCCGTGGCGACGGCGCTCCTCGGCATGACGGGCATCCTGCTCGTGGTGCAAGGGGTGCGTCTCCTCGGGCGCCTCGCGCTGTCCTACCGCCGCCCGGCCGAGCTCACCGTCTCCGAGGACGGCGGCGTCCGCGTTCGCTGGCGGGTGGAGCTCCTCGGTCGCACCCTGCGCGACCGCGAGGTCCTCGTCCCGCGGGCGTCGCTCGCGCGCGCGACGCGCGAGGTCCGCTACCCGCGTCTCGCGCTCTACGCGGGCCTCCTCGCCCTCGCCGTCGGCAGCTACGTCGGCGTCTCCGCGTTCGTCGACGGCGCCCGTGCCGCCTCGCCCTCGCTCCTCGCGACGGGCCTCGTCTGCGTCGCGCTCGGGCTCGCCCTCGACTTCGCGCTCTCGAGCCTCGCGCCGGGCGCACGCGGGCGCTGCCGCATCCTCGTCGTGCCGCGCGACGGGGCGAAGCTCTGCGTGGGCGCGGTCGAGACACGTCGCGCCGACGACGTCCTCGCGCGCCTCGGCCGTCCGTAGACGTCCGCGCAAGCGGGCACGGTGAGCCGCGCCTCAGTCGTGGCCGAAGGTCTGCTCGCCGATCACGGCCTCGAGCCTCCCCGCGGAGGCGCGGAGGTCGAAGCGGACGGTGCGCGGGGCTTCGGGGGTGGCGCACGCGCGTACGCTCGCGGCGTGGGCGGCCTGCGAGCGGTCGATGTCCGCCCCGTCCGGCGGGCTCCATGCGCGCAGATCCACGCCCGCGCCGTCGCCCTGCACGCCGACGGTCACGCGCACGCACCGCCCCGCCGCCACCGTCTCCGTCCACGAGCTCTCGTGCGACGCATCGAGCGTCACGACGCGCCCCGCCCCGCCGCGCCCCTCGAGCAGCATGTCGGGGCCCAGCGCCGCGCGGCCCAGCATCCGCGACGCGGCCAGCGCGTGCGACGTGAACACGGGGTCCTTCCATCGTTCGGGCCGCACCGCCACGACGAACGGCCCGGGGCGCCCGCGCGTCTCGAGCTCCAGCCGCACGGGCCCTCGTGTGCACCCGAAGAGCGCCAGCGACGTCGACCCCTCGCCCGACGCGAGCATCGCGCCCGCGTCGTCCCAGAGGCTCGCCTCGAGCAGACCGAGGGGCGCGCCTGCCACGACGTCCACGCGTGCGCACGCGCCCCCGAGCGCCTTCACGTCGACCGGTATCGACACCCGCCGCCCGAGCACGAGCGCCCCCGTCGTCGTCGCCACGGGCTCCGCGTATCCGCTCTTCGCGAGCACCCGGTCGTGCGCGTGGCGCGCCGAGTCGAGCGGCTGCTGCGCGGCCGCCCACGCCACCTCCGGCCTCGCCGACAGGTCCTTGGCGACCTCGCCCTTCGCCCGCGCGAGCACGATCGCCGCCAGCCCTCGCCCCACGTGGGGGCGCACCGACAGCGCGCCCGTCATCGCCGCCGGCGAGCACACCGTCAGCGTGCGGACTCCCCCGCCCTCGCGCGCTCGCGCGATCACCCGGCCCTCCGCGTCGAGCGCCTCCACGTCGAGGAGGCCCACGTCGTCGTCCGGCACCACGACGGCGTCCGCGCACTGGTCCGCCTCGATGGGGAACGCCACGAACGTCGGCAGGCGCGCGTCGACCGAGAGCGCGACGCGCTTGAACTCCTCCCACGTGCCCCCGAGATCCACGCGATGCACGCGCACGGCGTCGTCGAGGCCGGGCCACGCCTCGGCCGGGCGCGGCCCCTCGGCCACCGAGCCGCGCGCGCCGAGCGCACGCCCCAGCACCAGCGCACGGTCCTTCGGCACGAGCTGCGCGCCCACGACGACGAGGCCCTCGCCGTCGACGACGTGCGCCGCCACGTACACGCGATCGGGGTGCGGCGGGCAGAGGAGCACCGTGGGATGCACGTCGCGCCCCTCGTCGACCGCGAGCTGCGTCCCATCCTCGGAGTCGATCGCGACGTCGATGTCCTCGATCGACTGCGAGCCGCGCGCGTAGCCGAGGAGGCAGTCGCCCTGCGGAACCTCGACGAACCCGCCGACCCACTCGTTGTCGACCGCCTCCGACGACGTCACCAGCGAAGGCGCCCCCGCCCCCAGCCGCGTCGCCCGGGCGGGGAGCTCGCCGAGGAGCGTGCGCGGATCGAGGTCCCCCGGCGTCACGCGCGGAGCGGGGGGTGCGGTCGGCCCGGGGGGCGCCGGGGCAGGCGGCCGGCTGAAGAGCGAGCACCCCGGCCCGGTCAGGCCGAGCAGAAGGAGCGCCGCGGCGAGGCGCGCCCTCACGGAGACCCCTGCCAGATGCCGCTCTGGATGCGGTAGAGGCTGAGGCCCCAGCCGAGCAGCGGGGTGCCGCGCGCCTCGATCGTCGCGAGGGCGCTCGTGCGCCGGCCCGCGCAGAAGGCCACGGCCGCGCCGTCCTCGTCGACGCCGCGGTCGTCCGAGGACTCGGTCGTCCCGACGCGCACGCCGAGACCCAGGGAGCGCGCCGTCTCGCGTGCGAGCGTCACCACCGCCAGGTAGCACGCGCCCGGCTCGATGGAGAGCGGCACCGGCGTCACGCCGTAGCCCCCCTGCGCGAGCTGCACCGGGTCGGCGCCGAGCGCCGCCACGTGGCGCGCGAGCAGGACGTGCGCCATCCGGCCCTGCGCCTCCGGGCCCCAGAGCGCGGACAGGTGGTCGGGCAGCGGCCACGACGCGTGCGACAGGAGCACGGGAGCGCCCGGAGGAGATCCTGCGAAGACCACGGTGACGCGCTTGGACTCCCCGAGGCAGACGGGGAGCTGGGCGTCGGGGGCGTCGGTGCGGTCACGCGCGATGAGCCGGTCGTCGGACGAGTCGCGCAGCTCGGCGTCGAGGTCGAGCTTGCCCCGGCGGCCCGGGTGCGCGGCGCGCGGGTCGATCGCGAAGAGCTCGAGGCTGTGGCAGCCGGGAGCGAGCGTCGCCTCCCCCGTGCCGGCGCCGTCGACGCCCGCCTCGAGCACGGTGCGCGACGCGATGTTCGCGCCGTCGCGCTTCGAGCGGGTCTCGGCCACCTCCGCTCGCTTGTCGGGCGGCGGAAGGGGCGGCAAGGGCCCCGGCTCCGACACCGGCAAGAGCATCCCTCCGCTCCGCTCGGGCAGCACGGTGCGCAGCGGAGGGAGCGGCCGCAACGAGCGCGCGACCACCGTCTCGAACGCCCCGCGCCCCGAGTCGCTCGCGACGACCAGGCGCCTCGGTACCGGCTCGCCGCACCGCTCGATCGACACCGCTCCCGCGGCGCTCGGGATGCGCTTGCCCTCGGCGTCCTCGACCAGCGCCGCCCCCGGCACGCGCACGTGGAAGCCCAGGCCGCGCGCCCCGAGCAGGACCACCGTCGTGCACTCCCCTTCCGGGAGCTCCGGCAGCACCACCACGATGGGCCGGCGGTCGTCGCTCTCCTCCTCGAGGAACCGCGGCTTGTCGATGACCACCGACGCCCCGACCGCGCGCCACGCCTCGGCGATGCGATCGGCCGACTCGCGCAGGTCCGCGCGCGCCTCGCTCGCCAGCGTGGCGCACGCGGCGAGCACCGCCGCACCGAGGGCCGCGCGGGCCCGGCCGTGCCCGAGGATCGTCACGCGGCCTCTACCACCTCGAGACGGCTCTCGACGAACGACCGCGCCTGCGGGTCCCACACGAAGAGCTTCCGGTCGTCGACCTCGCCCTGGCGGATGCTCGTCACGAGGTACGCGAGGTCCCACGGCGGCTCGCCCTGCCCCATCTTCGCCACCTCGGCGTCGGTCGGCGAGAAGTACGCGCCCACGTCGAGGTGCGAGTGGTAGAGCACCTTGACGGGCCGGCCCTCGGCCTCGCCGCGGCGGATGGCGCCCTCGAACTTCATCGAGTCGATGTCGAAGTACGTGCGCCCCGTGCGCGGGTACTGCTCCGGGTCGAGGCGGTGCAGGGCGTTGGCGCGGTTGATCATCGGCACGATGCCGTCGAGCCGGCGCCCTTCGTCCGCGGGGCCCACGAGGAACCCGCAGCTCTCCTCGTCGCGCGCGTACGCGCGGCGCGCCTCTTCGTCGACGTCGGCGAGGAGCCGCGCCCCCACCGCCAGGTTGCCCGCGGCCCACGGGTGCCTCGTCAGGTCGCGCATGGTTCGCCCAGCATAGCGGACCGTCACCAGACGTACCGGCGCTCCCACTTCATCGGCGCGAAGTAGCGGTCCCCGCGGTCGGCCACGACCGTGACGACGCAGCCGCCGCGGCCGCTGGCCTGCGCCTCGGCGGCGAGCTTCAGGGCCGCGACGACGTTCGCGCCGGACGAGTGCCCGACGTGGAGGCCCTCCTCGCGCGCCAGGCGGTCGGCCATGTCCCAGCCGTCCTCGGTCGTGATGCGCAGGATGCGGTCCGGCACCTTCGGGTCGTAGATGGGCGGCACCAGGCTGCTCTCGAGGTGCTTGAGCCCCTCGAGGCCGTGGAGCGCCTCGGACGGCTCGACCGCGACGCACGTGATCGGCCGCGAATGCTCCTTGAGCCGCCGCGTGCAGCCCATCATCGTCCCGGTCGTCCCCAGGCCCGCGACGAAGTGCGTGATGCGGTCGCCGAGCGCCTCGAGGATCTCGCGCCCGGTGCCGTCGTAGTGCGCCTTCCAGTTGGACGCGTTCGAGTACTGGTCCGGGTAGAAGTACGCGTCCGGGTCCTTCGCGACGATCTCGCGCGCGACGCGGATGGCCCCGTCCGAGCCCTCCATCGGATCGCTGTAGACGATCTCCGTGCCGAAGCTCCGCGCGATGTCCTTGCGCGGCTTGCTCACGTTCGACGGCATGACGAGGCGCACGCGCACGCCGAGCGCGGCCCCGTAGAGCGAGTAGGCCACGCCCGTGTTGCCGCTCGTCGAGTCGACGAGGATCTTGTCGCGCGTGAGGCGCCCGTCCGCGAGCGCGTCGGTGATCATCCGCAGGGCCGGGCGGTCCTTCACGCTGCCGCCGGGGTTCGCGAACTCGAGCTTCGCCCACACCTCGACGTCGGGGGTGGCGGCTGCCACGCGGCGAAGGCGCACCACGGGCGTATTGCCGACGGCGTCCACGACCGACTCGATCCGCCGCGAGCGACGTACGCTCGTGGCGCTCATCGTGCTGCCTCCAGCGCGCGCTTGATGGCGCGCAGCGCGAACCGGGCCCCCTCGAGCACCTCCGCGGCGGCCGCGTCCTCGAGGACCTCGCTCGCGTGCGCGGGCCCGTGAACCGGCGACGACGTCGCTCCCCCGTCCACCTCGACCGGCACGCGTCCGTCGACGGCGCGCGCCGCCGCCGCGACCGCCTCGCTCGGCACCGTGAGACCGCCGACCCCCGCACCTGCGAGGTAGCGCGCGGCCACCTCGCCCGCGAGACCGCCGAGGCGCACCTCGACGGAGGTGCGCCCGATGCGCGCCTGGCCCTCGGCGCCGATGCCCGCGAGGCGCGACTGCCGACCGTGCCGCTCACCCATCGTTTCCGGGCCGCCTCAGCCGCCCGCGATGGCGGGCACGATGCTGATCTGGTCGCCCGCCTTGAGCGACGTCTTCAGGCCCTCGAGGAAGCGCACGTCCTCCTCGCCGACGTAGATGTTCACGAAGCGACGCACGCCCTTCTCGTCGAGCAGGCGGTCGCGGATGCCCGGGTGCTTGCGCTCGAGGTCCTCGATGACGTCGGCGACGGTGCCGCCCGAGGCGGTCACCTCGTCGGCGCCGCCGGTGAGGGTGCGCAGGGGCGTGGGGATGCGGACGATGGTCTCCATGGCGTTCCTTTCCTCTTCAAGCGCCCGCGCATGCGGCGGGCGATGCGTACGTGGCGGCTTCGATGCCGCGGATGCGGGGGGCGCTTCCGCAGAGCGGGCAGCCCGGGCGCGGGGCGACGGCGCGGCGGCGGAGCTCCTCGGTGCGGCCGTCGAAGGTGGCGAGCTGGCCGGCGACCGGGCGACCGCGAAGGAGCGCGCGGGCGAGGTCGACCTGGAGGGCCGCGACGACGCCGACGACGGGGCCCATGACGCCGGCCTCGGCGCAGCTGGGGACGGCGTCGCCCGTGGGCACGTCCTCGAAGAGGCAGCGGTAGCAGGGAGCGCCGCGCGCCCCGACGGCGAGCGCGGTGCCCACCCAGCGCACCGCCGCCGCGTGCACGACGGGGACGCCGGCGAGGGCGCACGCGTCGGCCGCGAGGAACTTCGTCGCGAAGTTGTCGGACCCCTCGAGGACGACGTCGTAGTCGCGCACGAGGCGCGCGGCCGTGTCGGGGAGGAGCCGCTCGCGGTGGAGGCGGAGCTCGATGCCGGGCACGAGGGCCCGGAGCGCCCGCGCCGCCGCGTCCACCTTCGGCGAGCCCACGTCGGCCTCGCCGAAGAGGATCTGCCGGTGGAGGTTCGTCACCTCGACCTCGTCGTCGTCGCAGAGGCCGAGGGTCACGCCGCCGCCGCGCGCGAGGGCCAGCGCCGCCGGGCACCCGAGCCCACCGAGGCCCACGAGGAGCACACGCGCCGTCACGCGAAGTACTCCTCGAGGCTGAAGTAGCGCTCGCCCGTGTCCGGCAGCACCGTGACCACGTTCTTGCCCGGCCCGAGCTCGCGCGCGACCTCGACGGCCGCGTGCACCGCCGCCCCCGCGCTGATGCCCACGAGCAGGCCCTCGCGATGCGCGAGCTCGCGCTTCGTGCGCCACGCGTCCTCGTCCGAGACGCCGCGCACCTCGTCGACGACCTCCGCCCGGTAGTTCTTCGGCACGAAGCCCGCCGCCAGACCCTGGATCTTCGTCGGGCCCCGCTCGCCGCGCGCGATCGTCGCGCACGCCGACGGCTCCACCGCGACGATGCGCGGCGCCGGCTTCGCCTCGCGGCGCAGGACCGCCCCCACGCCGCTCACGGTACCCCCCGTGCCGACGCCCGCCACGAACGCGTCGATGGAGAGGCCCTCCATCGCGTCGACGATCTCGCGCGCGGTCGTCGCCTCGTGCACGCGCGGGTTGGCCGGGTTCTCGAACTGCTGCGGGAGGAACGCCCCCGGCGTCGTCCGGGCGATCTCGCGCGCCTTCGCGACCGCGCCCTCCATCTGCCCGGCCTCGGGCGTGAGCACGACCTCGGCCCCGAACGCCTCGAGGAGCTGCCGCCGCTCGAGGGTCATGCTCTCGGGCATCGCCAGGATGCAGCGGTAGCCGCGCACGGCGCAGACGAGGGCCAGGCCGATGCCCGTGTTGCCGCTCGTCGGCTCGACCACGACGCCGCCCGGCTTGAGCGCCCCGGTGCGCTCGGCCTCCTCGACCATCGCCAGGCAGATGCGGTCCTTCACCGATCCGCCGGGGTTCGCCTGCTCCATCTTGGCCCACACCGCGGCGCGCGGACCGGGGCCCACGGAGCGGATGGCGACGAGCGGCGTGTCCCCGACCAGCGCCAGGACGTCGTCGACCAGCCGGGGGGGAAGGCGGGGCGCGGCCATTCGTTTCAGTGGAGGACATGTCTAGCATGAGAGGTCGCCCGGGACGCCCGGAGGAGGGAGAGCGAGAGGGGGAAACAGGAAGATCAGAAGATCAGAAGGGGGATTGGGGGGGTGGGTGGGTGGGGGCGGGAGGGAGGGCCTGGAGCGCGGGGCTCGAGGGGGCGGGCTCGAAGGTGAAGGGCGGGGCCTCGGGGCTGAAGGAGGGGGCCTCGAGGTTGAAGGGCGGGGCCTCGAGGTTGAAGGAGCGGGCCTCGAGGTTGAAGGGCGGGGCCTCGAGGCTGAAGGAGCGGGCCTCGAGGCTGAAGGGCGGCGCCTCGTCGTTGAAGGAGCGGGCCTCGAGGCTGAAGGGCGGGGCCTCGAGGCTGAAGGAGCGGGCCTCGAGGCTGAAGGGCTGGGCCTCGTCGCTGAAGGAGGGGGCCTCGAGGCTGAAGGGCTGCGCAGGGGGATAGAGAAAGGAGCGTCGAGCGACGATCGCCGGGGTTCCGGTCCCGACGACGCGCAGGCCAAGGCCGAGGCGACGCGCGAGGCGCGGCACACGATGGGCTGGGCGCCTCCTCATTCCCCCGCGATCCCGCGCCCTTGTCCTCCCATGCTTGACCCCCAGGCCTCCTGGGCTACCGTCTCGGGGAGGTGATGCCGACACGGCCTCACCCGGGACGCGAGAAGGTCAGGCCAATTGAGCGCAGGTCCAGGGGGACTCGTCGTCGAGATCGTGGGGGCGGCCGCAGTCACAGCCGTCGGGTCGCTCTTCGCCGCCGGAGACACGGCGCTGAGCGAGATCCCCGACGGGCAGATGCAGGCCCTCAGCGCGGGGATGGACCCGGCCGGGCGCGCCTTCCGCCGGTACACGGCCGACCCGCTCAAGATCCTCTCCCGGTGGCTCGTCGGGCGCGTCGTCGCGCTCAGCGTCGCCACGGTCCTGCTCCACCAGGCCGCCCTCACGCTCGGCATCGACGGCTTCGCCCTCCCCGTCGCCGTCCTCGGCGCCGTCCTCACCTACGGCACCTTCACCGAGATCCTCGGCACCGTCGCGCGGCGCCGCGCCCAGCGCGCCGGCGCCCTCGCCCTCTCGTTCCTCCGGCCCCTCGAGTGGCTCATGGTGCCGCTGGCCGACCCGCTCTCCATCCTCGGCCGCGCCGTCCGCCGCCGCGTCCCCAAGGCGCGCACGGTCGACGCGCGCATCACCGAGACCGAGGTCGAGTGGGTCGTCAGCGAGGGCGAGAAGGCCGGCTCCATCGCGCCCGCGCCGGCCGAGATGATCCGTAAGGTGCTCGACTTCAAGGACCTCACCGCCCGGGAGGTCATGGTCCCGCGCCGCAAGATCCTCGGCATCGAGCTCGGCACGCCCCTGCCCGAAGTGATGGCCATGATCGCGCGCGAGAAGCACTCGCGCTACCCGGTCTACCGCGAGACGCTCGACAACGTCCCGGGCCAGCTCTACGTGAAGGATCTCTTCGCGCTCGTGAAGGACGGGCGCCTCGAATCGGGCACGCTGGCCGACATCGTCCGGCAGCCGATCATGTTCGTGGCCGAGAGCCAGTCCGCCGCGAAGATCCTCGCCGACATGCGCTCGAAGCGGCAGCACATGGCCCTCGTGAGCGACGAGTTCGGCGGCACCGCGGGCCTGGTGACGCTCGAGGACATCCTCGAGGAGATCGTCGGCGACATCCGCGACGAGAAGGACCGCGAGGAGCCCATCCAGAAGATGGGCGACGGGCGCCTGGTGGCCGACGCGTCGGTGTCGATCGCAGACCTCGAGCAGGCGCTCGGCAAGCAGCTCCCCGACGACGGCGAGTTCGAGTCGCTGGGGGGCCTCATCGTGAGCCGCGCGGGCCGCGTCCCGCAGGTGGGCGCCACGGTGCAGGTCGACGGGATGAAGCTCATCGTGCGCGAGGCCGACGAGACGCGCGTCGTGAAGGTCGAGATCGTGCCCGAGCGCGGTGTGCCCGCGGTCCCGGCTACGTGAGCGACGTGAGCGACGGAGCGACGTGAGCGACGCGAGCCCGCAGGAGGTGACCGTCCGGCTCGACGCGACGGCGGCGGACGTCGAGGTGCCCGCGGCCGTGGCGCAGCAGATCCCCGAGGCGAGCACTCTGGCAGCGGGGACGAAGGTGAGCGTCCCCCCGCAGGCGACGCGGCAAGGCGGCGTGCTCCGGCGGATGCTGGGCGGGACGCACGTCGCGGTGCCGGCGTGGGCCCGGTGCACGGCGCTCCTCGTCCGGGGCTACGTGCGCATCGGCGCGGCGGGCGACGCCGCGTGGGGAGTCGTGCCGGGTGAAGAGGACCACGCGGGTCAGTCGTCGCAGCAGTAGTCGTCGTGGATGCCGTCGGGGTCCGCCACTGCCTGGCTGCAGGTGAGCTGCGAGGAGAGCGTCGTCGGGTCGTTCCCGGATGTGCACTGGAAGCCGTAGGTCCCCGGGTCGGGGCACGCGGTGGTGAGCGCGTCGTCGGGCGCGCAGGTCGACGTGCCGTAGGGCCACTCGATGCAGCAGTAGTCGTCGTTGCCGCTCGCGTCGGCGACCGGCGTCGTGCAGGCGTACGACGACTGGGGGCCGGCGGGGTTCGTCCCGGAGGTGCAGGAGAAGCCCGTCGCCGCGGACCCGGAGCACGCGACCGCGGAGTCCGCCGTGCACCCCGGAGGCACGCCTCCGCTGCTGCTGCCACTGCTGCTCCCGCCGGATCCGGCGACGCAGCAGAAGTCCGTGTTCCCCGTGGGGTCCGCGATGCCCGCGCTGCACGTGAGGCTCGCGTCGAACTCGACCGGATTCTCGCCGGGAGGGCACTGGAAGCCGTAGGTCCCCGGGTCCGGGCAGTACTGCGCGGCCACGGCCGCGTCGGGGAAGCAGTTGCCGCCGCTCGAGAACGACACGCAGCAGTACGACGTGGCGCCGTCGATGGTGGGACCGGGCGCGCTGCACGAGAGGGCAGCGTCCATGCTCGCCGGCGTGACTCCGCCGACGCAGAGGTAGCCTTGCGAGCCTTCGCACCCGGGCAGGTTCGACGTCTCGCAGCCCGCGGGCGGCCCTCCGCTGCTGCTTCCGCCCGACACGCCGCTGCTGCCGGCGCTTCCCCCGCTGCTGCTGCCGCTGCCCGAGCCCCCCCTCGCTCCCCCGCCCGAGCTCCCGCTCCCGCTCCCGCTGCCGGAGCCTGCCCCGATCGCGCCGCCCGACGAGCTCCCGGTGCCGGTGCTGCCGCCGCTCACCTTCCCGCCGCAGCCGGCCGCCCCGAGGGCAGCCCCTGCGACGAGCCAGGCCGCGACCATCCACCACCCCGCGCTTCGCCTCGTTCGCATGGCCCCACTATGACCGCGGAATGACGCGGTGCTGCCACCCGAATGGGGACGCACCGCGCAGGAGGTACGCCGACGCGGCCCCGCAACGCGCGGGTGCCGCGCGGCCCGGCTTCAGTTCACCTTGGAGAGCGACTCGGCGAGCTTCGACGACAGGTCCGAGAGGCCGGGCTTCGCGTCGAGGCCGATGCTGTCGTCGCCCTTCTGGCCCTGGATGTCGTCGACCAGCGAGTTCATGCTCGCCATGAGCTGCGTGATCTGGCCCTTCACGGGGCTGGGGCAGACCTTGTCGAACGACGAGGGGTTGACGGGGATGGCAGCGCCGTCCTTCGGAATCTTGTCGCCCGTGAGGCGCGGGAGGGTGGCGTTGCCGCCGCCGCGCGGGTTGCCGAAGGTGAGCTTGTCCGGCACGCCGTTCTTGTCGTCGGGCGCGATCGGCGTCACGAGGCCGCCGAGGAAGACGCCCATGTCCGACGTGTTCTTGTCGACGATGGCGACGACCGCGATGGGGCTCTGCCCGGCGGGGCGCGAGAGCTCCTCGGTGATGGGCTTCTGCAGCTTGCTGAGGAGGCCGACGATGAGGTCCTTCTTGTCGTTCAGCGCCTGCACGCGGGTGATGTAGTCGAAGAGCGCGGTCGTCGTGTCTGCCGGCACGCCCGCGAAGCGTCGGCCGAACAGCTTGTCGCCCGCGAAGTCGACGTGCATGCCCGCGAGGTCCTTGGCCAGGTCGACCGGGTACTTGCGGTCGCCGACGAGGCTCTTGCCGCCGGCCGTGACCTTGTCCTTGATCTGGTCGATCGTGACCTTGGCCTTGTTGAGGTCCCCCGCGAGCTCGTGCGCGTCGTTCACGCTCTTGCTCCGGTCGGTGCCCTGCTGCGAGGCGCCGCCGCCCACCCACCCGATGCCACCGACGAGGGCGGCGAGGATGACGGCGACGACGGCCATCTGCTTGCGAGCGCCGCTGCGCGCCGCCTGGACCGCACCCTCGTCGACCTCGATGCGCTGGGGCTGCGCCATCACCGGCGCATGGGCCGCCTGGGCCTGCCCCCTGAACGGCTGCGCCACGGCAGCGAGGGGGTTGTTCGGGTCGAGCGCCGCGGCGCCGCCTGGACCGCCCATCATCGGACGGGGGATGCCGGACGGAGGAGGCACCGACGGCGGGGGCACCGGCGTGAGCGATGGGACGCCACCGCGCATCACGGGGGGCGGAGCGCTCGGTCGCGCGGGAGGCGCCGTGGGAACGGGCGGCCCTGCCGCAGGACCCCCCATCCGCTGCAGGCGAGACTTGAGGTCGATCTTCGGCTTTTTGTCGTCGGCCATCTGTGCGCGGTGCGAAACTTACGTGCCCGGGCGCTCGCGTGTCAACGCGACGTCAGCATGGTACGCACGGGCTATCGCACACCCACGCCAGCATTCCAGCATGACGCCCCGCATCCTCGTCATCGACAACTACGACTCGTTCACCTTCAACCTGGTCCAGTACCTCGGTGAGCTGGGGGCGGCGGTCGACGTCTACAAGAACGACGGAATCGACGTGGCAGGCATCCGCGCCCGCGCCCCGCACGGCGTCCTGGTCTCGCCGGGCCCGTGCACGCCGAACGAGGCGGGCGTGTCGCTCGAGGCCATCGCGGCGCTCGGGGGCACGTTTCCCATCCTCGGCGTCTGTCTCGGGCACCAGGCCATCGGCCAGGCGTACGGCGGCGTCGTGGTGCGCGCGGGCCGGCTGATGCACGGCAAGACGTCCCCCATCCTGCACGACGGGCGGGGCCTCTTCGCGGGCCTCCCCTCGCCCTTCGAGGCGACGCGCTACCACTCGCTCCTCGTCGAGCGCGCCTCCTTGCCGGCGTGCCTCGCGATCAGCGCGTGGACGGCCGAGGGGGAGATCATGGGTCTGCGTCACACGGAGCTGTCCGTCGAGGGTGTGCAGTTCCACCCGGAGAGCATCCTCACGAACGAGGGCAAGCGCCTGGTCGCCAACTGGCTGGACGGAGTGAGGACGAGCGCGGGCGCGGGCGCGGGCGCGGGCGCGGGCGCGGGCGCGGGAAGAAACTAGCGAGGCGTCGTGAGCGGGGTCGAGTTCTCGGCTGTCCTGGCGCGCCTCCTCTCGAGCGACGCGGTGTCTGCCGCCGACGTGCGCGCCGCCTTCGACGCGATCCTCGCCGGCGCGTGGACGCCGGTGCAGGTCGGCGCCTTCGCCGTGGCGCTGCGGATGCGCGGCGAGACGCCCGAGGCCATCGTCGCGGCCGCCGAGGCCATGCGGGCCACCATGACGCCCGTCGCGCACGACCACGCCGTCGTCGTCGACACGTGCGGGACGGGCGGCGACGGCTCGCACACGCTGAACCTCTCGAGCGCCGCGGCCGTCGTGCTCGCGGCGTGCGGCGTCGTCGTGGCGAAGCACGGCAACCGGTCCATCTCGAGCCGCTGCGGCAGCGCGGACGTGTTCGAGGCGCTGGGCATCCCCGTCGACGTGCCTCCCGAGCGCCAGCACGAGGTCCTGCGCGAGGCAGGCATCGCCTTCCTCTACGCGCCCGCGCACCACCCGGCCCTGCGTCACGCGTCCCAGGCCCGCCGTGAGCTCGGGACACGCACCATCTTCAACGCGCTCGGCCCGCTGGCCAACCCGGCGCGCGCGACCCACCAGCTCGTCGGCGTCTACGAGGACCGGCTGCGGGCCGTGGCGGCGCGCGCCCTCGGGCTCCTTGGGAGCAAGCGCGCGTGGATCGTCCGCAGCGAGGACGGCCTCGACGAGGTGAGCCCCGGCGCGCCGACGCGCGTGAGCGAGCTGCGTGAGGACGGCGAGGTGGTGGAGCGCGTCGTGTCGCCCGCGGACTTCGGCGTGAAGCCGGTGGCGCGCGAGGCCATCGCGGGGGGAGACGCCGCAGGGAACGCGCGGGCCCTCCTGGCGATCCTCGAGGGCGAAGAGCATCCGGCGCGCGAGCCCGTCGTGCTCAACGTGGCCGCGGCGCTCGTCGTGGCCGGGGGCGAGGAGCCGCCGGCGGCGGCCGAGCGTGCACGGGAGGCGATCCGCAGCGGGAAGGCGCGCGAGACGCTCGAGCGGTGGAGGCGCGCGGTAGCCCGCGTCCGGGGCGCGTGAGAGTCCTGGCGGACATCCTCGCGAGCAAGCGGCGCGAGGTCGAGGCGCTGAAGGCGAGGGCGTCGGGCCACCGCGCGCCGCACGAGCCGAGCGTGGCGCGCGAGGCCCCCCGACCGCGCGACCCGCTCGACGTGGTGGGCGCGCTGCGCCGACCGGCAGGCGCACCGCTGCGCCTCGTGACCGAGGTGAAGCTGCGGAGCCCGAGCGCCGGTCCCCTCTCGCGCGCCATGCCGCCCGAAGAGCGCGCGGCCGTGTACGCGGCCGGGGGCGCGGCGATGGTGAGCATCCTCTGCGACGGGCCGTTCTTCGACGGCTCGTGGGAGCACCTCGCGTCCGCGCGCGCACGCATCGCGAAGACGCCGCTCCTCGCGAAGGAGTTCGTGCTCGACCCCGTGCAGGTCGTCGAGGCGCGCGATCGCGGCGGCGACGCGGTGCTCCTCATCGCGCGGATCGTCGACCGGGCCACGCTGGCGTCGCTCGCGCGCACCGCACGCGAGGCGGGCCTCGAGCCCCTCGTCGAGGTGGTCGACGAGGGAGAGCTCGAGGCGGCCCTCGCGGCGGATGCGCGCGTCATCGGCGTGAACGCGCGCGATCTCGACACGCTCGCCATGGACGCCGCCCGCACTGCCCGCGTCCTCGAGGCCATCCCCGCCGGGGTCGTCGCCGTCCACCTCTCGGGCATCCGCGACGCGGACGACGTCCGCCGCGTCGCCGCCTCCCGCGCCGACGCCGCCCTCGTCGGCGAGGCCCTCATGCGCGAGGACGATCCGCGCGCGAGGCTCGCCTCGTTCCTCGACGCCGCCGGCGGCCGCTAGGTCGCCCGTCTCCCTGTTCTCTCGCCTGGGATCCACAAAGTTCGCCGCGCGCTCCCGGCGCCGTAGGCTGGTCGCGTGGACCTCCAGGGCTGGATCGACGCGTACCTCGATCACCTGCGGGTCGAGCGGGCGCTCGCGAAGAACACGCTCGAGGCGTACGCGCGCGACCTGAACGCGCTCGCCGGGCACGTGGGAGGCGAGCGCGACCCGAAGGACGTCGGTGCCGAGGCGATCTCGTCGCTCATGGTGGCGAACGTCGCGCGGGGATTCGGGGCGCGATCGAGCGCGCGGATGCTCTCGGGGCTGCGCGGGTTCTTCCGCTTCCTCGTGCGCGAGCGCGCGATCCCCGAGGACCCTACGTCGCTCGTCGACCGCCCCAGGCTCGCGAAGAAGCTGCCGCGCGTCCTCTCGTTCGAGGAGGTGGAGCGCCTCCTCGCGGCGCCCGATCCGTCGACCGACGGCGGTGCCTGTCACCGGGCGATGCTCCATCTCATGTACGCCTCGGGCCTTCGCGTCAGCGAGCTGGTGGGCCTGCGGACCGCGGACGTGGACCTGCAACGGGGCCTCGTCGCGCCGCTCGGCAAGGGAAGCAAGCGAAGGCTCGTGCCCGTCGGCGAGGTCGCCCTCGACGAGGTGGGGCGCTACCTGCGCGACGTGCGTCCGGGCGTCCTCGCGGGCCGCGCCCGAGCGGGCGCCGGCCCCGACGCCGCAAGCGAGAAGGCGCTCTTCGTCTCGCCGCGCGGCGGGCACTACACGCGCGAGTCGTTCTGGCGCATCGTCCGCCGCTACGCCGTCGTCGCGGGCATCGTGCCCCTCCCCTCGCCCCACAAGCTGCGGCACTCGTTCGCCACGCACCTGCTCCGCGGCGGGGCCGATCTGCGCGCCGTCCAGGCCATGCTCGGCCACGCCGACCTCGGCACGACCGAGATCTACACCCGCGTCGCGCAGGAGCACATCCGCGCGGCGCACGCGAAGGCCCACCCGCGCGCCTGACCCGCGCCGAGGATGGTGCTAGCGTCCGCAGCGATGGGCGATCGCCCCTTCGAGCTCCACGAGCCCGCGCACGATCTCGAAACCCCCGTGCTCGTCGAGGTTCCCCACGCCGGGCTCGCGATCCCGCCGGAGGTGCTGGCCCAGATCGACGTGCCGGCGTCGAGCCTCGCCCGCGACGCCGATCTCTACGTCCACGAGCTCTACGGCGACGCGCCGCTCGAGG
>DASXDU010000007.1:0-348619 GCA_036490515.1 Polyangiaceae bacterium
GCGCCCGCGCCCGCGCCCGCGCCCGCGCCCGCGCCCGCGCCCGCGCCCGCGCCCGCGCCCGCGCCCGCGCCCGCGCCCGCGCCCGCGCCCGCGCCCGCGCCCGCGCCCGCGCCCGCGCCCGCGCCCGCGCCCGCGCTCACGCCCGCTTCCCGAGCACCCTCACCCGGAACCCCAGCTCCTGGCTCATCGCGACCATCTCCTCGAACACGTCGCCGTACGCGACCGCCGCGTGGTTCGACAGGTAGTGCGCCATCAGCGTGTCGCGCCCGACGCCCAAGTCCGCGACCATGAGCGGCCACTCGCGGGTCGTTCCCTCCCACCAGGCGTCGCGCACGGCAGGCGGGAGCTTCACGACCTCGCCCTTGCCGACGTCCATCCAGAGGACGCCGCCCTTGATGTAGGCGCGCGCCCACGTCATGGGGCCCGGCAGGCTCTCGCCGGCGAACGTGCCGCCTGGCGTGGGGAAGTAGAGCGCGGGCTGCCGCCACGAGTGGACGCCCTCGAGCGTGCCCGGGTCGTGGTTGAACGCGTAGGCCCCGCACGAGCCGCTGTTGAGGAGGACCCAGAGGAAGCGCCCCTCGTGCTCGGCGCCCCAGCGGACGTCGTGGAACATGACGGCCTGGTGGAGGCCCTTCTTCTTCAGTAAGCGCTTCATCATCTCCATGGGCACCACGTTGCCCTGGTCGGCCTCGGTGGCCGTGGCGATGGTGTCGCCGTCGGACTCGGGTCGGCACGCGGAGTTGAGCAGGCCCTCGGCGAAGTCGCTCGGCGGCCGCAGCGGGATGAGGCCGAGCTGGTACTGCCAGCCGATGCAGTCGGCCTTGAACTCCTTCGCCAGGTCCACGACCGTGAGGTAATCGCGGAGCTGCTCGCGCGTCGACCTCTCGTCGAAGTCTTCGGCGCCGAGGGGGGCGCCCACGGCGCGCTCGCCCCAGTGGAACGTGACGCCGCGGTCTTTGACGAACCGGAGCGCGTCGTCGATGCGCTTGTCGTCGACGCGGCGCCCGCGGTCGATGATCCACGCCTGGTCGACCTTGTGCTCGGTGAACCCGTGCGGGTTGAGCAGGCGCGGCCCGAAGTAGCCGTTGATCATCCCCATCGACGTATCGCCGAGCATCATCACCAGCACGCGCCGCCGGCGGATCTCGGCCACGGCGTCGCGCGCGACGCGCTGGGCCGCTGCGCTGACCGGCGCGCTGTACGCGACCTCGTCGTCGCCGTAGGCGATGCGCCCCGTGTCGCACCACTCGGCGAGGCGATCCATGAAGACGGCGTCCTTCGTCCAGTCGGGCGCGTCGGTCCACGCGCGGGCATGGGCGCGGCCGAGCGACTCGAGGCACGCGCCCGTGTTGAGCAGTCCGACGAGACCGGGCCACCGCCCGCTGAAGTTGCTGGCGAGAAGGAGCGGGTTGTCCTTGCCGACGACGCCGTCGCACGTGTGCGGGCCGTAGAGCCAGTGGACGCAGACGCCGACCATCGGATCGTCGACGGGCCCGAGCTTCTCGATGGCTTCGTGCGGCTTCGCGAGGAAGCCGGGCACGCGGTACGGCGCGCGGCCGAGACGCTTCAGCGCGCCTTCGAGCTGCGCCGTCGCCTCCTCGACGCTCGGGAGGGCGAGCTCGTTGGGCTTCGCGCGCGCGTCGCCCGGCCAGAAAATCGCGACCTTCTTCGCCATGGGCGGCAGCCTAGCCGACCTTCGAGGCGGCGTGGCTCAGGGCGGGCCGCCTCCGACCGGCAGGTGCTCGCGCGTGAAGTTGCGCACGCCCTCGGCCTCGACGAGGAGATCGTCCTCGATGCGGACGCCGCCGAGGGGCGCCAGCGCCTCGACCACCGTCCAGTCGACGAGCCCGCCCTCGGGCTTCGCCCGGAGCTCCGCGAGCAGGCCGTCGATGAAGTAGACGCCCGGCTCGATCGTGAACGTCTGCCCGACCGCGACGTCCGTGGTGTTGCGGAGGAACGGGTTGTCGGCGCGGGGAGCACGGAGCGCGCAGCCGACGTCGTGCGTCTGGATGCCGAGCGAGTGGCCGAGGCCGTGCGGGTAGAAGGCGCGGGTCACGCCCGCGGCGACCGCCTCGTCGGCCGGGCCGCGCGTCACTCCGACCTCGCGCAGGATGACGCCGACCTGGCGATGGGACTCGTCGTGGAGCTGCTCGTACGGCATCCCCACCTTCACGGCGGCGCAGAGGCGCTTCTGCATCGCCTCGACACCCGCGACGAGCTGCCCGAACGCGCTCGCCGTCGCGCCGGCGCCCTTGACCCACGTGCGCGTGACGTCGGCGCCGTAGCCGCGGCAGCTCGCCCCCGCGTCGACGAGGAGCGACTCGGCCTCGCGCGACCGGGCCGCGCGGCCGTACGCGACGTGGTGGAGCGTCGCCGCGTGCTCGCCGAGGGCGACGATGTTCTTGTAGGGCGTCTCCCAGTCGTCCTGCGCCGTGGCCTTCAGGTAGAGCAGGTGCAGGTCGAGCTCGGATGCGTCGCCGCCGCGGAAGGCCTCGCGGAGCGCGTCGTGCCCGGCGCGCGCGCGCCGGTTCGCTTCGGCGAGGCACGCGACCTCGTAGGGCGTCTTGGTCGTCCGGAGGGCGTCGAGCGCGCGCACGAGCTCCGGCGCCGAGTCGCGCCCCTCGCCGACGAACGCGACGCGCCCCGCGCCGACGTGCTGCCGGGCCTCGATGGCGTCGCGCACCGTCACGACGTCGAAGGCGTCCTCGAAGGCGCGGGTCTCGAGGGCCGCGGGTTTCTCCCAGAAGCTCGTCGCCGCCGTTCTCACGAGCTTCGTGCGCTGCCCGGCCCGCACGACGACCGCGCCGTCGGCCTCGGCGAGCGGCACCCAGTATGCGAAGTGCGGGCACGGCCGCAGGGGCCAGTACTGGTCGTCGAAGCGGCTCCGCTCGCGCGGCGACCCCGACTCGAGGACCAGCGCGTCGAGCCCCTGCTCTTCGAGCAGGCGGGACGTCCTCCGCGCGAGATCGGCCACGTGATCGCGGTACAGGCTGTCGAGGCTCACGCCCCGACTATAGCCCGCACCGCGACCCGGCGGCCTGCGCGCCGCGCTCCGTCAGAAGGTGCCGAACGCCGTGGCGCCGTAGGCGCTCGGTCCGACCTGCGCCGGCGTGAAGTGGAGCGTCGGCTTGTCGGCGGCGGCGGTCGTCGTGATGGTGTGGTCGTGCTCGGGGCTGAGAAACCCGAAGATCGTGGTGAGCGCGCCCAGGCCCTGGAAGACGCCGTCGACCCCGAGGAGGACCTTGTTGGTCGTCTCGTTGTCGCACGAGATGGCCTGCGGGCCGCACGCGGGGCGCGTCCCCATGTCGAGCCACGGCCCGACGATCGGGACGTAGAGGTGATGGTCCGCCGACGTACTGCTCTCCGCGGCAACGGCGACCGCGGGGATGTACGAGAGCCCGAAGACGACGAGCCCCGAGCCGATCATGTAGCGGTTCGGGCCTTCGTAGCCGCTCGAGTGCTCGACGACGGCGGGTGCCGGCGCGGGTTCGACGACGGCGGTGGCCGGCGCGGGCGCGGTGTAGACCGCGTCCTGGGCGAAAGACGCCGTGGTGACGGTGAGGGCCGTGATGCCGACGGCAAGTGCGATTTGACGCTTCATGGCGAGAGCCTCCGGGAGACTCCAGGAGCAACCGCGGTGCCTGGTCGGCCCGGCCATTTCACGAAGCATTTCGCGGAGGAGCACCCCTCGCGAACGCCACGGGAGCGCAGCGCCGCCACGGGGCATCGGATTTACAACCCGTCCGGCCCCTGCTAAGGCGAGCCCGCTCGTCGGCCAATCCCTGTCGGGGGCCGGCGGGACGAGGCGTGCTGAAGCGTCTGCGGCGAATGCAGGCGGCCAACCACTCGAAACTAAACGAGAGGTTTGCATGAAGTCCGTCAAGGCGCTGCTCGTCACAGTGGCGCTCCTCCTGGTCACCCTGTCCGGGTTCTCGGCGTTCGCGGCACCCGCGGTCCACGGCGGCGGAGAAGATTCGCTCCGCGTGCCCGATCAGATCGACACGCAGCAGTTCTTCGGGATGGCCGCCAGCCACCTGCTCCTGTCGGGGCTCGTCGTCTCGGCGCTCGGCGTCGCGTTCGGCCTCGCCATCTTCTTCCAGCTCAAGAACGCGCCCGTTCACAAGTCGATGCTCGAGGTCTCGGAGCTCATCTACGAGACCTGCAAGACCTACCTCTTCACGCAGGCGAAGTTCCTCGGTCTGCTCTGGGTCTTCATCGGCGCGGTCATCGTCGTCTACTACGGCGTCCTCAAGGGCGAGCCGGCCGGGACGGTGATCGTCATCCTGCTCTTCAGCATCCTCGGAATCGCCGGCAGCGCGCTCGTCGCCCTCTTCGGCATCCGCGTGAACACGTTCGCGAACAGCCGGACCGCCTTCGCGGCGCTCCGCGGCAAGCCGTATCCGGTCTACGCCATCCCGCTCAAGGCGGGCATGAGCATCGGGATGCTCCTCATCAGCATCGAGCTCGCGTTCATGCTCTGCATCCTCTGCCTCGTCCCGCACGAGTACGCGGGCAAGTGCTTCATCGGGTTCGCCATCGGCGAGTCGCTCGGCGCGGCGGCGCTCCGCGTCGCGGGCGGCATCTTCACGAAGATCGCCGACATCGGGTCGGACCTCATGAAGATCGTCTTCAAGATCAAGGAGGACGACGCGCGAAACCCCGGCGTCATCGCCGACTGCACGGGCGACAACGCGGGCGACTCGGTCGGCCCCAGCGCCGACGGCTTCGAGACCTACGGCGTCACGGGCGTGGCGCTCATCGTCTTCATCCTCCTCGCGGTCCAGAGCCCGACGGTGCAGGTCCAGCTCCTCACGTGGATCTTCGTCATGCGCGTGCTCATGATCATCTCGAGCGCGCTCAGCTACTTCGTGAACGAGGCGCTCGTGAAGGCGCGCTACGGAAACGCCGACAAGATGAACTTCGAGGCGCCCCTCACGCAGCTCGTGTGGGTCACCTCGCTCGTCTCGGTCGCCTTCACGTTCATCGCGTCGTACCTGCTCATCCCGAACCTGAACGCCGACGACTCGCAGTGGTGGAAGCTCTCGGCGATCATCACGTGCGGCACGCTCGCCGGCGCGATCATCCCGGAGCTCGTGAAGGTCTTCACGTCGACCGAGAGCGCGCACGTGGCCGAGGTCGTGACGTCCTCGAAGGAGGGCGGCCCCTCGCTCAACATCCTCAGCGGGCTCACCGCGGGCAACTTCAGCGCCTTCTGGCTCGGGCTCGTCATGCTCGGCCTGATGGGGGTCGCGTACTTCGTGAGCCAGATGGGCCTCGCCGCGACGATGACCATCGGCGGGGTGGACGTCTCGCCGGTCTTCGCGTTCGGCCTCGTGGCCTTCGGCTTCCTCGGCATGGGTCCGGTGACCCTCGCCGTCGACAGCTACGGCCCCGTGACCGACAACGCGCAGAGCGTCTACGAGCTCTCGGTCATCGAGGGCATCTCCGGCATCCAGGAGGAGGTCAAGAAGGACTTCGGCTTCGACCTGAACTTCGAGAAGGCGAAGCACATGCTCGAGGAGAACGACGGCGCCGGCAACACGTTCAAGGCGACGGCGAAGCCCGTGCTCATCGGCACCGCGGTCGTCGGAGCGACTACGATGATCTTCGCCATCATCGTGCTCCTGACGGACGGCCTCACGAACGCCGCCAAGATCCAGAAGCTCTCGCTGCTCCACCCTCCGTTCCTGCTCGGCCTCATC
Source organism: Polyangiaceae bacterium (assembly GCA_036490515.1). Lineage (GTDB taxonomy): Bacteria > Myxococcota_A > Polyangia > Polyangiales > Polyangiaceae > Palsa-1150. The sequence continues at coordinate 5,703 of DASXDU010000007.1, forward strand.
GCCGGCGGCTCGGTCATCTACTGGTTCACGGGGGCGAGCATGCAGGCCGTGACGACGGGCGCGTACCGCGCGGTGGAGTTCATCAAGGCGAACATCAAGCTCGAGGGGGTCGAGAAGGCCTCCATCACCGACAGCAAGAAGGTCGTCGAGATCTGCACGACGTACGCGCAGAAGGGGATGTTCAACATCTTCCTCGTCGTCTTCTTCATCACGCTCGCGTTCGCGTTCCTCGATCCGTTCTTCTTCGTCGGCTACCTCATCTCGATCGCGCTCTTCGGCCTGTTCCAGGCGCTCTTCATGGCGAACGCCGGCGGCGCGTGGGACAACGCGAAGAAGATCGTCGAGGTCGAGCTCAAGGCGAAGGGCACGCCGCTGCACGACGCGTGCGTCGTGGGCGACACCGTGGGCGATCCGTTCAAGGACACGAGCAGCGTGGCGATGAACCCCATCATCAAGTTCACGACGCTCTTCGGCCTTCTCGCCGTGGAGCTCGCGAACGACGACGCGCACCCCATCGCGCGGGAGACGACCGCCGTCGTCGCGGCGCTCTGCTTCGCCGTGGCGATCTTCTTCGTCTGGCGCAGCTTCTACGGGATGCGCATCGAGGTCGCCGGCAAGGCCGAGGGCGCACCCGAGGCGAAGCCGAACCCGGCGGAGTGAGACGGCGTCGCCGCGCTCTCATGGGCGGCGGAGGGCGATTCGATGCGCGTGGGTGACCTCGTCCGGGTGATGGAGGAGGTCGCCCCCACGCGCTTCGCCGCGGAGTGGGACAACGTCGGGCTCCTCGTGGGGGATCCCGCGGCGGATCTGAAGCGCGTCCTCGTGACGAACGACACGACGCGCGCGGTCCTCGACGAGGCGCGCGCCTGGGGGGCAGGAGCGATCGTCTCGTACCACCCGCCCGTCTTCGCGCCGCAGAAGCGCTTCGTCGCGGGGTCGATCGCGTTCGAGGCGGCGCGGGCAGGCATCGCCGTGTACAGCCCTCACACGGCGCTCGACGTCGCCCCCGGCGGCGTGAACGACGTGCTCGCGGACGCGCTCGGGATGCGCGAGCGCGCGCCGCTGCGTGCGTGGGAAGAGGCGGAAGGGGAGCTCAAGCTGGTGACCTTCGTCCCGGCCGAGCAACTCGAGGCGGTGAGTGCCGCGCTCTTCGCCGCGGGCGCGGGCCGGATCGGGAGGTATTCTTCGTGCAGCTTCCGCACGCCGGGGACGGGGACGTTCTTCGGCGCGGAAGGCGCGGCTCCCGCGGTCGGGCATGCGGGGAGGCTCGAGCAGGTCGCCGAGGTTCGGCTCGAGGTGGTGGTCCCGCGAGCCCAGGTGGGGAGCGTCGTGCGAGCGCTGCGCGAGGCTCACCCCTACGAGGAGGCGGCGTTCGATCTGCTGCGGCTCGCTCCGGCGCCGACGGGCCTGGGTTTTGGACGCAAGGGCGACGTGGGCCCGGCCAGGGCGCACACGCTCGTCGAACGGACGAAGCATGAGCTCGGGCTGGACCACGTGCTCGTCGCGGGCGCGCTCGACCGTGAGGTCTCCCGCGCGGCCGTGTGCGCCGGGAGCGGGGGTGAGCTCGTGGGGGACGCGATCGCCTCGGGGATGCACCTGCTGCTCACGGGAGAGCTCCGCCACCACGAGGCACTGCGCGCTGCCGAGGCGGGCCTCACGGTCGTCTGCACGCGCCACTCGTCGAGCGAACGGGCAGCGCTCGCGCCGCTTGCGGCCCGGCTCGTATCGGCCCTCCCGGGCGTCGAGGCGAGGACGAGCGCCGTCGACCGCGACCCCTTCGCGTTCGCCTGACCGACGCCGCGCCGTCAGCCCTTGGACGAAGCGCCGAGGTCGATCTCGAAGTCGATCTCGTCGAGCGTCGTCTCGGCCGCGGCCGGCTGCTGCGACCGGAGCTCGCGACGCGGCGAGGGCGGCGAGGAGTTCCCCTCGGAGGGCGCGACCGTGAGCGCCTGCCGGGCCTTCGCGAGCGCCTGGGTGCGGAGTGCGGCGGCGGTCTCCTCGCGCCGCTCCGCCTCTTCGAGGAGCTCCGTGGCGTGGGCGATCGCCGCGCGCTGGGCCGTCACCGCGGACTCGGAGGAGAGCAGCTGCTGGCGCAGCCGCGCGGACACGGAGCGCTCCTCCTCGAGTGCCTTCGCGGCCGCACGCTTCGCCCCCGCGTGCTCCTCGCGCATCGCGACCACGCCGTGCGTGTGCTTCTCCGCGAGCTCTTTGGTCGCCGCGTCGTGCGACGCCACGAGCGACGCGATCTCGGTGGCGTGGTTCTTCTCGAGTGCCGCCGTGCCCGCCGCGTACTCCAGCCGGCCCATCTCGATGGCGTCGGAGTGCTCCCCCTCGATCCGGCCGACCGCCGCCACGTGCTGCGCGCGGAGCGCGTCGGCGGCCTTCGTGTGCTCGGTGCGTAGCGCCTCGACGGCGTTCGCCCGCGCTCGCTCCGCGGCTGCCATCTTCTCGGCCAGCTCCGTACGCGCGGTCTCCCTCGCTTCGTTGTGCTCCCGGCGCAGCTGCGCGAGCTTCGCCTCGAGATCGACGACGCGGGCGCGGTCGGCCTCGAGCTCCGCGCGCATCCCGTCGAGGGCCCGCGCGCCCGCCGCAGCCGACGACTCCGCGAGCTCGGCCCGTCGCGCCGCGAGGTTGGCTTCGCCGCGCGCCTCGTCGAGTGCGGCCTGCGTCCGCTCGAGCGTCGCGTTCGCGGCCGCGAGCGCGGTGACTGCCGCCGCGTGGGTCTCCTTTGCTGCCGCCAGGGCCGCCTGCGCGTGTGCTTCCGCGCGTTCCACCTTCTCCACGCGCGAGGCGAGCTCGGTCGCTCGCGCCTGGGCCTCCTCGGCCCGGCTGAGGGACTCGGCGGCGGCCGCCCGTGCGCCCTCGAGCTCCTCGAGCGACGCGGGGGCTTCTCCACGGACCTGCTCCTCGAGCACCGCCACGCGCTGGCACGCCGAGATCCGGGCACGCTCCGCGTCGGCCACCCGGACGAGCATGGCCGCGAGGTCGTCCGCATCGGCCGCGCGCTCCTCCTTGACCTGCGCGAGCTCCGCCTCGAGAGCGGCGACTCGTGCCGTCACGGACATGATCGACGGGCGCGAGTGCTGCGGCGGGGGCGGCTCGGCGGCGGGCGGGCTGCTGTCCACCCGAGGGTCTCGCGGCGCGGTGCGATCCGGTCGAACGGGACGCTTGGTCTTCCCCGGCGGGGGCATTGGAGGCTACCGGCCAGTATGCCCGCTTTCACGTCGAGCGTTCGACGGAATCGACCCACCATGATGGGAAGATGCGAGTCCTGGGGTTCACTTTCCGCAGAAGAGGGGCGCGACCTGCATGTAGGCGTCCTCCGCGGTGGCGCTCGTGCTCGGCATGCAGACGCTCGCCGCCGACTTCTGCAGGTCGCCGCACTTGGAGGGGACCGCGTTCGCGTAGGTCTGGCAGGTGGTCGACCCCGAGAGCGTCTCGCAGTCGGAGAAGTCCTGGAAGGTCGCGCTCGTCCCCTGCGCCTGCCAGCAGGCGTTGCACGAGGCCTGTCGGCACGCGATGGCGTCTCCGTACGCCGCGCCGCACCCCGCACCGCTCGGATCGCCCATCGCCTCCGCGATGCAGCCCGCGACGTTGACGGTCCAGTAAGCCATCTTCTCGTGCCAGACGATTGCCGAGGACGTCGGGTCGGTCTCCTGAGATTGCAGACAGGGCGCACAAGTCCCGTTGGCCTGGACGAATCCCTGGCACGCGGTCGCCGAGATCGGCGGGGTGAGGCACGCGGCATAGAAGCCCGAGATCTGCGCGTCGGTGCAGACGCCCTGCTTCCACGCTTCGGGGGTCTGCCAGGCGGGCGCGAACGACGCCGTGCTCGCGGGGGCGCACTCGGCCGGCGCTGAGCCGCCGAACGAGCCTGCCTCGGGTCCGCTCACGAGGTTGCCGGCGTCTCCGTTGTTCTCCGACGGCGGCGCCGCCTCGGGCGAAGCGGTCGCGAAGACGTTTCCTGCTGGGGTGCCACTGCAACCGCACAGCGTGAGCGCAAGAGGAACGGAGCCGATCGCGACGAAGCCGACGAGGTGGCGCATGGTGAGCGTCCTTCGAAGCAAGAAGCACGCAACGTCGAAATCGTTCGTCGGTATTCGCGAATCCGGATTTCGTGCAGTGCCCGCAGACCTTCCGTGGATAGGCCGCGATCCAACTGATGCCGAAAGCACGCATCACGGAGCGCGCCCCACACGGGCGAATCACGCGGCAGCCTCGCGGATCGCGACGCCGGGCCGCTGGCCCCGCGCATGCACTGAGCGCCGCACGTCCCACGGAGGGCTTCGTCGTCATGAGGAAACACGCGGTTCGCATCGGTGTGATGGGCGCGGTGGCCGCCATTGGCGGCGTGGTCGCGTGCGGCAGCTCGTCGAGGGCGACCGAGGTCACGGTCGACGCCTCGTCCAACCCGGCCAACGTCTCGATCGTGCTCCGGGACGGCGCGGGGAACGACATCGGGTCGTGCAGCGGTGTCCTCGTGAGCTCGAGTACGGTGCTCACGGCCGGTCACTGCGTCGTGGCGGCCAAGGACTGGATCGTCACCACCTCGGACGGCAAGCAGTCGGCCCACGGCGCGCAGGTCTGGACGACGTGGAAGGACTTCGAGTCCAACTGGAGCCATCCGCAGCACTCCGACATCGGCGTCATCCTGCTCGACCAGGCGATCTTCGTGTCGAAGTACCCCACGCTCGCGCAGTCGCTCTCCTCCGATCACACGGTGATGGCGCGGGTTCGGCGCCCCGACGCGACGTCGACGAGCACCGGCGGGACGGGGTTCGTGGAGATCTCGGCTCCCGTGACGATGGGCAGCGAGGTGGGCTTCCCGCTCGCCTATGCGGTCGACTCCGCGCTCGGCGAGGAAGGCACCGACACCGGCGGAGTCCTCTACGATCCCGCGTCGAACACCGTCTATGGCGTCGTCTCCGGCCGCGGCACGACCACCGGGCGTATGTATGCCTCGCGCGTCGACTACCTGAGCACGTGGATCCGGGCGATCTCCGACTGCTCGCCCCCCGAGCAGACCATCCAGTGCCATCCGTCGAGCAGCTCCGGCTCGAGTGGCTCGAGCAGCAGCAGCTCGGGAAGCTCGGGGGGGTCGAGCGGTTGCTCGGGCAGCAGCTCGAGCGGCAGCTCGAGTGGGAGTTCGGGCAGCTCGGGCGCCAGCTCGAGCGGGTCCGGAGGATCGAGCGGCTCGAACGGTTCGAGCGGATCCAGCGGCTCGAACGGGTCCAGCGGATCCAGCGGTTCGAATGGGTCCAGCGGATCCAGCGGGAGCAGCGGATCGAGCAGCGGCGGCGGCGGCGGATGCAACCCGCCCCCTCCTCCGCAGACTCCCCCGACGACGGGCGGCGACGGCGGCTGTTCGAGCAGCTCCGGCAGCGGGTCCAGCAGCAGCAGCTCGAGCAGCGGCTCCGGTGGATCGAACGGGTCGAGCGGCGGCAGCACCAGCTCGTCGAGCTCCAGCGGCGTCGGGAGCTCCAATGGCGCGAGCAGCGGGGGCACGAACCAGTACCCGCTCATCCCCGACGGACCCGGGTGCACGGACGCGTCCTGCGGCGGCTGTCTCGACAACGTGAGCTGCTCGGACAACCAGCAGGACTACGGGAACTGCGGCTGCTCGCCGAATCCGCCCGCGCAGCGCGAAGCCGGGCCGAATCAATGAGCTGACGCGGCGCACCAAGCGGCGTACGGGAACTCTCCTTCCGATGAGCTCCCGCACGCGCTAAGTAGTGCGCCGTGACCACGACGATCGCCCACGACTCGGCTCCCGCGGAGGCGAACGATGCCGCCCTCGCGCCGGAGCTCCTCGTCCGGATGCACGAGCTCATGGTCCGGGCTCGATGCCTGGAGGAGCGTCTCATCCGGATGAACAAGCAGGGGGACGGCTACTTCTGGATCGGCGGGCCAGGCGAGGAGGCGTTCAACGTTCCCCTGGGGCTCCTCGTCCAGAAGGGGCAAGGGCCGCAGTTCGACTACCTGCACCTGCACTACCGGTCGAGCGCGACTCTCCTCGCGATGGGCGCCGATCCCGTCGATGCCCTGCGCCAGATGAAGAGCACGGCGAGCGACCCCTACTCGGCCGGCCGAAACTTCTGCAACCACTACTCGGTGCGGAAGTGGAACGTGGTCCCGGTCAGCTCTCCCATCGAGGTGCAGTTCTCGATGGCTCCCGGGAGCGCCATGGCCAACAAGCGCGCGGGCGGCAAGGGGATCACGATCGTGCAGGGGGGGGATGCGGGCACCGCGGAGGGGGACTTCGCGACGTGTCTCGTGTGGTGCTCGCGGCCGGGCAACGAGCTCCCGTGCCTGATGATCGTGACGAACAACCTGTGGGGGATCTCCACCCCCGCAGGCCAGCAGCACGGCGAGAAACACGTCGCCGATCGCGGGCGCGCCTTTGGCATCAAGACCGCGGTGATCGACGGAAATGATCCCGAGAACGCGTATCGCGAGCTGAAGAAGGCGATGGACTACGTGCGCACCGAGCGCAAGCCGTTCCTCCTCGAGGCGATGGTGTCGCGCCTCTACGGGCACTCCTCGGCCTCGGGGGCGAACCTCGTCTCCGAGGAGGCCGACTGCCTTCCGGCGTTCGAGAAGAAGCTCGAGGAGAGAAAGATCCTGACGCGCGTCGCCATCGACGAGCTGCGTGCACGCACCACGCAGGAGCTCCTCGAGGCGAGCAAGCGCGTTCGCGAGGAGCCGCAGCCACAGGGGGCGGACATCTGGAAGCACGTGTTCGCAGACGTGGATCTCGTCGGTTCGGCCCACGGCTCCAACGGGAGGTCCTGACGTGGCGACCCTCGTTCAGGCCGTCCGGCTTGCCCTTCACGTCGGCGAGGAGCGCCACGGCGTCACCGACGTCTTCGGGGAGGACGTCGGCGCGCCGCTCGGCGGGGTCTTCACGCAGTCGCAGGGCCTGCGGACGGCGTGGAACACGCCCCTCGACGAACGCGGCATCGTAGGCGCGGCCATCGGGCTCGCCCTCGCCGGCCAGAGGCCGGTCGCAGAGATCCAGTTCTGCGACTACGCCTTCAACGCCATCGACCTGATGAAGCTCGCGGGCGGAATCTGCTGGTCGTCGGCCGGCGACTACAACTGCCCGATGGTGCTGATGACGCCCGTGGGGAGCGGCATCCGTGGGAGCCTCTACCACTCGCACTCGTTCGACGGGCAGGCGACGCGCCTGCCGGGCTGGAAGATCGTGATACCGAGCAACCCGCTCGACGCATACGGCTTGCTCCTCTCGGCGATCGTCGACCCCAACCCCGTCATGTACCTGTCGCCAAAAGCGCTGCTGCGCGCGAAGGCCGGTCCGGACGAGCGCATCCCCGGCGAACCGGACGACGACAAGGCGCTGGCGAAGATGATCGACGCTCCCCTTGGCGATCGCTCCAAGTGGAAGCCCGAGTGGCCCGACGTGAAGGATCTCTTCGTCCCCATCGGCAAGGCGAAGGTTTGCCGCGCGGGCCGACACGTGAGCGTCGTCACCTACGGGCGTATGGTGCCCGTGGCACTCGCAGCGGCACAGCAGCTGGCGGGCGAGGGTATCGATGCCGAGGTCGTCGACCTGCGGAGCCTGCACCCGCTCGACTGGGAGTGCATCGAGGCGAGTGTGCGCAAGACGAATCGCGTGCTCTTCCTCAACGAGGACACGGAAGTGACGAATTTCGGCGAACACTTGGTTCGCCGCACCGTCGAGGAGCTCTTCTACGAGCTTCACGCGGCGCCGCGTCTGCTCGCGGGCGCACACGTGCCTGGCGTCGGCCTAGCCGACAACCTGGAGCGCGCGAGCGTTCCTCAGCTCGACCAGGTCGCGTCGGCGATGCGCGAGCTCGTCGGACACGAGGCGTGAGGAGGCATCCGATGAGGCGAGTCACGTTCCTCTCCGTGGTGGTGGCCGCTGGCGCCATTGCCTGTTCCAGCACCAGCGACGGCGGCGGGACGGGCACCGGGCCCGTCATCGACAGTGTGTCGCTACCCACGACGTTCACCGTGAGCGGCGACCAGTACACTGTGCAGGGGACCATCTCGTTCCACGACGACGGCGCGCAGGTGACGCAGCTCCGCGAGCAGATCCCGACCTACGGGGTGGACACGAAGATCACGGTCCCCGGCGTCCAGGGCGCGGGCAATGCGCAGGTGACCCTCGGCTTCCAGGCGACGGCGCCGGTTGCCTCGGGCACGGTAATCGAGCTCGACGTCAGCGTCCTCGACGCGAACGGCGCCGAGAGCAACGTCGAGGCGCAGCAGATCACGGTGCCCTGAAGACGGGTCGATGCGTCGCGTCTGCGTATTCAGCGGCTCTCGCCCCGGCGAGCGCCCACGATACATCGAGGCCGCGCGCGAGCTCGGCGCCGCCATCGCCAGTGCGGGGATGGACCTGGTCTACGGGGGAGCAAGCGTCGGGTTGATGCGCGAGGCCGCCGACGCCGCGATGGCCGTGGGCGGGCGCGTCATCGGAGTCATCCCGCAGGCGCTCGTCGAGCGCGAGATCGCGCACCACGGCGTGACGGAGCTTCGCGTGGTCGACACGATGCACACGCGCAAGGCGATGATGGGCGAGCTCTCGGACGGCTTCGTCGCGTTACCGGGAGGGCTCGGCACGCTCGAGGAGCTGTTCGAGGTGCTCACGTGGGCCCAGATCGGGCTTCACGCGAAGCCCGTCGGCCTCCTCGACGTGGACGCCTTCTGGGCGCCCCTTCGCGCGCTCGTCGAACACACGGTGGCGGAAGGGTTCACTCCCGCCGACTCGCCCGCATGCGCAATGGTCACTTCGGGAAACGCAGCGAACCTGCTCGGGGCCATGCAGGCACGCTTTGCCGCATCGGTCACGAGCGGCCCGCGCCCGTCACGGTGACCGCGGCCCCCGCAACGATCACCGCCGCGCCGATCCACTCCGCGGGGGTCGGGATCCTGCCCATCGCGGCGCCGAGGAGGATCGCGCCCACGGTCTCGCCTGGCGAGACCAGCCCGACGAGACTCGGGGAAACCCGTCCCGCGGCACGCTGCACGAGGGTGTGCCCGACCAGCGTGGGAACGAGGCCGAGCAGGGCAACGCCGAACCACGTCGACGCGGGCACGGAGGACGCGGTCGGGCCGTCGACGAAGAGCGCGAGCGGGAGCAGGACGACCGCGCCGATCGAATAGACGCAGCCCGCGTAGGCGCGCGGCGGGATCGCCGTCGTCAGGCCGCGCGCGAAGGCCACGTAGGCGCCGAAGAGGACGACCGCGCCGAGGACGAGCGTGTCTCCGAAGAGGGTGCGTTCGCCCGCACCGGCGCCGCGGCCGACGACGAAGGCACCCGTCGTCGCGAGAGCAATGCCGGCGGCTTCCCGCGGACTCGGCCGGACGCCGAAGGCGATCCACGCAGCGAGGACCACGGCGATCGGTTCGAGCGCGACGAGCGCGGCGGCTGCCGGTAGCGACGTCGCGAGGAGGCCCGCGAGGAACAACCCGAAGTGTGCGCCGAGAAGGATGCCCGCGGCGACGAGACCGACGCGCTGCCTTCCGTCGAGCGACGCCACCGCCCGCCACGTCGCCACGGGCCGGAGACCGACGAGCGCGACCGCCGCCACGGCGCATCTGCCCGCGCCGATGCCGGCGAAGGAGAGGCCCGCGATGCTCTTGGCGATCGGGCTGGCGGTTGCGAAAGCGCACGCCGCGAGCGCGATGCCGGCGAGCTCACGCCGCGGCACGCCCTTCAGTCGAGCTCCTTGGGCTCATCGTGCGTGAGGACGCGCACGTGAGGCAGGACCTCGGTGGTGAAGCGATCGCGCACGGCCTTGGCGCGTTCGAGCTCGTCGCGTGCGGGGATCGCGATGCCGAGAACGAGGCACGCCTTCGTCCAGGCCGGGTAGGTCGCATAGACGGCGGCGTATTCGTCGCGATCACCGAGGGTAGCCGTCCGGGCCACGAGCGAGTCCACGTCGACGATCTTCCCGTTCCAGGGGAAGGCGCGCGGCGGATCGTGCTCGATCGCGACGTCGAACGAGTCGACGTAGGGCTGCGCCCACTCTTCGAAGGCCTTCCCGCACGCACCGGGCGCCTGCTCGTCGTCGACGTGGATGACGAACCCGGCCACGATCGCGTGGTGGTCCTTGCCGTAGCGGTAGCCGACGAGGCTCTTGACGCCCCAGAACTTCACCCGCGTCCAATGCGCTGCGTCAGGGAGCTGGATGCGTACGCTTGCTTGCCGATCGATCCGCCAGGAGGCGCGCGCGATCCGGAGCTGCTCGAGTGCGGCGGCATGCTCGGCGCCGCCGGCTCCGCCCTGCGAGGGTTGCCCGTCGTCCTTCGGCGGCGGGGCTGGAAGGACAGGCGCGGGAGGCGTCTGGGTCGAAGGTTCACGAGCCGTGCGCGACGGTGACGCTGCGCTGCAGCCAGTCAGGGCGAGCGCGGCGAGCGCTGCGAGCGCTGCGAGCGCTGCGAGCGCTGCGAGTCTGGCCGCGGCGGCGCACCTACCGCGGGTGCCGATCCGGAGGAGACGTGCCATGGTTGCCGATTTCACTGGCCCGCCGCCCCCCATTGTAGACCGGCTTGGCGGATGCGCTCTTGGGCGAATGGAGGTACACGCACCTTCACCCCGAAATGCAGCCACCCACCGATCAAGCCGGAAAGCCCCTCAGCAAGAACCAGCACCTCATCCAGTGGGTCGACGAGATGGCCCGCCTCACGAAGCCCGATCGCATCGTGTGGTGCGACGGTTCCGAGGAGGAGCGCCACCGCCTCACGGAGGAAGCCGTCGCCAAGGGCATCCTCCTACCGCTGAACCAGCAGAAGCTCCCGGGCTGCTACCTCGCCCGGTCGAACCCGAACGACGTCGCGCGCGTCGAGCAGCTCACGTTCATCTGCACGCCCACGAAAGACGAGGCGGGCCCGACGAACAACTGGATGGCCCCCGACGAGGCCTACAAGAAGCTCTCCGGCCTGTTCGACGGCTCGATGAAGGGCCGCACGATGTACGTGGTCCCTTACGTCATGGGCCCCATAGGCTCGAGCCACTCCAAGGTCGGTGTGGAGCTCACCGACAGCGTGTACGTCGTGCTCAACATGCGCGTCATGACGCGCATGGGCCGGCAGGCTCTCGGAATGCTCGGCGACGGCAACGGGTTCAACCGAGGATTGCACGCGACGCTCGACATCAACCCGGAGCGGCGGTTCATCTGCCACTTCCCCCAGGACAACACGATCTGGAGCGTGGGGAGCGGCTACGGCGGGAACGTCCTCCTCGGGAAGAAGTGCCTGGCGCTGCGGATCGGCAGCTATCTCGGAAAGCAGGAGGGGTGGCTCGCCGAGCACATGCTCATCCTCGGCGTCGAGTCGCCGGAGGGCGAGATGACCTACGTCGCTGCGGCCTTCCCCAGCGCCTGCGGCAAGACGAACTTCGCGATGATGATCCCGCCCAAGCGCTTCAAGGGCTGGAAGATCTGGACCGTCGGCGACGACATCGCGTGGATGCGCGTGCGGCCAGACGGGAAGCTCTACGCCGTCAACCCCGAGTTCGGCTACTTCGGCGTCGCCCCCGGCACGAACGCGAAGACGAACCCGAACGCGATGAAGACCGTGTCGCACGACACCATCTTCACGAACGTCGCGCTCACCAAGGACGGCGACGTCTGGTGGGAGGGGAAGGACGGAGAAGTCCCCGAGGAGCTCACGGACTGGAAGGGCAATCCTTGGAAGAAGGGCTCGACCGAGAAGGCGTCGCACCCGAACGCGCGTTTCACCGCCCCCTCCACCAACAACCCGGTCCTCAGCAAGTTCTACGACGACCCCGAGGGCGTGCCGATCAGCGCCGTCATCTTCGGCGGCCGCCGCGCCACGACCGTGCCGCTCGTGATGCAAGCGTTCAACTGGCTGAACGGCGTCTTCTTCGGTGCGACGCTCGGCAGCGAGACGACCGCCGCGGCCACCGGCCAGGTCGGGGTCGTGCGCCGCGACCCGATGGCGATGCTGCCGTTCTGCGGATACAACATGGGCCAGTACTTCGCGCACTGGCTGGCGATGCAGGCGCAGATCGTCAACCCGCCGAAGGTGTTTCTCGTCAACTGGTTCCGAAAGAACAAGACGGGCAAGTTCCTCTGGCCGGGCTACGGCGAGAACATGCGCGTCCTCAAGTGGATCGTCGACCGTGCGCGCCTCCGCGTCGGCGGGCAGGAGACGCCCTTCGGATGGGTGCCCAAGGCGGGCGATCTCGACCTCTCGGGCCTCGACATCCCGCACGAGGACGTCGACGAGGCGACGCACATCGATCTCGACGAGTGGCAGGTCGAGCTCGACTCGATCGGCGACTTCTTCAAGACGATCGGCCCGAGCCTTCCGAGGTCCCTGGAGCTCCACCGGGAGCTGTGCATCGAGCGCCTCAAGGTCATGAAGCAAGCGCAGGCCTCCATCCCCGGGAAGCAGCACTGACGTGATCCGCCTCCTCCTCGCCGTCTCTTCCGTCGTCTATCTCTCCTCGGCGCTCGATCCCTGCAATCTGGATCTGCCGGGATACGACGCGGGGAGCGGCGGGGACGATTCGAGCGCCCCTTCCGGCACGATCGGCGAGCAGTGCACGTCGATCGTGACGGAGTTCTGCCAGCAGTCGGTGAGCCGCTGCGCGCTCCAGGGGTTCGACGTCAGCGACTGCGTCACCAGCGACATGCCGCAGTGCTGCTCGGCAGGCAACACCTGCGACGAGAAGACCACGCAGCCGCAGAGCGCCGTGGACTCTTGCAAGAGCGACATCGACGCCGAGGACTGCAACGCCGTCGTCAACAGCACGCTCCCGTCGTCGTGTCAGGCGCTCCTGAGCCCGTGACGACGAATACGCCCCCGCGCGACGCGTAGCTCCTCAGGGGACGTCGGGCTGACGCACGTCGACGACGGCGCTCCCCTTCGTACACGCGTGCGGCGGCGCGGGTGGCCCGGGGGAGCCGTTCGCCTTCTGGCAGAGGCCTTCCGTGTCCGACGTCGTACCTTCGAGGTGGAGCGCGACGAGCGCGCCGTCGCGGGCGCGGATCACGAGCTCACCGTCGAGCTTCGCCAGGCTCTCCCAGCGGTGGCACATCCCGGCATCGGCGTGGTGCGCCGTGACGGATACGGCCAACACGTCCTCGGCCGTATCGCCGGCACCGCGCGCCGCAGCGAAATGGACACTCGCCTTTGCGTCTGCGGCCGCCTCACCGTGGAGCGTCACCGAAGCAATTGTCGCCAGGGGTGCTTCGAGCGCGCTCGCTCCCCCCGCGCGGGAGACGCCGCCGGTCACCACCGCCTTCCCCGGCCATCCGAGGATCGTCGACGCGAGCGCGCGAACTCGACCCTCCTCTTCCCCTGCCACCGCGTCGCCCGTCGCGGTTGCGATCTGGACGCCGTGCTCGGTCGCCTCCGCGAGATAGCCCTTGCCGAGGAGGCTCGGCGGTGCAGTCATTCCCGTCGCCTTCTCGTCGTCTTGCACGACGCGCAGCGCGAGTCCCGCCGCTCCGCGCATCCGCTCCTCGGCCACCAGTTTCGACGAGAACGACACCGGCGCGATCTGGCAGGTGCCGACCGCCTTGGACGACGTCGTTCGCTCGACGCGAAGGACCCAGGGGGGCACGGCGGCGGTCGCGGCGGGCGGCGTCGCCGCATGCGGTGCGGCAGGCTCCGCGGCAGGCGCCTCCATCGTCACCCTGGACGGAGCCGCCGGGAGCTCGATCACCGGCGGAACGGCAGGCATCGGGCTGCCCGCGCACGCCGTGAGGAGCGGTGCGGCAAGCGGCAGGAGCCGAGGACCTACGCGCATGACGTCGACGATAGGAGAGAGGGCGTATCATGGGCAAAGGAGGACGGCGCTATGCGGACTCTTGCGGTGGTCTCCCTTCTTGCGGGTGCGGCAGGTGTCTTTGCTGCGTGCTCGGGTGGCGGATCGAGCGGCTCGAAAGCTACGGGCGATGGCGGAAGCACGAGCGGGGGAGGCTCTGCATCCGGGAGCGGGGGAGGTAGCAGCGGTGCCGGCGGGAGCAGCAGCGGGAATGCATCGAGCAGCGGGGCAGGGTCGAGCAGCGGTGCGGGATCGAGCAGCGGGGCAGGGTCCAGCAGCGGTACCGGGTCGAGTAGTGGCGCGGGATCGAGCAGCGGCACGGGGAGCTCCGGAGGCAGCTCGAGTGGTGGCGGCGGCGACGCGGGAGTCGTCGGATACGTGCCGGGAGGCGTCGCGGGCCCGGGAGCCACCGTGTCCGGGTGCTCGATCTTCCCGAGCGACAACGCGTGGAACACCGCCGTGGACGGGCCCGAGGTGCAGGTCATCCACACGTACGACTCCACGATCCCGCAGGCCACCTCGCTCCACCCCGACTGGGGCGACTTCACGAACGACGGCTACGGCATCCCCTTCAGCGTCGTTCCCGCGACCCAGGCCGACGTGAACATCGTCTTCAGCTACGGAGCAGACCAGAGCGACCCAGGCCCCGGCGGATGGATCGGCGCAGACCCGGTCGACTCGGGCATCTCCACCGGCACGACCAAGTATCCCTTCTTCGTCGGCATGCACATCGAAGGCAACCCCGCCCCGGGTGGCACCCCGGGCACCCTCCCTGGCGACCAGCACGGGATCGTCCTCCAGCAGGAGAGCGGCGCCTGCATGCTCTACGAGGCGTGGAACTGCGTGGTCGTCTCGGCGCCACCGTTCCAGTGCGCCAACGGGGCGGTCTTCGATCTTTCGTCCAACGCCCTGCGCCCTCTCGGCTGGACCTCCGCCGACGCCGCAGGCCTGTCGATCTTCGCTGGCCTCGTGCGGCTCGCGGAAGTGAAGGCTGGCGCCGTGAACCATGCCATCCGCCTCACGTTCAACAGCACGGCCGAGTCGTACATCTTCCCGGCGACGCACGCCGCGAGCAAGCTGTCGGCTCCGTATCCGCCGATGGGCCTGCGCCTGCGCCTCAAGGCAAGCGTGGATACCTCGAAGTACACCGCGGCATCGCAGGTCATCATGGCCGCGCTCAAGAAGTACGGGTTCATCGTCGCCGACAATGGGTCCGACTGGTACTTCCAGGGCGACAGCGACGACGGCTGGGCCGTCACGGCTCCCGACGGCAAGGACACGTACATCGGCGAGATCTCCTCCGACTTCAAGGGTCTCCACGGCTCGGACTTCGAGGCGATCTACAGCGGCGACCCGCAGACCACGGGCCTCTGACCGGCCCCGGAGAAAGGTCCGCCGGGAGCCTCAAACGCAAGAACCGCGCGGCCCGGCTGCCGCATGTGGCCGCTGGGCGAGGCCGATTCGAGGTGCCTCTCGTCTGGTCGCGCTTCGTTTTTCGGCGCGATCGACCACGTGGGTGCAGGTGGTACGAACGCTGCTCTGGTCTCGACCGTGACCTCAGGAGCGGCCATGACCGGATCCCGACGCAGGCAAACGATCCTGATCGTCGAGGACGACGACGACTCGCGAGAGCTCATGGACGCGTACTTCGAGGACGCCGGCTACCACGTCCTCTGCGCCACCTCGGCCGAGGAGGCCTTGCACGTTCTCGGAGCCGAGCGAGACGTCGACCTCCTGCTCACCGACTACAACTTCCCGGGCAGCAACGGCGGTTCGCTCATCCGGAGCGCCCGCGGCCTCGGGCTGGTGAAGGCCGATACACCGGTGCTCATGTGCACGGCGCACTGCTACGCGCACCCGCCACCCAACGTGACCCTGCTCCACAAGCCCATCGATCCTTACGTGCTGCTCGGCATCGTCGAGAAGGCCCTCGCCGGCGCGGCGTGATGGCTTCCCGGGAGGAGTCGCGCGACGGCGCCTGGTCACTGCGCCAACCATGGGATCGGTCGAATGACCACCGTCGTCGCCGATTCCCTTCGCGGGTCAGGCGCCTGTTGCTTTCCCAGGCACGAGGTCGACCGACATCTCGTGCAGCACGCCTCAGGGACAGGACGCGCCCATCGAATGGCAGGTCACGCTCTGTCCGTGCGCGCAACACTCCTGCGCGGCCGTGCACCTGGCCAGACAAGTCGTGCATGCGCTCGAGCAGTCACCGACGCAAGCGACGGCACCGCAGCACACGCTCGCTCCGTCGGGAGTAACCCCGGGGCAGGCCATTGCGCCGTCGCCTTGCGAGTCGAATGGCGCGCCGTCATCCGGCGAGTCCGGCTCTGCGTCGCTCCCAGCATCGGCGTCGTCCGGCTCTCCGTCACCGGCGACGCCCTTGTCGGCGTCTCCGGCATCGGTGCCGCTGTCGAGTGGGGCATCCGACGGCAAGGCCGCGTCGTCTGCGTAGAACGAGATCGGCGGGACCCCGCATCCGGCGATCACCAGGACGAGCGAGATGCCGTATCGGGTACGGACCATCGCCTGGCGAGAGTGCAATCGGCGTGCATGCGAGAAGGTGCGCGTTTCTCGGCCGCCCAAGGCAAGCGGGGAGTGGCGCCCGACCAGGCGAGTGACCACCCGCTGCAGACTCCCCTCACGGCATCCTCGTGATTTCCGCGTGCATCGAGGGGGCCGGGGCCGCCGCGCGGCGGCAATGGGCCCGGAACGGTCCGTGCTTGGCGGGGCAACATGCGCCGGACACTCCGCGTCTCCATGTGGCCTCTCGCGCTCGCGGGGCTGCTCGTCCCGGGAGTGTTCTTCGCGGCCTGCGGTGGCAGCAAGGCGAGCGGCACCGGATCCGGCTCGGATGGAGGGCAGGGCTCGGACGCGGGACTCGGCTCGAAGGACGGCGCTCCCGGCGACGCAAACCTGTCGCCGGACGTGTTCGGCGGCGGCCCGGGCGTTGGAACGTGCCTCCAGCTGGGAGCCTCCTGCAAGTCGAACGGCGACTGTTGCAGCACCGACTGCGTGAACGGGTTCTGCAACTACCCAGCGTGCCAGTCGGACGATCAGCCATGCACGGCGTCGGGCCAGTGCTGCAGCCAGACCTGCGGGAGCAATGGCACATGCACGCCCCTCAGCACTTCTTGCTCGACGGTGGGCAACGCCTGCACCTCCAGCGCGTCCTGCTGTTCTGGTCTCTGCTCGGGCGGTACCTGCCAGGCGTCCTCGTTCTGCGCGCAGGCCGGCGACGCATGCGTTGCGAACGGCGACTGCTGCACCGGCTCGTGCAACATCGCGAGCGGCGCGACGCTGGGCACGTGCGCGACGGCGCCGCCGTCCGGAGCCTCCAACTGCGGCATGGTCGACGGGCAGCTCTGTGGCGGCGGCGCCGGCGACGGAGGGGCCGTCTTCCTCGACGGCGGCCTGCCACAGTGCGGGGGCCCGTGCTGCAGCCGGGCGTGCGCGCCATGGGGTCCCACCGGAGTCCTCGTCTGTCAGCCCGCCAGTGGCTGTCACCCCGTGGGGGATCTCTGCACGACGGACACGGACTGCTGCGGCGCTTCGGGTCTTCCCGGTGGCTCGGGCAAGCCGGTGACGTGCGACATGAGCGGCGGCGGCGCCATCGGGATCTGCCGCCTTCCCATGGGTTGCAAGCCGAACGGCGACGTCTGCAAGCTGCAGACCATGTCCTGCAACTCGTCGTGCGACTGCTGCGCGGGCAACTGCGAGACGCAGGACACTTGCAAGCAGGACAACGTCGGCGTCCCGCGATGCACGGGAGCGCAGTGTTTGAACGCCGGGAGCGCGTGCGCTTCGAGCGCCGACTGCTGCAACGGTGCTCCGTGCGTCCCGAACCCGGGGGCCAACCCGCCCTACGTCTGCTCGGCGCAAACGTGCATTCCAGCCTGCGGCGTGTGCTCGAACAACGCAGACTGCTGCCCGGGCACGGCGTGCGAGGTCGCCCAGGGGAGCACCCAGGGTGTCTGCGGTCCTTGCGGCGGCGGATCGGGAGACGGCGGATCGCCGCCAGGCGACGGCGGGACGTTCGGCGATGGCGGCAGCCCTCCGCCCGTGGACGCGGGCTGCGCCCTCTACGGTCAGGTCTGCACCACTGCATCGGACTGCTGCTACGGGCTGCCGTGCACGAACGGGCGCTGCGAATCGCCCATCCAATGAGCAAGCGACGCAAGCGAGGCAAGGTCTGCCCCATGCCCGCAGACCCGCCGTCGGTGCCACCCGTCGCTCGCACGGAGCGCTCTTCGCACGTGCAGCTGCGCGTTGTCTTGCCGTGCGTCTTGCTCGTGCGGGTTGCGCCCGAGGAGGAGCCGATGCTCACCCTGGACGAGCTCCCGGTGCGGGTACTTCGGTGCAGACACCCGATCCCTGGGTGCCAGCGAGCGCTGGTCACGCGGCCCCTGCTCGTCATCGTCGGGGGCGCCGTGCGCGAGTGGAGCCGTCCGATGCTCGTCGAGGCGTGCCAGGACATCGGGGCCGCGCTGCTCCAGCTCGGGCCCCTCATCGCGAGCGACGCCCTCGCCGACTGGATGCGCAAGGCGATGGCGAGGGTCGTCGACGAGCGCGCGGCGTGCGCGTAGCGCTGGGGGCCGGGCGCGGTCAGCCGGTCTTCGCGAGCGGCATCTTGGGCAGGGTCACCGAGAACACCGTCTCGCCGCCGCCCGACCGAACCGCCACCTGGCCGCCGTGCGCGCGCACGATCTCGTGCACGATGTACAGCCCGAGGCCCAGCCCCCGGCTCGATGCCCCATGCCGGAACGGCTCGAAGACGTACCGCAGCTCGTCCTCGGGGATCGTGTCCCCCTGGTTGATCACTTCGATTCGCGCGTCCTGGTCGTCGCCTCGGCCCGTGATGCGCACGGGAGTTCGCCGTCCGTGCTCGATGGCGTTCCCCACCAGATTCGAGACGACGCGCGCGACGCGCTCGGCGTCCCAGCAGCCGTGCACGTCTCCCGCGACGTCGAGCTCGATGGCCTGGCCCGCATGCACGAGGCGTAGCTCTTCGACGACGCGCTCACAGACCGCCGCGAGATCCATCGGGCCGACCGAGACCGGTACGCCGCCCGAGAAGAGGCCACGGGCCAGGTCGTGGATGTCGTCGACGATCGCGGTCATGCGCCGCGCCGATTGCTCGATGCGGGCGGCGTTCGTCGCGTGGCTCGCTTCGGTGCACCCGCACCCCTGCATCGCCCGGGATGCCATGGCGATCGCTCCGAGGGGATTGCGCAGATCGTGGCCGGCGGCGCTGAAGAAGATGTCCTTGATGCGCTCGTGCTCGTGACTCCGGCGGCGCTCCGCCTCCTGCCCGCGCAGGTAGAGCGCGACGAGCGCACGCACCTTCGCGCGCAGAACGAAGTCGTCGATGGGCTTGGCGAGGTAGTCGACCGCGCCGAGCTCGTAGCCGCGTCGAATCTGTTCCCGCTCGTCGGACATCGCGGTGAGGAACACGATCGGCACGTCGCGCGCACGCTCGATCTTGCGAATGCGCGCCGTCGTCTCGTACCCGTCCATCGCCGGCATGCGGATGTCCATCAGGATGGTGACGAACTCTTGATCGCGCACCAGGCCGAGCGCCTCTGCGCCGGAGGGCGCGGTGACCAGTGTGTACCCGAGGGGCTCGAGGGCTACCTCGAGGGCGAGCAAGTTCCCGCGGTTGTCGTCCACCGCCAGGATCCGGGGCTGCTCCGCGGGCGCTTCCGTCGAGGCCATCCGTGTGCCTTCTTCCGCCGCATGAAGGATTACTCTGCTGCTGTTGGCCGTCCACGGGATGCGTACATGAGGACGCTGCTCGAAAAGGACGGGACCGCCGCAATGTTCCAGCCAGGGCGTGACTTCCCGCGCCGGAGCTCGCATGGCGCTTTGCGCATCTGGCACGAGCTGCCACATGTTTCCCATGCGTCCGATGCTTCCTACGCCGAAACTCGCGTCCCGGGCGGCGTCCAAGGCCGCGTCCAAGGCCGCGTTCCTGGCCGCGGCGGTCACGATCTGCTTCGGGTACGTCGCATGCGGGGGCTCGGGCAATCCGGGCACCGGCCCCTCGGACGACGGAGATGCCTCGAGCAGCGGGGGCGACGATGCGGGAGGAGGCGGGCAGGGGGACGCCACGAGCGGCAGCTCGAGCGGGAGCGCGAGCAGCTCGGGGAGCGGGAGCGGTTCGAGCTCGGGCTCGGGCAGCAGCAGCGGCACGACGAGCAGCAGCGGTTCGGGCTCGAGCTCGGGGGGCTCGTTTCCCGTGACCACCGACGTGTCCATCATCGTGTACCCGAACGGCAATCACGCGGCGGAGCTGATCGCTGCGATCAACGCGGCGAAGACCTCCGTCTACATGACGATGTACGAGATCGACGACTCGGGTGTCGTCAAGGCCATCACGTCGGCGAAGTCGCGGGGCCTCGACGTGAAGGTCATTCTCGACGGGTCGACGACGACACGCTCGAACAACCAGAGCGCGTACGGCAGCTTCTCCGGCTACGTGATCTGGTCGAGCGCAGTCTTCACGTTCACGCACGAGAAGTGCGTCATGATCGACCACGCCACCGCGTGGGTCATGACGGCGAACGCCGAGTCGTCCGTCCCCGAGGACAACCGCGAGTACCTGGCCGTCGACACCAACGCTACCGACGTCGCCGAGGCCGAGTCGATCTTCAACGCGGACTACGGCGGCAAGACGGTCATTCCGAGCGGCAACTTGATCGTGTCTCCCACGAACTCGCGGCCCGATCTCGTCAACCTCATCGCATCTGCGCAGAAGTCGCTCGACATCGAGGACGAGGAGTTCAGCGACGACAACTCGAACGGAATCACCGACGCCGTCGTCGCGGCGGCGAAGCGCGGCGTTGCCGTCCGCCTCGTAGTCGCGGGTGGCTCCACGGATTCGACCCAGACGACCGCGCTCGCCGACGTGAAGGCGGCACCCGGCGCGAGCGTGTACGTCTCGTCGGTGACGAGCGGGAGCGGCTCGCCCTCCAACCCCTACATCCACGCCAAGGCCATCCTCGTCGACTGTGCGACTGGCAGCTGCAAGGCCGGCTTCGTCGGATCGGAGAACCTGACCACCGGGTCGCTCGAGTACAACCGCGAGGTCGGCGTGATCATCGAGGACGCCACGCAGCTCGGCACGGTCCTCAAGGCGATGAACTCGGACTTCGCGAACGCGACGAAGCAGTGAGAGCGGAGTCGCGACCGCGAACGCTCGAGACGGCGTAGGCTCTCCCACCATGGCGACGACGGAAGCGTTCCTCGCGGAGCTCGATCGACGGAACGAGCTGGCCCTCACCCGCATCGGTGCCGCGGCCGCCGTCGATCCCGGTCCAGACGTCACGGTGAGGCGCCTGCTCCGCCTCGCATTGAAGAACGAGCTCGAGGCGACCGAGTGCGCGGCGGCGTGGCTGCCGTCGACGCCCGAGGTGGACGTCAAGCTCGCGCTCGCACGGCAGGCCGGCGACGAGGCGAAGCACTTCCGGCTCATCGTGAACCGTCTGGGCGCCCTCGGGGAGAAGGTGGACCCCGCCACCTTCGATCCCGGCCCGCGTTCGGCGCTGCTGGAGTACCTCGCGGGGCTCGCGTCCACCGTCGAACGCGTCGCCGCGGGTCAGTTCACGCGCGAGGCGCTGGCGGTCGTACGCAACGACGAGTTCATCCGCTTCTGCGAGTCGCAGGGCGACCGGGAAACTGCCGCGCTCTACCGGGACGTCATCCAGCCCGACGAGCGCCATCACCACGAGCTCGGGCGCACGCTCCTCGAGCGCCTCGCGCAGGGCGAAGAGTCGCAGCGACGTGCCCGCGAGGCCGCCACGCGGACACTGGAGCTCGCCGAAGAGCTCCAGGAGATCGCGCGGTTGAAGATGGGCCTCTCCCGCGCTCCGGGGTGCTGACCCCGTCGCGCCCACGGCGCTCGCGAGCCTGGTCATCGGAGCGGCTTGGCTGGCGTTGCGCCGAGCGGGGTTTCGGGCCGTGGCTACCCGCGTGCTCGTGCCCGGGCGTGCTCGATCTCGACCGCGGCGCGCACGTATTCGGCGTGCGAGAAGAGCAGGGGATAGTTGCCGAGGAACTCGCCGGTTCTGGCGTCGATACCCTCCGGAAGGAGCCCGAGCGGCCCCGCGGCCTCGTCGACCCGATCGAGCACGGTCTCCGCCTCGTCGAGCCGCCCGCCGAGGGCATAGGCCGACGCCAGCCAGCACGTGCAGAGAACGAAGCTGCCCTCGAAGTCGCCGAGCGCCAGCGTGGTGCCCGCGCCGGCCTCGCGCGGCACGAACCGGTGCACCCAGCCGTCGATCGTGAGGTCGCGCGCGATGGCGTCGACCGTGGAGACCACGCGTGGGTCGTCTCCTGGCAGGAAGCGGAGGATCGGAACGAGGAGGTTGGCCGCGTCCAGGGACTGCCCTTCGAGGTCCTCGCGGAACGCCCCGAGCCTCTCGCTGTAGCCGCGGCCCAGCACTTCGTCCCGGATCGCGCGCATCGCCTCGTGCCAGGGCGCCGCCCGCCCGCCGCACCCCGTTGCCTCCGCGAGTTTCGCGGCTCTGTCGAGCGCCACCCAGCTTCCCACACGGCTGCTCACGCGGTGCCTGCGCTCCGCGAGCTCCCAGATGCCGTTGTCCGCCTCGGACCAGTGCGCAGCGCAGTGATCGGCTGCCCGTGCGATCAGATCGAAGTACTCGTCGCGCCAGGTGCCTCCGTGTTCCCGATAGGAGCTCGCGCAGTCCGCGAGAAAGCCGAACATTCCGAGCTGCTTCTGGCGGTATGCATGATTGCCGAAGCGGACGGGCGCGGAGTGGCGGTACCCCTCGAAGTCCCGGCGATCCTGGGTCCGATGCTCGGGCGCGCCGTCGACGCCGTAGAGCACCTGGAGCGGCCCGTCCTTCGGAGCGCGCAGGCCGATGAGCCAGTCGAAGTACCGCTGCGCCGCGGCGGCATCGCCGTGACGTGCGAGCGCCTGCAATGACAGTGAGCCGTCTCGCACCCAGGCGAGGCGGTAGTCGGCGTTCCAGTCTCCGCCGATCCGCTCGGGAAGGGACGTCGTGGGAGCGGCCACGAGCGACCCGGTCGGTGCGAAGCCGAGAAGGCGAATGACGAGAAGCGACTGGAGGACGCGCTCGCGGCGGCGCCCTTCGAAACGAAGCCGGCCGGTCCATCGACGCCATCGCGCGACCGTGTCGTCCATGGCTTCGCGGGCCCGGTCGGGCGTCCAGGGACGTTGGTCGCCGTACGAGAGGACCGCCCACGCCTCTTCACCGGGGGCGAGCTCGAATTCGAACGGCCCACGCACGCCGGAAGGTGCATGGGAGCAGAAGAGGTGGACGTCCTCCGTTCGCGGTCGCAGGTCGAGCAGGCACGCCACACGCGAGGCGGTGGACGAGAGACGGCGGAGGATGACGCGATGGCCTGCTGTCGCTTCGGGACGCACGTCGTCCGGCAGAGGCATCGCGTCCTGAGCGACGAGCTCTCCTCCAGCCACGGGGTACCGCGTCTCGACCACGGCAGCACCGTCGAGGTAGCGCTGCGTTCCCCACGCCCGGGCGCGCGGGCCGAAGCGGAAGTAGCCGCCGCGCTGCGCATCGAGCAGCGCGGCGAAGACGGGCTCGCCCCCGTAGTCGGGCAAGCACATCCAGTCGATCGTCCCGTCTGCGGCGACCAGCGCGGCCGTGCGGCGATCACCGATGACGGCGTGCTTTCGGATGGGCGCGTACGGGATGATGGTCTCCGGTGGCTCCATGGCGGCGAGCGACGCATCACGCGTGCCCGCCTAGCGGCGAGGAGCGCCCCTTCGGACGCAGGAGCTCGACCCGAGTCGCGCGTTACTCCGTCCGGCCCATGAGCCGCACGTACTCCGCGATGGACTGCCGGACGGGTGCAGCAAGGTCGTGAAACTCGAGGCCGATCGCGCGAAGGCCGGCGCGGCCCTCGTTGCGGACCCAGCGGATGTCCGCTCCAACCGAGACCACCTTGCCGTCCATCGGGAGCGCGAAGCGAACGGTGCACCGGCGGTTTGCCGGGCAGTCGACGCGCGACACGACGAGGAGCCCGCCCTCGGAGATGTCCTCGCTCCGTGCATCGACCCCGTCGTCGCCGAACGCGATGCGCACGGGCGTGTTGTACGGAGTGCGAGGCGTACGGCGCCGCTGCTGCGGCGAGAGGGCCGCCGGCGCGGCGGCCCCGGGGAGGAGGAGCGCGGTGCGCAACGTCTGGCCCGGAAGGGCCATGCGGATGGCGTTGGCCAGCTCGGGGGCCGACGCAAACCGCTCCGCGGGGTTCTTCGCTCGTGCGCGGTCCACCACGCGCGCCAGAGCTGGGGGAACGTCGAGCCCTGCGGTGGGCAGCGGTGGTGGTGGCGCTCCGTCGAGCGCCTGTGCGATGGCCTGCGTCGCGCCTCCCTTGAACGGGAGATCGCCGGTGATGCATTCGAACATCGTCACGCCGACGCTGTAGACGTCCGCGCGTGCGTCGAGACGATCGTGCCCGAGCATCTGTTCGGGCGGCATGTACGCGGGCGTCCCGAGGACGGCGCCGACCTTGGTGATCTTCTCGTCGCCGGGGCTGTCGAACTGTGCGATGCCGAAGTCGACGAGCTTGAACCGCTCGTTGCCGTCCGGCTCGCGGACGACGATGACGTTCGACGGCTTGACGTCGCGATGGATGACGCCCGCGCGGTGGACCGCGTCGAGTGCGTCGCAGAGCTGGAGGGTGAGGGCCGCGGTGTCGATGGCCGGAAGCCGGCCGCGCGAAGCAATGAGCCCCTCGAGCGTCCTGCCGTTGAGCATCTGCATGACGACGTAGGGAGCGCCCTCGGGAGCGACGCCGCCGTCGAGGACGTCGACGACGCCCGCGTGCTGGATGGACGCGAGGGCGCGAGCCTCGCGCTGCAGGCGCGCGCGCAGCTCGCCGGTGCTGGTCTGACCGTGGCTCGGGTGGATCATCTTCACGGCGACGAAACGGCCCGTGTAGAGGTGCCTGGCCTCGAAGATGACGCCGGCGGCCCCGTGGCCGAGGTCGCGCAGCAGGAGATAGCGCCCGTCGAGGACGTCGCCGGCACGGGCGCTGGCAGAACTCGTGGTGACCGTGGTCGGGAACAAGGCTGCCTCCTCACGTGGCGACGGCCGGGAAGGCGGGCCCCGGACGCGCAAACAGGTACCCCTGGAGCAGGCCGCAGCGCAGCCCCACGATGCAGTCGCGCTCGCCGGCCGTCTCGATTCCCTCGGCGACCACCTGGATGTTCATCTCCTCGCAGAGCGACGTCATCGACCCGACCAGGCGGCGGCGGATCGACGACTGGTGAACGTCGCGGACGAGGGACATGTCGAGCTTGACGATCTCGGGCTCGAGCGAGGCAAAGCTCGAGAGGCCAGCGTATCCCGCGCCCAGGTCGTCGATGGCGATGCGGTAGCCGACGGAGCGAAGGCGCGCGACCCGTGCCGCCACGTCGGGCACCTCCTGGAGCGACGCGCGCTCGGTGAGCTCGAGCACCACGCGCTCGGCGAAGCGCGCGAGCGGAGCGGCCGCGTCGAAGAGCGAATCGTCGAGGAGGTCGCGTGTGTGCAGGTTGACGAACAGCCGCGCATCGCGCGGCGCCTGCTCGAAGTCGCTCGATGCGAGCGAGCGGACTCTCCGGCCGAGGTCCTCGAGCCGCCCGAGCCGCTCGGCCGCGTCGAGGATTGCACCGGGGTGGGGGAGCGACGGCTCCTTTGCGCGCATGAGCGCCTCGTACCCGTAGAGCGCGCGGTTCTCGCCGACGACGATGGGCTGGAAGGCAATCCACATCGTGTCGAGGGCACGCTCGAAGCTCGCCTGCAGCCCCGCCTGGTCGCCCGCGAGGTGCGAGCTCGCGTTCATCGACAGGGCGTCGCGTTTGACGCGCGCGACCTTGTGCAGCAGAGACGCGCGCGTCACGGCCGCCACGAGGACGTCGTTGGGCGTCGGCTTCGCGAGGTACTGGAGCGCGCCGAGCGCGATCGCCTCCATCGCGACCTCGAGGGACGGCTCGCCCGTGACGAGGATGACCGGGACGTCGAGGTCCTTGGCCCGCACGGCGCGGAGGAGCTCCACGCCCGATATGCCGGGCATGTTGACGTCGGTCACGACGACGTCGAAGGGACGCGAGGCGATCGCATCGGCGGCCGCACGCCCGTCGTGCGCGAGGACGACGTCGCGTCCCGCCGCGACGAGCACCCGCTGCATCGCGCGCGCGAGCACTTCGTCGTCGTCGACGACCAGAACGGGTCCCGGTGTGTCCGGCAGCGTCGCGCCCCTCCTATGGCACCCTCGATCCTACGCGGGCGCCCTGCAAAGGCAAAGGATGTTCAGTCGTTGTCGGCACGGCACGGCCCTCGATGGAGGTTCCTCCTGACCTCCTCCCAAAAGCCGGGCTCGCCAGCTCCGGGGGCCCCGCGCCCGACCGCGGACCGGCAGGGCGTTTCGACCGGTAGGTTCGCCTTCCGTCAGTGCGTCGCGACGAACAGGTCGAGCGAGCTTGCGCCTGCGGCAGAGTAGTAGAGCGTGTGGCACGAGCTACCGGGAGCGGCCATGGCTCGCGCTCCCAGGTCGATGAACACGCTGAAGTCGCCGGTCGTTTCGTCGATGAACGCCGCCCTCTCCGTCGCGCTCACCTGATCCCAGAAGAAGAGGGTCTGACCGTCGGAGGCGATTCCCGTGGGCTGCCGCCTGAGCGAGCCCTGGGCTTCCAGGCTGGGCGACGACCCGATGGCCACCCCTGCCGGGGGCCAGGAGTCGCCCGCGAACAGTCGCGCGGAGCGCCGGATGGTGTCGGTCGTGCCAGCTCCGTAGACGGAGTAGTAGAAGGCGTGGTCGTCCGCGGAGAGCACCGGATCCCCGTACGACTCACCGGTCGGGAGCACCCCGTCGAGGTTTCCGTAGGTTCCCGTGGAGGGCGCGCCGACGGTGTTGTTCGGAGCCGTGCGAGATGCACGCGTCAGCTCGGAGAACCCCTGACCGTCGGAGTTCACGACGACGATGCGCAGTCCGTCAGGGCTCATGGCCGCGCGGTCGACCGCGAACGCTCCGGACGCCACCGTCTGCGGCGCAGCGAAGGGATCCGTCGCTGCCGCCCGGTCCGCGTACAGCAGGACAGCGGTCGCTCCCGTGCCCGACGTCCAGAGAATGGAGAGCTCGTCGGCCGTGACCGCATCGAGCGAGTCGTCCGCCTGCGTCGACACCGCCAGAAGCTGCCCGGTGGACCACACCGCGTTCGGATCGCATACGGGAGGCGGAGGCGGAGGGGGCCCCGCATCGCTCGGCGGCGCCGCCTCGGTGCCACCCTCGCCACCCTCGCCACTGTCGCCACCGTCTCCTCCGCCCTCCAGCGAGCCGTCATCGCCCGTCCCGGTATCGGCGTGCGCGTCGGAAGCCGCGTCTTCGCCGCCCTCGCGCGCCGAGTCCCCGGCGGTCGAACCGTCGAACCCTCCGGAGCTCGAGGCGTCGTGTTGCCCGTCGTCGCCCTGGGCCGGAGGGCGACTCGCCGAAGAGCACGCGGCCAGCAGCGATCCGGCCAAGACGAGGCCGCCCCGATGGCGAAGTCTCATTCGGAGTCGACGCAGTCGTAGGTCAACTGCCAGTTCGTCAGCGTGGGCGCCACGGTGTGCGTCGGGTCGGGAACGAGCGTGGCGATGATCTCCAGGTACGGTGCGGAGACCTGGTTGTTGGCTCGCAACGCCTGGTCCACGGTCTGCGGTCCCGAGGTCCACGTCGACGTCACGACCGGTGGGGGAGCTGCGGTCCCGATCGAAACGGGAGCTCCCCAGGTCGTGCCGTTCGTCGACGTCGCGGCCTGGAACGCGATCGACGTCCCCGTGGGCGTGATGGTCTCCCAGTAGAAGAAACGCCACGCGGGGTACTGCCCCACCGGGCAGCTCGACTGGTAGGTGGTCACGAAGGGCGTCGAGCCGTAGGTGTCGATCGGCGGCGTCGGATTGCACGTGCCGCTTCCGCAGCGCGACCCGCTCGCGAAGTTGCAGCACTGCGCGTCGCTCGTGCAGCTCGAGCCGTCCGCTACGCACGACGAAGCCGACGTGGCAACGCAGTGCGAGGTAGGAGGGTTCGCGAGCGGCGGCGGATCGAGCTGACACACCGACGTGGGAGGCGTGGCGGTGCCGCCGCAGCAATCCAGGTTGCTCGTGCAGAGGTTGGCCGTCGTCGGAGCGCCCGGTGCTTCGCACGCGGCGAGCGTGAAGTACGCGCGCGCATTGCCGGCCAGGAGCTCCTGCCCCGGCAAGTAGAAAGCCGGGAAGCTGGGATCGGTGCCCGCCGTCGGGCTGTTCGAGATGGCGGCGACCCAGATCTTCTTCGCCGTCGGCTGCGTCGCGATGTTCTGGTAGCGCGGGTCGCTCCAGAACGGGTCGATCGTCGCCACGTTCCCGTAGAGGCGCCGGGACGTGAACGCCACCCAGGAGTAACCGCCGATGGTGATGGGGAGAGCCGTCGGCTCGTAGTTGTAGACCTCCTCGTAGTACGCCGCGTCGTTGGAGGAAGTCCCGTGGTAGTTCGCCACGGCGGTGGTCGACGCGTTCGTCGTTCCCGAATAGTTGGAGGTGAGGACGATGGTCGTGGCGCTGACGGACGAGACTGCGTAGTACGACCCCGCCTGGGACGCGAACTCCAGCAGTGCGCCCGGGACGATGAAGCCCACCTGCGACGCGCTCGTCGTGACGCTGGCAGAGTTGTTGTGGACGTTGAGTGTCCCGTTGAGCGTCGAGCGCGGGAGATACGTGCCGCCGTTCATGTTGGTGAGGCGGGTGGCGACCGGCGTCGTGCCCGTGCTCACCCACCAGAGCTCGCCCGTGGCGCCGACGTTGTTGCAGGCGGCCGTCGAGTCGCACTGCGAGCGGGTGCCTCCCCAGTCGGCGGGGTTTCTGTTGCTGGCGTTGTAGTTGCTCGTGATCTCGTTCTGGTAGACGATCCCGTTTTGCCCCGGCGGCAGGAACGAGGGCCACACCGAGTAGAGGGAGCTCGGTGTCTCGAGGACACGGAAGTTCGAGAACGTCTTCGGCGGGACAAAATCCATCATGGCGAGCGACTGCCCGTCCCCGCTCTTGGCCGCCAGGGGGCTCGCGCTGCCGGAGTAGAAGTTGAACGCCACGTGCGCGGCGTCGGGAGAGAACGTCGGCGTCGCGGCGTGCAGCCCGGCCGGAACGTTGCTCGTGATGGAAGCGCCGGCGGTGGTGTAGAGGGCACTGGCGCCGTTCGCGCTCGAGGGAGCGGCGCTCGTGAAGAGATACGTCCCGTCGGGCGACGGAGCGGCGTAGGTGAAGGTATTGGTCCCGTACGTCGTGCCGATCAGCGCCTCGGACCCCTGGATGAGCGCGGGGGTGGCGAGCGTCGGGTTGTACGTGAACGTCGTCGCCTCGCTGCCACCGCCGCTGTTGCCGTTCGTCAGGTACGAATTCGAGAGGATCAGGTTCCCGCTCGACGACGCGTTGTGACAGACGCGGCACCCGGCGCCCGACTCCGAAGGGTCGTTGTACCCGACGATGACCGTCGGGCTCGTCGCGTTGGCGGCGACTTCCAGGGTAGCGGCGCCGAACGCCGCGCCGCCCAGGGTAGGCCCGAAGTTCTGGACGAGGTTCGTGCCGTACGAGTTGTAGAAGATGTTGCCCTTGAGCTGGCCGTTGGCGAAGTGGATCGTCGTCGGCACCTCGGTCATCAGCGTTCCGCCGACGGTGCGCTGCACGGCGAAGACGGCGTCGCCCCCGGTTGCGCCGCTGTTCCGAACGACGGTCTGCTGGAAGTCCTGCCAGACGCTCTGGGGGATGGTCGCGCGCGGCTGCGCGGCGAGGGTCGGCGTCGGCGCAGTCTGCAGCTCCGGCACGATCTCCGACCAGCTGAAGATGGGACTGGTGGCGGGGAAACGGAGCGTGACCTTCACGGCGTTCGCCGTCGTGGCGGGTATGGAGTTGTTGCGCCACTGGATCAGGGGTGACGGCAGGCCGAGCGGGAACACCGTGTTGGCATACGGGTAGAGGATGGCGATGTGATCCGTCGTGCCGGTGGTCGTCGGGAACTGCGCGTTGGAGTAGCCCGTAGGAGCGCCGCTGGTGTCGACGACGTTGACCGTGACGTTGCAGACCACCGACGCGCTCAGGGTCCCCGCGTAGGCGCTCACGGTGATCGGCCCAGCGAT
Source organism: Polyangiaceae bacterium (assembly GCA_036490515.1). GTDB lineage: Bacteria > Myxococcota_A > Polyangia > Polyangiales > Polyangiaceae > Palsa-1150. The sequence goes on from DASXDU010000007.1 coordinate 35,621, forward strand.
GGGCACCGCGAGCGTGAGGAGCCCCGAGGAGCTCACCTGGGCGAGGTCGTACTTGTCGATCGACCACAGGAACGAGGGCGTCCCGGCGTAACAGCTCGGGGGCAAGATGCTCGCCGTGTACTGCACCGTGTTCGGGCTCGGCGCCATCGTCGTGACGGTGAGGTCTTTCGCCGGCGACGTGTTCGGCGTGATCTGGAGCGACGTGCAGGTCGCGGTCGAGACCGGGTGCCCGGTGAGGGTCACGCCCGAGTCGTTGATCGTGATGCCCGTGTCGACGCCGGCGTCGAGCCCCGTGCTGTTGTCGATGAAGGTGTTGCAGCGCGGGTCGCAGGGATCGTTCTGGCAGGGCGTCGACGGGTTCAAACCCTGGAGCTGCAAGTCTCCCGGGGCGGGCAGGGCGTGGGTCGTCGTGTATTGCCCGACGCATTCTCCCCACGTCGCGCCGTTGCACGTCTGCGTGCCCTCGGAGCAGGTCACGTAGCCGCCGGACGTCTGTACGACCTGACCGCAGGCGACGGCCTGCCCGGGGGTGTTGCACGGGCAGCCCGCGGCGGGCGTGGAGCACGAAGGTGCGCCGGACGAGCTGCCCTTCGAGCCTACGTCACCGCTCTGGGCCGGGTTGTCGGCGGACTCGCAGGCGACGAGAAAACACGCGCTCGTGGCGGCGGCCGCGAGCGCGATCAAGGGGGGAAGCCTGGTCGCGACGAGGGAGACTGCGAGCGTCCACCTCGCCCACGCAGCGCGCTTTCGTGTGGGCGTCATGAGGGGGGCTCCTCAAATCGAGCAACGGACGTGCCGAGTCCCCAAAGTCGCACACATGCACGAGAGGCACGAGAACATTGGGGAAACTCGGCGGTGGGTGCCCGGGTCCTACACCGTCCTTCCCGCAAGAAGGTCCGCGGCTCGCAACCTTTGCGGCGCCGATCCCCGTTGCCGGCATGGCTCGGCCCCGAACCTGCACCGTGGGCCCGACGTGGGGGCCCGACGCCCAGCCAGCGGGGAGCGGACGAAGCCGCCGCTCGTCCTCGTCGTCGAACAGAGCGACGACGTGCGGGAGGCGTTCATCTGCGCGCTCGACGGCGTGGGCTTCGCGACGCTGGGCGCCTCCAACGGGCACGAGGCGGTCGTCAAGGCGAACGCCATGCGTCCGGAGCTCGTGGTGCTGGACCTGTCGGTGCCGCTGCTCGGGGGCCCGGAGACGCTTCGCGTTCTCCGCTCGCAGTCCCGCACGCGCGGCGCTCTCGTCCTCGCCCTCGCCGAGCGCCCGACGGATCTCGACGGCGTCGACGGCTTCGACGGAGCGCTTCGCAAGCCGTGCACCCCCGCCATGCTCGCCCTGGCAGTGCAGGGTCTTCTGACGCTCGCTCGGAGGAAACGCGCCTCGCGGTGATGGTGCCGGGCAGCATCACCCGGTCACCCGAGTTGCCCCCAGCCGTGCTCGGCCGGTTCCTCGCGCCGGCTGCGGATCGCGCGGCGCCGCGGGGAGAAGGCCCCCTTGCCTACGTCGTCTCCTGAGACGACCATGCGGGCCACCATGCCTTCCAGCTCCGACAGCACCGGCGGCTCCGACCGCATCGAGTCCCGCCTCAAGGAAGTGCGCCGCTTCCCGCCGCCCGCCGAGTTCTCGAAGCACGCCCGCATCGGCTCGCACGCAGCGTACGCGTCCATGTACAGGCAGTCGCTCGAGGAGCCCGAGGTCTTCTGGCGCGAGCAGACGGCGGACCTGGTGTGGCGCCAGCCCTGGAAGTCCTTCTCGGACTGGAAGCTGCGCCCCTCGAGCGGCACAACGAACGGCACCGTGAAGGCGCGCTTCTTCGAGGGCGCCAAGCTCAACGTGAGCGAGAGCTGCCTCGACCGGCACGTGAAGACGGCACACCGCACGAAGGCGGCCCTCATCTGGGAGGGGGAGCCCGGCGACGTGCGGACGCTCACGTACTTCGAGCTCCATCGCGAGGTCGTCCGGCTCGCGGCGGGGCTCACGGATCTCGGCGTGAAGGCGGGAGACCGCGTCGCGATCTACATGGGCATGGTCCCCGAGGCCGCGGTCGCGATGCTGGCATGTGCGCGCATCGGGGCGCCGCACTCGGTCGTCTTCGGCGGCTTCAGCTCCGATGCGCTGCGCGACCGGATCAACGACTGCGGCGCGAAGGTGCTCCTCACGCAGGACGGCGCGTGGCGCCGCGGCAGCGTCGTGCCGCTCAAGAAGATGGCCGACGCCGCGCTCGCGCAGACGCCCACGATCGAGAAGGCGGTGGTCCTCCGCCGGATCGGCGACCGCGAGCCCGTCGTCATGAAGGAGGGGCGGGACGTCTGGTGGCACGAGCTGATGGCGCGCGAGCCGGGCAAGGCGAGCCTCGAGAAGGCGAAGAACCCCGAGGCATTCGACGCCGAGCACCCGCTCTTCGTCCTCTACACGTCCGGTTCCACGGGCAAGCCCAAGGGCGTGCTCCACACGTCGGCCGGGTACCTCGCCGGGACGCACCTCACGACGAAGTACGTGTTCGACCTGCGTGACGACGACGTCTACTGGTGCACCGCCGACGTCGGCTGGGTGACCGGCCACAGCTACATCGTCTACGGGCCGCTCTCCTGCGGCGCGACGTGCCTCATGTACGAGGGAGCGCCGAACTTCCCCGACTGGGCGCGCTTCTGGTCCATCGTCGAGCGGCACGGCGTCACCATCCTCTACACGGCCCCCACGGCGATCCGCGCGTTCATCCGCGCCGGGGACGACTGGCCCAAGAAGCACGATCTCTCGAGCTTGCGCCTGCTCGGCAGCGTCGGGGAGCCGATCAACCCGGAGGCTTGGATCTGGTACCAGAAGGTCATCGGGGGCGATCGCTGCCCCATCGTCGACACGTGGTGGCAGACCGAGACGGGCGCGATCATGCTGACGACGCTGCCCGGCGCGACGTTCACCAAGCCCGGGAGCACCGGCCTGCCCTTCTTCGGCGTCGACATCGCGGTCGTGAAGGACCGCGGCGACCCGTGCGGCGCCGACGAGGGCGGGAAGCTCGTCATCAAGCAGCCGTGGCCCTCGATGGCGCGCACGCTCTGGGGCGACGACGAGCGCTACTTCAAGACGTACTGGGACGTGATCCCGGAGGTCTACTTCACGGGCGACGGCGCGCGGCGCGACCCGGACGGATACTTCTGGGTGGTCGGGCGCATCGACGACGTGCTCAACGTCGCGGGGCACCGCATCGGGACGGCAGAGATCGAGAGCGCCCTCGTGAGCCACCCCGCGGTCGCCGAGGCGGCGGCGGTCGGCCGGCCCGACGAGCTGAAAGGTCAGGCGCTGTGCGTCTTCGTCACCGTCAAGGCGGGGCAGAAGGCAGGCAAGGAGCTCAAGGAGGCGCTGACGGCCCACATCGACAAGGAGATCGGCAAGTTCGCGCGGCCCGACGCGATCCGCTTCACCGACTCGCTGCCCAAGACCCGCAGCGGCAAGATCATGCGTCGCCTCCTCAAAGAGATCGCCGCAGGCGGTGAGACGAAGGGCGACACCTCGACACTCGAAGACCTCAGCGTTCTCGCGAAGCTCCGCGCCGACGAAGAGTGACGCTACACTGCGGGGACCGTGGCCCGACCACCCACCCCGACGAGACGCGAAGGGCCCGGGCAGCCGAAGAGGCCCGAGCCCTTCGAGCCCAAGGCGGGGATGGTCGTCGCCGGAAAGTACTGCGTCGAGCGCGTCATCGGCGAGGGCGGCATGGGCATCGTCGTCGCCGCGACGCACGAGGGGCTCGAGCAGCGGGTCGCCATCAAGTTCCTCCTGCCCGATGCGATGCGCAACGACGACGTGGTCGAGCGTTTCCTGCGCGAGGCGAAGGTCGCCGCGCGCGTGAACAGCGAGTACGTCGCGCGCGTCACGGACGTGGGCAAGACCGACCCCGACGGGATCCCTTTCATCGTGATGGAGTACCTCGAGGGTCAGGACCTCGGGCAGATGATCGACGAGATCGGCCAGCTGCCGCTCGAGGAGGCCGCCGAGATCGGCCTCCAGGCATGCGAGGCGCTCGCCGAGGTGCACGGCGCGGGGATCATCCACCGCGACCTCAAGCCGTCCAACCTGTTCGTCACGCGGCGGGCGGACGGGTCTCCCTGCCTCAAGCTGCTCGACTTCGGCATCTCCAAGTTCACGTCCCACCCGAGCGACCAGAGCGCCGACCCGGCGCTCACGGCCACGGCGACGATCATGGGGTCGCCCTCGTACATGTCGCCCGAGCAGCTCAAGTCGACCAAGGAGGTCGACGCGCGCACCGACGTGTGGGCGCTCGGCGCGGTCATGTACGAGGCCTTCACGGGCAAGCCGGCCTTCCGCGGCGAGACCGTGCCTCAGGTGTGCTTCCTCATCGGCTCCGAGGAGCCCGCCGCGCCCTCGAGCCTTCGCCCGGACGTCCCGCCGGCCGTCGAGCGAGCCGTGCTCGCGTGCCTCGACAAGAAGGTCGAGACACGCGCGACGCTGGTCGATCTCGCACGGGCGCTCGTCGCGTTCGCCCCTCCGCGCGCGCAGGTGTCGCTCGAGCGCGTCGAGGGGAAGCTCGGCGAGGCCCCTTCGCTCCCGCGGCGATCGAGAGATGCGTCGCTGCCGGTCGTCCGCATCTCCACGGGGTCGTCGCACGAGGGCGCGCGCACGCAGCAGTCGTGGCACGACGACCAGCCCCGCAAGCGCCGGGGTGGGGGAGGGCTGCTGGCGTTTCTGCTGCTCGCGGTCATCGGGGTGTTCGGGTTCGGCGTCTACACGGGGCGCATCAACATCACGGGCGTGAAGGAGCCCATCGCCGGCGCCACGAGCGCGATGACCTCGGCCTTCGCGAGCGCGGCGGCCCAGATCCCGTCGACCTTGCCCCCCACGATCACTTCGAGCGTCTCGGCCGTCGCGTCCGCGGTCGCCTCGGCGGTGGCCGCGCCGAGCGCCGAGCCCTCCTCGGCGCCCGACGCATCGGACGACGACGCCTCGGAGGACGAGGACGACTCCCCCGAGCCTTCGGCGTCGCCGTCGGGCTCCGCCCTGGCCGCGGTGCCCGGGCACCCCGCGGTCATCCCGCACGTGCCGTCGGCGCACCACCCCGGGGCGCGCCCGAGGCACGGCGGCCACAAGCACCGCAAGAAGCACTGAGGCGCGGCGTTCAGTCCGCCGAGGCGTCGGGCAGCGAGGCGCAGACGCTCACGGTGGTCGCCTCGACGGTGAGCGTCGAGGTGCAGTAGGTGCCCGGGAACGACTCGCAGTCGACGCTCGACGAGCACTCGGGAGCGCATAGATCGCCGGACGGCCCGACGGCGCACGCGTTGGGGAGGCCGTGGATGGAGTTGCCGTCCGGGCCGATGCCCGTGCAGTCGCTCGAGCGGGCGCACGACTTGGAGCACCACAGGCCGTTGCACGAGAGGCCCGCGACGCACGCGGGGCTGCCCGACTCGCACGGATCGCCCACGCCCGACTGGTCGCACGCGGCGGTGCAACGGGACGTGATGCACGACGTGATCTGCTGGAGCTGCGAGACCGCGGTCGGGTACTGGCCCGCGCATGCCGTGGAGCACGAAGCCGGGGCGCCGTTCGCCGTGCACGCGTCCTCGCAGCTGAGGAGGCTGGCGCACGTCGCGTCGGCCTCGCACGTGGAGATCTCCGAGCAGCAGCCGCTCTCCGCGCACTCGTTGCAGGTGACGCTGCCGCCCGTGACGGTGCAGCTCGGCGTGCTGCCGTCGTCGCCGCCCCCGCTGCTCGCGCCGCCCGTCACCGGTGACGTGCACTTGCCGCCGTCCGGTGGCGGCGTGCAGTTCCCGTAGGCGGGAGGCTGATCGGACGCGCTCTGGCACGCGGCCGCGCCGACCCAGCCCACGACGAGGAGCGCGGCCATCGCGAGGTTCTTCGTCACGGGACCTCCGCCAGGATGGTCATCGGCCCGCCGTCGGCCCGCCGCGGCGCGACGCCGCCGTCGCGCGTCTGCCACCGGCCCCAGTAACGTTCCCTTCCGATGCGATGGTTCAGGACGACCTCGACGCGGTAGACGAACCCCGTACGCCAAAGCTTCGTGGGGATGCTCGGAGGAAAGGCCATCTCGCGGTCGGTGGGGTCGGGTGGGATCAGGCTGAGCGGTGCGCGCGCGATCATCGTGGAGCGCACCTCGAAGGATGCGTCGTCGAGCGGCGTGTCGCCAGTGCGCTCGAACCAGAGCTCGATCCGCGGCTCCGCGCCCCCGACGTGGCGGACGCCCAGGAGACGCACTCCCTCGGTGAAGTCGGTGGCCGGCGCGTGATCGATCTGGCCGTCGATGGCCTTCCGCCAGCGCTGCGCGGCCGCGGCGTCGCCCGTCGAGACCGCGACGTCCTCCGCGATGCGCTCCTCGTCGACCCCCTGCGGCTCTCCCGACGGCAGCGTCGCCCGTTGCCCGAGGTGCGTGCGCCACTCCCACGTCAGCCAGGGATCGGGCTTCTTCCCGATCGTTCGCATCGGCTCGGTCCCGCCGTAGACGAACCACTCGAATGCGTTCGGTTCCCGCTCGTTCAAGGAGAACGCGTCGAGCGGCGCGGGCGCCTCGCGCTGATCGACGACCCAGACGTCGCCGTACACGCGGACGTGGGCGGCCGCAGCGATCTTGCGCTGCTCGTCGCCGGTGAGCCCGCTGCCCCGCGCGATCCAGAACGGATGCGATCCCGCGTCGAGGGCGCCCACCTTCGGTGCGTCGGCGTTGTTCCCGATGCCCTGGTACGTCCACTGGAACTCCCAGCCCCACTGGGCGCTCTTGTGGGCGTCGATGGATGCGCCCCGCGGCGTCCGCGGAAGGACGACGTCGCGGATCACCGTGAGGATGTCGACGTGGCTGCGGATCAGCGTTCCGTGCTCGTCGTATCGGCCCCCGGTCCTTCGCCACACGGGTACCGACCGCACTGCGTCGCCGGCCATCGCGACGGTGGGGAGGAGCCCGAGGCCCAGCGCGACGGCCCCGGCGACGGGAAAGCGTACGGGGCGGAAGCGCTTCGCGAGCCACGCCGCGCCGTCGCCGAGCGTCCTGGCCAGGAGGGCCACGGCGAGGGCGAAGTACGCCGCGAAGTAGTGAGGCCAGAAGATGTGGACGTCGGCCCCCTTGCGGAAGGCGACGTACTGGATGCCCGCGGCGAGGAGGATCCCCGGAGCGTACGTCTCCTCGTCCCGGCGAAGGACGAGCCACCGCAGGACGCAGACGGGTGCGGCGATCTTGCCGAGCGTGATCGCGAACGGCGTGAAGCTGAAGTCGATCCACGGCGCGCGCGCCTGCAGCGCCTCGCGGAGCGTGCCGAGCTTGCCCCCGCCGCGTGACTCCTCCGCACCGAGCCACTGCGAGATCTGGTCCGCGTGCGCGAAGAGGCCGATCCACCAGAGAAGCATCACGGCCATGACGACGACGCAGATGGCCCACCAGCGCGCGTAGGGCCGCAGCGCGAACCGCGGCGTGAAGCGCGCGGGCAGGACGAACGCGCGGAGGAACGCCCAGGAGAGGGTGGGCGCCACGAGCAGATACCCGACCCAGTCGCCGGCGCAGACGACGCACAGCCCGGCGATGCTCGCGACGAGGTACCGCGGCGCGGACGTGGCGAGGTGACGCGAGTGCCCCCAGAAGAAGAGGAGCGTCCCGAAGATACAGATGGTCTCGAGGTTCCAGTAGCTCGAGAAGCCCACCGCGATGGGCACGACGACGTACGCCGCGGCGGCCACGGCGCCGACCGCGCGCCCCCCCGTCTCCTTCGCGACCGCGTAGAGGAGCGGCGGAATGGCCGTGCTGAGGAGCACCGCGGGCAGGTGGAGCAGCCAGTCGCGGTGGCCGAACACGAGGTAGAGCAGCGCCGGCAGGTAGTACTGCCCGTAGGGGTGGTGGCACATCAGCGCCGCGCCCTCGGGGCGGATGCCGGTGTACCAGGACCGCGCCGGGTAGAGGATCTTCCAGCGGACCATCTGCTCGGCCGCCATGAAGGTGCCCGTGCTCCCGGCGCCGAGGTGCCCGCCGCCCGGGATCGCGTCGAACCCCCACAGCGCCGTGAAGCAGATCCACACGGTCGCGACGACGACGACCCCGATGGCGATGCGGTCGAGGAACCATCCCGCGGACCTCGCGGGGTGCGTCGCGGCGTTCCTCACAGCTCCGGTTTGTCGCCCGTTGCCGCGGCGGGCGCAAGCGCTGCGACGGCCGGACGGTTGTCGAACTCGTAGAGGAAGCTTCCGAGCAGCGACCGGAGGTGCGCGACGCTCTTGGTCCGCGAGAGCACTTCGTAGAGATCCTGCTGCTCGTAGTAGTCCTCGGTCCAGTCGTAGAGCTCGTAGGTCCCGCGCTCGCGGTTGAGCACGAGGTTGTACTTCTCGTCGCGGACCGAGACCATGTCGAGCGGGTCCTTCCCGCGCAGGACGAACTCGGGGAGGAAGTACTCGTGAAAGAGGACGCGCTGCGGGTCGCGCTGGGAGCTCGTGAGCTCGGGCACGAGGTTCTGCCCCTCGAACACGCTGGGGATCGACTTGCGGACCAGCCCGAGGATGGTGGGCGCGATGTCCATCGTCGAGACGATGTCGTCCACGCGCCCCGGCGCGATCCCCGGCCCGTGAACGACGAGCGGAACGTGGAGGGTCGCCGTGTAGAGGTCGTACCCGTAGTGGAAGTGCCGCGTCGCGGGGTTGGGGTGGAACACCGTCGAGTGGTCCGCCGAGAGGATCACGTAGGTGGCGTCGCTGCGCTTCGCGATGGCGTCGAGCAGGCGGCCGACCTGCCTGTCGATGTGGGTGAGCTCCGCCTCGTAGTAGGACTTGTCCCCGCGGTCCTTGTAGGTGACGCCCGGCAGCGGCCCGTAGGGCGGGTGCGCGTCGTAGTAGTGGACCCAGAGGTACATCGGCCGGTCCCCCTGGCGGGAGAGCTCGGCCAGCGCGGCGTCGGTGACTCGCTCGGCGTTGTGCTTGCCTCCGCCGATGGCCGACTCGTCGACGCGCTGGAAGCCGCGGGTGATTCCCGGCCAGCGCGCCTTCGAGAAGTACACGTCCGGCACGACGGCCACCGTGTCGTAGCCCGCGTCGTCGAGGAGGTCCTGGACCTGCTTCTCCTTGGCCACGATCGAGTAGGGCAGGCGGGGCGCGTACTGGAAGACGAGCTGCGAGTCCCACCGCGACGTGAACATCGACGGAAACGACAGGCGCGTCGACGGCCCCTGCGAGAAGGCGTGGCTGAAGAGCATCGACTCGGACGCGAACCGGTCGACGTTGGGCATGAGGGGAGGGGACTGCCCGAGGGCCGCGAGTCGCGGCGCGCCGAGTGCGTCCACCGTGATGAACACGATGTTGGGGTTCGGGGGCACCGACGCGGGCGTCGCCCCGCCCCGCGAGGCGTGCCGGAACGAGAGGACGCCGAGGTCCGCGCCGTCGCAGTCCTCGTCGATGTGGTTGCCCGGGATGTCGATCGCGCCGCTGTGACGGCGCGGGTCGAAGGGAGCGCAGTCGCCGCCCCCGAGGACGCTGATCTGCCCGTCCCGGTCGAAGTCGAGCGCGAGCGTCGCGACCGAGTATCCCCATCGGCCGCTCCAGCTCCGGTCGAAGGCGATGGCCTGCGCGGTGCTCGACTCGGGCCGGAGCCGCGCGGCCGCGAACATCGAGGCCGCGACCGCCACCGCGAAGATGCCCACGGCGACGCGGGAAAGACGCCCTCCCCAGGGAGAACGGACGCGCGGCAGGCGCACGGCGATGAAGAAGACGAGCGCTCCCACGGCGAAAGGCGCGAGCGAGAGCCAGGGGACGTTCGCGACCTCGTGACGGAAGACCCCTACGAACGCCGCCGCCACGACGACCACCACGATCGCGAAGACCGCGATCACGCGCCAGGTCGTACCGAGGACCGTCTTCAGGCCGCGCACCCTCGCGGCGCCGCCGATTGCCACGCGGGCGACGCCCAGCACGAACGGCCAGACGGCCACGAGAACGCCGGCGAAGACGAAGTGGGAGACCGTGAGGGCCACCTCGGTCGTGTCGGCCCGCGAGACGCCGAAGAGGATGCCCGCGACGACGTGGTACACGGCCAACGCGGCGATCGACAGCAGCACCGCGAGCGCCAGGGCGTACGACGCGAGCTCGTGGCTGGCCACGCGTCCTTCCTCGGACCGCCCCCGCCACCACGCCCGGGCGCGTACCGCCGAGGTCCGCGCCAGCGGCACGAGGATGGGGCCGAGCAGCCCGCCGACGATCGTGGCCGCCGTCACGGAGACGAAGAGGGCCGCGCCCACCCCCGTGAGCCACTGGGCCCACGTCGCCTTGCCGCGAATGGCCAGCTGAAGGACGGCGTCGCCCATCCAGAGCCCGAAGGCTGCCGTGGTCGCGAGCCGGAGGCCCGTCCACGAGTCGTTCAGGATGGTACGCCAGCGGGAGGGCGGACCCTCCGGAGGGTGAATGTCCGATTGCGTCGACATGCGCGAAGCGCGGAGAGGGACGGAGGCCCTCCGGGGCGACCGTCACGGCACACCCTATCGTCTTCCGGCGCGACATGCTGCCCCACCGACGGGCCCGCGTTCCGTGCCGACGAACCGGCGAATCGCGGGCACCTTCCGTGAGGCTGGACCCGAGGAGGGTCACCCCCGGCGGGCATCCTCGTCTTCCCGTGGGGCCGGGCACCCTCGACCTCCCGCGGGTTGACGTTATAATTCGTCATACGCCGGAGGCGTGCCCCGTGCCCCGCAAGCCCAAGCCCAGCAAGCACATCGTCGCCTTCAAGGTCGAGCCGGACCTCGCAGCGTTGCTCGATGCGATGCCCAACAAGAGCGAGTTCATTCGCAACGCCGTGGCGCGGCAGCTCTCGACCGCCTGCCCGCTCTGCCGCGGGACGGGGATCGCGCCCTTCACCGGCGTCAGCGACGAGCTCACCCGCCTGGTGCAGCAGCACCCCCTCTGCGTGTGCGCCGGCTGCGGGGTGAAGGTGCCCCGGCCCTGCCATACGCCCGGCCACTGCGAGGAAGAGCCGCGTCTCGAGTCGTTCGAGCGCTGGGGTGTGTTCTACTGCGAGGCCTGCGGCCCCAACATCAGCTTCTGCGAGGACTGTCACAAACCGCTCGGCCGCGTCGGCGCCCGCAAGAAGGCCGTCTGCGACGGGTGCCACGCGGCCTGAGAGCGATGGTCCGGGCTGCGTTTCCCCACGGCCTCGCCGTGCTCGCCGTGCTCGCCGCGTTCGGCACGACCGGGTGCAACCGGAGCCGCGCCGCGCCCCAGGCTTCGTTGCCCCCCGGCCAGGTGTGGCTCAGCCCCGCCGAGATGGAGCATCTGGGCGTCTCCGTGGCCGAGGTGAAGGCCCACGGGGTCGACGACGTGCTCGTCGCCTCGGGCCGCGTCTCCTTCGACGAGAACCGCGTCGCCCACGTCGTGTCCCCCGTCAGCGGGCGCGTCGAGCGCATCGACGGGGTGCTCGGGGGCCACGTGGCCAAGGGCCAGATCCTCGCGCTCATCCGTTCGCCCGACCTCGGCGACGCGACCGCCACCCTCTCGAAGGCGACGGCCGATCTCATCGCCTTCCAGCACGCGCTCGAGCGCACCCAGGCCCTCCACGACGAGGGGGGCTCGTCCGACGCCGCCCTCGAGCAGGCGCGCGACGCGTGGCGCATCGCCAAGACCGAATGCGAGCGGGCGCAGGAGAAGGTCGCGCTCCTCCACGGCGGGCGCGCCGTCACCGAGACCTACCCCCTCACGTCGCCGATCGACGGGGCCATCCTCGCTCGCAACGTCACGCCGGGCGTCGAGATCCAGGGCGCCTACGCCGGCGGCTCCGCCGGGGAGCTCTTCACGGTCGGCGACGTCGACGACGTCTGGGTCTACGCCGACGTCTACGAGGCCGATCTCGCGCGCGTGCACCTCGGTCAGCCGGTGGACCTCTCGGTCATCGGCATTCCCATCGTCTTCCACGGCAAGGTCGACATCCTCGCGTCGATGCTCGACCCGCAGACCCGCACGACGCGCCTCCGGACGACCATCCCGAACCCCGAGCACAAGCTCGAGCCGGAGATGTACGGCACCGTTCGCGTGCACGTCGCGCCCATCGAGGCGCTGTCGGTCCCGAAGACCGCCATCCTCCGGCTCGGAGGGCAGCAGCTCGTCTTCATCGACCGCGGGCCCGCGCCGGACGGGAGGGAGCGCTTCGAGCGGATGCCCATCACCGCCGACGAGGACAGGGACGTGCCGTTCGCGCCGGTGATGCACGGGCTGGAGAAGGGCGAGAAGATCGCGGTGGAGGGAGCGGCCGCGCTCAACGGGAAGCTCTAGCGGCGGAGGAGAGCGAGGACGAGTAGCGAGAGGCAGAGCGAGGACGAGTAAGTGGCACGTGCACGTGGCACGAGGACGATCACGTCCTGTCGTGCACGGGCACGAGTACGGTCACGAGTACGTGTACGAGGGCACGTCCACGTCTGCGTTCTCGTACTCGACAGGACGTGCTCGTCCTCGTGCAACGTGTCACGTGCACCTACTCGATCCCCCCCGTGCTCGATCTGCTGTCTCCCTCTCCCGGGTGCTACGCTTCTCCCATGCTGTCTCTGCGCCTCCGCCGGATTGACGCCCTTCGCGGCGCGATCGCTGGGTCTGCGGCCACTTCGATGCGGCAGGCGGCCACGGCGCTGTTCCGGGCGGGAGGCCAGCGCGTGCTGCCTGCCAGCCTGCAGAACGTTCTGCGCTCGACGGTGGAGCGCGAAGCGGCGCGCGTCCTCGTGGGCGTCGGCGTGCTCGAGCAGGGGGCCGCGACGGCCACTCGCCTCCTCGACCGCGGCGCGGTTCGCACCGTCGCCGTGCACGGCACGCGCGCCGCGGGACGGCAGATCGCGCGGAGCATGGGCGCTGCCGCGGGCATGGGCGCGCTCGTCGACGGCGGGTGGGCCCTCGTCCAGTCGATGAAGCGCGTTCGCTCGGGAGCCATGTCGCAGAGGGATGCCGCGCTCCACGTGGCGCGCGAGGCGAGCACCGGGGCCGCCGCCACGGTCGCCGGGACGGCGGCTGCGGTCCTCCTCGTGACGCTCACCGGCGGCGTGGCCACACCCGCCCTCTTCTTCGTGGGCGCGGCTGCTTCTGCCGGCGCGAAGCTCGGGCTCGACGCGTGGCTGAATGCGCGCGCCGCGGGCACGATCCGCGCCGAGCTGGCGACGCCCGTCACGTCCGCTCCGTGATCTCGCAGCTCGTCCGGGCGATCGCGATCGCGGGCGCCACCCTCGGGGGCCTCGGTCTCCTCGCGCTCCTCGCGTGCACGAACGCCGCCAGGCGCGAGACCTCGAGCCTCGCCGCCGCCGTCGACCGCTACCGGCACGCGAGCGCCACCGAGGACAAGGAGTCGCTCGCGAGCGCCGTCTCCTCCGTAGGGTGCACCGACGCGCGCGTCTGCGACGCCAAGCAGGCATGCGTCGCCGCCATCGATCCCACCACGCGCGCGCTCGCCCTCAAGGACGAGGTGACCCGCCGCCTCGCCGACATCGAGCAGAAGCGGCTCGCGTCCGACTCGCCCGAGGCGCAGGCCCTCCCCGCCAAGCTCGACGAGGCCGAGCGACTCCTTCGCGAAGGGCGCACGCACATGGCCGCGTGCGACGCCAAGCTCGCCACCCTCCAGGTCGCCACCGGAGGCTGATGGCGCAAGCGCGGTGTGCTAAGTGCGGGCATCCATGTTCGATGCCCTGGCCAAAGGGTTCAAGGCCGCCAAGAACCGCCTCGCAGGCCTGACGGAGCTCACGGAGCAGAACGTCGAGACGGCCCTTCGCGAGGTCCGCCTCTCGCTCCTCGAGGCCGACGTCGAGCTCGGCGTCGTCAAGGCCTTCCTCGCCCGCGTGAAGGAGAAGGCGCTCGGGGAGGTCGTCCGCACGCGCGGCAAGGGCCAGGACGGCCAGGGCGTGAAGGTGTCGGCGAGCGACGTCTTCGTGAAGATCTGCCACGACGAGCTCGTGGCGTTCATGGCGCCGGGCGAGGGTCCCTCGCTCGCGATGGCGCCCAAGGGCCAGCCGACCGGCATCATGATGGTCGGCCTCCAGGGCTCCGGAAAGACGACCACCTGCGCGAAGCTCGCGCGCTGGCTGCAGAAGGAGGGGCACACCCCGCTCCTGGTCGCGGCCGACATGCAGCGCCCCGCCGCCGTCGAGCAGCTCAAGATCCTCGGCGAGCAGCTCAAGGTCCCGGTCTTCAACGTCCCGGGCGCGACGCCCCTCGACATCTGCAAGCAGGCCCTCGCGCAGGCGCGCGGCAACGGCAAGAACGACGTCGTCATCTACGACACCGCGGGCCGCCTCGCGATCGACGAGCCGCTCATGCAGGAGCTCCACGACATCAAGGGCGCGGTGGCGCCCGAGAACGTCATGCTCGTCATCGACGCGATGATCGGGCAGGACGCGGTCAAGACGTCGAAGGCGTTCCACGATCGCCTCGGCCTCACCGGCGTGGTCCTCACGAAGCTCGACGGCGACGCCCGCGGCGGCGCCGCCCTCAGCGTGAAGGAGGTCACCGGCGCGCCCGTGCGCTTCGTCGGCATCGGCGAGCAGCTCGACAAGTTCGAGGAGTTCCGCGCCGACGGCATGGCCAGCCGCGTCCTCGGCATGGGCGACGTCGTCGGCCTGATGAAGGACTTCCAGGAGGTCGTCGACGAGAAGGACGCCGCCGAGAAGGCGATGAAGATGCTCGAGGGTCAGTTCTCCCTCGACGACTTCCTCGAGCAGATCCGGATGATCCAGAAGATGGGGTCCATCAAGGACCTCGTCGCGAAGATGCCCGGGATGGGCGACATGATGCCGCCCGGCGTGAACCTCGACGACGGCGAGCTCACGAAGATCGAGGCGATCATCCAGAGCTTCACGAAGTTCGAGCGGAAGGACCCCTACGCCCTCATCCGCGAGCCGACGCGCGTCACGCGCATCGCGAAGGGGTCGGGCCAGCCCGAGCCCGGAGTGCAGGAGCTCGTGCAGAAGTTCCTCTTCATGAAGCAGATGATGGAGGGCCTCGGCCAGAACATGGGGATGATGGGCAAGATCCCCGGGATGAAGAACGTCGCGATGGCCAAGCAGCTGCGGAAGATGGCGGCGCAGGGCGGCGGAATGGGCGGGATGCCGGGGATGGGCGGGTTCCCCGGGATGCCGGGGATGGGGATGCCGGGGATGCCCGGGATGGGGTTCCCGGGGATGGGGATGCCCGGGATGGGGGGAATGGGCGGGATGGGCGGGGCGGACAGCATGACGAAGATGAAGACGATGACCGCCGCGGAGAAGAACGCGAAGAAGGCGCAGCGGAAGAGAGAGAAAGAGGCCCGGAGAAAGAGCCGGCGCTAAGGGGGCGGGAGGGGCGGGGAGGGGGAGGGGAGATCGAGGACGGGGGGATCGAGTAAGTGCACGTGGCACGTGCACGAGGACGAGTACGTCCTGTCGTGTACGAGTACGGGGACGAGTACGAGTACGGGGGACGAGTACGGGGCGCGGGACGGGGCTAGCGGCACATCTTGCTGAGCATGGAGACGATGCGCGAGAGGAGGAGCTTTCCCCCTTCGACGTCTGCGGGGGAGATGGCGTCGAGTTGCGCGAGGACGTCGAGGATGGCGGCGCACTCGAGGGCGGAGCCGCGCGCAATCGCGTGGAAATGGGCCCTGTCCGTCAGCCCGGTCTTGCCGCAGGCCTCGGCGATGTTGAGCGGGATGGACGTGCTCGCTCGTCTGAGCTGATCGCGAAGGGCGGCGTGACCACGGGGTAGGCGCTTGGCGACGCGGACTGCCGTGGCCAGGAACTCGATGGCACACCGGTACACGTCGAGGCGCTCGAAATCGAGGGGCGATCGCTCCATGCCCTCCCATCGGCTGCTTGCCGGCACTGGTTGCGCGAATTTCGTCCTCGTCCTTCGTTCGCGTACACGTGCTCGACAGGACGTGCTCGTCCTCGTCCTCGTGTCACGTGCACGTACCTCGAACTCCGTGCTCGATCTTCCGCCCTCCCCCGGCTGTCCCCAGTCGACGGCCGGCCCATTTTGGTTGTAGAAAGCCGGCCATGCGTCGTTCCCAGGGACTTCTCGCGGTCGTTTTGGCGGGCTTCTTCGCAGTGGGCTGCGTGGGCGGAAGCAAGGGGCTCTCCTCCGAGGACAAGGACAAGCTCAAGAGCTACATCCTCGACGCGCCGCCGGCGGACATCCCGCACAAGGTCGACGTCAACTTCGAGAACAAGATCCACCTCGTCGGGTACAAGTTCGACCCGGAGACGGCGAAGCCCGGCCAGGAGGTGAAGATCACCTTGTGGTGGCGGTGCGACGACACGCTCGACGAGGGGTGGCTGCTCTTCACGCACACGAAGGACGAGGGCAGCGGCAAGATGGGCAACCTCGACTTCACCGGCCCCCTGCGCGACCAGCGCAACGGGACGCACCAGGTGCTCGGGCCCGAGCGCTGGGAGAAGGGCAAGGTCTACGTCGACGAGCAGACCTACAAGGTGCCGGACGACGTCACGGGCTCGGAGATCACGGTCTACACGGGCATCTGGAAGGGCGACGCGCGCCTGCGCATCATCAGCGGCCCGAACGACGGCGACAACAGCGCGATCGTCGGCAAGATCAAGACGGGCGTCGCGCCGAAGAACCCCGAGGAGCACACCGCCAACGACGTGCCGTCGCTCACGGCCGTCAAGCTCGCGAAGAACGACGTCATCAAGGTCGACGGCAAAGGCGACGAGCCCGAGTGGGGGGCTGCCGCGAGCACCGGCCCTTTCGTCGACGTGGGGACCGGTAAGCCGAACACCGCGTTCCCCGTCAACGGGTCGGCCAAGGTCACCTGGGACGACGACAACCTCTACGTCCTCATCACGGTGCAGGAGCCCGACTTCTACACGGGCTTCACCGACGCGAAGTCGCAGCCCAAGGACTTCACCGTCGCCGGCCAGCCCAAGCTCTGGACGAAGGACACCGTCGAGATGATGGCGGAGCCCGACGCGCAGGGCACGAGCACGAACTACTACGAGCTCCAGATCAACCCGCAGAACAAGGTCTTCAAGTCGCAGTTCGACACGCTGCAGAAGCCGAGCGGCGGCGAGAACGGGCCCTTCGGCCACGAGGACTGGGACCCGAAGCTCAAGAGCGCCGTCCAGATCCAGAAGGACACTGCGGGCAAGACGACCGGCTACACCGTCGAGGCGGCGATCCCCTGGGCCGCGTACACCAAGGCCCAGAACCACCCGCCCAAGCCGGGCGACGTCTGGCGCGTGAACTTCTACGCGATGAAGCAGAACGCCGGCGTCGCGTGGTCGCCCATCCTCGGGCAGGGCAACTTCCACCACGCGTCGCGCTTCGGCAAGATCACCTGGTCGACGACGCCCGCCCCCGCCTCGTCCGCGTCGCCGGCCCCCCCTTCGGGCTCGGCTCCCACGGCCGGCGGCCCGGGCCCCCGCCTCTCTCCGATGATGCACGGGCCCAGCCGCCTCCAGATCCGCCAGCCGTAAACTCGGCCCTCCCGGGGGCCATGCCCTACCCTGGGAGCCATGCGCAAAGCGTTGTCGGCGGGCGCGGTGGCGCTGGCGTGCGTGCTCGCGTCCAGCGTTGCGGCCGCGCAGGGGACCGTCCGGGGACACTCCGCTCCGTCCCACGGCAAGTACGTCCAGCAGCCCCTCAACCTGAGCCGGGAAGCCACGGGGTGGTCGGTCTTCGCCGCCGCGGCGCGCTCGCGCATGCGAAACGGCGACTGCGCCGGGGCCCTCGACGCCTTCGACCAGGCGCTCATCTCGTCGCGTGACCCCACGCTCTACCGCGACCGCGGGCTTTGCCACGAGCAGCTCGGCCACCCCTATCCTGCCATCGACGACTACCGCGTCTACGTCACCGACGCGCCCGACGCCGCCGACGCCGAGAACATCCGCCAGCGGCTCGCCCGCCTCGAGATGGAGGTCTACAAGCACTCCTCCGAGTCGAACGAGGGCGCGGGTGGCAGCAGCGGCGCCGGGGGCGCAGCGAGTGGAGGGAGCGCCGGCGGCAGCCCCGCGAGCTCCACCAGCGACGACGTCCCGCCCGCGGCGCGCGTCGACGTCGGCGTCGACGTCGGAGACGGCGAGAGGCGCGACGCCCTCGAGACCGTCGAGCACGACCACGACGAGATCGACTCGTCGCTCCGCGCCGGCAAGGGCGTCTCGCTCGCGCCCTTCTTCGCGGAGCACAAGTGGCTCCTCCCCGGCAGCAACTTCGGCGACGGGCAAACGTGGTCCGAGTGCGTCGGCCTCCAGGTCCGCTGGTCGGTCGGCGCCCAGAGCGCGTTCCTCCTCGAGGCGGGCTACGAGACGTTCAACGCCACCCAGGGCGCCGGCGTGTCGGGCCTGACGTCGCAGCTCGGCTACGAGCTCCGCGTGCCCTTCAAGCCGAACTACCGGGACCAGTTCCTCCTCGGCGTGGGCATCGGCTACGAGTACCTCACGTTCTCACCCCAGGACGCGTCCGTCTCGGGCGTGTCCGGCGGCGGATTCGTCCCGAGGGTGCGCATCGGGTGGAGGCACATGCTCGCCGCGGCCGTGGGGCTCGATCTCAGCCTGGACGGCGGGATCGCGACGTCGTCGCTGTCGCAGGGGAGCTTCCTGACGGCCAGCGGCGGGAGCCAGACGGCGGAGATGCTCGGGGTGAACGTCGGGATTGCGTGGGGGCTTTAAGCGCGCACGGGTTGCTGGCTACTCGGCGACCACATCGAGGGCTGACGACGCAGTGACCGCTCGCGTGAGCCATGTGTCGAGCAGGCCGGCGTCGGTGCATGAGAGGATACGGTCGCGAATGTCTGGCGAGACCCCGACGCCGCGAACCTCCAGCACGTGAAGGATGGCGTGAGCCCGCCCCGCGGCCTGACCCTCCGCGACGAAACGCTTCGCAAAGGGGCTTTGATACTCGTACTTTCCGCTCATCATGAGGGCCTCCAGGATAGCACGCGCGCCGTGGTGGACCGACAGTACGAGGGGAGCTCCGTGCAGGCCCCCGAGCCGCGGCTGCGGCGGACGAACCGGACTCGCACCATCCTCGGCAGCGTCGCGATCCGCGGGACCAAGGCCACGGCGCGGTACCGGTTCGGGTGAGTGCTACGCTCGTAGCGCGGATGGCTGCTGCGACTCATCCCGTCTTCCATACGTTCGCCGAGTACGTGCGCCTCGAAGCGGAGAGCACCGTTCGGCACGAGTTCGTTGCCGGCCGCATCTACGCCATGGCCGGAGGAACGCCGGAGCACTCGGCCCTGAAGGTCGCCATCATCCTGCAACTCGGCCGCGCGGTCGAAGGCGGGAGGTGCCGCCTCTACGACTCCGACCTCCGCGTGCGAGTGCGCAAGACGGGGCTGTGCACCTATCCAGACGCGAGCGTGATCTGCGGCCCACGTGAGGTCGATCCCGAGGACAGGAACACGGTCACGAACCCGACGCTGCTCGTCGAAGTGACGAGCAACAGCACCGAGGAGTACGACCGCGGCGAGAAGTTCGACCACTTCCGGGAGATCCCTTCGCTGGACGAGTACGTGCTCGTGTCGCACCGCGAACGCGCGATCGAAGTGCGGCGACGCGACGCGACCGGTGCCTGGACGACGTCCGTCGCGCGCGCCGGCGAACGCGCCGAGCTGCGCACCATCGGGTGCACGATCGACGTGGACGCCTTCTACGAGGGCGCGGCGGAACCCGCGGTCTAGGCGAGGCCCTCGCGCAGAAGGTCGCGCACCTCACGCACCGCGCCAGCGACTCCGACGAGCTCCGTCGCCAGGCGCACCTCGGTGGCCGTCTGGCGGTCGCGCAGGTCGTCGAGCCTCTCGTTCGTCTTGTGGGCTTCCTCGCGGATGCCCTTCAGGATCTCAATCGTCAGGTCGGTGGGCTCCATCGTCGTGCCTCCTGCATTATGGCGCCAGGGGAGAGCAAGGGCGACCCGCTGGCTGCGCAGCGAAGACGTCCGACGCGGCCGTCGCGGCGACCCTATCCAGCGAGGACATCGACAGCCGACGTGGCCGTCACCGCTCGTGCGAGCCAGGCGTCGAGCAGCGCGACGTCCCTGCACGAGACGATGCGCTCGCGAATGGCGGGCGGCACGTCGACGCCGCGCACCGCGAGCACGCGGAGAACCGCGTGGGCCCGCCCGTCGGCTTCGCCCTCGGCCTTGCCCTCAGCTTTGCCTTGCGCGACGTAGCGACGCGCGAAATCGCTCTGATACTCGTAGTTTCCGCTTGCCATGAGCGTCTCCAGGATAGCACGCGCCCTTCCCGAGACAGGCACCTGGCCCTGCTCCGGTGCCCTGTGACGGCGCTCCGTTGAGGTAACCTTCCGCCCTGGATGCGGCGGGCGCTCATCACCGGAATCACGGGACAGGACGGGTCGTACCTGGCGGAGCTCCTGCTAGGGAAGGGCTACGAGGTCCACGGAGTCGTCCGGCGGGCGAGCACGTTCAACACGGGGCGGATCGATCACCTGTACCGGGACCCGCACGAGGAGGGGACGCGGCTCTTCCTGCACTACGGCGATCTCGCCGAGGGCACGGGCCTGCGCCGCATCCTCGAGTCGGTGCGTCCCGACGAGGTCTACAACCTCGGCGCGCAGTCGCACGTGCGCGTCTCCTTCGACCAGCCGGAGTACACGAGCGACGTGGATGCCACGGGCACGCTGCGACTGCTCGAGGCCGTACGCGACACGCTCGGCGGCAGCGGCAAGGCGGTTCGCTTCTACCAGGCCGGGTCGTCGGAGATGTTCGGCATAGCGCCCGCCCCGCAGAACGAATCGACGCCCTTCCACCCCCGCAGCCCCTACGGCGTGAGCAAGCTCGCCGCCCACTGGTACGCCGTGAACTACCGCGAGGCGTACGGCATGTTCGTCACCAACGGCATCCTCTTCAACCATGAGTCGCCGCGCCGCGGGGAGACGTTCGTGACGCGCAAGATCACGCGCGCCGCCGCCCGCATCAAGCTCGGCCTCCAGGACAGGCTCTTTCTCGGAAACCTCGACGCGCGCCGGGACTGGGGGTTCGCCGGCGACTACGTCGAGGCCATGTGGGCCATGCTCCAGCAGGAGGCCCCGGACGACTTCGTGATCGCCACGGGCGAGGCCCACACGGTGCGCGAGTTCCTCGAGATCGCCTTCGAGTACGTCGGCGTCGACTGGCAGAAGCACGTGGAGATCGATCCCCGGTACTTCCGTCCCGCGGAGGTGGCGCACCTCCAGGGCGATGCGCGACGGGCACGCGAGCGCCTCGCCTGGCAGCCGCGCGTCGACTTCAAGGCGCTCGTCGGGATGATGGCCGACGAGGACCTGGAGCTCGCGCGGCAGGAGAAGACGCTGCGGGATGCAGGGCATTCGAGGCCCAGAACGGGGGGGCTCGCGTGAACCGCGGAGACTCCATCTACGTCGCAGGTCACACCGGGATGGTCGGCTCGGCGCTCGTCCGCGCTCTCCTGGCCGAGGGCCACGGTCCGATCGTCGTGCGCACCCGCGCAGATCTCGACCTGCGAAGGCAGGACGACGTCGACCGCTTCTTCGCCACCGAGCGGCCCGCATACGTCTTCCTCGCGGCCGCGACCGTGGGCGGCATCTGGGCCAACGTCACGCGCCCCGCCGAGTTCATCCGCGACAACCTGCTCATCCAGACGAACGTCATCGATGCCGCCTACCGGAACGGGGCGAAGAAGCTGCTCTTCCTCGGGTCGTCCTGCATCTACCCGAAGGACGCGCCCCAGCCGATCAAGGAGGAGGCCCTCATGACGGGGCCGCTCGAGCCGACGAACGAGGCCTACGCGATCGCAAAGATCGCCGGGATCCAGATGCTGCAGGCCTACCGGAAGCAGTACGGGTTCAACGGGATCTGCCTGATGCCGCCGAATCTGTACGGGCCGGGGGACAACTATGATCTCGAGAGCGCCCACGTCCTGGCGGCGCTCGTGAGGAAGTTCGTGGAGGCGAAGGAGAGAGGAGATGAGGAGGTCGTGGTGTGGGGGACGGGGGAGCCGAAGAGGGAGTTTCTGTATGTGGACGACTTGGCGCGGGCTTGCCTCATCGCAATGGAGCGATACGAGGGGGCCGAGGTGCTCAACGTCGGACCGGGGGTAGAAGGCGAGATCAGCGTGCGGGAGCTCGCGGAGCTGGTGAAACAGGCGGTCGGTTACGGAGGGAGCATCCTGTGGGATCCGAGCAAGCCCGACGGAGTAAGTCGCAAGATTCTGTCCAACGCGCGAATGCGGGCGCTGGGGTGGCATGCGAGTCTGCGCCTAGGGCAGGGCGTCGAACGCACCGCCCGGGCGTTTCGACCGCAGTAGACGGTCGCTCTCACCAGCAGAAGTGCGACGAGCTCAAGGCCGTCGTGCACAACCCCCACGAGAGCGAATCATCGCTTCGCACCGGCAAAGGCACCGTGCTGGACGACGCCTCTCCCTTGTCGGCGCCGTCCAGGGAGGCGCATTCCGCGAACTTGTTCTTCGCTCTTCGCGCGACGCTGACGACCTTGAAGCATTGCTCGGAGGAAAGCGGCCACCACTTGATCACGAGAGTGCCAAGCGAATGACTCATGCAACGGAAGCCATCTGGCCCGGCCGCGCGAGTCGATGGCTGCTCGCAGCGGGAGTTTCGGGCGCAGCGCTGGCGATCGGAAGCGTCAACACCTACGTCCTGTGTGCCGCAACTGCCGTCGTTGGCCTTTCCGCGGCTCTCGGTTGGTGGAGCGACCGACCGACGAGGCCGCGACCGGCCGCAACCATTCTCGTGGTCTTGTGCGCTGCGCTGACTCTCTATGCCGGGCTCCAATGCATCCCCATTCCGGTCGAGTTGCTCCGGCACCTGGCACCCTACAACGCGGACGTTTGGTCGAGAGCGCTCAGCCCGCTGCATGCACCCGGTCCGCGATTCGCCCCTGTCTCTCTCGATCCGAGCGCGACGAGAATCGAGCTCTTGAAAGGGGTCTTCTACCTGCTCACGCTTCTCGCCGCACTTCGCATTGCGAGGAGCAAAGACGGGGTGACCTTCCTTAGCGGCACGGTGGTGGTCACGGCCCTCCTGCTGGCGGCCGCTGCCCTCCTCCATCCTGCCTTTGGCTTACACAAAGTTTTCGGCATCTACACGCCACAATCGCCTATTCACGACCGACACATCGCACCCCTCTTGAACGCGAACAATCTGGCCGGCTACCTCAACGTGGCACTGTGCCTCTCGCTGGCTCCGACGCTCTCGCGCGAGCCACGGCTTCCCAGATCGGTTACCGGAGCCGCAGCAGTCGTACTCATCGCAACGCAGGTATGGGTGGCCTCGCGCGGCGGGATAATCGCGATGCTGCTCGGCGTTCTCCTCGTCACGGCGATATGGTGGCGGACACGAACGGCTCGACGGTTCGGCCTAACCCCCATCCTGATTGCCTTCGTGACGCTGGCGGCCGCAGTGCTGCTGGTCGTCGCCAGCTCCAACGGGATCAGCGGGGAACTGCTAGACCCAGGCACGTCGAAGCTCAACATCGCACGGCAAGCACTCAGAATCGTGCACGCCACGCCCTGGTTCGGCTGTGGCCGCGGAGCCTTCGAAAGCGTTTTTCCGGCGTTCCGGACAACAGGCGGGTACTACACGTACTCATATCCGGAAAATGTATTGGTTCAGTGGTTGAGCGAATGGGGCATTCCCGTAGGCACCTTCGGACTGGTGGTCGGCCTCGTCGCTCTGCGCCCGAACGCCGTGCTCGCTCGGTCGACGACTGCCGGAGGTGCTTGGGCGGCCCTCATCGCCCTGGGCATTCAGAACCTCGCCGACCTCGGAACTGAGATTCCTGGTCTCGTGGTTGCTGGCGTCGTCTGCGCCGCGATCGTCGTCGGCGGCACGGCTGGCGATCTACCCCGTTCGAGAATTCACCGGTGGGCGAACAGTCCGCAGAGGGTTGCGTGGAGCGCGTGCGTCATGGCGATCGTCGGAATCGTTATCGGTGCGAGCGCCGCGCCGACTGCGTTGCACGATGACGAGAAGAGGCTCGCGAACGCCGCCCTTGCGGGACGGGCTTCGGCGGCGGAGATGCGTGGGCTGGCCCGGGCCGCCATGCTGAGGCATCCGGCCGAGCCATACATCCCCTTCATCGTCGGATTGCGTGCCTCCGACTCGACGGACGACAATCCGTTGCCGTGGCTGGAGGCCGCCTTGGAGCGTGCAGCCATCTACGGTCAGGCCCACTTGGTGCTGGGTCGGGTGTTCGCGCGGAACTTCCCATCGCAAGCGCGGCTAGAGTTCCGGCTCGCGATCGAGCAGGGAATGGACCTACTCCCCTACGTCTTGGCCGACGCAATGCATCTAGTCGGGGAATACGACGACGCAATGCAGATTGTGCCCCCAGGCCCGGACGGCGCGAAAGTACTTCAACAAGTGATACCGGATATCCCAGCATCACTGCCAGCAACCCGGGTGAGGCTCGATGCTCAATACTCGTCGCTCGACCCATCCGCGCGAGCCCCCAAGATCGACGCCGCGACCAATGCGGTTGACGACATCGAGGCGAATACGCGCGCGGAATGGTGTGACGATGGCGAGTTTGCCGGCTGCGTAGGACTGGCCCTGACCCTTACAGAACGGGTCCGCACGGACGAGCCCGATCGTTGCACCGGGTACGTTCTGCTGGCGAGGATTCGTATGGCGGATTCGCGAGTCTCGGACGGCCTCGCGGAACTGCAGGAGGCGGCCGACCATGTCACGGATCGCGTGTCCTGTTTGGAACAGCTCGTGACGCTATCACGAAGGGCGGGGGACGAAAGCCGTGCGGAGGCGGCTCTCGACCGCCTCTTGGGTGCAGGCTGCGGTGACAAGGCCGAATGCGCAGAAAACGCGAGTTGGGCCGCTAGAGATGAGGAGGCGCACGGAAACCTACGGAAGGCGCTCGCCTTGTACCGTCGAGCATATGACCGGGCGCCCAGCGACAATCTCTTGGAGCAAATTGCGGCACTGGCCTCGAGGGCGGCGCTTCACGCCGAGTCAGCCGCAGACTATGAGATTCTCATGCGTCGGCAACCCGATGTCACGCGGTGGCGCGAAGCGGTTGCACGTGAGCGGGAGGCGGCTATTCGAGGTTCTGCGTCCGAGTAAACTGCTCGTGCCATCAATTCGGCGGGGCCGCGCCTACCTCGTCGTTCCCCTCCGCGGGCTGGTCCGAACCGTACCCCTCACGCTTATAGTAGTAGTAGTGATAGTAGTACGAATACTCTTGGCGGTTCAAGTTGACGGCATTGAGCACGCCGCCAACGATTGGGGCATCAACATCGCGGAGCGTTCGCAGACCTTGCGAACTCAGGTGACTGTTGGTCTTGAATGCTCGCACGACGAATACGACCCCATGGGCAATGGTAGAGATGATTGCGGAGTCCGTCACCGCTACCAAGGGGGGGCTGTCGATGATGACCCGATCGAACCGCTCCGACACATCTGCTATGAAGCGCCGGAATCGCTCTGAATGAAACATGTCGGCGGGGTTTGGCGGCGTCGGCCCTGCAGGGATTGACCAAAGATTCTCTATCCCCGTTGGCTTTGCGACGTCGTCCAGGGTGGCATCCCCGACGAGCACGTTCGTGACGCCCATGTCGCCGGCGCGCTGAAAGATTCGATGCAAGCGAGGGCGTCTCAAGTCGCAGTCGATGATGCAGACTCGCTGCCCGCCTTGAGCAAAAGCAATCGCGATACTGCACGCGACCGTGGTTTTGCCCTCAGCGGGAGCTGCACTGGTCACCAGCAGCCTCCGGTACGGCTTGTCGGGGTTCATGAACATGAGGTTCGTGCGGATGGACCGTGCGGCCTCCGCGACACCCGACAGAGGCCGATGGTGCACGAACAACTCGCTGGGACCCTCGGGTGCCGATGCTGTCCTTCGACGACGAGCTCGCCCTCGCTGGCGCGGCGTCTCGTTGTCGGCGAGCTCGGGAAGGAGACCCAAGAACGTGACCCCGAGTCTGTCTTCGAGGTCATCAGGGGTCTTCACGGAGGTATCCAGGCGCTCGCGGGTCCACGACAGTCCGACTCCAAGGAGCAAGCCGAGAACGATACCCATCGCAAGATTGAGGCCCGTGCGCGGCCTTATCGGCGATATCGGTTCGAGCGCGTCGTCGACCAGAAGAATGTTGTTTACGCGCATCATTCGCGCGAGGTCGGCCTGTTTCTCGCGCTCATTGAGCATCGCGTACGTTTTCTCGTTGAGCTCGCGAGCGCGATCGAGGCGCCGGTATTCAATCTCCTTCATGTTCAGGTCAACCGCCCGTCGACGAGAAGCGTCGAAGAGCTGCAGCTCGCCGGCTTCCTCCCGGATTACGACGGCTAGATCCCGTTCGACCGCGCCCTGGATGCTCTTGATCTGTGCAAGTAGCGCCTCGCGGCTCTGCGCGAGTCGTTGCGTTGCGGCCTTGACCAGTGGGTGGTTCTCACCCTTCCCGTCCGCCATGAGCTCCTGCCGATCCCGGAGCGCACCCAGGTATTGTTCACGGATGTGCTGTAGAAAGGGGTCGCTGAGGAGTTCGGAAGACGGGATCTGATCCGGGTTGTCCGCGTCCACCTTCGAGAGCTCCGTGTATCGCGCAAGGAGCTCTTGCTTCTTCGTGCGAATGCGAGTGAGCGCCGTGTCGTACTCCTGCATCTCGAGTCGCACCATGTTCGATGCGTCGTTTATCGAGGTGCTCGGCAGCTCGTTCTTCTCCTTGAACGCGTGGAGCGCGTCCTCGTCGCCCTCGAGATCGCGCTTTACGAGGTCGAGCTGCCCCCCGAGCCAGGCTGCGGCGTCGGATGAGCCGTTGATCGCCGTCTGCAAATTCTGCTCTATGAAGGTGTTGGCGATCGCTGAACAGATTGATCGGGCGCGTTTCGGATCCGTGTCCTCTACATGTAACGTGAATAGCTTACTATTCTTGACCGGCTCGACATGGACGCGGCTCCGCAGAAGGTCGGCAGCGGCGTCGTAGGACATCGGCTTGGCTGCTGACCCCCGAGCGCCAGCGAAGCTTGAGTCCGAGGTCAAGTTCAAGTCCCGGGCAACGGTAGTCAGGATGCGCTGCGAGGTTATGATCCGATACTCCGTTTCATAATACTCTTGGGAGTCCCACCACGCCCCAGCCGCGGCCGAGTCGAGATCGTCCGCCTTCGAACCGAGCGGATGTATGACCGTCGCGTTCAGCTCGATGAGAGCCGTGGCGTCGTAGACTCTCGGGAGCGACTTCGAGTACAGCAGCGCTCCGGCTGCCAGGAGCAGTGTGGTCGCCACCACAAGGGGCCAGTGCTTGCGCATTGCGGCCACCACCGAGGAGACTCCGGATGCACGGTCGCGTCGCAGGTTGCCCAACAAGCTCGGAGGCGTAACGCTGGCAGCAGGCGAGATGGATGAGCTCAAGGCAGGCGGCTCCATAGCAGTGCCCCCTCGCGTGCGTGAACCATGCGTAAGATCACGTACATAGGTCTGGGGTGGGTGAGCCTACCACGTCACAAGACAAGGTCGAGGGGGGGCCCTTGGACGATCTTCGTTGCGCAGGGACACGAGGGGGTTCGAGATCCACCGTCTGGCCGGTGACTCCAGTCTGTGGGGGCTCTCGATGCGTTCAGTGCCTCGCCTGGATTCCTGGCTCGGTCCGGTGTACTTCCGCGCCCGAAGGAGCCTTCATGTGCGGCATCGCCGTTCAACTACGCTTCCCGAAGGCCGACCCGGAATCGGTAGCCAGGATGACCCGCGCGCTGGCGCACCGCGGGCCGGATGGCGAGGGCGTTCATGCCGACGGGCCGGTGGCAATGGGTCATCGACGCCTCTCCATCATCGATCTGGCAGGGGGAGGACAGCCGATGTTCAACGAGGACCGGAGCGTCGCGGTGGTCCTCAACGGGGAAATATATAATTATCGAGAGCTGACCGAAGCTCTGAGGAGCCGACATCGTCTCCGTACGACCTCCGACACGGAGGTACTCGTGCACCTCTACGAGGACCTGGGAACGGCAATGCTGCCGCGACTTCGCGGAATGTTCGCCTTTGCCATCTGGGATGCGCGACGACGGCGACTATTCGCGGCCAGAGACCGTTTCGGCAAGAAGCCACTGCTCTATGCGCGTCACCAGGATACGCTTTGGCTCGCTTCCGAGCTCCGGGCACTTGTCGACGGCGGCGCGCCGACTGGCGGCGTCGATCGGGACGCGCTGGCCGATTATCTCTCATTGCTGTACATTCCTGCTCCGAAGACCATATGGCGCGGCGTGCGCAAGCTGCTTCCGGGCCATTTCCTTGTCGCGGATGAAACCAATTTCACGGTTCAGCGCTATTGGGCGCCTCCGGTGCCGGGTGAGGTTCACGAAGCCCCCCCCAACGCCGCGACGCGAACGCGTGAGCTACTCGAGGAGTCTATTCGGCTTCGCCTTCGCAGCGATGTTCCGGTGGGAGTGCTCCTGTCGGGCGGTATCGACTCGTCCGTCGTGACCGCGCTGGCGGCGACCGCGAGTCCGAACCGACTGAAGACATTCTGCATCGGCTTCGGCGAAGCCGACGATGAGCTCCCGTTCGCGCGCCAGATTGCGAACCGCTTTGGCACCGATCACCACGAAGTGATCGTACGTGAGGACGTCGTCGAGGCGACCACGCGCGCTCTCTCCGCATTCTCTGAGCCGTTTGGCGACAGCTCCGCAGTGCCGTCGGCCGAGGTGTTTCGTCAAGTGGCACAGCAGGTCAAGGTCGTGCTCACAGGGGATGGCGGCGACGAGATGTTCGCCGGATACGGCCGTTACCGGCAGGCCGCAGGATTGCCCTCGGTTCCCATGCTTGGGCCCATCTCCTGGACGCTGGACCGGCTACCGCCCATCAGAGTCGTGCGGCGAGCCGCGAGAGCGACGCGGGCGTTGAGCACGCGGGGTGACGCTCGCTACCGTGCTCTTGTCGAAGTGTTCTCAGCGCGGGAAGTGAGCACGCTAATCGGTCGTCGTGCCGCGCTGCAATGTCATGAAGGCCACACTGATGCGGACCGGGCCTTGGCGTTCGATATCGGAGTCTATCTTCCTGACGATCTTCTCGTGAAAGTCGACATGACATCGATGGCGTGGGGGCTGGAGGCGCGGTGCCCCTTGTTGGACCATGTCTTGGGGGATTGGGTCATCCCGATGCCGATCTCGGCGAAGCAGAACAGACGACGCGGCAAGTTGCTCCTCCACGCGGCGGCGCGCAATCTGCTTCCGGGTGAGGTATTCTCCCGTCCCAAGCGCGGTTTTGGAAGCCCCGTTGAAGTCTGGCTCCGCGGGCCACTCCGCGCCCTATTCTGCGACACCGTGATGACCAAGACGGCGCGCATACGCGACTGGCTGGCGAGTGAGCGAATCACGAGCGTGGGCGCTCGCGTTCTGGAGGGCAAAGGCAATGGCCACCAGGCATGGGCGCTCCTTGCGCTCGAGCAATGGGCGCGGAACAGCCAGCCAGTTCCGTGAAGCATTACTCGCCGTTTCGGCGCGCTCAGACGAGCGCCGTCTCGGCCCATCGGAGGTAGGCGTTCAGGCCTTCTACCAAGGAGACTGTAGGGACGTATCCGAAACCGGCGCGTGCGGCGGAGACGTCCGCGAGGCTATCGCGCACATCCCCCTTGCGGGGGGGAGCGTGCTCGACGCGAAAATCGCGGCCGCTCGCCGAGCGCAGCTCTTGGATGAGCGCGTTGATCGTCACGCGCGTCCCACTTGCGATATTGAAAGCGCCGGAGACGCCTCTGGACATCGCGGCGCGGTAGTTTGCATCCGCCACATCTCGGACGTTCACGAAGTCGCGTGTCTGCTCACCATCCCCGAACACGACTAGCGGCTGATTGCGAAGCAATCGATGGACAAATATGGGAATAACGTTCCCATAGGCATCGAAATACTGATTTACGCCATAGACGTTGAAGTACCGGAGGCAGATGACCTCGAGGGGCGGATAGAGTTTAGCGAAAGCCAGGCAATGCTTCTCGGCGCCGAGTTTGCCGGCCCCATAGGGGGTATCGGGTTCGACAGGGTGATCCTCGCGAATTGGCAGTGTCTTGAGCTCGCCAAAGATCCCCGCGGACGACGAGAACACGACCTTGCGAACCCCGGTCTTGCGGGCACATTCCAGCACTCGAAGCGTGCCGATCACGTTGATCTCGGAGTCCGCAACGGGGTCGGCGATGGACCTCTGATTACCTACGGAGGCGGCGAGGTGGAAAACTACCTCTGCGCCTGCCATTGCGTGAGCCACGCTTGCCTCGCTGCGTACGTCCCCTCGAGTCAGTCGTACGGCCGGGAAAGGTCGGAGATTGTCCTCATGGCCGGAGGAGAGGTCGTCGAGCACGGCGACTTCGTGTCCGTCCTCGACCAGTCGGCGAACAACGTTGGAGCCGATGAAGCCGGCCCCGCCGGTGACGAGTGCTTTCACGAGTCCTCCGGGGATTGAGCGCGGCTAGCCGTCACATGGTAGCCAACGGTGAACGCTCTGTGAGAGTCAAGACGATCGAGAGCATCACACGCGAGAGGTACGATGACGCGGAACCACGGGAGGGTGAGCGCCCAGAGCGGTGCCACTAGCGGCAGAGCCGAGCGCGGAACGCGCCTAGGGTCGATCAGCGCGGAGAAGCGGCGGCTCTCCTGACCATAGTGCTTGAAAAAGCCGCCATTTGGTTGCGCCACGATGTTCTCGAAGCCTGCTTCCGCCAGAAAGCGCTCGTACCAAAATGGCGTGAACCCGCCATAGTAGTGGTCCGGCTCTTGATGGAGCCCCGAGCCCAGGGGGGCAGTCAACATCAGTCTGCCGCCCGGTCTCAGGATGCGCCCAAGCTCACGCACTACCTTGGCGGGCTCTGGGACATGTTCGAGGACCTCTGTGCAGAGCACGGCGTCGAACGAGCCGTCGGCAACCGGCATGGCGGAGGCGTCGCACACAAGGTCGATCGCACCGTAGCTCCACTCCTCGGCGATCACCCCCACGTGGGTCGCCCGGTGTCCACCAAAGTCTTGGGCCGTGTATACGCAGTGCTGGAATAGTGAGCGGTACTTGCACGGGCCAGCTCCCACGTCGATCACCCTGGAGCCGGCAGGTAGGGTGCGCGCCTGGGTCGCCACCCAGCGATCCCGCTCGAAGTCGCCGAAATTGAACACACGTCCGAAGTTCATGACAGGAATGGCTCGGCTTGAGGCATGGTCCGGAAAAGGCAACGGAATTCGGCTCCTCCCCACGAGACCGCTGAGCAGGCGGCTCGCTGCATTGGCGTATACTCGTACGCCTTCGAACCAGCCAACCCTCGGCGACACCCAACCGTAGTGCTCCAAAGAACTTTCCTGTGCCATGGTGGGTGACTCGTGACCCAGAACGGAGATTGGAGCCGATCGCTCGAGCGGCAGGACGCGCGTTCGACTCCTGCGGCGCCCCCGCGAGAGCCGGCAATGCACCCTCTCGTGAGAAGGCTACTGCTGTGCTGTGCGATTGCGGCCGCGGCGTGGGTCTTGTACGCGCTGTCATTGGACCGCACGGCGCTCAGCATCGGCTGGGGATTTGGCCTCGGCCTCATGGGGATCGCTCTCATCTCATTCACTACGGCGAGTCGCCGGGTCTTCGTGGCGCCGGTGGTCTTCGCAGCAAACTACCTCTTGGGTGTAGTGGTGGCCTTTGGGGGCCTCGTTCAGGACCCATCGTCGATCCCACGTGCAGGCTTCAGGTCCATCGGCAGGTTCGACTTCACGAATGGCGCCTTCGTGTGGCCCGCCGAAGTGATCTGTGCGGGACTGCTCGGTATCGTAGTCGCAACACTCGCCGCAGAACGCTGGGTCCCACGTTCCGTCCCGGTCGCGCGCGTCATGCGTCTCGGGCTGGTGCCCATGATTGCATCCTGGGCGCTTTTCTCGACGGTACTCATTGGTGCGTGCGCCGCGCTCGGGCTGGGACGTACGGGGCTGAACAACGGAACTGAGCTTCCGTTCGCACTCGGGGGTCTGCTGGTATACCTCCGAGACTTTCTTTTCCCGGCCCTCGCGGCTTTGGTGCTCGATGCTGCAGTGCGTGCTCGACGCACCGGGCTCGTGTACGTGGTCCTCGCGTTGATGTTGGTCCTAGGCGTCGCGAGCTCCATCTTCGCGCTGAGCCGTGCCCGCTTCGTGATGGCAATGATGCCAGCCGCGTTGCTTGCGCTCAGGGGCGGTGACGAAGTCCGATGGTTCAGGCGCCGCGCCTCCCCGGTGCTGGGCCTGTTCGTCCTCTCGTCGACACTGATCATTTCCCGCGTGGATACGGTACGGCGCGCCGCCTTTACGTCTGGAACGATGACAGCCGAGGAGACCGTAACGGCAAGCGAACGCGACGACGCTAGTGAAGGATCCGGGTGGCAAAGGATCGGTGCGCTTGCAACGGACCGGGTCGGAGGGGCGCGCGAGCTGCTAGCCGTCTCGGGATCGAGAGCGCGGGGGCTGGATGCAGTCTGGGGCATAGTCGAAGGTGACGGCACATGGGTCGAGCGCGTGACCGTCGAGTCGTTCGGGTTTCTGCCCGCAAGCAACCGGAGCCTGGCGTTCGGAATCAGTCTAGGCCTTTGGGGTACACTCTCGCTCGCAGACAGCTGGCTATTCGTATTCCTCGCGAGCGCCCTCCTCATCGTCATTCCGCTCGTGACGGAGATCGTCTTCGCCCGCCTAGGCCAAGGCATGGTGGGACAGATGTTGAGTCTGCAGTTCGTGCTCGTCCTATGGGGTGGACCGCAGACATTCACAGTATCCCGTGTCATCGCGGTCGTACTAATGGCGATCGCGGTCATCCTGTTGTCGACGAAGCGGCCGCCGCAGACATCTCGGCTTGCTTCCGGCGCCTCCAGTTCTCTTCGGCACGATCCGCTAGGTGATGACCGAGCAAGACGCGACTGACCGTCTCGGCGACGAGCGGAGCGACGTATTCCGGTGGCGGAGTCCACGCCGTCGGCATCGACGTCATCTGCCGTACGCACGCGAGGATGTCCGCCGGGGCAGCGCCGGCTATCACGTTCGACCCACACTCCACCGTTTCCGGCCGCTCCGTGACATCGCGAATCGTAACGGCTGGAGTGCCCAGAATGCACGCTTCCTCTTGCACCGTACCGCTGTCGGTCAGGATGCAAAAAGCAGATCGCTCGAGACGTACGAAGTCGAAAAAGCCGAGAGGCTCGACGAAGAGCACCCCAGCGCGCTCGAGGTCGATGCCGTACTGGGCCACCTTCGCTCGAGTGCGCGGATGCAGTGAGCACACAACGGGCATGTCGAAGGCAGCACGGACCTGCGTAAGCCCGTCGATCAGCATACGTAGGCGCTCAGGGAGGTCGACGTTCTCCGCACGATGCATCGTTACCAGGATGTAGCGCTTGTCATCGACGCTGAGCTCGGAAAGGACCGTGCTCGAGTCGATCTGCGGTTGGAACGCATCCATAACCTGCTTGATGGGGTTTCCCGTCACGAAGATCTTCTCACCCGCAATGCCCTCTCGCAGCAGGTTCTCCCTGCTTCTCTGTGTGTATGGCATCAAGATCGAGCTCGAATGGTCGATGACTCGGCGGTTCACTTCCTCCGGCACTCGATCATCGTAACAGCGGTTGCCGGCCTCCATGTGAAAGACAGGAATGCCGAGGCGGCGCGCGACGATCGCCGTGAGTCCGCTGTTGGTGTCGCCCAGGATGAGCAATCGATCCGGACGATGCTGCAGCAAGAGTGGCTCGATTCCCGAGAGGATCTGCCCGATCTGCTCCGAGAACGTCGGCGCGCGAACGCCCATGTAGACGTCGGGACGCCTCAGGCGCAGCTCGCGGAAAAACAGCGCGTCGAGTCGGTCGTCGAAGTTTTGACCCGTATGAACGAGCACGTGCTCGGCGTGGCGGTCGAGCAACGGAATCAGAAGGCTGAGCCTTATGATCTCGGGCCGTGTTCCGAGAACCGTGAGGATCTTCACGCGAGGAGCTCCCCCCGGCCCGCTTCGACATCCGTGACCATCAGCTTGCGGGCACGCAGGGATGCCGCAAGCTCCTCGATGGACATCACGCTTCCTACGGAGCTGTATTCGCCCTGCAAGCAGTTCGGGCCGGCGTCATGATCTGAGACTTCCGGTAGCATCGGGCGAACCGCGTAGTAGGGGCCGCGCTTGACGGTGCGGAACGCCTCCTCGTCGCCGACGAGAATCTCGTGCACCTTCTCTCCGGGGCGGATCCCGAGCACCTTGGTCTCGATGTTCCGATCGCCAATCAAGACCGTTGCGATGTCGACGACGCGGGCCGAGGGAACCACGGGTACATACGTTTCGCCGGCGTGTGCCTCGCGGACGGCCGTGAAAACGGTATCTACAGCCTGGTCCAAGGTCAGGAGAAAGCGGGTCATGTCCGTAGTGGTCAACGTGACGGGACCACCACTGCGAATCTGATCGTGGAAAAGCGGAATCACGGATCCGCGCGAAGCCAGCACATTGCCGTAGCGTACGCAGACGAACCGGGTCTTCGGAGCACGCATGTTGGCCTGAATGAAGACGCGCTCTTGGATGGCTTTCGTCATCCCCATCACGTTCACGGGCTTGCAGGCCTTGTCAGTCGAAACGCCGACTACGGTCTCCACTGGCAGGCTCTGCTCTTGAATTGCGCGGATGATGTTCTCGGGCCCGGCAATATTCGTGCGAACGGCTTCAAAGGGGAAGTACTCGCATGTCGGAACTTGTTTCAGAGCCGCAGCGTTCACCACGACGTCAGCGCGCCTCATGGCCGCGGCTACCGAGTGGTAATCGCGGACATCTCCGATTGTGAAGTCGAGTAGTTGTTGGAAATTGCGATAGATGACCTCGTCCGTCGCCGCGGTTCGATGCTGGTACTCTAGCCGCATGTAGTGTTGTTTGGCCTCGTCACGGGAAAACACCGTGACCTTGATCGGCTTTCCCATCTCGCCGCTCAGGATCCGGCGCACGAGAACCTTCCCGAGCGAGCCAGTCCCTCCCGTGATGAGTATCCTTCGGCCCTCAAAAGGTAACGTCATCGTGTTCTCCATGTTTGATAGGGTGTGGGGTCGGACACAAGCTCTTCAATCAGGCCGTGCCAGGGCGGGCATTCATACCCGATAGCGGCCCGCAGTTTCTCGCCACGCAGGCTGCGGTCGCAGACAACGGAGTCATCGGGGATAATCTCGAGTGACAGACGGTAGGCGTCGCGCAGCTTGCTCAACAGATCGTATTTGGAGATCGGGGAGCTGGCGACCTGGTAAACGCCGCTCAGACCGTCGTGCTTGGAAAGGATGGTCGCGATGAGTGAAGCGAGGTGGTTGGTCGTGACGCCGCCGTAGATTGCCCGCGTGTAGCCGCGGATGGGGCCAGCGTGGGACCCCAGGAACCACTCCAAGAGCGAACGAAAGTGCGCCAACTCGCGACCAATCATCGAGGTGCGGAGAGTGAGCGCGTTGCGCTCGCCGGAACTGCCGATCTCCCCTAGGTACTTGCTCTTTCCGTAGAGGTCCTCTGCATCGGATGGGTCAGCTTCGGAGTAGTGGCCCACGTTACCGCTGAACACACAGTCCGTGCTCAGGTGAATGACCCGGCCCGCCCATGAACCGCAGATCTCGACGAGCTGATGAGGTAGGAGAGCATTGATGGCGATCGAGAGGCGTGCGTTCGTGGCCTCTGGACGCTGCTTGACGACGCCGATGCAGTTCACGACGGCGGCCGGTCGCAAGCCGCGAAGGATCTCGGCGAGCCGAACGTAGTCGTCGGCCTCGACTCCCTCCAGGATGCCGTCGCCCTGGAGAAGCTCAACCCTACTGAGCGGAGAATCGGTGCGCGTGCCGTGGATGATTCCGTGAACATCGTGATGCTGGAGACGAAGGGTCTGGAGGACCTTGTGGCCAAGCATTCCGCTTGCGCCGAGGACGAGGATCTTCATGGCTGGTTGTGCGTGCTACAGAGCGCGTCGAGCGCTCGCGCGTGACGGGTCGCCGATCGATGCTGGGATGGTGTGTGAGTCCGCAAGGGGATCCGGGGGGCGAAGGCCTAACACTTGCGCAGGCGCAGGGCGAGGGAAGGAGGCGAGGGCGGCGCATGCCGCGTAGGCCGTGGAGTCACGTGACTGCGAGTCGACGCATAAGTGCCTGTAAACAATGAACATACGGCAGGAGTAGGCCTTGAAGGGCGGTCGCCTGCGCGTCCCATGAAGCTCGGTGACACGCATGAATCCAGGTGAAGAAGTGCGCGAAAGCATTCAGCGGGGTTGCGCGGTACCGCCGGTGGGCCCGCATGGGCATCGGCCGGGGCGCAAGCGCATCGTCGGATTCCGCGCGCCTTTGCCGAGGCTGGGCGCCGGTGTGCCTTCACGGCTGTGGTCGGTGCCATGAAGGTCATGATCGTCAACGAGTTTGCGTTCGACCACTATGCCGCAAGTCTTTGTCGCGCCCTCCGCGCTATCGGCATCGCCGTCGAGGAACTCGCGGTCGGACCACGAAGATTTCTAGATGTCGTCCGAAGGGCTCAGATGAAATACGTGCGTGGGCCCGAGGTGTGGGCAGCAAACGCTCGACTCGTCGCGGCTTGCGCTCGAAAGCGGCCGCGGGCGGTACTCCTCTGGACCGTTCCATGGGTGTACCCGTCGACCATCCGAGCTATTCGGGCGATGGGGGCGCGCGTCGCCATTTACAACAACGACGATCCCTTTGGTCCCGACCGCGATTGGCCCATGTGGAGGGCCTTCCGCCGTTCGATTCCCGAGGTCGACCTATGCTTCGCCTACCGAACCGTCAACATCGACGAGTATAGCGCCGCTGGCGCCAGGAAGGTTCGCCTGCTTCGCTCCTGGTTCGATCCCAAGCGCGACCGACCGGTTCCGCCCACGAGCGACGACCAGGACCGGTTCGGATCCGATGTAACTTTTGCGGGTCATTATGAAGAGGATGGGCGGGAGCGATGCGTCGAGGCGCTCATCCGCGCCGGGCTGCGCGTGCGAATCTTCGGCGACCCAAAGTTGTGGGCGCCCGTCGTTCGACGGATGTCGTGGTCCACGATCCCCCCGGTTCGCATGGCCGGGGGCGACGAGTACGCTCGTGTGCTTTCCTGCTGCAAGCTGGCGCTGGTATTTCTCTCCGCACGAAATCGCGATGACTACACTCGCCGATGTTTCGAAATACCAGCCATTGGGGCGGCGATGCTCGCTCCCCGCACCGATACGTTGATGGCGATGTTCCGCGAGAACCAGGAGGCCATTTTCTACTCCACTCCGAGCGAGCTGGCGGAGAGGGCGAGGTATTTTGCGTCACACGACGTCGAACGGACCCGACTGGCGGAGGCCGGACACGCTCGATGCCTGCGCGACGGCCATGATGTCATCTCCAGGGCACGGGGCCTCGTGTCGGACCTCGAGTCTGTCTTGACTTGACGAGCCGCCGTCCATCGATCGACTGACGGGAGATGCGAGATGAAGATCAAGATGGTCGTCGTCGATCTGGAGCTTCCTCCGAACCTGAGGCGATGGGCGGCCCGCTTGACGGCTCCCGCTGCAATGTTGGCGGTTGCAACCGTGACCTTGGCCGCCAACCCCCCAGCGAGTCATGTGGCGGCCGTTCGGCCCTCATTCTTCCATGTCGACGACTTCGGTGCGAAGGTAGACGGACAGACCGTAACTGACGCGAGTATGGCGGCCGGCTCGAGGGCGTTGAGCAGCGCTGCGGCAAGATGGGCCCGGAGCGACGTTGGCAAACTGATGATCGTGCAGGGCGCGGGGCCCCACGGCTCCGCCCTGGCGACCACCATCACGGCCGTTCTGGGCCCGGGAGCGTGCCAGCTAGCCGAGGCATCCAGCACGGGCGTTGGCGCTGCCCGGATCGACTGGGGAAGTGACGACCGTGCGGCTATCGATGCGGCCATCGCCGCAGCATCTGCCGCGAATCGCGTAACATCCACCGTGCAGCTCGGTTCTGGGACATCGATAGTCTCCGCCCCGATCGCAATCGACCTCGGAGCAGGAGCGGCCGGCATCACCTTGCGAGGAGTGGGATACAACTTTCAGGGAAGCCACAACTATTCGCGCATTGCATCTGGGGCACCCATGAGTGCAACCGTCGTCGTGAAAACGTTGGGCTTGCACATGAGTGACCTGTGGATCGACGGCAACGACTTGGCGAACAACAGTCTCGTCGTCGGCTACCTTACCAGCGACCTCGATGCCGAGCGCATAAGCGTGTCGGGCGCCGTCCCCGACACGGGGAGCGAGGTATTCATTCCTGGGACGCTCGAGGTCGACAACGTTTCATTCCGGCGTTTCAAGCTCTACCACGACCCGCGCTCTCTAGGCGCTCATGAGAAGAGTCTCGCTAATTTTCGGATTGCCAATTCCAACGCGTTCAACGTCAATCTCGAGCACGGCGAGATGTGGGACGGTGCGTACGGTGCGATGCTCATCGCCGGCGGTGCGAACATCAAGCACTGCCAGATCTTCGGCAACTCGCGGGCGATGATCCGATACGAATCGATTCAGGCATCCAGCTTCGACGACATATACACCGAGCGTCAAGACGGCATCCCATTCCTCTCGGAAGGCAATGGCACAGCGACCAACGTAGATGCGCCCGTCCTGGTAAAAGACTGCATCATCAACTCACGTTCCGACATCGACGCCAATTGCAAGCAGCCGCTCATTCTCGACGGCAACCGACTGGGTGGTAGCGTCAATATTGTCCCCGCCGAAGCACCTCCTGGCGGTAGTGGTCGACTAGGGATATTTCACGTCATCGATCGTGCGACGAGCTTCGCAGTGGCGGGCGGGGGGTTCACGGGAGATCTGGCCATGCTCGAACAGGTCGGTACGACTGTCGCGGGACGCACCGACCCGAAGTATGGGTACTTCATCACATCACCCGAACAGTCTGCGAACTCGTCGCTCCTGACACGTGTCGCACGCTCGCTTCAGGGGTCTGAGACAATCTCACCGCGCATCGTGGAGGGTTCGAGCAAGCCAGTCACCTACGAGGTAGACGCCGGCGGCCCGGACGCATGGGTCGTCAGCCGCGCGCCCGCGGGCGCGAGGATCGTGCTTCCGCTTCCCTCAGTCGGCCGTGTCCTGCGAATCACGGACGGAACGGGCGCTGCGGCTGCACGTGCGGCGATCGTGGTGGTACCGCACGGACGCGAGCGGATCGACGGTACTTCGTCGTACACGCTGTCGACCAACTGGGGGAGTGTCACGCTTTTCTGTGCAGACGGCTCCGATTGGGTCGCTTCGAAATAGACGAAAGGTGAGTCCTGAATGTGCGGTATTGCCGGCTGGGTGCACCCGCGGGCTTCGAGGGAGACGGTGGCGTCGACTCTGAACCGCATGATTCCAGGCATTCGTTCTCGTGGACCGGACGGTACGGGCATGCTCGCCGAACATGGCGTCGGTCTCCTCCACACGCGTCTGGCCATCATCGATCTGATCACCGGAGATCAGCCGTTATGGAACGAGACACGTACGGTAGCGTGCATTTTGAATGGGGAGATTTATAATTATCGTGAGCTCACGAAGGAGCTCCGATCCCGGCACTCCTTCGCGACACGGTCCGATACCGAGGTCATCGTTCACCTCTATGAGGAGCTTGGCGACGACTGCCTACACGAATTACGAGGGATGTATGCTCTCGCAATTTGGGATGCGCCGCGGAGGCGCTTGTTGGTGGCTCGGGATCGGCTAGGTATCAAGCCACTCTACACAGCGCGGCTCGACAGCGGCTTCGCCTTTGCGTCGAGCATCGAATCACTGCTGGCCGGCGGGGCGTCGCGGGACCCCGACAGCGCAGCGTTGACTCAGTTCCTCCAGTTCCAGAAGGTGCCCGAGCCAAGGACGGCGTATCGGGAGGTTGCCACGCTGCCACCGGCCCACTACGTCAGCGTCGACGTCGGGACCGGTCGGGTGGAACGGCGTCGGTTCTACCGCCACGTCGCGCCAACAAGCGGAGACCATCGCGAGGAGGCAGTGTGCTCCGCACGGGCGGCGTTCGAGCGTTCTGTCTCCACGCATCTCGTGGCCGACGTGGAGGTCGCGGCGTTTCTGTCTGGCGGAGTCGACTCGAGCTTGGTCGTGGCACAGGCCCAGCGCCTGTCGTCGCGTCCGCTGCGAACGTATTGCGTGAGCTTTCGGGATGCGGTTGGGTACGACGAGTCGGACCACGCCGCCAGAGTCGCGCGGGCGATTGGCACGTGCCACGAGACGATTGACGTGTCCATGGCGCCAGCGGACGTCATGCGGACGGTGCTCGATGCCGCACAACAGCCTTTCGCGGTGGCCTCCTTCGTTCCCCTCTTGCTCCTCTGTCGAGAGGCTGCGAGGCACGTCAAAGTGGTTCTCACGGGTGATGGCGGCGACGAGGTCGACTTCGGCTATCCGTGGTACCGATGGATGGTCGGCGCCTCGCGCCTGCCCGGGGGGGTGCGGCGGGCGCGATCGAGTCCGTGGATTCGCAGGCTGGAGATGGGCGCAGCGTCGCGCGAGTTGGATCGGATGCGGCGAGTGCTGAAGTTTATTCGCGGCGCGCTATCGACGGGCGCCGCCAGCTCGGATGCATGGCGTTACGAGCTGACGGGTCCTGATGCGCTGGCTCTGCTTCGACCGGAGCACCGTCCTCCGGCCCTACCACCCTCTCCCTATGAGGAGGCGTGGGACCGCTCCCTGGGCGACGTCGCAGCAATGCGAAAAGCAGACCTCGACGTTCTTTTGCGCGACGAGATGCTCCCCAAGCTCGATCGCAGCGGCATGGCATTTGGGCTCGAGGGGCGTGTCCCACTGCTTGACGACGACTTCGTAGAAGCGATGCTGGCGGTCCCGGTGAGTGCGCACCTTCCCGACAGGAAAGGCAAGGCGGTACTACGGGCCTGGGCGCGCGAGATGGTTCCCGGGATCGACCTGGATCGACCCAAGCATGGGTTCGATGTCCCCGTCCGAGCATGGCTCCTCGACGGGTTGCGCGAGGACGTGAGGCGCCTCGTGCTCGACGATAGGCAGCAACGCCTCACGGACCCCGTCGTAGCCAGGGGTCTGTGGCATCAGGTTGAACGGGGGGGGGCCGGGGCAGCGCACGCGTTCTTTGCCGTTCTGATGGCTGAGACATGGTTTGCGGAGAGGGTGCTGCAGCACTGAACAACGCAGGCCTCAAAGGGCATGGCTGTAGACGCCCCCACCGGAACCCACGAGCAGCTGCCGCTGCGTGCCGGTCCCACCGATCACAAGTGCAGTCGCAACGGGTCCCGGCAAGCAACCGTCGTCGAGTTGCGCCCAGGGGGCCGTGCCGCGTTGCACGTAGACGGCCTGGCCACTCACGACGTAGAGATCGCCCGCGTTGCCGTCCGAGACCAAGGCTCCTACGTCCTGCGAGGGGAGACCGGTACTGTCGTCTTCCCAGGTCGTGCCGCCATCCGTGCTGCGCTCGATTCCCTCTCCTTCGACGCATGCGTATAGCATCGGAGTTGGCCCGGCGGTGAGGACCAGGCAGCTGATTGATCCGCTCGGTGCGAGGATGTTCGTCCATGAGCCCGCGCCGTCCGTGCTCTTGTAGACGCCTTGGCCACTCGTGCCGATGTAGATGGTTTGCGGCGCGCTTGGGTCGACGACCAGGGATCCTACGTCGATGTCCGTCCCTACCGGCGTCTGCCAAGGGGTGATCGTCCCGTTCGAGGTAGCCCACGTCAGCGCGCCGTCGAGCGACTTGTAGACGCCAGCTACTTGCGTGCCGACGTATACCGTCTTCGGATCTGTGGGGTCGAAGCCCGCGGCGAAGGCGTTGGTCTGGATGGGCGTCGCAGTGAACGACGCGCCCGCGTTCGTCGACTCGTACAACGTACTCCACGTCCCAACGAGAACGCGACCCGCGGTATAGGGGTCCACCATCGTGGTGAACACGAAGTCTGCAGGGATGTTGTTCACGGGAATTCGTGACCATGGTGCATTCGCAGATCGAAGCCAGGTGCCCGAGCCCCATGTCGATAGCCAAATGCTCGAAGGATCGAGCGGCGACGAGGCGAGTCCACGGATCTCTAGATTGAGCAAGCCCGCTGCGAGCGCCCAGCTTGTGCCCGCGTCCGCCGAGCGGAAGACTCCGCCGTGGCTTCCAAGCAAGAGGCCCCCGGGCTGTTGGGGGTCGACGACTAGCTGATCCATCAACGTGCCTAGCGGAGAGAGCTCGAGCCCCGTCACGAGTGGCGCGCCGAAGGTCGTGCCACCATCCACCGAGTGCATGGGCCCTTCGCCCGCGGCGAGGACGTAAAGGTCGTCGCATTGGCCGGCCGTAATCGCAACGTCGAGCACGTTGGCGCCTAGCGCCGTCGAGGTCCAGGTCTGGCCCCCGTCGGACGAGCGTGCGACTGCGGTTCCGGCCGTTGCATAGAGGACCTGAGAATTCGAGCTACACCGCTGGATGTCGAAGACATAGTCGTTGGCCTGAAGGACGGAGCTCCAGCTGGCACCCCCGTCCGTGGTCTTCATGATCGTTCCACTTTGGGTCCAACCGCCAGATGCATTGAGCGGAATCGCGATGGAAAGCGCCGAATCCGGGTTCGTGGGGTCGATGTCGATTGCCATGGTGTCGGAGTCGCTGGGATATCCGCCATTGATGGCGGACCAGCTCGCGCCGCCGTCATCCGAACGGAACACGCCCGCTGCGGTCACACCCGCATACGCGCGGAGGGCCGTTGATCTGTCGATTGCGATAGAGCGAATGGCAAGCGCGTCGAGGGCGAGCTGGGTCCACGTCTGCCCAGCGTCGTGGGAGATCACGACGCCGATGGACGAGGCGGCGAGCAAGTCGCTGGCAGTGCCACCAAGCGGGGCCAGCTTTCCGAGCTGGCCGCCCGAGAGCGCGCCGCGAGCATGCCAGCTCTGCCCCGAGTCGGTGCTCTGGTAGCACGTCGAGCCTCCGGCCGCGTAGACGACGCCTGCGGAGCGAGCATCGAAGAGCAGGGACGAGATCGGCGCGCCACTCAGCCCGTCGTTGTAAGGAGACCATGCGCACGTAGCGCTCTCGCCTTCGCTTGGGGCGTCCGTTTGGCTGCCACCCTCCGGCGCAGCTTCGGGCCCTCCGGCATCGAAGCAATGTCCCAAGCATTCGCCATCGCTGTTGCCGCCGTCGAAGGTGGCGGCGTCCGGTAGGCCCGAGTCCGGCGAAGCGCTTTCGTGTCCGCCCCCGCCGCAGCCTGCCCCGGCTCCCAAAGCAAGAAACAGAAGCTGCCACATCCTTCGCATCGCGCGCCTCATGGGTAAGACGACCCCTCTTCTCTTCCCAAACGCTGCGCGGACAGTCAAACGGCACGGGGGGTCGTCGTGTCGTCGTGGATCTCAACCCATGGTAACAACAGGCGGTTCGGCCACGAGTCACTTTCGCAGACGCTGCGCGAAAGCCCTCTCCAATCCGGCCACCCCGGCCGAGGTCGTCGCTACGGCGTCCGCCCATCGCCGGGGTTGACCGCGAACGCGGCATCGAGAGCGGCGGCGGTGAGGTTCGCGGTACGCTCCCATGAAAAGAGTGCCGCTCGAAGCCTCGCCTCGCGCGAGACGTCGGCTCGGAGCTGGAGGTCGAACGATGCCCGAACGATCGCAGGGGCAAGGTTTTCGGCCGATGGTGTAGGCACGAAAATGCCTGCGCCGCCGGCGAGCTCGCGAATGGTGGGAATGTCCGAATAGACCCCCACTCGACCAGCGCCGAGAGCTTCGAGCACGACGTTCGGGCAGTTCTCGTGCACCGAAGGGTAGAGAAAGGCATGCGCCTCGGCCATCAGGTCCATGACTTCCGAGTGACTTATCTGTCCGAGCAAGTGCGCCTGCCCGCGTAGCACCGCCGATTCCAGGAGATCGGTGCACGTTCGTTCGTACGACGCGTCTACTCGGCGTGCGGTACCGGCGGCGAGTAGAGGTGGAAGATCGGGTCGCTCGTCAGCGAGGCGAGCGTACGCTTGGAAGAGCTCCCTGGTGCGCCGATAGGCCGTAGGCTGCCCCACGTGAAGCAGATACGGCTGGCGACGCACCGATTCGTGACGTCGTTCGCCGACAGGCGTTGAAGTCGGTGCAGGGCCCACGCCGTGCGGAATGACGGGAATACTATCCGGAGCGACCCGGGCGAGACGCGCCAGACGCATCTGCGCATCCTTCGACACGGCGATCGTCTTGCGAGCGGTCCTTGCCCAGAGCATGAGGTTCCCCCGTAAGGCAAGGACGCGCATCATGTCGGCGCGACTCACCTCCCACATGCGCATGGGGAGGAGAGGAATGATGTTTCGCGACATCCAGACGGTTCGGGGCGCAAGCGCAAGATTGGCAGGAGGGCCGAAGGGCGCCCACACGAGCAGGGACGGATCGGAGCGGAGCATCTGTGGAAGGCGTCCGAACTCCCAGCGTGCTCTGTGCAAGTAGGTGCTTCCAGAGAGTGGTCTCATCCAGGGCTCGCCCAGCGTTCCAAAGCTGGCTCTGAGAACCTCGGGAGACGCGTGAAGTTCGATGTTCCAGTCGGGCCGGAGAGTCATGAGGCGCGGAAGCACCTCCGAGAGGTGCGTGTACGACCCGCCTGAGCCCCGTGGCGCCGTGACGACGAGCCTTCGGTTGCTCATGCGCTCATCGAGGGCGCTCGCTCCCGCTGTTCAGACCCTGGACTGCGCCTAACATTCGCGAAGCCGCCGCTCGCATGTCGTAGCGGGCGCGTACGATGG
This sequence comes from Polyangiaceae bacterium, assembly GCA_036490515.1. Classification (GTDB taxonomy): domain Bacteria; phylum Myxococcota_A; class Polyangia; order Polyangiales; family Polyangiaceae; genus Palsa-1150. The sequence continues at coordinate 80,181 of DASXDU010000007.1, forward strand.
GGGCGGCGGCTCTCGCTGCCTCTCGCAAGGCGTGGAGGCGGTCGACGAACCGCGCCAGGGCCTTGCACATTGCCTCGCCGGACGGGTCGTCGGCGACCACCACCGCTTGCGTCAGCCCGGCGAGGCTGACCCCCGCCCCCACGGCCGGGGAGCACACGACCGGTACTCCCATGCCGAGGGCCTCGGTGACTACGTTCCCCCACGGCTCCACCGCCGATGGAAGCGCCAGTGCAGCCGCTTGGCGAAACAAAGGACCGAGACGATCCGGCTTCAAGGGGCCAAGGATGTCCGCGCTAAGGGTAGGACTGCCATCGACGAGCTGCTTCAAGACGGGTCTCTCTGGTCCGTCGCCCACGAAGACGAGGTGAACGTTCCTGGCCAGCGAGGGACTCCGAGCAACCGCGGTCGCGAACGGCACGAGGTTCTTCTCAGGAACGTGCCGAGCCACGAGCAGGATCGAAAGCCGACCGTCCACAGTTGGTGGGATGAGCGGCCCCATCTCGCCGAAGCGTGAATAGTCCACCGCGTAGAAGGGAGCATCCAGAACGCGGCGTGCGCCAAGGATCTCGAGCGCGAGCCGATTCGTGAGCCCCAGCGACAGCGCACCTGTAGCGCGCCCTAGCAGGACGCGATGAGCGGCCGCCCGGAACATGGTCCGCCATGCCTGCCCGGAGAGATCGGCGATGTTCACGTCCGCGACGAAGAGGACGGGGACGGTGGGTGGCAGCCCGAGAGAAGCGACGACGATTGGCAGCCGAGCGAACGTCCCATAGACGAGCACCGCATCGGGCGCCGGGTACAAAATGAAATCCCGGAGCTCTCGAATCGACGGACCCGGCCAGACGAGGGTAGGGAAATCGGGAGCTACGAACGTGTCGTGGGCGTGCGCGCCCGAGGACTCCCACGCCGCACGCACGAAGCAGACGTCGACGCCGGCCTCTTGTCGGACATGGCGAAAGAGCTCGAACGTGTAGCCGGAGACGGGCCCGGCGATCACCAGCCAGCGCACGTCACGCCGGCGGGGCAGGGGGCCGGGCTGCAAGACGTGCGCGGAAGTTGTCAGCAGTCAGACGAACACCTTGTCGCAGCGGGACACGTGGCTCGAAGCCCAGCAATCGCTTCGCCTTCGAGATGTCAGGACACCTACGCCGCGGGTCGTCCGCAGGCAGAGGCATTCGCTTGAGCTCCACATGAGTCCCCACGACCTCCATCACGGCCTCTGCCAATCCCACCATGGTGACCTCCTGCGGATTTCCGAGGTTGACCGGGGAATCGAAGGTTGCGACCGTGCCGGCACGGAAAAGGCCGTCCACCAGATCGTCTACGTAGCAGAACGATCGGGATTGCGTGCCATCCCCATAGATCGTGATCGCTCGCCCCTCGAGGGCCTGTACGACGAAGTTGGAGAGTACCCTTCCGTCGTTGAAAGCCATTCGCGGGCCGTACGTGTTGAAGATGCGTACGAGTCGAGCGTCGAGGCCATGGCCGCGTCGAGCGTCGTTGAAGATTGTCTCTGCGACCCGCTTGCCTTCGTCGTAGCAGGATCGCTCTCCGATACAGTTCACGTGGCCCCAGTAATCCTCCGTCTGCGGATGCACGAGGGGATCGCCGTATACCTCGGATGTGCTCGCGTGCACTACACGGCACCGGCGTGTCCGAGCATGCTCGACGATCCGGAGCGCCCCGAGGACGCTCGAGGTGAGCGTCGCGTAGGGGTCGCTCTGGTAATGAACTGGGGACGCAGGGCAGGCCATGTTGAAGACGATCTCGGCGTACGCATGCATTCCCTCTCGCACATCGCCTATTTCGAGGTGGAAATGTGCACTTCGACCGGCAGCCTCGAGATTTCCCAGGTCCCCTGTCATGAGGTTGTCGAGGCCGACGACCTCGAAGCCTTCGGCCAGGAGGCGATCCACCAAATGGGAGCCGAGAAAGCCCGCGGCCCCGGTTACCAGCACAGTTCTTCGCGTTGATCCGAGGCCCACGTGGCTACTCCTGCATGAGTGTCGGTCTTGAATCGTGCATGTCGGGCAGATCGCGCCCCTTCATCCACGCTTCAAGACGGTCGAACAGCATGTCGCGCTCGAAATGGCGCTCATAGTACGCGCGTCCCGCGCGACCCAACGCTGCAATCTGCTGGACGCTCATGTCCGCCATCCGAACCGCCGCCTCAGCCAGGCCCTGCGGGTCACCTGGAGCGCACGTGAGCCCGGCTCCGGATTCGTCGATCACACTCGCGCCAGCTCCCTTCAACATCCCTATGATGGCACGGCCCGAGGCCAGGTATGCCTGGATCTTGCCGGGGATCGTCCGCTCGAACACGGGGTCGGCGCGCAGGCTGACCAGCAAGATATCGGCTGCGGAGAGAATGGCAGGCATCGATTCGATAGGGTGGCTTCCCCAAAAGTGAATGTTGTGAAGGCCGCGCCGCGCGACCTCCGCGCGTGCCCAGCTCGCCATTCGCCCGTCGCCCACGATGATCCACTGGAGGTCGGGCCGGCCCTTCAAGATCTCTGCGGCATCGATGACGGCAGGAAAGTCCTGTGCGGCGCCGATGTTTCCGGCAAACATGATGCGCCGGCCAGGTGGCAAGTCCTGGAGGAGGTTCGTGGGTTTGGCTGGTGTGGCGAACACCTGATCGGCCCAACTAGGAAAGAAGAGGATCTTCCGCGCGTCCACCCCGAACTTCTCGATCTCTTCCGTGAATGCCGGTGACTGCACGAGAATCCAGTCGCAAGCGTGGTAGATGAATCGCACCATGCGAGAGATCGCCGTGAGGGCGGCCTCGGAGCGAATGGCACCGACGGCACGTATGCTGTCGGGCCAAAGGTCGAGAACCCAGAAGAAGATCGGCGCGTGGAGCAATTTCTTCAGGACGATCGCCGGCAGGCAGACGGTCACCGGAGACGGCTCGTAGACGAAGATAGCGTCGAAGGGGCCCCGACACCGCAGAGGCGCGATGACAGAAGCTGCAAGCGCGAAGGACAGGTAGTTGATCGCGAGCTCAACCCCGCCTGCCGCGCCCCGTGGGATCAGTGGTACTCGGAGAACGCGCGCACCGGCGTAGGTCTCGGTCCAAGGGCCGCGATGGCCGTAGCCCGGAAAGAGCTTGCCCGCGGGATAATTGGGCAGGCCCGTTAGGACGACTACGTCGTGCCCACGATCGACGAACCCAGCCACAAGGTCGTTGATTCTGAAGTTCTCGGGCCAGAACATCTGGGTGACGACGAGGATGCGCATCGGTCAGGGTGGAAGCCTCGTTATCCCAGTGCGATGGTCCGCTCCAGCGAATAGATGGACCTGCGAGCTGCTGCTTGGTCAACACCACCGTTCGTGTGGTTGCCCTGGAGAAGGATGACGTTCATCCGGGGGATAACTTCCCGCATCTCGGCGCTGGCGCCGGTCACGGGGATCGGCCCCCCGACGCGTCAAAGGACAAGTGGTCGCGGCCTCTGCGAAGCGCAAGGAACGTTCCGACGCTGCCAAGCGCCACGGCCCTGCAGCGCTCGATCAGGGAGTCCGAGGCCGCCCGAGCGACGACGGAGAGAATCGGGCTGGCAGGAGCTTGGCGAACGAGCGAGCTGTACAAAATGGCGTACCCACGACGAGCCATGGGTCGGACCCGATCCGCAACTCTCCTCCAGTTCTCGGAATCCGGAGCGGTCGAGAGCCATTCGGCCACGATGCTGAGTAGCGTGCACACGCGAGCCTGCTGTGCGCGCTTTGCGAGCAGCGTGATTGAGAACTCGGGAAGCCGGGCGATTCGCAGAAGATCCTGGCGTGCCCACGGCGGGGCCAAGACGAGCTTGTCCTTGAACGCGTTGATGCACAGGAGCAAGGCGTGATCGTTAATCTCCGGCTCCCGGTGCCGGACGGCGAGCGCTCCCGTGCACCAGCGCGAACGGCGGAGCATCTCGTCGACACTGAGCTTGCACACGCCCGGCGGCCCTATCGTGGTCTCCACCTCCACGAGGGTCTTCGATACGTTGAACTCGAGCGTGCCCAGCTGGCGAGAGGTCGTGCGCACGCTCCAGCCGGCGCCGCGGGCAAGCCGGGCGACCCGACCCAGGTCGCGGGGTCGGACGCGGACGTCGACGTCGGCCATTGGCCGATTCTCGATGCTCGGATAGAGGCGATAGGCGAGCACGATCCCCTTGACCGGGAGGACATCGATGCCGTGAGCATCGAGCAAGGGCAGCACCTGGCGCATCGCATCTGCCGCGAGCTGATGTTTCACCCAGACCGCGACCGCACCATCGTCCACAGCCAGTTGATAGCATCGCGTCCCCCCACAGCGGAGCGCCGACAGTACGCCGGCGACAGATCGAGCCGAAACGGATCAGGCCCGAAAAATCGCCGGCTCACGCCGGCCGAGTCCCGTCGACTCCGAGCGTCGTCCGACGGTGGTGCGCTAGCCGATAGGCCGGCGCCCGCGGGCTTCCACACCGTTCCCCGCTGCTTCGCAATGGATGTCGACTAGACCGAGCTCTCTGAGGGAATGCTCGACCTGCGACGTGGTACGGAAGTGCTTGTACCAGTCCGTGAGCGAATCATGGGTGTCGAGAAGGGACCACTGGCGCTGCAGCTCGGGGGAAAGCTCCGGGTACGCGCGGTAGTAGGATACGACGGGCGACACGCGGCGGACCACCGCTTCGGCGATTGCCGAGCGACTGGCGATGCGATGAAGGGGAAGGGCTAGCGCCACGAGCCTCTCAGTCCAGCGGATCGCGTCGCCGGGAGGTAGCCGTTTCAACGCCAGCCGGAAGAGAGGCGCTGTTTGCGTGTACCACGAGGGCGTATACCGGTAATGGTCTATGACCAAGCTACCCCCTGGCTTCACGTGCTCGTAGAGGCATGTGATTGTCTGTTCGGGGTCGGGCGTGTGCTGTATGACACCCAGGCAGAACACGATGTCGAACTGCTGGGGGCCGAAGGGGAGGTGCCTTATGTCGGCCTGGGCGATTCGATGCCGAGAACCGATTGGACAACTGATCCTGTTGGCATCGACCGCGCTGCTGAGATCAATGGACGATACATTGGCCCCGCGGGCGAGCAGGATTTCGGTGAACCGCCCCGCCCCGCAGCCGCACTCCAAGACATGTTTCCCGGCTAGACCGGACCAGAGCTCCTCGCCCAAGCATCGGCGAGCGCGTCGCTGAGTGATCGGGATTCCGGTGTGAGAGTCCAGTTGCGTCAGTCGGTAGCGGTTCCACTGTTTGCCGAAGGCCGCCGCATACCCAGCATCAGGAACGAAGCGCGGGATCTCGTTGACGGTCGGAACCGCGTGGTTCGCCGGGCACGTCCATGAGGCGGCTTCGAGCGAAAGGGGAACCCCATGCTCCGAGCACCAATATGCGGGCCACGGTGATCCCGGCTCAACGTCGTCTGCCATGCCGGGGTCAATCTAGTCGCGGCCGTAGCGAATGTCACCCGTTCGCGCCGTTCGATGCGTCACGGATCCGAAGGGCGCCGGCCCCCGCCCGCATTACGGGCCGATGACGTAGTCGTAAACGCCGTCGTCCGCTGGAACACTCGATATGGCAAACCCGACACCTGGTGTGAGGCCGCTGACGTGTGCGAGCGGAGGTGGCTGAGCCGCGCTCAGGTGAACGTGGTCGGTGCTCCGGAGATCAGGGAACGGTACGTCGACGCTGTCGGCGCCGTTCGCGGTAACGGTTCCACGGTTGCAGTAGCTACCTCGAGCCAGCTCGAGTGGTGTTTCGGCACCAGAGAGATCGACGTTGTCTCCAATCCGGGCGGTACTCCCTGGCTCTACGGCAAGGCCTACGCTGCCATCGGCGGTGCCGATGAGACGGAAATCATCCAGGCGCAAAACACTGTCGCCGTCGGCAATCAACGCCCGTGGCCCACTGACGGCCAGTGCACCGGCGGCAAAAGCCAACTGGCCGGTGATCGTCGTGTCGACCGTCGCATAGAGGCCATTGTTGTTTGCGCCGGTTCCGGATGTATTGTCGATCGTCAGGTCGACGGCGAGATGCGTACCTTGGCCCCCTAGCTGCATGATGACCGCACTGCTCGCCGAGCTGCTCCCGCCGGAACTGTAGGCGCCGATCCCGGTGCAATCGGCCGACGCGCGGATGGCGGCATCTCCGTTGTTGCTGCCATCGAAGATGGAATATTGGGTGCCCACGGCACCCGCGGCTACCTGCAGGCCATACAGAGCATTGCGCCGAGCCGAGCAGGCAACGAGCGTGGTATCGCTAGCGTTTTCGCTGACCGAGAAGCCCACATAGTCACCGTCGTGCGATGCCACGCCGATCAACGCCGTGCCTGTCGCATGACCGATGGTCACGCCGTCGGACCCTGCGTAGTCGCCGCCCAGGACCTGGCAGTCGGTGCTTTCGGCCGACCCGTTGGTGTCGATAGCGGCTCCGATGGCAAAGGGGAGATTGCTGGTAGTGCAGTTAGAAATGACTCCATCGATATTGTCGAAGAGTCCGACGCCTCCGAGGACGGTATGTTGAACGGAACAGCTGTCGATCGTGTTGTGTTCACCCATGCCTTCCGCGACGAAGCCCCAAGATGCCGTCGGAAGGTCCGCATGGCAGCGCTCCCAGGTGCTGCCGCGGCTCCCCTCGTCCCACGAGTTGGGGTAGCTGCCGCCTGTGAGGAATCCGCCACTCTCGTCCTCCCAGATGTCCGAAGCCTCGCAGTCGGCGCACGCGAAGATCTCGATGTAGCGGTTCCCGCTACCGGTGATGTGCATACCGTTACCGACGATGTCGAGGTGGCTAGGTACGCGCGCGACACGGTGGACCGTCGTGGCATTGACGCCGGCTACAGTGAAAGGGCCCATGATCGGTCTGTCGACCTTGACGGCGTATGCGGCACCCGCAGGCTGCACCGCTTCGACCGTGAAGTAGCTGGCGAACTGCGCTCCGCCAGGAGGGGAGATGAGCTGGATTGAATCCCCCACCGTAGGGGCCGCGACGGCTTGTAGGGTACGACTGCCCACGAGCACGTCCGCGCTCAGAGTCGTCGAATAGGTCGGGTCGAGAGAGTAGATCCCGTAGAAAAGAGACCCGGTCGTCCCGTCTCCTCTCGGGGCGATGGCCGACACGAGGGTGACCGCCGCGCTTCCGAGGATCGCCAGTTGCCCGGCCGAGACGTTTATGGGCTCGGCGAGGATGTAGGTCCCCGGGTCGACGACGAGCGGTTGGCCCGTCCCCGAGAGCGTGTCGACAGCCATTTGGAACGCCGGCTGGTTGTCGGTTCCCCATGCGACGATGGCGTTATCCACCGTCCGAGAAGCGGGAGCAGCAAGCGTCACGGAGCCCGGCGCCTCGTAGGCGGCAATCGTAGTCCTGAGGTTTCCGCTCGATCCTGCGCCGATCACCTGGACGGTCTCGCCGACCATTGTCGGCGAAAAGGGCGAACCTGGAACGGTTAGGCTGGTGGTCCCCGATACGATCGCGGCGCCGGGGACGACATGTCCGTCAGGGACGGCGCCGAACGAGCGAACGCTGCCGCCAGTGCCGGGACGGGCGTCGGCGGCGCCTGCGTCCGAGGCGCCGTGCGATAATGCTTCAGAGTTGCGCGCGGTTAGGTCGGTGGATGGATCTGAGGTTCCGCACGCGCCCAAGCATACCGTCAGGCAAACCAACACCGCGCCGTAGCCACTCGCTCGGCAGGTGGCCGCGCTGAAAAAATTGATCCCCATGAGTACATGGTCCTATGCACGAGCCTCAGAATGCGAGCAAGTCTCAGGTCCGTTACGCCGTGGGGCGCTGGTGGTTTCTCCCGTAGTTGGGACGGCAGCCGCTGGCATACGATGCTGGCCGCATGCCCTCGGAAGCCATCGCGATAACGGGTGCCAGCGGTTTCATCGGCGGCGCGATCCTGGCGAGGCTCCGTGAGCTCGGAGTTCCCGTCGTCGGCCTGTTTCGACCAGGACGAGGCGGCGCGCTTCCGCCCACCATGCGCCGCGAGGTGCGAGGGTGGAACGAGGTAGCCCTTCGTTCCGCGCTCGACGGGGTCGGGGTCGTCGTTCACGCGGCCTCCGTGGTGCATCGTCCTGGCGTGGGGCTTGCCGAGCACAGAGCCTTCAACGTGGAGGGCACCCGCTCGCTGATCGCGGCCGCTCGTGGCGCCGGCGTGCGTCGGGTGGTCTTCCTGAGCACGATCAAGGTCTATGGCGAGGCACCAACCGGCATCATCGACGAGAACACCGTCATTGACGGGTCTTCACCCTACGCCGCCACCAAGCACGATGCGGAGCAGGCCCTTCAAGAGGCTGCCGTCAAAGGCGACATCGCCGTAGTCATCTTTCGGCTTTGCCCGGTGTACGGAACAGGGGACAAGGGCAACGTCCGGCGCATGACGAGCGCAATTGCACGCCGTCGCTTCGTAGTGCCAGGAGATGGCGCGACGCGCAAGAGCATCGTGCACGTGTCGACGGTCGTCGAGGCAGTGCGCCTGTCACTTCGAGCGGACATTCAGGGAACCTTCGTCCTCTCGGACCGGGCGGCCCCATCGATTCGGGAGCTCGCAGACACCATCGCCAGCGTTCTCGGCAGGCGGCGGCCTCCTTCGATCCCGATCGCGCTCGTACTCGCAGCTGCTGCTGCGCTCGAGTCCGGGGCAAGGATGATGCGTCGCTCTCCAACGACCACCGTCGAGCTCGTCCGGAAGTCGCTTCGTTCCACGGTCTGCTCGCCGACCAGGGTCGAGCGTGCGCTCGGCATCGAATGCCACGTCGACCTGCGACACGGGGTCGAGCAGGAAGTGTCCTGGCTGCGTCGTGAAGGGTTACTTTGATCACGGATGGCTCCCCTCGCGACCAGCGACGAGTCCCCTCAAGAGCGCGAGCGGTACAGCGAGGCCGATTGCGACGAGGATCGCGCCTAGTAGCGTAGTGCGCGAGATCACGAGCGCTCCGATTGCCGATACTCCACACCACACGACGTAGATGAGAAGGACACGTCGGCTGCTCAACCCAGTCGCTACAGCGCGCTGATACAGGTGCGTCCGGTGCGCCTGCCACACCCGCTGTCTACGCCAGAGACGTCGCAGGATGGTGAAGGTGCCATCAAGGAGAAAAGGGGCAAGCGCGGCGGGCACGACCGTGAACGGCACCGGACTCGAGCGCTCGGCCGCTACGACTGCCAAAGAGCTGAAGGTGAAGCCGAGAAAAGTACTCCCCGCGTCGCCGAGGAAGATCGACGCGGGGGGCGCGTTGCGCACGAGGAAGCCGGCCATCCCGGCCGCGATGGCAAGCCCGATGACGGCCAAGTCGCACTGCGCGGCCGCGCCGCAGGCCGTGGCGATCACCAAAGACACGCCAATTCCCTGGACTGCGGCAAGACCGTCCATGCCGTCCATGAAATTGTAAATGTTTGTGGTTGCAACGACGAACAGAACGCCCGCGACCAAGGCCACAGCTCGGGGGAGGTGCACCTCCAGGCCCAGAGCGACGCTGACGCCGCTCGAGCGAAGCGCGAACGCCAGCACGAAGGAGGAGACGCAAAGCTGTGCAACCAGCCGCGCAAGGGCGGGCAGTGGCCGTAGGTCGTCCACCAAGCCGAGGATGGCGATGGCGGATGCACCCGCGAGCAGGGCTACGGTGTCGCCATGTTTCAGTAAGGGTAAATCGAAAAAAAGGACACCGGCGCCCAATGCCATCGCAAGACTGACGACCAAGGCGGCACCGCCCAGGCGAGGGACAGGAACCTTGTGCAGGCTGCGATCGTTGGGCACGTCGACCAGCCGAAGGCGCACGGCGGCGTGCTGGACGGCGACGCAAAGACCCAGTGAGAGGAAGAACGTCGCTCCTAGGACTGCGCAGATGGCGCGGCAATGCACGCGGCCATGCTAGGCGTCGGCGCTAGACATCGTCGACTCGAATGGCCGCCGCGGGCGAGAGCGAAATGAAGCGCTGGGAAGCCGCGATGGGGTGCCGACTGGGCGTTGCCGCTTCGAGCTCGCGGCGCTCTAGCGGACCGCCGCGGGTGCACGATTCGGCTCCTGGTCGTCGAAGAGGTCGCCAAAGCCCTGACCTTTCGATGGGTTGTCACGTGAACGAGGGGCGGGGAACGAGCAACAAAGATGTGGTACATCGGACCCGCGATCTCATGACCTTCAGGTTAGCCAGCCGCACCGGCCAGCATCTGGTCGACCTAGGCGTACTCGCAGTCGCTTACGTAGCTAGCTACCTGCTCCGCTTCGAGGGTCGCGTGCCGGTCGAGATGGTCCGCACGCTGGCGATGACCCTTCCGTACGTGCTGGCACTCCAGTACGGGATGATGCTGATCTTCGGCGTTCATCGTCTGGCGTGGCGCTACGTGAGTCTTCCGGACGTTCGCCGCATAGGAGGGGTTCTTCTGCTCGGCTCGGTGGTCCTCCTGGGATCGCGCCTTGCGATCCCTGGTGTCCTGGTAGCGGTCGTCCCCTGGGCAATTCGGGCCGTAATCCCCATTAGCGTCGTCCTGAGTTTCGGCCTACTCGGGTTCGTAGGCATCGTCGGAGTCCGCGTGCTTCGGCGGACACTCTCCGAACGCAAGGAGGTGAGCGATCGCCCCCGCAGCGAACGTGATCCCGTCCCCACGATGTTGATCGGCGCCGGGCGAGCGGGAGTCCTCGTCGCCAAGGAGATCGCATCGCGTCCCGACCTGGATCTCGTTGCCGTCGGCTTTCTTGACGACGACCCCGCAAAGACGGGCACGCTCATGCACGGCATTCCCGTCCTGGGTACCAGCCAAGACCTCGGTCGGCTCTGCGCCAAGCACGGCGCGAAGCAGGCGCTGATTGCAATGGCGTCCGCGTCGGGCAAGGACATCCGACGAATAGTGACTCTCTGCGAAGCGGCTCATCTCCCGGTGAAGATCGTCCCGGGGCTGTTCGAGATCGTCGGCGGACGCGTGAATCTGTCTCGCATTCGCCCCGTGGCGATCGAGGACCTGCTCCGGCGGGACCCAGTAACGCTCGACGAGGAAGGCATCGCGAGAGTAGTCCGCGGGCGTGCTGTGCTCGTCACCGGTGCCGGAGGAAGCATCGGGTCAGAGCTCTGCCGGCAGATCTCAAGCTTCTTGCCGAAGGAGCTCGTGCTTGTCGAGCACGGCGAGAACAACCTGTTTCAGATCGATCGGGAGCTCCGCGAACGGTTCCCCACGGTTGCCATCCGCGCCTACGTCGCCGACATCCGAGATGCCAAGCGCGTCGCCGGCATCTTCGCCGAGCGGCGACCGCACGTGGTCTTCCACGCCGCAGCGCACAAGCACGTCTCGATGATGGAGCAAAACCCGGGCGAAGCGGTGAAGAACAACGTCCTCGGGACGAAGCTGCTCGCCGAGGTAGCCGATGCATATGGTGTCTCGGCCTTCATCATGATCTCTACCGACAAGGCGGTGAACCCGTCGTCGGTGATGGGCGCAACGAAGCGAGCGGCCGAGATTGTCGTCCAGGCGCTCTCCCAGAAGAGCAAGACTCGATTCGTCGCCGTCAGGTTCGGAAATGTCCTCGGATCGACGGGGAGCGTGGTGCCCATCTTCCAGGAGCAGATTGCGAGGGGCGGCCCGGTAACGGTTACTCACCCTGAGATGACGCGATACTTCATGACGATCCCCGAGGCATGCCAGCTCGTTCTCGAGGCCGCGGCGATGGGCAAGGGGGGGGAGATATTCGTGCTCGATATGGGCAGCCCCGTGAAGGTACTCGACCTCGCGCGAGATGTGATCGCGCTGTCGGGTCTCCGTGAAGGCGAGGACATCGAGATTCGGTTCACTGGCGTGCGACCGGGTGAGAAATTGAGCGAGGAACTCTCGCTGGAAGGGGAGGGTGCCGAGCGCACCCGTCATCCAAAGGTGTTCGTGGGACGTATCCGATCGCACGAATGGAGCGAGGTCGAGAGGCACGCTACGAGACTCGCGCAGGTCGTGGAGAACGGAACGGACGTGACCATTCGCGAGTCGCTTCGGCTCATGGTCCCCGAATATTCCGAACCGCTCCCGATGGTCGTCGCGGCGAAACCACAGACGACTGCGGCGGGCCTGGCTGGCGTCGACGGCTTGCTGGTCACTGCGTCCGTGGAGCCCGGGAACGGCTGACGCCGGGCGCGCGGAAGGTGATGGCGGTGGTTCGCGAGCGACTTCGGGCGTCATGGCAAACTCTCAAGTTCGTGTGGGCGCATCCGCTTACCGAGCATGCTCGAGTGGGTGCGTTGGGGCGGTGGGCTCGCTGGCAAATCGGCTCACGCATGGTCCCCGGCGGCGTCGTCGTACCGTTCGTCGGCTCAACGGTGCTGTTCGTCGATCCGGGCATGACGGGTGCCACGGGAAGCGTTTACGTGGGCCTTCATGAGTTTGCGGACATGGCCTTTGTTCTGCACTATCTGCGCGAGCCGGATCTCTTCGTCGACGTGGGTGCCAATGTCGGCGTGTACACGGTGCTTGCGTCGGGCTTCTGCCGCGCCGAATCGGTTGCCGTGGAGCCGGTGCCGAAGACATTCCAGCGTTTGCTGGCGAATGTTCGGCTGAACGATCTGGAGAGACGTGTCCAATCCCTCAACATCGGGCTCGCTCGCGATCGAGGCACGCTCGCGTTCACCGGGTCCCTGGACACCGTTAACCACGTCGTTTCGGAGGGGGAGGGCGTAGGCGGTAGCACCCTACGAGTCCCCGTGATGACCCTCGACGAGGTCCTGGAAGGTCGGGCGCCTTCCGCCATCAAGATGGACGTCGAGGGGTTCGAAACCGAGGTCCTCGCCGGGGCAGTCGCCACGCTGGGGCGGCCCGAGCTGCGCGCCCTCATCGTGGAGTTGAATGGTTCGGGGGCGCGCTATGGCTTCGACGAATCGTCGCTCCGGCAGCACATAGAGTCGTTCGGCTTCGAGCCCTATCAATATGAGCCCTTCGCGCGCACTCTACGGGAGTGGGATCCAAGCGAAGCGGGTGGCAACGTTCTCTACCTGAGAGACGTGCGCGAGGTGACGGAACGACTACGCACCGCTCCAATGGTCCGCGTCCTCGACAGGGAGTTCTGAGTCGCGGGTGACGCAAGCTACGAGAGCCCCATCAACCCGAAGACGTGTGACAATCGCGCTTGCCAGGTGTGATCCGCCCGAGCTCGCGCCATTCCCGCGGCCGCGACCCTGCGGCGGTGCTCCGGATGCGACAGGTAGTACCGCACCTTATGCACGCATTCGTCGGCCGTTCGATAGCAGGCGATCTCCTCGGATTCGCGATAGAGCTGCAGAAGATCTGGGTTCCGATGCGTGATGTACATCGCCCCGCACATGGGGCCATCGAAGTCCCGAAGCTTGATCGTAAAAAGGTCCTCGCTGTGTGCGACCGTCCCCATGCCCAGTATTATGCGCGAGCGGCCGAAGATCTCCGCGCTCTGATTCGCGTCGACGGAACCATTTGGCCACCCGGGCCCAAACGGGTCGACATGAATTCCTCCTGCGACCAGCGCGTTCACAAGTTTTTCACGCAGCCCATATTTGCTACCCACGAAGGTGACGTCGTACCGCTTCTGGTCCTCGGGGAACGGCCGGAAACGTTCAGGGTCGCTGGCCATCGGCATATAGACCGCGGGCACGCCTTCAGCGAGAAACCACTCCGGCGTCTCAGGGGAGCTCGTGAGGACCATGTCGAGCCCGGGCCCCAGCCCGACGGATCCACTGCGAACGCCGCTCGCGGTCGACCAGTGCTCAGGCAGGCGGTCGTCCATGGATATGTTCGCCGTCATTGCCCCTTGGGTGCGAATCTCTTGAAGGGCGCCCGAGCTTACGAGCTGCGCCCACATTTGCCCGAGGACGAGGTGCACGGGGCCGGCGTCGCGCATCGCACGGAATTGCTCTCGCAGAGCGCGGTCGTTGCGCGCGACGTCCTCGCCGTCCCAGCGCTGGCGGAGTCCGTACGTCCCTGCAGCGTTGTGGAATTGCACCACCTCGCCGAATTTCGCCAATCCTGCGAGAAAGCCCGAGCTGTCCTGGTGCCAGTTGGCCCCCACCCAAAGGATGCGCAGCCCCGAATCCGGCGGGGACCATCGGGTCATCCCCCGACGGCGTGAGCGCATGAGCTCGAGAGCCGTCGCCTCGGAGTACACGGTTCCAGACTCCCGCGCCAGCCGCTCGTACCGTTCCCGTAGAAGGATTAGGTCTCGCCGCAGCTTGGCCGACTTCAATCGAGCGTTCCACTGGCGGAGGAGAGGAACCGTCTTGAGTTTCGCGTACAGTGCGTCGCGGTTCATTGCGGACCCTCGGTCAGTTAGCGCAGGCTGAAAGCGGTATCCAGCACTCCACCAGGCCGGACCCGTCTGGTAGGGCGCCCGTCGCTACGGGTTCGTCGTCAACGGTGGTAAAGGAGAGACGAGAGGAAGCTCGTCACGCGACGGATGTACCCATCCATCGGTTCACCTCGCGCTTCGAGATGCATGCGCGCAGCGTCGGCTTGCTGGCGTAGGGCCGCGGGATTGTTCAGGGCTCCACGGATGGCCTCGGCGGCCCCTTCGGGATCCCGCGCGTCGAGTTGCACCACATCGCGCTCGACATCGAGGAGCGTGAATAGGAGCAGATCTTTGGGCTCGATGGTCGCTGCGACCGGGACACCCGCCGCCACTGTTTCTCGGAAGATCGTTCCGGCCACCGACAGGAGCGCCGTGAACGTGGCGAGATCGCTGCTCTGGAGGATGGCTTCGAGGCGGGCGTTTGACACCATCCCGGGGAATACGATGTCGCGCGTCAGCTCTGGGTCGAACCGCGCGGCTTCCTTGGTTGCTCCGACCATCACGACTTGTACGCTCTGTCCCTCGGCCTCGAGAAGGTGACGAGCGATTCGGAGGAAGAGAGTTGGTCGCTTGACCTTCTCGAATCGTCCCGCCCAGGCCACCCTACGTTGCCCTTGCTGGAGGGGAGGAAGCCCTGCGAGGGCGTCTATCTCCGTCCGCGTGCGGTGCGTCCACGTTCGATGCGGAACTGGTACATGAAGCTGCATCGAGGGCGGAAGACGTGCCACTGGAGTTGTCGCGTGGAGCGCAGTGGAGTCCTCGACCGATATCAGCGCATCCACGCCAGCGAAGAGCGGCGCATAGAACTCGGCCAGCACGGGGCGAAAGGCACCTTTCGAGTGGAAGACCGAGCCAAGGGAAATGCCCCCCAGCTCGTACAATACCAATCTGGCACGAAGGATACTTGCGATCGGTTTGGCAAAGGCCAGACTGTTCGGGTTGAGCGCAAGAACCATGTCGGGGGCGAACGAACGCACGCTATTCCACCAGGGATCGTTGCAAGCCCCGGCAGCGAGCCTGAGTAGGTAACGTGTACCGCGGAGGGCGAAGCGTGCCGTGTAGGGCGGCGCCGTGATATCGGCGGGGAGGGCGACATGCGCGACCTGGTCTTGCTGTCCGACCCATGCAGGTGCCCCCACCATGCACTCGGCACCGCTCGCGATCAGTCTGTCAAGCGTATCCGCGATGAGTGGAGCTCGAAAAAAGCCCTTGTCTGTCGGGTAAGGTGAAAACTGCCCCAATACGAGAATGCGCTTGCTCATTCACTCCCTGTTCCAGCGGCGGTTCTCGTCAGCATCTACCATGGGCGCGTCGCAGCGCCAAAGGACGGCAGCGGCTTCGGCGGTCAATGCTTGCCCGCACGACCTAGGTTCGCTTGAATGAGCGCAATGCTGTCGGCGCCGCAGGATCCCGAGGCCGGCGCGAACGGAGCGAAAGACCCGAGCAAGCAGGCGGAAGTCGGCATCGGGCTCGCGGCCGTGCTGGGGTTCATCAGTTCTGGCGCGACAGCCGTCCTTTCGATCGCGCGAAGCAAGGTGACCGCCGTCGTCCTTGGCCCTGTAGGGGTCGGAATGACGGCGGAAGTGAACCAGATCGTCACCATGGTCATGGCGCCAGTTTCCCTGGCGAGCGGTCCTGCCCTGATCGGCGCGGTGGCCGAAGGCCGCGCTAGCGGTGACGAGGCGGGGGTGGCGCGGGCGTACCAAACGGCGACGACGGTCACAGTGCTCGTCGCAACGGTAGGCATCGTTCTCTGCGTCGCGGTCGGTAGCATTCTCCTCCCGAAACCATGGGGACCCGCCGAGTGGCCGTGGACCCTCATGGCCGCCGCCGGCGCGGCTGGTCTCGCCTGGGCGGCGATCCCGAGTCAAACCCTCATCGCGCTCGGTGCGCTGCGTCGGCTGACCGTGGTTTCGCTCGCCACGGCGACCGTCTCCACCGTGCTCGTCGTAGTGGCGACCTGGCTCTTCGCACTCGACGGCCAGTTTGTTGCCATCGCCGTCGCCGGTCTCGCCGCGGTCCCCATCACCTACGCACTCGCATCTACACCCCTTCGAGGGCTTCGCTGGAGAGTCTCGGGGCGACTGGACAGCGCCTACGGGCGCCGGGCTCTGCGCATCGGAGTCGCATCGCTCGTCGCGGCGCTCACTGCACAAGGAATGCTCTTCACGATTCGATGGTCCCTCGAGGCACGTGGCGGACCGGCGCTAAACGGGCAGTTCCAAGCGGCGTGGGCCATTGGGGCAGCGTACTTCGGCCTCGTGCTCTCGAGCCTTGGGAACTATGCATTTCCACGGTACGCAGCCGCCTCGAGCAGCGCCGAGCTCGCGCAAGAGCTGGACGATACGTTGCAGTTCCTATTTCGTATTACGCCACCCATCGTTATCCTGGCGGTCGGTTTTCGACGCGAAATCGTGGAGGCCCTCTATAGCCATAAATTCGACCCTGCGGTGGAATTGATGGGGATTCAGATGACCGGCGACTTCGCGAAGGCAGTGTCGTGGGCACATGCCGGCCCCCTTCTTTACCGAGGACGGATCCGGGCCTTCCTTTGCACCGAGGTATTCGCTTCCGGGACCATGATAGCGACTGTCATCCCCCTCGTGCATCGTTATGGCTTGGACGGAGTCGGCTATGCGTACGTCATCACGTATGTCTCGTACGTCGTCGTGACGGCCGTTGCTTTGAGAATTGACTGCTCGGTTCCGTTTCGTCTCCGATACCTCCTGGGAACGGCAGCCGTAACTGCGGCCCTGATCCTCATGGTGCCGCTCGAACGTCGGGTTCCCTCCAGCCGCTGGCTGTTCGCCGTCGGCGCGATCATCTGGCTCCAACGCGCCGGTGTGCTCGCCCATCTTCGGGAGGGGATACGGGCACGCGCCCGCCGAGTGCGGAGCGATCGGTCTTGAACCGGCCCGCGGGACCAAGCATCCTAGTGAAAATGGGGCGCGCACCGAGAGCTGACGAATGAACTGTCGCTGGATAAATGTCCCTCAGATCAACGATGAGCGGGGAACGCTGCTTTTTCTCGAAGCCGAGCGGCAGGTGCCGTTTCCGATCCGCCGAATGTACGCGCTCGTTGGCGTGCCCAAAGGTACGGCTCGGGGTGGGCACGCCCACATCGCGCTCGAGCAGTGTTTCCTCGCGGTGACGGGCAGTATCACCATGTCGCTCTCCGACGGCAGGCGGCGCGAGGAGTTTCGCCTCGAGGGGTGCTCGAAGATGCTCTACGTGGGCCCAATGTTGTGGCGAGACCTGACGGAGTTCTCGGACGGCGCTGCGTGCATCGTTCTGGCATCGGAGCACTTCTCCGAATCTGACTACATCCGCGAATGGGCATCCTTTGAGGAGCGCGTGCGATGAGTGACGCTCAGCGCGTGCCATTCCTCGATCTCACCGCCGCCAACGCTGAGGTGCGATCGGAACTCGACGAGGCGTATGCCCGCGTGATGTCGAGCGGGATCTTCGTCCTGGGGCCCGAGGTGGCGGCGTTCGAGCGGGAATTCGCGGAGTACTGCGGCGCTCGCCATTGCATAGGAGTCGGCAACGGTCTGGAGGCACTGCACCTCGTACTTCGCGGTTGGGGAATCGGCGCGGGGGACGAGGTGATTGTTCCGAGCAACACCTACATTGCGACGTGGCTGGCCGTCACTTTCGCCGGCGCGACTGTCGTGCCAGTCGAACCGGACGAGGTCACGATGCTGCTCGATCCTGGTCGGATAGAGGCGGCGATCACGTCGCATACGCGAGCCGTCATCCCCGTCCATCTATACGGATCGGTGTGCGACATGACGGAGATCTCGAGGCTCGCGGAGAGGCGCGGCTTGCGGGTGTTGGAGGACGCGGCACAGGCCCATGGCGCCCGGTGGCTCGGTCGTCGCGCCGGGGGCCTGGGAGATGCCGCAGGCTTCAGCTTTTACCCTTCCAAGAATCTCGGGGCCCTCGGCGACGGCGGAGCGGTAACCACCAACGATGACGTCTTGGCCGACCGGGTGCGGCTATTGCGTAACTACGGATCGCGCGTCAAGTACGAACACGATGTGCCGGGCTTCAACTCGCGCCTCGACGAGCTGCAGGCGGCCTTTCTCAGGGTAAGGCTGCGTTATTTGGACGCATGGAACGAGCGCCGAAGGAGCGTTGCAGCAAGATACCTCACGGAACTCGCAGATCTGAGGACCGTTACGTTGCCGCGCCCGAGCGATTCATGTGAACCGGTATGGCATCTGTTCGCAATTCGTCATGCCAATAGGGCGCTCGTTCGGCAGTGTCTCGCGGAGAGGGGAGTCGACACCCTCATTCATTATCCGATCCCGCCCGCGCGTTCGCTGGCCTATCGCGGGACAATCGATGCTGCATCGTCTCCGATGGCGGATGGCATATCGGAAACGATCCTTAGTATCCCGATGGGCCCACACATGCGCCAGGAACAGATCCAGCGCGTGATCGAGGCGCTGCGAGCGACGGGCGGGAGCGCGCTCAGCGCTTGACGGTCTACTGACCGTCTCCGGATGGTTCGAGGCGATCCCCGCGCAGGAGGTACCGCTTTCCGCAGGAGCAATTCTGGAAGGTCGGAGGGAGCAGGCTTTCGCCGCAGGAGCAGACCCACCCGCGGATGGTTGCCGGGTTCCCCGCGACCAGTGCGTATGCCGGCACGTCTCGTGTGACGACCGCCCCGGCCCCGACCAGCGCATACTCTCCGATAGTTACTCCGGGACAGATCACGGCACCGCCGCCAAGGCTTGCGCCCCGCTTGACGAGCGTGCGCGCATATTGTGGCGGATGAGCTCTGCTCCGCGGGCGGAAGTCGTTGGTGAAGACCGCGCTTGGCCCCACGAAGACGTCGTCTTCCAGGACGATTCCGGTCCAAACCGAAACGTGTGTCTTGACAGTTACGCGATGCCCGATCACCGCTCCTGTTTCTATGAATACGTGGTCACAGATGTTGCAATCGTCTCCGACGCTTGAACCGTCGCATACGTTGACGAATGCCCAGATACGAGTTCTATCGCCGATCCGAGCCTGTTTGCCTATGATGGCGGATGGGTGACGCATGGGTTCGGGCGGCCGCGGCTCGAAACCCCCTGGAGCCGCTATCGTGCCTGTAGACGTTGAAGATACCACGCCACGGTCTTGCGGATCCCCGTCTCGAAGCTCTCGAGCGGCATCCACCCGAAGGTTCTCCGTACCTTGCTCGCGTCGATGGCGTAGCGCCAGTCATGGCCGGGGCGGTCCCGCACGAATGTGATGAGGGACTCATGGGGTGCCCGTTCTGGGAGCATCTCGTCCATGACGCCGCAGATGGTGCGGGCAATGGTGAGGTTGGCTGCCTCCGCGTCGCCCCCAATGCAGTACGTTTCGCCCGACGACCCGTTCGCAAGAACCGCCCCGATGGCTCGGCAGTGGTCCGCGACGTACAGCCAGTCCCGCCTGTTGGAACCGTCCCCGTAAACGGGGATCGGCTGGCGCGCCAATGCGCTCCGAATGACGGTAGGAATGAATTTCTCGGGATGCTGGTGCGGGCCGTAGTTGTTGGAGCAGTTCGACACCGTGACTGGGAGGCCGAACGTGTGGTGGTACGCGCGAACCAGATGGTCGCTTGAGGCTTTGGACGCCGAATAGGGAGAATTTGGTTGGTATGGGGTCGATTCGTCGAACCTGGGGTCGTTGAGAGCGAGTGTGCCATATACTTCATCGGTGGAGACGTGGTGAAAGCGCGTCGATGCGTCGCCTGCCCAGACGTCGCGTGCCGCCTCCAGCAACGTGAACGTGCCCACGACGTTCGTGTGTATGAATGGCGCGGGACCATCTATGGATCGATCGACATGGCTCTCGGCTGCAAAGTGCACGATCGTGTCCACGGCTTCTTGCTCGAGGAGACGGCGTACGAGCGCGCGATCACAAATGTCACCCTGCACGAACTGGTGACGTGAGGAGTCGCGCACGCTCGCCAGGTTCTCCAGCGAGCCCGCGTAGGTGAGCCGGTCCAGGTCGACGACGTGCACGTCGTGGTCCTCGCCGAGCCACCATGCGATGAAGTTCGAACCGATGAACCCTGCACCGCCGGTTACTAGGGCCCGACGGGGTCGATGCTCAGGCATGAGGTAGGATCTGGTTCTGAGTCGCCGATAGCAGCTGGTTCGCTTCTAGATACGACTCGAAGGTCCCTGCGTCGGTCCATCGTCCGTTGCAGACGTCGTACTCGAGTTGTCGTTTGGCAATGTACGCGTTGTTGACCGCAGTGATCTCGAACTCCCCACGGTTGGACGGTGTGGTTTGGCGGATCACGTCAAAAACGTGGGCATCGTAGAAATAGAGCCCGACGACGGCCAGCGAGGACCGCGGACGTGCGGGCTTCTCTTCGATCTCGATGACCTGGTGCTCGTCGAGAGCAGCGACTCCGTAGCGTTCGGGGTCCCCGACCGCCTTGAGTAGAACGCGCGCGCCCGCGGTCTGCTCCTCGAAGCGCCGCACGTACGGGGCGATCGAGCGCTCGAAGACGTTGTCTCCGAGCAGAACGGCGATCTTCCCTCCGGCGGCGAAGCCCTCCGCGAGCGCGAGGGCATGGGCGATCCCACCGGCGGTCTCCTGTACGCGGTACGTGAGGGAGCACCCGGTGTCGGCCCCGCTTCCGAGGCAGTTGACGATGTCCCCCATGTGCTCAGTGCTCGTCACCACGAGGATGTCGCGCACCCCGGCGTCTACAAGCAGACGGAGCGGGTGAAAGATCATCGGTTCTCGCCCAACCGGCAGGAGGTGCTTGTTGGTCGCCTTGGTCAGCGGGTGCAACCGCGTACCCTTCCCACCCGCGAGGATCACACCCTTCATCTTCAGCTCTCCGGACATGGGATCTATATCCGCTGCCTGAGTACGCCGGCAAGCGAGGCGACGAGAAGGAGCCTGCGACCTTCGTTGCGGGGAGGGTGGGCACTCATTCGAACGACGCAAACGGCGGCACGCAAGAAATCACGGCCCTCGGCGCCATGCGACGTCATTCGATGCGGCGCTCGTGACCTAGGCGGGCCTTCCCGACCACGCGCGTTCCATTGCGGGCGCATCGCTCCAGCGGCAAGCTGGTGCCTGAACCGGGCTGTTGCCGTCCCGTCGACGACCGCGACCGTCGTGACACTGAGCGTTTCATGGCGTCGGGTCGCGTGACGTGGCGATGGTACGCCCGCCGGACCGGAGCCGCCCCTCCTCAACGAGGATGACGCGGTCGGCGGCAGCAAGCAGCCCCTCGGTATGCGCGGCCAGCATGACCCGACCTCCCGCGCTGGCGAAGTCCCGAACGAGTCTGATTACCAGTGCGATTCCATCGCGATCAAGGTTTGCGTCCGGCTCGTCAAGGACCCAAATCTTTGCGTCCCGGCAGAGCAGTCGGGCGAGCGCGACACGCTGCCGCTGGCCAACGGAGAGAGCGTCCACTCGAACGTCCAGTTCCGGACCGAGACGAGCGAGCGCGCTGAGCATCCCGACGCGACGCAGTGAGTCGCGCATCCGTTCGTCGCTTGCGCCGGCGGCCAGAAATCGAATCGCCGAACGCACGTCGGACCGAAACGGTAGGTACGGTCGCTGGGGTAGGAATGCAGTCTTCCTACGCCACTCCTCGGGATCCAGATCGGACAGCGCGGTTCCACCTATGGTCACACGCCCTGCCAATGGGAACCCGAGCCCCATGAGTAACCGAAGACAAGTGCTCTTCCCTGAACCGTTTGCGCCGGCAAGTGCCACGATTGGCCGGTCCCAGTGGAGCGTCACCTCGCGGAGGGCGAGCGCGTCCCGAGACGTCCCCTCGTACCGAAACGAGACCTCCTCGAGCGAGATTTGTGCGAGATGCTCGGAGGGAGGAGCGCCGATCCGGGGCGAGTCGGGCGACCTCGGTGCCTGCGCGAGGACACCTGTAACCACCGCGACCCAGCGCTCGGCGCGGACCATCGATTGCAGCCCCTGAGCCACGCCTACGAAGGCGGGCGTCACGCTCGCAAACAGCGCCAGATCGGCTAGGCCGATGATCGGCATGTACCCGCTTCGTCGCGCGCCTGCGGCGATCAGAAGCGCGACGACGACAGCGATTGCCAGCATCGGGAGGCGGCCCGCGATTACGGAGGACACGGCTACGCGCGTGCTCGCGGATGCCCACGCGTCAGCATACGCGGCAGCCTCGGAGAGGAAACCAAGGCGCCGTCCGGAGGCGACGATCTCGAGCCGTCCCTCCAGCGCGTCGACGAGACTGGCGATGACTGGTTCCTGGCGTTTCCACGCAAGTTCGCTCAGGCGATGCAGCCTGCCACGCGTCCATGCCAGCGCCGCACCCGCCATCAGTGCGAGCAGTGCAGCCGCCAGTACCAGTCGCCCGGGCTCGATCACAGAGACGAGTATCGCGAGGACACCTGAAGCCGCGACATCGGCGACGAGCACGGGAAGCTCCTGTCCGATCTGTAGGGTCGAGCGACGGATACCCTGCAGAAGCTCAGTGCGCGCGTCCTCCTCGGGAAGAACGTTGTTCTGGAGAACGTCGCCACCGAGGACTGCGCTGGTGACACGACGGAAGAGGTCGGCTTCCGTACGGGCGGTCAGCGCACCTTGGGTGAAGGTGCGGAACGTGAATGTGGCCGCGAGGGCCACTGTGAAAAGGAGCTTCGTCGTGACCGCCTGCCCGAAGAGGGACCACGCGAATGCCGGCGTGAGGAGGCGTTCGATAAACGCAAGGGCCGCGATGATCGAGCCCCGCCGCACGATCGGCGGGGACGCGACCTTGCGCAATTCACGGAGCGTAGAGGGCCGCTGCATATGCGGCTGCCATCCTACGTGAGGACGTGCAAGGGAGCCGTATCCCAAAACGTGCACGACTGGCTTCGGGGGCCTACCATTTGTCCATGGCTTGGGCTCGGGTCACGCTGATGACTACCGGAATCGGAGGCGCATTCGGCTTGGTCATCGCGTGCAGTCTCGGCACGAATGGCCTCGGTGCGAGCGGTGGGGATGCGGCCGTGATCGACGTCATGATCGAACCCGATGTCGCCGTCGCTCTCGATGCCGATGCGGATGGCGATGGCGGGGAGGAAGCGGCGCTGCCCGATGTCGTCACCGAGGCGACCCCGCAGTACTCGTGCAACGCGTCGAACTGCGGCGGTGCGTGCTGCGAGAATCAGTGCGTGCCGCGGAACTGCGCGGGATGCGCCACGGGCAGCCTGTTCTGCCCATACGATCTCTCCCTCTCCGGCTCAAACGGACTCTGCGTCGAGAGCTGCGCGGCCTGTACCGCCAACGGGTCGAATGCGCCCACGGCCTGTTACACGTGCGGCGGGGGCCTCACGCTCGCGCAATGCGCCACAAATCCCAGCTCTTGCCCACAGACCCTCTCTGCGGGTGCGTGTCCCTGCGGGTCCGTCGACGCTTCGGACTGCCCCGGCTCAGGGCAGACTTGCGTCGACGCGGGCGCACAAGGAGTCTGCCTCTCGCACTGATTTCTTGGGGATGCTTGGCTACTGAGTGAACGTCGCGCAGATGCCATTGGGGACACCGGGGTCGCTGAACACATCGGTATTCGAGCACGCGGGGAAGGCGCACACGCCGCTGAGGCACGCCTGACCGTACACGCAGCTGGAACCCGCATCCTGAGCAGGCTGACATGTTCCACCGTCCGCCGTGGCCTGGCAGTAGAGTGCAGGCGTACCCTCACCGAGGTACGTGCAGTCAGTGGATAGGACTTGGTCCTGACACGGTTGTCCCAGCCCCTCAAGCGGAGTACATACATGGGTGGCGGTGGAGCAATAGAGCCCCGCTTGGCACTGAATGGAATCGACACACGGCCCCTGCCCGCTCCCGAGTGTCCCTTGCATCGCGCCGAAGCAGGTGTCGCGTACCCCATCGAGAGCGCTGGCAGCGACCGTTCCGCAACTGAAGGAGAGGAAATCTCGCAGGCAATCGTAAGCGGTGGACGCGTCATAGGTCACAGCACCGGAATCAAGCGCCGCGTTAAACCGCGCGATCCCGAACGCTCCCCCGTAGGTGTCGTACAGCGGAACGCATCCGCCGTCGCCGTCCTGGTTCCAGGTACCGCCGTCCAAGACGGCGCAGCACTCGCGCAATCGATTGCAGAATGCCTCGTCGACGGCATGCGGGAAATCGCCGAGCGGTGGGACGTCGATGCTGACGTCGCCGACGTCCGCGAAGCTCTGCACATCAGCGGCCCCTGAGTCGGGCATCGATCCGTCTCCGCCGTCCTGCTTCGCCTCCGAAGAGGCGTCGGAAGAAACGTCCGCGAAGACGTCTACTCCTGGCCCGGTGTCTTGCGTGGTGACATCGTTTCCCCCGTCGTGTTCCGAGTTCCCGCCGCTGCTGCTACTGCCGCAGGCAACGACCGGTAGCGCCCCGGCGGTCGCTCCAACGACGCCGAAGCCGAGGGCAAAGACGATCCTAGACCCCGTCAAGCTCATGGTCGGAAAATAGCACGACGCAGAAGCAAACGCCGCAGGCCTCCAAGGAGCCGGATTTCGGGGGGCGCATTGAATGGCGCCCCCGCCTGGTGGTACTAATGTGGGAGCCTAATGCGCGCAAAGAGCCCCCTACGCCTCTCCGACGTTCCTGCCGAGCCCAGGCGCGCTCGCGCTTACTCCCCTCCCACACTCAAGCGGCTCGGGAGGGTCAGCGACCTCACGGCTGGGGCGGGGACTAAGGCGGGCGATGCCAGTGGCCCTTCGCTAGTTCACGCTTGATCGCGGCGGTCGTCGCACGACTCCCCGAGGAGACCATCTGCACACTTCTGTGCCGTCTTCTTGGAGCGAGCGGCGACGACAAGCCCCCGGCAGTGGTCCGGCGCGGGATCGGCATCGGAACGACGAGGTCGGCATGCCCCGCCCGACTTGAAGAGTCCGAGGGGCTCGCGTGGATGGGGCCATCTCGTCCGCGCGGTCTTGAGGCGCTCCGCCCGCCTTTCCACATCCACGGTGATTTCGCGTTCGTGGCGGCCGTCGACGGAGAGGTGCTGCTCGGGCGCGGCCACTTCGGAGGGCGGCCCCTCTACTACGCGACCGACCCGAAAACCAACGCGGTCCTGATTTGCTCCGAGCTCGCGCCGCTCCTGCGTCTCGTGGATCAAGCCGTCGATCACGAGCGACTCGCCGGGCACGTCGTGTGGCGGCAGCCGGCGGATCCATCGCGAACCTACTGGAGCGCGATTAAGCGCGTGCCCTCCGGTCACATTCTCCGTATCGGGCCTCGAGGCTTGGGCAGGAGCGACGAGATACCGTTCCTGCCCCTTCCGCATCGCCAGATGCCGATTCGGGACGCCGCCGTGGAGCTGCGCGACCGCGTCCTTGCCGCAGTATCGCGGGCAATGGGCCCCTCGGAGGCAGTAGGTGTCCTCGTCAGTGGCGGGCTCGACTCGAGCGGGATCTTCGCCGCTGCTGTCCGAGCGTCCCGAACAGGGACGCCTTCGGTCGGTGGATTCGCGCTCGACTTCGGCGGTGTTGGTGACGACCGACCCCATCTCGCCGCGCTCTCTTCGATGCTCTCGGTCTCCGTACACCGCGTGTCCCCACGGGCGTGCCCCGCCGTCCGGGACGTGCTCGTCGTGAACCACGCACCAGTGACGTACCAGCCGATCACGTGCGTGATGGCGATGGCGGTGCGGTCGTTAGGCTGGGAGCGCGTGCTCACGGGAACCGGGGGCGACGAGGTCTTCGGCGGCGATCTTCGCCTGTTCGCGGACATCGCGCGGAGGGGCCACCTCGTCTGTGCCCTTCGTGGAGCGGCCGCGCTGAGCGGCTACGGAACATCGACTCCGCGTTCTCGCATGTCCAGCCTCGTCGTGCGTCCGCTCCTTCGAAGCGCAATCCCCAAGGAGGTGCTCCGCCGAATACGTGCGCGTCGTGGCCGGCCCTCGGGTCCCGGCTGGGCCGGTCCTCACCTTCGTCGCATGGTCCAGAGCGAGGGCTTCGCCCCGATCGTCGCAGACGAAGACGAGCGCTCCTCCGACAAGAGCTGGATGAGCCACGCAGCTTTCTGGCCGCTCTACTTGGACCACAGCGACGCCCGCGCCCAAACCGAGAAGGTCGGCGGGTTCCTAGAGGTGGACCCTTTCTTCGATCCGGAGGTCGTCGATTTCGTCGCCTCGCTCAGTCCAGAGATCCTCTTCCACGGGAACCGGCTCCGCGGCCTCTACCAGGAGGCGCTTCGCGGTCTGGTACCCGAGACCCTTCGCCTGCGGACCGACAAGGCCTGGATGTCCGCATACGACGACATCGTCGAGGCGTCGGGAGGGATCGAGTCCCTCGAGGATCTGGCGTACCCCCACCGGTTGGCAGATCTTGGCATCGTCGAGCCCGACGTCTTCCGCGCGCGGTTCGAGGAGCTGCGGAACCCGGTGAAGGACCGGTTCCTGTGGACCGAGATCTGGCCGGTCCTGGGCGCGGAGGCCTTCCTGCGGGACCCCGCGGCGGGCTCATGATCGACGACGTGCGCTGGCTGCACCGCTGGCCGCGCATCGGCCCCATCACCTTTCGGGTCGGTCGCGCCGGTGAGCACATCGTCGCGGAGTGGCCGGGCTTGGGGGTGCTTCGGACCGACGTCTCCGGCTCGGACAGCCACTTTGCGCCGGTCGGCGCCGCGGTAGCAGGCTCGCTACGCGACCACTTCGACGAGATCGTGGCGGCGCTGCTGGGTCACCTCAACGGCGGGATGACGCTCCACGCCTCGTGCGTCGCGCGAGGAGACGTCGGCATCGGGTTTCTCGGCGACAGCGGTGCCGGCAAGTCGACGCTCGCAATGCGTCTGTGTGCGCTGCACGACGCCGAGCTGCTTTCGGATGACGTGATGGGTCTCCGGTTCGCAGAAGATAGGATCGACGCAATGCCGACTGAGACGCACCACTGGCTCCGGACGGACGTGGCGCGAGAAATGAGCCTGGAGGCAGTGACCGAGCGGCGGAAGGTTCCGCTCCTGCCGCGGCGGCATGCCGGGAGGCCCACGCGACTGAAGGCGCTCGTTTCACTGACCTTCGGCGACGTGGACACTCCCCTGCTCGTCCGCCTTCGTGGGGCTGAGGCGTTCGCCGCCTTGAGCATCGGTGCCTTCCGTCTGGGGCTCGACGTGTTCGCGCCGATGCGCAGCGATCTCGACAACCTCGCACACATCGCGCGGGAGACGGAGGTGTTCGAGCTGCGCCGCCGTCGGACGGCCGACTGCATGAACGCGTCGGTTCAGGTAGTCTCCGATTTGCTCGACGAGCTTCGACGAGGCGGGAGCGAACCGTGAGTAGCGAGATGGACCAACGTTTCGTCGTCGCCGCCAACGTCCACGCCCGGCGCTTCGACGAGGAGACGGTGATTCTGCACCTCGACGCCGGGCAGTACTTCTCTCTCGATGCCGTGGGCACTCACGTGTGGCAGGAGCTCGAGAAGGGGAGCTCCCTCGCGGAAGCGGTCGAGTCCGTGATGGGTGAGTACGACGTGGACGAGGACACCGCACGGAACGATGTGCGCAGGCTCGCCGGGGAGCTCATCGCTGAAGGCATTCTGAGGCGAGCGTGATGCGCGAGGCTCGCATAGCCCTGGAGACCCGGCTCCTCCACGTCTTCGCGCGCGTGGTCGTGCGGGTACAGCCTCCTTTGCAAGCGAAGCGCACCGTGTTCGGTGTGGGTCGACTCCTGCCAAGACTGTCGCTATCGGAGGCAGAGGAAACCGTGCGCCGGTTGGAAGGCAGAGGCACGTGCCTGACGCGTGCTCTCACGGTGGCAGCCTGCTTGCCGGGATCGGACGTGGTCATCGGCTCGGACGGCGTCGCCGAGAAATTCGCAGCGCACGCCTGGGTCGAATGCAATGGGGACGTCATCAACGGCATGGAGCGGTCGCGGCACGACATCGCCCGACTTTGAGGCGCCGCTCCCCCCAGGCACACTACTGCAGCGCCGGGCTATCCGGCTGTTCTCGCGCGATGAAGCCAGAGTCCTGGCTCGCCACCGTGGCCCCCTGTCCGAAATCGACTCCTCCGACGAAGTGGCCGACCATCACCAGCCCGTTGGTCGGATGCTTTGCGAAGCTGTGGATCTGTGTCGTAGCACCGTAGCCGTACGTGCGCGCGCACACCGCGTCCCCGTCGGCGGTCAGCCAGCCGATGAAGGCATCGCCGCCGATCGCGTTGTTCGGGGTGACGCCGCATGCACCGAAGGGGAACCCGGCACGCACGTGCCCGGCGATGTAGATCGTTCCGCTCGGGTCGACTACCAAGCCGTCGCCTTTGTCCCACGGGTCCATGCTGCCGTAGTTGTGCGCCCAGAGCGCTCTCCCTTCGGAGTCGTACTTCGCGACGAAGATGTCGAGGCCCTCGGGACCGGCCGGCGGGCAGCAGCTCGCGAGCGATCCCGTCCCGAGATCGACTGTTCCTGCGTAATCGCCAAGGGTAACCGCGTCGCCCGACGCATCGAACGCCACGCTAACCGCGTCGTCGTTGAGGTTCCCGCCGAAGCCCTCCGCCCATACGGTGCTTCCACCTGCACCGAGCTTCGCGACGAAGACATCTTCCATCCCGAACTCGGGGAGCTGCCCGGTTCCCATGTCGATCGCGCCCTCGTAGCTTCCGGTGACCAGCACCTCTCCGCGATCATTCGTCGCTGCGGACGTTCCGCTGTCCATTCCGGCGCCGCCGAACGTCCGAACCCACTGTGTGGCCCCGGTCGAGTCGAGCTTCAGGACGAAGGCGTCTCGCCCTCCTGCCGACGTTGTAGTGCCGTTCCCAAGAGACCCCTCGTACGTCCCCGTGATCGCCATGTCGCCTTGAGGGCCGAGCGCGATGGCCGTTGCACTCACCGTCGCGCGCGAAGCGCCGAACTGGAGAGCCCATTGCAGCGAGCCGTTTGCGTCCAGTTTCGCAACGAAGGCGTCCGACGAGCCGCGCGCACGAAGCGGGCTTGTTCCCGGCCCGCCCACGGCCGCGCCGCTCGCAACCGTCCCCGCAACAGGAAGCGACTGGAGAACGGGTTGGTTCTGCGTGAAGTCCAGCGTCCCGGAGAAGCTGCCGACAACGACGACGTTTCCCTCCGCGTCGACCGCGGAGGCGCTGGCGGATTGATCTTGCGGATCACCGTAGCTTCGGGCCCAGAGGATTTCACCCGCCGAGTCGAGCTTCGCCACCAGCACATCCAATCCACCCGCGCTGTTCAGCGTGACAGGACCGAGCGTGGCAATCCCGCGCAGTGACCCGACGGTGCGCACGGTGCCGTCTGCGGCCGCGCTTACGCCGTAGGGCGTCACCGACCCGCCGCCGAACACCATGCTCCAGGTCGTCGGTGACGCATGTCCGAGTGATGGATATCCACTCTCGGCCGCACCACCGTCCTGCTGCGGCGCAAACCCCTCCGGACGCTCCGATCCGCACTGCAAGGTCGAAGCAATTGCCGCTACCCCGAGCAATCCAAGCGTGATTGTGAGTGGGCGACGGCTGCGCATGATGCTTCACCTCGAAGCGAGGGGAAGCGAGCGGCGTGCCAGTCAGCGGCAGGCCGCCAGTGTCCCGTCGGCCGGGGTCGAGGACGTGCGTCTCCGAGGGCGAGTCACTGGACGAGGCATCGCTCTAGCGCCATCCTCGTCGAATCTCGTGTCACCGATCTGTCAAGCTGCGAGGCAAGGTCGCGGCCTGCTGAGTCGACGGCATGCGAGCGTAGCTCTCGTATCCGCCGGCCTCGCCTGCTGCGCTCCCTCCGCTGCGCCGCCCTTGAAGCTGGCCCTCTGGTCCTCCGGTCAAGCGCCGACGACGTCGCGGGCCTGGCCCATGTTCCACCACGAAGCCGTGCACGACGGCGCATCCCCCGTGATTCCCGCTGCGGCTCCGAAGCTCGTCTGGCGTTTCCAGGCCGGTGGCGAAGTCTGGTCGTCGCCGGCGATCGGTCCAGATTCGACGGTGTACGTTGGCTCAACCAACGGCAAGGTGTACGCCATAGATGGTCACACGGGCGCTCTCCGCTGGTCCTTCCAGACTTTCGCTGCGGTGTGGGCAGGCCCGGCGGTCGCGCCGACGGGTGTCGTCTACGTCACCAGCGTCGACCACCATCTCTACGCCCTGCGCGACGGGCTCCTGGTTTGGTCGGTGGACACTGGCAATTGCTCCTTCTCGTCGCCGACGATCGGGCCCGACGGCACCGTCTTCCTGGGCTCGAACGACCGAAAGCTCTACGCCGTTGGCGCCGACGGCCGCGTGCGCATGAAACTCAGCACCCGAGGGGGCATAGCCTCGTCCCCCACGCTCACGTCCGACGGAACCCTTTACGTTGGGACAGATGCCCGCACCGCGATCGCCGTCTCCCCTACGGGCCAGGTGCTGCGCGAATTGCATACCGATGGCCCGATTCGCGGCGCTGTCGCCGCCACTGCTACCGGCGACGTGTTGGTGCCCTCCGAGGACGGATCGATCTACGCATTCGATTCGCACGGAACGCTCCTATGGAAGACGCGGACCACGAGCGCGATCGACTCGTCCCCGGCGTTTGGCCGCGACCACGTCATCTACTTCGGTGCCTTGGACCGCTCGCTTCATGCCGTCGACGCTACGGGTCACGAGAAATGGACATTCCGGACCGGCGGTCCCGTCAACTCGTCGCCAGCGGTGGGCGCCGACGGCAGCCTCTATGTCGGTTCCGAGGACGGAAAGCTCTACGCGATCTCGCCGGAAGGCCACCTGCTGTGGTCATTTGCGACCGAGGGTCCCATCGACTCCTCCCCGGGGATCGGCCCCGAGGGCGAGATCGTGGTCGGTTCGCGCGACGGCTCGGTGTACTGCTTCCAGTAGACAGACGCTCCGAAGGGCCGGTCACGATTTGGTCCCTCGCCCCGCGACGGGTGAACCGCCACCTCAACCTTCAACAGCCCGCGGGCCACGCTCACCGCGAACTCCTTGTCGTTCTCTCCCGGGGCCAGCTATCCCTGTCGTCTTCAGGCTCACTCGGGGGAGCTCACATGCCGGTCTATCGCTGCCGTGTAATCAAGCCGAAGGTAACCGAGTGGAAGGAGGTCTCGGCCGATAGACCCTAGCGGGCCGCCAACGAGCTCCACTGCCGCTTCAATCCGAGCGAGGTGGTGGTCGCGGATGACCGGACGGCGGGCCGAATGTACCTGATCGGGCTCGCCGACGCCTCGGATAGGTTCGACAGCCGCAGCCGCGTTGCGAGGGTCTCCACCGGGAGGTCTGCGTGAAGGGCCCCGATCGCGTAGTTCACGAAGGGTGCCGCGAGCACCAGCACACCGACCCCGCACGATGCGCTGTTCAAGTCGGCGTTTGGCCAGGCCGACCTCGCGCGAAGTGAGATCGAGCTGCTCTTGCCGGCCGCGGTACGTGCGCAGCTGGACCTGTCGACGCTTGCGGTGTGCTCCGGGTCTTTCGTCGACGAAGCGCTGCAGCAAAGCCAGAGCGATCTCCTGTTCACGGTGCGCACGCGCGCCGGCGACGAGAGTCTCGTGTACGTGCTCTTCGAGCACCAGTCGTCGCTCGACCGCGCCATGCCGCTTCGCCTCCTGCACTACGTCGTGCGGATCTGGGAGAGATGGCGGAGCGAGCACCCGGACGCACTCGCGCTTCCCATCGTGCTTCCGGTCGTGATGCACCACAGTGCTGCGGGCTGGAAGGCGGCGCCCGAGCTCGCGTCGATGCTCGGCGGGAGCGCGGAGCTGCTCGACGCGGCGCGCGCGTTCGTGCCGCACTTCCGGTTCATGCTCGACGACCTTGCAGGCCTGACGCGCCGCCTGGTCTGGGACCACCGCGTGCGGATGCTCTTCCAGCAGGTGACGCGCTACGTCCATGCCACGGCGCCCGCCGACGTGGATGCGGCGGTCATCCAGGGTATCCTCTTGGACATCGGCGGGCCCGAAGGCGAGGAGGCGGTCGTGAACTCTGCAGA
Source organism: Polyangiaceae bacterium (assembly GCA_036490515.1). Classification (GTDB taxonomy): domain Bacteria; phylum Myxococcota_A; class Polyangia; order Polyangiales; family Polyangiaceae; genus Palsa-1150. Next base: position 112,309 of record DASXDU010000007.1, read on the forward strand.
GCAGCTGCGCAAGGAAGGCCGGGAAGAAGGTCGGGAGGAAGGTCGCGAGGAACTACGAAGCGCCATCACGACGGCCCTCTTTGCGCGCGGAGTATCGCTGAGCGGCGCCGCTCGCGATCGCATCGCGACCTGCGGGGACATTGCCACGCTGACGCGCTGGCTCACGCGATCCGTGACCGCCGCCTCGGAGGTCGACGTCTTCGCCGACGAGGCTGCGGGCTGACGCCGCCGCAGTCGCGGCCTTCTCTCGCTCGGTGCAACGGCGCGACCGTGGCCAAGGGGCCCTCGCGGAACTACGATCCGGGCATGGGGCAGCCCCTCGAGGCCCGAGTTCACAATGGCAGGCTCGTGCTCGACGAGCCGACGGATCGGCCCGAGGGCGAAGTGGTCGAGCTCGTGCAGCTGGATGAGGTGCTCGCCCACGGGGGTGACGACCTGGACGACGAAGAGCGAGCCGCACCTCACGCCGAGCTGCGGGCATCCATGGCCGAGGCGAAGACAGAGAGCCGTCCGAACTCGCGGCAGACCTCGATTTTCATCGTGTGACCTCGTTCTCCCTCGTCCCCCTGGCAGTCCGTCACGAGCCCGTCATCGGTTCTGTCACCCGAATGCGCGACAGAAATACCTCTTGTGCGAAGCGAACTCTATGGCTAATGAGCAGTCCCATGCGGGGGCAATGGGGGCTTCTAGCGCTGTTCTGCGTGGCGCTCTGGGCGTGCGACCTGGGCGACGACACGCCCATCACACACGGGCCGGCGGCCGTCGAGGCCCCGTCGAGCTCCGTCGACGTGAGCGCCGCGACCGGCCTTGCACCGCTCGCGGTCCGTCCGGTTGCTCCTCCCGCGCCTGCGCCGCCACTCTCCCCGCGCCGAGCCGCGTTCCTCGCGGCCGACGTCGCCCGCCTCACCACCCTGGCGCGCGCCGCCCCGGAGCACCCGACGCGCATCGTCACGGCCGCCGACACCTTCGTCGTCGCCGGGGGCGACCCGGGGGCGCCGGTCGACGCGGTGGTGTCCTTGACCGAGCGCCTCGTCAACGCGCTGTATACGCAGGGTTTTCGCCACCGCGCCGACGAAGCAGCCCTGCTCATGGTCTATTCGTCAGCCGCGCCGTTCCAACGGGCGCTGCTCTCGCTTCCCCGCGCCGACGACGAGGCGCCGCTCGACCTGAACTCGTTCGGCATGTACGACGAGAGGCGGCACCTCATCCTGGTCCGGACCGACACGGCAGGCATCTACTCGGGTACTCACGAGGTCGTGCATCATTTGATGGGCGACGGCGACTTCCCGAAAGCTCCGGAGTGGATTTCCGAAGGAATTCCGTCGCTTTTTGAAGCATGGGATCAGAGCCCCACCGGTCAGCTCCGCTTCAAGGCGCACTTTCGTTTGCAGACTCTCCGTGATCTGCTCGCGTCCACGAACTACGACCTCTCCTCGGAAGTCACGCTGGAAGCAGCATTCTCGTGGCTGGACGAGCGTTTCGAGGAGGGGCCCCGAGCCTACCTGCGGCTCGCCGTCGCGCGCGAGGCGCTTCGCTTCATGGCGCAGCGCGGTGTGCTCTGGAGCTTCTACGGCGAGTGCCGGGACGACATCCTGGCTCACTACGACTGTGAGCCCGCGTTCGTCCACGCCTTCGGCCGGGAGCCGCGCGCAGTGACGGCGGAGTGGCGCGAGTGGATCAACAGCCGGGAGGCGGAGGGGACGGGGCCGTGACACATCCGGATCTCGAGCTCGGGGATTCTTTCGACGCGGTCCTGGCGGACAACCGCAGGCTGGGGAAGCTCCAGGCGCGCATGGTGCTCTTCGCGTGCCGCCGCAGGCTGGACCTTGCCGACGCCGAGGACATCGTCGCTGACACCCTCGAGAAGCTCCTCAGGGCGCAGAGGGATCCGGCCACGGCGTGGAAGCCTTCGGAGAAGCCGATGTGGCGGTACATCACCGGCGCGCTCATGAACGAGCACCGCACGTGGTCGCGGCGCCGGGACAACCGCGCCAAGGAGGCGCTCGGCTCCGAGCACGAGAAGTTCATGCCGCAGCGGCCCCTCGCCGAGCAGATCGAGATGGAGGACCACGCGGGGCGCGTGAAGCAGGCGAGCGCAGACGAAACAGAGGAGGGGATCGGCTGGCCGAGCGTGCTTGCACGGTGCGAAGGGGCCGACACCTACGAGGAGATCGCAATAGCCTGCAAGTGCACGGTCCAACAGGTCCGGGCCGCGCGCGAGCGGCTGCTCGACCGCATGGATGACCTGGCGGGAGTGCCCAGGAGGTCGGGGAGACCGAAGAAGAAGTCGAGGAAGGCATGACCGACCCCATGCTGCCCCGGTCGTTCGCCGAAGTGATGGCCATCCTCCCGCACGAGGACGCCCTCGCGGAGGTCGACGAGCTGTCCGACGAGCAGGTGCACGCCGAGCTCGCGGCCCTCGGATACGACGCAGACCGCATGAACGCGAAGGCCCAGGACGCGGTCAAACGCGCCCTCGTGCCCGCAGCGCCGGCGTCCCCCCGGGTGCCCGTCGCGGCGCCGGCAAGGGTCATTTCCATCGAGAGCGCGCGCCCGCCGACGGCGTCGCCTGCGAAGAAGGCTCCCGTCGATGGCACGTTCCGGTTCCGCTTCATCGAAGGTACGCGCTGGAAGCAGTTCTCGAGCGCCGCGATGATCCTCCTCACCCTCGGCACCGCGGGGAAGATCTTCGCCGCGGGCATCATGCCGGCGACGAGCGTCGCGTACCGCACGTACGTTCCGCCCCCCAGTCCCGAGCAGCGCGCGAAGGCCGCCCGCAGGGAAGCGTATGCGGAGCTCAAGGCTGGCTACTACGGCGAGGCGTGGGACGCGCTCGATACCGCGAAGGGTCTCGACGAGAAGGGCGAGGATGCCCCCGAAGTGACGCAGGCACGCAAGGAGATCGCCGACTACTACGCGGGGAAGACGCCCAGGCACGTGAATCATTTCAACAACGCGAAGGGTCCTACGAACTGGCGGGAGCGCCCGCTCCAGATCCATCCTCGGTAGGCATCGCTTGTTGCATGGCGTTGCTTCGGGGCGACTCTCCGGAGCAACGAACCATGCCTTCGCGCGCGACGGCCCAGGGCCTTGCGCGGGAGGAGCGCTGGAGTCGAGGGGAAGGCGGGCCGGCCTCGCGGGGGACGACGACCGCCCTTTCTGGCAACGACCCATGTCGTTCCTCCGGAGGGGGAATGCCTTTGGGGGCAAGGGGTCGGGGTCTTGCCCCGGAGGGCCCATGGCCTCGCTCGCGACGGCCTTGGCTGTCCCTCGCAAGGGCATGGGGCCTCGCCCGCGAGGGCCCTGGCCGTCCCGCGCGAGGCCCCGCACGGTCCCGGGCGAGGGCGGGCGAGCTCCCCGCAAACGGGATGTGTCGTTGCTCGAAAGGCCATGCGGCCTTGCTCGCAAGGAAGGCGCTCGTCTGGCGCGAGGGCCCCGCGCCTCTCTGAGGAGGGCCCCCCTCCTCCCTCGCAACGACCCTGGCGGTCGCGGGCAAGGCCTGGGGTCGTTCCTTCGGAGAGTCCCCGCATGGGGACGCAATGACGGCATCGGCACCGTGCGAATGACTCCTTTCCCTGGCGAAAGGACTCGTCTTTCGGGCCTGAGGATGCCGTGGCAGCGACCGCTCGAAGGGGGCGCTGACCGCGACGGGTGAGAAAAAAGATCAAAAAAGTGATCCGTCTCGCCGCCGATTCGCCTGGCTGACTGTCCCTAGGAGGTAAGGGCGACGCGCCGCGGGTCAGTGACCCGGCGGGGGCGACGCCCTCGAAGCCCCGAAGGCAACCCAGGCCACCGCGACGTGCACACGGCACGCGCGGGGGCAGGGGAGACGTGCGCCCTCGGTCCACCCGAAACCATCCACCAGTCACCACCAAGGAGAATCCCCATGAAGAAGCACACCGCCACCGCCACCAAGAACATCACCGCCCTCGTCGCCGTCGCTCCGACGACCCCTCCCACGCCGCCCGTCCCCAACGCCGGCCAGCAGTGCGTCCTCGACGCCTGCCGCGGCGACCGCGGCGCCATCGGCTGGATCGCGATCGTCATGGGCGGCATCCTCTTCGACGAGATCGTCGACGAGCTCGGCGAAGAGGGCCGTCAGGACGCCAGCGACGCCATGCAGGACTTCTACCTCGCGCTCTGCGAGGCGAGGCTGCTGCCCCCGGAGCCCGACGACGCGATCCCCTGGCTCGGCAGGATGGCCCGGGAATGCGCGCGGCAGGCGCGCCTGAAGGGAGGCGCGCGATGAAGGCCTACGACCGGAGCACCGCGCGCGTCCTCCGCGAGGAGGACGTCGACGACACGCTCCTCGCAGCCGCCGAAGCACGCAGGGGCACCGCTGCGGCCGACGTGATGCGGCGGCTCACCGCGAAGCATCGCCAGTACCTCTTCGACCAGGCGCGGCGCCTGCGCGATCGCTCCGACGCGGACGACGTCGTGCAGGATGTTCTCATCGACGCCCTCGAGGGACGCATGGACCTCCCCTCGGACATCGACGCCGCAGTCGACGAGATCCTCGAGCGCATCCTCTCTCTTCCCACGTCCTACGCCGCGATGTTCGAGCGCGCGCTTGCCCTCATCAACTTCCCTCGCAGCAACTCCTAACCCCAAACCCAAACCCAGAAAGGAAACTCAACCACCATGAGCCGCACGAACCGAAAGTCCCAGCGCATCCGCCCCACCGATCCGTATCCCTTCCTCGTCGAGGACCCCGAGCTCCTTCCGGAGCTCGCCCTGGTCGACGAGCCGGCACCGGCGACCCCCCAGCAGCGCCTCGTCCTCGAGGCGGTGATGCGGTCCCACCGGTGGCAGCTCGTGAAGACGGCCCGGCATCATCTCGGCAACCGACGCATGGACGCCGAGGACGTGGTGCAGGACCTCTGCCTCGAGGTACTCGAAGGATGGCTCGCGCTGTCCTCCGATCCGACCGAGGCGCTCGTCGAGCTGCTGCGCGAGGTCCGCGAGCGCTGCGACGGGGGTGGGTATTGAAAGCACGCAACCGCACGATGCAGCGCGGCCTGGACCAGCAAGCCATCGAGGGAGTCCGCACGGACCTCCAGGGCATGCCGGCGCTGTACCTGGGAGGCAAGGTCTTCACGCCTGCCACCCTGGAACAGTTCCTCCAGGCGCGCATCGACGCCGCGAACGGCATCCTCGCCGCCAGGGCCGCATGGCTCGACGCGACGAGGCAGTACGCGGCGCTCGACGAGGAGACGGGTCAGGTCATGCGCGACCTGAAACGGCTCGTCATCGGCGCCTTCGGCGAGCAGAGCCCAAAGCTCGCCGACTTCGGGTTCAAGGCCACGGCGGCGACGCCGTGGACCCCGGAGAAGACGGCGCTGGCGGTTGCGCGGCGGGCGGCGACGCGCGCCGTACGCAAGACCCGAGGACCGAAGGCGCGCCTCGCGATCACGGGAGCGGCACCCGCCGCGCCCGCGACGCCCGACGCGCCCGACGCGCCCGACGACGCGAAGGAGTGACGATCACCCGACACGGATTCCCTCGCGGGAACGGAAGACCGCGGCGCAATGGTGCGCCGCGCCGGCCGCCCCGCACGCAGTACCCCTCACGAAAGGAGAATGCATGACGACCAAGAACAGGACCAATACCCAGGGCAAGGATCAGCAGCTCATCAACGGCATCCAGAAGGACCTCGAACAGATGTCGAGCCTCGCCCTCGGGGGAACGACATACACGCCGACGACGCTCGTGGCTTTCATCCAGAGCCGGATCGACGCGGCGAACCAGGTCGCGACCGCCAAGGCAACGTGGCAGCACGCGGGAACGGCCTACACGGCACTGAACCAGCAGGCGGACGTCGTCGTTCACGATCTCAAGCAGCTCGTGATCGCGGCGTTCGGTGGGACGAGCCCCAAGCTCGCCGACTTCGGCTTCGCGCCGAGGAAGGTGACGGTGCTCACTCCGGAGGAGAAGGCCGAGGCGGCCGCGAAGCGCGCCGCGACCAGGGTGGCTCGAGGCACGAAGGGTCCGAAGGCGAAGCTCGCCATCAAGGGCACGGTCCCCGCGACCGAGCCCGCGACGGCAGCGCCGCCGGCGGCTCCGACGGCCCCGGGCGGAACGCAGCCGGCGCAGGGAACCGGAGGAGCCGCGCCCAGCGCGGAGCCGACGGCGCCCGCGACGCCGGCCACGAAGAGCTGACCCCGCAGCGGCGGGACGGCTTCCCTTCCTTGACCTGACGTAGCTGGCAGCGCACCCCGGCCCTCCGCCCGCCCTCACGGGGGCGGAGGGCACGGGACGCGGCGCGTTTGTTCTCCAGCGTGCCGGCGGCTGTCCGGGGACACCCGCTGCCCCTGGTGCTGCACCACGGCGACGGGGGCTGGCGGCGTGCCCCGGAGCTGGCGTCGATGTTCGAGGGCACGAGCCCCGAGCTGCTCGAAGCGACGCGGCCGTACCTCCCTCACTTCCGATTCCTGCTCGACGATCTCTCGCCGCTGACCGCGACCGAGCTCGCCTCGCGCGCGCTCGACGCCCTGCCGCGACTCGTCGAGCTCGCGCTCTGGGCGTCGCGGTCGCTCGACCGCCTGCTCGAGGCGCAGCCGTTCATGCGTGCGGTCGTAGCCCGCCTGGTGTGGGATCACGGCGTGCGGATGCTGTTCGAGCAGGTGACGCGGTACGTCCATGCCACGGCCCCGGCCGACGTGGATGCGGCGGTCATCCAGGGTATCCTCTTGGACATCGGGGGGCCGAAAGGCGAGGAGTTGGTCATGAACTCTGCAGAGCAGCTGCGGAAGGAAGGCGAGGAAAGGGGGCGCGAGGTGGCCCGTGAGGGCATTCGGGGCGCCATAGCGGCGGCGCTGTCGGCACGGGGCGTGTCGCTGAGCGGCGCCGCTCGTGATCGCATCGTGTCCTGCGGAGATGTCGCCACCCTGACGCGCTGGCTCATGCGGGCCGTGACGGCTGCGTCCGAGGCCGACGTCTTCGTGGTCGACGGGCCAGCGTGAGCTCGAAGACCGCGGCCGCCCGTCACTCCTCCCCCGCGCGCTCCTCGAGCGCGTCGCGACGGAGGCGCGCAAGCTCCGGGCGAAGCCCTCGGTCCACGGCGGCTTCGACCTCGATGTAGTGCGCCTCGTCGAGGCGCTTCATCAGCTCGACGACGTCGGCGAGGTCGCGGTGCCGTCGGGCGTGGAGCTTCAGCTCCACGAGGCCGGGCAGGCTGGCGATCTGCGGATCGCGCGGGCTCGCGCCCAGCGCATCGGGCGAGGGGTAGCGTTGCGACGGATCGCGCGGAAGAGGCTCGCCCGCAACGAGCAGGTCCACGCGCACCGCGGTGGCGCTGTGGCGAAGCCGGGCCGGGCTCGTGCGCTCGAAGCCGTGCGCGGCGAGACCGGCGTCGATGCGCGCACCTGCGTCTGTTTCGACCAGGACGGCGAGATCCTCGCTGGTCCTCGTGTAGCCGTGATGGACCACGGCGACTCCCCCGACGATCCGGAACGCCACGCCGGCGTCCACGAGCAGGCCGCGTAGATCGCCCAGGGCCACGTCGACGGCAGGAAGGCCGCTGTTCACGGGTCGCGCGAACCGGCGAAGTCGCGCGAGCGCTTCGGCCGTGGAGTCCACGCTGTCGAAGATAGCACCTCGGCCCCTCCACGTCGGCCGCGGGCCGAGTCGCCGCGCCTCAGTGCGTGCAGTGCCCGCTGCTGCACTTGCCGCCGCCGCACTCGCTGTCGAAGTTGCACTTGCCGTCGGGCGCCGTGGAGCACTTGCCGCTGTTGCACTTGGCTCCGCCGCCTCCGCAGTCGGAGTCGAAGTTGCAGCTCGAGCCCGCGCTGTCGGCGCAGTGGCCGGAGTTGCACTTGACGCCTGCGTGGCAGTCGGAAGCAAAGCTGCACTTGCCGTAGTCGCCGGCGCTCGCGGGCGGGGCGCTCGCGGCGAGGACGACGACGACACCGAGAGCGGTCAGCAACGAAAGGACGGCGTTCTTCCACATGGCGAGCCTCGCTTTGCCCATCGTACGTCGCGAGCCGCCGGAGCCTTCCCGCCGACTACTGGTTCGGCATCGCCTCCGGCACCGCGCGCGCGACGAACGCCGTGTCCGTCGTCGCCGTGATGGGGCCCTGGCCGAAGTCGAGCGTGCCGACGAAGTTGCCCGAGAGGAGCAGGCCCCCCGCGGGGTGCGCGGCCAGTGAGTGGAAGCGCGTCTCCTGTCCGGAGCCGTACTCGCGGCCGCACGAGGCCTGGCCGTCGGGGCTCACGACGCCGATGAAGGCGCTGCCGAAGGTGGTGTCGCTGGTCGTGAACGAGCAGGAGCCGAAGTCGAACGGCGCGCGGAAGTCGCCCGCGACGTAGATCGTGCCCTGGGAGTCGATCGCGAGCGCGTCGCCGGCGACGGCGCCGCCCTGCCCGCCGTAGCCGTGGGACCAGAGGACGTTGCCGAAGGGATCGTACTTGCTGAGGGCCGCCACCTCGGGGCTGCCGACGAGGCTCGCGAGGAGGACGCCGTTGCCGCTCGGGTCGAACGCCACGCCGTTCGCGCGGTCGTTGCCGCGGCTGCCGAGGCCCTGGCTCCAGAGCGTGTTACCGTAGACGTCGAGCTCCGCGACGAATACGTCGGTGCCGCCGAAGGTGTCGAGCGCCCCGTCGTCGAGGTCGAAGAAGCCCGCGAAGGTGCCGGCGACGAGCGTGTTGCTGAACTGATCCATCGCGATGGCCGTCCCCGCCGCGGGCTTCGTTCCCGCGAGCTCGCGCACCCATTTGACGCTCCCCGTGGAGCCGAGGAGCATCGCGAAGCCCTCGATGGCGCCGCCCGAGTCGAGGACGCTCGTCTGGACGGTGCCGCGCCCGTCGAAGGTCCCGGTGACGGCGACCTCGCCGTGCGGCCCGATCGCGACGGCCTGCGCCTGCGCGCTCGCACCCGCGCCGCCGAGCTGCGTGGCCCAGAGGAGGTTGCCCTTCGGATCGATCTTGGCGACGAACGCGTCGGTGGTCCCGAAGGCCTTCAGCGGAGCGGCGGCGGGGCCGGAGGGCCGCCCGACCGGGATGGAGACGCTCTGGAGGACGGCCTGCGACGACGTGAAGTCGAGGGTGCCGGCGAAGGTGCCGACGACGATCGTGTTGCCCTGCGCGTCGACCACGGCGCCGTGCGGCGACTGATCGGCCGCGTCGCCGTACGCGTGCGCCCAGAGCACCTCTCCACCCGCGTCGACGCGCGCGAGGAGCACGTCCATGCCGCCGCCGGCGCCCACCGTGCTCGACCCGACCGTGGCGAGCCCGCTCAGCGTGGCGGCGATGCTGGCGCTGCCGTCGGGCGCCACGGCCACCGGCCCCGCGGTGACGGTGCCCTCGCCGAGGACGTCGCTCCATTGCGCAGCAGGCCCGGCCGGGAAGGTGGGCGTCGACCCGGCGTCCACCGCCGGCGAAGCGGTGGGGCCGGCGGGGGCGCCGGGCTGGGACGTGCCTCCGCACTGGATGCAGGCGGCGATGACGGCGAGTCCGGCGACGCCGGTGACGCCGCGGCGGGAGCGATTCCTGGACATGGCGAGCCCTTTCGCAACGCTCGTGCCGCTCCAGCGGGACCGGTCGCCTGCGTGCTAGATTCGACCGGTCGAGATGGGCGGGCGTGCGCGCGAGTACAGGTCCGGCGAGACCATCCAGGGGACGGTCTACCTGGTGCACCGGCTCATCGGCGCCGGCGGCATGGGGACGGTCTACGACGTCGAGGACACGTCGATCGGCAAGCGCTACGTGCTCAAGACGCTCCACGCGCAGCTCGGGTCGCGCGAGGACCTCGCGCGGCGGATGCAGGTGGAGGCGCGGACGCTCGCGCGCCTGAACCACACGAACATCGTCGAGATCTTCACCGCGGGCGTGACGGGCGACGACCTCAGGCTGCCCTACTACGTGATGGAGCGCCTCAACGGGCAGTCGCTCGCCCTCATCCTCCAGAAGCGCGGGCGGCTCGACCTCGCGCACGCGTACCACATCGCCATCGATCTCCTCGACGCCCTCGCGTTCGCGCACGAGGCGGGCGTCATCCACCGGGACGTGAAGCCCGACAACATCTTCCTCCACCGGACGCTCTCGAACACGACGGTGACCAAGCTCCTCGACTTCGGGATCATCTCGTTCCTCGACAAGGCGGTGGAGAAGTCGGAGACCGCCGGCCGCTTCCTCGGGACGCTCCGGTACGCCGCGCCCGAGCAGCTCCGCGGCGACAAGCCGACGGCCAAGGTCGACGTCTACGCCGCCGCCCTCGTCCTCTACGAGATGCTCGCCGGCCACGGCCCCTTCGACAGCGAGGGGGACCACCACAAGATCGCCGAGGCCCACTCGAAGCGCGAGGCGCCGCGCCTCTCGTCGCAGCTCATCGTGCCGCCCGAGCTCGACTCGTTGATGGCCGCGTGCCTCCACAAGAACCCCGCTCTCCGTCCGCGCGACGCGTTCTCGTTCGCCGCCAGCCTGCGGAACCTGAACAAGGCGCTCGGCAACAAGCAGGCACCCGAGCGGCACGAGTCGCTGCAGCACAACCCCACCGGCCCGGCGATCACCGGCATAAGCGCCGGGGCGGCGCCCTTCGTGCGCATGCAAGGGGCGACGCCGGAGGGACCGTACGTGGTCGCGCCGTCCCCTCCGGGCGCGCCCCCGAGCATCGTTCCGGCGTTCCCGGGCCGCGACACGACCGAGAAGGGGATGCACGCGCTGTCGCAGGGTCCGTCGCTCGCGTCGCCGGGCGACGTGGTGCGCACGGCGACCTCCGCGCAGTCCGTCGATCGACTGGCCCCGACCCACACGCATGCCCCCGCAACGCCGCCGATGCCGGGGCACGGAACGGGCGTCCTTTCGCCGCTGGGCGAGGCTCCGACGCTCCCGTCGGACGCGCCGTCGCCCGCTTCGATGTCCCCCTTTCAGTGGCCGCCCGAGCCTCCACCGGCTCCCAGCGGCGAAGCACACGTTCGCACGCTGCCGGGGGCCGGCGAAGGGGCGCCGCGCTCCACCGCTCTCGTGATCGCCGCCGTGCTTCTCATGGTGGCCCTCGCGATCGTTTCGGTCGCGCTCTTCGTCGTCCGGTTGAAGGCGCCCCCGGGCGCGATGCCGTCCAGCGCCGCGGGGTCGAGGGCCTCCGGCGTTGCACCCGCCCATGCTTCCCCGCCTCCACCTGCGCCGGTCGTCACCATGCCGGCACCGACGATCGGCCTGCCTGCGCTCGACGAGCCCGCATCGACGGCGTCGGCGGTCCCCACGGCGAGCGTGCCCGAGCCCCCCGGCTCGAAGGGAGCGCCGGGTCACGTCCCGGTGGCGGCACCCGCGTCCGCGAGCTCACCCGCGTTCCGGCCGGGCCCCGGCTTCTAGGTCCCGCGTCAGCGGGCCCCCATCCGGGGCGCGGGCTTGGTCGGGTCTTCCGGCCACGAGTGCCTCGGGTACTTGCGAATGAGCTCCTTGCGGACGGCCGGGTAGTGCCGCTCCCAGAAGCCGGCGAGATCGCGCGTCACCTGCACGGCGCGATGGTTGGGCGCGAGGAGCTCGAGGACGAGCGGGACGCGCCCCGCTCCGATGCGGGGGCCGTCGACCATGCCGAAGAAGTCCTGGAGGCGTGACGCGATCGAGGGGGGCTTTCCCGGGTCGTACGCGATGGGAATGGCGCGCCCCATCGTGAGGGTGACGCGCTCGGGAGCGAGGCGATCGACGTCTCCCGGTCGCCCGGTGCGTGCGCGGAGCGCGTCGAGAAGGCCCGCGTGGCGGAGCTCCTCGAAGCTGCTCTTTCCCTCGCAGAGGGCCACGAGCGCCTGGCGCACGGCTTCCTCGTCGGGCGCCTTCAGTGCGGGCTCGACCGAGGCGGCGAAGCGGGCACGCGCGAGCCAGCGATCGAGGGCCTCGGCCGGCGCGAAGGCGGACGGACCTGCGGCGAGGGCTGCCTCGGCGAGGACGCGGGCGGCGTCGGCTTCGGGAGGCGTCGCGCCCTCGGAGGCGTGGAGCACGAGGCTGCCGAAGGTCATCTCCTCGCGCGCGACGACGCGCTCGGCGGCGGCGTTCCAGCGGACCTCGGTCTTCTCGGCGATGGCCTCGGGGTAGACCTCGATGAGCCAGTCGGGCTCGATGCCGCTCGCGAGGCGGACGAGGATCCCGCCGCGCGCGCCCCGCGGCCGGTCCTCGACGTCGAGGGCCACCATCCACTCGGCGACGCGGACGACGCTCGACTCCTCGAGCTCCGCCGAGCCGCCGCCCGCCAGCGCGAGGGCTCTCCCGCCGGCGCGGACCCGCCTGGCGACACGATCCGGGTAGCCCGCGAGGAGGGCCATCCGGACGGCCTCGTCGCGTCCGAGCTCCTCGCGGCTCGAAGGAGCGTCCTCGCCCCGCGGTCTCCGCGTCGCGCGCTCGAGGTGCTTCGCGGCACGGGCGACCGCGTTCGTGGCCCCCGGGTCCAGGCCGGCCGCACGGAGGGCGCTCCCGGAGAAGCGCGCGTCCTCGGCCTCGCGATAGAGATCGAGGAGGGCCACGAGGTCCGAGGCCTCGGTCGCCGCGTCCTGCGTGCGACGGTCGCCGAAGCGCGCGCGGCTCGAGGCGCGGATGTCCCCCTCGCCGAGGATGGCCGCGACGACGCATGCATCGGACGCGGCGCCACGGCGCTCGCCCTCGACGACGACGCGGGCCGCACGCGGGTGCACGGCGAAGCGGAGCATGGCGCGTCCCATGGGCGTGATGCCGCCCGAGGCGTCGACGGCGCCGAGCCTGCCGAGGAGTTCGCGCGCCGCACGCAGGCTCGCCTCGGGAGGAGGCTCGAGCCAGGGGACGTCGTGTGCGTTCATCGCCGCGAGCTCGAGCTCCGTCTGGGCGAGATCGAGGCGCTCGATCTCGGGCCGGTCGTGCTCGGGGCGGAGATCGTGGTCGGCGCGCGTGTAGAGGCGGAGGCACCGGCCGGGACGGGTCCTTCCGGCGCGTCCCGTCCTCTGCGTGGCCGAGGCGCGGCTCACCTTCTCGACGCGGAGGCGCGGAAGCCCCGACCAGGCGGCATACGAGGCCACGCGCGCGAGCCCCGCGTCGACCACGGCGACGACGCCGTCGATCGTGATGGAGGACTCGGCGACGTTCGTCGAGAGGATCACCTTGCGGCGGGAGGCTCGCCCCACGGCCGCGTCCTGCTGCTCGGGGGTGAGATCGCCGTGCAGCGGAACGACGAGCAGATCGGCCTCCGCGGCGATCGCCGCGCACGTCTCGGTGGCCTTGCGGATCTCGGCGGCGCCGGGGAGAAAGACGAGGACGTCGCCGTCGAGCCCCTCGACGACGAGGCGGCGGACGGCGGAGGCCACCTGCGAGGCGAGGGGACGGTCGTCGGGCTGGGCGAGGTGATCGATCGCGACGTCGAAGCGCCGCCCCTCGGAGCGCAAGACGGGGGCGTCCAGGTACGCGGCGAGGGGCGCGGTGGCGAGCGTGGCGCTCATGGCGACGACGCGGAGATCGGGGCGGCTCGTGCGGCGAAGGCGCTCGACGAGGGCGAGGGCGACGTCGCCCTGGAGGTGGCGCTCGTGAAACTCGTCGAGGACGACGATCGCGACGCCGTCGAGATCGGGCGCCGTGAGGATCTTCCTCCCGAGGACGCCCTCGGTGACGAAGCGGATGCGCGTGCGCGCGCTCGAGACGTCCTCGAAGCGCACCTGGTAGCCGACCGTCCCGCCGACCTTCTCCCCGAGCTCGTCGGCCACCCGCCGTGCGGCCATGCGGGCGGCCAGCCGGCGCGGCTCGAGGACGACGATCTCGCCCTTCTCGGCGAGGCCCGCGTCGAGGAGCGCACGGGGCACGCGCGTCGTCTTGCCCGCCCCCGGCGGCGCCTCGAGGACGAGCGTGGGACGCGCCCGGAGCGACCCCACGACGTCCGCGAGGATCGGATCGATGGGCAGCGGCTGCACGAGGGAGGAGATACTCTCTCCGCGTGCACCTGACGAATGGCGTCTCGCTCGCCGCGCGCACGACGCTCCGTATCGGAGGGCCCGCGGCGCGGATGGGGGACCTCGCGTCGGAGGAGGACGTGGTCGAGGCGGTCCGCGACACCGAGACGCGAGGAGAGCCGCTCTTCGTCCTCGGCGGCGGGAGCAACGTGGTCGTCGCGGACGAGGGCTTCCCGGGCCTGGTCGGGCGGATGGCCATCCGCGGGATCGAGGCGAGGACGGAGGGGGACCGCGTCGTCGTCGACGTGGGGGCAGGGGAGGACTGGGACGCGTTCGTCGCGCGGGCCGTGGAAGAAGGCTGGCGAGGCGTGGCGAGCCTGAGCGGGATCCCCGGGCTCGTCGGCGCCACGCCCATCCAGAACGTGGGGGCCTACGGCGAAGAGGTGGCAGACACCGTGGCCGGCGTGCGCGTCTACGATCGCGAGGCGGCGCGGTACGTCGACATGACGCCGTCGGAGTGCGCGTTCGGGTACCGCGCGAGCCTCTTCAAGCGGCGCGAGCGATGGATCGTGACGCGCGTGCGCTTCGCGTTCGCGCGCGGGGGAGACGCCGTCGTACGGTACGCGGAGCTCGCGAAGGCGCTCTCGGTGAAGGAGGGCGACGCGGCACCGGCGGCCCGCGTGCGCGAGACGGTCGTCGCGCTCCGGCGCACGAAGGGGATGGTGCTCGATCCGGCGGATCCCGAGTCGGTGAGCGCGGGATCGTTCTTCGTGAACCCGATCGTCGAGACGGCAGTCGCCGATCGGGTGGCTGCCGTGGCGGGAGCGCCGCCTCCCCGGTTCGACGGCGGACCGGGGCGCGTGAAGCTCGCGGCGGGGTGGCTCGTCGAGCGAGCAGGCTTCACGAAGGGCTGGGGCGAGGGGCGCGCCGGGGTATCGCGCAAGCACGCCCTCGCGCTCGTCAACCGTGGGGGGGCGAGCGCTGGGGAGCTCCTCGCGGTCGCGCGCACGATCCGGGACGGCGTGCGCGCGCGGTTCGGGGTGACGCTCGAGCCCGAGCCCGTGATGGTGGGCTGCTCATGGGAAGAAGGCGGTCTGTAGGGCGAGGAGGATGGCGGCGATCGCGACGGCCTGCGGCAGGCCGCGCACGACGCGCTCGCTCCGGCCCCGTCCCGCGACGAATGCGACGAACGCGGCGATCCCTCCGGCGTAGGCGCACGTCCAGCATCGCCAGAAGAAGCCCGCGTGGGCGCTCCAGACGAGCGTCACCGGGTTGGGAGCGGGGTAGACGAAGAACTGGATCGCGCGCACGACCGCGTACGCGCCGACGGCGACGACGCAGCCCCACCCGACCGAGATGCCGGCGGCGACGGCGTCGTCCGTCCTCACGCAGCGGCTCCCTTCCGCCAGGCGAGCACGCGAGGGCACTCGGGATCGGGGCCGTGGACGCCGTCGAGGTGCGCGGAAACCACCTTGCAGCCGCCCTTGCAGACGGGGCGCAGCGAGCACGAAGCGCACGGCTCGGCAGGCGAGGCGATGCCGGCGCGCCAGCGAGCGAGCTCGGGATCGCCGGCGTGCGAGAGGACGTCGGTGGCGGGGAGGCCGGTCGATCGCGCGAAGCTGCACGGCGCGACGCGACCGTCGACGGTGAAGGCGGCGAGGGCCCCGGCGGCCTCGCAGCCGAAGACGCCGAAGCGCTCGAGGCGTGCAGGGTCGGCGGCGATGGCGGCATCGGCCGAGAGGAAGCAGACGAGCGCGCAGTCGATGCGGACGTGGAAGGTGCCCTCGGCGCAGAGGGTGGCGGAGAGATCGCGAAGGAGGGGCCCGAGACCGGCGCCCTGCGCGGGCGTCAGGCGGCGGGCGAGGTAGTCGAGCGAGGCGGCGCGCCCCGCGGGCTTGTAGCGGAGGAGCTGGGCCTCGCATGCGCCGAGGGATCGCGCCTTCGCGAGGGTCGCCGCGACGTGGGGGAAGCTCTCGCGCGTGAGCACGACGTTGACGCCGACGCGGATCCCCGCGCGCGCCATCCTCTCGATCGCGCGCTCCGCCGCCCCTGCGCCGTCGAAGCCGCGCACGCTCGCGTAGGTGGCGGCGTCCCCGTCGTAGCTGACGTTGACCTGCGCGAAAGGGCGCAGGCGTTCGAGGCGCGCATCCGAGAGCCCGAGGCCGCTCGTCGTGAGGACCGGCGTGATGCCGCGGGCGCGTGCCTCCTCGGCCAGGACGTCGAGATCGTCCCGCGTCGTCGGCTCGCCTCCGCCGAAGGCGACGGTGAAGACGCCGGCGTCGCGGAGCGCGTCGAGCTCGCGAAGAAGGACGTCACGGGGCGGCTCGACGCCGTCGGGGCGCGCGTCGATGTAGCAGCCCTCGCATCCCGCACCGCAGCGGGAGGTGACCGCCATGTGCACCTCGATGGGGGCGCTCGGGGCGGGGGGCCCGGTCCACGCGTCGCCCCCGTCGAGACCGAGCGCGCGTACGCCGTCCCGGTCGAGCGCGACGATCGCGGCCTGCGTCTCGAGCTTCACCCAGGCTCCCCAGGGCTCGTACCGGACGATCATGCGTCCTCCGGGCGCTTCGCCTCGTCGTCCTTCGCGCGCGCCGGCCGGGGCGTGCCCGCGACGTGGACGGCCTCCGTCCGCAGCGCGGCGAGGACGGCGGCGAAGACCGCGGCGCCGACCGTGGCGGTCGCGAAGAGCGTGTCGATGACGCTCCCGATGCTCGAGCAGTTCGCGCCGTGGCCCTCGCGAATGCGCTCGACGTTCTCCTCGGCGACGGGATGGTCGCTCACAGCCCGAAGCCCTCGAGGTACTGGGGGTTCATCGCCTCGAGCAGCATGAAGGCCGCCGCGACGATCGTCATCCCGCAGAGGAGCGCCCGGGCGGCGCGGGCCGGGGCCTTCTGCGAGCCGGCCGCGCTCCAGAGGCGGGCGACGAGGAGCAAGGGGAGCACGATCGCGCCGAGCACGAGGAAGGGCTCGGCGTTGCCCGCCTCGTACCTCGACGCGAGGAAGCCACCTGCGATGGCGACGAAGCCGACGAAGAAGACCGCCACGAGCGCGAGCTTGCGGAGCTCGCGCAGGGGCCCGCCGAGGGTCTTCCTCGCGGCGGCGCGGCCGATGCCGACGAGCGCGAGCACCCCGAAGGCGACGAGGACGGCGATCGACGCGCGACGGACGCTGCGCCGGAGCGTGAGGCGCCCGACGCCGCGCACGAAGCGTGGATCGAGCCGACTCACGTGGCTGCGGGCCTCGGCCACGGCGTCGTCGATGCGGCCGCTCTCGACGAGCGCGTCGACGAGCTCGCGCTCGGCGAGGCGGGCGGTGAGGGGATCGGCCTTGGGATCGGCGGTCACCTCGCGAAGCTCGTCGATCGCCGCGTCCGGGCGATGGATCCGGCCGAGCCACGCCTCGGCGACGAGCATCCTCGACTCGACACGGACGGTACCGGGGGGGAAGGACTCGAGGTCGCGGGCCAGCGCGTCGATGACGGCGGGATCGGAGGACGCGCCGGGATCGCGCCGCACCTTCTCGATGCGCCGGAGCGGCTCGAAGTCCCCCTCCGAGCGGGCGCGGATCCAGTCGATGCGGTCGACGGCGCGCAGCGCCCAGCGCGTGTTGGGAGCGGCGTCGACGGCGGCGCGATCGTCGACGATCGCCTGGGGATACGCGCCGTCCGCCTCGTCGAGCTGACCGAGAAGGAGGTACGCCTCGCCCACGGCGGGGGGATCGTCCGCGGCCTTGGTCGCCCGGCCCAGCGCCTCGCGCGCGTCCGCCGTACGCGGAGGCTCGGCCGCGAGGGCGGCGTTCGCGTCGTCGAGGGCACGTCGCGCCTCGCTGGCCCGCGCGCGTGCCGTCGTGGCGAGGACCGCCAGTGCCACGATCAGCGCGACCAGGAGCCGCATTCGTCGCCGTGGAAGTTCCCACGCAGCCGCGGCGTTGTCCATCGCATCGCGCCGTCCTCTGCTAGACCCCTCGATCGCATGAGCCCCCGCGTCGCCGCGATGTGTCTGCTGCTCGCGGCGGCGGGGTGCCACGGGTGCCGCGAGGACCACCCGTACGTGCCGTACGCGATCGGCTCGAGCGAGCACGAGCGGGACCGCGGCGATGCAGGCGAAGGAGTGGCTCCCACGACCAGCGGCGAGCCGCTCGCGCCCGACGCGGGAGGCCCCGCGCCCGCGGAGCCCGCGGTCATGGCGCCGCCGGCGACCGCCCGCTGGACGGTCGGCTCCCTCGTCCTCGACGCTCCTCCAGGGCTCTTCTTCGTGTCCGGCGTCGTTCGCGACTTCGACGGGGACGGCGCGCCCGACGCGTTCGCGGTGGTCCGCCCGAGCGAGGGCGGCGATCCCGGGCAGCTCGCCTTCTATCGCGGGACGCCGGGGGCGCCTTCCACGGCGCCGCTCGAGCCGCAGGGCACGTTCGCTCCGCCACAGGCTCTGGCGCGCGAGGCCACCTGCGCCCCGAACGCCCGCCTCTTCGGCGTGGGCGCGCGCTCGGTGCTCGTCGAGCTGGGGGTCGTCTGCCCGCCCCGCACGACGACACCTCCCGATCGCTGGGTGGCGCTGGTCTCGGGAGGGACGGCGGCGCGAATGCGGCTCGCCGCGACGATCGTGGATCCGCCCGGGGCTCCCGCGCTCTCCGTGGAGGCCGATCTCTCCGATCGCGACGGCGACGGACGCGAGGACGTCGCCTTGCGGGTCACGCTCGAGGGAGGAAGCGCGCCGCTCGAACCGGGGCCGCGGGTCACGGCGCTCGTGGCGTGGCTCGATCGGCCCGCGGGCTGGAGCCGCGACGCGTCGGCCACCGAGTCGTCCTTCGCGTCGCTCGCGTCGCAGGCGATGGCGCGCGCACGCAGCCCCAGGGAAGCACCCTCGGTTCCGTCGCTGGTGCAGCAGACACGCGCGCTCTGGAGGGCGGTCTGCGCCGACGGAGGTGCGCCCCGTCTGGTGGGCGTCGCGGGGACGGGGACGATCACGTGCGGCTCGACGCGCGCGCTCGAGGACGCAGGGCTGGCCGAGGTGAAGAGCTACGTGACGACCGGGGACGCGCTCCGGGCCGCGCTCGCCCTCGATCGAGCGCGGGTCAGCCCGGGGACCGCCCGTCCGCCCGCCAAGCTCGCGGAGGCGCGGGCGTGGGTCGAGTCGATCGCCCCGGCGGCGACGTCGCATGCGGTCCGCGCGATCGCGGCCGTCCCGCAGTCGGGCAAGGGTCACGAGCCGGCGTGGGGGCCGCTCGCGTTCGAGGCGAGCGGAAAGCTCCTCGTGCGTACGCGCGCGGGTGTGGTGCGCGTCGATCCGGAGGCGGGCGACGAGGCGTCGGCCGACGACGTGACGGCGTGGCCCTCCGCCGTGGTCTCGCCCGACGCCTCCCTCCGGTGGATCGAGACCTACGACGCGTGCGACGGCGTCGCCCTCCACGCGACCTTCGCGAGCGGCGACGACGTGCGCGACGTGGCGCTCCCGGTTCCCCCGCCCCTCGGCGATCGATGCGCCGGGTCGCGCGGGGCTCCCGCGCGCGCATTCCCCGTCGCGTGGGGTCCCGGCGGTCTCGAGGCGGTGGTCGAGGGGGAGCCCGTGCTCATCACGCCCGAGAGCAACCGCGCGTCCTTCCTCGCGGCGCCCCTCGACTCTCCCACCAGGCTGGGAGCACCCCGTTCTCCCGACGGCAAGACGCTCGTCGTCGCAACCTCGGTGGGTCTCCTCGTGCGAGGGACGGGCAAGCCGCGCCTTCTCCGGGCGGCGGAGCTCGAGGGTACGTGGTCCGAGCAGCGCGACTGCGTGGTCTCCAACGACGCCGCGCGCGCGGCGTGCGTGCACGCGGGGAAGGCTTGGGTCGGCACCTGGGACGTGCCATGAAGGAGGCGCGGAGGCCGCGATGATCACGCTTTCGATGAGCGCACCCGGGAAGAACGCCCTCAGCAGCCAGCTCATGGCGTGGATCGTCGACCGCCTCGGCGAGGCGCGCGGCGAGCCGGTGCTCCTCACGGGCGAGGGGGACGCGTTCAGCGCGGGCCTCAACCTGAAGGAGGTGGCGTCGCTCGACGGCGAGGGGATGCAGCGCTTCCTCGGCGCGCTCGAGCGGATGGTGGACGCCCTCTTCAACTACCCGGGGCCCACGGTGGCGTGGATCAACGGGCACGCGATCGCGGGCGGGTGCATCGTCGCGCTCGCGTGCGACCACCGCCTCATGACGAGCCAGCCGCGCGCGCGCATCGGGCTCAACGAGGTCCCGCTCGGCCTGCGCTTCCCGCCGAAGACGTGGCGCCTCGTGCGCCATCGCCTGCCCGCGCACGCCATCGAGCGCGTCGTGCTCGAGGGGGGCCTTCACGCTCCGGACGTCGCGCTTCGCCTGGGGCTCGTCGACGAGGTGGTCGCAGGCGAAGCCGAGGCGCGCGCCTACGCCGACCGCATCGCGGGCCTGCACCTCGGGGCCTACGCAGCAGCCAAGCAGGCGCTCCGCGGAGGCGTCCTCGACGTGGGCCCCGAGGAGGAGAAGGCCTTCCGCGAGGTGGTCCTCCCCACGTGGATCACGCCGGAGCTCAAGGCGCGCCTCGCCGCGGTGCTCGCGCGCTGACGAGCCGGCACCACGGCTCTCGCCCGAACGGCTACCGCGTCACGTGCGCGTCACTTGCGCGTGCAGAGGACGTCGTCGGGATCGCGCGTGCTCTGGAGGCACTGGATCTGGTGGTCGGCGCAGCGGACGACGAGCACGCCGTGCGCGAGGAGCGTCGTCAGCGAGGCGCCGGTCGTGCGCGCGATGGACTGCTTCGGGAGCGTGGCGTCGCAGCCCTTCTCCATGAGGATGTCGATGCGCCGTCCGCTCGACACGACGTCGGGCCTGCCGACGCCCCGCAGCCGGTCGGCGATCGACTTCGCGTAGGTGGGGTCCGCGGGGGCGTCCTCCGGCTGGGGCGCCTGCATCGACGCCATGTACTGGATGGCCTTGAGCTGGACCTCCACGGGCATCGAGATGAGGACCGTGGGGCTCGACGTGGGAACGGGCCGCTCGGGCATGATCCGCCCCGCGTCGTGGGAGGCGACGCTGGCCGAAGCAGCGGGGGTGATGCTGCCCGCGCCGGGCGCCACCGAGGGAGCCGTGGGCCAGGGCGAGCCCGCGTCGAGATCGGCGAGCGGGCCGCTCTTGTCGCAGGCCGGAAGGAACGCGGCGGCGAGCGCGAGGAACCCCACGAGGAACACCGGGACGGCGCGCATGGCAGGTCGATTCTGATACGACTCGGGGTCGTGCGGAAGCTCGTCGTTGCGCTGGCGGTGCCGCTCGCCGCCGCGGGCCTCTCGGTCCGGGTCGCACGCGAGGCGCGGGCGGACGAGGACGCCGGGGCCTCCCGCGTCTCGATGACGTGCGAGCGGGTCGACGGCCCGGGCCGCGTGCGCTGCGACGTCGAGGCGCGTGTCGGGCCGGGCGAGACGATCTCGTGGGGCGACGTGGTCCTCACGAAGACGCCGCCGTTCGTGGGAGCGCTCCGCGGCCGCATCGGGCCGCACGACGCCACGGCGCACGATCCGGACGTGTGGCGCTGGGCCCTGGCCCTCGTGGCCCGCGGGAGGGGCAGCGGTGAGGTCGAGGGGCGTGTCCGCCTCGTCGTCTGCAAGGCAGGAACCTGCGTCCCGCGCGAAGCCCCGGTCTCCGGCCGCGTCGTCGTGGGTGAATAGAGAGAAACAGAGTTCAGGAAAGGAGATGAAATGTGCGTCCACCCATCCACCCATCCACCCATCCTCCCTTCTGAACTTCTGATCTTCCTGTTTCTCCTCTCCTCTCCTCTCCTCTCCTCTCCTCTCCTCTCCCCGTAAAGTTGGCCAGCCGCGACGTCGTGCGGCGCAATGGGGGCGATGCTCCTCCCGGGTCGTCTCAAGGCCACCACCCTCGGCGATCTGCTCGGCGCCCTGCACCGGCACGCCGCGACCGGGACCCTCGAGCTCGTCGAGGACCGGGGCCGCACCCACCGCGTCCACGTGTCCCTCGGGCGCGTCGTGGCCGTGGAGGTCGACGGTGTGTCCCCCTCGCTCGCCGATCTCCTTCGCCGCGAGCGTGCGGCCGACGACGACGTCCTCCGCAGGTCCCTCCTCCGCGCGATGGCGTCGCGGCGCCTCCACGGCCGGGTCCTCGTCGAGGAGTTCCGCCTCGCCCCGAGCATCGTCGGCGCCGCTCTGCGACGGCAGGTGCTCGCGCGCCTGGCGATCCTCGAGCAGCTGGCCGACGCGCGCATCTGCTTCCGTGTCGCCGTCCGTCCACCCCGCGAGGCCCTCCACGAGGCTCCTCTCGAGGCGCCCGAGTTCCTCCATGGACGTCGCCGGGCCCGGTCCCGCACGCCCGCGCCTCCGCCCGCGCGTCACGACACCGACTCCTGGCGCATCCTCGGGCTCTCTCCCGGGGCCGACGCGACCGAGATCAAGCGCGCCTACCGCCGCCTCGCCCGCACCGTGCACCCCGATCTCCACCCCCAGGCGACCGACGAGGAACGCCGCGCCCTCGAGCTCCGCTTCTCCGAGCTGACCGAGGCCTACCGCGCGCTGGTCGCGTGACCCGGGGCCGCCCGCGCTGCGGCCCTCCCTCTCTCAGTGGTTCTGCGAGAGCGTCGTGAGGGCGAGCTTCGCTTCGGGCGCGAAGTGCGAGTCGGGGAACTTGCGGAGCAGCGTGCGCCAGGTGTTCTTGGCGTCGTTGTAGTCCTCGATCTCCGTCTGGCACCACGCGAGCTGCTCGAGGGCGTCGTCGAGGACCTCGCGATCGGCGGCCTGCTCCGAGAGCGGCGCCAGGATGCCGATGGCTTCCTTCTGCTTGTGGAGCTTGCGGTACGCGCTCGCGAGCTGGAGCTTGGCCTCGGGCGAGACCGAGGCGGTGTCGTCGTAGCGGAGCGACTCCTCGAACGCGGCGGCCGCTTCCTGCCAGCGCTGGAGGCGCACGCTGTCGAGCCCCTGGAGGTAGAGCTGCGTCGCCTGCTCGACCTTCGCCTTCTGGACGGCGTCGGCGAAGAGCTCCGCCTCGCTCTTGGTCAGGGGCTTCGACTTCATCGCGTCCCAGCCCTTGATGACGTCGACCCGGCGCCCCTCCTTCACGAGGTCGAAGAACTTCGCCGCCTCGAGCTCGGCGGCGTTGCGCTCGGCCTCGCGCTGGCGCGCGTCGTCGAGGTCCTGCTTCATGCGCGCGTTCTCGTCGCGCAGGTGCTTGGCCGTGGCGTCGATGGCATCGACGCGCGCGTCGACCGCGAACTTGAGCGCCGCGAAGACGACGACGACGAAGACCACGTACGCCGTGGCGCTGTTCCACGCGAGGCGCCGCTCGTAGCCCTGCTGGCGCTTCGCGATCGACTTGATGTCCGCCGAGAGCGCGTTCGTGAGGTTGTTCGTCTTGATGACGAGCCCCCGCGACTCGATGATCTCGCGCTTGATGTCGCGCAGCTCGTCGTCGACTTCGTGCATGGCGCCCCCACGCTGTACGCTGGGCCCCCGCCCACCGGCAAGCGAATCGTAGGTCAGCCGCGCCGGTTCACTCGGCGACCTTCATCACCCGGCCGTTCGTGGTGTCCGTCCAGTAGACGGCCTGGCCGTCCGCCGCGATCCCCAGGGACTCGTTTCCGAGGTCGAGCACCGTGGGGGCGCCTCCCGCGAGCGGGAACCGGAGGACGGCGAAGGGCGAGCCAGTGGTGAGGTAGACCCCCGCCGCATCGACCGCGATGGCGCTGTCGGACCAGGTGTTCGCCGGGCCGAGCTCCGTGGGGGCCGATCCGCCGCCGAGGGGAACGCTCATCACGTCCGTGCCGGTGGAGAAGTAGACGTTCGTCGCGTCGGCAGTGAGCTGCGTCAGCGTCTCGGCGCCCGGCAGGCTCGCGATGACGGTCTGCGCGCCGCCGGCGAGCGGCATCTGCACCACCTGCCGGAGGGCGGTCGCCGACCAGAAGATGTTGCCGCCCTGGATGACGAACCCGTACGACTCGGCCGTGCTCGGGACCAGGATGCTCGAGGCTCCGCCCGTCACCGGCACGGTGTTGATCGAGTCGGGACCGTGCACGCCGAAGTAGACGAGGCCCCCCGTGACGGCGAACTGCCCCACACCGGCCCCATAGGTACCGAGGAGCGTCGGCGTCGTCGACCCGAGAGGCATGCTCCACATGCCGTTGCCGTAGGACCAGTAGAGCGTGGAGCCGCTGACCGCGATCGGCGAAGCGCCGGCCCCGAGGTCGTCGCCCGAGCCGTTGCTCTGGGTGGTCAGCAGTGCCGCGCCCGTGCCGTCCTTCTGCACGACGTGGACGCTGCCGGCGCCGTCGATCCAGTAGACGGCGGTCCCCGAGAGCGCGATCCCCAGGGGCGCCGGATCGGTCGTGAGGACGATGGGCTGGCACTGACCGCCGGCGCACGCTCCGCCGAGGCAGCCGTGCCCGCACGAGCCGCAGTTGTTCGAGTCGGTCTCGAGGTCGATGCAGCCCGTCCCCGGGCAGGTGACGCACTGGAGCTCGGTGAGAAGGCCGCACGCCGGGCTGCCCAGGCCCGTCGTGAGGTCGTAGCCCGCCTGCGCGCTGTAGGCGTTCGGCGCGCCCGCGTAGTTGTTCTTGCTCCCGTCCGCGACGTCGTGGAAGGCGCCCTGGTAGGACGCGCCGCTCGTGGCCGCGATCCGGTAGAGCATCGGGTTGGCGAAGCCGACGGGCGGCAGGCTCTTCGCGCCGAGCGCCTGGTTCACGAGCGCCACGGTGGCCGCCCAGAGCGGGGTCGCCGCGCTCGTCCCGCCCTGGCAGGGCGTGTAGACGGGATCGTAGACCGTGTAGCTCGGGCTCTCGAAGAGGGTGACCGTGCCGCCGTCGGGCAGATCCATCACGGCTCCCGCGTCGCCGGGCGGCGTCTCGCGGATGGCAGGCGCGAACACCGTGAGCGCGTCGGCGGGCATGGACACGTCGGGGATCATGCGCGCCGCCGTGCCGAGCTCCGGGTTCGGGGGAATGGTGGACCCGCCGTACTGCGTCGGCAGGTTCGCCTGGTACGCCGGCAGCGGCAGGCCCGGGTAGGAGGCCACCGTGCCGTCGGAGTTGAGGCGCGTGTATGCGGTGCAGATCCCGCCTCCGCTGACCGAGTTGCACGCCGAGAAGGCCCCGGCCGGATCGAGGTAGGGCGCCGTGTTGACGCACGACGACCCCGTCGTGTTCCGCGGGTCGTTCCAGGTCGTCTCAGCCTGGTACGCGAGGGTGCCCTGCGAGGCGGTGCCGGTCGTCGTGAGGTGCGTGCCCCCGACGACGGTGCTGTAGACGGAGTCGATCATCGGGTCGGGTACGTTCGGCAAGGGCTCACCCGGCACGTACGCTCCCAGGTCCATCGAGCTGATGAAGAGCGACTGGCCTTGCATGGCGAGCTGGCGGAAGGCGTCCGCGAGCGCGGGGTTGAAGCCGGCGTGCGCCTGCCACCACCACGAGACGCTGACGGTCTGGGCGAGGTCGTCGTCCGCGATCTGCTGGAACACCGCCGCGGGGCTGAAGGCCTTTGCGTTGACCGCCGGGGTCTCCCCTCCGCCGCTGACGACGTACATGTTCGTCTCGTAGAGAACGATGCTCGCCTTGGGGGCGATCGACTGCACCATCTGCACGTCGAGCGCCGGCTCGTCTTCGCGCTGCACGTCTTGCAGGTCCACCGTCCCGCGCGGAGGGCCGCCGTCGACGGGGACCAGGCCGCTGTCGAGCAAGGCGCTCGACTGGCAGTTGGGCGGGTTCGGCAAGGGCGCCCCGTCCGGGAGCGTTCGCTCGGGCGCCGCCGAGCAATTGCCGCTCAGCGGCGGCAGGGGCGGCTGGATGGCGGGAACCCCGACGACCTTCACCGTCACGCTGGGAGTGGGATTGAGCCCTTCGAAGCCGCCCTGCGCGGGGTTGGCATAGTCGAGGTAGTCGTTGGCGTAGACGCCCGTCTGCTCGTACAGGGCGACGGTCTGCCCCGTGCCGTCGAGGGGCGTCGCGCTCGACGTGTTGCAGGGAAAGTAGACGTCCGCGAGATCGGTCCCGGCGAACGCGCGCGCGCTCTTGTAAGGAGACGGCCCGTAGGGGCACGTGAACGGAGAGGTGCCGCCGCCGTTGTCGGCCGGAGACGCATGGGTCGCGCTCTCGAGGCCCTCGATGTAGAGCAGGGCAGCGCCGAGGTCGACCGAGGGCTCGTTGGCGGGCGCGAAGTAGCTCGTCCCGTCCGGCTTCTCGTAGAGGTTCACCGTGACGTGGAACGCGCTCTCGACGTCGGCGGCGGCTCCGGACACCGTGAGCACGTGGCGGCTCGGGGACTGCCCGACGACCGTGAGGTTGCGTGCCTTCACGTAGTCGGCGAGCGCCTGGTAGTCGGAGGGCGACGCCCCGTAGGCCTGCCCGAACGCAGCCGGCGTGAGGTAGTGGTGGA
Source organism: Polyangiaceae bacterium (assembly GCA_036490515.1). Taxonomy (GTDB): domain Bacteria; phylum Myxococcota_A; class Polyangia; order Polyangiales; family Polyangiaceae; genus Palsa-1150. The sequence goes on from DASXDU010000007.1 coordinate 138,509, forward strand.
AGGTGGGGCTCGCCGGGTCGTAGAGCGCTTGCAGCGCCGCCTCGAGCGCCGGCTCGTTGGTCAGTGGCAGGGCGACGTCGAGCTGCATGGGAGTCGTGGCCGGCAGGGGTCCGACGAGGGGGACGTTGCCCTGACCGGCCGCGACCATCCCCGTCAGCTGCTGCGAGCCGTGCGGCGCCCTGCACGCCGGCGGAACGCCCGTGGAGGACGTGGCGAGCTTGCCCCCGACGTAGAGGGCGATGCTGCCCGTGTGCGCGTAGTCCTTGCCGGTGGCGCAGGCGCTGTACCAGTCGCTCGTGCCCGGACGGAAGTCGTGATGGTCGCGGAGTCGCAGCTCGAGCGCGATGCCCTCCCACGTTGCGCCCGGGGCCAGGACCGCGCCGTCCTCGTCGGACAACGAGACCTCCCAGTTGGCCTGGTGGTGGGGATCGGGTCCGCAGGCGGGCGTGAAGGAGCCGGCGTGCGCCGTGACGTCGTGCACGTCCCGTGCGCAGGCGGGGTCGCCCGTCACGCGCCCCGGGCTCTCTACCGTGGCGTCGAGGGCCTCTCCGCTCGTGTCGTCCACCCAGAGCCGGATCGAGATGGCCGAGAGCGGGACGGGCGAGGTCCCGGTGTTCCTGACCTCGAGGACGTCCTTCACGCGATCGCCGTCGCAGCGCTCGGTGCGCGCGAGGAGCTGCACGTCGACCCGGGAGTCCGCGGTCGACACCGCCGCCGACGTCGAGGCCGTGCCTTCGCCGTCCTTCCCCCCCACGATGCTGCTGCACGCGATCACTGCGCATGCCGCTCCCATGATGCCCGCACACCAGCGGACGAGCGATCCACGCATCTCGATCCCTCCCTCGAGCGACGCGCTGACGGGCGCGCCGCAGGACGCCCAGACTACGACGCGAGCAGAGATCCCGTCGTCGCCCCAAAGGGTGACGCCCCGCGCTCACCCATGGCGCCGAGGCGTGCGTCGTGCTAGGTCCGGCCCTCCCTCGAGCACCCAAGACCGATGCAGACGACCGACATCCGCAAGGGCATCAAGATCCAGATCGACGGCGTCCCGTACGCCGTCACGGACCACCAGTTCGTCAAGCCCGGCAAGGGCCAGGCGTTCACGCGGGCCCGCATCCGCAACCTGATGACCGGCAACACCATCGAGCGGACGTGGAAGTCGGGCGAGTCGGTCGAGCTGGCAGACGTCGAGACCCGCAAGCTGACGTTCTCCTGGGACGAGGGCGACAGCCTGGTCTTCATGGAGACGAGCACGGGCGAGCAGCTCCACGTCATGAAGGACAAGGTGACCGACGAGGTCCGCTTCCTCAGCGAGGGGCTCGACGTCGAGGTCACGCTCTTCAACGGGAACGCCATCGGCATCGAGCTCCCGCCGAGCGTCGTCCTCCAGATCACCGAGAGCGAGCCCGGGATCAAGGGCGACACCGCGAGCGGCGCGACCAAGCCCGCCAAGCTGTCGACCGGCGCGGTCGTCAACGTCCCCCTCTTCATCAAGGAGGGCGAGTGGGTGAAGGTCGACACGCGCAGCGGGCAGTACCTCGAGCGCGTGAACAAGTAGGGCGCTACGCTGGGTCGTCTTGGACGAGAAGTACGTCGCCCTCGCGATCCCGTTCTTCTTCCTGCTCATCGCCGTCGAGCTCCTCGCGCTTCGCCTGCGCGGGCCGCGGCGGGCGTACCGCTTCGCCGACTCGATCACGAACCTCTCGTGCGGCGTCGGCCAGCAGGTGCTCGAGCCGTTCTTCAAGAGCCTCGCCCTCATCCCCTACGCGTGGCTGTGGACGCACGCGCGCGTCACGACGGTGCACGCGAATTCGTGGGTCGCCTGGGTGGTGCTCGTGCTGGGCGTCGACCTCGGGTACTACGCGTGGCACCGCGCGAGCCACCGCGTCGGGTTCCTCTGGGCCGTCCACGCCGTCCACCACCAGAGCGAGGAGTACAACCTCTCGGTCGCGCTCCGGCAGCCCTGGCTCGAGAGCATCACCTCGCCGGTCTTCTACCTGCCGCTCGCCGTCCTCGGCTTCCCGCCGGTGATGTACCTCGCGGGCGTGACCATCGACACGCTCTACCAGTTCTGGATCCACACCCGCGCCGTCAAGACGCTCGGGCCGCTCGAGTGGGTGCTCAACACGCCGAGCCACCACCGCGTCCACCACGGTATCGACCCCGAGTACGTCGACCGGAACTACGCGGGCATCTTCATCGTGTGGGACCGCCTCTTCGGCACGTTCGTCCGCGAGGACCGCGAGCCGATCTACGGGACCGTGAAGCCCCTGCCCACGTGGAACCCCCTGGCTGCCAACCTCGCGCCCTGGCGTGACCTCTGGAAGATGGCGTCGTCGACCGGGCGCTTCGCCGACAAGGTGCGGGTATGGCTGGCGCCCCCCGAGTGGCGTCCCGCGGATCTGGGTGGCCCCGTCGTCGTTCCTCCCGCCGATCCGTCGCGCCAGCCCCGGTACGACGTGCGGGCGCGGAGCGCCATCCGGGCCTACGTCCTCTTCCAGTTCGCGGTCGCTGCCGTGGCCACGGTCGGCTACCTCTGGATCGAGGGGACCGCATCGCGCGCGTTCCTCGCGGTCGCCGCCGGGGTGCTCGTGGCGACCCTCGTCGCGTGGGGCGCGCTCATCGAGGGCAAGCGCTGGGCATGGGCCGCCGAGGGGACGCGCATCGCCGCCGCCGTGGCGGTCCTCGGCTGGTGGATCACCGTCGGCTGAATCGGCGCGCGCCACGCGTTACCGCGCGGGTCACGCGCGTCACGCGCGCCACGCGTGGAGCAGCCTCCGCGTGCGGGCTACTTTTCGGCGAGGGAGGCGACCGATTCGCTAGGATGGTGAACTTCGGGAGGTCTGCTTCGAATGCTTCGCGGAAGGTTCGCCCCCGCGTTTCCCCTGGGGATGGTGGCCCTGCTGGCAGGCCTGCCCGCGTGCGGGAAGTCGTCCGGATCGGGCCTGACCTGCGGTAGCGGCACGCGGCAGCAGGGGAGCGACTGCGTCGCGGTCCTCGACGGGGGCGCGGACGACACGGGTTCGCCCGGGCTCGATGCGGGGGACGACGCGACCGTCGACGCTGCGTCCGACGGGAGCTCCGGCTCGGGACCCACGTTCGCGGGGATCACCGCGGTGGCGCCCGTGTCGTCCACGGAGCTCTTCGCGATCTGGGCGCCCGGAAGCGACGCGTCGGGTGCGAGCGCGCTTCGCTACCGGGTATACGTGGCCCCGTCCGGGCAGGCCCTGTCCTACCAGACGCCGGCTCTCCAGACGTCGGCGGGCGCCGTCTCCGCGGTCCTCGTCGGGCTCCAGGCGAACGCCGCGTACGTCGTCGGCGTTCGCGCCGTCGATCCGGCGGGCGTCGAGGACCAGAACACGGTGACGATGAACGGCTCGACCGCGGCCGACACGACGCCGCCCACGTTCGGGGGTCTCACAGGCGCGATCCCCTTCGGCAGCGGGGGCATCGAGCTCTCGTGGAGCGCGGCCAAGGACGATCTCAGCCCGGCGGCCGCGCTCACCTACCTCGTCTACCAGGGCAGCTCGGCGGGCGCCGAGGACTTCTCGTCTCCCGTCCTCGTCACCGATCCGGGCGCCACGTCGGCCGAGGTCACGCGCCTCGGGCAGCAGACGCTGGCCCGGTTCTTCGTCGTCCGCGCGCGCGACGCCGCGGGCAACGTCGACGCCAACACCGTAGAGCTCTCGAGCAGGCCCGCCCCCGACACCGTGCCGCCGCAGTTCGGGGGCTGCGTCGCCGCCGTGAACGCGCAGGCGCTCACCCTCGCGGTCTCCTGGGCTCCCGCGACCGACGACGTCTCGGACCCTCCCAACATCACGTACGACATCTACGCGACGACGACGCCCGGGACCTACGACTTCACGCGGCCCTTCGCCGTCGTGAAGGGGGTCGACGTGGCGCCCATCTCCGGGCTCCAGCCCTCGACGCGCTACTCGTTCGTCTGCCGGGCGAAGGACGAGGCCGGGAACGAGGACACGAACCTCTTCGAGGTGAGCGCGCAGACAGGCTCCAGCCCGACGCCGCCCACCTTCGCGGGGCTCACCAGCCTGACGGGCGACCCGGTGGCCCGTACGGCGACCCTCGGCTGGAGCCCCGCGACCGACCCGTCGACGCCGCAGAGCGCCCTCCTCTACGACGTGTACGTCGCGGTGACTTCCGGCGGCGAGGCGTATGGCAAGCCGCCCTTCGCGACGTCCGCCGCGGGGGCGACGTCGACCAACGTGAGCGGGCTCCCCTCCAACACGACCGTCTACGTCGTCGTGCGGGCACGCGACGCGAGCGGCAACCACGACGACAACATGGTCGAGAAGTCGATCTCCACGAACGCGAGCCTCTCGCTCGACGTGCAGCCCGTCTTCACGAACGACTGCGGCGTCGTCGGCTGCCACGTGCCGGGAAACCCGACGGGAGGGCTCATTCTCGCGCCCGGCTTCACCTACGCACAGATCGTCGACGTCCCGGCAGGCGAGATGAACGGCATCCAGCTCGACGGGGGAACGGTGAACTACGTCACGCCGGGCGACCCGGACGACAGCTACGTGAACATCAAGATCAACGCGTCGCTCCTCGCCGCGCTGAAGACGAGCCTCGGCGCCGCGGGGGGCAGGACCGGCACCCAGATGCCCGCGCCCTCGACGGGCAGCACGCTCACGCAGACGCAGCTCGAGGCGATCGCGACGTGGATCGAGCAGGGGGCTCCGAACAACTGATGGTCCCCTCGACGCGACGTGAGCTCCGGCCTGCGCGGCTCGCCGCCCTCCTCGTTCTCGGTCTCGCTCTCGGTTTCGCTGCGTCGTGGACCGCGGGGTGCTCGCTCGTCAACTCGTTCGGAGACGTGGTGCCGCAGAAGGAGACCCCGGTCGACGGCAGCTCCGGGACCGACGGCGTCGCGCCGGCCACCGACGGTTCCACGGAGGAAGGGGCTCCCGCGGAGTCGGGCGCCGATGCCACCGCGGACGCAAGCGATGCGAGTGACGCGAGCGACACGGGGGACGGCGGGGTCGAGACCTCGGTGGACGCGAGCGCACGTGGGGCAGTGGTCATCGGGGGAACGGCGGCGCTCGACGGCGGCGAAGGCTTCGTCCTCACCGCGCTCGATCCGACGACGGGGACGGAGCTGCCCCAGGCGCGGGAGACGATGACCGTGTCGGCCGTCCTCTACGACGGCTCGCGCGACCTCTGGTACGTGTTCGAGTCGGGAGGGCAGGGGATCTTCCCGCTGCCGACCGACCCGTTCTGGGTTCACACCCGGCAGCTCGACGTCGTCACGGGGGCGTGGACGGAGCTCGGAAAGGTGGCGATCCCCGCGGGCCTGTCCTTCGCCACGACCACCGTCGAGGCCCAGCGCGTGTCGTACGTGGCGTACGGGCAGGGGAGCGGAGCGCCCGCCGACGGCGGCATCCCCTCGGCGTTCGGGCTCGTCACGCTCGATACGAGCGATCCCGCCAACGTCTCCGTCTCGAGCGTCGTCCAGCTGACCGCGTCGCCCATCGCCCTCGTGGGGACCCGCAGCTCCGTGAACGCGGCGGGCGGCTTCGCGACCCTCGCAGCGACGACGAGCGCCGGCGGGACGAACGTCGCGCAGCTCACCCCCGTCCTTCTCCCGTCCTCCAGCCCGCCGTCCGAGGAAGCGCCCATCGTGGGGACGGTCGCCGTGGGGGGCCAGACCGGCTTCGGCCTCGTACGCGTGTCGGGCGTCGAAGGGGTCGCGGTGGTCGCGCGCGGCAACGGAACGACGAGCGCGACGCTCTCGATCTACAACCCGGCAGCGAACTCGCCCGCGCAGGCGTTCCTCGGCGCGGGTACGTTCCCGTTCGGGGACAGCAACGTCAAGGCGCCCGCCTTCTCGGACTGCAGCGGGACGGTCTTCGTCGTAGGCACCAACTCGGATCTGAACGTCTACGCCGTTCCGCTCGCCCCCACGCTCGTGCCGGCGGCCGACGGAGGCGCCGCCGCCGTCACGGCGGTCTCCGCGCCGACCGGGCACTCGGGCCAGGGCGTCTACTTCGAGCCCTACACGAACACCGTGCTCGTTCCCTTCAGCCAGGGCGACAACTTCGCGCTCACCGCGTACACGTTCGCCGGCGGACAGCTCGTCGCGCGTCAGGCGCCACGCTGGGTCCCCCCGGCCGATCTCCGGCCCAACTTCATCGCCACGCGCTCGCCCGTGCCGTTCGACTGCTCGCTCGCCGCGGACTTCTGATCGACCCGCGCCGGCAGGCGCTCAGAGCCCGGTGCGGATCTCGCGCCCCTCGACGGTGCTCACGGTCTGCGGCGTCGGAGTGGCTGCCGGTGCCGTGCCCGGCACCTTGGCGGCGACGGGGGCGGCCGGCGCGGGAGCGGGCTTCCACGGGGCCGGGAGGGCGACTGCCTTCCCCGGGGCTGCTCCCGCAGGGGCAGGGAGAACGTGGCCCGCGGCGCTCGCGAGCGCGGTCGCCTCCGCGGAAGGGACCGACGAGTCAGCGGGCGGCGTGAGCGAGACCGCGGGCGGGGGCGCGACCTCGACGACGGGAGGGAGCGTCTCCGCAGGAGGAGGAGGGAGAGGCGCGGGCGCGGTGGCGATCGTCGAAGCCGAAGCCGGATGCGCCCCCCGGTTCACGAACAGGACGCCGCCGACGACGGCCGCGACCACGACGACGGCCGCGACGCCGATCAGGGCGGGCGAGGGACCTGCTCGACGCGACACGGTGGCGGGCGACTGCGAGGACACGAGGGGCGTCTCGCCGGGGGCCTGCGCGGGATCGCCGGTGCGGGCCGGGCCGTTCGGCGTGCCCGCACGCATCGGCGTGACGGCGCGCGAGGTGCTCACGCGCGGCGTCGTCGCCGTGAGGCGCTTCAGCTCCGGCCCGCGCACCGAGACGACGCCTCGTGCCTCGAGCCAGCCGGCGAGGGCGTCCGCGAACTCGTCCGCCGACTGGAAGCGATCGGTCGGTTCGGGCGACATCGCCTTGACGACCATCGCGCCGAGCTCCGGGTCGAGGTCCGCGCGGAGGCTGCAAGGATCGGGGCGGGGCGCGAGCACGATCTTGAACATCAGATCGTTGAAGTTGTCGCCCTCGAAGGGGACGCGCCCCGTCAGGCACTCGAAGAGGAGGGTGCCGACCGCGTAGAGGTCGGTGCGCCCGTCGATCTCCTTGAGGCCGCGCGCCTGCTCCGGCGCCATGTAGTACGGGCTGCCGAGCACCGCGCCGGTCATCGTCGCGCTGCCGGCCGGCCCGTTGTTGAACTTCGAGATGCCGAAGTCGAGGATCTTGAGGAACTCCTCGCCCGACCGCGTCGGCACGAGGAAGAGGTTCGCCGGCTTGAGGTCGCGGTGGAAGATGCCCGCGGCGTGTGCGGCCTTGAGGCCGTCGAGGAGCTGGATGACGAGCTTCGCGGCGACGACCGGGTCGAGCGGACCGCCCCGGAGGCGCCCTGAGAGCTCCTCGCCGACGAGGAGCTCCATGACCATGTAGTGCGTGCCGTCGTCGAGCGACCCGAGATCGTACACCTCGACGATGTGATCCGACCCGATGCGGCCGGCCGCCTGCGCCTCGCGCTCGAAGCGCGCCAGGATGTCGGTCGTCACGCCCGAGGGGACTCGCAGGATCTTGACCGCGACGTGCTTGTACGTGCGGATGTTCTCGCCCTCGAAGACGATGCCCCACCCACCCTCGCCGACGACGCGGATGATGCGGTACTTGCCGTCGACGAGATCGCCGACTGCGACGTTCGTCCCCATCTCGGACAAGAGTACTCACCCAGGGCAAGATGGGAAAGGTCAGTAGACCCAGATCGCGCTCGCACCTCCGCATACGCCGACGCTTTGAAACGGCGCGAAGGCGGTCGACAGGTGCGGGATGGGGCCGGTCGCCTTCGTCCTCGCGGTCGCGGTGGCGGTACCTGTCCCTACGCCGGGCCGCGGCTGCTCTCCCGAGACCGTGGGCCTCGTCACGACGAAGTAACCCGTGAGGGCGGCGCCGACGATCGTGCCTGCGAGGAGCACGTCGGTGAGGAGGTCGAGCGTCTGGCCGCTGCTCTTGACCGACTGGGCCTGGCTCACGTGGAAGCCGTCGTTCAGAGACTCGAAATCGTTGTGCTTCTGGACGGCGGCGAGCCCGGAGATCGTCGCGGTGACGAGCAGCCCGAGCGAGACGCCGCCCGTCACGTAGGCGGCCGTCGGGATGGGGCGCGCGCGGGGAACCTCGGTCGTGGCGCCGGCGGGCGCGGACGGCAGGGCCGAGCCGAAGCGAACCATCTGAAAGACGTGCGGAGGAAGGGTCGTCCCGGACGCCTCGAACTCCCAGCGCTGCTCGACGTAGCCGGGCAGGCGCGCGTTGATGACGTGGTGACCGCGCCGCAGCCCGAGCTCCATGGGCGCGGTCGCCTCCCCGTAGAGGTTCCGGACGTCGGTCCCCTGGATGGGCGTGCGGACGTCGAGGATCGTGGCGCCCGGCGGATTGGAGGAGACGGTGACGCGGACGACCCCGGTCCGGAGCGTGAGGAGATCCTTCTCGGCCTGCGCGCGCTCCTCCGGCGTGATGTCGCTGCCGGCCTCGCGAAGCCACGTCTCGTACGCGGTGATGGCCTCGGCGTCGCGCTCGATCTTCATCGCGCAGAGCGCCAGGTTGCCCAGGATCTTGTACGAGGGGGACGCGGCGTACGCGGCCTTGAACTCGCGATACGCATCCTCGTAGCGCGGCGCCTTCGGGTCCTGGAGCAGCGCGACACCCGCCGCGAAGTGCGTGCGCGCCTCCTCGCTGATGGGGACGTCGGCCGCCAGGGCGCGCGGGGCGAGGAGCGTGAGCGCGAGCACGGTGGCGACGCCGCCCGCGGAGCGGACGAAGCAGCCGAAGGGGCGGTTCGACATGAAGGCACGTCTCCTGAGGACGGTCGCGATCTGCGAGGGTACGCCGTCCACATTCGCGGCGCGAGTGGACACGGCGCGCGGCGGTCCTTCATAGTTCGTGGCTCGGAGGCGGGCGTGGATCTGGCGAAGACCCTCCAGGCTCGCTGCGAGGCGATCGGGCTCGACCCGGGGCGCGGAGGTGGAAGCTCTGGGGCGACGATCCGGCTCGCGGGGACGCCGGGCGCGATGGGGCCCGAGGCGGCCCGCGTCCGCGGTGCGCTCGGCACGCTGCGCAGCGAGCCCGATCCCGGCGTGAGCACCCGCGAGCTCCCGCGCATCTCGGTGGAGCTCCGGGGAACCTTGTCGGACCCCGAGGACGGGGAAGGCGAGCAGGCACCGGCGGACACGGGCACGGACACGGGCAAGCACGAGCGGGATCTCGAGGTGGTGGGCCTGCTCGGCGAGGGCGGAATGGGTCGCGTCTTTCTCGCGCGCCAGCACTCGCTCAACCGCGAGGTCGCGATCAAGACGGTCCGGCACCGCGCGGGCGAGAGCGAGCGCGCGGCGCTCCTCTCGGAGGGCGCGATCGTCGGGTACCTCGAGCACCCCGGCGTGGTGCCGGTGCATGCGCTCGGCGTGGACGAGGAAGGCCGTCCGGTCCTCGTGATGAAGCGCGTCGAGGGCGCTCCTTGGTCCGAGCTCCTCGGGGATCCGGACCACGCGGCGTGGGCTTCTCTCGGCGGGGAGGCGCGCGACCGGCTCGCGGGCCACGTCGCCATCCTCATGCAGGTCTGCAACGCCGTGGACTTCGCGCACAGCCGGGGCGTGCTCCACCGCGACATCAAGCCGCAGAACGTCCTCATCGGGCGCTATGGCGAGGTCTATCTCGCCGACTGGGGGCTCGCGATCCGTCTCGAGGCCGCAGGGCGCGTGCTGCCTCTCTGCGGCACCCCGCAGTTCATGGCGCCCGAGATGGTCGTCGGCACGAAGCTCGACGCCCGCACCGACGTCTACCTGCTCGGCGCGACGCTTCACCAGATCCTCACCGGGACGCCGCGGCACGGCGGAAGCACCCTCGGCGCCACGCTGCAGGCGGCAGGCGAGTCGAGGCCCGTGCAGTACCCGGATGCAGTCCCCGAGGCGCTCGCTCGCCTCGCCAATGCCGCGACGGCTCTCGTGCCGGACGACCGCCCTCCGACCGCGGCCTCGGTGCGCGAGGCGCTCGCCGACTACGTGCGCCACAGGAGCTCCATCGAGCTCGCCGGCTCTGCCTCGGAGCGCCTCGTCACGCTGCGCTCGATGATGAAGGACGCCGAGAGCCTCGCGAGCGCGGATCGCCAGCGCGAGATCGACGTGCTCGGCGCCGAGGCGGCGTTCGCGCTCGCGCAGGCGCTGCGAGAATGGCCCGACAACCCCGCCGCGCTCCGCAGCTCGACCGAGCTCGACGCGCTCCTCGGCTCGCGTCGTTCACGCGCCGCGCAGCTCGAGCGCTTCGCCCGCGAGCACGATCCCGTCGTGTCGAGCGTCCCGCGCGCCGTCGCCGCCGCCGCCCTCGCGCTCGTCGGCGCGGCTCTCTCCATCTCGAGCTTCTTCGTCGACGGCGAGGGGGTCACAGTGCGGACGCTCTTCGAGGAATCGCTGGCCCCCTTCGCGGTGGTCGCGATCGGCGCGTTCGCCCTGCGGCGCTACTTCCTTCGGACCATCCTCAACCGGCGCATGGCCGCGGCCATGCTGACCGTCACCGGCTTGATCGTGGTCAACCGCGCCCTCGGCATGGGGTCGGGTGCGACCGCGGCGCAGGTGCTCGTCTTCGACTGCCTCGGCGTCGCCGCGTGGTGCGGCCTCTGCGCGGTCATCTTCTTCCGGTGGCTCGTCCTGCCCGGGGCGCTGGCGCTCGCCGCCGCCGTCGTGGCGGCCGCGGAACCCGGGCGGGCCTTTCCGGCCTTCTCGGTTGCCTCGGGCCTCGCGCTCCTGGTGGGGGCCTACTTCGGCTGGAGGATGGCCCTCACGCCCGGGGGTGCGGCACGCAGGGGCCGCTCCGACAAGGTGTGAGAGAGGGAGCCCGTCGCGAGCGCGTTGCGCCTCCTCGCGATTGCGCTCATGATTGCCTCCATGGACTGGACGACGCCCTCGTACGAGGAAGTAAAGATGGACGCCGAGATCGGCTCGTACCAGCAGGACCAGCAGGACGACGAGCTTCCGCCGTTCGTCGAGTCCGACGCAGCGGAGTAAACCCTGCGCGCACGCGTTCTAGGGTCCGGGGCGGGCGGTGGCCTTCCCCAGTGGAACTGCGCGTGTGAGAACTGCACGCTGGCCCGCGCGGGGGACGCTCGCGTGGAGCCGCGCACCCAGGACGCCGTCGCCGTGTCGGCCTCGTCGCGCGGTCCCTGGCTCCTCGTCAACGCATCTCCGGACGTGCTCCGCCAGATCGAGCGCTTCCCCGGCCTCCATCCCCGCGCGCCGCGGGACACTCCGATCGGCGCCATCGCGCTGACCAACGGGGACCTGGATCACGTCGTAGGGCTCCTCTCGCTGCGCGAATCGCAACCCCTCGTCGTCCTGGCCACCGAGCGGGTTCGCGCGGGTCTCGTCGAGCGCAACGCCATGCTCCGCACGCTCGCGCGTACGCCCGATCAGGTGACCTGGACGCGCCTCGAGCTGGGTCGCGAGGTGGAGCTCTCCGCGCTCGGGCTGGGCGTGACGCCGCTCGCCGTGTCCGGAAAGCTCCCCGTGCACCTCACGGGCGTCCTCGAGCCCTCGGCCGAGGACAACGTCGCCTTGCGGATCCGGGATCTCGCGAGCGGACGGATCCTGGTCGTCGCGACGGCCGTCGGCTCGCTCGAAGGCGTCGAGGCACTCGTGCGGGGCGCAGACGTCGTCCTCTTCGACGGCACGTTCTGGAGCGACGACGAGCTCGCGAAGCAGGGGCTCGGCAAGGCGCGGGCGCGCGACATGGCGCACGTGCCCATCGGCGGCGCGGGCGGCAGCCTGGAGCGCTTGCGCGCGGGCCGCCGCATCTACACGCACGTGAACAACACGAACCCGATCCTCCGCAGGGGCACGCCCGAGCGAGTCGCCGTCGAGGCGGCGGGCTGGGAGGTCGCCTTCGACGGGATGGAGGTCGAGCTGTGAGCGCGCGGAGTGACGCGTTCGTCGAGCGGCTCCGGCGCGAGGGGGCGTCGCGCTACCACAGCCTGCACCCCTTCAACGTGGCGATGCACGAGGGCCTGCTCGCGAAGGAGCAGCTCCGCAGGTGGGTCTTGCACCGCTACTACTACCAGACGCGGATCCCCATCAAGGACGCGCTCATCCTCTCGAAGAGCGAGGACCCGGCCTTCCGCCGCGCGTGGGCGCGCCGCATCGCGGACCACGACGGCGCGCGCGAGGGCGAGGGGGGCCTCGGCGAGTGGCTGCTCCTCGCCCAAGCCGTCGGTCTCGACCCGGAGGAGGTCCGCTCGACGCGCAGCGTGCTCCCCGCCGTCCGCTACGCGTGCGACTCGTACGTCGAGCTCGTGCGCGAGCGCTCGCTCGTCGAGGCCGTCGCCTCGTCGCTGACCGAGCACTTCGCGCCGGACATCATGCGCACGCGCGTCGCCGCCTGGGAGAAGCACTACCCCTGGGTGGACCAGGCGGCGCTCGCGTACTTCCGCTCGCGCGTCCCCCGCGCCACGCGCGACGCCGAGGAGGCGCTCGCCTTCGTCGTCGCCCACGCGACGACGCCGGCGCTCGAGGACGCGTGCGTCCGCGCCCTCGTCGACAAGTGCCGCATCCTCTGGGCCATGCTCGACGCCGTGGCCGAGGCGACGCCGTGAGGCCGCGCCTCGCCGGCAAGGCGCGCGTCGTCCCCGATCCACGCGACGGGCGCCCGGTGCTGCTGTCCCCCGAGCGGGGGCTCCGGCTGAGCGACACGGCCGCGGCGATCGTCGCCCTCTGCGACGGCGCCCACGACGTGCCCGCGATCGTTCGCGAGCTCGCGGCACGGTACGGCGCGCCCGACGACGCGATCGCGAGGGACGTCGAGGCGATGCTCGCCGACCTCCACCGGCGTGCCCTCCTCGAAGGGTGGACGCCCGCCGCGTCCGACGAGGCGAGTCCCTCGAACCTCGCAGCCCGCGCGGCCCCCACGCCGGACGCGGCGCCCTACACGCTCGTCGCCGAGCTGACGCATCGCTGCCCTCTGGCGTGCCCCTACTGCTCGAACCCCGTGGAGCTCGTCCGGGGGAACTCCGAGCTCGCGACGGCGGAGTGGCTGCGCGTGCTCGACGAGGCGCGGGCGCTCGGCGTGATGCAGGTCCACCTCACGGGAGGCGAGCCGCTGGCGCGCGCGGACCTCGAGCCCATCGCCGCGCACGCGCGCGAGCTCGGCCTCTACGTGAACCTCGTGACGAGTGGCATCCCGCTCGAACGCGCGCGTCTCGCGGGCCTCGCGCCGTCGATCGACCACGTGCAGCTGAGCGTCCAGGACGCCGACGCCGCCTCGAGCGACCGGGTCGCGGGCCTCGCGTCCCACGCGGCCAAGATGCAGGTCGCCGGGTGGATCCGGTCGCTGGGGCTCCCGTTCACGCTGAACGTCGTGCTCCATCGCGCCAACCTCGACGGCATCGAAGCGATCGTCGCGATGGCCGAGCGCCTCGGGGCCGACCGCCTCGAGCTCGCGAACGTGCAGCTCGTCTCCTGGGCGCACAGGAACGCGGCGTCTCTCCTGCCCACGCGCTCCCAGATCGACCGCGCCCGGCAGGTGGCCCAGGAGGCGCGCGCACGTCTCGCCGGGACGATGGAGATCGTCTTCGTCCTTCCGGACTGGCATGCCGACCGACCGCGCGCGTGCATGGACGGGTGGGGGCAGCGGTTCGTCGTCGTGGCGCCGGACGGCGCGGTCCTGCCGTGCCATGCGGCGCGGTCCCTGCCGCTCGCCTTCGAGGGCGTACGCGACGGTCCCCTGGCGCGCATCTGGCGCGAAGGGGCGGGTCTCCAGGCGTTCCGGGGCGAGGCGTGGATGGCGGAGCCGTGCAGGAGCTGCGACCGCCGCGGCGTCGACTTCGGCGGGTGCCGGTGCCAGGCCTTCGCGTTGACGGGCGATGCCGGGGCGACCGATCCCGCCTGCGGGCTCGCTCCGTCTCACGCCCTCGTCCGGAGGGCCCGCGAGGACGCCGAGGGCGCGCAGGATCGCCGCTGGGTCTACCGCGGCCGCTGACCGCGCGGACCCTGCGCCGCCCTTCGTGCTAGAGCCTCTCGCATCGAAGTCTACGGCAACAAGACCGGCCTCCCGCCGTCCGCGCTGCGCGCGCTCGAGCGCCTCTACCGCCGCCGCGTCCCGGCGAGCGACCTCACGACCCCCGAGCTGACTCGTTCGCTCGCGGCCGTGTCGCTCGAGACGGGCCGGCAGGTGGGCGTCCTCGTTCACCGGTCCGGCCAGGTCGACACGGTCATCGTCGGCGACGCGGGCAAGCTGATGCTCCCCGACATCGGCCGCCTGCGCGCCGCCGAGGGCCGCTTCCGCGGGCTTCGCCTCGTCCACACGCACCTTCGCGCCGAGCCGCTGACGCGCGACGATCTCGTCGACCTCGTTCGCCTTCGCCTCGATCTCGTCGCGGCCATCCAGATCGCCCACGGCGGCGAGCCTCGCGCCATCGTCTACGCCCACAACGTGCCCGCCGAGGACGGGGAGCTCCCGTACCGCGAGGTGGGCCCCGTCCCGATCGCGCAGGCCCACGTCGACGTCGCGAGGCTCATGGCGGGCCTCGAGGCCGAGTTCGCGCGCAAGGCCCGCGCGCGCGTCGTCGAGGCCAAGGACGGCCGCGCGATCCTCGTCCACGTCGGCGACAAGTCGAAGGGGGCCGGGGCAGCCCACGAGGCCGAGGAGAGCATCCGGGAGCTCCACGAGCTCGCGCGCACCGCCGGGACCGAGGTCGCCGACGCCGTCGTCCAGCTTCGCGACCACATCGACCCGAAGTTCGTCATGGGCAAGGGCAAGCTCGAGGAGGTCCTCGTCCGCGCGATGCAGCTCGACGCGGGCGTCCTCGTCTTCGACCGCGAGCTCACGCCCGCGCAGGCGAGCGCCATCGCCAAGCACACCGACCTCAAGGTCATCGATCGCACGCAGCTGATCCTCGACATCTTCGCGCAGCGCGCCGAGGGCAAGGACGGCAAGCTCCAGGTGGAGCTCGCGCAGCTCAAGTACGCCATGCCGCGCCTGGCGCAGAAGGACGACTCGCTCTCGCGCCTCACCGGCGGCATCGGCGGGAGGGGGCCCGGGGAGACGAAGCTCGAGATCGGGCGCCGCCGCGCGAAGGACCGCGTGTCGCACCTCGAGCACCAGCTGAAGCAGCTCGGCAAGCAGCGGGAGCAGCGTCGCAGGCGCCGCACGCGCTCGGGCGTGCCCACCGTGGCCATCGTCGGCTACACGAACGCCGGCAAGAGCACGCTCCTCAACACGCTGACCGGCGCCCAGGTGCTCGCCGAGGACAAGCTCTTCGCGACGCTCGACACGCGCTCCCGCGTCCTTCGCTGCGGCTGGGCGGGCTGGGGCGAGCGCGAGGTCGTCGTCACCGACACCGTGGGCTTCATCCGCAAGCTCCCGAGGGACCTCTTCGCGGCGTTCCGCGCGACCTTCGAGGAGGCGGCCGACGCCGATCTCCTCGTCCACGTCGTCGACGCCAGCGATCCCGCGATGGAGCACCACGTGCGCACGGTGACCGCCGTCCTCGAGGAGCTCGGCCTGCTCGGCATCCCGCAGCTCATGGTCCTGAACAAGGTCGATCGCCTCGAGCGGGGCGAGCTGCGCCTCCTCGAGCGGTCGTATCCCGACGCGGCGTTCGTCAGCGCGGTCGACCGCGAGTCGACGCGCCCTCTCCTCGACCGCATCGCGCGCGAGCTCGCCGAGAAGTGGGACCGGAGCGCGCGCGGTCCGAGCGTCGAGCCTCACGCGGACGTTCCCGTCGCCGAATCACCCGCCCCCGCCGCCGCCGAGATGACCACCCTCGACGAGATGCTCCGCGCCGGCGGCAAGCGCCCGCGACGCCGGTCCGCCCGGGTGTAGGATCCGCCGCCGATGCGCGCCTGCCTCCTCGCCTGCGTCGTCCTGCTCGCCGCGTGCGGCGGCGGCCTCGCGCGTGGCGAGGCAGAGTTCGACGACGGACGGTACCCGGACGCCAAGCAGACGTTCGCCGGGCTCGAGGACGAGAGCCACGGGTGGAGCGACGCGCGGCGCGCCGAGTACTCGCTCTACCGCGGTCTCACGCTGAACGCCCTGGGCGACCGTGCGCAGGCGGGCGTCTGGCTCCGCGAGGCGAAGGCCATCGAGGAGGCGCACCCCGGCTCGCTGTCGCGCGAGCAGGTGCAGCGCATGAAGCTCGCGGTGGAATCGTCCAACTGACGCGTCGCCGGCGTGGCGGGTGGCTCCGCCGTGCCTCGCGCGGTCGCATTTCGCCGCACGTCGCCCTGCCAAATGGGCGTGCTCCGCGGCGTCAGCCGTGGTCCGCGCGTTGCACTGGGACGCGTTCATGACCACCCGGACCATCCTGACTTGCTGTACGGCGGCAGCCATCGTGGCCGCGCCGCTCCTCGTCTCGACCCCTGCCCAGGCGCAGGAGGGACGCTACGACTACTACGAGGGCCGCGCGCTCTACCCCATCGAGGTCGAGCCTCACTTCACGTTCGGCGCGGAGAACGTCTACGGCAACACCGGCTTCGGCGGCGGCGTTCGCCTCGGAATCCCGATCGTGGCCGGCCACCTGGGCCAGGTCCCGCAGAACCTGGCCATCAGCTTCGGCGGCGACATCCTCCACTACGACAACTGCTACTTCGGCGACTTCTGCAGCGCGAACTACCTCCAGGTGCCCGTCGCGCTCCAGTGGAACGTCTTCGTCGCCCGCCCCGTGAGCCTCTTCGTCGAGGGTGGCGTGTTCGCCTACAAGGGCTGGTTCGACGAGTGCGGCCCGAACAACCCGGGCTGCTCCGCTCCGTCGGACTTCGGCGTGCTGCCGACGCTCGCCATCGGCGGGCGCGTCCACATCGGGCGCAACGCGGCCTTCACGCTGCGCGTCGGCTACCCGACCACGACCCTCGGCGTCTCGTTCATGTGACGGACGGCGATGAGCCGACGACGCACCGGGCTGCGCCAGCGCGCGGCGCAGCTCGTGCGCGTGCTCCTCTACGTCGCGTGCGGCGCGGTGGCGCTCTACTACGTCGCCATCAACGTGTTCGTCCGGACGCGCATCTTCCGGAACCTCATCGGCGCCGACCCCGACTCGCTCCTCGTCGACTACACGAGCGCGTACTCGATCGTCCCCGGGCGCATCCACGTCGAGGGGCTGCGCATCCGCGGCAAGGACAGCAACGTCGAGTGGATCCTGTCGCTCGATCGCTGTGACTTCGACGTCTCGTTCCGGGAGCTCGCGCACAAGAAGTTCCACGCGAGCCACGTCGAGGGCGACGGCCTGAGCCTTCGCATGCGGCAGCGCGAGCCGACCTTCACGCCCGACGAGACGCGCTCTCTCCCGCCCGTCCCCGGCTTCTCGGACCCGCCCTACTCCGGCGTGAAGCCGCCGCCCCTCACGGACGCGAACTACAACCTCTGGACGATCCAGCTCGACGGCGTCCACGCCGCGCACGTTCGCGAGATCTGGCTCGACACGATGCGCTACGCGGGCGACGTCGACATCCGCGGGCGGTGGTACTTCCGTCCCGTCCGGTGGCTCGACGTCGGCCCCGCGACGATCGACGCGCGCGTCCTCCAGGTCTCGCGCGGGATCGACGAGATCTGGGCGTGGGGCGGCTCGGGGCACCTCGTCGTCACCGTGCACCCGTTCGACGTGCGCGTCCCTACCGGGCTCGACGTCCTTCACCAGGTCTCCGTCTCGGGCGACCTCCGCGGCGCGCTCCGCCTCGAGGCCCTCTCGGAGCGAGCCCTCGCGGGCCGCGCGCGTGTCACGCGCGGCGACGTCTTCGTCGACGGCGTCCTCGACGTCGATCACGGCGTCGTCCGTCCGCCCACGCACGTCCACGCGGGTTCCTTCGAAGGGGGCCTCCACGCGGAGGGGCTCGACTTCGCCGCGGCGCTCGAGGGCGACGCAGCGGTCGACCCGGACGGTACGGGCCACGCGCGCGTGGACGCACGCGCCGTGAAGGTCGCGCAGTCCGGGTTCGCGCGCGGGACCCTCGGCCACGCCGACGCGGTCGTACGCACGCGTCGCCTCGACCTCGCCGCTCTCGGAGGCGACGCGACGTACACCGCGGACGTGGAGGACGCCGCGACCGACTCGCTCCGCTACTGGTGGGGTCGCGCCGGGCTCGAGACGAAGCTCCCCCTCGACGCCCGCGAGGCGACGGCGACGGCCCATCTCGAGGGCGCGCTCGCCGCGAAGAGCGCGCGTGGCTGGGCGCACGCCGCGGTGCGCGACGCCGTCGTGGAGCAGAAGGGGGTGCGCCTTCGCGCCGCGTCGCTGAAGGCAGACGTCGAGCGGTTCGATCTCGAGCGCGCGCAGCACACCGTCCGCGCAGGCCTGGCCCACGCGTCCGCCGAGGACGTCTCCCTCGAGACGAGCAGCGGCCGGCGCGTCCTCGACGTGCCACGCGTGAATGCGCGCGCCGAGGGCATGCTCGCGGCCCCTGCGGGCGTCCTCGGGCACGTGGCCCTCGACGTCCCCTCCATCCGCGTCCCCGATGCCTCCGCCGCCCTCCGCCTCGTGAAGCTCCCGTCTCTGCGCTTCGAGGGGGGCGCGGCCGCGGGCTCGGCGAAGCTCGACGTGGACCTCGGGCAGGGGACGGCGACCGGATCGGCCGCTCTCGTCGCGCGCGGTCTCCGCGTGCACGCCGGGGACAGGACGCTCGACGGCGACGCCACGGCCACCCTCCTCGCGCGCTCGACCGGCCAGTACACGGCGCTCCGCGGCAGCAGCGTCGTGTTCCGCGAGCGCGCCTCCGACGGCTGGTGGGCCAAGGCCTGGCTCGAGGACGGCTGGTTGTCCTTCGGCGGCGGCCCGCGCTTTCGCGGGAAGGTCGTCGTCCACGCGAAGGACGCGTCGCCTCTCGAGGCGATGGTCGCCCCTCGCCTCGCCGGGGTCGAGTCGCTTGCCCTCGGCGCCGTGCCCACGGGCGATCTCGACGCGAGCGGCGAGCTGCTCGTCTCGCGCTCGGCCGTCGAGGCGCGCGAGGTCTGGGCGCGCTCGGACGGGTTCGACATGGGCCTCGAGCTCGTGAACCTCGGGCCGCGCAAGGAAGGCGCGCTCCTGGTCGAGGTCGGCCTCGTGCACGCCGGCGTCGACCTCTCGAGCGGGCAGGGAGGCGTCATCCTCTTCGGCGCGGGGCCCTGGTTCGCCGCGAAGTCGGCGTCCGTGCGCGAGGTCGCGCGCCGCTTCGAGTGACGGGCCTCGACCGGGCGCCCGTCCTGGACTACCCCTGCCCCCATGTCCTCTCCGCGCACGCTGCGCGCCCCGCGGGGCGCCGAGATCTCCTGCAAGGGCTGGGTCCAGGAGGCGGCTCTCCGCATGCTGCACAACAACCTCGACCCCGAGGTGGCGGAGCGGCCCGAGGATCTCGTCGTCTACGGCGGTACGGGCAAGGCGGCCCGCAACTGGGACTGCTTCGACGTCATCGTCCGCGAGCTGCGCGCCCTCGGCGGCGACGAGACGCTCCTCGTGCAGAGCGGCAAGGCGGTCGGCAAGTTCCGCACGCACCCCGACGCGCCGCGCGTCCTGCTCGCGAACTCGAACCTCGTCCCCAAGTGGGCCACCTGGGACGAGTTCCGTCGTCTCGAGGCGATGGGCCTCACGATGTTCGGGCAGATGACGGCGGGCTCGTGGATCTACATCGGCACGCAGGGCATCCTCCAGGGGACGTACGAGACGTTCGTCGCGGCGCGCCGCGCGTACGGCGAGCGCACGAAGAAGGAGGGCGCGCCGTGGGTGCTCACCGCGGGCCTGGGCGGCATGGGCGGCGCGCAGCCTCTCGCGGCGACCATGGCCGGCATGAGCTGCCTCGCCGTCGAGGTGGATCGCGCGCGCATCGAGAAGCGCCTCGCGACGCGCTACGTCGACGTGGCGGTCGACGACCTCGACGCCGCCCTCGGGCGCATCGACGCCGCCCACCGCGAGGGGCGCGCGCTCAGCATCGCTCTCTGCGCGAACGCCGCCGAGGTCTACCCCGAGCTCGTGCGGCGCGGCATCGTCCCCGATCTCGTGACCGAGCAGACCGCCGCCCACGACCCCCTCAACGGCTACGTGCCGCTCGGCCTGTCCCTCGACGAGGCCGCCGAGCTCCGCGCCGAAGACCCGGCGGGCTACGTCGAGCGCGCCAAGGCCAGCATGGCCGAGGAGGTCTCGGCGATGCTCTGGATGAAGGAGCAGGGCGCCGAGGTCTTCGACTACGGCAACAACATCCGCGCCTGCGCGAAGGAGGCCGGCTGCGAGGACGCGTTCGACATCCCGGGGTTCGTCCCCGCGTACATCCGGCCTCTCTTCTGCGTGGGCAAGGGCCCGTTCCGCTGGGTCGCGCTCAGCGGCGACCCGGCGGACATCGCGGCGACCGACGAGGCCGTGCTCGCGGCCGTCCCGGGCGACGCGGACCTGAAGCGCTGGATCGAGCTGGCCCAGGAGCGCGTGACGTTCCAGGGGCTCCCATCGCGCATCTGCTGGCTCGGGTACGGCGACCGGGCGAAGGTCGGGCTCGCGTTCAACGAGCTGGTGCGAACGGGCAAGGTCAAGGCGCCCATCGTCATCGGGCGCGATCACCTCGACTGCGGCAGCGTCGCGTCCCCGAACCGCGAGACCGAGGCGATGAAGGACGGCTCGGACGCCATCGCCGACTGGGCGCTCCTCAACGCGCTCGTGAACACGGCGGCGGGCGCGAGCTGGGTGAGCTTCCACCACGGCGGCGGCGTGGGCATGGGCATGAGCCTGCACGCGGGCATGGTCGTCGTCGCCGACGGAACGCCCGACGCCGCGCGCCGCCTCGAGCGCGTGCTGACGAGCGATCCCGGGATGGGCGTCATCCGGCACGCCGACGCGGGGTACGACGACGCGAAGGAGTTCGCGCGCGCCCGCGGCGTGCACGTGCCGCACGCCGTCGAGTAGTCGTCCGCAGGCGAGCGTTCACGACGATCGCGCGAGCGGGTGGTCGCTGACGGCCACGCGGCGCCCGTCGGGATCGCGGAAGTAGAGCGTGTGCCCGGTCTCGGCCTCGACCGCCCCCGCGCCGAGGCGGACGCGCCATGCCTCCTTGTCCTCGACGGCGAACGCGACCAGCTCCATCGAGCCGCCGGGGACACGCGGCTCGCCGGCCTCGGCGCGCTCGATCATCACGACCGCGCCGTCCGCGTCGAGCCACACGCTGCCGCGCGCCTCGTCCCGCCGGAGGACGCGGAGCCCGAGGACGTCCTCGTAGAACGCCCGCAGCCGCTCGACGTCCTGCGTCCGCAACGCGACGTGGTGGATCCGCACGCGCCCATGCTAATGCGCACGCGTGCCCTCCGGCCACGCCCCCCAGGTCGTCGTCGCCACGCACGGCCACTGCTTCGACGGCCTCTGCTCGGCCGTCATGTTCACCCGCCTCTACCGCCACGTGCACGGCGCCGACGGCGCGCGCTTCGCGTACCACGGCGCCGGCTACGGCCCCGGGCAGAACGGGGTCGACCCCAAGGTGCTCTCGGGGGACGTCAACGCCATCCTCGACTTCCGTTACAGCCCGCTTCCCCGGCTCGGCTGGTACTTCGACCACCACGTGAGCGCGTTCGTCTCGCCCGCCGATCGAGCCGACTTCGACCGTCGCGCCAGCGAGCAGGCCGCCGCGGGCCAGCAGCACTTCTTCCACGACGGCACCTACAGCAGCGCGACGAAGCTCATCGCCGACCTCGGCCGCGAGCGGTTCGGCCTCGACCCCGCGCCGACCGCGGAGCTCGTGCGCTGGGCCGACATGATCGACAGCGCCGCCTTCCCCAGCGCGAAGATGGCCGTCGAGCGCGCCGAGCCCGAGCTGAAGCTCATGACCGTCGTCGAGAACCTGGGCGACGACGCCTTCCTCGGTCGCATGGTGCCGCTGCTCCTCGAGCGCCCCCTCGCCGAGATCGCCCGCTCGCCCGAGGTCCAGCAGGCCTACGAGCCCCTCGGCCGCGGGCACGAGGCGTTCGTGAAGCTCGTCGGCGAGCGCGCGCGCACGGTGGGCCCCGTCGTCGTCGTCGACCTCGGCGACCAGGTCATCGAGGTCGCGGGGAAGTTCGTGACCTACGCGCTCTACCCCGGGAGCGCCTACTCGGTGCTCCTCAGCCGCTCGAAGAGCAAGTGCAAGATCAGCATCGGCTACAACCCGTGGTCGCCCCTGCCGCGCACGCACAACATCGCGGCCATCTGCGAGCGGCACGGCGGAGGCGGGCACCCCGTCGTCGGCGCGATCTCGCTGGCGGCCGACAAGCTCGAAGAGGCGCGGGCGCTCGTGAAGGCCATCTCCGAAGAGCTGGCGGTGTGAGCGTCTGGGCGTCGGCCGGCACCCTCGTCGTCGGCCACCGCGGCGGGCGAGGGGAGGGCTGGCCCGCCGAGAACACGCTCGCGGCGTTCGACCAGGCCAGGGCGCAGGGCGCGCGCGCCATCGAGCTCGACGTCCGCCCGTGCGGTACCGGCGAGATCGTCGTCCACCACGATCCCACCGCCGAGCCGCGCGCCTCGCTCGCGGCGCGCGGCGTCCCCCTCCTCGCCGACGTCCTCGACTGGGCCTCGGCCCACGGCGTCGCCGTCAACGTCGAGATGAAGCACGACGTCCCCGATCGCCGCGTCCTGCTCCACCGGGTGGCGCGCGTCCTGCGCCATTCCCGCGCCGACGTCCTCCTCTCCTCCTTCGACCCCGTGCTCCTCGCCGGCGCCGCGCTCGCGATCCGCGGCATCCCCCGCGCCCTCCTCACCTCGCGCGACCAGCGGCCTTCCGTCCCCGCGCGCGTCGCGTCGCGGCCGTACGTCCAGGCCGTTCACCTCGAGCGCACGCAGACCGCGCCCGCCGCCGTCGCGCGCTTCCTCGCGCGCGGCCTCCGCGTCGGCGTCTGGACCGTGAACGATCCCCGCGAGGCAGGCGACCTCGTCGCCCTCGGCGTCCAGACCCTCGTCACGGACGCGCCGGGCGCCCTCCTCGCCGCTCTCACTCCGCGCAGGTGACCGGCTCGACCCGCATCCCCGCCGGCGGCGGCTGCACGAACGTCCCCTCGGGGAGGGGCGGGTTCCACGAGAGCTGCTGGTAGACGAAGCGCACGTCCGCCTCGGGGACGGGGACCTCGACGTGGATGCGGCGCGGCACCTCGGCGTCGCACACCGGGCCGCTCGGCGCGATGGGCGGATCGATGTTGTCCGGATCGACGCGCGGCCCCGCGGTGGGCTCGCTCGCGTGGTCGCCGAGCTCCGCGTGGTAGAGGACGTACCCCTGCTGCACGACGCGGACGTCGAGCACGCGCATGCGCTGCTGGTCCCACGGGCGGCTCCAGTCCTCCGGGCGCGGAGCGAGGTGGATCTCCTCGCGCGACTCGCGCGTGCCCGGGATGCTCAGCGTCCACCAGCCGTGGGAGTCCCAGGCGATCGTGGTGCCCGCCGCCTCGTGTTTGAGGACGGGAGCCTCGCCGCGCAGCAAGTCGACGAGCACGTGACCCGGGACGGGGACCGTCGTCAGGCGCGCGATGTTGCAGGACGCCGCGGGCCCGGTGAAGAAGGTCTTGTCGCGAAGGTCGGCGAGCGCGAACTCGTGGCCGTCGCTCGTCAGCGTCGCGAGGGCCACGCCGAACGGGCTCACGACGTCCATGCGGATGCGCGCCGGCCGGGCCGCGAAGAGCATGAGGTCCCCCCGGACGCGCCCGTGCTCGCCGAAGTGGTCGATCTTGGCGTTCGCCTGGAGGGCGTTGGCGCAGGCGAAGGTCGCGTGCATGCGGGCCAGCGCGTCGTCGGCCGTCGGCGGGGCCGACGCGGGGGCTCGCACGCTGGCGCATCCTTCGAGCGCCCCGAGGAGCGCGAGGGCGCCGAGGATGGGCGCCGCGCGGAGGCCGGGGGAGGGGCCGGAGTCGCTCGTTCGACGCATGGCGGCAGCGACGTTACCAGCGCGTCCCAGGATGTCGGCTGTCCGATTCGTGGACATCGGGGATTGCCTGGCTGTCAACGTGCCGGGACACGTGCCGTGCGGCTTTGCGGGAAAAATCGAGTGGCCGCGTGGCAGCCGAGTTGCTCATGAAGACGGGCAGGAGGCAGGCGATGACGACGGCGACACAGGGCGGCGGAACGTTCTTCTGACGCAGCGAGGGGGCGGCCCCGTGGGGGTCGCCCGTTCCTCAGGCCTACCCGTGCAGCAGGACGGCGCCGGGGATGGCCTCGACGGGGATGGAGCCCGCCTGGACGGTGTAGAGCTCCGTGTACCCGCAGCCGCGGCAGACGTAGGCCTGGATGGTACCGGTCTCGATGTCCTTGTAGTCGAGATGGATCACGTGCAGCACCATGGGGCGGACGGCGTCGCGGTCGTCCCGATCGGCCACCCTGGGGACGAAGAGGATCTCCCGGTGGTTGCACTTCGGGCAGACGTGGTTCGTGCGCATGGCCACGGACCGTAGGAGGCCCCCGCCGCTCCTTCAAGTCGGGCGACGGGTCCCGGCGCGCGCAGCGAGCGCGGCCCGCGCGCCGGCGATGACGGCGAGGACGTCGGCCTTCAGCGGAAATGCCCCCGGCGCATCGACGTCGACCCAGCGGGCGTCGGCCGCGTCGTCGGCGGCGTGCGGCGCGAGGTCCGCGGCGCCGGCGGCGGGGACGAGCAGGTGCTCGTGGATGGCGTACGCGTGGCCCTCGCCCGCGACCGTCACGACCCCCAGGGCGCACACGACCTCCGCGGCGATCCCCGTCTCCTCGAGCACCTCGCGCACGACGGCGTCGCGCAGCCCCTCGCCCGGCTCGACGTGCCCCCCGGGCAGCGTCCACGAGCCGGCTCCCGGCGGACGCCCCCGGCGGACGAGGAGCACGCGCCCCGCGCCGTCGAGCACCACCGCTCCCACCGCCGTCACCGGCTCTGCTTGCGAGGGGTCGACCACGCGACGATTCTAGCTCCCCATGCTTGGACGCGAGCTCGTGCGCCCGCTCGAGGACGACTGGCGCGGCACGCTCGACGACGTCGCCCGCGCCCGCGGCTGGCCTTCGAGCCGGGACGTCGCGCGCCTCGCCGAGAGAGTCCGCGCGCTCTCCGCGTCGTACAACGATCCGACCCGCGCGAGCGCCGTCACGCGCGACGCAGGGCCGGCCCGCCTCGGCTTCTCCTTCGCGCGCGACGTCCCCAAGGGCGCGGCCGCAGTCCGCGAGCTCGTCGCGACCGGTGCGCTGCGCCTCGACGGCACGCTCCGGGTCCTCGATCTCGGGGCAGGCCTCGGGGCGACGACCTGGGGTCTCGCCCGCGCGCTCGAAGCCGCCGGGGGGCGCGGCACGATCGACGCAACCTGGGTCGATCCGGACGCCCAGGCGCTCGACGTCGCCCTCGCCGTGGCGCGCGCACGGCAGGGGCGCGGCGCCGTCGAGGTGCGGCCCACCGCGTCCTCCCGCGGCCTCGATTCCCTCGGCGCCCTCGGCGGTCTCGCGGCCTTCGACGTCGTCCTCGCCGGGCAGCTCCTCAGTGAGCTCGACGTAGGCGCACCCGAGGGCGCACGCCTCGAGCGCCACGCGACGCTCCTCCGCCGGTGGCTCGATGGTCTCGTCCGTCCGGATGGCTCGCTCGTCGTCATCGAGCCCGCGCTCCGCGACCGCACGCGTCACCTGCACCGCGTGCACGACGCCCTCCTCGAAGGCGGCGGCGGCGCCGGCGGAGGAGCAACCGTCTTCGCCCCCTGCGTGCACGCAGGCCGCTGCCCCGCCCTCCGTCACGAGGGCGACTGGTGCCACGAGGATCTCCCGGTCGACCTGCCCGCCTGGCTCGTCCCCGTCGCGCGCGCCGCCGGTCTCCGCTTCGAGGGGCTCACCTTCAGCTACCTCGTCCTCCGCAAGGACGGCCGCCGTCTCGCGGACCCCTTCGTGCTGCCCCCCACGGCCGCGCGCCTCCGCGTCGTCTCCGGCCCCATCCGCAGCAAGGGCAAGCGCGAGGCGTTCCTCTGCGGTGAGCTGCCGGGCGCCGGCGTCGTGCGCGCGCGTGCGATGCGGCTCGACCGTGACGCCACCGCCGCGACTGCTGCGTGGGACGACCTCGCACGCGGCGACGTCCTCACCGTCGATCCCGCGCCCGAGACGCACGCCGATGGCGCGAGCAAGCCGACGCGCATCTCTCGCGACAGGGTGGTCACGCGTTTGGGGGGCACGGAATCGCGTTGACGCCTCGGCGTCGACTCGGGTACGTGGCTGGCACCCATGCGAGGCCTGTACGCCATCGTCGACGTCGGGACGCTGGCCGCACGCGGGCTCGATCCCGTCGCCTTCGCCGAGGCCGTCCTCGTGGCTCGCCCCGCCGCGCTCCAGCTTCGCTCGAAGGACCCGTCTTCCCGCGAGGCGCTCGCGCTCCTGCGCGCCCTCGCCCCGATGTGCCACCAGGCCGGCGTGCCGCTCGTCGCGAACGACCGCCCCGACTTCGCCGTCCTCGCCGGGTGTGACCTCGTGCACGTCGGGCAGACCGACATGCCCATCGAGCGTGTCCGCCGCATCGCGCCCCAGCTTCGCGTCGGCGTCTCGACGCACACGCTCGACCAGCTCGACGCCGCGCTGGCCGTGCGCCCTGCCTACGTCGCCTACGGCCCCGTCTTCGAGACGCGCACCAAGGCCAACCCCGACCCTGTCGTCGGCGTCGAGGGGGTCCGCGCCGCCAGCGTCCGGGCGCGCGCCGCCGGCGTTCCGCTCGTCGGCATCGGCGGGATCACGCGGGCGCGGGCGCGCGAGCTCGTGGGCCTGGTCGACGCGGTGGCCGTCGTGGCCGATCTCGTGCCCGCCGCCGTCGGCGGTGACCCCCTTCGCGAGGTGACCGCGCGCGCACGCGAGCTGCACGGACTCTTCGCACCGGAGCCGGCGCTGGCGAGCGCCGTCCGGTGAGCCTCGTCGTCGACGTCGTCGTCGTCGCCGGAGGCATCGCGCTCGTACGCTGGGTCCTGCGCCGCGCGCGAAGGAACGCGCCCGTGCGCGCGGAGGCCGCCGGGCGCGAAGGGGCGAGCGACGCGCCGCGCGCGAGCGAGCTCCTGGCGGGCTTCCCCTGCAAGCTCGGGGACGTGGTCCTGCGCTCCGCCGAGCGCGACGAGGCGTGGCTCGCCGGGGCGCTCGTGTTCCTCGAGGACCGGCCCGTGGCGGCGCTCTTCTCGGCCCCCGAAGCCGGCGGCGACCGGGCGCTCTTCGTCCGCGCCGCGCCCGGAGCGGGCATCACGTGGCTGGCGCCGCTCGCCCCGGGTGTGCTCGACGTCCCGAAGGAGCCGCCGCACGCCCTCGAGCTCGACGGTGTCCGCTTCGAGCGCGCCCGGCGGCTGCCGGTCGACGTGAAGCGGGTCGGCAGCGGCGCTCCTCCGGTGGGAGCGCGCGCGGTCGTCGCCGAGTACACGGGCCCGGCCAACCAGCGGCTGCTCGTCGTGGCCGGGGCCGACGCGACCCTCGCGTGGAAGGGCGCGTCGCTCGGGGACGGCGAGTACGACGTCCTGCCTGGCGGCGGCGGCGAGGACGGGGAGTAGGGTCTACACGCCGCGCATCCGTATCAGCATCGCCTCGACGGTGAGCTGCGCCGACGCGTTGCCGTCGAGCTGCTGGATGGCCGCGAGGGCCAGCGCGTACCTCGCGGCCGCCTGGTCGGCGCGCCTGCCGCCGTCGCCCGCCGTGGCGCGCGCTTCGGTCACGAGGGCCGCTGCGAGCGCGTCGAGCTGCGCGACGAGCGTCGTCTTGTCGCCCTTCTTCGCCTCCTCGGCCAGCTCGTAGGCGCCGCCGAGATCGCGCGAGCCGACCGCCTCGAGCGCGCGCGTGACGAACTCCTCGCGCCGGGCGCTCGCGTCGGGATCGCCGAGGACGCGCGCCGCCGCCATGCTGCCGCCCGCGAGGCGCGCGAGGACGACCGCGCGGGCGTGCTCGATGCCGCGTGCCGCGAGCAGCTCGGCGACCACCGCGTCGGGCAGGGGACCGAACCGCACGCGCTGCGTCCGCGACTGGATGGTCGGCAGGAGCGAGTCCGCGACGGCCGAGAGCAGCACGAAGTGCGTCCGCGCCCCCGGCTCCTCGAGCGTCTTGAGGAGCGCGTTGGCCGCCGAGATGCTGAGCTCCTCGGCGCGGCGCAGGATGAACACCTTCGCGCGGCCCTCGTGCGGGGGGAACGCCGCGCGCGCCAGCACCAGCGTGCGCACCTGGTCGATGCTGAGCTCCGCCGTCTCGGGGCTCTTGCGGCCGATGGCGGACGGCTCGTAGAGGCCGCGCTCGAGGACGACCACGTCGGGGTGGAGCGGCCGGTCCTCGCCCTCGCGCGGCACCGCGCGCGCGCACGCCCGGCACTCGCCGCACGCGTCCGCGCTGGTCGCCGCGCGACGCTCGCAGACGAGCGCCTGCGCCAGCCCGAACGCGGTTCGCTCCTTCCCGACGCCCTCGGGGCCGTCGAAGAGGTACGCGTGGTGCACCCGCCCGCTGGAGAGCGCGCGGCGCAGCGTCTCGACCGCCGTCGCCTGCGCCTTCACCGTCGCGAGGAGCGCGCCCATGGCGACTCCATAGCCCGCCCGAACGTCCGCCGGAAAGGGCGAACCGAGGCGCGCTCGAAGGCCTGCCTCGAGGAGCTAGCCGAGGAGCGTCGCGGTCGCCTCGGGCGGCTCGTCCGGCACCCAGCGCTCGCCGCCGCGTACGAAGACGACCATCCGCTCGAGGCGCGCGTCCTCGGGGCCGGCGAGATCGTGCCAGCGCTCCGCGAGCTCGGCGCGCGGGAAGTGCGCGTACCCGCCCTTCGTGAGGACGCTCGGGTCCATCACGTAGAGGCGCTCGGCGTCGTAGCCGACGAGGAGCACGTAGTGCCCCGCGTCCCACGTCTCGCTCCACGGCTTCGCTCGATCGTCGCGCCACGCCTGGAGGTCGACGATGGGCGGCTCGCCCGCGTCGACGGCGCGCTCGAGCTGCGCGAGCGTCACGTCCCCGTGCCGGTAGACGGCGTCGAGGCCCGCGCGGCGCAGCACCTCGACCATCGGCTCGGGCTCGGTGCCGCGCGCCTCGGTCGTGTCGAGCGCCGCGTAGAGCGACCGCTCGCCCACGTCGCGGAACGCCCCCCACCGCCAGAGGCGCAGCATCGACAGCGTCGCCGCCGCGCCGCAGCTGAAGTCCGTCTCCTGCTTCACCACCGGCACGACGATGCGGTTGGGCGGCAAGGGCTCGATGGCCCTATAAGGTTCAGTCATGGTGGCTCACGTCCCCTCGAAGACGCGGAAGAAGGTCGAGTGGCTCTTTCGCCGCGCCGAGGGGGCGCTCCTGCCCGAGGCCCTGCTCGGCCGCGAGGGCGCGCACCTCGACTGGCCCGACGCGCTGAAACGCCTGGCCGACGAGCGCGAGGGCGTGGTCGCGCTCGGCCTCGAGGGCCGCTTCGATTCGCTCACGCGCCTCGTGGAAGCAGGCGGCGCGCCCGGTGCGGCGCACGAGACGGACCGCGCCACCTACCTCGACCAGCACGGCATCGCCGGCGTCCGCCGCTTCCGCTCCGGCGGCGGCGCGCGCATCTACTGCATGAGCGTCGAGACGTTTCCCCACCACATCAACAACGTCTACCTGCTGTGCGAGGAGCAAAGCCGCATCCTCTTCGACTGCGGCTCGGGCGCCGACAGCTCGCGCCGCGACCTCGCCCTCGGCTTCGCGGTCGTGCGCGCCGCCTTCGGCGAGGAGGTGCGCTACGAGGCCATCGACTGGTGCGTCGTCTCGCACGCGCACTTCGACCACTTCGGCGGCGCCAACCTCGTCAAGGACGAGACGAGCGGCCACCTCGCCGTGCACGAGCTCGACGCGCGCGTCCTCTCCTGCTTCGGCGAGCGCATCGTCATCGCGTCCAAGGACTGCGACGTCTTCTGGCGCCGCGCCGGCGTGCCCGAGGACGACCGCGCGCGCCTGCTCGAGATGTACCAGGCGGCCAAGAGCGCCTTCCGCGCGCAGGACGTCGACCGTGCGCTGCGCGACGGCGACACCATCGGCCCCGGCTACAAGGTGCACCACGTCCCGGGGCACTGCCCGGGCCTCATGTGCTTGCAGGTGCACGACGTTCTGCTCACCAGCGACCACGTTCTGTCCCGTATCACGCCGCATCAGTTCCCGCAGGCCATCACCCCGTTCGGGGGCCTCGAGCACTACTTCCACAGCCTCGCAAAGGTGCGAAAGCTCGAAGGGATCAACTACGCCCTCGGCGGCCACGAGGAGCCCATCTGGGACATGCGCGCGCGCATCGACGCCATCGCGCTCTTCCACCGCGACCGCCTCGCGAAGGTGCTCGACCACTGCAAGAAGCCGAGCACCGTCGTCGACGTCTCCCAGGGCCTCTTCGGCGACCAGGAGGGCTACTCGCGCATCCTCGCCCTCGACGAGGCCGGCGCCCACGTCGAGTACCTCCACCAGCTCGGCCAGCTCGCCATCGCCAACCTCGACGAAGTGGCCCGCTCGCGCGACCCCGTCATCCAGTACGTCAAGAGATAGAGACGGAGAGGGAGAAACAGGAAGGTCAGAAGATCAGAAGGGTGGTGGGGAATGGGCACGCCGGAGCGACGGGGCCGCGCGGGGTCGCAGGATCGAAGCCGACACCCCTCGCGTGGGCAGCCCCGCCGCCCCAGCCCGCCCAATCCCCCCCCACCCTTCTGATCTTCTGACCTTCCTGTTTCCCCCTCTCCCGCGTGAAGCGGGTGCCGCGGGCGCGCAAATGTGCGAGAAGGGCCCCGCGATGGGTCGCCGCTGGACGTACGCCGCCATCGGGGCAGCCCTGGCCGCGGGGTGCGGCACGCGCACTGCGCTCCTCGTGCCCGACGACGGCTTCACCGCGTACGGGGGCGGCGCGGACGGCGAGGCGGAGGAGCAGGACGCTTCCATCGTCGACTCGTCGTCGCCCCCCGCCGACGGGCCCTACGGCGACGTCGTCTACTGCTCGCTCTTCGCCGGGCAGGTGAGGTCGTGCGACGCCGGCAGGGACGCCGGGACCGTCGAGCGCTGCACCGGCGGCTACACCGACTGCATCAAGGTCACCGTCCCGGGCGACGGCTCGCCCCGGGGGCTCTTCGGGTGCTGCATCCCCGACCCGCCCGAGGGGGTCTCGCAGTGCATCGACCGCCAGCTCCTCGACGCCCAGTGCTACTGAGCCGCCGCGACGGCGCGCGACGTCTTCGCCGCGCGCGGGCAGGCCGCCTCAGCTCTCCTCGTCGTGGTCGAGCGCGTCGAGCTCCTCGTCGGTCAGCTGCTGGCCCGAGGCCTGCGCCCGCTCGCGCGCGAACATGCGGTTGAGCGTGCGGCGGTCGATGCCGAGGACCTCGGCGGCGCGCGTCTTGTTGCCGCCCGTGCGCGAGAGCACGCGGTCGATGTAGCGGCGCTCGAGGATCTGCAGCGAAGGCCAGTCGTCGGCGAGGCTGCCCATGCTGCCGCCCGACGCCGCCTGCGTCGTGAACGACTTGGTCACCTCGGGCGGCAGGTCGGTCGCCGTGATGACGCCCTCGCGCGCGAGGAGCATCGCCCGCTCGATGATGTGGCTCAGCTCGCGCACGTTGCCTGGGAACTCGTAGCCCTCGAGCATCTCGAAGACCTCGGGCGCGACGTGCGGCGCCGGCCGGCCGAGGCGCGCCGCGTGCCGCCCGATGAAGTGCTTGATGAGGAGCTGCACGTCGCCCTTGCGCTCGCGGAGCGGCGGCACGATCACCGTCACCACCTGGAGCCGGAAGAGGAGGTCCTCGCGGAACCGCCCCGCCGCCACCTCGCCCTTGAGGTCGCGGTTCGACGCGGCCACGACGCGCACGTCCACCTTGATCGTCTCGGCCGCGCCGACGCGCCGGATCTCGCCCTCCTGGAGCACGCGCAGGAGCTGCACCTGCATCTTCGGGCTGATCTCGCCGATCTCGTCGAGGAAGAGCGTCCCGCCCTTGGCCTCCTCGAAGAGGCCGCGCTTCTGGGCGCTCGCGCCGGTGAAGCTCCCGCGCTCGTGGCCAAAGAGCTCACTCTCGAGGATCGACTCGGGGAGCGCGCCGCAGTTGATGGCCACGAACGGCTTGGTCGCGCGCGGGCTCTTCGCGTGGATGGCGCGCGCCACGAGCTCCTTGCCCGTGCCGCTCTCGCCGACGATGAGGATCGTCGCCGTCGTCGGCGCGACGTGCGCGACGGTCTTGTAAACGGTGAGCATCGCGGGCGTCGTGCCGACGATCTGCGCGACGGCCTGCGCGTCCGACCGCGACGGCGGGGGCGCGTCGGCGGCGGCGAGCTTCCGGCGCGCGATGGCCTCGCCCACCATGCGCTTGAGGTCCGTCGGCTCGATCGGCTTGGCCAGGTAGTCGTACGCGCCCTCGCCGACGGCGGTCATCGCGCCCTCGATGTCGGCGTACGCGGTCATGAGGATGACCGGCGTCGTCGGCCGCGCCTCGCGCACGCGCTTGAGCACGTCGTGCCCGCTCGTGTCGTTGGCCAGGTGGATGTCGCTGAGGACGACGTCGTAGCGCGCGAGCTTCGCCTCCGACGGCATCGCGTCCGCGCTCTCGAGCACGTCGACGTGGTAGCCCTCGGTCCGGAGCACGCGCGCGAGCAGGCCGGCCAGCGTGTCGTCGTCCTCGAAGAGCAGGATGTGCGAGCCCGCGCCCGGCGCCTCCGCCACTGCCTTGCCCCCGGTCGTTCCGGTCGTGTCGTCGGTCATCGCGTTCCCCCGTCGTAGCAGATGGGCCGCCCTGCCACCCACGCCACCCGCCCCACCCACGCCGCCGAGACATGCTGCCCCATGCTGAGCCATCGGACCGACCTCCTTGGTACCGCCCTGTCCCGCCGGAGGGCTTCTGGGGGCACCTACGGGCTCTCCTTTCACGAGCGATGCCGAACCCCGTCGCGCGCGCGGTAGTCTGCGCGGGTGACGCTCATCGACCCCGTTCGCATCCAGGAGCACGTGCACGGGCACATCGGCTGGCTCGCTGCGATCGCGCTCGTCCACCCCGCCATCGTGCTGCGCCGGACCAACCGCAGGGCCCACCTCGCGGTCGGCCTGGCCTGCGGCATCGCGACCCTCGCAGGGGGACTCGGCGCCTATATCTACGGCGACTACAGGGACAGGCTGCGCCAGCACATCTTCCAGGGCGCGCGCGTCATGGGCTACCTCTTCGAGCGCAAGGAGCACCTCGCCTTCGGGGCCGTCCTGCTCGCGTGGGCCGGCACGGCCTCCTACGTCGCCGCGACGCGTGTCGACGGCCCCACCCGCGAACAGCTCCGCAAGGCCGCGCACTGGGCCTTCGTCGGCGCGGCCACCCTGGCGGTCGTCACGGCCGCCCTGGGCACCCTCGTCGCCAGCTACAAGACCTTCTAGAGCGCCGGGGAGCTCGGGGCGCGCGCCGACGAGGTACGCGAGGCTGCCGAGGCGGTACGATCGCGTGCCGGCGAGGTACGCGAGGTCGCCGAGGCGGTACGGATGCGTGCCGACGAGGTACACGAGGTCGCCGAGGCGGTACGATCGCGAGCCGAGGAGGTACGCGAGGTCGCCGAGGCGGTACGACCGCGTGCCGGCGAGGTACGCGAGGTCGCCGACGCGGTACGATCGCGTGCCGGCGAGGTACACGAGGCCGCCGAGGCGGTACGACCGCGTGCCGACGAGGTACGCGAGGTCGCCGACGCGGTACGATCGCGTGCCGACGAGGTACACGAGGTCGCCGACGCGGTACGGCCGCGCGGCGAGGAGCTCGGGGCGCAACGCGAGCGGGTCGACGTGCGATCCGGGCGCGCCGGACCGAGCGCGGTGCGAGCGTGTCCCACCTATTTCGTCGATGGCTTGGTACCCAATCGGGTGGTTCCCGACTAGGGGGTGTGAGGGCAGCGAGATCGCGCTGACCCGCCCGCGTCGTTCCGGCGAGGGCGGGCCGAGCGCGCGATCCCGTTCCCTGCGGTGGGCCTCGGCCGAGGTGCCGCGTCGCCCCGGGAGCAATCCGGCTCCCGGGCGGCGCGCGCGCTGCGACCGTAAACCCCGAGAAAGGAGAAAAAGTACCATGTCTCGTACCACGTCCACGTCCAAGGCAGCGACCTTGGCGCAGCTGCAGGCAGTCATCGACGGCCTGCAGACGCAGCTCCCGAACGCGCAGTTCACGCTCGGGAACACCACGTTCACCACGGCGACGCTCGTCCAGGCCCTGCAAGGGCTGGTCGCAGCGATCAAGGCGGCGAACGCGGCTCAGGCGAGCGCCGAGGTGGCGGTCAATGCCATGCACGACGCGGCGGCGAAGGTTGGTCCGGTGTTCCTGGCCACCAAGCGCACGCTCGTCACCATGTACGGCAACGCGACCGACAAGCTGGCGCTGTTCGGGCTGAAGCCTCAAAAGGCTCCGGCACCGCTCACGGCCGACCAGCTCGCCGCCCGGAAGGCGAAGGCCAACGCGACGCGCGAAGCCCGTGGGACGACCTCTGCGAAGCAGAAGAAGTCCATCAAGGGCAACGTGACGGGAGTCACCCTGACCCCCGTGACCGCGCCGAGCGACCCTGCGCCGACCGCACAGCCGGCGCCGACTGCTGCGACCGCGTCCCCCTCGGGACCGGCCGCCAAGCAGTAGGCGCCTCGTAGCGCGCGCGTACCCGCGAGGGCAGGCGACGCGCTGAAGAAAGGGATGCCGGGGGGCGCCGCACGAGCACGCGGCGCCTCCCGGAGCCCGATCGTGTGCGGCGCGCGCGGGACGCTATGCTGCGCGGCGATGTCCCGCTCGCCGCTGCTCGCCTCGCGCGCGGTCTTCGCGTGCGGCGCCGCGCTCGCGCTGGTCGCGGTCTCGTCCTGCACGAAGGGCGAGACGCACGCCGAGCCCGTCCTCACCGCCCCGTGGTCCGACGACTTCGACCGCGCCGACCTCGGCGCCGACTGGAACGACACGGGCGGCCCGTACCGCATCGAGAACGGCGCGCTCGTCTTCGAGAAGGCGCACAACCATCCGCTCTGGCTCAGGCGCCCGCTGCCCGACGACGTCCGCATCGACGTGGACGCGACCGGGCTCTCGGCCGAGGGCGACGTGAAGGTCATCCTCGCGGGCGACGGCGAGAGCCACGAGTCGGACGACGCGGTCCGGCGCGACCTCAAGTACACCGACACCGGCTACGTCTTCATCTACGGCGGCTGGCACGACCACCTCTCGACGCTCGTGCGCCTCGAGGAGCACGAGTGGGAGAACGACCACGGCGTGCCGCGCAACCGCACCGCGCGCGTCGTCCCCGGCCAGACGATGCACTGGACCATCACGAAGCACGGCGGCCACCTCGAGTGGGACGTCGACGGGCAGACGTTCCTCGTGCGCGACGATCCGTCGCCGCTCACGGGCCCCGGGCACTCCCACTTCGCGTTCACCGGCTGGGAGAGCCCCGTGCGCTTCGACAACCTGAAGATCACGCCGCTCTGAGCCGCCCGAACGTGAGCCGCCCCGGCGGACGATCGTGCGCCCTGGCCCGGCGCCCGCGCGGCCGGCGTGCCCCGAACGTGAGCTGACGCACGGGCCCGTCGGCCTAGGCTCTCTCGCGTGACCGCCGCCTCGCCGCGCGCCGCGCTCCGCCACCCGGACTTCGTCCGCTACCTCGGGGCCTCGTTCCTCTCGAGCCTCGGCGCCCAGATGATGGGCGTGGCGGTCGGCTGGCAGGTCTACGCCGTCACGCACCGGCCGCTCGATCTCGGCTGGGTCGGCCTCGCGCAGTTCGTCCCGTCGTTCCTCCTCTCGCCGCTCGCGGGCCACGCGGCCGACCGCCTCGACCGCGCGCGCCTCGTCGCCGCGAGCGATCTCGCCCTCGCCGTCTGCGCGCTCGCGCTCTTCGCCGCGAGCGCCCGCGGCCTCGCCGGCGTCGCGCCCATCTACGCCGTCCTCGTCGTCGCGGGGGCGGCGCGCGCGCTCGGAGGGCCCGCGGGGCAGGCGGTCGTGCCGGGCCTCGTCCCGGCGGGGGACCTCGCCGGCGCCGTGACGTGGAGCTCGGGCGCGTGGCAGGTCTCGACCATCGTCGGCCCGGCCGCAGGCGGCGCCCTCTACGCGGCGCTCCACGGCGCGGCGTGGGTCTACGCGGCGGCGGCCGTCTCGCTGGCGCTCGCGTCGGCGCTGGCGTTCGCCATCCGCACGCGGTCGGCGCACGGTCCCTCCGAGGGCTTCACCGCGCGCACCGTCCTCGCCGGCCTCCGCTACGTCCGCGCCCGCCGCATCCTCCTCGGGTGCATCTCGCTCGATCTCTTCGCGGTCCTGCTCGGCGGGGCGACCGCGCTCCTGCCGGTCTACGCGAGCGACGTCCTTCACGTCGGCCCGACCGGGCTCGGTGTGCTCCGCGCGGCACCCGCGGCCGGCGCCGCGCTCGTCGCGATCGCCCTCGGCGTGCGTCCGCTCTCGCGCCGCGCGGGGCCGGCGATGCTCGCGTGCGTGGCGCTCTTCGGCGCGGCGACGGTCGTCTTCGGGGCGTCACGGAGCGTCCCGCTCTCGGTCGCCGCGCTGCTCGTCCTCGGCGCCGCCGACATGGTGAGCGTGGTCGTGCGCTCCACGGTGATCCAGCTCGAGACGCCCGAGGCGATGCGCGGCCGCGTGAGCGCGGTCAACGCGATGTTCATCGCGGGCTCGTCGGAGCTCGGGGAGCTCGAGTCGGGCGTGACCGCGGCGCTCCTCGGCGCGGTGCCGGCGGTGATCCTGGGCGGCGTGGGGACGCTCGTCGTCGTCGCCGCGTACGCGCTCCTCTTTCCGGAGATCCGCGCGGTCGACCGGCTCGACGGCGCGCAGGGCGCGGAGGGCGCGTCATCCGCCGCGTAGGTACGCGGTGACGGCGCGCACGGCCTCGTCGGTGGCGTCGGCGAGCGAGAGGCCGCGGGGCCGGCGGAGGACGGCGGCGTGCGCGAGCGACTCGACCATCGTCGCGAGGACGAAGACGGCGCGATCGACGTCGCGGACACGGGCGCCTGCGTGGGCGGCGCGCGCTCCCGGCCGGCTCTCCTCGACCGCGCGGCGGTAGGCGGCGTGCATGCGGACCTTCACGGGGCTGTCGCGGTCGTCGTCGTGGGGGAGCTTCGAGTAGAGGAGGTCGTGGAGCCGCGGGTCGGCCGCGTGCGCGGCGATCATCCCCTCGACGAGCGCGCGGACGCGGTCCTCGAGCGATGCGCCTCCGGCGCGCGCGAGGGTGCCCTCGACGAGGGCCGCGACGCGTTCGAGGTGGCGCGCGAGGAGCGCCGCGAAGATGGCCTGCTTGTCGGGGAAGTACTGGTAGACGGAGCCGATGCTGACGCCCGCGGCCTCGGCGATGCGGTTGGTCGTGACGGCGGCGACGCCTCCGCGGGCGAGCAGGCGCGCGACCGAGTCGAGGACGGCGTCGACGGTGACGCGTGCGCGGCGCTGGCGCGGGGTGCGGCGCGATGGGCCCGAGGCTCGCGGGACACGCGCGACGCGGGGGACGCGCGCGGCGGCGGAGGGCGTGCGCTTCGAGGCCACCAGGCGGTTCTAGACCGGCGCGGGGGCTCGGCCCGGGACAATCGAGACGCCGCCGGCGCCGCACGCGCAGAGGCCCGCCTTTCTTGGCCCGGGCTCCTCGCGGGAGCGACGCTCGGCGCGTCGAGGAGGGGCTTCCCATGCGAATCGGAGTCTTGGTGGCGGCGCTCGTTGCGGCGACCGCGTTCACGGGCACGGCGAACGCGGAGCCGACGCACTTCGGCAGCCAGGGGGAGCTGGTCATCTCGGACGACCAGCCCATCGGGCTCCTCACGTCCTTCGGCACGGGGCTCATCACGCCTCTGCCTCCCGGCTCGACCTCGACGGCGAGCTTCCAGTTCGCGAGCGTGAGCGGCAACAACAGCAGCGGGACCGAGTTCGGGCTCTCGCCGGCGCTCGACTACTTCGTCATCGACAGCCTCTCGCTCGGCGCGGACCTCCTCGTCGAGATCCTGAGCCCCTCGCACGAGAACCCCGCGCCCGGTACCACCAGCACGAACCCGGGCGGCCAGGACACCCTGCTCGGCATCGCGCCCCGCGTCGGCTACGACCTGCGCCTCTCGGACGCGTTCACGTTCTGGCCGAAGGTCTACTTCGCCTATGCGACGCTCTCGGGCCCCGGCGGAGGCGCCAACTCGGAGACCCTCGGAGTCTTCGCGCCGTTCCTCTGGCACCCGGTCCCGCACTTCTTCCTCGGGCTCGGTCCGAACTTCTCGACGCAGCTCGGGAACAACCTGACTGGGGGCGGGCAGAGCCAGGGCCAACCGAAGGTCACGCAGCTCGGCATCCAGGCCACCCTCGGCGGCTGGTTCGGCGACTGACGCCGGCGTGCGCTCGGCGAGGGCGGCTCAGGCCCAGCCGCGATCGCGCACGAGAGCCCGCGCGGCGGCGAGGTCGACGCCCAGCGCCTCGAACCCGGGGAGGATGACGTCGCGGAGCGCGCGGCGGTAGACGTCGGCGCCCGCGCGCGGCCCGAGGTAGGCGCACGCTTCGAGGCAGGGATCGTCGGCGTCGTGCGGGCGGCCGGGGGCAGATGCGCCGTCGTCGCGGGTGGGCGCCGCGGCCCCCCTGCGACGGGGCTTCGCGTCGAGGACGGGCGCGAAGGTGCGCGCGAGCATGGCGGGGAGCGCCGCGGCGAGCCCGCCGAGGGCGCCGTCGCGGGCGCGCCCGGCGAGATAGGCCCAGCCGACGCGGCCGTGGTCGATCTCGTCCTCGAGGAGCGACTCGACGGCCTCGCGCGCGACGGGATCGGTCGTGCGCGCGAGCATCTCGGTGAAGTAGACGCCGGTGAGCGTCTCGCTCATGCAGCACATCTCGACGACGTGGAAGAGGACGCGGTCGCCGGCGCTCGCGCCTGCGTGCATGGGGACCTTCGGCAGGCCGCGAAAGCCGCCGGGGACGGCGCCCTCGCCGAGGAGCGCGACGGCGAAGCGGCGGCAGATCGCGGCGTGGCGGACCTCGTCGCACGCGGCGCGCGTGACCAGCGCGAGGACGACGGGATCGCAGCCTGCGGCGGCGAGCTCGCGCGCGAGGAGGGAGAACGCGCCGACGGCGAGGTGCTCCTGGCGGGTGCGCTCGAGCCACGTCGCCCCGACCGCGCGCCGTCCCGCGTCGCCGAGGCGGCCCGCGTCGAGCGCGTCCCAGGCGATCGTGCGCCGCGCGCCGCCGCCGGTGGACTCGAAGCGCGCGACGTCGGTCACGGCGAAGCCGTCTCGAACGGGAACCCGGCGTCGGCGTCGGCGTCGGTGCTGCTGCCGGCGTCGAGGGCGCCGGTGTCGAAGAAGCCGGCCTCGGTGCTGGGGCCCTCCTGCGGGAAGGCGTCCCCGGCGTCGGCCTTCGCGCCGTCGTTCACGGACGCCTCGGAGGCGTACCCGGTCTCCTGGGGGAACGCGTCGACGTACGACGCGGTCTCGGCGGGGAACTCGTCGCCGCGGCCCGCCTCGTAGGGCGGGGGCCCTTCGGTGGGGAAGCCGGAGTCCTCCTCGTGGGTCGTGTGCTGGACCGAGCCGCCGCACCCGACCACCACGCCCGGCGCAGCGGCCGCGAGCGCCACCCCTCCGGCGACGATGACCCGGAACATCTTGTCTACGCTTGCCACGGCTGCCCCCTCTGCACGCGAGGTACCACCCCGATGCACCGGGAAGAACGCACGCCCGCTGTGCCACTCGGGGCCACGCCCGCTCGCCGCGTCGCGTTCACTTCTCGAACCGGAGGAGCGTCTCGCAGGCGCGGGCGCCGTGGCCGACGCACGCGAGGCGCTCGACGGACCACTGCCTGTAGCCCATCGCCTCGAAGACGTAGGCCATCGTGTAGATGGTCATCCAGCAGAGGACCGGGTGGTGACCCGGCCAGTCGCGCGTCGTCGAGTGGGCCTCGCCGGGGGCGCGAAGGACGACGGTGCGGTCGCCGGTCGTGTGGAGGCGCCGCCAGAGGCGGGGGACGTGGCGGGCATAGAGCTCGGGGCTGGCCACGGCGCGGAAGAGGACGCGGTAGACGCCGCGGATCATGCGCGGGACGACGTCGCGGTTGGCGTCGCGCGCGACGTCGCGGGCCTCGTTGCCGACGCGGGCCGCGAGGCGGTCGAGCATCGGGTGCGTGAGCGTGGTCGGGTACCAGCTCGCGCCGAGGATGCCGAGCGCGGGCTGGCTGGGCTCGATGGTCGCGAGCAGCGCGGGCGGGACGCCGGTGAGCAGGGCGCGCGTCTCGTCGTGGCCGAACTTGCGGTCGTGCCAGAGCAGGAACTCGCGGATCGCGGCTCCCTTGATGAGTGGCTCGGTCGCGTCGGTCACCCGGGCGCGAGCGTATCAGCGGCCTTCGAACCTGGCGGCGCGCTTCTCGAGGAAGGCGCGCATGCCTTCCCGCTGGTCGGCGGTGCCGAAGAGGGCGGAGAAGGCGGTCGCCTCGAGGTCGTTGGCCGTGGGGAGCGCGACGTCGGCGCCGTGGAGGACGACGCGCTTGACCGAGGCGATGGCGAGCGGGCCCTTCGCGGCGATCTTGGCGGCGACCTCGCGCACGCGCGGCAGGAGCTCGGCGTGCGGGACGACCGCGTTGACGAGGCCGATGCGGAGGGCCTCGTCGGCGCCGATGACGTCGCCCGTCATGCAGAGCTCGCGGGCGCGGGCCGCGCCGACGCGGCGGGCGAGGCGCTGGGTGCCGCCGAAGCCGGGGATGACGCCGAGGTTGACCTCGGGCTGGCCGAGCTTGGCCTTGTCGCTCGCGTAGACGAAGTCGCACGCGAGCGCGAGCTCGCAGCCGCCGCCGAGCGCGAAGCCGTTGACGGCCGCGATGACGGGGAAGTGCGCCTGCTCGATCGCGGCGCCGATGCGGTGCCCGACCTCGGCGAAGGCGCGGGCCTGCGTGGGCGTCATCTCGCTCATCGCGGCGATGTCGGCGCCGGCGGCGAAGGCCTTGTCGCCCGCGCCGGTGAGGACGACGACGCGCACGCTCGGGTCGGCGGCGAGATCCGTGACGTGCCTGGCGAGCTCGCCGAGGAGCTCGGCGTTGAGCGCGTTGAGCTTCTCGGGGCGGTTGAGCGTGAGCGTCGCGACGTGGCCGCCGTCGGCGCGGTCGAGCAGGACGGTGCTCGTGCTCACTGCGCCCCGCCCGCGTTGCCGGTGCGGTTGCCCTTGTCGTCGTACGCGTAGAAGCCGCGGCCGGCCTTCTTGCCGAGCCACCCGGCGGCCACGAGGTTCCGGAGCATCGTCGGCGCGCGGTACTTGTCGTCGCCGATCTCGCGGTGGAGCACGTCGGCGATGGCGAGCACGGTGTCGAGGCCGATGAGGTCACTGAGCTCGAAGGGCCCCATGGGGTGGTTCAGGCCGAGCTTCGCCCCGGTGTCGATGTCCTCGGCGGTGCCGACGCCCTCCTGGAGGGCGAAGCAGGCCTCGCACAGCATGGGGACGAGGATGCGGTTGACGAGGAAGCCGGGCGCGTCGTGGCTCGTCGTCGTCGTCTTGCCCATCTTCTCGGCGAGGGCCTTCGTGAGGGCGTAGGTCTCGTCGGACGTCTGCGTCGCGCGCACGATCTCGACGAGCTTCATGAGCGGCGGCGGGTTCATGAAGTGCATCCCGACGACGCGGTCGGGGCGGGACGTCGCCGCGGCGAGCTTGGTGAGCGAGATGGACGAGGTGTTGCTGGCGATCCACTTGCCGGCGGCGAGCGCCGCGTCGATCTTCTTCAGGAGGGCGACCTTCAGCTCGTAGTTCTCCGTCGCCGCCTCGACGACGAGATCGCACGGGCGGAAGTCGTCCGGCGAGCCGGCGGGCGTGACGTGCGCGAGGAGCGCGGACGCCGCGTCCTGCGTCATCTTGCCTTTCTCGACCTGGCGCCCGAGCGCGCCGGCGATCTTCTTCTTGCCCTTCTCCGCGAGCTCGAGCGACGCGTCGACGAGGACGACGTCGAGGCCCGCGGCGGCCGCGACCTGCGCGATGCCGCCGCCCATCTGTCCTGCGCCGAGGACGCCGATGCGCTTGATTTCGTCGAGGTGTGCCATGCTCACGCCGCTCCCGATGGGGTTCGCCGTGCGACATACCACGCTTTGGGCCGCGGTCGCGCTGCCGCTCGCGTTGGCGGGCTGCGTGCACGCGACGGCCGTGGATCGCGCGCAGACGCTCGTGCGGCAGCATCGCGAGGAGGACGCGGTCGCGTCGCTCCGGAAGGACCTCGCGGCGCACCCGGAGGACGTGCCGGCGAGGCGCCTTCTCGTGCGCCTGCTCGGCTTCACGGGGGACATGAACGCGGCGCGCGCGGAGACCGAGGACCTCG
This sequence comes from Polyangiaceae bacterium, assembly GCA_036490515.1. Classification (GTDB taxonomy): domain Bacteria; phylum Myxococcota_A; class Polyangia; order Polyangiales; family Polyangiaceae; genus Palsa-1150. The sequence goes on from DASXDU010000007.1 coordinate 180,643, forward strand.
TCGCGCGCCTCGGGCCGGACGATCCGACGCCGTACGTCGAGCTCGGGCACGCGCTCGAGCTCGCGCACAGGTACGACGAGGCGCTCGAAGCGTACGACGCGGCCGCGAGCGCGGCGCCGGCCTCGCCGGTGGGGCCGCGCGAGGGAGGGATGCGCGCGGCGCGATGGGGCGAGGCGGAGTGGGCGCGGCCGCGGCTCGAGGAGGCGGTCCGGCGCGGCGGGGGAGATGCCGAGACGTGGCACACGCTCGGGCTCGTGCGGCTGCACCTCGGCGACGAGGAGGGCGCGGAGCAGGCGTACCGGACGGGCGCGGCGGTGGAGCCGACGGGGCCGGCGTGCTGGCTCGGGCTCGCCACCGTCGCGGTGGTCCGCGGCGACGGGGCGGCGGCCCTCGCGGCGTACGACAAGCTGATGGAGCTGCGGCCCCGGTTCGCGGCGGGCGAGATGGGGCGCGCGTGGGCGCTCGCGAAGCTCGGGAGGAAGGACGACGCGGCGAAGGCGCTCGACCGGGCGCAGGAGCTCGGCGCGCCCGAGCCCCAGATCGCGCGGCAGCGCGCGGCGCTCGCCGCTCAGGGCGTGCCGGACGTGAAGGTCAGGGAGTAGACGACCGGGAGCGGCCCGCCCGTGGGCGCGGGGAACGAGAGGTACCCGAACATCCTCTTCACGCACTCGACGGTGGCCTTGTCGGGCAGCGTGGAGCCGGCGTCGGTGACCGAGCCGGCCGCGCCCGTCGCGTCGATGACGAAGCGGACGCGGACTCTCCCGGCGAGCGTCGGGTCGGAGCGCAGGCCGGCGCTGTAGCAGAGGCGCGCGCGGCCGAAGTTCTGGCGGACGATGCGCTGGATGACCTCGGGCGGAAGGCCGCTGCCCGTCACGGTGGCGCCGTCGTCGTGCACGTGGACGGGGGAGCGTGGGCCGACGGGGGTGCCGAGCGGGTTTCCGAAGATGCCGACGCCGGCGTCCCACGCGAGACCGGCGGTGGCCGTGCCGCCGGGGAGCACGACGTTCGCGGACGACGCGGCGGCCGGGATCCCGCCGGAGGTCGCGGGCGCAGCGGCGACCGGGCCGTCGTCGAGCGGCGCGCCACGCGAGCACCCTGCGCTCGAGGCGATGGCAAGCAGACTCACGGCGAGCGCGACGAGACGCGCGCCGAACGCGGGGACGGAGAACGTGCGTCGTGCCACGGCAGGAGCCCTCAGCGTACCGCGGGTTCCTGTATGCTGCGCCACGCATGACGGACACCTCGCCCGAGCCGAACGTTCCCGCCGTCGACGCCGTCGTCCAGAAGGCGCGCGCCGCCCAGGCCGCGTGGGCCGCGCTCTCGGTCGAGGAGCGCGTGAAGCGCATCGCGCCGCTGCGGAGCCGAGCGCTCGACGGGGCGGAGCGCATCGCGAAGATCATCTGCGAGGAGGTCGGCAAGCCCGAGGTCGAGGCGCTCCTCGGCGAGGCGCTCCCCACGGCGGACGTCGTCGCGTACTGGACCGCGAACATCGTCGAGATGCTCGACCCCGAGGAGGTCGACATCGACGCGTTCGCGTACCCCGGCAAGGAGGGGACGATCGAGCGCGAGGCCCGCGGCGTCGTCGCGGTCATCATGCCGTGGAACTTCCCCTTCGCGCTCCCGTTCCGCACGATCGTGCCGGCCCTGCTGGCGGGCAACGCGGTCGTCTTCAAGCCGAGCGAGGTGACGCCCAAGACCGGCGCGCTGGTCGTCGAGCTGCTCGAGGGGCTCGTGCCCGAGGGGCTCGTGGGGCTCGTCGAGGGGGCGGGGGACGCGGGCGCCGCCCTCTGCAAGGCGGACGTGGACCTCGTGGTCTTCACCGGGAGCGTCGCGACGGGGCGCAAGGTCGCGCACGCGTGCGCCGAGCGCCTGGTCCCGTGCTCGCTGGAGCTCGGCGGCAAGGACGCGGCGATCGTGCTGGCCGACGCGAACCTCGAGCGCGCGGCCAACGGCATCGTGTGGGGCGCGATGATGAACGCAGGCCAGAACTGCGCGTCGGTCGAGCGCGTCTACGTCGAGAAGTCGATCGCGGAGGCGTTCACGAAGAAGGTCGTCGAGGTGGTCGGCACGCTCAAGGGAGGGACCGACTTCGGAGGGCTCGCGACGGAAGCGCAGCGGGCCGTCGTGGCGCGGCACGTGGCCGCCGCGAAGGCCGCCGGGGGCAAGGTGCTCGCCGGCGGGGCGGACGACGTGGACAAGCGGACGAAGGACTATCCGCCCACGGTCGTGAGCGTCGAGACGGACGAGACGCCGCTCATGCGCGACGAGACGTTCGGGCCGGTCGTGCCCATCGCGGTCGTGGCCGACGCCGACGAGGCGGTCGAGCGCGCCAACGGGTCGCGCTACGGCCTCACGGCGAGCGTCTGGACGAAGAACAGAAAGCAGGGCCTCGCCCTCGCGAAGAAGCTCCGCGCCGGCGTCGTCACCATCAACAACCATGCCTTCACCGGCGCCCTGCCGAACACCCCCTGGAGCGGCTTCGGTGAGACCGGCTGGGGCATCACGGGCTCGCCGCTGGCGCTCGACACGCTGACGCGGCCTCGCTTCGTCCTGCTCGACAGGAGCCGCGCGAAGCGCGAGCTCTGGTGGTACCCGTACACGCCTGCCCTGCGCAGGGTGGCGCTCGCGATGGCGGTCGTCCGCAGCGGGACGGCGGGCATCTTCGCGCGCGTGGCGGCGTTCTTTCGCCTCGTCGGCGCGGTCATGGCGCGCGGCCGCGGCCAGTAGCGCGCGTAGCGCTCCCCCCCGGCGCGCTCAGTAGTGGATGCAGCTCTCGACGCGGACCGGGAGCAGGCGCTCGCGGCCGCCGAGGAACCCGAGCTCCACGACGAAGGCGTAGCCGACGACGTAGCCGCCCTGGAGGTTCACGAGCTCCGCGGCGCCCTTCGCCGTGCCGCCCGTCGCGAGGACGTCGTCGACGACGACGACGTGCGCGCCCTCGCGGATGCTCCCCTTGTGCATCTCGAGGGCGTCCTTGCTGTACTCGGTGACGTGCTCCACGCGGTCGACGGACGCAGGGAGCTTGCCGGGCTTGCGGACGGGGACGAAGCTGGCGTTGAGGCGCGCCGCGAGGGCGCCGCCGAAGATGAAGCCGCGCGCCTCGATGCCGACGATGGCGTCGACGTGCTCGCCGATGAAGCGCTCGGCGATGCCGTCGAGGACGACGTGGAGCGCGCGCGGGCTCGCGAGCAGCGGCGTGATGTCCTTGAAGACGATGCCTGGCTTGGGGAAGTCGGGGACGTCGCGGATGAGCGAGCGGCAGTAGTCGAAGCTCGACATGGGCCGAGCGATGGGCGGCTGCTGCGGCGCGCCGGGCCGGCCGGCGCCGCGCGGGGCGGGCTTCGTCGCGCGCTTCGGCCGCCGAGCGGCGGGCCCTTTCGCGTGCTGCGTGGTCTTCTGCTTCGCCTTCGATGCAGCCTTCTTCGCGGCCATGGGTCATCTCCCGGAGACGGCGTGGACGAGCGTTTCGGCGAGCGCGTGCTCGCCTGGCGCGGTGAGATCGAGCAGGAGCGGCGTGACGGAGACCGCGCCGTCGTCGTAGGCGTCGGTGTCGGTGCCCGGGTCGCGCTCGTGGCGGACCGCGGGGCCGCCGAGCCAGAGGTACTCGCGGCCGCGCGGGTCGTTCCGGAAGTCGACGAGCTCCTCGTAGATGCGCGATCCGAGGCGCGTCGCGCGGACCTCGCCCGCCCAGGCGCGCGGGACGTTCACGTTGAGGAGGGTGCCGCTCGCGGGGTGATCGGCGAGGAGGCGCAGGGCGAGCGCCGCGCAGAGCTTCGCGGTGCGTTCGAGATCCGCGGCGGCGTGGGCGCTCGTGGCGACGGCGGGGATGCCCCGCAGGGCGCCTTCGCGAGCGGCGGCGACGGTGCCCGAGTAGAAGGCGTCCTGCCCGAGGTTGAGCCCGTGGTTGATGCCCGAGACGACGAGGTCGGGGCGGCGCGGCAAGACGCGCTCCTTGGCGTGGATCGCGACGTAGACGCAATCGGCGGGCGTGCCGTCGAGGGCGAAGACGCCCGGCTCGACCGCGCGCAGGCGCAAGGGGCGGTGCAGGCTGAGGGAGTGGCTCGAGGCGCTCTGCTCGCTCTCGGGCGCGACGAGCACGACGTCGGCCGACGCAGAGAGGGCGGCGCGCATCGCGCGGATGCCGGCGCTGGCATACCCGTCGTCGTTCGACAAGAGGACCAGCGGGCGCATGGCCGACGACTTATCACAAAAGGGAGCGCCGCTCGTTTCACGCTAAGGTGTCTCGGGTGAGGACGCGCAAGGACGACCTCGTCGAGGTCCTGCACGGCGTTCGGGTCGCCGACCCCTACCGCTGGCTCGAGGACGGGGACTCGCCGGAGGTGCGCGCGTGGGACGAGGCGCAGACGGCCGAGACGCGCGGGTGGTTGACGCGCGTCCCCGCTCAGGCCGCGCTCCGAGCGCGCGCGAAGGAGCTCCTCTCGGTCGGCCACGTGGGCGCTCCGGTGTCGAAGGCGACGGGGCAGGGGACGCGCCGCTACTTCCACGTGCGCCGCGAGGGGGCGCAGGAGCAGGCGGCCCTCTACGTGCGCGACGGCGTCTACGGCGACGACCGCGTGCTCATCGACCCCGCGCCCCTCTCGGCCGACGGGACGACGACGATCGACTGGTGGGCGGCGTCGCACGACGGCGCGCTCGTGGCCTGGGGCCTCAGCGAGGCCGGCAGCGAGGAGAGCACGCTCCGCATCCGCGACGTCGCCACGGGGAAGGACCTGGCCGACACCATCCCGCACACGCGGCACGCGACGGTGGCGTGGCTGCCGGGCGGCTCGGCGTTCTACTACACGCGCTACCCGGCGCCGGGCGACGTGCCCCCCGGCGACGAGAAGTACTTCTGCCAGGTGTACCGTCACGAGCTCGGGGCGGACTGGAAGGACGACCCGCGCGTCTTCGGCGACGGGCGAGACAAGCTCGACGTCCCCGCGGTTCTCCTCTCTCCCGGCGGGCGGTGGCTCGTCGTGCGCGTGCACATGGGCTGGCAGAAGAGCGAGATCTGGCTGCACGACCTCGCGAGCCCGGGCGCGGGCTGGGTGCCGGTCGCGCGCGGCGAGGAGGCCATCTACGAGCCGCTGCCGCTCGACGACGTGCTCTACCTCGTGTCGAACGAGGGCGCCTCGCGCTACCGGCTCTTCGCGGTCGACCCCGCGTCGCCCGCGCGCGCCGCGTGGCGCGAGGTGCTGCCCGAACGCGACGACGTACTCACCGAGGTCGCGGTCGTGGGCGGTGCCCAGAGGGTGATCGTCGCGTCGTACCTCCACGAGGCGAGCGCACGCATCGAGCGGTTTCGCGCCGACGGGACGCCGCTCGGCCCCGTCGAGCTCCCGGTCCTGGGCTCGGCGTCGGTCGTGGGCGCGTGGGACGTGGACGAGGTGTTCGTCGATCTCACGTCGTTCGCGACGCCCTGGAGGGTCCTCCGCTGCGCCGTGGCCGACGGCGCCACCACCGTGTGGGACCGCGTCGGCGCGGGCTCCGCGCTGCCCGACGTGCGCGTATCGATGCTCTACGCGACGAGCAAGGACGGCACGCGCGTACCGATGTTCGTCGTCGAGAAGGCGGGCACTCCGCGCGACGGCGACCGCCCGGCGGTGCTCTACGGGTACGGGGGCTTCAACATCGCGCAGACGCCTGCCTTCAGCGCACGCACGCTGCTCACGGTGGAGCACGGCGGCGTCTGGGTGGTCGCGCTCCTCCGCGGCGGCGCCGAGTTCGGCGAGGAGTGGCACCGCGCCGGCATGCTCGATCGAAAGCAGAACGTCTTCGACGATCTCTACGCGTGCGCCGAGGAGCTCTTTCGCGCGCGCGTCACGCGGCCGGAGCGGCTCGGCGTCGTCGGGGGCTCGAACGGGGGTCTGCTCGTCGCCGCGGCGGTGACGCAGCGGCCCGAGGTGTTCCGCGTGGGCCTCAGCCTCGTTCCCCTGGCCGACATGCTCCGCTACCACCGCTTCCGCATCGGGGCCCTGTGGACCGCCGAGTACGGCGACCCGGACGACGCCGCCGCCTTCGCGTGGCTCCACGCCTACTCCCCCTACCACCAGGTCCGCGCCGGCGTCCGGTACCCCTCCGTCCTCTTCGCGACGGCCGACAGCGACTCCCGGGTCGATCCCATGCACGCCCGTAAGATGGCGGCACGACTGCAGGAATCCCAGTCCGACCCCGAGCGCCCCATCCTCCTGCGCGTCGAGAGCCGCGCCGGGCACGGGGCCGGGAAGCCGGTGGCCAAGCTGGTCGACGAGCTGGTCGACGAGCTCGCCTTCCTCTTCCACGAGCTCGGCATGAAGTGAGTCGCCTTTCTGGACGAGTGTTCAGTACTCGGCTAGGGTGCCCTCATGAGCATCGACACGGCGGTTCTCGGCGCGATGTTGCGGGTGGCAAGGCGGTGCGAGGGCGCGGACGAGGACGCGCTCGCCCTCCGGGTGGGCGGCTCGAAGGGGTCCGTGCGGGCGGCGCTGCGTCGCCTCGACGCGGAGGGGTTCGTCGAGCGCAGGTCCGGGCGTCCCCCCCGGCTGACGATGGCGGGGTTCGCCGTCGCGGTCGGGCTCCTGCCCGCGGCCGCCAAGCCCGCCTCGCGGCACGCGCGGCGATCGTCGCGCGCTGCATGAGGCCGCAGCGCCTCGTGGTAACAAGGCCGGGTGGATGCTCGCGCCACGTACGAACAGGGGCGTGAGCTCCGGACCGGAGAAGTCGCTGCCCTCGAGGCGCGCGCACGGACGATAGCCACGGCGCGGCTCCTCCTGGCGGCAGCCGCCATCGCCCTCGTGGGGGCAATCGTGTGGGCGCGCCTGGGGGCTGCCGCGTGGATCGCGCTGGCCATCGACGCGGTCCTCTTCGTCGCGCTCGTCTTCGTGCACGCCGGCGTGCACGACGCGAAGGAGAGGGCCTCGGCTGCCCTCCGCTTCCACGAGCGGGGGCTCGCGCGCATCGAGCACGCCTGGGACAAGCTCGGGCGGACGAGCGAGCGCTTCCGCGTGCCGGACCACCCGTTTGCGGGGGACCTGGACATCTTCGGGCATGCCTCGCTGATGCAGCTCGTCGACGGGACCGAGACGCTCTTCGGCGAGCAGCGCCTCGCGCAGCTCTTCTCGACCGAGGAGGTCTCGGGCTGGCCCGCCGCGCCCGCCGCGCGGCAGCAGGCCGTGCGGGAGCTCGTCGAGCGGACGGCGTTCCGCGAGGCGCTGGCGATGGCCGGAGGCGTGCTGGCGGACCAGAAGCCCGACCCCGCGAAACTGCTCGAATGGTCCGAGGAGAAGGCGGAGCTCGCGCCCGTGCTGCGCGTGCTGGGCTGGGTCCTGCCTCTGGCCACGGCGGCGGCCCTCATCGCCGGAGGCCTGACCCATGTGGGCGCCGGGTTCCTCACCCTCGTGGTCATCGCGCAGCTGGTGGCAGGAGGCGCGATCGCGGCGCGTCTCGCGCGCACGCTCGCCGTGGCGTCGTCGCGCGAGTCGGCGGCGACACGATGGCGGGCGATGGTGGCGCGGATCGAGGCCGAGCCGTTCGAGTCGCCGCTCTTGCTCGGACTGCAGGGGAAGCTCACCGCCGGTGGGCGGAGGGCCAGCGAGGAGCTCGGCGCCCTCGAGCGCGTGATGGGCTTCGTCGAGGCGCGCCACAACGAGGTCTTCCGGCTCCTCATCGGCCCGCTTCTCATGTGGGACGTGCACTGCGCCGCGGCGCTCCTCCGGTGGAGGAACCGTGCCGGGCCGCACGTCCGCGGCTGGCTGGAGGCCCTCGGCGAGGTGGAGGCCCTCGCTTCGCTGGCCGGCTTCGCGTTCGAGCACCCCTCGTTCGCGTGGCCGGAGCTGGCCGACGAGACGGGGCTCGACGCGCGCGCACTCGGGCACCCCCTCCTGCCGGACGACCGGCGCGTGGGGAACGACGTGACGCTGCCGCACGGGGGCCGCGTGCTCGTCGTCACCGGCTCGAACATGTCGGGCAAGAGCACCTTGCTGCGCGCGATGGGCGTGAACGTCGTCCTCGCGAGCGCCGGCGCTCCGGTCTGCGCGGCGTCCCTGCGGATCGGGCCCGTGCGCGTCGGCACCAGCATGAGGATCGAGGACTCGCTCGAGCAGGGCGTCTCGCACTTCTACGCCGAGCTGCGTCGGCTGAAGCGCGTGCTCGACCTCGCGCACGAGAGGGAGAGCGCTCCGGTGCTCTTCCTCCTCGACGAGATCCTGCACGGCACGAACTCGCGCGAGCGCGTCATCGGCGCGTGCGCCGTCGTTCGCGAGCTCGTCGGTCGCGGCGCCCTCGGCGCGGTGTCGACGCACGATCTGGGCATCACGGCGCTGGAGGAAGAGCTCGGGGGAAAGGCGCAGAACGTCCACTTCGAGGAGCAGGTCGAGGGGGAGGCCATGACCTTCGACTACGTTCTCCGGCCGGGGATCGTGCAGAGCTCCAACGCGCTCCGCCTGATGCGGGCGGTCGGCATCGACGTCCCGCAGGACACGTAGCGCGGAGTTCGACTACGCTGCGCGCACGATGACCCAGGCAGAGCGACCCATCCCCCGCGTTCTGGTCGGCGCCGTCACGGCCGTGAAGAGTCGGACCCTCGAGGAGCTCGGGAAGCTCGTCGCCGAGGAGGTCCGCACCGCGGGCTGGAAGCTCGTACGGAACGTCGTCGTCAACGGCGAGGCACAGTTCATCCAGCAGCTCGTGTCCAACGTCTCCAACGACAACGAGGCGGACGCCATCATTCTCGTGGGCGGGACGGGCATCGGCCCCCGCGACACGGCGTGCGAGGCCATCGACTCGTTCGTCGAGCGCCGCATCGAGGGGTTCGGAGACGAGTTTCGCCACATGCTCCGGCACGAGATGTCGTTCGGCTCGCACTCGTGGCTCTCGCGCGCGACGGCCGGCGTCTACAACCAATGCCTCGTCTTCGCGATGACGGGGCGCGCGCAGGACGTCCAGCGCGCGATGAAGACGATCCTCGTCCCGACGCTCGCCGACGCCGTCGAGCTCGCGACGGGCCGGATGCGCCACGTGCAGCTCAAGGCTTGACCGGTGGCCTCGGCCGCCGTCGAGGCGTGGAGGCGGCGCGGGCGCACCGTCCGGGTGGGCGACGGCGACGTGTGGGCGCTCGACGTGCCCGGGCAGGACCCCCGGGCGACGCCGGTGCTCGTCCTTCACGGGTTCCCCGCGAGCTCGTTCGACTTCGCGGCCGTCATCGATCGCATCGCGCCCCGTCGGCGCGTCGTGGCCCTCGACTTCCCCGGGTTCGGGCTCTCCTGCAAGCCGCCGGATCTGGGCTACTCGCTGTTCGAGCACGCCGACGTCGTGCTCGAGGTCGCGCGAGCCTTCGAGCTCTCCCGTGCGCACGTCTGGGCGCACGACATGGGGACGAGCGTGGCGACCGAGCTGCTGGCGCGCCGCGAGCGGGGCCTGTGCCCGCTCGCGTTCGAGAGCCTCACCCTCATGAACGGTAGCGTCCACGTCGAGCTCGCACACCTCACCCTCGGTCAGAAGCTCCTCCGCTCGCCGCTCGGGTCGGTCTTCGCGCGGCTCAACACGCGCGCGACGTTCGTCCGGCAGCTCCGGCGTACGTTCGGCCGGCAGCCCGACGGCGCCGTCCTCGACGCGATGTGGGAGCTGCTCGCCCGCGACGGCGGCGCGGAGCGCATGCGCGCCGCGATCGGGTACGTCGGCGAGCGCCGCCGCTTCCGGCGCCGCTGGATAGGCGCCCTCGAACGGTGCGACGTGCCGCTGCTCGTCGCGTGGGGGCGCCGCGACCCGGTCGCCGTGATGGCCATCGCCGAGCGCATCGCACGAGGGACGCCGGGCGCCCGCCTCCAGACGTGGGACGACCTCGGGCACTGGCCGCAGATCGAGGCGCCGGAGCGCGTGGCGGGCACGGTGACCGCGTTCTGGGACGCCGTGGGGTGAGCACGTCGGAGCGCGTCAGAGCTCGTCGGCCGTGAAGGCCATGACGGACGCGATGTCGGTCGTGCCGCAGCGGAGCGCGACGAGGCGGTCGAGCCCGAGCGCGTTCCCCGCGCTCGGCGGGACGCGGGCGAGGGCATCGAGGAACCGCTCGTCGATCGGGTAGACGGGGAGACCGCGCTCCTGCCTGGCGGCGCGGTCGTGATCGAGGCGAGCGCGCTGCTCCACGGGGTCGACGAGCTCGCCGAAGCCGTTGCACAGCTCGACACCCGCGACGTAGAGCTCGAAGCGCTCCGCGACGCGCGGGTCGCCGGGCTTCTTGCGAGCGAGCGAGGCTTGCGTCGCCGGGTAGTCGACGAGAAAGACGCCGCGATCGATCTTCGCGATGGCGGGCTCGACCCGATCGACGAGCGCACGGAAATAGCGGTCCTCGTCGCCGGCCGCGGCGCCCAGCGTCTCGGCCTCGGACCAGCCGGCGAAGCGCGCGAACGCGTCGCACACGGTGATGCGCTCGAAGGGGGGCCGGACGTCGACGCGGCGCCCGTCCACGGTGACGGCGCCGCCCGTGACGCTCGCGACGAGCTGCTCGGTGTCGCGCACGACGTCGTCGACGCCCGCGCCGGCGCGGTACCACTCGAGCATCGTGAACTCGGGGTTGTGGCGCGCGCCGAGCTCACCGCGGCGGAAGCACGGGACGATCTGGTAGATGCGCTCCCAGCCGTCCCCGAGGAGGCGCTTCATCTGGTACTCGGGCGACGTGATGAGCCAGCGCGGGGCGCCGCGGTCGCCGCCTGCGATCTCGAAGGCATCGAGGTGCAGGTCGAGGCCCGGGGAAGGGACGGCGACGGGGGTCGAGACCTCCACGAAGCCGTGGGCGTCGAAGAAGCGGCGGACGTCCGCGAGGGCTGCGGCCCGCTCGCGCAGGCGCTTCATCGCCCGTCGGGCTGGGGCGAGAGGCCACGCAGGAACATCTCCGCGAGCTGGCCCGAGGCACGCACGAGGCCCCCGCGGTCCGCCTTGCCGAGCGCCCACGTCATCGCGATCCCGTCGAGCGCGCCGAAGATCGCGCGCGCGGCGAGGTGAGGGGACACGTCCGCTCGCAGCTCGCCCGTGGCCTGCCCTTCGGCCACGACGCCCGCGATCACGTCCAGGTACGCGTTGAACTTCGGCGCCGCGTACTCCTTCATCAGCTTCGTCGACTGGCGCAGGATGACGGTGAGGACCTCGGCGAGGTCGCGCTCGCCCTCGAGGAGCCCGAGCTGGAGCTCGATGATCCGGCGGAGCTTCGCGGCGGCGCCCGTAGCGGCGGGGAGTTCGCGCTGCAGGAAGGCGAGCAGGCGCTCGACCCGGTCCTCGAAGAGGGAGACCAGGAGCTCGTCCTTCGACTGGAAGTAGAGGTAGATCGTCCCGTCGGCGACGCCGGCCGCCTTGGCGACCTCGCTCACGCGGGTCGCGTGGAAGCCCTTCTTCGCGAAGACGCGTACGGCGGCGTCGAGGATGCGCTCGCGCTTGTCGCCGCCGCGCGTGGGGGAAGGCCGGCGCCGCGCGCGCCGCACACTGAGTGAGGATTCACTCATCGACGGGGGAGCTATCAGACGGGGGCCGAACGGTCAAACCGGCCCGCCCCGTCAGCGCGCAGCGAACATCTGCTGCGCGAAGACGGCGACCTCGTGCCCCATCCACGGGCCGAGCAGCGCGAGCGCGGCGATGACCGCGAGGAGCCGCGGCAGATGCGCGAGCGTGGGGTCCTGGATCTGCGAGGCGGCCTGGAAGGCGGCGACGACGAGACCGACGAGCGCGGCGACGGCGAGGACCGGCAGCGACACCGCCAGCACGAGAAAGAGCGCCTGCTGCGCGTCGTGGACGAGCGTCGCGGGGACCACGGGGGATCAGTCGCCGGCAGCGTCGCCCGTGGCGTCGCCCGTCGATGCCTCGCTCGCCCCTTCGGCAGGCGCGCCGCCCGTCGGGCCGTCGCTGGTGCTGCCCTCGGGACCCGCCTCGGTCGAGGCCTCGCCGGCGTCGGACGTGGAGGACTCGCTCGTGGACGACTCGACGGGCTCCGGATTCGCGTCCTGATCGGTGGTGGCCGAGAGCTGGCAGTCGGGGCTCTTTGCCGTCGTGCGGTCCTGCGGGCAGCAGCGCGAGCCGGTCGCCGTGCTCACCTGGGTGCACACGAGGCCGCTCGCGCAGTCGTCGTTGCCGCTGTTGCCGGCGCTCCTGTCGCAGGGCTGGCCCTCGGTCTCGCCGGAGCACGAGGCAAGCGCGATGGCGGCGAGGAAGGGGACCAGCAGGATGGCGAAGCGAGGGCGCATCGGGGACGCGGGGGAAATGACCAGAAAACGGGGGGAAAAGCCAGCAGTACCGGTGCGCCCTCAGGCGGAGGCGTCGCGCCGCTTGTCCTTGGCCTCGACCGCGGCCGCAAAGAGCCGCACGTACTGGGCGGCGCTCGCGAACGAGAAGAGGAGCGACAGATAGATGAGCATCTGCCCCACGTGGACGAGGTCCACGACGCCCAGGTCGATGCCCGCGTAGGCGAGGTGGTACGGGTAGCCGAGGACGAGCGCGACGATCCCGATCATCTGCAGGGCGGTCTTCGTCTTTCCCTCCTGGCCGGCGCTGATGACCACGCCCTCGCTGGCCGCGACGCTGCGCAGGCCCGTGACGCTGATCTCGCGGGCGAGGAGGAGGACGACGGCCCATGCCGGAATGCGGCCCATGGGCACCATCCACACGAGGGCCGCCATCACGATGAGCTTGTCGGCGAGCGGGTCGAGGAACTTCCCGAGGACGCTGACGACGCCGAGCTTCCGCGCCAGGTAGCCGTCGAGGACGTCGGTGATCGCCGCCAGCGTGAAGACGATGCACGCCCAGAACCCGCGGATGGGCGTCGGCACGTCGAGGAGCCACACGAAGAAGGGGATGGCGACCACGCGCCCCATCGTCAGCAGGTTGGGGACGTTGAGCGCGTCGGCGGCGAGCGAGCGACGCGGTGGCTTGGCGGTGGAGAGGTCGGCGGTGGTCATTTCGGTCTCAGCTCGCGCAGACGAGGACGCTACCGTCCCCCGAGAAGCCGATGAGGCCACGCTGGCCGCTCGGGGACTCGGCCGGCGGCGTCGCGCGCGGGACCAGGCGCCCGAGCCAGCCCACGATCCACTCGCGCCTCACGAGGAGGGGGCAGCCCGGGGTGCACGGGACGCTCGCGAGCTCGCCCGGCAGCTCGAGGACGAGCGACCCCGTCCCGCGCAGCTGCACGACGTGGGCTCCCTCGCTCGAAGACCGGGAGCCCTCGCCCACCGGGTCGAGCGCGAGCCGGCCGTTCTCGTAGGTGAGCCGTGCCTCGAAGCCGAGGAGGAACTCCTCGCGAACGAAGGCGAGGTCGTCGGTCAGGGCGAGGGGCAGGACGGTGTGGCCCGCGCGTCCGCCGAGCACCAGCTGCGCGCTGCCGGAAATGCGGACGACGGGGCTGCCGATTCCGCCGAGCACCTCGTTCGTCTCGGCGTCGCGGACGCGTCGGTGCAGTACGCGCGTCGAGGTGGTGCCGGTCACCACGCGGATCGACTCGAGCTTCGCCGCGAACGCCTGGGTGTCGCTCGTCGTGACGAGCAGAACGCCGCGCGCGTGCAGCACGACGGGGGCGTCGCCGGCGTGCGCGAGGAGCGACGGCGCGCCCAGGTGCTCGCGCGCCTTGGCGGGGTGGGAGACGGGCGGGGAATCGGCGTCGAGGGGAGGCGGAACGAGGCGCGTCGAGACCGCCGCGGGCGAGACCTGCAACGGGCTCGGAGCGACGGTCGCCCACTCGTGGACGGAGGGGGGCGGCGGCAGATCGGCGACCATGGCAGGCGGCGGCTGCGTGCGCCCGCCGATGCGCATCGCCTCGCCGGGCTCGGTCGTGTGCCAGTTGCCCGCGGGCGGCTTCAAGGCGCTCGGCTCCGCGAGCGCGAAGCGGAGCTCGCCGGCGTCGAGCTCGGAGAAGGCCGTCGCGGCCGCGGACCGGACCCCCTCGTCGATCCCCGTGCCGCCGTCGGCCGGCGCGGGGACCGTGACGCGTCCTCGCTTCTCCGTCACGCGGCGGGCCATGAGCTCGTGGCCGCCTCGTTCGAAGGCAATCTGCGCCTGCTCGAACTCGCCCACCTTCTGCAGGGCGAGGCCGAGGTACCCCCACGCGCGTCGATGCTCCGGGTTGATCCGCGTCGCGTCCTGGAGCGCGCGGCGTGCCGGCTCGGGCTGCCCCGTCTTGAGGTAGGAGAGGGCGAGGTTGACCTTGATGGACGCGTCGTTCGGGAAGGCGCGCTCAAGGCTCTCGTAGATCTGGATGGCGCGCGGGTAGAGGCCGAGCCGGAAGTAGACGGCGCCGAGGAGATCCTGGCCCTTCGGATCGGACGGCTGCATCGTCAGGGCGAACTCCAGCTCCTCCTTCGCCTCGAGGACCCGGTTCTCCTGGAGAAGCTCGCTCCCGCGGTAGAGATGGAAGAGGAAGTCCTCTTGCGCGACGTCCCGGGTCGACTCCGCTGCGATGGAGCTCTGCGGCACCGAGGGGATGAGCCTCCGCTCCGTCGTCCGATCGTCGGTGGACGGCGGCGACACGCTCTGGCGCTCGGGGCCGGGCATCGCGGACGATGATAGTTCAATCCGGGGCGGCGGACGCCCCCAGGCCGAGTCAGCCCTGGCGCGGGTGCCGGCGCGAGGCCCAGAAGCAGGCGGCTGCCGCCGACGCCGCCACGACCGCGAGCGCGGGCACGCCCGCATCCGCGGCGGCCGCGAAGCGGACGTCGACGAGCCCGCCGCCCGCGATCGAGCCCAGGCCCCACGCCCATCCGGCGCTCGCACCGACCGCCATCCAGGCGCCGCGGTCCCCGAGCCAGAGGGCCGCCATGGCCACGCCGCGCAGGGCCTCGACGACCAGGACCAGGCCGAGGGCCCCCTCCGCGCCGAACCGCGCCGCCGCCGCCACCCCTCCGGCGGCGGCCAGGGTCGCCCACGTGGGCCAGAGGCCGCGCGTGACGCGCAGGACGATGCCCCTCAGAAAGAGCTCGTCGCGAACGGCCGAGAGCACGGCGAGGACGAGTCCGACGGCGAGCGGTCCGGCGGACGGCCGCGCGGCCGCCACGGACGCGAGGTGCGTCAGCAGCGCGACCCCGCACGCGGCGGCGGCCATCCCTCCGCCGATCGCGAGACCGGTCCCGGCGCGCCGGGCGAGGGCCTTCGCCGTCGGCATCGGAGCCAGGGGGTCGCTCCAGGTGATCCCGACGCGCCCGGCGCCCCACTCGGCGAGCGCCGCCTGCACAGCGACGAGCGCGGTGGCGTTCTGGGAGAACACGGCCCCCGCGAGCTGCGCCGCGCCCCAGAAGGCGAGGCCCCAGCCTGCCACGCGCCGCGCCTCACGGAGCGTGGGGGCCGCCGTGGGGTCGTCGGTCATGGGAGCTCCTCGCCGAATGCGTCACCCTGGGCGAGCAAGCCGGGAAGCCCGCCCGTGTGGAGGAAGAGGACCCTCGCGCCGCGGCGGACCTCCCCGCGCTCGACCGCGAGCTTCAGGCCGTGGAATGCCTTGCCCGTGTAGACCGGGTCGAACACGATGCCGCTCGCGCGCGCGACGCGGACGATGGTCTCGCGCTGGTCGCGCGTCGAGACGGCGTACGCGGGCCCCTTCGCCGCGGCGTCCACGTCCACGGGCGCCGGCTGTCCGAGCGAGACGTCCCACGCGCGGGCCTCGCCGACGATGCGGGCGATCGTCTTCTCGAAGTACGGGACGTCGTCGCACACGGCCATCGGCCGCACGCGCGCGGCGACCTCGTACCGGGCCGCCCCGAGGGCGACGCCCGCCGCCGTTCCCCCGGATCCGCAGGCGTGCACGACGACGTCGAACGGACTCCCGTCGCCCGCGAGCCCCATGCGCATCTGCTCCCGGACCTCGCGCATGCACGCGACGTAACCGAGGGAGCCGAGGCCGTTCGACCCGCCTTCCGGGACGACGTACGGGCGGCGCCCCTTCACGCGAAGCTCACTCGCGATGCTCTCCATCACCGCGGAGCGCTGGGCGTACTCGGCGTGCGAGACGAGCCGCACCTCCGCGCCGGCCATTCGATCGAGCAGCACGTTCCCGGTCGCGGGCAGCACGGTCCCGCGCGGACCCTCGACGCGAAGGACGAGGACCGACGAGAGGCCCAGCCCCGCGCAGCACAGCGCTGTGGCACGTGCGTGGTTCGACTGAAGCCCGCCGCAGGTGATGACCGTGTCGCACTTCTTCGCGACCGCATCCGCCAGGAGCAGCTCCAGCTTGCGAAGCTTGTTGCCGGACTCCGCCCCGCCGGTCGCGTCGTCGCGCTTGATCCAGAGGTCCAGCGACAGGAGCGCGTCGAGCGAGGCTCGCTTGGCGAGGGGGGTCGGACCGTGGACGAGTGGGATGCGCGGGAGCCCCATGGTGCGCGCCTCCCTCTACGCGAGCGTGACGAGCTTCGCGCTCCCCTCGACCGCGGCGCCCGTGACGACGTGCACCTCGGCCACCGTGCCGGCGACGCGCGCCTTCACCTCGTTCTCCATCTTCATCGCCTCGAGGACCAGCAGGCCCTGTCCGACTTCGACCACGTCGCCTTTCGCCACCAGGATCTTGACGACCCGTCCGGGCATCGGGCTCTTCACGACGCGGTCGCCCCCCGCGACGGTCGACTTCTTCGCCTGCTCGGCCGAGCGCATCCTCTCGCTCTCCACCCGCACGTACGATCGGTGGCCGCTGGCGACGGCGCCCATCTCGGGCGGGGCGCCCTCGGTGGTCAGGTCGACGACCTGCCCGTCCACGCGGATGCTCAGCTGGCTGGCGACGGGCGTGACGTCGACGTTCACCGGCTTGCCTTCCAGGTGCGCCTGCAAGGCGCCGCTCGGCAGCTCGACGAGGTCCACGACGACGGGCTTCGCGCTGGGGTCGGGATCGAGTGTCACGTAGTAGCGCACGGCGGCAAGGTACTACACTCCCCACCATGACGCCGGCGGACGTCCCGGCGCCCGCCGAGCCGGGCATCGTCATCACCGTCCCATGGCTCGCGACGCAGCTCGTGCCGAGCCCCGAGGTCGCGTACGGACAGGAGCGCGCGCGGTTCGGCATGCGCTGGCAGGTGACGCCGCTCCTCTACTCGTGGGGAATCCACCGTGGCCTGTCCCCGTGGCGCTTCTTCGTCGCCGAGCCCCTGGTGCGGCAGTCGGGGTCGATCGAGCTCTTCGTCACACCCGAGTACTTCTTCTACGGATCGTCGATCGCCGACGGCTGGGGGGTCCGCACCGGGCTGCGTTCGTACTTCCCGCTCGTCTCGCACGGTGAGTACCTCTCGTTCTCCGCGGGGACATCGTCGTTCCTCTTCGCCGGGAAGTGGGGCGCGGCGTACGAGGCCGGCGTCTACGCGCTCTTCGGCATCCTGGGCCTCCAGCTCACCGTGACCCCCTCGGCGCCGCCCATCGCGACCATCGCGACGTTCCGCATCCGGTTCTTCTGAGCCATGCCCTCGCTCCGCGCGCCTTGGGTCGTCCTCCTGTTCGCCGTCGCGTGCGTGACGGGCTGCGCCGGGTTCGTCTTCTCCTCCATCCAGCCCGTGCCGGGACGCATCGCGAACCCGCGCCGCCCGGACGCGCGGCTCGCCATCCTCTGGATCGGACACGCGACCATGCTCGTGCAGATGGACGACCGCTTCATCCTGACCGACCCGCTCCTCGTCGACACCGTCGGCCAGCTCACGCAGCGCCTCCAGGAGCCGGGCATCGATCCCGCGAACCTGCCGCCGCTCGACATCGTCGTCGTCTCGCACATGCACTTCGACCACCTCTCGCTCGGATCGCTCGACCGGATCGAAGGCAGAACGCGGCGCCTCTTCGTGCCGCGCGGGGGCCTGGTGTACGTCCCCAACTACTCCTTCGACGCCCGCGAGCTCGGGACGTGGGAGTCCTTCGACGACCGGGGGATGCGCATCACGGCCGTCCCCGTGAAGCACGTCGGGTTTCGCTACGGCATCGACGCCGGCTGGATGACCTCCACGTTCACGGGATACGTCTTCGAGTACCACGGCCTGACCGTCTACTTCGCCGGCGACACGGCCTACGACCGCGCGCGATTCCGCGAGACCGCGGCGCACTTCCCGGTCATCGACCTCGCGCTCCTTCCCATCGCTCCCATCCACCCTCGCTCGTTCATGGAGGCGACGCACGTCGACCCCGCGGAGTCGGTGCAAGCCTTCCTCGATCTGGGCGCCCGGACGATGGTGCCGATGCACTTCGACACCCTGGTCAACGGCTTCGACGCCCCCGGCGAGCCGCGCGCGACCCTCGAGCGCGTGATGCGCGAGCGCGGTCTCGGGCCCGACCGCGTGCGGATCCTCCGGATCGGCGAGCAGGCGGTCGTCGTACCGCGTTGACCCGCGAGGCCCGGCGCTCCTAGGTTGGGCGCGATGAACGAGCCGCGGGGGTCGCCTGCGCTCCGTGCGGGAGCGGGCCTCTTCGGGGGCTTCGCGCTGCTCGCCGTGATCGACGCGATCGCCATCGCGATCCTGGTGCCCGCCGGGGCGGGAGGCGCTTCGCTGCGCATCGCCCACCACGTCTTCGACGCCGCCGAGACCCTCGCCCTGGGCGGCGCCGTCGCGATCGTGGGCGCCGCGGCCGCTCGGTTGCCCCGGCACGAGCGCGCCATCCCCCTCGTGTACCTCGTCGTCGGCGCGCCCCTCGTGTACCTCGCCATCGGAGCCGACCTCCGACGCGCCGCTGCGCTGACCGCGAATCGCGCCCTCGAGCCGACGGTCTTCGCGCTGGATCTCGCGGCGTCCGCGGTCGCGCTGCCCGTCCTCCACTGGGCCGCGACCTGGTGCTCCCGCACCCCGCGCCTTCGTCGTGGCGGGCTCGGGCTCGCCGTCGCCGTGATGGTGGGCGACCACCTCGTGCTCGCCGACGACTACGCGGGGATGCACGCCGTCGTGGCCTTCGGCGCGGCTGTCTTCGCGGGGACGGTCCTCGGGCCGGCGGCCGAGCACCTCGTGAGGCGGGTGGCTGCCTCCGGACGCGGTCGCGTCGCGCTCGGGGCGCTCGCCGGTTTCGCGCTGCTCGGCGCCGCCTGGCCGCCGTCGAACGCCGTCCGGTGCTCCCTCTTCCGGCCCGCGGTCGCGCTCGCGCCCTGGGTGCTCGCGTCGACCGTGTGGCGCTCGCCGTCGACGCACGCGCACGTCGACGTGCCTCCGTCGCCGTGGCTGCGGGATCGCTCGGCCGATCCCCCCGTGGCTCCCACCGCCCCGCCCCTCCTGCCGGCCGACGCCGTCGTCGTCCTCGTCGGCATCGACGCCGTACGCGCCGACGTGGTCGACGACGCGGCGAACGACGCCCTCCTGCCGACTCTCGCGGCGCTGAAGCGCATCGGGGTCGTCTTCCGCCACGCGTCTGCCCCGGGCACGCAGACCGCCGTCTCGCTCGCGACGCTCTTCTCGGACCGCACGTTCTCCGAGCTCCACTGGACCGAGCACGGCTCCGGCCGGACCCGGTACGACTATCCCGCCGACGATCCCTCCGTGCGCTTTCCGGAGCTGCTCACTGCGCACGGCGTCGAGACGGCGAGCTTCGACGGCCTCGTGTTCCTCCAGGACGCCTTCGGCGTCGCCCGCGGCTTCCACGACGAGCACGTGCTCGTGACCGGCGCCATGCACGGGCGCGCGAAGGACCTCGTCGACTCGCTCCTCGCCACGCTCACCAGGTCGCCCGACGGCCCGCTCTTCCTCTACACGCACCTCATGGAGCCCCACGAGCCCTACGACCGCGGGCGCCGCACCGGCACGCCGCGCGAGCGGTACCTCTCCGAGATCGCCGTCGCCGATCACCAGCTCGGTCGCGTCGTCCACGAGCTCCGGCGCTCCTTCGGCGATCGCTGGCTCCTCGCCGTCATGTCCGACCACGGCGAGGCCTTCGGCGAGCACGGCACGGTCGAGCACGCGAAGACGCTCTACGAGGAGCTCCTCCACGTTCCCCTCCTCGTCGCCGGGCCGCGCGTGCACCCGCGCGTCGTGGAAGAGCGGGTCGGGCTCGTCGACGTCGGGCCCACCATCCTCGATCTCTTCGGCGTGCCGGTGCCCGCCACCTTCGAGGGTCAGAGCCTGGTCCCCTTGCTCGCAGGCGGAGAGGCGCAGCTCTCGCGGCCCCTCGTCGCGGAGGGCCGCCTCCGTCGCGCGCTCACGGAGCCCGACGGGCTCAAGGTGATCGACGACCCGCGCCGCACGACGGTCGAGGCCTACGATCTCGTCGCCGACCCCGGCGAGACCCGGAACCTCTTCGACGTCGATCCGGCGCGCGTCGACCCCGCGCTCGCGACGCTGCGGGCCTTCTTCGAGGTCCACACGCTGCGCCTCCCCGGGTACAGGCCACCCTACAAGCCGTGATTCAGGGCGCCTTCAGGTCGTCGTCGCCATTCGTCATGCTAGGTCGAGGGACCATGCGCTTTCCCTTCCCGGCGTTCGCCTCGTCGCTGGCCCTCGTCGTCGGCTCCGTCGCGTGCGGGACCAGCCACGGCGCGGGCGGTTCCCCCGGCGCCGACGCGGGGAACGAGGAGGCCGCGACGGTCGACGCCGGCGCCGATGCGACGAGCGACGCGGCGGTTCTCTCCGATGCGTCCGAAGACGCGGCCGAGGCCGGACCGGGCGCCGACGCGACGGTGAACGTCTTCGAAGGAGCCCACCTCTTCTTTCAAGATGGGTCCGCGGCGGGGAACCAGCGCATCGTCACCGCGGCTGCCGCCTTCCCAGGGGCGGGTACGTACTCGAGCATCGTCCTCCACGTGACCCTCTCGTGTCCCACCGGCGGCTGCGACGTCTACGACCGCTTCGGGACGATCGGCGTCGTCACCTCGCCCGGGGTCGACGGCGGCGCCAACACGGTCGTCGAGGTCGCGCGCTTCATCACGGGCTTCTGCGCGGGCGGGACGTGGGACTACGACGTGACCGACCTGCGGCCGCTCTTGACCGGCGACCTCACGATGGAGGCCTTCATCGACACGTGGGTCCCGCAAGGTCAGTCCGGCATCGGGCAGGGCTGGCTCCTCACCGCGAGCTTCGAGATGACGGGCGGCGTTCCCGCGAAGGTCCCCGTCGCCGTCGTGCCCCTCTGGCCCGGCACGCCCGTCGCGCAGGCCTGGTACGGCGACCCCTCGACGCCCGTCGCAGGCAGCATTCCCCCGCAGACCGTGACGCTGCCCGCGGGCGCGTCTTCCTACGCGCTGCGCTCGTTCGTCACCGGCCACGGCCAAGGCAACGCCGACAACTGCTCCGAGTTCTGCTCGCGCGCGCATACCCTCACGGTCGGCTCGACGGCGAACACCGCGACCGTGTGGCGCACGGACTGCGCGTCGACGCCGAACGTCAAGGCGCAGTGCGGGACGGCGACGGACAGCCGCGCGGGGTGGTGCCCGGGGGCCGACGTGAAGCCGTGGGTCGTCGACGTGACCGGACAGGTGGGCCCGGGCCCCACGACGACGATCGCCTACGACGTCGCCGGGTACACCGACACGTCCTGCGGGTGCAACACGTGCCGCCCGGGAGCCGTCCCGGACGGCGGGACCTGCACGGGCTGCGCCTTCTCCGGGACGACGTGCAGCTACGACGGCAGCTTGCACACGCAGCCCTTCTATTACGTGTCGAGCGCCCTCATCGCGTACGAGTGACGCCGGCCCGGCGGCCCGGACGGCTGGGGGTCGACGCGCGCTTCGCGATCGTGCTACGCCCGCCGGCCGCGTGATGTACCGCGCTCGTTTTACGCTGTTCCTGGTCCTCGCCGCCTGCAGTCGCTCCCCGCGCGACGGCGCGGTCGCCGACCCTCCCGCGGGCCTCGCCGAGCGCCAGCCCGCTGCCTCTGCGGCATCGGCCCCGCCCGCGCCGGCCCCGTGCGTCGACGACGGGTGGACCACCTACGCGCACGATGCCGCGCGCACGTCGGCCACCGGTGGCTGCCTCGTTCCGCCTCTCCGGCCTTCGTGGTCCTTCGCGCCCCGCTGGGTCAAGGGCACGCCGTCGCACGCGGCGCGCGCGATCGCCGCCGGCAACGACGTCTACGTGACCGGCGGGATCGGCCCGACACCGACGATCTGGCGGCTCGACGGGGCGACGGGCGCGATCGCGTGGACGTACATCACGATGGCGGACGCGACGCGCGACCAGTGGCCCACGCTCGCGGGGCCGCGGCTCTTCCTCGTCGACGACGGCGTCTACTCGGTGGACTCGGCGACGGGCCACGGCCACCGCGGTGAGCTCGACGCCTGGGGGGAATCGCTCGTCGACGGCGACCGCATGCTCGCCGAGAACACGCGCTACTGGGACGGCTACGGGCTCTACCTCAGCGCGTTCGATTCCGAGGCGAAGCTCCTCTGGCGCAAGGACTACGACGCGCTCGTGCACTTCTTCAGCGCCCCCGACGTGGGCGGCCTCGCGCTCGACGGCGACGTCCTCGTCCACTCCGCGCAGCACGGTGCGCTTCACTCGACGGCCCTCACGGCGCTCGATCGCGTCTCGGGCGAACGGCTCTGGAAGATCGCCGTGTCCCCCCAGAGCTCCCCGAGCATCGCCGACGGCCGGACCTACGAGATCGAGCGCTGGCCCGGCGAGCACGCCGATCGGCTCGTCGCCCGCGGCCTGAAGGACGGCGCCGTCGCGTGGTCGCACGAGGTGGTGGGCGCGCGCGGGCCGGCGCCCCTCCTCGCCGCGGGTCGCGTCTTCGTCCACTCGCGCGAGGGCGTGCAAGGTTTCGAGCGCGCCACCGGCGAGAGCGCCTGGTCCGCGCCGCTCGAGCGCACGGCAGACGCCGTGCAGTCGGCGACCACGCTCGCGGCGGCCACGGGGTCGGGGTCCCTCGTCGTCGTCTCGGGGCACACGGTGCACCTGCTCCGCATCGACGACGGCAGCGAGACCTGGGCGGGCGACGTCGGACGCAAGGCGAAGCGCGTCGAGGCTCCGGTGATCGCCGGGGGGAACCTCTACCTCCTCGCGGACGGCGCCATCCTCCGCTTCGAGGGGGAGAGGCCGCGCTGACGATCCCGCGGCTCCGTCCAGGAGCCCGCATCGGCGCCACGCGTCTCAGTCGTCGGCGTCGCCCGAGAACTCCGCCTCGCTGGACCCTACCTCGGACGGCTTGATCCCCAGCCGTGCCACGAGCCTCTGCAGGAACCGGCGGCTCACGCCTGCGCGCTCGGCCGCGCGCGTCACGTTGCCTCCGCTCTTCGTGAGTACGTCGCGCACGTAGACGCTCTCGAAGCTCTCGACCCACGCGTGGCGCGCTTCCTTCAGCGGGAGGCGCAGGGCCACCATCGCGTCCATCGACGGGAGGGGTCCGCCTGCCGCGCCGGCGGCTGCACGGGACGAAGGGGCGTCGAGCAGGCCGAGCGAGACGCTCCGCTCGATGAAGTTGCGCAGCTCGCGGACGTTCCCCGGCCAGCCGCGCCCGACCAGGCGTGCGACGAACTCGGCCGGGAGCTCGGGCGCCGCGGCGCCGGCGAAGACTGCGTGGAAGTGCCTCGCGAGCAGCGGGATGTCCTCGCGTCGCGAGCGGAGCGGCGCGAGTGCGAGCGAGACGACGGCGAGCCGGTAGTAGAGGTCCTCGCGGAACGTGCCGTCGTTGACGGCGCGGGCCAGGGGCCTGTTCGTCGCCGCGACGATGCGCACGTCGACGGACCGGCTCGCGCTGCCGCCGACCGGACGCACGGACCGCGACTCGAGCGCGCGCAGCAGCTTGGGCTGCATCGCCACCGGCATCTCGCCGATCTCGTCGAGGAAGAGCGTGCCGCCGTTCGCCTCCTCGAACACGCCTCGCCGGTCCGAGGTGGCGCCCGTGAAGGCCCCGCGCACGTGCCCGAAAAGCTCGCTCTCGACGAGACTCTCCGGGATCGCCCCGCAGTCGACGGCGACGAACGGCCCGCGGGCGCGCGACGACGCGCCATGGAGCGAGCGCGCGAGGACGTCCTTCCCCGTCCCTGTCTCCCCCTCGACGAGGACCGTCGCGTCCGTGCGGGCCACGCGCGCGAGCACGGCGTAGAGGCGTCTCATCTCGAGGCTCGACCCCACGAGCTCCCCGAACGAGCTCCCCGTCCCGAGCTCGACGAACGCCGGGTCCTCGCCGACGTCCACGCGGAAGGCCGAGGACCCCACCCGCACGATCGCCCCCGGCGATACGTCGCCGTCGCGGAGGCGAACCCCCTCGACCCACGTGCCGTTCGTGCTGCCGAGGTCACGCAGCACGAGCGCGTCGGCTCGCTGCGCTATCTCGCAGTGCACGCGCGAGACGGTCGGGTCCACGATCGTGAGGTCGTTGCCCGGCGCCGCCCCGATGCGCGCGGCGCCCGTCGTGATCTCCGCCGTGAGGCCGCGACTCGGACCGTCGACGACGACGAGGTCGAGGGACCAGACGCGCATCGCCGTCCTGGGCGCGATGCGCGACGTGGCGTCTTCCGGGTAGGGATCGCGCATCAGGGGCCGACCGGGTACGGGTTGGGAGGAGGCGCGTGGGAGGGGGGATGGACGCGAGGTGCGTGATGGGCTGACGCGGGCGCGGGCGCGGGCGCAGACGCGAGCGCGGGCACGGGCGCAGACGCGGGCGCGGGCACGGGCGCAGACGCAGACGCGGGCGCGGGCGCAGACGCAGACGCGGACGCCGCGACCCCCCTTCGCGGAAGGCGCGCGGCGAACGCGACGCCGACCGCCACCGCGATCGTCAGCCCGGCCGCGACGATCCACGTCGTCGCGCGGCCCGCTTTCCCGCGCGGCACGCCGTTCGGGACCGTCGTCGTCTCGTTGCCCGGGTCGCCGGGCGCGACCACCTCGAGGCGTGGAGGCGGCGTCGACGCGATGCCCGGGCGCGCCTCGCGGAGCGCCCGCCTGCGCTCCTCGAGCTTTTCGCCGACGGCCTCCCGCACGAAGCGGCCCACCTCCGCCTGGGTGGCTCCGGCGCTCGCAGCGCCGGCGGCCTCCTCGAGCGCCGCTCCCATCGCCTCGGTCGACGCGAACCGGTTCGCGGGCTCCTTCGCGAGCGCGCGCGCCAGGACCGCGTCGAACGCAGCGAGCGCCGGGTCCACGGTCGAGGGCGCGGCCGCCGCGGCGGAGAGGACCCGCTCGAGCGTCTCGCCGTCGCTCTGCCCGCGGAAGAGCCGCTGCCCGCAGAGCGCCTCCCAGAAGACGACGCCGAGGGCGAACACGTCGACGCGCCGGTCGACCGCCACGCCGCGCACGTACTCGGGGGCCATGTAACCGGCCTTGCCCTTGAGCGTCTCGCGCGACGTACCCGGGTCGGTCGCTTCGATGCACTTGGCGATGCCGAAGTCGGTCACGCGCGCGATGCCGTCGACTCCCACGAGCACGTTCTGCGGCGAGACGTCGCGGTGCACGACGCCGAGCGGCTCCCCGGCGTCGTCCACGGCGTCGTGGGCAGCGTGGAGCCCGGCGCACGCGTCGAGCACGATGCGGACGACGATGCCCACCGGGAGGCGCTTGCCTTCGCGGGCCGAGGCGCCCACGAGATCGCCCAGCGAGGCGCCCTCGACGTAGTCCATGACGAGCTGCACGGCGTCGCCGACCGCCTCGACGTCGCGCACGTCGATCACGTTCGCGTGGTGGATGCGCGCGGCGAGGTTCGCCTCGCGCAGGAGCGACGCGCGGAAGCCCGCATCCTCGAGCAGGTGCGGGTGCGGCCGCTTGATGGCGACGAGCTGCCGGAAGCCGAGGGCCCCTTCGAGCGATCCCAGGAACACCGTGGCCATCCCCCCGGAGGCGATCTTCAGGATGGGCTCGTGGCGCAGGCGCCCCGAGGGCGGCGCGGAGGGGGAGGCCGAGGGGGACGTGGCGAGAGGATACGAAGTCTAGAAGCGCGCGTCGAACGAGAGGGCGCCCGCCCCCGCGTGGATCGACGCGTCGTGCCAGCGAACGACGAACGCGACGACGAGGGTGGCGGCCGCGAGCGCGCCCGTGACCCCGAGGAGCACGTTCGTGCGCGTCTGCGCAGAGATACCGTCGGAGCGGAGGGAGGAGCACGTGGACGGCGGGTTCGCGCCGCAGGTGCGCTCGAACGTCGCGTGCCGGCTGGACGTGTCGACCGCGGAGGCGACGGTCACCCCGCCGGCCACCACGGTCGCGCCCGCGGCAAGCCAGAACCAGGCGGGGGAGGGGGAGGTGGAGGGCGCGAGCGTGGGGGCGGGCGCGGGCGGGAACGCGGGCGCGAGCGCGGACGCAGGCGCGGGCGCCGGCGCGGGCACGGACGCGGGCGCGGGCGCAGCCGCGGACGCAGCCGCAGGTGCGATCGTCTGCGTCTCGTCCGGGGCGACGGTGACGACGCGCGTCGTCACGGTGCCCGCGGCTTCGAGGGTCACGGTGTGCGAGCCCACGCGGACGACGGTGGGCACGCCGGGCGGCGTCGCCGCGCCGTCGATCGCGGCGAGGCACGGAGGCGCGGCGCATGCGAGGACGATGCGGCCCGTCCGGTGGGCGAACTTGCGCTCGGCCGTCGCGAGCGACACGACGAGCCCGTTCGTCCTCGGGGCGCCCCGCGCCCGGTCGACGAGCGACTCGCCCAGCACCGGATCGTCGGCGAGCACCGCCGCGTCGAGCGCCGCCTGGAGGGCGACGGCGTTCGGCGCCAGCGCGTCGGCCGCCGCGTACTCGCGCGCCGCGGTCGGGTAGTCCCCCTTGCGGAACGCCGTCGTGCCGCGCTCGTACGCGGCGTGCGCCTGCGCGTCGGTGGCCCCGTCGGCGCGGGCCTCCCCCGCCCAGCCCATGCAGGCAGCCGCGACCAGCGCGAGCACGAGGCGCATCGCGACCTTATATCGTAGGCTCCTCGCGCGATGCGAGATGGCCGCGCCGCGCTCCTGTGCGTGCTCCTCGCCGCGTGCTCCTACGACTGGGCGCCCGGCGCCGCGGGCACGCCTGCCGACGCCGGAGGGGACGCCGAGGCGGGAGTCGTCGACGCGCACGACACGGACGCAGCAAGCGACGCGCCCGCGCCAGCGGTCGATGCGCCGGGAGTCGACAGCCCGGGGCCGGCCGATGCCCCCGTCGTCGACGTCGTCGCGGAGGTCGACTGCGCGGCGCTCCAGAACGCCGTGCAGGCGGCGCTCCCGCCGGCGTTGACGTGCCAGGGCGAGCCCCCCGACCCGACGGCGTGCACGACGGCCGTGCAGGATCCCTGCAAGTGCACGCTCTACGTGGGCGCCGCCGGCGCCGCGACGTCCAGCTACGAGAACGCGGTGAAAGCCCTCCAGGACTCCGGCTGCACGCTCGACTGCAGCGGCACCTGTCCCGTCGCCCAGAAGCGCCTCTGCCTCGTCACCGACGCCGGCGGACAGCAGTATGCCTGCTACGAGTAGCGCGCTCACGCCCACGCCCACGCCCACGCTCACGCTCACCCTGCGTCACCGCTGACGCGCCCCTTCGCCCGGTACGCCGCGACGTCCGTGACGCGCGCGACCGCGGGATCCGCGGAAAACACGGTTCTCGCCGGTGGCGCGACCGTTGCTGAAGGCGCCCCGTCCGTAGCGGAGGGTGCCGATGAGAGAGGTCGCGTGGTGGAAGGAGCCGACGCGCGCGCACTGGAGCGCGTTCGGGGCGGCGTGGGCCGGCTGGGTGCTCGACGCGTTCGACTTCACGATCTTCATGCTCGTGATGCCGAACATCGCGCACGACATGGGCGTCGCGAGCATCGCGACCGCCGGGTCGATCACGCTCACGCTCTTCGCGCGCCTGGTCGGCGGCTTCCTCGCCGGTGCCGCCGCGGATCGCTGGGGCCGCAAGCTCCCGCTCATGATCTCGATCGTCTGGTTCGCCGCGTGCGACGCCGCGGTCGCCTTCGCGCCATCCTTCGGCTGGATCCTCGTCCTTCGCACGCTCTTCGGCCTCGGAATGGGCGCGGAGTGGACGGCGGGGACCACGCTCGCCATGGAGAACTGGCCCGCGCGCAGCCGCGGCATCGCCTCCGGCATCCTCCAGGGGAGCTGGGCGGTCGGCTACCTCTTCGCCGCCGCCGTCTCCGCCGTCGTCCTCCCGCACTGGGGCTGGCGCGCCCTCTTCGTGTGCGCCGCGCTGCCCGCGCTCCTCGTCATCCCGATCCGCTTCGGGATCCGCGAGAGCGGGGAGTGGGCGAACGCGCGCGCGGCGAGGTCCGCGCGGACCGTGAGGTCGACGAAGCGCGCCGCGGGCGGCGCGGTGTCCGTCGCCCGCCTCGCGTGGGCCATCGTCGCCATGGGCGTCGGCTTCGGCGCCTACTACGGGCTCACCGCGCTCTACCCGACGCTCCTCCGGACCGAGTTCCACGCCGATGCGGGCCGCGTCGCCTGGCTCGTCGGCCTCTTCAACGTCGGGATGCTCGCCGGCTCGGTCGCGTGCGGCCTGCTCGCCGCGCGCCGCGGCGTCACCCTCGCCATCGTCGCACCGGCGGCGCTCTCCGTCCTCGTGCTGCCGCTCTACGTCGGCGCGGTGCCGGGCCTGCTCGCCGTGGGCGCGTTCCTCGGCGGCGCCCTCGGGGCAGGCTTCT
This sequence comes from Polyangiaceae bacterium, assembly GCA_036490515.1. GTDB lineage: Bacteria > Myxococcota_A > Polyangia > Polyangiales > Polyangiaceae > Palsa-1150. The sequence continues at coordinate 209,041 of DASXDU010000007.1, forward strand.
GCGGCGTCGTCCCGATGCTCCTCACCGGCATGTTCCCCGCCGACGTGCGTGCCCGCTTCGTCGGCATCGTCTACCACGCGGGCGCCGCGATGGCGGCGCTCGTGCCGACCGCCATCGCCGCCCTCGCGACGTGGGCGCACGTCAGCCTCGCGTCCGCGATCTTCGCCGTCGCCAGTGCCTGCGAGATCGTCCTCGCCCTCGCCGTCGTCGCGGGCCGCAGGTTCTCCGTCGCGCCCGCCCCTGCCTCCGCCACGCCCCCCGATCCCGCCGTGCTCGAAGTCGCCTGAACGAAGGAGCCCCCGATGAACGCCCGCCGACATGCCTTCCGGTCCCTCGCGCTCGCCGCGATCGCGCTCTCTGCCGCGTGCGGAGACGCCGCGCCGCCCGGCTCCGCATCCGAGCCGACCGCCACCGCCGCCGAGGCCGTCGACACGCTCGCGGCGGTCACCGGCTTCGGCAGCAACCCGGGGAACCTCCTCATGTACTCGTACGTCCCGCAGAGCCTGCCGTCGAACGCGCCGCTCGTCGTCGCGCTCCACGGATGCACGGAGGGCGCGACCGACTACGAGGACGCGGGCTGGGACGCGCTCGCCGACCAGTACGGGTTCGCCGTGCTCTATCCGCAGCAGCAGTCGTCGAACAACGTCGAGGAGTGCTTCAACTGGTTCGGCAACACCTCGGGCAGCACCGCCGACATCACGCGCGGGCAGGGCGAGGCGGCGTCGGTCATCCAGGCCGTCGACGCCATGAAGACGAAGTACACCCTCGACCCGAAGCGCATCTACGCGACGGGCTTCTCGGCCGGCGCGGCGTACGCCGTGGCGCTCCTGGCGCTCTACCCGGACGTCTTCGCGGCCGGCGCGTCCTTCTCGGGCGTCCCCTTCGGGTGCGCCACGTCGCTGACGACCGCGTACACCTGCATGGACTCGGCGGTGACCAAGACGCCGACGGCGTGGGCGACGCTCGCCAAGGCGGGCTTCCCCGGCTACGCGGGGCCGTACCCGCGCCTCTCGGTCTGGCAGGGATCGTCCGACACGACGGTCAACACCGCCAACCTCGGCGAGATCGTCGACCAGTGGACGGCGGTCACGGGCGTCAGCGGCACGCCGACGACGACCGACACGGTCGCGGGCTTTCCACACCAGTCCTTCGCGGACGGCAGCGGCGTCGTGCAGGTGGAGTCGTACTCGATCACGGGCATGTCCCACGCCGTGGCCATCGACACCGCGAGCAGCTGCGGCACCGCGGGCACGTACTTCGTGAACGAGAGCGTCTGCGCGGTCGCGCGCGTCGCCCAGTTCTTCGGCATCGTGCCGGGCGGGCAGGGCGGCTCGTCGGGGAGCGGCTCGGGATCCAGCGGATCGAGCGGCTCCGGTGGCTCGAACGGCAGCTCCGGGGTCGGGACGAGCTCGGGCAGCGGAGGAGGCGGCAGCAGCGGCGTCGGCGGCGGATCGAGCAGCGGGACGTCGACGGCGGCGTCGAGCGGCGGTTCGGTCGCGTCGTCCTCCTCGGGCGCGGGCGGAGCGGGCGACGCCCCCGACGCCGGCGCAGCGGCCGCCGCGGTCGCGAACATGCCCGGGTGCAGCGTCGCGTTCGGCGCGACGGACACCCCCGCGTCGCTCGCCCTCGTCGGTCTCGCGATCCTCGCCCTGGCGCTCGGGCGTCGCCGCGCGCGGGGTCGCGCGGTGCTGGGCGCGCTGGCCGCGGTGGGAGTGCTGCTCGCCGCGACCCCCGCGCGGGCCGACGACGAGGACGACACGAAGGTGCCGCCCGCCGACGACAATCCCGTGCCGAACGAGAAGCCCGCGCCCAAGCACGCGTACCTCGGTCCCCAGGGCACGTTCTTCACGGGCGCGTCCGTCAGCGCTCTCCCCGCCATCCTCTTCGGCTACTTCCCGGTCGATCACCTCGCCACGACCGTCGGCCTCGGCCTCACCTACGACGCGAACGGCTCGCCGACGTCGCCGCTCACCGGCATCAAGGGCGCGCCGAACAATCGCGTCGGCTCGGACCTCTTCCTCGACGTCATCTACTTCGTGCACGACCGGGCGCCCTTCGCGATGGGGCCGGAGCTCAACTTCATCGGCTCGCTCTCGCCCAACTACCCGATGACCGCGGTCGTCGTGACGCCGATGTGGGCGCTCCGCTACGCGCCGTGGAAGGCCCCCGTCGCGATCGGCACGGGGCTCGGCGTCGGCTTCACCTTCGAGCGCGGCATGAAGCCCATGGCGAGCCTCGCCACGCAGGGGCTCGACATCGTCTACGCGTTCTGACGGGCTCTCCTCCCGGACCGACCGTCACTGCTGCGGCGCGTCGCCCTCGACGAGCACGTTGACGCCGCGCCGCCACACGACGGCGGTGCGGCAGATCGTCGGCTGCCCGCGCAGGACCGGGCAGTACACGAGCTCCACGGCGTCGAGCTCGTTGCTGCTGCCCGACTTGTAGACGTTGCGCTGGAACCAGCGCCCGTCCAGCTTGTCGACGAGGATCTCCTCGTGCTCGCCGTCCACGGGCAGCGCCGCCACGGTGTACGCCTCGCCGTGCTGGCACCCTGCGAGCGCGAGCGCGCTCAACGACGAGGTACGCCCCTGCGAGGAACCGGCCCGTCCGGGCGGCGAAGGGGAGGAATCCGTGCGTGCTCATTTCTTTCCTCCGTTCGGCGAGGGTGGCGGGATGACGATCGACGGCACGGGCGGCGGCATCATGGGAGGACCGCTCGCCGCCGTCGCCGTCTGCGCGTGCACGACGCTCTGCACGTCCGCGAGGACTCCGACGTCGTCCTCCATCGGCGGCGCGGCGGAGGCGACGGCCGGCGTGTACGAGAAGCGCCGCACGGCCGCCTCGTACGTCACGTCGCAGTGCATGCCGTCGGGCCGGCGAGCATCGCAGAGGAGCAGATACCAGGAGCGGGGATCGACGACGTTGCCGCTGCCGGGGTCCTGCGCGGCAGGGTACGGCTTGCGCTCCGTGATGCTGGGCTGGACGACGACGTACGCGACCCCGGGCGTGTGGGTCCAGACGTAGCCGACGTGCGGCGTCTCGATGGAGGCGCCGCACCCTGCGACCGGCGCGGCGAGGGGGGCGAGGAGGAAGGCGGCGGGGAGCCTGTGGGCGTGTCTCACGAACGCGAAGGTGCTTCGTCGAGGTCGCTCGGTCGATGGTCATTTGTTGGCGGGCGAGAGCGCTCGCCTGCCTGACGCTGCCTTCCAGCGAACCTCGGCGGCGTGCAACGGCTGCCGCGAGCCGTCCGAGAAGGCCTTCATCGAGGTGCCGTCTTCGTGCACGACCAGGCGCCCTTCGCCATGGGGCCTGAGCCCAGCGCGCGGCCATCTCGCGCAGACGCGCATCCTTTTCGTGGATGCGTGCATCCATCTCGTCCAGACGCGCGCGTACCTCGTTCAGACGGGCGTCCATCTCGTCCAGACGCACGCGTACCCGGCTCAGACGGGCATCCATCTCGCTCAGACGGGCGCGTACCTGGCTCAGACACGCATCCATCTCGTCCAGACGCACGCGTACCTCGCTCAGGCACGCATCCATCTCGTCCAGACGCACGCGTACCTCGCTCAGACACGCATCCATCTCGTCCAGACGCGCACGTACCTCGCTCAGACGGGCATCCATCCGGCCGAGACGCCCGCGCACCTCGTCGAGACGCGCGTCCGTCCCGCTCGTACGCATGCGTACCTCCTCCAGACGCGCGCGTCTGAGCCGGAAGGCCGTGTGTCCGAGCGAGAAGGACGCGCGTCTGGGCCGGAGGGACGCGCGTCTGAGCGAGAAGCCCGCGGGCTTCCGCGCGATGCCGACCCCCCTCCGTCTCATGGCAGCACCCTTCTGCGGAAAGGACGCCTGCCTCGGCTTCGTGGCCGTGCCTCGTTGCAGGAAGGCGAAGACCCTTCGCCGCAAGCTCGCGCCCTTCCGTGGGAAGCCCGCGCCCTCCCGCAGGAACGTCGCGGCCTTCCGCAGAAGGACGGCGCGCATCCGCGCAAAGCCCGGGGCCCTCGAGGCAAAGCCCAGGGCCTTCGGGCCAAAGCCTGGAGGCCTCCGCCGGACGGTCGCGCGAACGAAGTGGAAGGTCGCGTCCTCGCCGCCGAAGCGTCCGCCCATCCGCCGGACGATTGCGCCCACGCGCCGGAGGTCTCGCCCTACGATGCGGCCGGTCGCACCCGACCACGAGGCGCACACGGTGATCATCCTCAGCGACGCGCAGTGGACGCGCCTCTACAAGGAGGTCCTCCTCTATGCACTGCGAAGGACCTTCACGAAGAAGGAGAAGCAGAAGTGGACCGCGCGCGACCGCGCGCAGGAGGCGGTCCAGCGCGCGTGCGAGCGGTGTCTCCGCGTCGACCCTCCGGACGTGAAGGACGTGGAGGGCCTCAAGAGCTTCCTCCTGAACGCCGTCCGCAGCGAGCTCCATCACTACCTCACGCACGAGGACGTCCAGCGCGAGAAGGAGAACCGCGCGGCCGTCGAGCGGCAAACCATCGAGGGCAAGGGCAACAAGTCGGCCGAGCACCTCCGGTCCGCCGTGGCCGAGCGCGAGGCGGCCAGGCGCCGCGGCGCGGGCAAGATGGCGATGCTCCGCGCCGAGCTGAAGGGCGACACGCGCGCGCTCCAGACGGTCGACCTCATCGCGAAGGGCGTGCTCGAGCCCGAGGATCAAGCCCGGCAGCTGGGCTGCTCCGTCGAGGAGATCTACAATGCGAGGAAGCGCCGCGCGCGGGCGCGGGATCGGGTCGACCAGATGTACCGGGACGAGGACGCGGACCAGGACGAGGAGAAGAAGCCGTGACGTCGCCGCTCGAACCGCACGAGGCATGGGCCGCCATCGAGGCGCAGGCCGACGAGGACGACGCAGAGGACACGGAGCTGCGCGCCATCGCCGCGATGAGCGACGCCGACCTCGACGCGGAGCTGCGCGCGATGGGCGTCGATCCGGGCGAAGTGGCCGGCTGGGCCGCGGCCGCGCGGGAGAAGCCGGCGGAGGGAGAGCTGTCGGCCGCGGTCATGGTGGCGCCGGTCGGGCCGCGCGGGGTCGCGGAGAGCGCGGCGGATCCCGCGAGGCGGAGGAGGAGGCTCGTCCTCGCGCTGGCCACGGCGGGCGCCGCGGCTGCGGCGGGCGGCTACGTCTACGGGACGCGGCAGCCCGAGCCCCAGCCGCCGGTGGTGCCGACCGTGCCAACGGTGCCGACCGCGCCGAAGGTTCCCGGCCCGGCGCCGAGCGACAAGGCGCCGGTGGAGATGAGCGCGAGCGATCTCCGGGCGAGCGCGCGCGACGCGTGCGATACGAAGCGATGGCAGGAGTGCCTCGCGCTCCTCGACGACGCCGCAGCGAAGGACCCCGCGGGCGACGACGCGGGAGAGGTGAAAGCGCTCCGCGCGAAGGCGGAGCGGGGGATCGCGGCGGGGCCGAAGTAGCGCGATCTTCGGTGGCCAAGCCGCGAAGCCTCATTCGTCCGCTGGATCGATCGTTGTTCCATCCTGAGCGGAGGACGCATTGTTGACGGCCTCATGGCGTGCACACCGTCCCGGCCCCAACGCACTCCCAGGTTGTGCTTCCGGCGTCATTGGTAGGCCCGTCGCAGGTGCAGACCTGGCCTGCGGAAAGGGGACACGCGTAGCAGGCCCCGCCGCCGTCGTAGGTGCAGGGAATGACGCCACTGCCGCCCACGGCAACCTCAGGGCAGCTCGGCAAGACTTGCTCCGTGGGGAGGCAGCACCATGCCGATCCGTCTTCGTAGCAATAGGGCGTGCCTCCCGGACCTGCTTCCCCAACACACCAAGATGCATCGGAGGCGGCCGAGTCGTCGGCGGCATCGGGAGCGTCGGCAACGGCGGACGCATCGCTCGGCGCCACGTCCATGCCGGCGTATCGGCTGCGTCAGGGCTGCGCCTGTCGATGGTGCCGTCCATGCGGCCGTCGATGTTGCCGTCCGTGGACGCCGATCCGTCGGGCGTCCCGGCACCCGAGTCGGGAAGCGTCGCGAGTCTCGAGCCACACGAGGGCGCTCCGAGCGCCAGAGAGGTGGCGACGGAGAGGCATGAGAGCGCGTTGCGCGCGATACGCGTCACGCCGCGAACACCCTGACCCCGGGAACGAAGGTTCGCAGGCGCTCGAGATCGCCCAGGTCGGCCGTGTAGACGGCGTCCCCACGCTGGGCCGCCGACGCCATGACGATCGTGGCCATTGCACTCTGGAGAGTAGTACCAATGCCCGAGCATCCCAGCCGCACGGGGCGCGGGTGACGGCGTCGCGATTGCTCGGAGGCCGCTCTCGTCGGTCGATTTATCACGAGCCGTTCCGCGCACTTCCAAACAATCGTCCTCGCCCGACGGCCAACGGACGGCCCACGCGGGCTCTAGGGGGTGAGAGGCGGGGAGATGCACGCCGCGGCACGTGTCCGCGCGGCGACGACCCTCCGCGCCTCTCGGGGCCGAACCCAATCAACCCGCGCCCTGGAAGGAGGAAATTGTCAAATGCCGACGGTAGGTAAAGGTGACGAGGCCGATCTCGCGGTGAAGCTCGCCGCGGGGACGCAGAAGCATCTGTCGACGATCAGCACGCTGATCGTGGGCAGCGGCTCGTTCACGCCGGCGCAGGTGGAAGCGCAGCTTCAAGCGTTCGCCGCCCTGCGCACTGCAGTGAACACTGCGAAGGCCGCCGTGGAGGCAGCCCTGATGGACGAGGAAACCCAGGGCCCGGCGCTGCGCGCGTTCTACATCGCGTTCATCGCCTTGGTGCGTTCGGCGTTCGGGAACTCCCCGGACGTTCTCGCCGACTTCGGGCTCAGCCAGAAGAAGGCACGCACGCCGCTCACGACGGTCCAGATGGCCGCCGCGGCTGCCAAGCGCAAGGCGACTCGCCAGGCGCGTGGCACCCGTGGGCCGAAGGCGAAGCTTTCCGTGAAAGGAAACGTGACGGGAGTCATCGTGACTCCCGTGACGGCTTCGCCGGCGGTGGAGCCTGCACAGACGGCGTCGAGTGCTTCGAGCGCACCCACTACGGGTAGCGACTCGAAGTAAGGCCGACGCCACGAGGCGCCTGCGAGCTCGCGAGGGCTCGCGTGCGGCGTGACACTCGTCACGCCGCGAAGCCAGGTGCCACACCGGGGCCGGGATGCGCCGCTCGTCACCACCACGAGAGCGGCGTTCCCGGCCCTTTTCTTTTGACGCTCGCTAGGTTTGGTGACCCTCTCTTCGTTCCCCATGCCCCGCACCACCACCACCGCCGCGCTGCTGGTCCTCGTCTCGCTCCCGCTCACCGCTGCGTGCTCGCGCGAGCCGCCCCCGGCGCCCAGGCAGAGCCTCGGCAACGTGATGGCGGAGGTCGCGCGCCGCTTCGAGCTGGCCGGGAAGGCCGCGAACGCGAACCGGTTCGAGCTCGCGGAGTTCGAGGCGGGCGAGATCGAGGAGCTCTTCGAGTCGGACGTGCCGAACGCGGAGCTCCCCAAGGAGGGCCCGACCGCGCACATCCCCGCCACGGCGAAGGCGTTCCTCGAGACGAACGCGCCGGACCTGAAGAAGGCCGCCGCGGCGCACGACGAGGCTGCCTTCGCGGCGGCGTTCCAGCGGACGTCGGCGGCGTGCAACGGGTGCCACAAGGCGTCCGACAAGGCGTTCATCGAGGTGCCGTCGGTGCCCGGCATGTCCGTTCCGCGCGTCGACCCCGTGGGCGTGCCCCTGCCGCCCGCGCCCGTCCCCGCGTCCCCGCCGGCGTCCGCGTCCGCGCCCGCGCGTTCGCACTGACGCCTACCTCACTGCATCCAGGGGCACGTCTGGGTCGCGAGGCACTCGTGCGTCGTGGAGTGCGTGACGTAGTAGAGGTCCGTGCCCTGCGTCGCGAAGTAGTGGACGAGGAGGTCGTCCATGTACGTCGTGCCGTCCCAGGCCTGGCACGGATCGCCGAACGACCAGTCGTGGTCGCCCAGCGGGTCGAGGTACGCGTTGAGCGTCCCCGCGAGGGCGGGCCCCTGCGTCCAGGTTCCGTCCGCGGTGAAGGGCGCGCCCTGGATCCGCGGCGTCCAGACCGCCGAGAGGTCGGCGCTCGACGACGCGCGCTGGAGCGCGAGGCGCGCGAGGCGGAGCGGTGGGTCGACCGGCGCCTGCGCGAAGATCTTCTGCGTCGACTGACCGAGGAAGTCGCCGTCGGAGAGCACCTGGCTGCACGTGTCCGCGTCGTTCGCGGGCGGCGAGGGGCAGTCGGAGGTGACGGGCGAGACGTAGTTGACGCCGCAGCCCCCTGGCAGCGGCACGCGCTTCATCCGCGCCACGCCCTCCATCTCGTACGAGTCGATCATCGCCTGGTCGGGTGACCGGCCGCCCCATGCGTTCCAGAGCTCCGCGGGCGTCGCCCAGTCCGCGTAGTCGGGCATCGAGTCGGCGGCCGTCGGCGGAAGGAAGGGGAGCATGCCCGCGGCGCGCGAGAAGGCCATCCCCGTGGCGGTCGGGACGAGGAAGTCGCCCACGGTGTGGACGTCGAGGATGGGACGCGGCGGCATCTGGTTGCCGGCGGTGTCGAGCGGGGGATCGAGCAGGTAGAGCTTCGCGAAGTTGATCGGGTCCGCCGGGTCGAGCGCGGCCTGCGCGAGGTTCATCAGCTTCCGGAAGTCGGGCGACTGGCGGAAGTAGCCGAGGCCCTCCTGCGGCGCGACGAGCTCGGACCCCACCGGGTAGAAGTTCTGCCAGTACTGCTGGCACCCGGCCGCCGCCGTGCACGTGAGCCCCGCCGTGGCGACCGGCGTGTAGCTCGTCGCCGCCTGCTCCCACGTCTGGATGGCCCGCACGAGCGGCGTGCCCGCCGTCACGTTGCACGTCGCGTACGAGTCGACCGCGTCGGGCGCGCCGTAGATGCCGATCTCGACGGCGTCGCCGATGGTCGTCGGAAGCGGCGCCCGGAAGCTCCCGTCGGCCGCCGTACGTGCGCACGAACGCTCGAGCGACGTGTCGTTCTGCACGACCACCGTCATGCCCGGCCCGAGCTCGGTCGGGTCGAGGCAGGCGATCTCCACCTCCGCCGAGTCGAGCAGGTTGTCCACGACCCAGCGCACGCTCATCTGGTCGCCCGTGCACTGCGTGACCGGCCCCGACGACGTCGCGGGCCGGCTGCTCGCGGGGACCGCGACGACGAGCGGCCCGAGCACCTCCTCGAGCACCGGATCGGGCGTGAGCTTCGACCGCACGGCGATGTTCACGAAGCCGCCGCCGCCCGACACCGGCGACGTCGCCGTGAACGCCGGGTCGATGGCGCCGTGGATCTGCGCGACGAGCCCTCCGAAGGACCCGCCGGAAGAGAAGTACTTCTGCCCCGGCGCGGGACCGCCGACGTCGACCGTCCCGTCGCCGTCGAAGTCGCCCGCGAGATCGTTCGTCGGGTCGCCGTCGCCGTTGAAGTCCTGGCCGCTCTTCGTCGTCCCGTCGAACGTCTCGAGCATGCGCGTGAGCTGCACGCCGTCGAGGACCGACTGCCGCATCGTGTCGCGCGTGTGGAGCAGGTGCGCGCTCCACACGAGGCCCCCCGAGTCGGGCGCACCGTCGCCGTTCAGGTCGATGGCCCGCGACGCCTCGAGCCCCCGCGCCGCGCCGCCCATGCACGCGCCCTTGAGGAGCGCCTCGAGGAGGATCTGCTGGCCCTGGGTGAGCGCGAGGCCGTGCCCGGGCGCGTCCATGCTCGCGAGCGCGATGCCCTCGCGCGCGTAGAGGCCCGCGTGCACGACCATCTCCAGGTCGAAGAGCCCCGTCCCGTGCCGCCAGTACGCCACGGGGTAGGGAGGCCCGTGCGCGGCCGTCTTCTTCGGGACGGCGAGCATGAAGGGCACGGGCGTGTGCCGGAAGTCGCCCTGTCCGGTCTCGAAGTTGACGTCGAAGTGGAGGTCCGGGTCCGGCGACTGCGGGTCGCCGAGGAGGTACGGCGAGTCGTACGTGCCGATGACGAGGTAGTCGACGTTGTCGTCGAGCTCCTTCTCGAACGCGGTGAGCTGCACGGCGCTCAGGGGAAAGAGGTACTGGATGAACGTCTCGAGGTTGGCCTTCACGTCGGCCCAGTGGACGACGTACGGCGTCTGGAGGAGCGACGCGCACCCCGGGGTGCTCTGCCAGCCGTCCGGCTCGTCGGAGGGGTCGACCGTGGTGCCTGCCGTGGGGAACGCCTGGAGCGACGACGTCGGGTACTCGCTCGCGAGGTGCGCGAACGGCCCCTTGCCGTAGACGCCGTTGCGAAGCAGCAGCAGATCTTCCTGGACGGGCTCCGTCGTGAACGTCCACGCGAAGGAGACGTGGTCGAAGCCCGTGCCGGCGATGTCCCCGTAGTAGTTGCTCTTCGCCGGGTCGCCGAAGATGGCGCCGAGCTTCGCGACCGAGCCGGTCTGCGCGGGATGGTTGATCGTCGGGAAGGGCGAGCGGACGGGCTGCCCGTCGGGCCCGTGCAGCCGGTCGGTGAGGACGACCGCGTACTCGGTCTTCTCCTTCATCGGGAGGATCGGCTGGAGAACGAGCGTGTCGGTCTGGCGCTCGTACCAGGTCATCAGGTTGTCGACGCCGTCGTACTGGGTGAACGGCCCGAGCGTGTTCGGCACGTCGAGCACGCCGTCGAAGTCCGTGTCGCACTGCGGGCGGTAGACGCCGTCGGCGCACGGACCGACCGCCTCGTTCACGGTGTCGAAGAGGAGGTTCTGCGACGAGATGCGCGGGTCGTTCGGGTAGTACGCCGTATTGTCGATGACGGTCATCGGGTAGTTGCCGCTGCCCGCGTCGAGGAGAACGGGGATGCCCGTCGTGAGATCGACGACGTAGACGGGGTCGTCGCTCGTGTCCCACCCCGAGGTGCCCATCCGGCGCTGGACGTCGTCGAGGTCGATGGCGGCCTCGGAGGAAGGGGTGCTCGCGTCCGGCGTGAAGCGGACGGTGACGGGCGCGTACGTGCCCCAGCCCTCCAGCTCGTCGAACTGTTCGCGCGCGGCGCGCTCGATGCGCGTCGGGGCGACCAGGCTCGCGTCGATGCGCCGGCCCGTGCGGCTCGTGGGGTCGGCGAACGTCGCGAGGTCGTTCGGCGTCGGAATGTCCGGCAGCGGCTGCGCGAACATGTCGAAGACGACGAGCGGCCCCGTGCCCGCGGGAGTCGCACGGAGACCCGCGGGAATCGTGTCGCCCGAGCAGGCCGCGAAGGGGAGGGGAGCGATGAGGAGCAGCAGAAGCGAGGGAAAGCGTGAAGCCACGCCGGAAGGGTACCCCGCTCGGGGGGACCGGGGCGCCCCTCTCCTACGCTGCAGCCTCTTCCTTCTCCTCGATCGCCTCGAGCAGCGCGTCCAGCGACGCCGTCACCTCTCCTGCGACCTTTCGCGGGACGACGCGCGTCTCGGCGAGGAGCTCGCGCAGGCGCTTCGCGACGTTCTTCACGCCGGCGAGATCGCGCTCGCGGCGGGTGTCCTCGTCGATGGGGAAGACGGTTCCGCCGTAGGTGCGCGCGACGGTCGCGAGCGGGGCGGCCTCCTCGAGCACGGCGCGCCGGATCTCCTCCACCGTGTCGCGCGGCGCGTCCTCGCTCTCCTCGGCGCGGCGAAGGAAGTCGACGGACTGGTAGCTCGGGAAGGCGTCGCGCAAGGGATCGCGCTCGAGGACCGCGGGCGCCCGACGCTGGAGGAACGAGTACGAGCCCGTCAGCTTGGCGACCGTCTCGGGCCGCAGGCGCAGCTCGGTCTTCGCGTAGGCCTCGAGCGACTCGAAGCCCCAGCCCTTCCACGTCGCGTGCTTGCGGCAGGCGGTGAGGGCCTCGGCGAGCTCGACCCAGCTCGTCTTGAACCTCCGCGCGCGCCGGAGGAGCTCCGCGCGCTCGGGATCGTCCGCGTGATCGTGCTCGGCCTCTTCGAGAGCCACGTCCGTCTTCGTGCGTTCCATCGTGACGACCCCGTTACGGGGCCTGCGCGCGGAGGGCAAGAGTCGCCGGCCGCGCACCTCGCGCGGGCCACGCGGGCGGAGTCGACGGCGCGGGGCTCTCGTGTAATGTCCGGACCGTGCGTCCTTCGACCTCCCTCGTGCTGCCGGCGTTCCTGTCCCTCCTCGCGTGCGGCGGCTCTCCGGCGCCCGCGCCCGCGACGGCGTCCGATGCGCCGGCCCCTGCGGCGTCGACCGACCCCCCGCCCGCGGATGCTCCGCCGCCCTCCACGGCGGCAGCCCCCGCCGACGCGCCCGCCGGCATCCCGATGGCGTGCGCCGACAAGGCCGCCGACGTCTGCACGCCTCCTTCGTCCTTCGTCGAGCGCCTCTGCGCCAAGCCCCACCAGGACGCGGCGCTCGCGCTCTTCGCGGCGAGCTCGCCGTTCTCGCGTCTCTACATGAAGGGCAAGATGGACGAGCTCGGGTGGGACGAGGAGGTGCTCGCGCTCCGGTACCACGGCGTGCCGAAGAACGGCATCCAGGTGGGAAGCGGCGCCGGGAGCTACGACGTCCTGCGCTGGGACGGGAGCTGCTCGATGGCGGTCGACGCGGGGATGCTCACGAAGAACAAGCCCGCGCGGCCGCGCACGGCGCACCTCCGGTGGCACCGCATCGGCGACCGCTCGCAGACGGCGCTCATCACGGCGAGCGAGCCGGTGAAGAAGCTCCACGCGAAGCGCGGCAAGGAGTGCCAGGGCGCGATGAGCGGGGACGTGTCGGCCGCGTGCGAGAAGGCCGACGAGGCGCTCGGCGACGCGATCGTGGAGTACGTACGCGCCGGAGGCACCGTGCCTGCGCCGGAAGGACTCTGACCCGAGGGCCCCGGCCCGCGAGGGGCTGGTGCGGATCGCGCGGAGAGGAGAGGATTGCCCGGTGACGGACGTCGCCGCCGGTCGGACCTCGTGGCTGGCGCGTGCGCGGAGCCGGTTCGTTCCGCCGCTCGAGGCAGGCGACGAAGCGCGTCTCGGACGCGAGATCGCGGACTCCAACACGCGCCGCCTCCTCCTCGTGGCGCCCGTCGTGCTCCTCGGCCACGTGATCCACGTCGCCATCTACCGGGTCGGCGCGGCGGAGCGGGCCACCCTCGACCCCCGCCTGGCCGCGTGGCGCGATGCCGTCACGCTCCTGCACGAGGTCACCTTCCTCGTGGGCCTCGCGTTCCTGCTGGCCGTCCTGCTCACCCGGCGGACCGCGGCGGAGCGGGTGCTCACGCCCGCGGTGGCCCTCGTCTATCTCGTGCACGGCGCGGCCACGGCCGGCGTCGACCAGCTCTCGCCCACCGTTACGGGTGTGGCGCCGTTCATCGCGTACTGCCTGTTCTTCGCGGTCTTCTTCACGCTGCGACCCGTCGTGTCGGTCGCCCTGTACGGCGTCGCGGGCGCCGTGTTCTTCGTCGCCCTCGCGACGATGCAGCCTTCGGCGAGCGTGCGTCTCGCGCTGATGCCGAACGGCGGATCCATCGTCGTCGTCAGCCTCGTCCTGTCGTGGCTCTTCTACGCGGCGAGACGCCGGGAGTTCGGCCAGCGCGCGATCATCGACCGGCAGCGCGAGTCGATGGCGGCGCTCAACCTCGGCCTCGAGAAGCGCGTGAACGACCAGGTGGGGGAGATCACCAAGCGCGCGGCGGAGGTCGAGCAGCTCAACGCGCAGCTTCACGCCCAGGTCCGGGAGCGCTCGATCGAGCTGGCGCTGGCCCTGGCGAAGCTCTCGCGCGGTCGCGCAGCCGATGGCTCGCTCCAGCAGGGCGTCGTGCTCGGCGAGCGGTTCGAGGTGGGGCACGTCATCGGGCGCGGCGGGATGGGGATGGTCTACGACGGGGTCGACAGGACCACCGGCGCGTCGGTTGCCGTCAAGGTGATCCACGCGACCTCGACGCACCACCTCGCGGTCCTCCAGAGGTTCCTGCGCGAGGCCCGGGCGGGCGCCACCGTGGACCACGCCGCGGTCGTGCGCGTGCTTCACGTCGACGTCGACGACGACGGGCTGTTCTACCAGGTGCAGGAGCTGGTCGCGGGAGCGCCCCTGCGCGGCGGCGACCACCGCTGGACCGCGGGCGCCGTCGCGCGCTTCGGGGCGGTCCTGTGCGAGGCACTCGCGGCCGCGCACGACCGCGGCATCGTCCACCGGGACGTGAAGCCATCCAACGTCATGCTCACGCGAACCGCGCCCGGCCTGAAGCTGCTCGACTTCGGGATCGCCCAGCTCTACGAGGACACCCAGGCGAGCGAGGATGCCGAGGGGGCTTCGCGCACCGGCGCCATCCTGGGGACCCCGGCCTTCATGTCGCCCGAGCAGCTCGGGGGGATGCGTACGGTCACCCCGGCGACCGACGTCTATGCAGTGGGCGTCATCCTCTTTCTCCTGCTGACCGGCAAGCACCCCTTCGAGCGCACGCACCAGGGCGTCGTCATGAGCCAGCTCGGCGGCCCCGCGCCCGAGGCTCGTTCGATCCTGCCGAGCATCCCGCCGCGGCTCTCCGAGCTCGTGGCGCGCGCCCTCGAGCCGTCGGTGGCGACGCGACCCGCGGCGCGCGAGCTGGGGCTCGCGCTCGGCCTCTTCGCGGACGAGGGGGACGTGCCTGCGCTCGACGCGTTGATTCGCCTCGGCCCCCAGGGGGGCGTGCACCCCGTGGGGTTGGCGCCGATCGCCGACACGGACACGCAGCTCTCCGAGGGAACGACGGGTCGGTGAGGCCGCGACGGCCGCCCGTTCGTCGGGCCGCGGCCCGAGCTACGTCTGCAGCGTGAAGTCGTGGGTGTGATTGTTGGCGACCGAGGTCGTCACGGTCACCGACTGCCCGCTCTGGATGGACTGGAGCTGGGCCTGCGTCAGCGTGATGGTGTGGGTCGGGTCGGGGCCCGACGTCGTGTACGTCGCGCCGCCGGACGGCGGATTCGACAGGTCCGCCGACGGAACGCAGACGGTGTGGGTGTGGCCCAGCGCGACCGTCGACGTCGGGTCGAGCCCGTCGCAACTGCCGCTGGAGCTCCCGTTGCCCGAGCTCGACGAGCAGGCGGCCTCGGCGAGCGGTACGAGGAAGAGCGTGACCGTGGCGACGTGCGACAGGAACTCTCGTCGAGTCTGCATCGTGTCCTCCCTGCGCTGCGGACTGTTCGATTCGCGGATCCGAGCGTCGACGGGCCTACGGCGGGCGACGCGCCGTGGTTCCGCGGGAGGGCGGGGAAACGTACCTGTGTCCGCTGGTGGACGCGCGCAGCCCGGACCGCATGTTGCGGCCGGGCTGCCGGAATCACCGGAAACCCATCAGGGGCAGGTCGCGATCTTCTCCACGTAGACGTCCGTCGACTCGCCCGTGAAGTAGATGCTCCCGCTCGAGTCGCGCGAGAGGTACGAGTCCACACCCCACGTCGAGGTCTCGTCGAGCGAGAACAGCTCCACGTTCGCCGCTGTCTGGGTGGCGGTCGGGTCGTACCCGCTCGCGAAGTCGAGATCGGTCTGCGCGCTCCAGTTGGAGTCGTTCTCGCCGGCCAGCGGCGTGCTCAGCACGGGCGTGCTGCCGCTCACGTCGACGGTGTAGAGCTGCCCGATGGCCACGACGTAGAGCTTCGTCCCGTCGGTGGTGATGCCGCCGACGTCGAAGCTGGTGTTCGTGTCTCCGCCCAGATCCGCGCCGTGGAGCGTGAGGAGGGAGGTCGGGTTGTGGACCGCGGTCTGCGCGGAGGGGTCGACGGCGATGAGATTGGCCGTGTCGGCGTCGCTCGCGTCGTTGCCGCGAGCCCAGAACCAGACCTTGCCGTCCAGGAACTGCAGCGCGCCGAAAGCGTACTGGAAGTCGTCGAACGTGGCGATCGTCGTGACGACGGCGGCGGGCGTGATCTTGCGGATGGACCACGCGGTGGCGTGGTCGAGCACGTACAGGTTGTCCGACCCGTCGATGGTGAGCCCTTGCGGGCCCGTGAACTGAGCCGCCGACCCCGTGCCGTCCGCCGTCCCGGTGTTGCCGTCCGACTGATCGAGGCTCGGGGCGTCGAGCTCCGCCGCCGTCCCCGCGAAGTAGCTGACCTTGCAGTTGGCCGCGTCGAGCGGGCTGGAGATCTTGAGGATGGCGTTCGCGTAGTCGGCGACGAACACGTTCCCCTGCGAGTCGATCACGGAGCCCAGGATGTCCGCGAAGCGCGCGGTGCCGCACGCCAAGCCCGGCGAAGCTGCGGCGAGAAGCTCCGCGTTGCCCGTCAGAGGCCCCCCGGCCACCGCGTGGAGGAGGCTGGTGCTCGTGTCGACGCGCCACACCGAGAGCTGGTCGTTCGTGAGGATCTGGCCGCCGCTCATGAAGTGGAGCGACTGGAAGTGGTACGGCGTCCCCGTGAGGATGTTGGCACCGTCCGCGGGGCGGTCCCCCGGGTTGGCATAGTTCGGGTTCCCCGCGTAGAGCGTGGCCGCGCCGCACGCGCTCGGGCCACCGTCGCCGCCGCTGCTGCTGGCCGTGCCGCTGCTGCTGCCGGTGCCGCTGCTGCTGCCGGTGCCGCTGCTGCTGCCGGTACCGCTGCTGCTGCCGGTGCCGCTGCTGCTGCCGGTACCGCTGCTGCTGCCGGTGCCGCTGCTGCTGCCCGTGCCACTGCTGCTGGCGGTGCCGCTGCTGCTCCCGCCGCTACTCGACGTGGAGGTGTCCGGGCCGCCGTCGTTGCCAGGGTTGTTCGTACCGTTCCCGCTGCTGCTCGAGCACGCCCAGATGACGGAAGTCGATACGAGCGCGAGGGGTACAATTAGACGTGTTCTCATCGCGGGAATGCTCCTTTTCTGCACGCGAGCCACTCTGCAGGGGTCGGCTTCTCCATGCACGTCACCCAACTGGAGTACTGCGCTGCCTGCCCGGGAGCAGGAGTTGGGAGCCCATGCGAAACTCAGGGCTCTTTCGCCGGTGCAGCCCGTACACGCGCAATGCCCTCGGCGTCGGGTCGTGGCGCAATCAGGAAAACGTTTGGCGCGTTCACGAAAGCTCGCGCGAGCTGGTTGGCGGCTCGGCGATCCGCGGATCGTGGTACCGAGGAGAGCCCGATGACCATCACCATCACGGCGTTCGAACGCTCCCCCGACGGCGGCAAGGGGCTGGCCCGCGACACGCGCGTTCGCTGGGCGCTCGAGGAAGTGGGCCAACCCTACGAGGTTCGCCTCGTTTCGTTTCGCGCGATGAAGGAGCCTGCGCATCTGGCGCTTCATCCTTTCGGCCAGATTCCGACCTACGAGGAAGGCGGTCTCGCGCTCTTCGAGACGGGGTCGATCGTGCTTCACCTCGCGGAACGGCATCCGGGCCTGCTGCCCGCCGATGCCGACGCGCGGGCGCGCGCGATCACGTGGATGTTCGCCGCTCTGAGCACGGTGGAGCCGCCGATCCTCGATCTCGGAATCGCCAGGATCGTGGAGGGCGACAAGCCCTGGACCAAGGAGCGCCTGCCCCTGGTCGAGGAGCGCGTTCGCGGACGATTGAAGCTCCTCTCCGCTCGCTTGGGCGATGCCCCCTGGCTCGACGGTGCGTTCAGCGCGGGCGATCTGATGATGGTGTCGGTGCTTCTCCGGGCGAAGCCGTCGGGCCTCCTGGGCGACTACCCGAGCCTCGCCGCGTACGTGGCCCGCGGCGAAGCGCGTCCCGCCTACCAGCGAGCCTTCGCCGCGCAGCTGGCGGTGAACGCCCCGAAGCCGTAGTCCGGCCGATTGCCGCCTATCGGCCGGTCGGAGCCGTTCCTGATTGGGCCGGGGCGGAACCCCGTGTCGTCGACGGGGGACGTCGCGAGGTCCAGGGAGTGACCAGCGGGATGCGACCAGATTGCGTAGCGCAGGAGACGACAAGACAGTAGCGTGCCGGGCTGGAGGGGCGACATTGGGGGGTGTGGGACACGACGACGGGGAACCGCGCTCGGAGCCGCGCGCGCACAGGGGCGATCGGGACGTGAGCTCGCCCGCGCGCGCCCTGCAGCGGATGCGCGAGAGCTATCGCGTGCTCTTCGAGAGCAGTCCCCAGGCCATGTTCGTGTTCGAGCCGGAGACACTCCGTTTTCTCGACGCGAACCACGCGTGCGTTCGGCTCTACGGCTATGCGCGCGAAGAGCTCCTGGGGATGAGCCTCGCGGATCTCTGGCCTGCGGAGGACGCCGAGAGGAACCGCGAGTTCGTACGAACCGCCTCCGAGTCCTTCGTCGCCACGGTGCGGCATCGCAAGAAGGACGGAACGCCGTGCACGGTCGACGTCGTGGCGAACCTCGTTTCCTTCGACGAGGGGACGGGCCGTCTCGCGCTCCTCACGGACGTGACGGCGCGCGTCGTCGCAGAGCAGGCCCGAAGGGCGGCCGAGGCGAGGTTCACCCGCCTGGCCGACTCCGGAATGCTCGGCATCATCGTCACGAGCGTCGACGGACGCGTCCACGAGATCAACGAGGCGCTCCTCGACATCCTCGGGTACTCGCGAGAGGGGATCCTCTCGGGCAGCGTGCCGTGGAACGCCGTGACACCGCCCGAGTGGCGTGACCTCGACGAGCGCGCGCGCCAGCAGCTCTCCTCCTCGGGTACCGCGGGCCTGCGCGAGAAGGAATTCGTCAGGAAGGACGGGTCCCGCGTCCCGGTCCTCGTGGGCTCCGCGATGCTCGAGGGCGAGGACAAGGAGTGCATCTCCTTCGTCCTCGACCTTCGCGGCAGCCGGCAGATCGAGGCCGCCGTGAAACACCTCGGCGAGGCGCGCGCGTCGGAGGCGACGTTCCGCGGCTTCGTCGAGGCGGCCCCGGACTCCGTGGTCGTAGCCAACCGTCAGGGAACGATCGTCCTCGTCAACGCTCAGACCGAGAGGCTCTACGGCTACACCCGCGACGAGCTCGTGGGGCAGGGGGTGGAGATGATGCTCGCGGAGCGCTTCCGGGCGCAGTTCCCGTCGCGACTCGCGGGCTACTTCGCCGGCACGCGCGTCGCTCCGACGGGGCCCGTAAGCCTGGATGTATACGGCCGCCGCAAGGACGGCTCCGAGTTCCCCATCGAGTTCACCGTGGCGCTCCTCGAGACCGCCGGGGAGACCCTCGTCTGCGGTTCGATCCGGGACACCACCGAGCGCAAGAGAGCCGAGGAGCAGCGGCAGCAACTCGCCACGATGGTCGAGTCGTCCGACGACGCGATCATCGGCAAGTCGCTCGCGGGCATCGTCACGAGCTGGAACGCCGCCGCCGAGCGCCTCTTCGGATACTCCGCCGCCGAGATGATCGGCCAGCCCATCGCGCGCCTCTTCCCGCCCGACCAGCAGGGCGAGGAGCCGGAGATCCTCGCTCACCTCGCCGCCGGGGAGGTCGAGCGCTTCGACGGAGTCCGCCTGCACAAGGACGGGCGGCGGATCGAGGTGTCGGTGACCATCGCGCCCGTCCGCGATCCCACCGGACGGATCGTCGGCGCGTGCAAGGTCGTCCGGGACATCACCGATCGTCGGCGAGCGGAGGTAGCGCTGCGCCAGGCGAAGGACGCCGCCGAAGCAGCCAACCGCGAGCTCGAGTCCTTCAGCTACTCGGTGGCACACGACCTTCGCGCACCGCTTCGCGGGATGAACGGCTTCGCGAGGCTGCTCCTGGACCGCTACCGCGACGCGCTCGACCCGACGGGTCAGGACTGGCTCGAGGAGATCACCCTCAACGCGCGCAAGATGGGGGAGCTCATCGACGGTCTCCTCTCGCTGGCGCGCGTGACACGGAGCGAGCTTCGACGCGGGCAGGTCGATCTGTCGAGCACCGCCCGCGCCGCGCTCGGGCAGCTCGCGAAGAACGAGCCGGACCGGCGCGTCGAGCTCGCGGTCGAGGAGGGCCTGTCGGCGGAGGTCGATCCCGCGCTCGCGCGGGCGCTCCTCGACAACCTGCTCGGCAACGCGTGGAAGTTCACGCGCGACGCGGCCCCTGCACGCATCGAGGTGGGGGCGACGTTGCGGGACGGCGACCGCGCATTCTTCGTGCGCGACAACGGCGCGGGGTTCGACATGGCGTTCGCCTCCAAGCTCTTCGTGCCGTTCCAGAGGCTCCACGCCGCCGCCGAGTTCCCGGGTACGGGCATCGGTCTCGCCACCGTGCAGCGCATCGTTCGCAGGCACGGGGGCCGCGTCTGGGCCGAGGGGACCGTGGGCGCCGGCGCGACGTTCTACTTCACGTTCTCCGAGCCGAAGAGGTCTGCGTCATGAAGAAGGGGATCCTGCTCGTCGAGGACAACGCGAGCGACGAGAAGCTCACGCTCCTCGCCTTCGAGACGTGCGGAGTGAGCAACGAGATCATCGTCGCCCGTGACGGAGCGGCGGCCCTCGATTGCCTGTTCGCCGCCGGCTCGTACGCCGAACGGGACCCGGCGGACCTGCCGGCCATCGTGCTGCTCGATCTGAACCTGCCGAAGATCGACGGGCTCGAGGTCCTGCGGCGCATCCGCGCCGATGCGCGCACCCGGCTCCTGCCCGTGATCGTCCTCACGGCCTCCAAGGAGGAAGAGGATGTGGTGCGCAGCTACTCGCTCGGGGCCAACGCGTACGTGCGCAAGCCCGTGGAGTTCGCGGATTTCACGCAGGCCGCGCGGGCGCTGGGCCTCTTCTGGCTCCTCACGAACGAGTCCCCGCCGGCTCCGCGAGGCAAGGCGTGAACGGCGTCCTGCGCCTGCTCCTGGTCGAGGACTCACCGTCCGACGCGAAGCTGGTCGTGGCGGAGCTCCAGCGATCGGGGTGGACCGTCGAGCACGAGCGCGTGCAGACCGCCGGGGCGATGCAGGCTGCTCTTGCGGGCAAGGAATGGGACGTCGTCCTCTCGGACTGGTCGATGCCTGCGTTCTCGGCGGCGGCCGCGCTCGCGACGGTGAAGGCCGCCGGGCGGGACCTGCCGTTCATCATCGTGTCCGGGACGGTCGGCGAGGAGGCCGCCGTCGAGGCGATGCGCGCCGGCGCGCACGACTACGTGCTCAAGGACAAGCTGGGGCGGCTCGCCCCGGCCATCGAACGCGAGCTCCGGGAATGCAGGGATCGCGCGGCACGGCGCCAGGCCGAAGCGGCCCTGCTCGAGAGCGAGGTGCGGTTTCGCAGGCTCGCGGACTCCGGGATCATCGGCATCGTGACCTCGGACATGGATGGTTGCGTCCTCGAGGCGAACGACGCGTACCTCTCGCTGATCGGATATTCGCGTGCGGAGCTCGCCGCCGGTGCGATCCGGTGGAACGAGCTGACGCCTCCGGAGCATCGACTGCGGACCGCCCTCGCCGGGGAGCAACTTGCGGCATCGGGCGTCGCCGCTCCCTGGGAGAGCGAGACCTTTCGCAAGGACGGTAGCCGCGTCCCGGTGCTCGTCGGCGTGGCCGTGCTCACGTACCCGAAGGCCATCGCATTCATCGCGGATCTCTCCGCGCGCCAGCAAGCCGAAAAGGCGCGCTTCGAGGAGCAAGCCAAGCGGGAGCATGCGGAGGAGGCGCTCCGCCAGAGCGAGGAGCAGCTCCGGCACGCACAGAAGATGGACGCGCTCGGCCGGCTGGCCGGGGGAGTCGCGCACGACTTCAACAACGTGCTCTCGGTCATCATGAGCTACGGCGAGCTCCTCCTCGGCGAACTGAAGCCTGCGGACCCCATGCGGGCCGACGTCGAGGAGATCCGGAAGGCGGGCGAGCGGGCCGCCGGGCTGACGCGGCAGCTCCTCATGTTCAGCCGTCATCAGGTCGTCGCCCCGCGGGTGATCGATCTCCACGAGGTCCTCGCGGGGACGGAGAAGATGCTCAAGCGCATCCTCGGGGAGGACGTGGATCTCGCGTGGGTGCCACCGAAGGCTCGCGGGCGCATCGAGGCCGACCCCGGGCAGATCGAGCAGGTCATCTTGAACCTGGTGGTGAACGCGCGCGACGCCATGCCCACCGGCGGCCAGCTCACGATCGAGACGGCGAACGTCCTCCTGGACGAAGCGTATGCGCTCGGTCACCTGCCCGTGAAGCCGGGGCCGCACGTCATGCTCGCGGTGACGGACACGGGCGTCGGCATGGACCGGGAGACGCAGGCCCGCATCTTCGAGCCGTTCTTCACGACGAAGGAACAAGGGAAGGGAACCGGGCTCGGGCTCTCGACGGTATTCGGGATCGTGCAGCAGAGCGGCGGCAGCATCTGGGTCTACAGCGAGCCGGGTCGGGGGACGACGTTCAAGGTGTACTTCCCGCAGGTCGACGCCGAGGTCGACGTGGCGTTCTCGCCGGTCGCGCCGGTCACCCTTCGCGGAACGGAGACCATCCTCCTGGTCGAAGACGAAGACGCCGTACGCCGCATCGTCGAGAGCGCCCTCCGCCGGCAAGGCTACCGGGTCATCGCGGCGCAGAATGGGGGCGAGGCGCTCCTTCTCTGCGAGCAACACGAGGGCACGATCGATCTCCTCGTGACCGACGTCGTGATGCCCCAGATGAGCGGTCCGCAGCTGGCACGGCGTCTCGCAACCGCTCGGCCGGGCATGAAGGTGCTCTGCATGTCTGGCTACACGGACGACAGCATCGTCCGCCACGGCGTCCTGCCGTCTGGCTTCGCGTTCCTGCAGAAGCCCGTCACCCCTGTCACGCTGGCATCGAAGGTGCGCGAAGTCCTGGACGCTACGAAGCGGTAGCCGCCAATCGCGCGCCCGCCTCCCTCAGTGGGCGCCGGAGGCGAGGTTCTTGAAGCGCTGCTCGGGCCCGGGAGGCAAGTAGAGCTGCACGGCCACCAGCGGGGACGTGCCCGCCGGCCGGTACGCGTGCGGGACGCCGGGCGGGATCGACGCGAACGTACCGGGAGCGATGGGCGTGTCGTCCTCCCGGCCGTCGCGCGTGCGCACGAGCGTGCCCTCCCCCGAGAGGATCGCGAGGATCTCCCACTCGTGGTCGTGAACGTTCTGGCGCACCGGCGCGTTCTTCGACGCCATGAGCACTCCGAGGCTGGCGCTGCCGTCTTCGAAGCCGAGACGCGCGTGGTACGCGCCCCCGGCCCACGCCAGGTCCGGCTGCTTGTCGAGCTCGACGGAGGTGACCGGCGCTGGGCGCGTGGTCCAGCCGGCCTTCGGCGCCGCGGCCGCGGCCTGGCCCAGCGTGCCGCCGGGCGCGTTCGCCACGAGGACGAAGACGGCGCGCGTCGGCTCCTTGCACTCCACCATGGCCCCGAGGCCGGGCACCCGCGCCGCGTTCCACCGCCACAGGCGCTTCTGCTTGCCAGGGATGTCGCCGGCCTTGATCGACACCTCGCCGTCGAAGAGCACGACGTAGAGGTCGAGGCCCGCGTGTTTCGGGAACGTCAACACGACGCGCGGGGGCAGGACCTGTTCCCACATGAAGAACGGTGCGGCCGGGTCGATCTTGGACGCCAGCCCCTCCGGCACCGGCACGGCGCCACGGGCGACGGTCGAGACCTTGTCCGGCGCGACGGCCCGGACCGGGAACGGCGGCACCTTCTTCCCGAGGTCGACCGGCAACGCGGACGCCATCGGCTCGGGCGGCGGCGACGCATCCGGAGGGTTCGCGCTGCCCGAAGGCGGCGCGCTCGAGGCCGCGGCGCCCGGCGTCCCGGGCTGACCGGCGATGGTCGGGGTGGACGCGGCGGGCGAGGTCGTCGCCGCCGTCGTGGATTCGGGAGTGGCCGCTCCCTTGCCGGCGCAAGCCGCCAGCGCGACCAGGAGAAACGAGGCGAGGCGCATGGCTCATTGTGCCTGGCGCGACGGCGGGCGCGAAGGAGAGAGAGAGGTCGCTCGTTCGGGGGACGGGATCGGATGCCGTGGAGGACGAGTCACGCGGGGCCCGTGACGGATTGTTCACGACCGTCGACGCTGCCCGCAATTTGCTCGTCGAGGCCGCGAGCTCTGCTCGGCACGGGGGATGCGTATCGAGCGGGGCATGACCACCCGATCCTTCGCCTCGATCCTTCGTGCCTTGGGCGCGGCCCTCGTCCTGACGACTGCCGGATGCGCCAGCTCCACCGCGATCCGCACGGGCGGCGTGGCCTACGCTCCGCTGCCGTCGGACGCTCCCGTCGCGGTCTACTTCGACGAGCGGTCCATCGGGCGCCCGTTCGAGATCGTCGGCGAGGTGGAGGTCGACAACCCCGGCAAGTACCAGGTCCTCACCGTGCAAGACGCCGTGCCCGCGCTCTCGGCACGGGCCCGCAGCCTCGGGGCGGACGCGATCATCATCGATGCGTCGACCCCGGTGAAGTCCGGGATCATCAGCACCGGCATCTACGCGCGCGCACGCGCAGTCCGCCTCCTCGATGCGCCGGTCGCCCGTGCGGAGGGAGCGCCGCAGGACCGCTGAGGCTTCGACGGCGGTTCGCGTCGAACGGTGGGGTATGCTTCCGCGCATGGTGGCGCCCAACGCTCGGCCCCTCGCCGACCCGGAGCGCGAGGCGCTCGCGGCCCGCTGGCGAAGCGAGGGACTGCCGCCCGAGGAGTGGGCCGCGCACTACGGTCACACCGTCCTCGCGTCGTCCTTCGCCGACTACCGGTACGCGGCTCGGGGTCTCGACGACTGGATCCAGCGCGTCCACGCCGTGCTGCGGTCGCCCGTGCTCCTGCAGCGATGCCGCGACATGTTCCTCACCCAGGCCGAGCGCGACCGCATCGATGGAGAAGAAGGCGGCGGCGGACCGTGACGCCGTGCTCGCGAGCGCGGGAGACCACCGCGCCGCCCGAGGGCGCAGCCATCGGCCCGACTTCCATCTGCAGAAAGGCGCTGGCTAACAGGTAACGAACGTGTTACCCATTGCGACGTGGATGCCGTCGCCCAGGCGCTCGCTGATCCGATCCGGCGCGAGATCCTCGAGACGCTTCGCGATGCGCCGTGCACGGCCGGCGCTATCGCCGACATGTTTCCCGTGAGCCGCCCTGCCGTCAGCCGGCACCTCCGGGTGCTCCGCGAAGCGGGCCTCGTGCGCGACACGGTGAGCGGCCGCGAGCGCCAGTACTCGCTCGCCCTCGAGGCCCTCGCGCCGCTGGAGGCCTTCCTCGCGCGCCTTCACGGGCCTGGCGTCTGGAACCGGCGCCTCGATGCGCTCGAGACCGAGGTCCATCGCGCCCGTCGGCGGCGCGAAACCCGGGAGCAAGTCACCGAAGAGAAAGCTCGAACCAGGACCCCGAAGAGGAAGACAGCATGAACCCCAAGCCCACCGGCCGCCTCCGCGGCGACGATCTCGTTCTCACCCGAACCTTCCGCGCGCCCATCGACGACGTCTGGACGAGCGTGACCAGCTCCGAGAGCACGGCGCGCTGGTTCGGCCCCTGGGAGCGCACCGGCGACGACGACAAGAAGATCCGCATCCAGATGGCCTTCGAGGAAGGCAAGCCGTGGCTCGACGGCACGATAGAGCACTGCGAAGCGCCGCATCATCTCGCCGTCCGCACGAAGGGCGGCTACGGCGAGAAGCTTCTCTCGATGAGGCTCAGCGAATCCGCCGGAACGACGACCCTCGAGTTCGTTCATCATCGCGTCAACCGCAAGGCGGTGGGCGAGCTTGGCCCGGGCTGGGAGTTCTACCTCGACGCGCTCGTGGCGTCGCGCGACGGGCATCCGCCGCCGGCGTTCGACGCGTACTACCCCGCGCAGAAGGAGTACTTCACCTCGCTCGAGGGATGAATCAAGCCGGGGAGCGAGGCTTGACGGCGGCGATCCGGACGAGTGGCGACGACAGGAAGCGCTGGACGGCGAGGGGCGCGAGGCCGGCGGCGCTCTGCCAGGCCTGCGTCTCCGCGACGGAGTAGACGCCGGCCGCGCTGAGCAGCGAGAAGAACAGGTTCTGCGCGCTCGACACCGTATCCGACGACGCGCTCATCTCGGGCCGGACGAAGTCCTGGACGAGGAAGTGCCCTCCCGGCCTGAGGGCGCGCGCGGCCTTCCGTGCGATCAGGCGGTTCTTCTCGTCGTCGAAAAGGTGAGCGACGTTCGAGAGGAGGATCACGTCGTACGCGGCTTCGCCGAGGTCGACGTCGAGGACGTCGCCGGACCGATGGCGGACGCGCCCCTCGCCATTGATCGACGCGAGCAGCGGGGCGGCCGCGTCGATGGCCTCGGGCAACTCGAGCACCTCGGCGCGCATCGCGGGGACGCGCCGGCAAGCGCCAGCGCGATCCACTCCCTGGGACTCTGGGCACGAACGGTGAGCTTCACGGCGGCTCCCCCCCCCTTTCCGTTGGTTGACAACCTGTACACTACGAATACGGTTGACACCATGTCAACGGCGCGGGACTCGACCCGCGAGCGAATCCTCACCGCGGCGCGCGCGCTCCTCGTCGAGCGGAGCTACCACGGGACGGGCATCGACGAGATCGCGCGCGCGGCGGGTGTCACGCGGCAGGCGGTCTACGGGTACCACTTCGGGTCGAAGGCGGAGCTCCTGACCGCGATGGTCGACCACGTCGATCGCGTCGAAGGTGTGGCCGCGCTCTTCGAGCCCGTCGAGAGAGCGAAGGACGCGGTGGGCGCCCTGCGGGCGTTGGTGCGTGCCGTCGCGGAGCTCTGGCCCCGCATCGGCGACCTCGCGCGCGTGCTCGACGGGGCGAGGCACACGGACCCCGCCGCGGAGGCCGCGTGGCGCAGCCGCGCCGTCGTGCGCCGTCGCGGCATCGGGCGCCTGATGGCCCGCGTGAAGCTCGAGGGGCTCCTCGCGCCGGGCTGGACCCAGGCGGCGGCGACCGATCTGGCGCTGGGCTTGCTGTCTCCGCAGCTCCACGCATTTCTCGTGGGCGAGTGCGGCTGGACGCGGAGCAACTACGTCACGCGGGTCGAGGCGATCCTCGTCGGCACCCTGGTCCGCACTGGGCGCGCGGCGCCTGCCCCGCGACGCTCGACTCGTTCACGAGGTTCGTGACGCACGCGAAGACGACGCTGCTCGCAGCGACCGCCGCAGGCCCTTCAGGTCGAGCACCTCGACGCGTCCGTACGCGAGGCGCACCCAGCCCTTCGCCTCCATCGCCTTGAGCGCCTGGTTCACCGTCTGGCGGGACGTCGCCAGCATCGTCGCGAGCGTCTCCTGGCTGATACCGACGTCGCGCGTGCTGCCGTCGCTCCATTCGCCGTAGCCCTCGGCGATGAGCACGAGGCGGTGGGCGAGCCGTGCCGGAACGGGCAGGAGCTGGCTGTCCTCCATCGCGCCGAACGCGAGGCGGAGCTTGCCCGTCAGCAGGAGGGACATGTCGCGCCACCAGCGAGGCTCCCGGTCGAGCGCGGCGAGCAAGGGCTCCTGCGGTACGTGGACGACGAGGGCCTCGGTCTCGGCCGTGAGGTCGTGCGTGCGTGGCAGGCGGTCGAAGAGGGGGATCTCGCCGACCCAGTTGGGAGCCTCGACGATCGTCAGGAGCGCCACCTTGCCCTCGCCGTCGGTCCCGCTCGCGCGGAGCTGGCCCTCGACGACGCCGTACATGCCGCTCGGCGCGTCGCCCCGGGCGAAGAGGCGCCCCCTGGGCTTCAGCTCCTTCAGGAAGGACATCGATACGATGGCGTCCTGGAACGCCTCGGGAAGCCCACGAAACCACCGGCCCGCGCGGAGCATTTCCCGGTAGTCGGCGACCCGCTTTCGGCCCATCGCACCGCCCTCCGTTCGATCGTCTGGCCCAACTGTCGCGCGCACGACAGTCGCGCCGCGGGCTCACGACCATACTCCTCCTCGTCACCGGGAAAACAACAGGAGAGCGCCATGAACCCCGTCCTCGCCACCCTCTCGGCCGCCGCCGTCCTCGTCGCCGCGGTCGCCTTCCCCTCCACGGCCCGCGCCGACGAGGACGCCGCGCCGCAGGCCGCTTCGAGAGCGGACAACGACTTCCTCTTCCCCGGCGACGGCAAGGTCTCGCTCACGGGGTCGACGGGACTGCCCTACGCGGCGCTCGGCGAGGTGTCCGTCGGCGTCGGGGATCGGCTCGCGGTGGGGGGGCTCGTCGCCGGGGGTCCGTTCCTCGGGGGCTTCGCGACGGGTGTGTACCCGCGGCTCGACGTCGCGCACTTCGGGCCGATGCGGCTGGTGCTCGAGGCGCCCGTCGTCTGGTATCCGGACCTCCAGAACACGGACAACTGGATCGTCGCACGCCCCGACGTGCGCATCGAGGGGAGGACCGGGCACGTTCGCATCCACGCCAGCGCGGGCGCGATGTACGCGAAGATGATCGGCGCGACGCCCGTGCAAGGCCCGGTCGCGGCGTACGGCGGCAACGGTCTGCCCTCGGGTGTGCAGCAGGGGACCGTGTGGAACACGGCGGGTGCCGGGGTCGCGCTCGCGCTTTCGCCGCGCACGTCGGTCTTCGCCGAGGGCTTCCTCATCCTGCACGGGGTCGAGCTCGCCGGCCCCGAGTGGTTCGCCCTGCCGTGCGGGTCGTTCCTCGGCGTGTCCACGACTCTGTGAGGATGGACCATGAACCGCTCCTTCCTTCCCGCCCTGGCGCTTCTCGTGCTCTCGACGCCCGCGTGCACCGCCGCGAGCGGCGCGTCGAGCGTCCCGTCCCGGTGCGAGGCCATCGAGATCGACCCCACGCGCGAGCTCGCCGTCACGGACGCGGATGTCGTCGGCGATCCGGACGTGCAGTTCTCGCGCGTGATGGCGGCGGTGCTCGGCGCACCGGGCGGCGTGCCGGCGCGCGCATGGATGGACGCCTGGTCGGCGATGCCGGGCGAGGGCAGCCTGAACGACGAGGTGACGGCTCCGTGGGCCGCGACGAGCGCGACGGGGCTCGACCTCACGCGCGCCCCGTTCGAGCTCGTCGCCATCGTCAATCGGGTCGACTTCGCGGCGCTGACGCCTGCGCAGCCGGGCGAGCTTCGCTTCGTGTATGGCCTCGTGACGGCGGGGACGCGCCGTCCGTTGACGGTCAACGTCGAGCTCCAGCTTCCGCCGACGCATACCCCCGCGGAGTGGGCGGCCGAGTGGCACGCGCTCGGAACGCTCACGGGCGACGCGTACCGCGCGGGGCTCCTGTCGATCGTCGACGAGGTCCTCGCCGCGCCGCTCGCCGGGCAGGTGCGCACGCAGGACGCGCGCGGCGACGTGCCGATCCTCCTCGAGTTCGATCTCCACGGCCAGGCGCCGCTCGTCCCGAGTCTGCTCGTCGATCAGCCCGCCCCGAGCGTGAGCCCGGCCGACCTCGCGGCGTACGTCTCCGCGCACCAGGACGAGGTCATGACGAGCTCGGAGATCCTGCCGGCGTCGATGCTTGCCGGATCGGCTCGCACGGTGCCTCCGAGCTTCGGGCTGCCCGGAGTCCCCTCGGACGTCGCCACCGCCTTCACGAACACCACGTGCACCGGGTGCCATACGTCGGAGCCGGCGATCGACGGCACGTTCCACGTCTCGCCGCTCCGGCGGGGCACGGATGCGCTCTCGACCTTCCTGCTCGATCCGAGCGGCCCCACCGACGAGCTGAGCCGGCGCGCCGAGGTGATGCGGGGCCTGCTCTGCCAGCCGTGAAGGCGGACGACACATCGAGCCGTCTCGACTCGGCGTGACCCGCGCGGCCTAGCTCGGCTGCGTCGCCATGGAGTCCAATCTAGAAAAGAGGGCGTGCGCTTGCGCGCCAGGAACCCCATGGCATCGACCCTTCAATCGGACGCTCTCGTCTTCTTCGGCGCGACGGGAGACCTCGCCTACAAGATGGTGTTCCCGGCGCTGCAGCGGCTGGCCAAGCACGGTCGGCTCGACATGCCGGTGATCGGCGTGGCCAAGGCCGGATGGAGCCTCGAGCAGCTCGTGGCACGTGCGCGCGACAGCGTGCAAGAGCATGGCGGCATCGACGAGGCCGCGTTCGCCGAGCTCTCCTCGCGCCTCGCATACATCGACGGGGACTACGCCGACCCCGATACGTTCGCGCGGCTCCGCAAGGCGCTCGGAGCTGCGAGCCATCCGCTCCACTACCTGGCGATCCCGCCCACGCTGTTTCCGCTCGTGGTGAAGGAGCTCGATCGGTCCGGGTGCGCCAAGGGCTCGCGCGTCGTGGTGGAGAAGCCGTTCGGGCACGACCGCGCGTCGGCGCGGAAGCTGAACGAGACGCTCCTCGGCGTGTTCCCCGAGAAGGCCGTCTTCCGCATCGACCACTTCCTCGGCAAGGAGGCAGATCAAGGCATCCTCTACTTCCGCTTCGCGAACTCGCTGCTCGAGCCGCTCTGGGACCACAACCGGGTCGCGAGTGTCCGGATCACGATGGCCGAGTCGTTCGGTGTGAAGGGACGCGGGCCTCTCTACGAGCAGACCGGCGCGATCCGCGACGTCGTCCAGAATCATCTGCTTCAGGTCGTCGCCACGCTTGCGATGGAGCCGCCGGCGGGCCACGACGTCGAGTCGTTGCGCGACGCTCGCTCGGCGCTCCTCGAGCGCATCGCGCCGGTTCGCCCCGAGGACGTCGTGCGCGGGCAGTTCGTCGGCTATCACGAGGAGCCCGGCGTCGCGCCCACGTCGCGCGTCGAGACGTTCGCAGCGCTTCGACTCCGGATCGATACGCCGCGGTGGAAAGGCGTGCCGTTCGTGATCCGCGCGGGAAAGTGCCTTCCCGTCACGTGCACCGAGGCGCTGGTCGAGCTGAAGCCGCCCGGCTCGACGCCCTTCACGTCGGACGCCGAGGCCGGTTCCCTCGGGAACTACGCGCGCTTCCGGGTCGATCCCACGTTCCAGATCGCGCTCGGCGTGCGCACGAAGGTTCCGGGCGAATCGATGCACGGTCACCACGTCGAGATGCTGGCGAGCGAGCGCGAAGCCGAGACCATGAGCCCGTACGAGCGCCTCCTCGGGGATGCGCTGGCCGGAGACGCCACGCTCTTCGCGCGCGAGGACGCGGTCGAAGCCGAGTGGCGCGTGGTGGACGGCATCGTCGGCGACGTCACGCCGATCCACGCGTACCAGCCGGGGACGTGGGGTCCCCGGCAGGCCGATGCGCTCTACGCGCACGCCGGGGGGTGGCGCCCTCCCGTCATGACGTGAGCCTCGCGAGCGTCGGTTGCGGGCCGTTCTTTGGCCCCCGGCTCACGGCTTGGCGATCCTCATCACGCTGCCGGTCGCGCAGCCCGTACCTCCGTCGCAGTCGCCCGCGTCGACCCAGTAGACGCTCGTCGCGTCGAGGACGATGCCCTCCGGAAGCTGCTGATCACCGGCGACGATGACGGGCGTGCCGCCGGTCAGCGGGACCCTCATCACCGCGCCGTTCGACGAGGCGGGCCAGCCGTCCCAGCTCGTCCAGTAGAGGTTCGAGCCGTCGACGGCCATCGCCTGCGGCTCTCCCGCGTCGAGTGTCGCCAGCGTGGTCGGCGCACCGCCGTCCGCCGGGGCCGCGAGGATCTGCGAGCACGTGCCCGTGCCCGATGGGCACTCTACCTGGTTCGCCCAGTACACGTGCGCCGTGTCGGCCGCGAGGCACCACACGGAGCTCGTCGACGCACCCGAAGCGATCACCGTGGGCTGCGCACAACCCTGCAGGCTGCATGCGGCCACGACGCCGGCGCCGCCGACCCCACCGCCGTCGCAGCCGGACCCCAGGCAGCAATTCGTCCCCGTGCAGCTCACCGGGTACGTCGTCCAGACGAGCTGCGTCGAGGTGCCGACGAGCCCCTGGATGACGCCCTCGCCTGTCGCCGTGGCGGAGGCCAGGGTCGCGATCGCGCCGCCCGCGCCGCCGGCGGGCGCGGACAGGACGCTCGCCGCGTCCGACCAGTACACGCGCGACGCACCCACGTAGAGCCCGACGGTGCTGTCGTGCCCCTCGCTCGCGACGACGACCGGCGTACCTCCCCCGAGCGGGACGCGCGTCACCGTGCCCGCCCAGAAGTCGGTCCAGTAGACGCTCGACGCGTCGAGCGCGACGCTCGCCGGGCTCGCCTGCTGCGAGGCCAGCGTCACGGGCGCCCCGCCGCCAAGCGCGACCTTCATGACGGTGCCGTCCTTCGAGGAATTCGACGTGCCGGCATTGACCCAGTAGACGCTCGTCCCGTCCACGGCGACGGCGGCCGGATTGTTCTGGCCGGAGGCGAGCGTCACCGGCGTACCTCCTCCCGAGGAGCCGGACCCTGACTGGCCGCCGCTCGATCCGCTCGACGACGACCCGCCCGACGACGCGCCCCCCCCGCCGTCGCTCCCGGGGCCGAAGGCCGACGAGGGCGACGACCCCGACGAGCAGCCCCAGGCTGTCGCCGCGACCAGAATCCATCCGAAGACGTGTGCCCGCCGGGTCAGAGTTCGCAGTCGCATGGGAGCCTCCTCGCATGAGGGACCGTGGAGTCCGTGTGCGAGGTTGGACGGCGGTACGCCGAAGCACGTGCAAAGCGAGCGTGCGGTCGGTCCCACGCGGGACGTTCAAGAGACGCGGAAGTCCGTCGTCCTCCGCGCGGCGCGCGCGCTACTTCGACAGCTTCGCGGCGAGAAGGTCCACCGGGTCGATCTTCGGCGGCTCGGCGAGGAGCTCGCCCGCCTTCGCCATCAGCGCCGCGGCGATGGGGCCGCCCAGGTGGGCCTTGCGACCGGCGTCGTCCGGGAATGCATCGAAGATCCCGAACTCCGACTTCGACAGCCGCAGGGCGAACCACACGATCGTGGAATGCTCCGCCTCCGCGAGGGGCAGCGCGCCCGCGAGGAACGCAGCGACCTCCTCTTCCTTGCCCGGCTTCGCGACCAGCCGTACCAGCAGTCCGACCTTGACCATGGGAATCCTCCTTCGAGGACGCGTCATCGCGTCCGGAGAGGCAACCTAGGGCTGGCCTGCGCGAGACGTCAGTCTCGAAAGCGCCAACGATCGTAGCGATCGCGCCAAGGTCGGGAACGCTACCGGAGATGGCGCTTTCGCCACCGCCGCGGGTGCTACCGTCTTCGGCCATGCGGGTCTCGGTCCTCGTCCTCGACGGCGTCTTCGACAGCGGCCTGGCGGTCGTGCTCGACACCCTCGAGACGGCGAACGAGCTCGCGGGCGCCGGCAGGCGCTCCAGTCGCTTCGAGGTCACCCTCTGCGGGCTGCGGAGGAGCGCGACCACCCACCAGGGGCTGCGCGTCCAGCTTGCGGCGGCGGGCGAGGGGCCCCGGCCTGACCTCGTCATCGTCCCCGCGCTCGGCGCGAAGACCGTCGCGAGCATCGCCGCCGCGCTCGACCGTCGCGACATCCTCGAATCCGCGCCCCTCCTGCGTTCCTGGGTGCGCTCCGGCGCCATGGTCGCCGGGGCGTGCACGGCCACCTTCGTCCTGGCGTCGTCCGGCGTCCTCGACGGCGGCCGCGCGACGACGACCTGGTGGCTCTCGCCGCTCTTTCGCGCACGGTTCCCGGGCGTCGCGCTCGACGAGTCGCGCATGGTCGTCGAGTCGGGCAAGGTGGTGACGGCCGGCGCAGCGCTCGCCCACGTGGACCTCGCCCTCTGGCTCGTGCGTCAGCGAAGCCCCTCGCTCGCCGACGCCACCGCACGGTACCTCGTCTTCGACGCGCGCCCGTCGCAGGGCTCGTTCGTCATGACGGACCACCTCGCGCACTCCGATCCTCTCGTCGAGCGCTTCGAGCACTGGGCTCGGCGTCATCTGACGGACTTCCGCCTGGCGGAAGCGGCCCGAGGCATCGGGGCGAGCGAGCGGACCCTGGAGCGGCGCATCCGGGCGGTCCTCGGCAAGACGCCGCTCTCCTACGTGCAGGATCTTCGCGTCGAGATGGCCGTCCACCGTCTGCGCACGACGCGCGACTCGATCGACGAGATCGCTGCCGCCGTCGGCTATGGCGACGGCGTGACCCTGCGCACCCTCCTGCGCAAGAAGACCGGACGCGGCATCCGCGAGCTGCGCGCCGCCGTCGTCTGAAGACGCCAGGACCCTTCAGCAGCAGCCGACGTTGACCGTGCCGTCGACGACCGTGCAACGGCAGCCCGCTGCCTGCGAGCTGGCCGCCTGGACGCACGCGCACGTCGGCTGCGCCTGGCAGGCCGCCGGAAGCGGCTGACACCCGCCGCCGCCGTTGCCCTGTCCGTCGCCGAGCCAGAAGAGATAGTCGCCTACCGTGCACGAGCCGACGGGCTCTCCGCTGCACGTCTGCGCGCCGGATCCGCCGTCGCCGGCCCCTCCGTCGCTCGCGGACGCGTCGTCCGAAGGGCCGGCCGCGTCGGCGCTTGCGGAGCCGTCGATCGAGGTCGTGGCCTCCGCGGAGGCATCGGCACCGCCTGTGCCATCGTGAGTCGCCGCGTCCGCAGCGCCCTGCTGGTTCGCGGTGGAGCCGCCGCAGGCAACGGCGAGAACGAGCCAGAAAGCGCAGGAAGCGCGCGAGAGAAGCGTCATGGCGCTGCCGCACAAGCAAGGCGTGTTCCTCGCGGTCAGCCGCAGCCCGCAAACGCCTGCGCGTAGACCGCATCGCCCAGCTTCTGGTGTCCCTCGGGGCCGAAGTGCAGCCCGTCCCGGAAGGGCGCCGCGAACCTCGGACAGAGCGTGGTGGGGACTCCGCACGACAGCAGCGGGTACGCGTCGACCGCGGCATCGATCGCGCCTTCGCCCGGCTGCGCGAGGATCCAGCGGTTGACCTCGAGCGTCGCGGCGAGGCGCGACGCGTTGAAGTACCGCGTGAAGCCTCCCCACGGCGTCACGGTGATGGCGACGACCTTCGCGCCGTGCCGGCGCGCGACCTCGTACATCGCCGTGAGGTCCTTCTCGACGAGCGCGGGCGTGCGCCCGGCGGTGCGGTCGCTGTAGAGATCGTTCACGCCGCCGAAGACGATGACGTGCGTGTACGCGGGGCTGCCCGGAGCGAAGACCTCGCGCTCGAAGCGGCGGCGCATCTGGTTGACCATCTCGCCGCCCTTGCCGTAGGCGTCGAAGCGGCTCCTCGGGCAGCGCGCGCGCAGGCGATCGAGGTACTTGCCGCCGCCCACGCGCGGATCGCTGAGCGAGTCGCCCATCGCGGCGACGACGACGGGCGTGCCCTGCGCGACGGGTGCGGGCGCAGCGGCGGTCGGGGTGGGTGCCGTGGGTGCCGTGGGTGCGGCCAACGGGGAATCGGCGTGCGCGCGCTGCGGTGCGCCGTCGATGGCGAGGGCGGCGAGGAACGCCGCGACGAGGGAGAGGAGCCCGCGCGCGCGCATGCCGAGGCAGTGTACCAGCCGCGCGCCCTCGCTCAGGCCTGCCGAATCGCGTCACCGACGTGGGCCATGAAGTCCCGCTTGCCGAGCTCCAGGCCCTCGTGCCGCAGGATGGCGTACGCCGTGACGACGTGAAAATAGAAGTGCCCGAACGCCCAGTCGCGAAGGTAGCGCGCACCGTTCATCTCGAGGACGCGCCCTCCGAGGAGCGGCTGGGAGATCGCGCGCTCGGCCGCGCCGGCGAACGCGCTCTCCGGCGCGGCGCGAAGCTCCGCCACCGTGGTCGCGACGAGCGCCCGCAGCGTGGTGAGGTCGTCGTCGGGCGGCCCGTCCGGCGTCGCCGTCGTGTGACCGGTCGCCAGGACGGACACGCCGGAGCGCGCGTGGAAGCACGCGAGCTGCACCTGCCGGCGAAGCGGGAACATGTCCGACGCGAGCCGCGCGTCGGGCAACGTCGTCGCCTTCGGGTGGCTCTCGGCCTTCTCGAGCAACCTGGAGAGCGTGCCGAGCATCGGCGCGAACGTGTCGACGGCGAACGAACGGATCCAGTCGGTCATGGGCCCCCTCTAGCACGATGCGGATCCCGCCCGCTGTCGAGCGCGACGGCCAGGGACGAGTCCCGCCTCTTCGCGAGATGCTTGCGGTCCCATGAGTATCGGCGACCCAGTCACTGCGTCCCGGCCGTGCTTCGCAGGACGCCCAGGTCGAAGGTGCTCGTGGGGACCTTGATGGCGCGGTAGGTCGCGTTGCCGTCGGTGAAGTCGAAGTCGAGGAGATCGTTGCCGTCGGCGTCGACCTCGGTGAACGCGAGATCGGGTGCGCCGCCGAGGCCCCAGCCGATGACGCGCGAACCGTCGGGGGAGATGCGGAAGCTCCCGGTCGCGGAGGAGCTGACCGTTCCCTCGTACTGCCAGGCGATGGTCGCTCGTCCCGGTGCTCCTCCGTCCGGCTCCGCCCCGCCGTCGCATCCGGGCGCGCCGCCGTCCCCGCCGTCCGCGCCGCCCACGACGACGTCGTAGAGCACGCCACGAGCCGGACCGGGCTTCTCCGACTCGTCGTCGAAGAGGGAAATCTGCCCGGTCCCGCCGTTGCACCCGGACGACCATCCCGGTTGCAGACGGGCGTCGTGCTGGCGGAAGAACGGATCGGCGACCGAGACGTAGGTGGCGCCGTCCTTGCTGGCCGTTGCGCCGCCCATCTTCCAGAGGACCCTGCCGGTCGACCACTCGACGTAGAAGATCGAGTCCATCTCGCGCGCGGAGACGAGAAGGTTCCCGTTCGACGGGTCCACGTCGATCGAGTTGCAGTGGAACACGTCGTAGACGGCGCCCCCGTCCGGCAGGGTCGAATCGGGCCCGAAGCCCGTCAGCGGCAGGGTCGAATCCTGGGCGGGGTCGAAGTGATCGCTCGCGAGCCAGGTCTGGACGACCGCGCCCGAGGGCTCGAACTCGACCACCGCGCAGTCCTGGATGGTCGAATCGGGGCCCAGCTCGTCGGGGGCTCCTCCGTCGACGGTCGACGCGACGGCGAGCCCGGTCAGGTCGACGCCGGAGGTGAAAGGGTAGGAGAGGACGAGGTAGTCGCCGTTCGGCAGGACGCGGAGCTCGTGCGTGTCGGTGGCGTACCCCGTGGGAGCGAGGGTGGTCGTCGACGCCGGGCTGAGATGGTGAATCTCGAAGTTCTCGACCATGGTGGTCGAGCTCGGGACGAACGAGACCGCACCGCTCGCGACGTCGTCGACGTCGACGACGCCGAGCCCCGCTGCGAGCGCGTAGTACCAGACCGGCACGCCGTTGCCGTTCAGCACCATCGCGTATCCCGCGCTCGCGGTCGTCTCGAGATTGCCCACGAGGTAATACCCTGCAGGGGGAACCCCCGCGTCCGGGTGGGAGTTCATCTGGAGCCGCGGGAAGTCGTGCGGCAAGCACCGGACCCAGTACTGCGTGGTGTTCTCGCCCTGCGCAGCCACTGCGACGATGGCCTGGTTCTCCGTCACGCTCACCTGCAAGGTTTGACTGGCGGCGACCGACGACGTCGTGGGCTGGCTCAGCGAGCTCCCGGCCCCGTCGGACGCGGTCATCGTCACGGTCAGGTCGTTCGTCCCTGCGGCGCAGCGGACGTAGTAATCGTAGACGGTCGGCGCAAAGGACGGCACGAGCGCGATGCCCGCGGCGCCGTCGCTCCCGGTGACGCTCAGCGCCACGAGGAGCGGCGTGGCGATGCCCGCGTCGCCGGCGTCGGAGGCATCCGGCACGACGCCCGAGGGTGCGTCTTCGCCGGGAGCGCCCTCCGCCGCGGCGTCCGGGCGCCCCGTGACGCCGCCGCCGTTCGAGGTGCTCGAACAGGCGAACGACAGCAACGCGACGAACGCGACCAGCACCACGACCGCGACGAACGTGCATCTACGGCTCATCATCCGATCACCGTGCGAGCTTGCAGTCCGCGAGCCCGGGTTCGTGTCGTTGGGGGGCCGCGAGGAGCTCACGGCGCGAATGTCTGCCAGTCGTACGGCAGCCCGTCGTACGCCTCGAACGCGCACTGCGACGCCGCGGGTTGTCCCGTCGTGGAGGAGTAGTAGCAGGTGGCGTCGACGAGGTTCGCGCCGCCATCATCCCAGACGGATTCGACGCAGCAGCCGTAGAGACCCGAGGCGGGGCACGCGCCGGGCAAGGCCCCCTCGATCGAGCAGCCACCGTCCGCGGCACTGTCGACCGAATAGCTGCACTGCTCGCTCGCTCCGCTGCCGGAGATCGTGTGGCACCCCGCTCCCGCCTCGACGGGGCTCGTCGCGTCCTGCGTGCCGCCGTCCTCTGCGCCCGTGTCGACGGCTCCCCCGTCGGGCGCGAAGCCGCTCACGGAGTTTCGCATGAGGCCGATGTCGAGCTGCGTGAGAGGAACCTTGAGGGCGCGGTAGCTCTGGTCGCCGTCCGTGAAGTCGAAGTCGAGGAGGTCGTTGCCGCTGGCGTCGACCTCGGTGAAAGCGAGCTGGGGTTGGCCTCCCTCGCCCCAGCCGATGATCCGCGAACCGTCGGACAGAACGCGGAAGCTGCCCATCGCCGCCGAGTTGACCGTGCCCCGGTACTGCCACACGAACGACGCCGTCCCGGCGTTCACGTCGTAGGAGTAGACGACCCCGCGCGCGGCGCCGGGCGTGCTCGTCGCATCGTCGAAGAGCGATATCTGCCCGTTCGGCAGGAAGCGGGCGTCGTGCTGCCGGTAGAAGGACGTCTGCGGGTCGCCCGTCACGGTCAGGTAGGTGGCGCCGTCTCTGGTGTACGTCGCGCCGCCCATTTTCCAGACGACCTTGCCGGTCGCCTTCGAGACGAGGAAGACGGAGTCCATGTTGCGAGACGAGATCAAGAGATCGCCGTCGGCGGCGACGTCGATGGAGTTGCAGTGAAACGGGTCGACGACCGGGACACCCGACGCAGTACCCGTCCCGGGGAATGTGGAGTCCTTCACCGGGTCGAAGTGGTCGGTCGCACTCCACTGCCAGACGACGGTGCCGCCGGGGCTCACCTCCTGGGCGTCGCATCCGACCATGGACTCGTTCAGACCGAACGCGCCGAGGCCCGTGAGATCGACCCCCGTGGTGATGGGATCGCTCAGGACCAGGTAGTCGCCGTTCGGGAGCGCCTGCAGCTCGTGCAGGTCCAGCGGCTCGCCCCCGGGCTCCACGTAGTCGACGGCGTCGGTGCCGAGGTCGTGGATCTCGTATTTCCAGGAGGCCTCGGAGAACGTGTAATAGAGGTACGCGACGAAGGAGACGGCGTTCGGCGCCAGGCTCTCCACGTCGACGGGGTCGTTGCCGTTCGAAGTGCGCGAGTACCAGACGGGGACTCCGTCTGCGTCGAGCACCATCGCGTAGCCGGACTCGCCCGACGCGTTGGTGGCGTTCCCGAGCAGGTAGTACCCGGGCGTCGGCACCCCTGCGGCGGGGTGAACGACCATCCGGAGCCGCGGGAAGTCGTGGGGCAGGCAGCGAACCCAGTACTCTTCCGTCTCCGTGCCGTTCGATGCGCTGACGACAGCCGCCTCGTTCTCGGAGAGCACGCCGTTCGCCGTCACCGAGGCGGCCGGGGCCGTCGTGACGGGCCGTGCCAGCGCGACCGTGGCGTCGGCTCCCGCCGTGGCCGCGATGCTCAGCATGTTCTTCCCGGCGCCGCACCGTACGTAATAGTCGTGGATCGTCGGCGAGAACGGCGGCGTGAGCGTGAGCGGCTCCGTGCTGATGCTCGCCACGAGCGCTGACCCGGCATCGGCGTGGGAGCGGCACGCGACGAGGATCAGCACGCCAACGAGTCCCGCGAGCGTCCGCCGAAAGACCACGCGCGCATCGTGGCGCGTCAGGGTGCCCGATTGTCGCGACAGCCGACGAGCCGGGCCTTGTTTCCGATGAGACGACCGAAGCGCGACACGAGCCCCGGGGGTGGACTTCGGCGTAGCCAGGGTCCAGGGCGAGCTCGGCCTCGAGCCTACGGCGGAGGGAACCCGCCCGAGCCGTGACCAGCTCGAGGGGAGTGCCGCAGGCCGCTCGTCACGGACACGGGCACGCCGACTGCGTCGGCACCGAGGTCA
Source organism: Polyangiaceae bacterium (assembly GCA_036490515.1). Lineage (GTDB taxonomy): Bacteria > Myxococcota_A > Polyangia > Polyangiales > Polyangiaceae > Palsa-1150. The sequence goes on from DASXDU010000007.1 coordinate 248,539, forward strand.
CCGGCGTGGAGCCGGCAAACCTGATCCCGAAGGAGACCCCGTCGCACGCAGGGCCCGGGGTGTTGCTCCCGTCGGCCGCGATGTCCGACGCCAGAACGAACTGGGTCACGAGCGCCTGGACCGAGGACTCCGAGCAAAGCGACGTGCTGATGCACGCGGCCTGCTTCTGCACCGCGGCCGCCAGGCCCGCCGTGGGCATGACGCCGCCGGCCATGCCCGCGGACCCGTTCATCGCGACGTGTACGTCGGCCACGGGGAGGGCCAGGACGTTCGCCCCGGAGGCGAGGACGAGGGTGCCGTTGCCGCCAGCGTCCGTCTGCAGAACCACCTCCTTGAACAACGTGGAGCAGGCTCCACTGCCGGCCAAGGTTTCCCAGATCGGGCAGATGTTCTCGCCGTAGCTGTCGTCGATGCCGTTCGCGCCGTCGTCTTGCGTGCTCGCCGGTGCTCCTGCCTCGAGGCCGCAGGTGTCCGTGGAGCTCGCGGTCGTGCACTTGCCGTCGAGGTTGAACCCGATGCCTTTCCATGCGGCCGACGTGCTGTCGCCGAAGTCGACACCGGTCAGGCTCAGGGTGATTGCCCTCGTGCCCGGTAGGAGGCTGTCGCCGCAACCGCTGGACGAGCCGCCCGAAGCACCGCCAAAGGAGCCGCTCGACGAGCCCGAGCCACCGCCGTCCGCCGTTCCGTCGCTGAGTCCGAATCCGCCGCCGCCCGACGAGCCCGTCCCCGCCGAGCACGCGCTGTCGCATGCAGCGCACGAGACGAGGTTGCCGCCGCCCGTGGAGGCGCAGCTCGACTCCTCGAGCTTGGAGGCGCACGTCTGCGACTCCGCGTTGGGCGCGCTGAAGTTGCCGCCCGGACAGATGCAGCCGAAGTAGTCGCTGCACCCCGTCTCCATGTCGCCGAGCGCTCCGCCGCAGTTGCTGTTCACGCACGCGATGCACGCGCTGCCGAGCAAGGAGCTGAGGCACGAATCGTAGGTCCCGCCGCCGGCACCGCCGGCACTGCCGGTGCTGCCGCTGCACGCGACGATGGCGCCGAGAACGGTCACGGCTCCCGCGATCGTCCAGATCGTCTTCATGCGGCCGTGTACGGCGCCGAGCGTCGCAGGCTTCCCCCCGCCCAAGAAGATGCGAACGCGGCCCATGGTCGTACGGGTGCATACGCTGCGAGGGCCGACGGTTCCTTGCGTGATCGCGCCAATCGTTTTCGTGAGCGCGCCAGCGCGACGGTTTTGGCTGCTATCGTCGGTAGCTCGCCGTGGGGAGGGTCGGATGACGCTAGCGGTTCGACGTGCAGCGAGGTTTGCGCCCATCGGGGCGCTGGCAATCATGGTCGCTTGTTCGGGCGGCATCACGCCGAACCATGAGGAGGTCGGTTCGACCTCGGAGGCGCTCTTCGGCTGCAACCCCGCGTGCACCTCGCCCTGGACTCAGTGCACGCTCCACGTCGCCAACCGGCTCGAGTACTTCGCGTGCAGCGCGTGCGGTGGCCCGGGGCAGGCCGCGTGTGGTTCGTCGACGACGGACCCGGGATGCCAGAAGGCCGTCCCGGCGGCGTTCGCCGCCCCCTCGCTCACCCCCTGGAACGGCGCCGTCACGAGCGGTTCTCTCGTCACCCTCATGGGCGACGTCGACGGAGACCACCGGGCCGACATCGTGACCGTGAGCGAGAATGCGACGGGGACGACGCTCGGCGCCTCCGTTTACACGTCGACGGGCTCGAGCTTCGCCCTCGAAGGAAGCCCCTGGTTGAGCTGGACCCCGACGCCGAACGGAGTTCCGCCCATCCACGACGACGACGTCTTCCTCGGCGACGTGGATGGCGATGGTCGCGCCGACCTCGTGGTCCTGTTCGCGACCTCCGTCGGCGTCTTTCTTTCGATCGGCAACCAGTTCGGCGCCCACACGACGGACGGTCCCCAGCCCTGGAACGGCAGCGGGAGCGGCACGTGGACCCCGCAGTACGGGACGGAAGGTGGAATGCTCCTCGGGGACCTCAGCGGCGACGGCCTCGCGGACCTCGTGTTCCTCGATACCAACCAGGTGCGGGTCGCGCTGGCCCAGGCCAACTCCAACGGGACGGGCTACACGTTCGACTCGCCGCGGGTCTGGTGGACCAGTCCCTTTTACGGGTCGCACGGCACGTTCGTCGGCGACGTCGACGGCGACCACCGCGCCGACCTCGTCGGCCTCGGCGACGGGTACGTCGGCGGGCTCCTGTCGGCCGGCACCACCGCCGGGAGCTACGTGACGCTGTGGGGCAGCTCGTTCTACGGCGGCTACGGCAGCTACCTCGGCGACGTCAACGGCGACGGCCGCGCCGACCTCGTGGGCCTCGGCGGCGGATACGTCGGCGTCATCGAGTCGACCGGGTCGAGCCCTCCGACCTTCGGGGCCTACCAGACGTGGTCGTACGACACGTTCGACAACGCCGGCGGCGCGCTCTCGTTCCTGACGGACGTCGACGGAGACGGCAGCGCGGACCTGGTCGGCCTGCAGGGGACCGCCCCGAACGTGACCGCCGTGGTGATGCCCGCCAGCCCGGGCAGCGCTCCGATGGGGACGGTCGGCGGGCTCTGCGCGACGTGCGGTGACCTCGATCAGAAGCCGTGCGACACGTCGTGGCAGTCGCCAGGGTCGCAAGTGCCGTGGGCAAACGGCTGCAGCCCGACGTCCCGGCTCGAGTACGACACCGGGCAGCCGCTCACTCTGTCGACAGCGACGGACACGTGCGCCCCCTGCGGGCTTCCGAATCAGCCGGCTTGCACCTGCGTGCCGGCGACCAGCGGCTGCGGAGTCGGCGCGGCGATCCAGGTCGCCAACGCGGAGATCCAGCTCGGGACCACTCCTGCGCAGGTCGCCGCGATCGGCCCCAGCTTCGTCGGTGTGAGCTACGACAAGGCCACGCTCAACCAGCAGTTCTTCACCGGATCGAACGCGAAGCTCATCGAGCTGTTCAACCAGCTCGGCCCCGGCATCCTCAAGATCGGCGGCGGTCCTTCGAAGGGGGTGGACAGCGTCCCCTTCAACCAGAACGGGGCCGGCCACGTCTCGTACACGACGGACATCTACACGGGGCAGGTGTCCCCGTACGGTGAAGTCGCGCTCCCCGACTTCGAGGACCTGTTCGCCTTTCTCGCCAAGACGCCGGGGTGGAAGCTCGTCTACGGGCTCTCGATGGTCCCCAACTGTGCCCCGAACAGCTGCAGCCCGACTCCCACGTGGCCGGCGAACTTCACCGATCCGAACACGGGGCTCCAGGAGGCGTCCTGCATCAACCCAACGGCCGCCGTCCTGGAAGCCGAGGGGGTCGTCCGGGCCGCCACCCTGGCCAGCAACCTCGACGCCCTCGCCGGCTTCGAGATTGGCAACGAACCGGAGGTCTACGCCGCGTGCGGGAGCGGCATCTCCGGGGTCCAGAACTACAGCGCTTACCAGGCGTCGTGGCAGGCGATCGCTCCGCAGGTCGCGTCGGCCACTCCGGGGGTTCCACTCGCTGGACCGGCGACCGGCAGCGTCTCGAGCCTCTCGACGTACACCCTTCCGTTCGCCGCCCAGGCCGAGGCCAACGGCATCGGCCTTCTCACGCAGCACTACTACGATCAGTACGTCGCTTTCGGCACCATCTGCGGCGGCCAGACCAACGGCAACTGGACGACCTGGCTGGGGAGCGCCACGGCCAACCCGAAGCACCCGCCGGCCCAGACATGCAGCGCCCTGATGAACGCGCTGCTCACGCCCGACCCGGCCCTCGTCGGGAACGGCGCCTTCGGCAAGCTCAATACGGCCAGCAATCAGGCCAGTCCTCCCATCGCGGGGGGATATCGCTTCACGGAGGCGAACACGTTCTCGGGAGGCGGCGTCGCGGGCGTCAGCGACACCCAGGCGTCGGCGCTGTGGACGCTCGATTTTCTCTTCGGAAGCGCGCAGGGCGGTGCCGCGGGAGTCAACCTCAACAACCACGATCAGGGCGACTACTACCAACCCATCGCCGATGTCCCCGTGTGCTGCTCCGGCAGCCCGACGTGCAACAAGTCGACGAACCCGACGCCCATGTGCGCCTCCGTCTGCGACGCGAACGATCCGAGCGCGCCCGGCTGTCACCTCTCGAGCGATCCAGCCGGCCACCTGGATCCGGGCGTGCGGCCCCAGTACTACGCCATGCTGCTCTTCACGTTGGCGGGGCAGGGGCCGATGCTCCAGACGTCGGTGAGCAGTGCGCTCAACGTGAGCGCGTACACCGTCGCGCCGGCCGACGGCTCGATCAGGGTGGTCATCCTCAACAAGGACCCCACGAAGACCGCGCAGGCCACGGTCACCGTGGCATCGACCAAGCCGATCTCCACCGGCACCATGACCACGCTCACCGCGCCATCGCTCACGTCGTCCATGGGGCCTTTCACCCTGGGCGGTGCCAGCATCCCCAGCACGTCGGACAGCTTCGCGTGGGCGCCGGCGCAGCCCCCGGCCCCGGGGGCTCCCTCGACCGTGACGCCGACTCTCGGCGCCAGCGGGAGCACCTTCACCGTCTCCGTGCCGCCGGCGAGCGCGGCCCTCGTGCACCTGGCCCCCTGAGCGGCGCGCCGCGGACAGCGCGCCGGCGATGTACACTCCGTGCGCCTTGCTCGACCCCGCCACCCTTTCCGCGCACGTCGCTCGCGTCCAGCGCGAGGGCTTCACCATCGTCGAGGGCGCGTTCGACCTCGACTTCGCGGACGCTCTGCTCGCCGACACCGGGCGCCTCGAGCGCGAGCTCGGCGAAGGTCCCGGCAAGAACCTCTTCGAGGGGCACCGCACCGTCCGCGTCTACAACCTGCTGGCCCGCGGAGAGCTCTACGCGCGCATCCCGGTCCACGACCACGTGCTGCCCATCGTCGAGGCCGTCCTCGACCGCGGCTGCCTCATCTCGTCGCTGTCGTCGATCGCGATCGGTCCAGGCGAGGGCGCGCAGCCGATCCACGCCGACGACATGCTCATCCCGCTCGCCAAGCCGCACGTGCCCATCGTCTGCAACACGATGTGGGCGCTCACGGACTTCACCGAGGACAACGGCGCGACGCGCCTCATCCCCGGCACGCACAAGGCGGCGGAGAACCCCGCCCTCGGCACGACCTACGACGGCACCGTCGCCGCCGTCATGAAGCGGGGCAGCGTGCTGGTGTTCGACGGCAGCATCTGGCACGGCGGCGGGCCCAACGTCACCGCGTCCCGTCGCGTCGGCATCGCGATGAACTACTGCGCGGGCTTCCTCCGCCAGCAGGAGAACCAGCAGCTCGGCATCCCCCAGGCCGTGGCGAAGACCTTCTCCCCGCGCCTGCGCAAGCTCGTCGGCTACGGCATCTACCACGGCCTGCTCGGGCACATCGACAAGTGCAGCCCCGTCGACCTCCTCGACGGCACCGGCCCGAGACGCGTCGTCGGCGAGTGACGCGGGCGGGTCCGTCCGCGAAGGCTCGACGTGCTCCGCGCGCGCGCGCAGAATGAGCGGCATGGGGGCCTCCATTCGCCGGGTGTGCGTCGTCGCCGCGTTGCTCGTGGGATGCGCTGCCGGGGGGACCGGCGACGGCACGGGCACCGGCACCGGGGCCGGCGGCGACGCGGGTGAGCCCAAGGATGGCGGCGGAGGGGGAGGGCACGACGGTGGAGGCGGAGGCGGGGGGGTCGACGCCAGCGAGGACACGGGGAGCCCGGGCAAGGACTCCGGCGGCGGTGGAGCCGAGGCCTCCGCGCAGGACGCGAGCGAGGCATCGACCGCCGTCGACAGCGGCGCGTGCTCGCTCACGTCGACGACGGCGTGCGCGAACGGCGCCGCGTGCTGCCCGATGAACGACGCGGCGGCGTGCGCGTGTCAGGCCGGCACCGCGACGCAAGGGGCCGCCTGCTCGAGCACCGTCTCCTGCGCGCCGGGCTACGTCTGCGGCATCCCGACGGGGTCGACCGCGGGAACGTGCTTCGAGTGGTGCACCTTCCCGGGCGGAACCTGCGCGGCAGGGACGACGTGCACGGAGCTGTTCTCGCCGCAGCCCGTCGCAGGCTACGGGCAGTGCAACTAGGCCCGCGCCGCCCCGTGCCACCTCGTGAAGCCGCGCCTACTCCCGGTGCATGCGCGGCATCGTCCACGACGCATCCGACGCATCCGTCGCGAGCGCCTGCGCGCATGCGTGGAGCGCCACGAGGAAGTCCTCGAGGCCGCGTCCGGCGATCGCATCCGGGCTCGCGTCGAGCTTCGCGATCCCCCGCGCCAGCAAGCGTGACGCGGATGCGGGCGACCTCACGACGACGAGCTTGTGGAAGGCCGCGGCGACCTGGATGAGCCCCTGAAGGAAGCGGCGCGCGCCCGCATCGGTCGCGATGCGCCAGTGCTCCTCCCACGCCTCGTGTGCGTCGAAGAACGCGCCCTCGTCGAAGAGGCGCGCTCCGCGGGCAAAGGCTTCGTCGAGAGCGGACGCGGTCGTCACGATCGCCGTCATCGTAGTGCGGCGCGCGCGGCATCGATCTCCGCGCGGACGTCGGGGCTCGCCGGGAACGGGCGCGAGGCCTGGCCGTACCAGTAACGGGCGTTCGAGACGTCGCCCTCCATCAGGTGGACGATCCCGTGCATCCACGCAGCGAGCGGCGAGTCGATGTCCTGCACGATGAGGTGCGCCGCGTGCCAGTCGCCCCCGGCGAGCAGGTCGGCCGCGCGGCGCAGCGGGTCGACGGCGGTCATGGGAGTGAGGATAGCGGCCTGCGTCTCCCGCGTAGCACGACGTCTGCGCAGGGGACCGTTGCGCGCCGCCGCCGGCAGGGGCATGCAGGGCGTTGATGCACTTGAAGACACGAAGGAAAAGGGCGATGGGCACATGCAGTGCCCTTTGCATCGCAGCCCTGTCGTACGCGTGTAGCGGAGGAGATGGCGGGAGCGGGACATCGGCCGCGTGCCAGAACCTCGCCGCGAACGCGTCGTGTCCGGCCGCGCCTGCCGGGGAGTGCCTGGGGTCCGGTGGCGACTGCACCGTCGCCGCGCTCCCGACGGGCCTCGCGTGCTCCGGCGACGAGATTTGCACGATGCTCGTGGATCCCTGTCCGCCGCTGACCTTCGACAGTCCGACGTCCGGCTACGGGTGCGCGTGCGTCGGCGGCCGCTGGGCGTGCGACGAGTGCGCGCCGAGCGCGGCGGTGTGTATGGACGCAGGAGGAAGCGACTAACTATTCGGAGGAATCGCGGTGGAGGGTCCGGGGGTCGCGGTTCGTCCCTTCGGCTCAGCATCCGTGGACGAAGTGGCCCCGCCGCATGCGGCCGCCGTTATCAGCGCGGCCACGAGGTTTGCGCCCGTTTTCGACGTCATCGCACGATGACGGTAGCACTCGAAGCTCGGGTGCTTGGGCGTCACCTCACTCCATGAGGGGATCCTCGCCGACGACCATGTCGTGGCAGCGCCCGACCCAGCGGCACGGAGCCTGATCGTAGCAGTCGGCGAGCTGGTCGAGGACCGGATCGGTGAACCCCTTGCTGAAGTCGAGGCAGTGAACCATGTCGAGCGTCGGATAGGGGGAGCACGTGTGCTGCTTCTCGAGCTTCCTCTCGCAGTACGCCTTCGCCGACGGCGACGGCTCGAGCCGCCGGTAGGCGTCGATCCGGCAGACCTTCATTGCGGTCGCCATCTGCGGGACGCACGCTTGCCGCTCCGCGCAGGCGCGCGCCTCCGTCACCACCTCGTCGCGCAGGTACTGCGCGCGCGGCCCCGTGGCCTCCACGCACTGGTCCGCGCACGCGCGGACGTCGACCGAGGAGTCGCACGCGTGAATGCGCGCGCAGCGCGGCCCGCACATCGCGGAAGGGATGCCCGGATCGCCGGGCGTCTTCGGCGTGCACGCGGCGGCGACGACGGCGGCGGTGGCGAGGGCGGCGAGCGCGCTCCTCCGGCGGCGCGAGGGAGACATTGCCGGGATTGTACGCGCGCAGGCTACCCTGCGGTTCATGAGCGCTCGTCCCCCGCGCCCCTGCGGCCGCGTCCTGCCGTTCGTCGTGCCGCCGCTCGTCTTCGCGCTGCTGCTCGCCGAGGCATGCGGCGGAGCCAGCGGCGGGAGCCCCGGCGCGTCACCCGACGGAGGCTCCGGCTCCATCCCCGGTCCAGGCACGGGCACGCTCACCGGCTCGGGAGCCTTCCCCGTCGGATCGGCGCAGATGGGGGAGTCGCTCACCGGCGCCTGTGGCGGCAGCGCTGCCCCGGGCGTGATTCCCACCGTGAGCATCCTCCTCACGTCGCAGGGCCTGCCTGCCGTCCTCTGCTCCGACGCCGGCCTGCCCGATGGCGGCACCGGGTATCTCCTCGACATCGAGATCGCGACGACGCAGGCTGCGATGGGCGACGAGGTGCTCACGCAGTCGATCGTCCCCGGGACGTACGAGGTGGGCGACGAGGGCGAGGACGATCCGGATCTCTGCATGCTCGCCCCGGGCAGCAACGCCTTCCTCCAGATCGTCACGCCTACCAGCGGCGACGCCGTCGCCACGGCGATCAGCGGCAGCGTGACCATCGACAGCATCTCCGCGGGCGCCGTCACGGGCACCTTCTCGGTGCTCATGGGGGGCCCCTACGGCGTCGCCGACGCTTCGCCGCCTCCGTCGCTGTCGGGCGCCTTCAACGCGACCGCATGTCCGTGACGGCCGACGCGCGCGCTGATGCCGCCGGTGCGGGCATCGGGCCGTGGCATGTACAATGCCCGCGACGGAGACGACGTCGTGGGCCGCGACCAACCCTGGAAGGCTGCGAAGCGGGAGCGGCTGCGCCTCCGCAACGAATACGTCGAGGCACGCGAGACGTCCGGGAGAGGGCGCGGCCTCTTCGCACGGAGAGCCTTCGTCACCGGCGAGGTCGTCTGCACGTTCACGGGCCGCGTGGTGCCGTCGGCGGACGACCTGCCCGCCGACCTGCGTCACTACGTGGTCGAGACCAGGTCCGACCGCGTCCTCGTGCCGGAGATCTCCGAGGTGGGCGGTCACGTCGCCAACCACAGCTGCCGTCCCAACACGACGTTCGCGTTCTCGGAGCGCGAGGACACGCTGTTCCTGGAGGCGACGCGCGCGATCGCCGCCGGTGACGAGATCACGGACTTCTACAACTGGCTCGGGTTCGACAACCCGCAGTGCCTCTGCGGAGAAGAGCACTGCGCCGGCGTCATCGGCTTCCGCTGGACCCGCGCCGGCGACGAGAAGTGGGAGCTCCGCGAGACGGACTTCTGCCACGCCCTCGCCGTCGCCGCCGCCAACCGGAACGCCACGATCAAGGAGCTCGTGACCCGCCTCTGCAAGACGTACCCGAGCACGGACGAAGCCGTGCGCCTTTACCGGCCGGTCATCGTGAAGGCCGCCGAGAGCCTCCCCCCCGAGGACGGCGCGTGGTTGCTCCGCCTCTTCAAGCTCGAACGCTGAAACGCCGAGACGCGGTAGCGCGCGGCACCCCGAGCGCCACGCTGCGCGTCCGGTGCTATGAAGCACCGCGATGTCGACCGCAGGTCCGCTCCGCCTAGACGCCCTCCGGGCAACGAGCCCGAGGAAGGCGACGTTCATCGTCCTCGCCGTGAGCGCCGTCGCGCTCCTCTTGCTCGTGGGTGTTCTCTACGGACACGGGCGCGCCTCGAGCGTCCCGGTGTGGGTGTCCTGGCTCCCGGCGGTCAACGCCTTGCTCAACGCCACGAGCGCCGTGTTCCTGGTCCTCGCGTTCCTCGCGATTCGTCGCCGGGACGTCGTCACGCACTCGCGGCGCATGCTGGCCGCGCTCGCGGCGTCCGCGCTCTTCCTCGTCTCGTACGTCGCGTACCATTCGGTCCACGGCGACACGGCGTTCGGCGGCCACGGCGTGATCCGCCCCATCTACTTCGGCATCCTCATCTCCCACGTGCTCCTCTCCGCCGTCGCGCTGCCGCTCGTGTTCCTCAGCTTCTTTTTCTCCCTGTCGGGCCGCTTTCCCGGGCACAAGAAGATCGCGCGCTACACGCTCCCCGTGTGGCTGTACGTGTCGATCACGGGGGTGGCGGTCTTCGCCCTGCTGCGCGTCTACGGGTAGAGCCGGGCGCCCAGGGAGGCCGGCCGGGACCTCGCATCGTTCGTCGTCCTCTCAGCGGTAGGCCTCGTCCGTCTCCGGCGGGGCGGGGAGCGCGGGGGCTCGCGCGAAGATCCCGCGCAGCAGGCGCTCGGACTCCCTGGCTTCCCTCGCCGTGGCGAAGGACAGGAGCCCGGCGAGGACGACCGGGAGCGCCAGGACGAGCATCGCCGAGGGAAGCCCGCACTCGAGACCCACGACGGCCATGATGGACGCGATGACGGTCACCGCGCCGAGGCAAAGGGACAGGATCAGGAGCACCACGGTGCGGGGCCGGACGACGACGCGGGCTCCCTGGTGATGCGACGACTCGACGACGACGTCGAATCGCAGCGGGAACGTGCTCTGGTCGCCGGCCCTGCGGGAGAGGCGGAAGCGCCCGTGGCCCTCGCTGCCCACGAAGACCGCGTCGTCGTGCCCGCCGTCGCCGGGGACCGCTCGTTGCGGGGCGACCTTCTTCCGGAGCTCGATCTCCGCGACGGTGGGCGACCAGCTCGTCTCGACGACGAAGGTGCGCCAGGGCAAGAGATCGCGCGCTCGCATGCCGCTCATGGTCGCATCAGGCGCGGAAGGAGGCGCGGTTCCTCGTTCCCGTCGGGCCGTCGCGCTCTTCGCGATGTCGCCGATGCTTGGCGCGCCGGGCGCCGAGGTTCACCATGGGCCCATGACTTCCGCGATGCGCCCCCTCGTGACGGCGTCCGTGGCGCTCGCGGTTCTGTACGCACCGCTCGGCGCCCGTGCGCAGACCGCGGCCCCCGCGCCGGTCACCGCCGCTCCACCGCCGCCCCCGGGCGCCGCGCCGCAGCGATCGCCGTGGCTCGAGGGCGATCCGATCCCGGCGGGCTACCATGTCGAGGACAAGCCCCGCGCGGGCCTGGTCACCGCGGGGTTCCTCGTCGCGGGCATCCCCTACGGCCTCAGCGCGATCACGGCCTGGGCGGCGGACGGCAAGAACGAGTCCGGATGGTTGTTCGTGCCGTTCGCCGGCCCGTGGGTGACCCTGGGCCGTCGCGCGTACACGTGCAACCTCGACGCCTCCAACCAGACCACGTCGCAGAGCCTCGGGTGCGTCGCGGACGTCTTCGCCGTCATGGGCCTCATCACCGACGGGATCATGCAGGTCGCCGGTGGCTCGCTCCTGCTCGCGGGCTACGTGGCCACCAAGCCGGGTCTGGTCCGCAACGACGCGACGCTGCGCGTGCTCCCGATGCGCATCGGGACGGGCGCGGGCGCCGGCGCAGTCGGATCCTTCTGAGGAGGTCGCGAAGCGCGTCGCCCATGGTCGATCACGCAGACATCTACACGGAACCCGCAGCCGACGCCGACACGCTGGGCAACCTCGGTCCGCTGACCGGGATGGCCGGCGTCTGGACGAGCGGCGGCGGCGAGGACGTCCATCCCACGGCCGCGGGGCCCGAGCACCAGGCCTTCATCGAGCGGTACGAGCTTCAGCCGATCGATCCGCAGACCAACGGCCCACAGCTCCTCTACGGCCTCCGCTACCACACGCACATCGTCAAGCCCGGCGCGGTCGAGACGTTCCACGATCAGGTGGGTTACTGGCTCTGGGAGCCGGCGACGGGCACGGTCTTCTACACGCTGTCGATTCCGCGCGCGCAGGTCGCCATGGCGACCGGCCACGCCGCACCCGGCGCGAAGACGTTTCGCCTCGAAGCCGTCCGCGGCTCGGAGTCGAACGGGATCGTGTCCAATCCGTTTCTGGAGCGAGCGTTCAAGACGCTGGAGGTCACGATCGAGGTGACGCTGCATCCGGACGGAACGTGGTCCTACGAGCAGGACACCGTGATGGCCGTCGCCGGCGCGAAGGCACCGTTTCACCACACGAATCGCAACACGCTCCGGAAGCTCGCCGAGCCGACGCCGAACCCGCTCGCCGCGCAGCGGGTGAATCCTACCGCAGGGGCACCGAGCCTGGGCCTCGGCATCGGCAGCCTCCGCGCCGCGGAGAGGCGGTAGGATCGAGGCCGTGCGCCTCGAGGTCCCTCCGCACGTGCACCTCGACGAGGATCCGCCGGGACGCGAGTGGGGTCTTCTCCGCGGCTTCCACCTCCAGAGCTACCAGCTCCCCGAGCCCATCGCCTTCCCGCGCGATCTCTTCGCGCGGCCCCTCGCGGAGCACGCGCGCCTGCTCGAGCAGCACGCCGCGGAGATCCTCGAGGCCCCGTTCGACCTCCCCGCCAAGACGCCCGCCGAGCGCTTCGCGAGCCCCGATCGGCTCTGCTGGTACACGACGCTCCTCGTCGCCGACGCCGACGGGCACGAGGTCCACAAGTGGAGGACCGCGGACGCGTCGTACGTCGTTCAGGGGTATCGCGGCGTCGTGCGGCGCATGACGGAGGTGCCTGCCGAGGACACGACGTACGTGGTCGTCCTCACCGGCGAGGCGGTGTCGCTGCACCTCCTCCGCTTGCTGCCACCCGTCCGCGCAGGGGAGCCCGCGAGGCTCGCGATCCTGGAGCGCGATCTCGTCGTCGAGCCGCGGGAGCAGTGGCACTGGCGCGATCGCCGCCACGTCCGGACGTGGTGGACGACGCCCGCGGGCGATCTCGTCGCGTCCCGGGTCCCCGTCCGCGCATGGCCCCGCAACGCGCGCGAGAAGGTCGAGGCGGTCCTCGCCATCCGCGCGGCCAGCGTGCGCCGGCGGGTGGCGGCGTACCTCGACGAGACGCGGGACGAGCGCCGCCCCGAGCCCCCGCTCGCCGTCGTGGACATCGGTCCCCGTGGCGAGGAGCTCGACGTCGTCCCGTTCAGCTTCAAGGGCATCTGGCAGTCCAGGCAGCCCAGGATCGAGGAGGCGCTCCGCGTTCCGCGCGCCGGGCTCCTTCCCGTGCTCGTGGTCGACACCTGGTGGATCGCGCTCGCGTGGCTGCCGCTCGATCCACGCGCTGACGCCGCGGTCCCCGTGCTCCTCGTCGAGGAGCAACCGCGCGAGGCCGAGGAGGAGGACGAGCCGCCGTCCCCGAAGGCGAAGGCGAACGCGACGCCGCCGCTCGACCTGAGCCCCGCCGAGCGCTTCCAGGCGCTGTGGGACGACTTCTCGCCCGAAGGTCCGGGCGCCCCGGACCCGTTCGAGGTGCGCTTCGCGTGGGCGTTCGGGCTGCTGAGCGTCGTCGTCTCGGTGTTGCTGTGCGTCGTGTGCTGGCAGACGCTCGAGGCGCACGCGTACATGAGCCGTGCCGTGCTCGCCACGTTCGTCGTGAGCGCGGCCGTCCTCGCGGGCATGCTCTGGGTGTCCGTGGGCAAGTTTCGCGAATTGATGCGGGCGATCGATCCCGCCCGTCGCAGGCGCCGCTGGGAGGCGTGGAAGCAGATGAACGAGATCGAGGGGGGCGGCGAGCCTGCCGAGGAGCCCGATCCGGCCGCGGAGCACCGCAAGGAGTGGATGCGCCGCCTCGCGAACCGCCTCGCCCGCCTGGAACGCCTCGTCGACCTCGACGCTCCGGCGAACATCACCCAGGAGGAGCGACGCATGGTCCGCGAGGCGATCGCCGAGCTCGAGAAGTCGGACGCCGACGCCGTGATGGGCGCGTGGCCCAGGGCCGTCCGCTTGCTGGCGACCCCGGAGGAGCGGCGCGACGCGAGAGGCAAGGTCGCGGCGAAGGACAAGCCGAACTGAGGCTCGGGGCACGAGACGCCGACATCCATCGGGGGTCGGCCTGACGCGTTCGTGAAACCGTTTGGCGCGCTTACGAAAGGCGTGGGTCGGTTCCGCGAGTAGAAGGGGCGTCCATGACCAGGAACGCCGGGTGGGCCCTCCTCGCGGCGGTGACCGTCGCCGGATGCACCACGAACGTGTACGGCTGCGACGCCGGCGCGGGCGGTACCGGCAGCGACTCGGGCGGCGCCGGGTTCGGCCTCTCCGCGAACTCCGGCCTCGTCGGCGAGTGGTCGATGCCCGTCCCGAACGAGCCCGGCCTGACGGCCGGATGGTACTTCGACGCCGACGGCAACTGCGGGAACTTCGCTTCCCGGGCCAGGTCGGCCCCCATCTGCCTGACCTCGACCTGCACCTACACGTTCGACGGGACGACGCTCACCACCACGCTGTCGCGTGGCTCGAGCGCGCCGGGCACGAGCGAGGCGACGGTCGCCTTCTCGCGCGGCGGGTATGCCGCGACGTTGACGTCCCCGGGCTGCGACGCCGGACCCGGACTCTGCGAGACTTCCCTCAAGCGCGAGGACTTCACCGACAACCACCGCTGCCCCAGCGCGACGGACCCCACGCGACCAGGTACGCCGATGCTCTGGAAGGTCGTCATGAGTGTGCTCACCGTGGGGGTCGTCTTCTGGGCCTACTCGTTCCTTCGTTCGGCCATCGTCACCCTCCGGACCGGGCGGCCGTTCTTCGTTCAGGGGCATCGCGATGGTTCGATGCAGATCCAGGCAAGCTTCGGCCGCATTGGCGCCGTTTTCATCACCGCGACGGTGATCGCGATCGCCTACGTGATCGTCCGAATGGTGCTCGTCGTTTGGGGGTTGTAGCTCCGGGTCGACGCGCCCGGGCTACCGTGGTGCCGCCGTTGCCGCCAGCACCTGCTCCTGCAGCGCGCCGAAGCGCATGCCCGAGGACGTCGAAGGCGCCTGGCCCGAGCCCGCCGCGAGGTCTCCCGCGAGGAGCTCCCTGGCCGCCTGCGCGAGGTTGCCCATCACGCGGGTGTAGAGCGCGGCGCCGAGGCTGAGACGCTTCACCCCGGCCGCCTGCAGCTCGGCCCACGGCACGGCGCCCTGCATCGTTCCGACGACGAGGTTCACGGGCTTGGGCGCGACGGCGCGGACGATGGCGCGAACCGCGTCCATGTCCGTCGGGTACGGCGCGTAGAGCACGTCGGCGCCCACGTCGGCGAACGCGGTGAGCCTGCGGATCGTGTCGCCGAGGTCGGCCCGGCCGTGCAGGTAGTTGTCGGTCCGTCCCGTGAGGACGATCCGCCCCCTGGCGACGCGCGCCGCGGCCTTCACGCGCGCGACCGCGTCGTCGAAGGCGTGGATCGGCGCGTCCGGGTTCGCGGTCGTGTCCTCGATCCCCACGCCCGCCAGGCCCGCGTCGATCGCCGCCTCGACGGTCGCCTCGACGTCGCCGGGCGCCGGCCCGAAGCCGTCCTCCAGGTCTCCGTTGATGGGGATGCCGGTCAGCCGAACGAGGAGCCGCGCGTGCGCGAGATGCTCGTCACGGCTCACGGCGTGGCGTCCGTCCATGCGGCCGAGCGAGAGCGCGAGCGCCGCCGAGGACGTGCCGAGCGCCTCGAAGCCCGCGCCCTTCAGCAGGAGCGCCGAGGCGCCGTCCCACGGGTTCGGCATGATGAAGCCGCCGGCACGCTCGTGGAGCGCGCGGAAACGTTCGTAGAGCTGGGGTTGCGTCTGCATGCGGAGGTCCTAGCGCCGCCGCTTCGGGAACGGAATGCCCGGCCTCCGCGGGAAGCCCTTCGGGCAGCTCGAGCTGGTGCTAGAATTTCGTCGTGGCTCGAGCGCTGCCCGAAACGATGCGCTGGATCTTCTGGGACCTAGACTTCGACGATCTGGACGTCGACGCCCACGCCGATGCGATCCTCGCACGCGCGCTCGAGCAGGGGCGCCTCGAAGACGTCCGGGCCATCCTGTCGCTCTACGGACCCGAGCGCGTCCACCAGTTCTTCCGCGACGTGGCGCACCCCCTCATCAGCTCGCGGACCCGCGCGTTCTGGCGAGCCTACTTCCACGCGGAGGACGAGCCATGGGCGATGCCCCCGGCCTTTCGGACCAGCAGCGCCGCGCTCTGGATCGACTGAGCCCCCTGCCGGTGCTGCGCGACTTCTACCTCGCGGGCGGCTCTGCGCTCGCAATACGGTTCGCGCATCGGAGGTCCGCCGCTCGACGGCACGACCGAGATTGAAGGCGTGGCCATGGCCAGCGCGCGCGATCTGGCCGTCATGAAGCTCTCCGCAATCTCGCGCCGGGGACTCCGTCGGGACTTCTGGGACCTCTACGAGGTGCTCCGGCGAACGAGCCTGACCTTGCGCACTTGCGGCGAAGCGTACGTGCAGCGATTTGGCGTTCGAGAAGCGGACCTCTACCACGTGCTTCGAGGGTTGACCTACTTCGACGACGCCGAGAAGGACCCGCTCTTCCCGCCGGGCCTCGACGCAAAGAAGTGGAGCGCGATCCAGGAATTCTTCCGCCGGGAGGCGCCGAAGCTCGTGGCGCCCTGAGGCTGTCCATCTCATCTTCGCCGGCGCCGCCGGGGATCGCGCGCTACTTCGGTGGCTTCGAGCCCGTCACGAGACGCGTCGCGGGGATGCCCATGCCCCACAAGAAGCGCCAGCCGAGGTGCCGGCGCGTGACGGCGACGAGGCCGCGCTCCTCGAGCCGCCTGGCGTACGTGGCCGTCCGCGCGAGGTCCGCGATCGCGACGCGGCCCCCCGGCCGGAGCACGCGCGCGATCTCGTCGATGGCCTGCATGCGGCCCTCGCGGACGAGGATGTTGTGGATGGCGAGGCTTGAGACCACGAGATCGAACGACGCGTCCGCGAAGGGCATCTTCCGCATGTCTCCCGTCACCAGCTCGCACCGGTCCTGCACGCCCTCTCGCTCGAGGTTGCGGCGCGCCGCGTCCGGCCCGTTGCCCGACTGATCGGCGGTGCTCCACAGATCGATCCCGACGACCCGCCCGCGCGGCAGCGCCTTGGCGATCATCGTCAACACCGCGCCCCGGCCGCATCCCACGTCGAGCACGCGCTCGTCGCCCGCGAGCTGCAGGCCCTCGACGAGCTCCGCCCAGACCGCGAACTTCCCCCGGCGCGTCGTGTGGAGATAGATGCCGATCGTCGTGAGGAGCGACGCGGCGCCGGCGAACGGGAACGCCGCGCCGCCGGGGTGCTCGCCGCAGACGAGGACGATCGCGAAGACGAGCAGCGCCACGCCGCCCGCGGCCATCCCGAGGACACCGGCGAGCAGCCCGTCGATGCCGTACTCGCCGCGTCGATCGAGGAGGGTGGCGTGGAGCGGAGGCTGCATGGGGCGGGAGCCGAGGATAGCGTGACCTACCTCGGCGACGGACGCTCGGAGGGCGTGATGGAGGAGAGCGACTTCGAAGGCACCCTGGTGCTCGAGCAACTGGCGGAGATCGGACGGGTCGAGGAGTTCTTCGACGCGGTCGACGCGGACGACGTCCCGCGCGCGGTCAAGCTGCTGAAGAGGGCGGGCGTCGACGGGGCGACGATCGCGGTGGTCGTGAAGAAGATGGAGGAGGGGGGCGGGGAGCACTGAGGTTCCGCGCGCGCCGCGCCGCTACCGCCGAAGCTCCCACGGTGTTGCCCACCTCCGCGAATCCTGAGTGGCCTCTCAGGTCTCCGGCATCCACCACGTTGCGATGGGCGCCTCGCCCTCGAAGGGGGGAAGCGCGAGGCTCGCCTCGTCGGTCGCGGCGGCGACGCGGACGGGGCGCTCGCCGACGGTCTCGTACACCTCGACGAACCGGGCCTCGGGGTCGACCAACCAGACCCACCGCACGCCACCGCGCGCGTAGAGAGGCAGCTTGAGCACGCGATCGGCGCGCGCCGTGCTGGCCGAGAGCACCTCGCAGCACCAGTCGGGCAGGACGGTCATGGGGTTGTCGCGCGGCAGCGTCGCGACGCGGTCGACGCGCCAGCCCGCGAGATCGGGGACCGCGAGCAGGTCGCCCGGAAAACGGACCTCCATCTCGCGAAGGATCCACCAGCCGGTGCCGCCGCGGCGCGCGTCGAACCGCCGGAGCCAGTCGTCGATGAGGCTCTCCGAGTGGGCGTGCGGCAGCCCGGGGCGGCTCATCGTCGTGAGCACGCCGGGCTCGAGGATCTGACCGGTCACCCCCTCGGGGAGGGCCTCGATGCGCCGGTACAGGTCGTCGAACGAGGGACGCGGGCGAGGGGACTGCGAGGGCATGGTCGATTGCATCGTACCGCGGGCCGTTTCACGACGCATGCCGTGGGCTTGGTGCGAGAAAGCCCGGCGATCATGCGGTGAGGGGGTGTCCCGGACGAAATCGCGAGTGTCCCGGGACAGGTGCCTGGTGGGCCGTCGATGCGAAGCGCGTGGTGGAAGGCGTCGACCGGGCGACCTCACTGGTTGGGGTGGGCGAGGAAGCCGGTGCCGCTGCCGGCGTGCACGAAGCCGGTCACGACGCTCGAGGGCGTGCCGAGCCCCTCGGGGGTCACGGTGACGGTGACGGGGGACGCGGTCACCGGGACGTTGACGATGAGGCACTCGCCTTCGTCGTCCGAGATCGGGCCCACCGTCGGCAGGCCGCCCCGGAGACAGGCGACGACCGTCTGCGCGTCGCTCGGCTGGACCTCCACGCGCGCGCCGACGGCCAGCGAGTCGTTGCAGTCGAAGGCGACGGCTGCGATGAGCGCCCGCTCCGGGAGGATGGAAACGCCGAGCAGCGACTCCAGCGCGCCGACGCCCGCGTCCGTGAAGACGGCCCCCTGGAGCCTCACGGCCGGCTCGCTCAACGGATAGCCCCAGACGTACGACTCCGGCAGGAGCCCCGGTCCGGACAGCGACAGGTAGCCCGTCGCGCCATACCCGGTGACGAGCACCCTCGGAACCGTGAAGGTCACCAGGCCATCGGGACCGGTCTGACCGCTGGGCGGAACGCTGCACACCGGATCGTCGGCGTTGCACACGGTGACCGAGACCCCGGGGACCGCCTGGTTCAACTGGCCGTCGAACACGAAGAGCGTCATCTGCGTGTCGCCGCTCGGCTCGGCGCGCGGCGGCTCGTGGCCGACGCACGACCACTGGCTCCCGTAGGCGCACGCGCCGCGGCACGCGTTCTCCGTCGCGGCCGAGAACGCGACGAACGCGTCCAGGCCCGCGTCGTGTGCGGCCAAACACGCCTGCGCGCGGTCGTCCGCCGTGCTCGAGATCGTGCAGTCCTCGATCGCCTGGCACTCCGGGTCCGAGGCGCACGCCGAAGGCGCGTCGCACGTGCCGGCGAGGCACGCCTGGCACCCGACCGCCGCGTCCGCGCCGAACTGCTCCGCGAGGCCTGCTCCGCAGGTGAGGTTGCACGGCGCGGCACAATGCGCGGCCAGACACGCCGCCAGATCGGCCTCCGCGCGATCGCTCGGGACGCGGTAGGCGGAGAGGCAGCGCGCGCGGCAGGTGGGGTCTCCGCTGCACGCTCCGGCGCACTCCTCGAGCCCCTTGCAGGCCGTGTCACCGGCGCACGCCCCGGCGAGGGCGCAGCAGCTCGTCTCGAGGCACGCCTCGCACGTCGCTCCTTCGTCGCCGATCCCGCAGACCGGACCGGCGTCGGCGTCGGGCTGGGCCTCCGGACCCGCGTCGACGAACGAGGAAGGCGTCTCGTCGCCGATGCCGACGAGCTGACGACACGCGGCGGCGGCCAGGAGCAGCACGAACCCCGTCGCGGCTGCCCGTGCGCGCCACGTCCTCATCGCCCGCAGGATAGCCGACGCTTCGCTGGGGCCGGAGGGGCACCGCCACGGTGCTCGCGCCGACCTCCCATCAAAGGACGTCCCGCCGCCGGCGCTTCCGGGAAGTAAGGCGTCGGCGTCGGCTGCCTCAGCGGCGGCGCTTCGCGTAGAGCGCATCGCGCCAGGCGACGAGGTCCGCATACTCGCTCGACAGCTCCGGCTCGGTCCACGCGCGGCGGCGCGCGGGGCCGAGCGCGACGTACTCCGGCGCGACGGGCGAGATCATCTGGATCAGGACCGCCATCGCGATGTCGGCGTAGGAGAAGCCGTCGAGGATCGTCGAGCGGCTGCCGAGCACCTTGCGCATCGCGCCGAAGACATCGCGCAGCTTCGCCGTCGCGGCGGCCGAGTCGACGCCTGCCGTGCCGTACTTGCGCACCAGGTACCGCGTTCCGCGCGCCGCGATGGGAGTCGACAGCCCACGCAGCGCGCCGGGCACCCACGACGGGAGGCTCTCGCGGAGGGCATCGCGGTCCGCGAGGAGTCGCTGGAGGAGGAGCGCGCGCCCCGCGTCGAGCGCCTCGTCGCTGCGAGCGGCCCAGGTCGTCACGGCCGCCTCGTTGGCGAAGAGGCGTGCCCCCTTTCCCACGCGCTCGGCGTGCTTGGCGATCGAGAGCGATTCGCGAAGCACCGTGCCGTCGTCGACGGCGAGGGGCACGCTCACCTTCCCGCCGTTCGCGCCTGCGACCTTGCGCAGCCTGCGCTCTCCGATCATGGGTACGTGCTCGTGCCACTCGTAGGCGACGCGGTGATGGTCGAGCGCCCAGCGTGCCTTCTCGCTGTAGGGGGAGTAGGCCATGCCGTACAGCGCGAGGGTCATGGGCGAGTCGGTACCAGAACGCCCCGAGCGCCGCCACCAGCGGGGAGCGTAGAAGACCAGACGAGATCCCTCGCCGGAACCGGTCACGGATCGACGCCCTCGCTGCCAGCGCCCACGCCGTCGCGCCCGACGGCGTACACCCGGCGGATCTCGATCCGAGCGTCGTCATCCCGACACCCGCCGGGTACGGGCACTACTGCAGCCGTCGTGGACGGACCGAACGTGTGGCACCCGGCGTGGGTCGACGTGAACCACGACCGCTCGGCAGCCCGGGGCGGCGAGCGATCGACGGGTGGGCGGTTGGGTGCGTTCGGCCGCGGCGATCCGCGGGTCGTTCACACCGGGCCGGATCGCCTCGCCAGGGGGGGCGCGTCGCTGGACGAGTCGAGTCGCGGACTTGCGTAACGGAACGGGCCTCGCACGTCGCGCGCGCCGATGACCCATGTTCTTTCTCGGTCCCTCGCGCGCCGCGGGCTGCTCGTCGTGGGCGCGCTCGCTGCGCTCGGGGGCGCCCTCGGCAGTACCACCGCGTGCGGCGAGGAGGACTGCAACTGTCCCGAAGAGGGCGGCTTCGCGCACATCGACGCGCTCTGCGCCGCGCGCGTGACGGCCGTCGCCACGGAGGACCTCGCCGAGTGCTCGGCGACGTTCCAGGACGGGACGAACGTCATCACCGTCAACGCTCCCGGCACCGGCGAGTGCGTCGTCGTCGCGACGTTCGAGGACGGGCGGTCGCTCTCGGCGAACGTCACCTTCACGACCGGAAGCGGCGGCGGCTGCTGCGGTCCGGGAATCACGGCGAGCGTGACCGGCCCACTCCTCACGTGCTCGTTCGACGGTGGGTCGACGGCGAGTGACGGAGGGTAAGAGGCCATCTCGTGCGGATCCAGTCGGCCAGTCGTGGCGGCGCGCCGTACAATCCGCCTCAGCGATGGACAGGCGTCCCAGGGGGCCCGATGGCGCATCCGGTTCGGCGTACGCCGAGACGGTCGCCGCCACCCCGGTGGTGATCACGCCGCTCGCGACGCCGCCGGCGGGGAGCGCCGCGGACGAGAGCGCGGCGACGGCAGGGGGCTCCCGGTACGTCGTCCTCGAGAGGCTCGGGGAAGGGGGCATGGGCGAGGTCCGGCTCTGCCACGACGAGCTCCTCGGACGCGACGTGGCCCGCAAGCAGATGCGCCGCGCCATCGCGTGCCATCCCGACCTGCAGGCGCGCTTTCTCCGCGAGGCGCGCGTGCAAGCGAGGCTCGAGCACCCCTCCATCGTCCCGGTGTACGACCTCGACGTCGAATCGGGTGCCCCGTTCTTCACGATGAAGCGCGTGCGCGGGTCCACGCTGGGCGAGATCCTCGCACGCCTCGCCGCCCGCGAAAGCGACGCCGTGGAGAGCTACTCGCGGCACAGGCTCCTCGCGGCCTTCGCGAGCGTCTGCCTGACGGTGGAGCTGGCGCACGAGAGCCGCGTCGTCCACCGCGATCTCAAGCCGGACAACGTCATGCTCGGCTCGTACGGGGAGCTCTACGTCCTCGACTGGGGCATCGCGAAGATCGCCGACGAGCCGGCGCGCGCTCCGCGGCACGACGCCGAGCAGGGCGCGGTGAGGACGCGGACGGACTCGTTCCTCGGGACGCCCGGGTACATGGCCCCGGAGCAGCTGGAGGAGCCGAGCGGCGTCGACGCGCGCGCCGACGTGTACGCCCTCGGCGCCATCCTCTTCGAGATCGTCACCTTGCAGCCCCTGCACGCGATCGCCGATGCGGCGCAGATGATGGCGGCGACGCTGCGCGGGGTCGAGGCTCGTCCGTCGGTGCGCGTGCCCGGCTGCAACACGGCGCCCGAGCTCGACGCCATCTGCGCGAAGGCGACCGCTCGTCGCCGCGAGGATCGCTACCCGTCGGTGCGCGCGCTGCACGACGCCCTGGAACACTACCGCCGGCGGGACCGTGACCTCGAGCAGCGCCGCGCACGGGCGGTCGAGCACGCGCGCCGCGCGGAGGCTGCCGCCGCAGAGGCGACGTCGGAGGTCCTGCCCGATGCCCCACGCCGCGTCCTCGCGCTCCGCGAGGCGAGCCGCGCTCTCGCGCTCGATCCGTCGCACGCGGGGGCGTTCGAGGTCATCGGCAAGCTCCTCGCGAGCCCGCCGCGCGTCCTGCCGCCCGAGGTGGACCGCGAGCTCGGAGACGCGACGGCGGCCCTCTACCGCACCGCGACGCGCGGAGGAGCGTTCCTGCTCCTGACGTGGTTCGCCTACGTGCCCTTCGCCCTGGCGATCGGCATCCGCAACGTTCCCCTCTACGTCGGCGTGTCCGCGCTCTTCGCCCTCGCCGCGCTCGCGAGCTGGCGCGAGTCGAGGAAGCACCGGCCCGCCGGGTCCTCACCGCTCTGGGTCCTCTTCGTCGTCGGCGCCCCCATCGCCTTGCTGGCGACCGTCTGGAGCCCCCTCGTCTTCGTGGCGCCCATGACGATCCCCTTCGCGGCGGGGATGATCCTGTTCGCGCGCACGCGCACCTGGCCCGTCCGCCAGACCGCCCTGGCGTGCGCGATCGTCGTCGCGCCCATCGTGCTGGCGCTGACCGGCCTCGTTCCGCCGTTCTTCGCGTTCGAGGGCGGAAGGATCGTCCTCTTGCCGGTGATGCTCGCCTTGCCGGCCACCCTCACCGCGCTGGCGAGCGCGTTCATTCTGGTCCTGGTCGTCATCTCGATCTTCTGGTGGTCGGTGCGTCTGCGCAGGGCGCTGAGCGCTGCCGAACGCCAGCTCCACCTCTACACCTGGCATCTGCGCCAGCTCCTCGAGCGCGACCCGCGGCGCGGCGGGCGCACGCTGCCGCCGCAGCAGGGAGGTCACGCGGCGGCCGGTTTCGTCGGCACCGTCGTCGACACCGTGGTCGCCGCGGGCGTCGACACCGGCGTCGACACCGGGGCGGGACGCGTCGGGCTCGACGCGCCCTTCGGCGACACGAGCGACGTGGCCACCCGCTACGTGGCCACGGGAGAAGACTCCGCGCCTGGCGAGGGGAGCATCCTCGGGTTCGAGGATCGACGCATCGGACGCCGCGTCGTGATGAGGAGAGTGGACGCCGGAGCGAGCCCCGAGGCCAGGGAGGAGCTCCTCGCGGAGGTCCGCATCCGCGCACGCCTCGAGCACCCCGCCATTCCGCCCGTGTACGAGATGGCGACCGGCGAGGACGGCACGTCGTACTTCACGGCGCGGCGGCCGCGGGGGATGACCCTCGCGGAAGCCGTCGGGACCGGCAAGCACACGCTCCACCACCTCGTCGAGGCGTTCGCCGCCGCGTGCCAGGCGGTGGAATACGCGCACGCGAGCGGCGTCTTCCACCGAGGGCTCGGCCCCGGGTGCATCGTCGTCGGAGACTACGGCGAGGTCTACGTGACGGGCTGGCGCTCGGCCGCCACCGCCTCCGCCGACCACGATCCGGCCTCCCTCGCCCGGGCGGACGTCGACGCGCTCGTCGCCGTGCTCGCGTCCATCGTGGCTGCCGCGCAGAGGACGGACGTCGACGACGAGGGGGGCGTGCTCCTGCCCGAGGGGGCGGCCATGCCTCCGGAGCTCGAGGCCATCGCGGCGACGCCCGCCGGGGCGGCGTCGGCCGCCCAGCTGTCCGCGGCCGTCTCGCGCTTCCTCGAGGGCGAGCGGGACACGTCGCAGCGTCGCGCGCGCGCCGCCGAGCACGTCGCGTTCGCCGAGCAGGCCATGGCGTCGGCCCTCGCCTCGGACGGCGGCGGTGCGGAGGATCGCGCAGCCGCCGTGCGCTCGGTGAGCCACGCGCTCGCGCTCGATCCGTCGAACGCGCGCGCCGCCGCCGTGATGATGAAGCTCCTCACGGAGCCGCCGCGCACGTTGCCGCCGCAGGCCGAGCACGAGCTGTCCGCCGCGGAGCGCGCCGGTCGGCGGAGGTCCTCGCGCATCGCGTGCTTCCTCTATCTCACCTGGTTCGTCTATGCGCCGTTCGTCCTCACGCAGCCGGGAGCGTCCGTGCCGCTCGTCGTGGCCCTCAGCGTGGCCTTCGGGGCAGCGGCGGCGGCCTTCTGGCGGGCGTCGCGCGCCGGCACTCGCCGGGTCCACGGCGAGCTCGGCACCGTCGTCTTCTCGATGCTCGCGGCCGCGTCGCTCGGCGCCGTCGCGGGGCCGCTCGTCCTGGTGCCCACCATGGTGGTCGGCAACGTCATCGGCTTCGTTCTCCAGGGCGGGTCGCGGCGGCGCGCCGTCGTCCTCGCGCTCGCGTGCCTCGCGTTCGCAGGCCCGGTCGCCCTGCAGGCGCTCCGGATCATCCCGGCATCGTACGTGGCGAAGGGCGAAGCGCTCGCCATCGTGCCCCACCTCGTCGCTCAGACGCCCGCGTCGCAGGTCATCCTCATCCTCATCGAGGTCATGGTCGTCTTCGCGGCGTGCGTATTCTTCCGCCGCTTCCGCGACGCTCGAAACCGCGCCGAGGAGGAGATCCACGTGCACGCCTGGCAGCTCCGCCAGCTCGTGCCCATCGACGCCCCCCGGCCGCCGGGCGCGCGCGGCACGGTGCGCGGTTGCGAATCTAGCCAGACTGGCTAGATTGGCACGCGTGGGCAGGCGCTGGCAGCTTCAGGAAGCGAAGAATCGTCTCAGCGAGGTCGTGGACCTCGCGTGCGTCGAGGGCCCGCAGACCGTGACGCGTCACGGGAAGGAGGTCGTCGTCGTCGTGTCGAAGGACGACTTCGAGCGCCGGCGGAGCCGTGGTCGACGGGGCACGCTCCTCACGTTCCTGCGCGGGCTGCACTTCGCGGGAGCCCGTCTCGACGTCGCACGCTCGAAGGACGAGGACCGCGAGCTGGAGCTCTGATCGGGTGGGCTACCTGCTCGACACGTGCCTGCTCTCCGAGGTCTGGAAGCCCGCTCCGAACCCGGGAGTCATCGGATGGCTCGAGAACGCCATCGAGCAGCAGCTCTTTCTCAGCGCGCTCACGCTCGGTGAGCTCCGCAAGGGCATCGGCGCCTTGCCGGACGGCCGGAAGAAGTCCGCGCTGCTTCGTGACTACGTGCGCATCCGCGGTCGCTTCGAGGGACGCGTGCTCGCGGTGGACGACCTCGTGGCGGAGCGATGGGGCGAGCTCGCCGCGGAGGCCCGGCGGGCGGGGAAGCATCTCCACGTGATCGACGGCCTGCTCGCGGCGACCGCGCTGGTGCACGGGCTGGTCCTCGTCACGCGCAACACGACCGACTTCACGTCTGCGCCGGTGCCGCTGGAGGATCCCTGGTCGTGAGGACCTGCATGCCCGAGGCAGGCTGGCATTTCGCGCAGCGCTGCGGGGTGCGTCGGTGGCCGCCTCTCCTCCTGCATGGAATGCGCGTACGCGGACGGCACGCAACTCCCTCGACGGCGGCTAAACATCGCGGATTCTCGAGGTCGCGCGCGTGGCACGACGCCTGCGATGGGGACCGTTGCGCCCCGCCGCCGGCAGGGGCATGCAGGGAGGTGATGCACGTGGCGACGACACGAAGGAAGAAGGGCAACGGGGACGATTCCGAGCTCGCGCGCGGGTTCTCCGTCGTCGTGGAGGAGATGCGCGGGCACTTCAAGGTCTTCGGAGAACAGCTCTCCCTGCAAGGCGACCGCCTGGCGAGGGTCGAGGACAAGGTGACGCGGCTCGACGAGAAGGTGACGCGGCTCGACGAGCGGATGGATCGGGTGGAGCACCGGCTGGGCCTCGTCGAGGTCGCCGTCCTCGGGGTCGGCCGCGAGCTGAAGAGGAAGGTCGATCGCGACGAGGTCGAGGCGATCGTCGAGGGCGTCCTGGCGCGAAAGGCGAGCCGGTAGGCGCCGTCGTCGGTGGTCCCCATGCTCCGCGATCTCGATCTGCTCGTCCGCTTCGAAGAGGGACGCAGCCTGGTCGACCTCGTGAGCATGAAGCTCGCGCTCGAGGAGCTCCTCGGCATCCGGGTAGACGTGGTCTCGGAGCGAGGGCTCTCCCGCTACATTCGCGAGCGCGTGCTGAGCGAGGCCAAGCCGCTGGCGGCATGAGCTCACGGAATTCGCGACGCAGTCGTCGGGAACATCGAGATCGCGGAGAGGCGACCAACCGCCTCCCGCAGGAGTGCCACCGTCGAGGCCCTCCTGGTGGCATGAGCCGCTACGGTTTCATCTCCCGATCGACGCGGCGAACCGAAGGGAATTGCCGTCCGGGTCGCGCACGTAGAACTCGCGCATCCCCCAGGTCTGGTCGGTCGGCGACGCAAACACTGGACCGAGGTCGCCCGGTGGAGCGAAGCCCCGAGCGAGCAACTCCGCGAACAACGTATCCACGTCGGCGATCCGAAAGAAGACGGCCGCGCCGGCGACGCCGTCCTCGGCGTGCGACGACAGGTGAAGCTCGCACCCGCGCCACCGGATGGACGTGTACGAAGGATTGCCGATGCGATCGCGCCACGACACCGTGGCACCGAGCATGCCGGAGTAGAACGCAAGCGCGGCGTCGACGTCGGCGCAATGCAGAACGGGAACGGCGGCGATGACGGTGATGGTCGGCATGGCGCGCCGACCCTACCGGAACGCCGCTCGGGAGGCTCAGGCGCGTCGGGCGCTGAGGATCCTGAGGAGTGGGGCGACTTCGATCGAGGCGGAAGGGCGCACGGCGGCCCTACCGCCGCGTCCTGCGAGCCAGAACCCCCTCGACGATCCCTTCGACCTCGTCGCGGTCGACCTTCTTCTTCAGGTCGTGGCGGGTCTCGAGAATCGCGACCTCGACCTGGCCGACCCTCTCCTCGACCCGGCCAACCCTCTCCTCGAGCTGACCCACCCTGCGCTCGACGCGCGCCAGGCCGTGCTCGACCCGCCCGAGCCTGTCCTCGACGCGCTCGAACCCCGCGGTGACCCGGACGTCGAGCGCCGTCACCTTCTCGTCGAGCGCAGTCAGCTTCTCGCCGAACGCCCGGAAGTGCCCGCGCGTGCCCGCGATTCCGCGGCGTTTCGCGTGCTCGCCCCTGTCCGGGACAGATCACGAGCTGTCCTGGTGGGCCGTTGGGCGCGTTCAGGAGGAATTTCCGGATCTTCCCGCTCGTCGTGCGTGCCAAATATCGCTGGTGCACGGCACGACGGCTCTCGTGGCGCGCGTTCGATGGCGCTCGCGGTCATGCGTCGAGGCCCGGACGAGGCGCTAGGGCGTGAGTCTCTTCAGCTCGGGCGCGAGCTCTGCGAGTAGCTCTGCTGACCTCCGGTCGACGGTGGTAGCGGCGGGTTCTTGCCGGTACTGGCGCGGGAGCTCGGGGACGGCGGCGCGCGGTTACAGGAGGTCTCCTTCGTGGCCGTCCCACGATGCTACGCTGTGGTGGTCTCGATGCTCTCTCTTCCGGTCGACGCGATCCTCGCCATCGCGCGCGCTCACGGCGCGCACGACGTGCGCGTCTTCGGCTCGCGAGCCCGTGACGACGTGAGGCCCGAAAGCGATCTCGATCTGCTCGTCCGCTTCGAAGAAGGACGCACCCTGGTCGACGTCGTGAGCATGAAGCTCGCGCTCGAGGAGCTCCTCGGCATCCGGGTAGACGTTGTCTCGGAGCGAGGGCTGTCCCGCTACATTCGCGAGCGCGTGCTGAGCGAGGCCAAGCCGCTGGCGGCATGAGCTCACGGGATTCGACTCTCTATCTCGGTCGCATCAGGGACGCGATCGCCGACATCGCGTCGTACACGGCCCCGAGAGCTTGGGTGGTGCTCGTTGGGTTGTCACTGGTCGGGTGCAAGACCGACGCTGGCGTGCCCAACTCCGGGGTACCCGAGGTGGCGAGCGAGTCTCGAGGCATCGCGCTGTCCCCCGTGCCGTCCGCGAGTGCAGGCGCAGTCTCCCCGGCTGGTGGCCCCGCGATGCCGGATGCGGGAGCGGCGAGCGCCGCCCAATCCGAGGAAGCTCGCGAGCTGATGGAGGCCTGTGGCGGGGGAGCCAGGAGCGCCCCCTGTCGCGCCGCGACAGAGAAGATGCTCGAACGGCGCCGCGAGGCCGATTGGAACCGATCGCAGAAGGAGAACGGCGGCTTCACGCTGCCCGACGGGGGAATCCGCAAGACACCGGACTGACCGCCGTCGATCGACACTTCACGAGTGAGTACGAAGTTCGCGACCGTCCTAGCCGGTCTTCCGCACGTGGTCGGCGGCCGCGAGGAGGGCCCGCAATGCCTCCTCGATCTCGCCGTCGCTCTCGAACCGGCTCGCGATCGCCTCGTCGACGAACACCGCGCGCTTCCCCGTCCTGCGGTGAACGTGTCGCCCGCGCCCCAGCACACGCTGTCGAGTCATGTCCACCTCCGGCATCTCGGCGAGAGACTCGGGCGACGGTTCTTCAGTGGGCGTCCGTGTAGATTCGTCGCTCATGAGTGGTGGCGCGGCGAGCGCTGATGATCCTGAGGCGTGGGCCGACTTCGATCGAGACCACATAGAGGATACGCGCGAGCGGAGACATCGCCAGGGTATCGATGCGGCTGGGGTCGACAGCGTCGGAGATGTCGAGCGAGTTCGGGTCGCCAGCGAGGGCATGGGCGGCCTCCTCGAAGGCGACGCCGTGCTTCGCGGCGTTCGCTGCGGCCTTGCCGTCATCCCATTCGAAGTCGCCGTAGACGACCGTGGCCACGGCGCTGACGCTAGCATCGTTCGGCGAGAGCACCGGAAGCGATCCGTCCGGGACGAGGCGCCGCTGGTGGCGCACGTAATACCCGGTGCCCGTTACTCCGGCGATGACGAGCTATGCGGGCTCGCTCGGGTAATTGAAATAGAGCTGATTGCCGTCGGGGTCGTCGACCACCAGAACGCGGTAGCCCCACGATCCTTCTTTCACGGAGACGCCCTTGGCCTCCAGCTCCGCCCGAAGAGCATCGAGGGCGTGGACCTGCGCCTCGCGCGCTGCCGGCGCAACGTCGAGCGAAACGAAGATCAGGCCCTTGCCGATCTTCTCGGGCCACTGGCTGGACAGAATGAGTGCGCAGCCCTGCCTTTCGACCTGGGCCACGAGAAGCTTTCCGTCGTCTTCGTGGCGCCACGGGCTCGTGAAGGCGAGCCGCTCCACGTAGAAGCCCAGCGACGCCGCGACATCGGCCACGTGCAGAACCGGTCGGGCGAGCCAGACGGTCATCACCCTATCCTAGCCGTGTCCTCTGCCCCGGCGCGGGCGGCCGTTCCACACACGCAACCCCTCGGAGGGGCTGATGGGGACCGTTGCGCTCCGTCGCCGACAGCGGCATGAAGAAGAGTGATGCTCGTGGCGACGCGAAGGAAGAATGGCGAGGGAGGCGGCTCCGGGTGATTCCGTTGAATCGAAGCTCGAGCCTCGTGGCCCTGGTGGCGCTCGCAGCGAGCTGCTCGAGCGCCGCGTCCAAGACGCCGCCCGGCAGCGACGCGGGCGCCGACGCTCTCGCAGACGGCGCGCCTACGACGGACGGCACCACGGGCGACACCGGCGGCGAAGTCTGTACGCCCGGACGATCCGTGGCGTGTGTGGGTCCGGGCGGATGCGCAGGCGGGCAGGCGTGCAACGCCAGCGGCACCGCATACGGAACATGCAACTGCGGCGGCAGCACGGATGCGGGCCTCGATGCCAGCGACGCAGCCGTCGACGCGACCGGCGACAGCAGCGTGGACGGCCCTTCGAGCGACGCCGATGCTGCCTGCACCGCCTACACCCACGACAACGGCATGGGTCAAACCTGGACGGACTGCGAACCGCTCGGCACCTACGACGAGACGCAGGCCGCCAAGGCCTGTCAGGCGTACGTCGCGGTGATGGGCGGACAATGCGGCGCGGACTGCATCACGGGCTACAGCGCGCGCGAGCCCGACGACGGCGGCGACGGCTGCAACGGCACGTGCATCACGGTCGCCATCTGGATGTACGCCCCCACCACCAGCACCACGGTGGGCGAGGGTTGCTACATCGGCCCCAACAACGACCTGGCCGGGTGGTCCGGCGACTGCACCGGCAAGGTCGGAGGCTTCGGCTCGCGGGTTGGATCGTGTCCCGCGCTGAACATGACGAACCCGTGGAATTGAGGGGGAGCGGTTCAACGGGCGGGCGGGAAGGGGAGATGGCTGGCCGTGAAGGTCAGCCCCTCGGGTTCGGACTGTCCCCGTTCCCGGTCGGCAGCGGGCCGCGAGGACGCTTCTGGCGCCAATCGTCGATGGCCTCGCATAGCCGATCGATGGCGTCGCCATTGGGGAAGTGCCCGCGCGGGGTGTGGTAGCCCGTCCCATCCAGCTCCAGGGTGATTGCCGCGTGGCCCGGGATCTTCACCGTCACTTCCGCTGTCCTGGGGTCGTACTCGTAGGTGAACGACGCAGCACCGTGATGGAACTGCTGCTCCATGACGCCGCTCTTCGCCACGATGTCGCGCATCGCGTCGATGAAGCCGGTGAAGCTCGTGGTCTTCATCGCGATCTCGTCCCACGAGTAGTTGTCGCCGCTCACCTCGGTGAGACGGAAGCGATAGGACTCACCGTCGCGGCGGATGCGGACGCCCGCGACGGGCTGGTTGTCCTTCACCTTGCCGTTGCCCGTCACGGCGTCGTAGCTCTTCTCTGCCCCGCGCAGGGGGTGCTCTCCCACGTGATGCAGCGCCCGCCGGATGTCCTTCGGCCTATACGAGTTGAACTCGGTCTCGATGGCCGACGTGTCCAGCATGTCCGCCTCTCGCTCCCGCTTGCGTGCGAGCACCAGCGTGTTGAGGAGCTTCCGATCCTCGTCCTGCATGTGCTCGACCTTGATCCGCCGCGTGACCTCGTCGAGAGGGTGCCTCATCGCCAGCGCCCCGAAGCTCTCGTCGAAGAACGAAACCGAGGCGATGACGACGCCCTCGAAGTCGAGCACCACGGGCTCGGGATCGTTCCAATGCGACTCCAGGAGGTGCCGCAGGGCCTCGCCGTCGCGCCTCGAGACGCGAGAGCCTTCGCACACCTCTGCGACGCGCAACCTGGTCATCAGAACACCGATACGTACTCGTCGGGGTTGGCCACGGGAGCCGTCGGACGGAAGTCGATCTCGATGGCCGTCCCGCGGAAAAACTGCGTTGTCTTGCTCACGACCTGCCGGCTTCCGTGCCAGGCGACCTTAGCGCCCAGAGAGATGATCGTCAGCCTACCGCCACGCTGGGTGACCGTCTCGTGGATGGTCTTCAGCCCGAGCCCACCGGCGCGCCCAACGCGCGACGTGAGCTTTGGGCGCGTGACGGCGGCCACGATGACTTGAGCGTCCGAAGCCCGATGGAGGCCCTGGATCCTCAGCGCCCGCAGCCGCGCAGGGATGCCCACCCCTCGGTCCACGACCGCCAGTCGGACGCTGCGCGTCTGGTGAAACCAGCGGGTGAGCACGATGCAGCCCATCTTCGAGCCTGCCCACTCGAACACGTTCTGCAAGAGCTCGTTCAGGCAGAGCTGAACGGGGTAGGCGCTGACCTCGTCCATGCCGGGCACACCCGCACTGAGCAGATCCGAGACCCCCGCGGTGTAACTGGGGTCGAGCGCGAGGAGCTGGCGCATCTCCAGCGTGCCGTGGGCGTCCGTCACCCGGCCCTCGACGACGCGGTCCATCTGCACCTCGGCCACGAAGCGCGCCGACCCTTCGTCTAGAGGCATGGCCAAGTGCGTGCTCATCCCGGCGGCGCGGCGGTCCGCCGCGGTGGCCGCGAGCATGGCCGCGACGACCGGCTCGAACCTCGTCGTGGCCGTCGCATCGAGCACCGCGCCGTCCGGCGCCGCCTCCAGCTCGGAGCAGGCTCGGATGGTCGAGTACGAGTCACCCACGGTCACGCGGACCGGTACCTTGATCGAAGGTCGCGCGCTCACGATCCCGCTGTGCGGTGATTGTGGCACGATCTCGCCGCCAGCGACCACGTCGCTCACGCCTCCTTGTTGCGAGGGCCGCGAGCGCGTCAGGTTCGCAGGTGGCCCCGCTCAGACGCGCCCCGGGCGCTCCCAGATCGCGCGTGGGCGCGGTCAGGTCCGCCGTGTGCTCAGTCAGGTCGCACGCGAGGACGGTCCCGTCGCACGCGGATGAAGCCAGGGCCGCCGTGGACGCAGCCAGATCGCACGTGAGCACGGTCAGGCGCGGCGTGAGCGTGGCTTCTTCCTACGCGACCGCGGTCACGAGCGCCGTGCCCGCAGCCAGGTCGTACGCGACTGCAGCCACGAGAGACGTGAATGCACCCAGGTCGTACGCGACCACGGCCACGAGCGCCGTGACCGCGCCTCGATCGCACGCGACCGCGGTCACGAGAGACGCGACCCCGCCCGCTATCGCATGTGCCCACGCCCACGAGGCTCGTGCCCGCGGCTACAAGACACCGTGACCGCGCCCACGATGGCATGTGACCGTGTCCACGAGACTCGTGACCGCGAGCAGCTCGCACGCGACCAAGGTCACGAGACACGCGACCACGGTCACGAGGGACGTGGCCGCGCCTCGATCGCTCGTGACCGCGCCCACGAGACACGTGGCTGCGGCCACAAGGCGATGGGGTCGCGTCCACGAGGCACGCGCCCGCGTTCACGAGAGACGCGGTCGCGCCCACGACAGACGCGGTCGCGTCCCGCTGAGACGCGGCCGCGGTCACGAAGGACGTGGTCGCGTCTCGATCGCACGTGGCTTCGGGCGCGAAGAACGTGCCCGCGTCCCGACCGCACGCGCCCGCGGTCACGAAGCACGCGGTCGCCCCCACGAAGCACCTGACCGCGCTCACGAGCGTCGTGCCTGCATCCCTGAGGCACGCGGCCGCGTTCACGAGAGACGTGGGCGCCCGCGGCTCGCTCGTGGGCGCGCCCGCGAGAGACCTGACCGCGCCCCCATCCCACGCGCCCGCGCTCACGAAGCCACTGACCGCACGCCCAAGCCGCGTGCCCGATGATAGAAGTCTCCCTGTGAGCAAGGTGAGCTTCGACCACGCGTTCCAGCGCTGGTTCGGCCTGATGATGCAGGAGTACCTCCGGATCACGGGCGAGAAGAAGAAGGGGAACCCCGTCCACTCCTACGAGGCGGTCGACCACGTCGGTGGCCTCACGGTCGAGTCGGGGCTCAAGTGGCTCATGATCAAGGCGAAGCTGGTCACGCCCGACCCGCGCGGCGATTTCCCGAGCGATCCCGTGACGAAGCGCCGGCCGCACGTCGACGAGCTGTGGAACCTGTTCATGGCGAAGGCGTCGAACCGTACGGTGGCCGCGTGGATCGGGCAGCTCTCCGGCGGCGCCGGCAGGCCGGCCAACGTGTTCCAGGAGTGGCGCGCCGAGCATCGCTACGCGATCGACGGCACGGTGTCCGAGGCGGTCGTGGCGTCGCGCGTCACGCTCGCGAAGCGGCTCAAGGCCATCGCCCAGGAGGAGGGCCTTTGAGCGGAGGGCCGCGCTTCGACCAGGCGCTCGCCGGCGCCGTGGCGTGGGCACGCGCGCATCCCGAGCTCGGCGCGGACATGTATCTCATTCGCGACGTGCACGGCCGCGTGCGCGTGCTCGCGCAGACCCCGCCCGGCGAGGCCGCTGCGGACGATCTCCACCGCGCGCTCGGCGCCTTCAGTCCCGGCCGCAGCTCGCTCTTCCTCGATGGCACCCTCTTCACCCCCGAGGAGCTCGCGCGCGACCGGGCCCCGGTCACGGAGGGCGTATGGCTGATCGATCGCCTCGTCAGCGAGCAGGGCTGGCGACGCCCGTCCGTCGCGAAGGACGGGCACAAGCCGCGCGTCACGTTCTTCGGCATCAAGGGCGGTGTCGGCCGCTCCACCGCGCTCGTCGCGCTCGCGAAGCGGCTCGCCGAGAAGGGCCGCCGCGTCCTCGTCGTCGACCTCGACCTGGAGTCGCCCGGCACGACGAGCATGCTGCTCGCCCCTTCGGAGCTGCCCGCGTACGGCGTCGTCGACTGGTTCGTCGAGGACGCGGTCGGGCAGGGGGACGACGAGCTCCTGCGCGGCATGGTCAACCCGAGCCGGGTAGGGGAGATCCTCGTAACCCCCTCGCTCGGGACCAC
The DNA here is from genome assembly GCA_036490515.1 of Polyangiaceae bacterium. Lineage (GTDB taxonomy): Bacteria > Myxococcota_A > Polyangia > Polyangiales > Polyangiaceae > Palsa-1150. The sequence goes on from DASXDU010000007.1 coordinate 282,890, forward strand.
CTCCGTGCCCGACGACCGCGCACCGTCGCTGCGAGACGGCGGCTTCGTCGCGAAGCTCGGCCGCGTCTACGCGTCGCCGGACGGCTCGGAGTTCGCGACGCGCCTCGAGCGGCTCCTCGAAGGCCTCGAGCGCGTCCACGAGCCGGACGTCGTCCTCCTCGACAGCCGCGCGGGGCTGCACGACGTCTCCGCCGCCGCGGTCCCGAGGCTCGGCGGGACGGCGCTCCTCTTCGCGGGCGCGACGTCGCAGACCTGGCTCGGCTACCGCCTCCTCTTCTCCGCCTGGGCCAGGGACCGCGAAGTGCTCGAGGGGTTCCGCGACCGTCTGCGGGTCGTGGCCTCGCTCGTCCCCGAGACGGGCAGGGAGGCCTACGTCGATCGGGTCCGCCTGTCGGCCTACGACCTCTTCTCCAGCTTCGTCTACGACAGCTCCGAGAACGAGGACGCGCTCCTGCCGGACGTGCGGGATCCCGACGCTCCTCACGCGCCCATCCCCATCTTCTGGCGCCGCGAGTTCGTGGAGTGCGAGCCCGCCGCGCCGCCGGGCGCCACGAACGAGGGCATGACGCCCGAGCAGTTCGACGCGGCGTTCGCGCCCTATCTTCGCGCCGTCGGCGGCCTGCGCGAGGTCGCCCACCTCTTCGACGAGGACCCGTGAACGTCGCGGATGCCATCAAGCTCCGGCGCTGCGTCCTCGGCAGCATCCCGGAGCGGCTCTACGACGAGCCCGTGGACCCGGAGTTCATCTACGTCCCGCGCAGCCACGTGGCCGCGCTCGACCCCAGCCGGGCCCTCGTCGTGGGTGGCCGGGGCACGGGGAAGACCTTCTGGTGGGAGACGCTCGGGACGAGCGACCTCGGGCCGCTCCTCCTCTCCCAGTTCTTCGACGCACGCAAGGAAGGCCTCCACTACGAGGTGAGCGTCGGCTACGGCGCGAAGACCGTGGACGCCGGCCGTCCCCTCGATGCCGACACCCTGGGGTCCCTCTTCGACGCGTTCCCCCCGCGCGTCGTGTGGAAGACCGTCGTCCTTCACCGCATCGCGCCGGAGCGACTCGAGCACCTGGGCACGTGGCGCGAGCGCGTAGGCTGGGTCCACGAGGATCCCGAGCGCGCGGCGCGGATCCTCGCCGAGACCGACGACGAGCTCTTCGCCGAGGGCCGGCGGCACATCGTCGTGTTCGACGCGATCGATCGAACGGCGCACCTCTGGAAGGACGTCGTCAAGGCGCACCATGGCCTCTTCGGCCTGCTCCTCGATCTCCTCGGCACGCGCGCGCTGCGCGCGAAGGCCTTCGTGCGCCTCGACGTCCTGAACGACCCGTACGTGCTCGCGTTCCCCGACGCGAGCAAGCTCCTGACCGCGAAGGTCGAGCTCTCGTGGAAGCCGACCGACCTCTATGGCCTCCTCTGGCGATACCTCGCCAATTCCAGGGAGAACGCCGACGTATTTCGTGCCCTCTTCAAACCTCGCGTCGGATGGAAGCAGGCCGCCGGCGCCTGGATGGTGCCGACCGAGCTGACCGAGGAGGCCCACCAGGAGGCCCTGTGGCACCAGCTCGCCGGCCGCTGGATGGGCACCAACGAACGGCGCGGCGACACCTACCGCTGGCTCGTCAACCACCTCGCCGACGCCTTCGGAAGCGTGAGCCCCCGCAGCTTCCTCGCCGCCATCCGCGCCGCGGCGCTGGCCACACCCGACGACGAGCCCCAGGTCTTCCACCATCGCGCCATCCAGGAGGGCGTGAGGGAGGCCGCGGAGATACGGGCGAGAGAGATCAAGGAGGATTTCCCCTGGGCGGATCAGGCGCTCACGACGCTGAAGCACCTCGTCGTCCCCTGCATCGCGTCCGACGTCCTGGGCGCGTGGGAGCACGCGAAGCTCGAAGAGCTCCTCGAGAAGAACCCCGAGGCGCGGCGGAGAGCGCGTTCGGGCGGGGACCTCGCGGGGGTGATCGAGGACCTGCGGGAGCTAGGGGTGATGGAGCGGCTGCCGGACAACCGGATAAACGTGCCGGACGTGTACAGGCTGCCGTTCGGGATCGGGCGAATGGGGGGAGTGCCGGCGCGGCGGGCGTGAAGCGGATGTGATGCGCGTACGCCGGTACGCGACTATCGGCCGCTCTCGGGATCCTGTTCCGGCTGGCCGTGCGGCGCCCCTTGGAGGACCTTGGCGCTCGAGTCGCGCTCTCGCTGTCGGGCCCGTACGAGGGTGTTCAGAAGGCGACGATCTTCCGGCGCGATGTTCTCCACCTTGATTCTGCGCGTAACCTCCGCAAGCGGGTAGCGCAGCGCCAGCGCGCCGAAGCTTTCGTCGAAGAACGACGCGGATGCGATCGCCGCGCCCTCGAAGTCGAGGATCAACGGCTCCACATCGCTCCAGTGTGCCTCGAGCACATCCCGCAACGCCTCGCCGTCACGGCGGGTGACGCGTGAATCCTTGCAGACCTCGGTGAGGTACAGCCTGTTCATCGGAAGACCCTCGTGATGGACCCCAATTGTGGCGCCCCGCCTGAGCTTCGCATAGCCTGACCGGCGGGGCATGCGGCGGACCTGCGCTATGGTTTCCACATGATGGCGATCGAGACCCGCCGGGACCTCGCCCGTCATCTCCAGGGGCAGATGGCGGCGAGCCGCGGCGGCTGGTCCGCCAGCGAAGCGGACGAAGACGCCGGGCGGACGATGGTCAAGACGTACCTCGTCGAGGCGCATGGCGCGGACTCCGACGATGCGACGCTGGCCAAGATGGGCGGGCTGGGCAAGAAGATCGGCTTCGACTTCGCAGCGGCCGGCGAGTCCGGGCTGTTCCGGCTCCAGAAGAAGGACGTGACCTTCTGGTGCGACACGTCGACCCCACGCTTCTGGCGGCTCTACACCACCGCGCTCGTCAAGGATGCGGACGATGCGCGCGATGCCATCGTGTCGTCGGCTCCGTGGCTGGATCGCGTCTGGATCCCCCCGCACTACCTCGAGACGCTGGCGGACACGGTGGGCGCGCAGATGCTCACGTTCTCGTTGAGCCACGATCGCAGGCCGGTCACCGAGGGCGACCGTCCCGTCACGGACTCCGACTTCGTGACTCTCCGCCTCTGGGCGTCGAATGCGCAGAAGACGTTGCACAAGCTGCGCACCGCGCACGTGTTCCCCCACGCCGTGTCCGTGCGCAGCGTCCGGCTGCGCAGCGGGGGCGACGACGCGCAGGCCGACTACTGCGTGGCCGAGTACTTCCACGACGGCAAGATCACGGCAGGGGGCACCTCGTTCGACGAGCACAACCGAGTCATCGTCCGGATGCTGAGGGACTACGGCGATCTCGTGCGGAGCTTCGAAGAGCGCTACGGAATCGGTGCGACGACGGACGCGAGCGGCAGGCATGTCGTGGCCGGGCAACCCGTCGTGCTCGATCTCAAGTGGACCGTGCAGGATCTCGAGTACGCGGTGCAGCGCATCTTCGCGGCGAACGACCCGTTCCGGTTGTGGGGGTTGCCGACGCGAGTGAGCGATGGGCACTTTCGCGCGCGCGCGGTGGACCTTCACGTGGGGGGCGTTCTCACGTTCGACATCACGCAGGAGAACGTGGTCATCCAGCTCCCGCGAGGGGTCTGCGGGAACACCGTCGTGCGGTTCCTCAACAACCTGCAGTTCCACGTCAACGCAGACGCCCGGGCAGAGGCGGGGTGATCGGAAGCGCGGGGGATGCTTCGACACCTGGACCTGCTCAACGTCTTTCTCGCGTTGCGCTTCAAGCAACCTGGCTATCCCGACTGTCTGTCGAAGCTGGGGTACCTCGTGCCGTCGGTCGGGGTGACGTTCGTCCTCGGCGACGGGACGAAGCTCGCCCCCGATGTCGTGGCTCAGTCGCCGGGCCTGACGTTGCTCACCGAGGTGAAGGGCGGCAAAGATCTGGACGGCGACCAGCTGAGCCGCATGCTCCGTGTCACGGCAACCGACCTTCGCGACTTCGCGTATCTGCACGTCCCCGACCCGTCGGCCCACCGCGTCCACGTGCTCTACGTCTGCAACGACGAGTGCCGCGCGGCCATCGCCGAGGGGCTGGGAGCACGTATCGCCACCGTCGCAGGGTTCGACGGAGAGCGTTTCCGATTCTCGGGGTCCCAACTCCCGGACGCGGCCCTTTCACGGTGCATGGCGGACGCCCGGATGAAGGAGGCACCACCGCTCGCCATCGTGCCCTTCGACGCCCAGTCCGAAGAGGGTGATGTTGCGGGCGTAGTCATCCCCGAGATCGTGGGGGCTCTCGTCGCGGGCGCCGGTACGATCAGCGCGGCGGATATCCTAGGGCGAACACACGCCGTCGTGGGCTCAATCATGCAGTCCACCGGGGCGGGGTCGGAGCACGCCACGCTGCTCAGGCGGGTGAAGAACACGATCGACCGGATGGCGGCGGGGGAGCTCGCCCCGTGGATCGACCGCGTGCCGCGACTGCCCGCCTACCGCTTCAAGGTGGACCTCCCGGTGGAACCGGCGGCCAGGACGCGGGAGCTGCAGCGGATCCGGACGGCTGCGGCCAAGTACCTGGCGGCGCAGCAGCCCGGCAAGCAGGTGCAGTTGCCGTTGCTCTTCGAGGTCGACATTCCGGCGGAAGCGCGCGACGAACCTGGCGAGCCGACGGAGGGCCCCCAGAGCGACTAGGGAAAGTGTGCAAACGTCACGTTCTGAAGTTTGACGTTCTCACCGAGCTCGATGCGTTTGTCGATCGTCGAGTCTTCGATCGTGATCGGTACCAACCGGGAACGGCTGTCCTTTGGCAGCCCGCCAACGACGGCGCGCTGCGCATGGGACGCGACAAGAACCGCGTTGCGGATAACCATAGCTTCGGCGCCGGTGACGTTCGAGCCAGGCGTGTCGTCGACCGTCGGCTGAATAAGGCCCACGTAGAGTACTACCCTCGAGTGGCCCGACTCTCCCCCGAAGGTGTTGACGGCACCATTGGACAGCCTCGGCGAGGCGTTGATCACGTCCTCCCTTGGGCCAAGGTCCTTGCTGGTCGCATTGAGGGTCGCCTCGACTAGCTCGATCTGGGCTCCGACGTCCCTCAGGTCATTGTCGATTCGCCTTACGTCGTCGCGTGCCGTCGAGATGCGGCCGCTCAGCTCCACGCCAAAACCCATGAGGACGAGGAGCGGCAGGAGCCCGGCCACGACAGGTCGCCAAGAGCCTGGCAGGCTGAAGGAGGGTGTATAGTGGAGGGGTGACGACACTGTTTTCACCGGATCACGCCGTCAGCGTGAGGCAGGCCGCGTGGGCGATAGGCGGATTGTACACCGTCGCTTTCGGCGGCCTAGGGTGGCTCATCGTCCAGATGCACTCGCTCGGCGTCGACCTGGGAGCAGCGAAGGAGCATGCGGCTTCGATCGACAAGCGCCTCGATGGCCTCGATGGCCAGACCAAGAACATGCAGACTGGGCTCGAGGTGCTGAGAACGAGCGAGATCTCCGCTCTACGCGAACGCCTCGCCCGGGCGGAGCAGAAGCTCGACTGCGTCACCTGCGCAGCGGCGACCGTCGTTCCTGTCGCGAGCCTTCCGGGAGCGCGCGAACGCTAGTCGGAGAGGCGAGCTGCGCGCCGAGAAGGGATGGTCGGCCGTGTGCGTCTCGTGAGTCGACTGGCGCCGTGCTCCAGTGCGGTCGGCAGCCTGTCCGACGGCATGTACCCCCTAAGAAGGACGGTGCCGGCACGCGAAGGGAACCGCGCCCTGAGATGCCTGACCGGCCATGCTCAGCCGGCCAGTCTTGACCCCTTGGCCCAGGTGCGCGATCGGACCAGCAGAGACGGGAATGCGCGAACCCACCGCTGCTAGCAGCGTGTGGGAGGCTGTCGTTTGTCTCCTGACTTAACGGAGTGGTTTCGCGTCGTTAGACTGGTACGCAAAGGTGGTTCGTGCGAAGGTTCGCGCGTGACGACTGGACGACGTGAGTACGCGCCGACGACAGGCGACCCACGGCTGACAATCCACGGCGTGACCACCGAGCAGTGGACGGCTCGCTACGGCGTCGAGCCGTACAGCCATCCATGCTCGCATTGCGGACTCGTCCTCACCACCACGGAGCCCTTCGCCAAAGGCACCCTACGCGGTCTTCGCGCTCCAAATTGCTCGTGCGGGAACGGAAGGACGCCCTACGTGGTCGTCCGAGACCCAAGGCACGGAGACCTTTTTACTGGCGCGGACGACGCGGGCTCCGCGTGCGCTGGGGCGGCCCAAGAAACAGCGCAAGGTTCCAGGGGGCGAGCCGATCGACGAAGCGACGGTCAAGTGCTCCGCTTTCGATAGCGTTCCGGCACAACTGGTGATCCGGCGACATGCCGCCATACAGTCGCTTGAGGTAGAGCTGCCCTTCGATCCGGTTGACCGGGTGGTCCAAGTCGCTCGCCGCTTCCTCGCGCATCCGTCGAACCACCGCACGCAGGAACTGGTGCTGGATGCGCTCGATCTCCTGTTCGTCGCCCTCTTCCGTTAGTACGCGCATCTGCGGCTGTCCTCGCACTAGCAGCATCCGGTACTCGCAGAGGACTCCGTGGCCGGAGATCATACCGGCGATCTCCGTGTCTCCCGACGCAAAGGCGGCGTGCAGATGCCGCATCTGCGCGGGCCTCGTGCCGGGATAGGTCGCGCGGAGGTGCATGTTCTGGCAACGACGATTGTGGGTCGTCAGGTGCGCGTGGAGCTGCTCGAAGTGCGGCAGGGAGACCTGAACATTCGCAAGACCCATTGGCAGTGCCTCTACTTATCAAAGACGTAACATGGTTTTCGCTCTTCACACAGAATTGGCCGCGCGCTGGCCCACAACATCGGGGACTCCCGCGCGCGTGTGATCGGCGAGAACCAGGAGACGGTGCCGCCGCTCGGGTTGAACGTCCCGAGCGGCGTGCATCCGGTCGTGGCTAGGCCCGCACGGGATAGCGCCTGAGCAGTTCAGCGAGGCCCTGGGCCGAGGCGACCCTCGCGCCCTGTTGGATGACGCCACCACGCTCGCTGAAGATGGCGTATTGCAGCCTGCGGTCGGTCGCACGGATCATCTTCGCGGCGTGGAGGCCGGAGCCGAGCTCGCGGAGCATGGCGTAGATGGTGGGGGACGGCGACTTCATGCCAAAGGGCATCTGGAAGCCTCCCATGCGAGCGATCTCTCCGACCCGGAAGCCGACTCGGACTTCGTCCGGGGTGGCGTGGATCGGGAACATGTCGTCGATCTCAGGCGACGGGGTCGTCGTGCTCCTTAGGAAGAGGAGGCCCGAATGGCGGTCGGTGTGAATGGAGTAGCCGGGGCCGAGTTCGTCCAGGATGTTTCGCACGACTTCGAGCCGGTCCGGACCCACCGAGGGAAGCTCAGGCCATCCCGCCTCGGGGCGGGCGATGTCCACGGTGCCGTTCGGGCGCGAACGGATGATGTCGATCCAGGGCTCGGCCAAGGCCCGCACCTCCTGGGACGCGTTGTCGATGACGGGGCGTCGTCTGTCTCTGAAGACGGAGAGCGCGGCGCGAAGGGGAAAGTTGGGGTCTCCGGCACCACGAGGGACGATTAGGCGCGGGAGACCGTTGCGCTCGAAGTAGGCGACGCCGGCGGCATCGCAAGCCAACTTGACGACGGAGGGCTCGACTCCGGGAAACACCAGCTCGAAGAGGGTGATGCCGAAACTGCCACCCGCAGCCTCCCTCGCGGCGTGGACCGCGGCAGCTACGTCGTCGATGAGTCGCTGATCGGCGGCGGCACCGGGACGAGGCTCGGGCCCGTGCTCTTGGCGGTGATGGTGTTGGTACTTGCCGCCGTTTGCCTCCTGACGAGCGCGTGCGGCGATCTTGAGAGCAGTCTTCTTGGTCATGGCTCGATCTCGTTCCCACGCTGACGGAGCGCCCCCGCCTCGCTCCGCAGCGCCGAACGGATCGACACCGTCCCGAGACCGTAGCCCCTTCACCCCTTCGAGCGGTCCCCGCGGGGGGAGGACCGAATGGGGTCCGGCGTGGGAGACGCCTACGGCAACGCGCCGCGCCACAACCATCACGCGCGGCGCGCGCTTCGTCAAGGTGACGGCATGAGAAACTCGTCGCAGCGGTCGGCGGGCGCTCAACTCCTGCACCTGGTCGGGTGACCTGCCGCATGGCGCGCGCCCGAATAGTCCCAGGCCTCTGTTGGTGAGCCACCGGCGTTCGCGCCACCTCGGACCGCGTAGGCGCCCCCAATCCCTATTTTCCGAGCACCCCGCAACAGGGTGCACAGCACACGTGTGCCCGGCGACCCCGACCTCCCCCGGGAAACCTGGGTTTCCTCCCCGACCGAAAGTCGAGTTTCGGTGGCGACCCCCGCGCTTCGCGATCGAGCACGGCATTACACGAGTAGAGCCAATCGGGTCGCCTCAGCCGTGCCCCCTACGTTCACACCGTCCAGGAGACTCCAGCGCCATGAAGTCCCCCAGCGTAAACGCATCGCCAGGGATGCCATCCGACCTCCCGCCTACGTTCCCGCCCAAGGAGCCCAGAGGATGAAGACGAACCGCACCCCCACCCAGAACCCAAAGCCCGGCTACCTGGCCCTTTCGGCATACGCCGCCGGAGGCCGCAGGGTATTCGGCATCCACATGGAGCTGTCCACCCTCGGCGTCGTGTCCGCCATCCTCACGCTCGTCGCGGGCATCGTCCTCGTGATCGTCCATGCGCTCCACTAGATTTTGGGCGGGGTCGGCTGGCGTCCGAGGGGTGCTGCTCCGATGTCAAGTCGACGGGCTCTTCCCGCCGGGCCGCGGAGGCGTAGCCATCTGGCCACCGGACGCGATCGTCGCTGGTAGAGCGGGCCGCCCGCCGCCGCCCTCGCCCTTCGCGGCGCGAACACTCGACGTTGTCCACCGCTTACGCGGCAAGTGCCTGCGAACGACGGCGCCGTCCACGTAGTAGACCTGCCTAAGTAGGTGTTCGACGACGTTCATGGCCACGCCCAGGCTTGCGGAGTCGAGCTGCTTTACTCTGTGCGCCGCCTCGTTGCCGAGATCACGCAACCTGTGGAGCGCTTTGGCGTCATTCTTGGAGAGGACGCCTAGGTCGACGAGCTTTTCGATCCTTTTCACAAGCTTTCCGGTCTTCGCGCCCTTCTTGCGGCAGACCGTCTCTAGAATGGCACGTATGCCAATTCCGGCGAGGATGGGCGAGCCAGCGCACAGCGCCCAGTACGTCTCGGTGTAGATCGCCTCGATGTCGTCCGGCAGGTCAAACATGAGGCGTCGCCGACCTTCGAGCCTCGGAGGAAAGAGGCGCTGACGCTCGGGGGGCAGCTCGTAGTAGTCGGGATCCTCGTTCGAGGTGCACCAGGAATCGCGATACGAGATGCTTTGGCAGCCGTCGCATTGGACGAGCTCGTGGTCCGTGTTCACGGAACCGATCTCGAGCCCCTTCTCCATGACGTGCTCGGTGTCCGTCACCGAGGCTTGGACCGTGTGCTGCGTGATGTTGGTGCAGGCGATGCATTGCAGACGGCGCTTCTGGCCGTCACTGGTCCCCTTCGTGAAGGTGTTCGGTGTGTCCACAAGCCCAGCGTAACCGGCGGCGAGAGGTCACGCCCCCCCGGACATCGGCTTGCGACCGGCCCGCGATGCTAGAAACAAGACGCCGAGCCCCAGCAAAGGGCGGGCCTCGTGGCGGTGGCGCCGGGAAGGAATCGCTTCCTACGTCTGCGATTCAGGTCGTCGAAGGACGGGGACCGGTGCGGTCTCCGTACCGGCCATGGATCGAGGCTCGCATGTCCGGAGCGACCGGGTCCACGTCGACCGGCTGGAGGACCGGTTGCTAGAGACCTATCCGACGGCGGACCGCCTCGCCAAGCTTCACCCAGATCACCGCGCCCGCCGGATGGTGGTAGGGGATGGGCTTCGGAAGTCGCTTCACGTTCGCGAGCTCCCAGGCATAGGTGTGGTCGCCGTAGTACAGCGGCCCCTCGAGTTCCGACGGTTTGGTGTTGAGCTTGCGCGCGTTGGCCCTCAGGGCCTTCAAGGTGAGCGGACCCACCACGTCTCGCAGATCGCCGGTGCCCACGATCGTGCCTGAACCGCTCTTGATGAGCGCGATGGGGCCTCGAATCTTGGTCGGTGCGCCGCGGATCTCCCACGTCTTCGACCCGTCAAGGATCCACGTCATGAACGGATCACGGATGAGGAGGCCGCTCAGCGTGTCCCGTAGCGACGTGCTCACCATGCGAGCTCTTCGACGCGTCGCACGACGGCAGGGAGATCGGCCGCGAGCAATGCTGTCCACTGCTCCCGAATCTTGGCCGTGAGCTCTTCGATGTCCTCTGCCTCGTACGCCTTCTTCGGGAGGACGGTCTTGCCCAGAATCGTGTTGTAGAACTTGTACACGCCCTTCGTCGCGCCCTTGAAGAGCGCGGGGTCGGCGGTCGCCATTGCGTAGAGCTTCGCGCGGGTCGCGGCAGGGCCCGGGCCGACGACGAGTTTCAGGTAGAGGCTCTCAGGCGCGTTCACGAACTCGAACATCAACACGCGCCGACTGCTCGTCCACATGCCCGTGCCCTCACGCAGGGCCGGCACCTCGTCCCATTGCCTCGGCAGGAACCTCACCGCGCTCTTCGTGCAGACGTCGAGGACGAGATCGTCCCTCTCCTTGACGAGCCCCTCGAGGGCCTCGCGGATCGCCTGCTGCATGTCGGGTCGGTGCTCGTAGATGAGATCGAGAGCCGCCCTGTGCTTCCTGTAGATCCTCCGACAGAGTTCCGCGATCTCCGAGTCGCTCACGATGTGCCTCCGAAGCATCTGGGCGTAATGGGCCAGGAGGACGCGGACGTCGGGCCCGAGCGTCGACGCACGCGTTTCGACCAACCTCTCGACGAGGGTCGCGATGACCGAGTAGTCGACGGCGACGTAGCGATCGTCCGAGGGAAGGTCGCCGTCGGGCGTCAGGTAGATTCCGAGCAGGCGGTAGCTAGGGAACTCCTGCGACACCGCCTCCCAGTAGATCCGGAGCTGGTTCGAGTGCTCCCCGGTGTCGATCTTGTTCTCGACGATCACGGCCAGCTTTCCCTCATGATCGAGGACGAGGAGGTCGATGTTTGCGCGCTCCCGGAAGACCTCCGCCTCGTCGAATGTGTGGACGTCCATCTCCACGGGCGAGAGGCCCGCGCTCGACTCCGGTCCGGCGACGGCGAGGGTGCGCTGGAGGAGGCGGCGCAGAAAGAGGTCGCCCAGGCCGTGCGCGCCTCGTGGGTCGACGAGGAACCTGAGGAGGTCCGAGTGGCGTAGCTCGTGACGAACGGCGCCGAGCGCTTCGAAGATGTTGAACTGGGCAAGCAGGGCTTCGAGGCGCTCGAGGTCGTCATTGTCGACGACGAGGGCTTCGAGGGCAGCGCGGTCGGAGATGGTGACCGTCACGAGTCGGCTTCCGCGACGTCGGAAAGGCGTTCGCCGCGACGCTTCTTTGCGGAAAGGTCGCCAGGCCCAGGGTTCTCGCGGACTCCTTCGAGCATTCCGTCGGTGCGCTCATCGGACGGATCCTGCGGAACGAGCTCCCCGCGAAACGCCTTCGCAAGGACCGCACGTTCAGCAGTGGAGAGAGCGGCTGTTGCCGTTTCCGTCATGCCTTCGAGTCTCCTGAGGCGCCGAACTCCCGCCTGCACCACCGCAATGATCATCTCTTGCTCGGCCGAAGGAGCGAGGGCGACCGGCCACCGAAGCATCCGGTCTGCCGTTAGATGAAGGATTCCTACACCCGGTGCCATTTTCGCGAAACGCCCCAGCAGGGCATCGGCGAGGAATCCTAGATGCAGCCATTCGCTTGAAGCGTCACGCGATACGGGGCGAACCCTGAGAAGGGTCTTCTGGTAGCAGCAGCCGGGAATCTCCGACCGCCATATGGCCGGCTTGCCGACTTCCGTTGGACTGCCGGATGCCTCCGAAAGGAGCACGTCTCCGTCTTCCAGGAGATAACGGTCACGGTCGGGGAAGCCCATTTCCTTCATGTCGCTGAGGTCGAGGCCATCCCAAGTGATGTTGGCAGCTCGAACGTACGGGTAGGCCTTCTCCGCCGCTGCGTGGATCGGCGCCCGTTGCTGTCCAAGCTGCAGGACTGACACCTCGTCGACACTCGCCCAGCACCACCCCTCCGGCAGCTCGGGCAACCCGGTCGCATCCACCCCCTCCGGCTCCTCGTACTTCCCCTTCCACCGGTCGTTCCCCGGCACCTTCCCCTTCGCCTTCATCCTGGCGAGCTCGTTCTCTTCCCACTTCCTGCGTCGCTCGACCCGGAGGCGCTTCAGCAGCTCGCTCGCGGGCTCGACGTCCTTGTGCTTCGCGCGCCAGTCCTTCGTGAGGTCACCGCGAAAGGCCGCCGCGAGGATCGACTGGCGGAGCTTTTCGAGCAGCGGGGGAACGGCATCGAGCACTTCGCGTGCGCGCCGGCTGCGCGACTGGAGGGATTCGAGCTTGGCGACGATGCGGCGCTGCGCTCCTGCTGGAGGAACTCGTATCTGAATTGCGCCGATGTGATCGGCCCGCAGGTTGTTGATGTTGATGCCAGCTGCAGCTGAAGAGACGATTTGGCGGTACTCCGGACTCTGAAAGTACTGCCGAAGCCACGGAGACATGTCGTCTGCCGGACGCCACAGCCCGCAGAAAGCTCCGAAACCTGCGCTTCGCGTCGCATCCGACGCTTCGACAGAGGCGGCTTTGCCGACCACCGACGCTGATCCTGACGACATGGCGACGACGATATCTCCGGCGCGAAGCCGCTGAGCGTCGGACACCCGCGCCTCCGGCACGAACACGAGGTCTGTCCAAGCAACCTGACCGTCGCGTAGGTTCCCGGCTCGCAGCACCGGAACGTACCCCGGTGCCTCCTCGTCGCGTGCCTCGCTCTTCTGATACGAGACCCCACGTACAAACGTCGCGATTGAGTCGATTCGCGTCGTGGCCCACCCGGGGGGGAGCGGTGTGTCGCTCACTCTTCCACCCCCAGTTCCTCCCGCAACCCCTCCATCTCCTCCAGCGCTGTCTGCAGCAGCCCCACGATCTCACTTGCGATCACTTCCGGCTCCGGCAGATCCGCGTGGTCCGTCACGCTGTCGTCCTTCAGCCAGCTCACGTCGAGGTTGTCCCCCCTCTTCGCGATCTCCTCCCGCGTGAACCGCCGGAACCGCCCCTCCTCGCCTCCGTCCTTCCTCTTCGCCTTGCCCAGCGCGTCTTCCCCGTACGCCTTCTCGAACTCCGCGAAGTGCGCCCTCGTGAGCGGCGTCCGCTTGCCGAACGACGGCGCGTTCGTGCGCATGTCGTAGAACCACACGGCCTTGGTGTTCCCCTTGTCCTTCGCGCCGCGCGTGAAGAAGAGGACGTTCGTCTTCACGCCCTGGGCGTAGAAGATGCCCGTCGGCAGGCGGAGGATGGTGTGGAGATCGCACTTGTCCATGAGGTCCCCGCGGACCTTCTGGCCGACGCCCTCCTCGAAGAGGACGTTGTCGGGCAGGATGACGGCCGCGCGGCCGCCGGGGACGAGGCCGCGGTAGACGTGCTGGAGGAAGACGAGCTGCTTGTTGCTCGTGGGGTACGTGATGTCGTCGCGCGTCGGGCCGCCGCCGCCCTTCTTCGTGCCGAAGGGCGGGTTCGTGAGGATGACGTGCGCCTTCGGGAGGCGCGCGCCGTCGGGACCGAGCGTGTCGCCGAGGAGGATGTCGCCCTCGATGCCGTGGAGCATCGCGTTCATGAGGGCGAGGCGCTGCACGTCGGGGACGAGCTCGACGCCGTAGAACGCCTCGCGTCGCTGGAAGTTCTGATCGGCAGGTTTCAGGTCGTGGTACTCGTCCGTGAGCCCCCTCACGAAGCGGTCGGCGACGATGAGGAAGCCGCCGGTGCCCGCCGCCGGGTCCTCGACGCGCTCGCCGGGCTGGGGCTTCACCAGGGCGACCATGCTCTCGATGAGCGGGCGCGGCGTGAAGTACTGGCCGGCGCCGCTCTTCGTCTCCTCGGCGTTCTTCTCGAGGAGGCCCTCGTAGAGATCGCCGAGGCCCTCGTGCTTGGCGCTGTACCAGTCGAGCGCGTCGATCGACTCGACGACGGTGCGCAGGTGCCGCGGCTGGCGGAACGACGTCGTCGCGTCGTGGAAGATCGCCTGCACGCGCCCCGACGACTTCGCGCCGAGGTCGAGCAGGAGCTTCTTGTAGAAGTTGAGCAGCTCGACGCCGTCCTCGCGCACGAGGTCGTCCCAGCGGTACCCCTTCGGGATCTGCGACTCCGTCCCCGTCTCCTTCGCCATCTTGAGGAAGAGCAGGTACGTCAGCTCCGTCACGTACTCGTGGTACGTGATCCCGTCGTCCCGGAGGACGTGGCACAGGTTCCAGAGCTTCTGGACGATGTCCTGGGTCGTGGGCATCCGCCGGCGCTCCTCAGTGGCCCTTGCACGCGCGGTCGAACCCCGCCTGGCAGTGCTGCGCGAAGCAGGCGTCGCAGGCGGCGGCGCCCTGGGAAAGACACGACCCGCAATGGAGCTGGAAGCATTGCCCCTGGAGTCCCACCGCGAGGGACGCCGACGAGGCCATCGCCGCGAAGCAGTCGCACTTGCACTTGGCGTCCCCTCCGCACGCGTGGGTGCAGTTCCCGGTCGCCTCGCACCCCGCGTTCCCCTGGCCGAGCGCGGCCCCGCCGCAGAACCGCCGGCCGATGTCGTCGAAGCCGCAGGCGCTCAGGGCGTTGCAGTCGCCCTGGTGCTGGGCGAGGCATGCGCGGTAGGGCGCCTGTGCCTGGCAGTTGGGCAACCAGCCGGGGTCGGTCTCGTAGCCGCAGGACACGAGGGTGGCACCCGCCTTGCTGCAGACGTCCTCCTCGCTGCCGCGCATGGCGCCGCACGCGCGAATGATCTCGAGCGCGTTGTTGTCCGACGTCGAGTACTCCTTCTGGAGCTTCTCGCCCACGTCGCTGGCCACGGCCGCGTGCGCGCCGGCATACCCGGCCTCCATCGAGAGCTTCTTCGATCGGTCTTCGCCCAGCTTTGCGCCCTGGGCCCGCACGCACGCGACGTAGTCGGCCACCTGGGGCGACACGCAGACGCCGTCGAGCGGCGTGCGATCTCCCGCGCACTGGATCGTCGCGCTGTTGCCGGCGCCGCACGCTGTGAGGACGCTCCCGCTCGCGATGATGAACGTCAGAACTCGGCGCATCTTCCCTCCGTGCCGCAGACTACTGTCGCAGGCACCGAGACGTCATCCTGCATCCCTGGAGAACCTGTCCGTGGACAGCGCGAAATCGTCCGTGGACACCCTGCGGCTCGCGATCCTCCGGGAAATCGCGTCAACGCGTGGTGGCCTACCGCGTGCTTGGTCGCGCCATCCATGAGCTACCGTGCCTTCCTCGAGGCTCACCCCGAGTCGGTCCAGGACCTCGAGCTCTCCGCTCGGCGCCGGCTCGACGAGGCCGCGACTCTCGTCATCGACGGCCAGCACCACAGCGCCATCTACCTCGCCGGCCTCGCGGCGGAGATGCTGCTGAAGAGCGCCTGTTTCCTCCTTGCTCGCGCAGGCCCGGCCGATGCCGTCGAACCGCTCCTCGCGCCGGTGCGACGCAAGGCGAGGCAACCGCACCTTCGTCAGGACTTCGAGTCCGGCCACGGTCTCTGGTTCTGGTCGCAGGAGCTACTCGAGCGCCGCCGCACATCGGGCGCATCGGCGTGGAGTCGCAGTCTCCGCCGGAGCTTCTTGCAGACGTGCGCTCTTCTCCACGCCGACTGGTTCGTCAGCATGCGGTATCGGCCCGGGTCTGCTAAGGAAAACGTGGCGATGGTGTTCCTCGCGCACGCCGAGTGGATCGCAAACAACCACGGAGCCCTGAGGAGCTGATCATGCCGGTCCGAACGTCGCTCCGCCGTCACGGTCTGCCCGACGAGGCCGAGCTCCGGCGCGCCCTCTCCGACGAGCTGCGCGCTCCGCACGCGGAGGGCGAACCGGACATCGTCATCGAGCAACCTGCACCGGGGACGACGCACCTGTTCGTCACCTGGAGCCGCTGGGACGGCTTCGAACAGACCGTGAGAGCGCGCATCATTCTCGACGCCTTCGAGGACGCTCGCGGCGAGGACGAGGTACTGAAGGTCACCGTCGCGATGGGTCTCACTCCCGAGGAAGCCGCGCGGATGGGGATTGGCTGAGAGGTTTCACCCCGCGTCCTTCCACACCTCGTCCGCCAGCTGGCCGAGGAGCGCTTCGAGCTTGCCGTCGAACACCTTGTTCAGGCGCGTGAAGCCACCCTCGGCCTGGAACTGGCCCGTGTCGAACGACGCGCGGTCGACAACCGTCTCGTGCTTCACCTGCTTGGCGATGCGATCCAGCCACTTCGCCTGGGGCTCGGTGAACTTGTGCGCCTTCCGAAGGCGCTGCACCGCGCGGTCGACGCGCTCGGCGTAGGGCAGGAGCGGTGACCCGAGGGCGAGCTGGCGGATGTAGCCGACGATCGTCGCGGCGACGTCCTCGTTCTTCTGCTCGCGCCAGGCGGTCTGCACGGCGGCCTCGCCGAACTCCTCCTGGTCGAGGGCGAGCTTGAGCTTCCGCAGGTCGTCGCGCGTGAGGTCTCGCGGGCGCTGCGTGACGACCACGAGCGCCGGCAGCTTGTTCATGTTGTCGCGGAGGAACGCGCGGAAGGCGTCGAGGTAGTCGCCCGGCGGCTTGCTCCCGTGCTTGCCGAAGCCGCGCGTCACCTCGCGGACCTGGTCCGCCTTGTCCGAGACGACCGTCGTCCACTGGCCGCCGCCCGTCGTCTGATCGAGCAGCGGCGCGAGCGCGGGATGGTCGCGCAGGTACTCGGCGGCGTCCCCGATGCTGCCTTCGCGCAGGTACCGGGCGAGCTCCTTGAAGGTCATGTGGGCGGCCATCTGGAACTGACCTTCGGCGCCCTCCTTGATCGCCCGCTTCTTGCGCTGGAGCTTGGCGAGGAGCTCGTCGAGCGAGACGCGCCGGTACGCGTCGTCCTTGCCGTCGAGGATCTCGCGCACGAGCTGCTCGAAGGAGACGGTCGGGTTCACGACGACCGGCTTCATGTCCGTGACCTTCTCGAGCTCGGCGTAGAGGTCGACGGCGTCGAAGATCCGGAAGCGCTCCTTGCCGATCTCGTCGCATTTGCGCGTCGCGCGGCCGAGCATCTGCTCGTAGAGGATGCGGCTGCGTACGCGGCGGAGGAACACGAGGTTCGCGATGCGCGGGACGTCGATGCCGGTCGACAGGAGATCGACGGTGACGGCGATGTTGGGTTGGCGCTCGTTGCGGTAGCGCCGGATGGCTTCGAGCGGGCGGTCCGTCGTGCCGGTGATCTTCGCCACCGCGTCGTCGTCGACCTCGCCGTAGCGCGCCTTCAGCGCCTCCTTGAGGAGGACGACGACCATGTCCGCGTGCTCGTCGGTCGCGCAGAAGACGAGCGTCTTCTCGTCCTGCTCGGGGTCGATGTGCGTCACGAGCTCGCCGAGGACGGCCCGGTTGAAGTTCTCGGTGATGACGCGCCGGTTGAAGTGGTCGACCTCGAACTTCACCTCGTCGGGCAGGTTCTCCTTGCGGAGCGTCTGCGTCGTGCGGTCGAGGACGAGGACTTCCTCGTGCGCCGCGTAGTGGATGCCGTCGCGGGCGAGCTGCGTGACGATGCGCGTCGGCGGCTCGTGGTCGACGAGGAAGCCGTCGACGACGGCCTCGCGGTACGAGTACGAGTAGATGGGCGCGCCGAAGAGCTCCTTCGTGTGGAGCGCGGGCGTGGCCGTCAGGCCGACCTTCACGGCGTCGAAGTGGTCGAGGACGCGCGTGTACTTCGAGATGAAGTCCGCCTCGTCGCGGAACTCGAAGTCGCGGTCGGAGAGCTCGCGGTCGAGGACGTACCCGCGGTGGCACTCGTCGACGACGATGCAGTCGTACTGGTCGACGGGCGGGACGTCCGCCTCGCGGCCGTCTTCGAACGGGCCGAGGACGCGGCGCACCATCGCCTGGATGGTCGCGATGTGGAGCTTGGTCTCTGCCTCGGGCCGGAGATCGCCGATCTCCTTCACGTCGAAGATGTCGGTGAACGTCTGGAGGTTCTCGAGGCGCAGGTCCTTGAAGGCGTCGGCGGTCTGCTTGCCGAGCGCGTTGCGGTCGACGAGAAAGAGGATGCGCCGGAAGCGCTTCGTCTTGAGGAGGCGGTAGCAGAGGCCGATGCACGTGCGCGTCTTGCCCGTCCCGGTGGCCATCGCGAGGAGCATGCGGCGCTCGCCCTGCGCGATCCCCTTCTCGACGGCGAGGATGGCGTCGCGCTGGTAGGGGCGGTCGATGTACTCCATCGGCTCGGTCTCGAGCCGCCTCGTCGCCGCGTCGACGTCCTGCTTGAGGAGGCCGAGGAGCCCCTCGGGCGTGTACCAGTCCTCGATCGGCCGCGCGTGGTTGGTCGGGCGCCGCGCGTCGAGGAACCAGATGCCGCTCTTCGTCTGGAGCTGCCTGAGGTAAGGCCGGCCGTTCGTCGCGAAGAGGAACGGCACCTTGTACGCGCCCCACGGGCTCCCCCCCGGGAGCACCTCGTCGCCGCGGACGACGTACCCGGCGGAGTACCGCTTTGCCTGCGCGATGACGCCCGACACGTCCTTGTGGCGGCGCTTCGCTTCGACGACGGCAACCACCTGCAACCCGGCGAAGAGGACGTAGTCGGCCCACCCCTCCTTGCCGTCGGCGAACGTCGGCCATTCGGCGATGGCGAGGTTCCTCCCGTGCGTGGGCCGCACGCCGCGCGCGTACGTCACGAGCTCCGAGTCGACCTCCCACCCGCGCTCGCGGAGCTGGCGGTCGATCATCTTCCGCGTCGCCGCCTCGTCGATCTCGATCGCCTCGCTCGCCGCTCCGCCCTGCTCGATCGCGAGCGCGAGCTCCTTCGGCGGCATCGCCTGCGCGGCTTCCTGGAGCCCCTGGAGCTCGGCGAGGAGCTTGCGGTTCTGCGCTTCGAGCGCGGCGTTCTTCGCCTCGTGATCGGCGGCCGCCTTGCGGTGCGCCGCGATCTGTTCGCTCGCGAGAGCCTCCCAGATGGCGGCGTCCTCGCGCGCCCTTGCCGCGAGCTCCTTCTCGGAGAGCTTCTCGGCAAGCTCCGCCTCCGCCGCCTTGCGCGCGTCGAGCATCGCGCGCTGCGCGGCCTCGAGCTCCTTGCGGCGCGTTTCCATCTCCGCGCCGAGCCGCTGGATCTCCTCGTGGAGCCCGGTCTCTGCCTTCTTCGGCTCGGACGGCGGGACGAACGGTCCTGGGTCGAACTTGCGGTCGTTGCCGTAGGTGCGCTGGAACCACACGGCGAGCTGCTGCGCCATCCGGAGCTGGTGGAGCGCCTCGCGGTGATCTCCCTTGCCCTGGTGGACGGCGGCGTTGCCCACGCGGCGGAGGTCGTGGAAGAGGCGCTTCTGATCGGCGCGAATGAAGCCGCGGTCGAACAGGCGGTCGATGAGCTGCTGCTGCCCTTCCTGCGGGTCCGGGTAGAGTCCCACCTTCGCCGCCGCGCGCTGCGCGAGCACCTCGCCAAACTGCCGCAGCTTGAAGAGCGTGACCGTGGGGTCGCCCGCGAAGTGCTCCTCCGCCTGCGTCGCGAGCGCGACGAGCCGCGCGTCATGATGCGCGAGGTACGCGAAGTTGGGCGAGAGGGTGTGGGCCACGGGGAGGGGCCTGGGCGAGAACCCCCACGTCCAGTTTACATCGACCTCGCGCCCCCACGGACGGCGGGACGCCGCGAGGGGCCCGCTCGCCACTCGCCCGACGAAAAATTCTTCCCCAACCATTCCGCCCCCTTGGCCCCTCCACGATCACTTTTTTCTCTTCGAAACGGCGAAACGTCGAAACCCGCCGGACTGTCCCTATAGGAGGGACGAACAACGGCCCCTCTCCCGAGCGCGTGCGCGCAGGGAGGGACGGCGACAGGCACGCCCCCCGGGACCCGCTGGCCCCGGACCGGCCCGCCCATCGGCGGGGGTGCGCCCTCTCAGAAAGGAATAAGTACCATGTCTAGTACCACCACGACCTCGCAGCCCTCGAAGGCGACGGTCTTGGCGCAGCTGCAGGCGCTCGTTTCTGGCCTGCAGAAGCAGCTCCCCAACGGGACGTTTACGTTGGTGAGCACCGATTTCACGACGGTTACGCTGGTTCAGGCCCTCCAAGGTCTGATCTCGGCGCTGACCGCTGTGGACACGGTTCAGGCGAGCGTCAAGGCAGCGTTGGTCGCGTACTCCACGGAAACCACGAAGATGGGACCGGTCGTTTCGGCCCTGAAGCGTGTGATCCGGGCGATGTACGCGAACGCGCCGGATACGCTGGCGTTGTTCGGACTCAAGCCTGCCAAGGCTCGGGCTCCGCGCACGGCAGCGCAGCTGGCCACCTCCGCGGCGAAGGCGAAGGCCACGCGCACAGCGCGCGGGACGACGTCCAAGAAGCAGAAGGCTTCCGTCTCGGGGAACGTGACTGGCGTGACGATCACCCCGATCGTCACTCCGGCTCTCGTTCCGGCCGACGCCGTGCCGAACGTCGCACCAGTGACCGCACAGCCGACTGCTCCGCAGCCGGCTGCCGCGGCCCCGGCAGCGGCGCCGGCGATCGCTGCGGCACAGCCGGCGGTGGCTACCAGCAACGTGCCCCCCCCGGGACACGTCGGGCAGTAGTCGTCGCCACGTAGCGCGCCGCCGCAGGGTGAGGGGCCTGAGCAACCCCTTCCCGCACCGGCGGACGCGCTGATAAAGAGGGTCCGAGGGGCGCCAAGTTGACGGGCGCTCCTCGGGCCCTCGCTCTTTTTCTACACATTCGACACCCACCACCAAGGGGGACGATTGGACGCATTCACGTCGAGCGGGTTTTATCTCGGAACGGATCGGCTGGGCCGCGCGCTCACCGACGACGAGAAGAAGCGCCTCGCGCTCGTGCTCCGCGAGCACGACTTCGTCGGCTGCAGCAGCGTCGCGCTCCGCTTCGCGTTCAAGCTGACGCGGGGGCACGGCGGCGCGCGCGACCTCGTGGGCCGCGTGAACCTGCGGCTCGTGAGGACGGGCTGGGACCCGAACGTCGTCGAGCTGAGGAAGCGGCTCTGCCGCCTCGTCTGGTCCGAGCACACCCACCAGATCGAAGAAGACGCCGTCACCCGCCGCGCCGAGGAGCTCCACATCCGCGAGGAGGCGATCCACGGCTACCAGCACCAGGCCGCGGCCGCGCGGGGCGACCCCCTCAAGCCACACACGATCGCCAGGAGCGCCGACGAGCGGGGCGCACCCATCGCGCCTTCGTACGAGATGATGCTCGAGCGGCAGGACGGGGAGCGCCAGGACGAGGCGCGCGCCTACGCGTTCCTCGAGGAGCAGCGCGCGAGCCTCGCGGCCCTGCGCGCTGGGTTCGTGAAGAAGAAGGACCGCGTGAACGTCGCGTACCTGGACCTCTGGATGAAGGGCGTGACCGAGGTGGCGGAGATGGTGAAGCAGAGCCCTCACTCCGCCGAGGACTTCTACGCGGCGCAGAAGCGCCGCCAGCGCGCCGTCGGCAAGCTGCTCGCCGCGAAGGGCGGGCCCGCCGTCGAAGGCGCCGACGACGACGACGAGGAGAACGTGTGATGTCCAAGAGGAACCGTGACGAGGAGCTCTGGGAAGAGCTCCTGGACGAGGCGGGCGAGGCGCTCATCGAGGAGGCAGCCGCCGTCAGCGTGGAGCAGGCCGAGAAGGAGCTCGCCGAGGCGGGCTTCGACGTCGCGGCCGAGCGCGCGCGCGCCGAAGCGTTCCTCCTCTGGCTCGAAGGAACCCCGGTCCCGGCCGTTCCCTCCCCGCCCAAGTAGCCCCCACGGCCGACGCGGGCGTGAGCCCCCCCTCGCCTACTTCGGCGACACCCTCATCACGCTGCCGTCGGCGTTCACCCACGTGACGCTCGTGTCGTCGACCGCCAGCGCCGACGGGCTGCTCTGCAGCCCCGCGACGAGCGTCGTCTCCGCACCCGTCGCGATGGTCAGCTTCTGCAGGCTCCACGCGCACGCCTGCGTACCGGGGTCGGTCGTCGGGCAGCTCAGCTCCATCCAGTAGACGCTCGAGCCGTCCACGGCGAGGCCCACGGCCGAATTCCGCACGCCGCCGAGAACGCTGGCCGGGGCGCTGCCGTCGACCGGCACGCTCAGCAGCGGGACGATCTCGTCGATCGCGTCGAGGGCGTAGCAGTAGAGAGTCCCCGCCACGACGACGAAGGTCGCGACGCTGTCAGGACCCGTGGGCGCCTGGGCCAGCGTGGTCGGCGTCCCCCCGCCGAGCGGCACCTTCTCGATCCAGCCGCCGGCGCTCGCCCAGTAGACGCTCGTCGCGTCCACCGCGATCCCGCCGAAGGGCATCGCCTGCGGGCCGGTGTCCGCCGGCACGAGCGTGACGGGTGAACCGCCGGAGAGGGCCACCTTCTGGATGCTGCCGCCCTTGTCGTTGCCGCCGTTGGTCCAGTAGACGCTCGTCGCGTCGACGGCGACGGCCACGGGCGAGTCCAGCCCGGCCGCGAGGGTCGTGGTCGCACCGCCCCCGAGGGGAGCGGCGAGCACGCTGCCCGCTTCGAACCCGTTCACCCAGTAGACGTTCGTCGCGTCGGCGGCGATCGCCGACAGGCTCGATTGCCCGCTCGCGACCGTCGTCGGCGCGCCTCCGCACGACGCCAGCATCGACACCGTGCCGCTGTCGTCCCCCCCACCTCCCCAGCCCCAGATCACCCGCCCACCCTCGACAACCACCCCGCCCGGCGTCCCCAGCACCGACGGATCCACCGGGGCAACCAGCGTGACGGGAACCCCGGTCGACGCGCAGCCGCCCGGATCGCCCGCCGCGCCCTGCGACGCCGTCTCGCCGCCGCACGCCATCCCCCCGCCCATCGCGCAAAGAACGAGCGCCCGCATCGCATACTGGCGAATCGCCCGCCGCCCCCCGTCCCCACTTTCCTCTGTTGCGCGCATGCCCGGTCCTTACGCCCCGGCCCCGCGACTGCCCCCCATTGGCGCACGCACGAAAACGATTGGCGCGCGCACGAAACCCATCGCAGGACGAAATGACCGTCGTCCCTCAACCACCTCAGAGCCCGGCCGTCGCGGGCGTGACCTACTTGAGGCCCAACCGCTTCGCGCGCTCGTGAAATGCCGCAATGTCCGCCGCGTACATCGAGATGGTCGAGTCGAACTGCACAGCGACCCGCCGCAGCCACGGCCCCGCGTCGCCCGGCGACAGCTCCTCGACGCGCACCACCTTCGCCATCGCCAGCCGGAACGTCGTCGTGTCGTCCGTGATGTAGAGCTGCAGCTTGATCGCGTCGCCGACCGCGATCTTCGTCGTCCGCACCAGGAGCAGCGCGCCCGACTCGCTCAGGTCGCGGATGATCGACGGCCGCTGCTCCCCGTCGGGGCGCTCCACGGATGCGGGGAAGCACGCCAGGTAGCGCTCGCCCACGCGCCGGTCGGACGGGGGAGCCGGGGGAACCGGGGGAACCGGATCGGACATGCGCACAGTCTACCGCAGTCGCGACCCCACGACCGCGTTCGACGTCGCGGCCTTCGCCAGGCGATCCCGGCGCCGCGCGAGCGACAGTCCCAGGAGCGCGAGGACCAGCGTCGCCGCCGCGCGGGACGACGCATCGCCGCCGCTCCCGCCGCTCCCGCTCCCGCCGCTCGCCGCCGAGCACCCCGAGCCCTGCCCCGAGTGCAGGTTCACGCCGCCCGCGTACGCGCCGCTTCCGCCCGTCTCGCCGTTGCCGCCGCTCCCGCTGCCGCTTCCGCTCCCGCTCCCGCCGCTGCTCGCGCCGCCCGACGACGATCCCGTCATCGAGCCTCCGTCGCCGGCCGGGCCCGACCCCGCGTCGCCGCCGCCCATCGGCGTCGACCCGTCCTCCGCGATCCACGAGCCGCCGGCCGCCGCGAACGTCTGCTGGAAGAGCGTCACGAACCCCGCGAGCGACGTGTAGACGTGCCCGTAGTCGAGCGTGCAGTCCGACTCGCCGCGCGACACGATGCCCACGATCGCGCCCGTCGTCTCGTCGATCGCCGGGCCGCCCGAGTCGCCGTCGCACGTCGACTGCCCGAGCTCGAACTCGCTGCTCCCGAGGGGCGTCTCCGACGGCGAGATGGTCGAGCCCACGGCGAGGATCGCGAGGCCGTCCTTGCGGAAGCGCGTCCCGATCGGCTTGTTCTGGTCGTTCGCCCCGAAGCCCACCGCGCGCACCGTCTCGCCGGTCGTCACGGGGCTCGTCATGCGGACGCGCATCGGCGGCACCGACGTGATGGAGCGATCGAGCACGATGAGCGCCACGTCGAGGTTGCAGAGCGTCGTCCCCGCCATGTGGAAGATCGTGGCGGCGTTCGCGGAGACCGGCTCGTTCTGGTAGATCGACGGCCCGACGTAGACGTGGATGTCGGCCACGGGCTGGTCGTCGGCGAAGTCGGCGCCGTTGGTCGAGTTGCCGTCGTCGTCGCAGCCGATCTGCGCCTGCGCGGTCGCCGTGAGGGTGCTCACGCAGTGGCGGGCGGTGAGCACGACGTTGGGCGCGACGAGGGACCCCGAGCAGAGCGTGAACGTGGTGCCGCTCCCGATCTCGAGCGCGACCACGGACGCGTTCTGCTGGGCGTCGGAATCCGCCACGCCGCCGTAGATGGCCGAGGCGGTCGTGTCGGTAGGCTCGGGCGCGCCCGTGCCCACGCTGGCCGTGCACGCGGCGAGGAGGGGGGCAGCGGCGATCCAGGGGAAGGCGATCCAGGGCCTGCGGAGGAGGGCTCGGCGTGACATCGAGGGTTTCGCGCGCTTGGTGGCCGGGGCGGTCATCGGGCGGTCACCTGGATGCAACGCACTACACGCCGCGTGCCGGGCCCGTCGCGAGCCGCCGCGGCGGAGAGTGCTACCCTGCGCCTCGCCGTGGGGGCGTGACCCCCCTCGGACCCCATGCAGCGCGCCACCGCATTCGCCGCCGACCGGAGCGGCCCGTTCGCTCGCGTCACGGACGCGCTGGGCGCGGCGACCGACCGCCAGCTCGCGCTCCTCGTCGGCGCGCTCCTCTTCGTCCTCGCGGCGTGGCCGCTGCTTCTCGTCGACTACCCGCCGTTCCAGGATCTCCCCAACCACCTGGCCGCGGTCACCATCATCGAGCACCCGGCGCTCTACCCGGACTTCGTCTTCAACGGCCTGCTCAAGACGAACTCCTCGCTCTACGCGTGGCTGCTCTTCCTCGGTCCGGCCATCGGCACGCGGCTCGCGGCGAAGCTCTTCGTCCTGCTCGTCCTCGCGCTCGGCGCCGTCGCGTACCCGCGGTTCGTCCTGTCGTTCGGCGGCCGCAAGCGGATGCTCGTGTCGGCGCTCTTCGCGTGGCCGATGGTGCACTCCTGGTTCGTCTCGACCGGGATGCTCGACTTCGCGATCGCCGTCCCGCTGGCGACGCTGCTCCTGGTCCTCCTGAACGCGCAGCGGCAGCGGGCGACGAACGCGCGCGCGCTCGTCCTGGCGGCGCTGGGGCTCCTCGTCTGGTACGCGCACGTCTTCCCGCTGCTCGTCGTGTTCCTGCTGGCCGGGGTGCACGTCGTGACGCGGCGGGGGTGGGCGGCGCGCTGGGGGGAGGCGAAGCTCCTGCTCGTGCCGTTCGCGCCGTCGGCGGTGCTCGTGGCGGGCTCGGTGTGGGCGCACGCGACCGAGCCGCAGGGCGCGATGACCGGCTTCGTGTCGCTGGGGCGCACGCTCCCGGCGTGGGAGCTCTTCTACAACCTGTGGGCGGAGTGGTTCTGGAGCTTCACGAAGCTCGAGATCCTGACGGTCGTCCCGTGCGTGGCCCTCGGCCTCTGGGCCATCTACCGCTCGCGCGACGAGGTCCCCTTCTTCGGGCCCCTCGCGATGGCGCTCCTCGCGGCGCTCTACGTGTTCACGCCGTACGTCGCCACCAACTGGTTTCACGTCAACTCGCGGTTCATCCCGTTCCTCTGGCTCGGGGCGCTCGCGCGCACGCCCGAGCGGCTGCCGCGGCGGTGGATGGCGTGGGGCCTGGTCGCGTGCGCGCTCGTCACGGCCGCGGGGATGGGCGTCGACTACCGGCGGCTCGACGCCGACCGCGCGCGCTTCACGGCGGGGATGAGCCACGTGCCCGAGGGGGCGACGCTCCTGCCGCTCGTCTTCCGCAGCAAGGGCTCGAGCGAGAACACGCGGAGCCTGCTGCACGCGTGGGGCTACTACGTCGTCGAGAAGCACACGAGCGCGCCGCTCCTCTTCGCGCACTCGAAGAGCTTCGCCCTCACGTACCGCGAGCCGCCCGACGTGCAGTTCAACCACCTCGTCCTCGAGAGCTTCGCGCCGTCGATGGGGAGCCCCGACTGGATGTGCGATCTGCTGCGGTCGGGCGGCGTCGCCCTAAAGGACTGCGACGGCCAGTGGCAGGCGGCGTGGCGCGACTTCTGGGCCGAGGCCACGCCGCGCTTCGACCACGTCCTTCTCTGGAGCGCCCCCGACGCGGTCCTCCCGTTCGTCCCGCCCGCGTACCACGTCGTCTTCAAGCGCGACGAGCTCACCATCCTCGAACGCCGCTGAGCTGACAGGGTCAGGGGAGTAGCCGCAGCTCGACGTCGATGCGGCGGCCGCCGCCGGCGGAGGGGAGGGCGAAGAAGGCCGTGCCGACGTCGCCCGAGAAGCTGCCGCCGCTCAGGGCGAAGACCTCGCCGTGCAGGCCGTCGTGGACGTCGTCGTGGCCCACGCGGGCGGTGACGCGCAGGTGGGTCGTCGCGCCGCGGGCCACGAAGGTGCGTGGCCGGAGGAGCGCGAGGGTGCGCTCGATGCCGCGGCGGAGGGCGTCCGAGGGGGCGCCGCCCACGTGCGAGCCGGTGAGGTGGCCGGTGTCGTCGATCGTGAGGAGCACGTCGGCGGTGCCGGCGCTCCCGAAGGGCACCGATCCCCAGACGCCGTCGGCGCTCGCGGTCTGCGGGAAGGCGCGCGTGAAGGTCGTGGCGAGGTCCGTCGCGAAGCGGACCCCGACGGCGCCGTAGAGAGAGGGCGGAGCGCCGGCCGCGGCCGCGTGCGAGGAGGCGGGCCGGTCCGCGGGCGACGCGTGCGCGGCGTGCGTTGCGAGCGCGGCGAGCGCGGCGAGAGTGGCCGGGTGCGCGGGAGGGGAGGGGCTCGCGCCGGGCGTCGGCGGCGTGGGCGGGGTCTCCTGCGTGTCGAGCGGCGTGTCCTCCGACGGCTCCGCGGGGGCGGGCGAGTCGGCCGGCGGCTCGACGTCGAGCGTCTCGCCGGCGAGCGTCTCGGTGGTCGGCTCGAAGGCGAGAGGCGTGGCGTCGTGCCGCGGCCGTGTGGCGCCCGCGCCGGCCACGAGGAAGAGGCCCGCGTGCACGGCCGCGCTGAACGCGGCGAAGGCGAGGAGCGGGGGCGTACGGACGCGGAGCACGGGAGGCTCCAGTTTGGCACCGCGGGAGCCGCGCAGCTTGGGTGTCGCCTCGCCGTGAGGCACGTTCGCCTCGCGCGCGGGGCCGGGAGAACGCGCAGCGTCACTCAGACTTGCGTTGCGCGGGGCACGTTCGTCGCTATGGTGCGTCTAGCGCGATGCACAGAACAGCCGGGACGGTCCTGCCCCTCTTCTCGCTACGGACGCGCCGGGACTGGGGCATCGGCCAGATCACCGACCTGCCGGCGTGCGCCGCCTGGGTCCGGCGCGCGGGGCAGCGCCTCCTCCAGATCCTCCCGCCGCAGGAGCTCTCGGCGGGCGAGACGAGCCCCTACGGCGCGCTGACGGCGTTCGGTCTCGACCCGATCTACGTCGACGTCGAGGCCATCGCGGATCTCGACGCGGCCGCGATCGACGGGGCCCTCGGGGCCGAGGGGAAGGCGACGCTCGACCGCGTGCGCTCCGCGCCGAGCATCGACTACGAGGCGGTCCGCTCGCTCAAGACGCGCGCCGTGAAGGCGGCGTTCGAGCGCTTCCACGAGCGCGAGTGGGCGCGGGAGACGCCGCGGGCGAAGGCGCTCGCCGCGTTCCGCAAGCGCGAGGGCGCGTGGCTCGACGACCTGGCGCTCTACACGGTGCTCCGCGAGTCGCACGCGGGCTGGGGCTGGAGCACGTGGCCGGAAGGGGAGCGGGACCGCGACGAACGCGCGCTCGAGGCCGCGCGCACGCGCGACGGCAAGCGGCTCCTCGAGGTCGCGTACGTGCAGTGGACGCTCCTCGAGCAGTGGGACGCGGCGCGCGCGAAGATGCGCGAGCTCGGCGTGGAGCTCATGGGGGATCTCCCGTTCGTCGTCGGCGTCGAGAGCGCCGACGTGTGGTCGCACGCGTCGCAGTTCCAGATGCACCTGTCGCTCGGGGCGCCGCCGGACGCCTACTCGTCCGAGGGCCAGGACTGGGGCCTGCCTCCCTACGACTGGCTCGCGATGGAGGCCGACGATCTCGCGTGGATCCGGGCGCGGACCCGGCACGCGGCGCGCCTCTACGACCGCTTCCGGCTCGACCACGCGGTGGGCTACTTCCGCCAGTGGGTGAAGCGCCGCGAGGCGGGGGCTCGCGGGCACTTCGATCCGGAGGGGATGGACGCGCAGTGCGCCCGGGGCAGGCGCGTCCTCGGCGCCATCCTCGAGGAGGTCTCGCGCGGCAGCCAGGTCGAGCCTCCGCGCGCCCTGGCCGAGGACCTCGGCGTCATCCCGGACTTCGTGCGCCAGATCCTGCGGGAGCTCGGGATGCCCGGCTACCGCGTGCTCCCCTGGGAGAGGGACGACCACGGGTTCCGCGATCCGCACGCCTTCCCGGCGGAGAGCATCGTGTCGTGGAGCACGCACGACACGGCGCCGATCGTGTCGTGGTGGGGCGAGCTCCCCGAGTGGGACCGCGAGGCCCTCGCCAGGCGCGCGGGCGTCGACCCGTCGATGGACGAGCGCGCGCGCACCCTCGCCCTCCTCCGCGATCTCTACGGCGCGAGCTCGAACCTCGCGCTCGTCCTCGCCCAGGAGCTCCTCGGCCTGCCGGAGCGCATCAACACGCCCGCGACGGTGGGGGCGCAGAACTGGAGCTGGCGCCTTCCGCGGCCCATCGAGGACCTCGAGGCGGACGCCGGCGTCAGCGCGCGGCTCGAGGCGGTGCGAAGTCTCGTGGAGGCGTCGGGTCGATAGTCTGGCATAGTCGACCGCCTCTCGAGCGAGATGCAGATCGAACCCGGCAGCTTCCACCCCCTGGGCGCGACGTGGGACGGGCGGGGCGTCAACTTCGCCCTCTTCAGCGAGCAC
Source organism: Polyangiaceae bacterium (assembly GCA_036490515.1). GTDB lineage: Bacteria > Myxococcota_A > Polyangia > Polyangiales > Polyangiaceae > Palsa-1150. The sequence goes on from DASXDU010000007.1 coordinate 312,080, forward strand.
GCGACCGGCGTGGAGCTGTGCCTCTTCGACGAGCAGGGCCGCGAGACGCGGCTCCCCGTCCCGTGGCGCAGCTTCTACGTCTGGAACGCCTACGTCCCGGGGATCAAGCCCGGGCAGCGCTACGGCTGGCGCGTGCACGGGCCGTACGATCCCGCCAAGGGGCACCGCTTCGACGCGAGCAGGCTCCTGGTCGACCCGTACGCGCGCGCGCTCGACGGCGCGGTCGACCTGCACGGCCCGGTGTTCGTGCCGCCCGAGGGGAAGGACGACGCGGCGTTCAAGCCCAAGGCGCTCGTCGTCGACCCGAGCTTCGACTGGGGCGACGAGCCGCGGCGGCGCGTGTCGTGGCAGGACACCGTCGTCTACGAGCTCCACGTGAAGGGGTTCACCCAGCTCCACCCGAAGGTGCCCGAGGCGCTGCGCGGCACCTACCTCGGGCTCGCCTCCGACGCGACGCTCCGGCACTTCCAGGAGCTCGGGGTCACGACCGTGGAGCTCATGCCCGTGCACGAGCACCTCGACGAGGCGAGCCTCGCGGCGCGCGGCCGCACGAACTACTGGGGGTACAGCACGCTCGCGTACTTCGCGCCCGACCGCCGGTTCGCGACCAAGGGCGGCGACGCCGTTCGCGAGTTCAAGGAGATGGTCAAGCGCGTCCACTCCGCGGGGCTCGAGGTCGTGCTCGACGTCGTCTACAACCACTCGTGCGAGGGCGACGAGCTCGGGCCGACGGTCTCGTTCCGCGGGGTCGACAACCACGTCTACTACCGCCTCTCGCCGAAGGACCTCGCCGACTACGTCGACTACACGGGGTGCGGCAACACGCTCGACGCGACGCACCCGCAGGTCCTCAAGCTCGTGACCGACAGCCTGCGCTACTGGGTGCAGGAGATGCACGTCGACGGCTTCCGCTTCGACCTCGCGCCGGCGCTCGCGCGCGCGACCGACGGCGACGTCGACCGCATCGCGTCCTTCTTCGCCGTCGTGCACCAGGACCCCATCCTCTCCCGCACGAAGCTCATCGCCGAGCCGTGGGACGTCGGCGCGGGCGGCTACCAGGTCGGGAACTTCCCGCTCCTCTGGTCGGAGTGGAACGGGCGCTTCCGCGACTCGGTGCGGTCGTTCTGGCGGGGCGACGTGGGGGCGGTCGGCGATCTCGGGACGCGCCTCACCGGGTCGAGCGATCTGTTCGCCGACGACGGGCGCCACCCGCAGGCGAGCATCAACCTCGTGACGGCCCACGACGGCTTCACGCTGCGCGACCTCGTGAGCTACGCCGGAAAGCACAACGAGGCGAACGGCGAGGGCAACCACGACGGCCTCGACGAGAACCTGAGCCAGAACTGCGGCGTCGAGGGCGAGACGCAGGACGCGGCCGTCCTCGCGCGGCGGCGGACGATCGCGCGGAGCCTCCTCGCGACGATGTTCCTGTCCCAGGGGATCCCGATGCTCGAGATGGGCGACGAGCTCTGGAGGACGCAGCGCGGGAACAACAACCCGTACTGCCAGGACTCGGAGCTCACGTGGGTCGACTGGAGCGGGGGGCCCGACGCGCGCGGGATGCTCGACTTCGTCCGCGCGCTGGCGGCCCTGCGCCGCCGCCACCCCGCGTTCCGCAGGCAGGAGTTCCTCCGCGGCGAGCGCGTGGGGGCGAGCCGCGGGAAGGACGTCACCTGGCTGCGCACCGACGGGCGCGAGATGACGGGCGAGGACTGGAGCGATCCCGAGCAGGCGGTCGTCGCGTTCCGCCTCGACGGCGACGCGATCGACGGCGCGCCCGGGCACCTGCGCACGCACGACGACTCGTTCCTCGTCCTGATGAACGGGGAGGGGCACGCCGTGCGTTTCGTCGCCCCGCCGCCGGAGCTCGGGCTGGCGTGGCGGGTGGTCGTCGAGACGTCGGAGGCGCCGCGCGCCGGCGTCGTCGTGCGCGCCGGCGATCCGATCGAGCTCGTGGCGGGGTCGCTCGTCGCGCTGGTCCAGGCAGACGACGCCTGACTCGCGCCCGACGAGAGGCCGCCCGGGCGAGCGCCAGGCGGCCCCGGAGATCAGCCGCGGATGGCCTTGAGGGGCGACGTGCGGGCGGCGCGGACGGCAGGGAAGAAGCCCCCGACGATGCCCATCCCGCACGCGAAGAGGAGCGCGATGCCGATGATCCTGGGCGTCGGGTCGAACGAGAAGACGATCTCCGACCAGCTGGCCATGTTGACCATCGAGAAGCGCACGAACGACATGGCGAGCGACGCGACCGCGCCGATCGCGCCGCCGATGGTGGCGAGCACGATGGCCTCGAAGAGGAACGACGCGAGGACGCTCGACCGGGAGAAGCCGAGCGCGCGCAGCGTGCCGATCTCGCGCTGCCGGTTCGCGACGGCGGCGTACATCGTGATGGTCGCGCCGATCATCGCGCCGATCGCGAAGAAGATGGAGACCACGGTCCCGAGCGCGCCGACGAAGAGCGAGGCGCCCTCGGACTGCTTCTCGTAGAAGGCGGTCTCGCGGAGGGCCTGGAGGCCCAGGCGCTTGTCGTTCTCGACCCCCGCGCGGAACGCGTCGAACTTGCTCGGCGAGTCGAGGCGCACGCGGACGCTCGAGACGGCCCCCTTCCGCCCGTAGGCGTCGCTCAGGAGGTCGCGGTCGACCCAGATCTCCGACTCGTAGGCCGAGCCGCCCGCGTCGAACACGCCGACGACCTTCACGGGGCGGTTCTTCTTGATGTCGAAGCTCTGGTCGAGGTCGACCCCCTTGATGCGCCCGCGGATGCGCGAGCCGACGAGGGCCTCGTCGGTCCCGGCCTTCGGCGCGCGGCCCGCGACGATGTGCACCTCGGGACGGAACGCCATCACGTCGTCGGTCACGCCGCGGATGGAGACGTTGGTCACGCCGTCGGTGCCGAGCTTCTCCATCGCGCCGACCACGACCACCTCGGCCACGCCGTCGGGCTGCCCGCGCTCGTTGGTCTTCACGCCGGGAGCCGCGAAGATGAGCGGGACGCTCGACGTCTCGATCACGCTCCCGAGCTCCGCGTCGCTCCCCATGCGGAGCACGATCGCGTTCTCGGGCCGGCCGGCCGACCCGAGCGTCTTCTTGATGCCGGCCGTGAGCATGAGCGCCGACGCGAGCACGAAGACGACGAGCGCGATGCCCGCCGCGGTGGCCACGGTGGTCGCCTTGCGGACCGCGAGGCTCCGCACGTTGTAGCGCAGCGGGATCATGCGACCCTCCGGATGGCGTCGACGACGTGGAGCTTCGACCCGCGCCAGGCGGGCAGCGCGGACGCCACCGCGCCGAGCAGGGCCGCGAGCCCGAACCCGAGGAGCATGTTCGCGGGCTCGAGGCGGAAGTAGGGGAAGAAGCCGCCCATGTTCTCCTCGATGAAGCGGCCGAAGCCGAGGTTGATGAGCGGCCACGCGAGGAGCAGGCCGAGGACCCCGCCGAGGACCCCCATCGCGAGCGACTCGCCCACGATCCAGATGGCGACGTGCCGCGGGAGGAAGCCGATGGCGCGGAGCACGCCGTACTCGCTCGTGCGCTCGCGGACGCCCATCGCGATCGTGTTGCCGATGATGAGCGTCATGATGACGAGGATGACGCACGAGATGATGTTCATCGCCTTCAGGATGGCCGAGAACATCGCGAGGAAGGACGAGTTGAAGCTGCGCTCGTCCTGCGAGAGCGTGGGCGTCTCGCGGTCGTCGAAGATCTTGTCGAGGCCGACGCCGATGTCGGCCACGTGCGCCGGGTCGTCGACGCGGCTCACGATCCAGCCGACCTGGTCGCGCCGCTCGGGGGGGAGCGAGTCGTTCACGTAGTCCCAGTGGAAGAGGAACGTCGAGCGGTCGACCGACCGCGCCGTCGCCTCGTAGATGGCGTCGATGTTCATCTGCCAGTCGCCCGGGTAGATGCCGCTCTGGAGGATGACCTTGTCGCCGACCTTCCACCCCATCTTGCGGGCGAGCACGTCGCCGACGATGGCGCCCTGCTTGTCGTGCTTCCACGTCTCGAGCTGGTCGGGCGGGACCTTCATCTCGTCGTAGACCTGGAAGTAGGTCGACGGGTCGACCGCGAGGGCCGCGAAGAACTCGCGGTCGTGCTTCGGGTCCTTTCCGCCGAACCAGTTGGCCCACGTCACGGCCTTCACGTGCGGCGCGTTGCGTACGTCCTCGACGTAGCGCTTCGGCAGCGTCATCACGAAGGTGACCTTGTGGCGCGTGACCACGCGGTCCTTCGCGGCCCACTCGGCGCCGCTCGCCCACGCCCAGACGACCGTGCGGAGGAGCAGGAACGCCGTGATCGCGATCGCGACGCCGAACGCCGTGAGCACGACGCGGAACCGGTTGCGGGCGAGGTTTCGAACCGCGAGGCCGACGAGGGTCATGAGACGAGCTTCCCCTTGTCGAGGCGGCGGATGATCTTCGCGCGCTCGGCCGCGGCCGGATCGTGCGTGACCATGAGGATGGTCTTTCCGAGGTCGGTGTTCAGCTTGTCGAGCAGGCCGAGGATCTCGTCGGCGGACTTGCGATCGAGGTCGCCCGTGGGCTCGTCGGCGACGATGATGGTCGGGTCGTTGACGATGGCGCGCGCGATGGCGACGCGCTGCTCCTGCCCGCCGGAGAGCTGCCGCGGGTAGTGCTGCATCCGGTCCTCGAGGCCGACGACGCGGAGGGCCGTCTGCGCGCGCTTCTTGCGCTCCGCGGAGCCGAGGCTCGTGAGCAGGAGCGGGAGCTCGACGTTCTCGAGCGCCGTGAGCACCGGCAGGAGGTTGTACGACTGGAAGACGAACCCGAGCGTGCTCGCGCGCCACTTGGCGAGCGGGCCTTCGCCGAGGCCCTCGAGGCGCTTGCCGGCCACCTCGACGCTGCCGGACGACGGCCGGTCGAGCCCCGCGATGAGGTTGAGGAGCGTCGTCTTGCCGGAGCCCGACGGGCCCATGAGCGCCTCGTAGGACGCGCCGGGCACGTCGAGGTCGAGGCCCTCGAGCACCGGCACCGACTCCCCGCCGCGCGTGTACGCCTTCGACACGCCCCGAAGCTTCACGATCGACTCGTCACCCATCACGGGCTCCTCTCCTTGATCTGCTGCCCGTCCGCCAGCGTCGCCGGCGGCTGGCTCACGAGCTTCGTCCCGGGCGCCGGCCCGTCCTTCAGCTCGAACCCGTCGCCGAACGGGGCGCCGAGCGTGACCGGTACCATCCGGACGCTCCCCTGGTCGACGACGAAGACGACCTTCGCCCCCGCGCGGTCGACGACCGCGGACCCGGGGACCACGTGCTTCGGCGGCTCCTTCAGCTGCTTCTCGTCGAGCGCCGCCTGGAGAAACGACACGCGCGCCGCCATCTCCGGCAAGACCGTGTCGTCGCGATCGAGGAAGCGCACCTTCACCGTGGCGGACGCCTTGGCGCGATTGAGCTGCGGCGCGACCTCGACGACCTCGCCGCGCCACCGCTTGTCGGGGTACGCGTCGAGGACGATCTCGCAGGGGCCGCCCTTCTTGACGAGGTGAAGGCGCCCCTCGGGCACGTCGGTCTCGACGACGATGGACGAGAAGTCCGCGATCTTCGCCATCGACGTGCCGGGGGAGACCACGTCCCCCGGGAGGAGCGGCTTGCTGATGACCGTCCCGTCGATCGGCGAGCGGATGGTCGTGTTGGCGAGGTTGGTCGCGAGCGCGTTGACCTCGGCCTGGGCGGCCACGACGTCGGCGTCGGCGGCGCGCACCTGCTCCTCGAGGGACTTGGCGCGCGCGGTGAGGTCGTCGGCCGTGGCCTGCGAGACGGCGCCCGTGTCGGCGAGGCGCTTCTCGCGGTCACGCTGCAGCACGATCTCCGCGAGCTGGGCCCGCGCCGTCGCCGCCCGTGCCCTCGCCGCCGCGACCCGCGCCTGGGCGCTCGCCACCGCGACGCGCTGGTCGCTCGGGTCGAGCTCGAAGAGGACCTGCCCCGTCTTGACGACGCTCCCCTCCTGCACGCTCGCCTTCTCGACGCGGCCCACGAGCTTGGACGAGAGGTCGACCTGCACCTGCGGGACGACGTAGCCCGTGGACGTGAGCTGCACCTGCGCCTGCGCGGGAGAGACGAGCGCCACCTCGGTGAAGGTGACCTCCGTCTTGAAGAGCTTCGCCTCGAGCTGCGGCGCCTCGAGCCGCCACGCCACGAAGGCGCCGGCGCCGACGAGCGCGAGGACGGCGACCCAGAGCAGGACCTTCCCCCCCGAGCGCGTGGGGGCGGCGTGTCGGTCGATCCGCAGCGATGCGAGATCGGAGGCGAGACGGTCGTCGGTCCCCATGAGCGGCGCCCAGCATAGCGATGCACCACCCCCGCTGCACGTTGCGAATACCCGCGCGAAACGTCGTCGAAACAGGCGAGCGGTAGGCAGGAGATCCATGGGGAAGATCGACTCCGGCGACACCGCGTGGCTCCTGGTCGCCACGGCGCTCGTGCTCCTGATGACGCCCGCGCTGGCGCTCTTTTACGGCGGCATGGTCCGCCGCAAGAACGTCCTCTCGACGATCATGCACTCGATGGCGGCGATCCCCATCCTGAGCGTCACCTGGGCGCTCTACGGGTACTCGCTCGCCTTCGGCCCGACGCACCACGGGCTGATCGGGGGCCTCGAGCTCGCGGGACTCGCGCCCCTCGCGTCGCAGGTGCACGGCACGGTGCCGGCCCTCGCGTTCGCGGCCTTCCAGATGATGTTCGCGGTCATCACGCCCGCGCTCATCTCCGGCGCCTTCGCCGAGCGGATGAAGTTCACGGCGTACGTCGCGTTCGTCCTGCTCTGGTCCACGTTCGTCTACGACCCGGTCGCGCACTGGGTGTGGGCCGACGGCGGGTGGCTCCTGAAGCTCGGCGCGCTCGACTTCGCGGGCGGCACCGTCGTCCACCTCACGGCGGGCGCCTCGGCGCTGGTCTGCGCGATCGTCGTCGGCAAGCGCGCCGGGTACCCGCGGCACCGGAGCCTTCCGCACGATCTGACGATGACGCTGACCGGCGCGGGCCTCCTCTGGTTCGGCTGGTTCGGGTTCAACGCGGGGAGCGCCCTGGCGAGCGGGCAGCTCGCGGCGCTCGCGTTCATGACGACGCACCTCGGTGCGGCGGGCGGCGCCATCGGCTGGCTCGTGGTCGAGTGGCGCCACCGCGGGAAGCCCACGGCGCTCGGCGTCGCGTCGGGCCTCGTCGCGGGTCTCGTCGCGATCACGCCGGCGGCCGGGTACGTCGCCCCGTGGGCGGCCATCGTCATCGGCGTCGCGGCGGGAGGCGTCTGCTACGCGGGCGTCCTGCTCAAGGGCCGCTTCGGGTACGACGACACGCTCGACGCGTTCGGCGTGCACGGAGTGGGCGGGCTCGCGGGGGCGCTGCTCACGGGCGTCTTCGCGCAGAAGGCGCTCAACGACGCGGGCGCGGACGGGGCGCTCTTCGGGGGCGTGCGGCAGCTGGGCATCCAGGCGCTCGCGTGCGCGGTGACGGGGCTCTACGCGGTTGCGGTGACGTACGGCATCCTGAAGCTCATCGACGCGACGATCGGGCTGCGGGTCGCCGAGGTCGACGAGCGGGAGGGCCTCGACACGACGCAGCACGGAGAAGAGGCGTACGGCGAGTCCAGCGGCGGCATGAGCCACGCGCGGGAAGAAGAGGCGGAGGCGCGCGGAGTGCTGGTCGTCAACGAGGGGACCGCGGAGTAGCTTCGCGGGCTCGGGCGCGGGCGCGGGCGCGGGCGCGGGCACGGGGCCGAGGGCGAGCGCTCCTCACGCGTACGGGTCGGTCTTGCAGCGCGAGGCGAGGAAGCCCTTTGCCGCGTCGAGGTCGATGTCCGCGACGAGAAGGCCCGCCTGCCCGTACGGCTGGTACGCGAGGAGCTCTCCCTCCGGTGTCACGACGGCGGACGTGGTCGGGGACCCCTCGGCCGCGTAGTTGACCGAGGCGAACCAGCAGCCGTTCTCCGCGGCGCGGCAGAGCATCGCCTTCTCGTGGAACGTGTTGCGCGGGTCGGCGAAGCTCGAAGGGCGGAACGCGCCGGGCTCGGCCCACTCGTAGTGCGGGTGGACGACGAGCTGCGCTCCCCGGCGCGCGGCCCAGCGGACGGTCTCGGGGTAGCGCCATCCCTCGTGGCATAGGACGACGCCGAAGGTGAGGGGACCGACGCGGAAGACGTGGCGGCCAGTGCCGGCGGCGAAGAACGAGTCCTCCGGCGGCGCCATCTGCACCTTGTCCTGGAAGCCGCATCGCGCCCCGCGGGCGTCGAGCACGAGGGCCGTGATGAAGACCTTCGAGCCCTCGACGCGCTCGGTGCCGACGACCGCCGCGACCTTCGCCTTCGCGCAGGCCGCCCCGAGCGCGCTCCAGGCGCGATCGAGGAATGCCGCATCGGGCGGGGGCAGCTGCGTGTGGGGCGTGCGGTAGCCGGGGACGTAGCACTCGGGGAAGACGACCAGGCCGGCGCCGGCGGCCCCCGCGTCGGCGACGGCGAGCGCGGCGCGCGCGACGGAGTCCTCCGGCGTCACCGGGAAGGGGAGGTTCGCGAGCGCGATGCGGAAGGGAGCTGGCATGGGATCAATCCACGATGAAGAGGCGCGCGCCGGTCCCGGTGCGCGAGCGATGCGCGCCGTCCGCGTCGCCGACGACGTAGCCCTGGCCGGCGCGGGCGACGAAGGAGCGGCCGTCGCGGAGCTCGGTCACGAGCTCGCCCTCGAGCACGAGGACGACGTGGCCCTTCTCGCACCAGTGGTCGGCGACGTAGCCCGGCGCATACTCGACGATGCGCGTGCGGAGGTCGCCCTGCGCGTGCGTTCGCCACGTGGCGTGGCCGGGAGCGCCGGCGTGCGCCGTCGGGGCGATCGTGTTCCAGTCGACGGCCTGGAAGGGCGCGGCGAGCTTCACGAGAGGCTCCCCCGCCGGACGAGGTCTTTGCGGCGCATGGGCGAAGGGTAGTGCGCGGGCGGGGCTCTGTCTTCCGGACGCGCGGGGAGCGCGCCGTCGCCATCGCGCAGGCCGACGACCGCGCGCCCGCGCTCAGCGCCAGCCCATCTCCCCCCGCAGCGCACGGATCGGCGGTGACCCGAACGCGAGCACCCGATCGTTGTACGCATGCTCCGCGAACCCCGGCCGCGCCTCGGCCTCGCGGCGGAGCTTCATGAGCTCGCGAAACCCGTAGAAGTACGTCGAGAGCTGCCCCTGGCTGATGCGCGCGCGCCGCCACTTCTTCACGGCCTCGCCCTCCTCCTGGAAGGCCTCGCCTTCCATGAGCGCGAGCGCCTCCTTCTCGTCCATCGTGCCGGCGTGGATGGCGTGGTCGAGCACCGTGTTCGTGGCGACCCGCAGGAGCATCTTGAGCTGCTCCAGATGCACCTTCGGGCCGCCGAAGCCGTACTTCGCCATGAGCCACTCGCCGTAGACGGCCCACCCCTCGACGAACGCGCCGTCGTCGAACACGGCGCGCACGTCGGACTTGAAGTGGTTCTTGTGCATCAGCTGCAGGTAGTGGCCGGGCATTCCTTCGTGCACGAGGAGGTCCGCCAGCATGCTGCGGTTGTACTCGCGGTACTGCGAGAGGCGGCGCTCGGCGGGCCAGTCGGCCGGCGGCGGCGAGAGCGCGACGAAGGTGAGGGGGTGCGCCTCGAAGGGGCCGCTCGCCTCGCAGTACGCGACGGCGAAGCCGCGCTTGTACTCGGGCATCACGATGACCGAGCACGGCTCGACGGGGAGGCTCATGAGGTCGTGCGCTCGCACGAACTCCGTCGCGTCGGCGAGGAGGCGCTGCGCCTCGGGCACGATGGTCGCGTCGTCGAGCCGGTCCTCGGCGAGCTTGTCGAGGACGGCGCGGATCGCCGCCTTGCGGTCGGCGTCGGTCGTGGGCTGGGGGCGCGGCCCGGGCATCAGCGTGGGCCAGAGCTCGAGCGCCGTCGCGAGCATCTGCTCCTGCGTCTCGCGCATCGTCGCGCGCGCGTCGCGTTCGAGCGCGTCGGGATCGAGCGCGGGATCGTCCACCTGGAACCGCAGCGTCTTCGTGAAGCGTTCGCGCCCGGCGCGGAAGTCGCCGTCGCTGCGCGGGAGGACGACGTCCTCAAGGAACGCCAGCAGGTCCTTCAGCGCCGCGAGCGCGGGCCTGCGCGCCGCCTCGAGGGCGGCGTGCTGCGCGGGGACCTTCGCGAAGAGCTCCGGCAGGTCGTGGTCGCAGAGGCCCACGAGGCCGCGCACCTGCTCGATCGCCGTCTCGGTGTTGATGTGCGGCGGGCGCCCGAGCCGCTGCTTCGCGACGGCGACGACGCCCGGAATGCCCTGGAGGCGCCCCTCGAGGCTCTTCATCCTCACCTCGAGCGGCGCGAACTCGCGCGTCACGAGCGGATCGAGGCCGTCGCCGATCACGTTTGCGTACGTCCGTGGGACGAGCTCCGCAGGTCTCTGCTCGCGGAGCTCGAACTCCATCCGGTCGAGCGCGTTGCCGAGCACCGACGCGTCCACGCGCTCGTCCTCGGTGAGCGACGCGGGCGCGAACGAGCGGAGCTCCGCGCGCGAGGCCGCGAGGAAGGAGAGGGTCGACGCGTCGCCTGCTTCACTCAGGTCGGGCCAGCGCGCGTCGTAGGCGTGCTCGCCGAGCGCGGTCGCCTCGGTGGGGAAGCGCTCCAGGTAGGCGCGGAGGAAGCGGCCGGTGAAAGCGGCGAAGGAGGTCGTCGGGGAAGGGGGCATCACGGCAGCGGGCGGCGCGGAGGAGGTGGCAGAGCCGCACGCCAGGGGCACCAGCAGGAGGAACGGCAGGGCGAGGGGGCGGAGGCGCACGGGGAGGTCTTACCACCCTCGTTGCCCATCGCGCGGCGCACGAACCGTCCAGCGGTCTGGTCGAATCGTTCAGTCGCGCGAACAATCCGTCCGGCGCTGGATCCCGAGGGAAGCGGGATTTCGCGGGCAGGAGACGAGGAACGCGCATTGCTCCAGGGGTCGCCCATGAATCGGTCGATCGTCGGATGGTTCGTCGCGTTCGGTGCAGTCGCGGGGTGCGGAGCGTCGAGCGGCGGCGCCCCTTCGGGCGCGCCGGGAGCCGACTCCGGGACGACGCAGCACGACTCCGGCCAGGGCGTGGGCGACGCCGGCGCACCGGCCCCGGAGGGTGGCCACGCGGGACAGGACGCGGGCACGACGCTGGAGGGCGGGGGCGGCCCGCAGGATGGTGGCGGTACGGCGAAGGAAGGCGGCAGCGGCTCCCCGCCCGCCCCCGCGGCCGCCGCGGGGTACGACGTGCAGACGCTCGGGCCCGCCGTCACGAGCAGCGTCTGGCGGCCGTTCTCGTTCTTCGGCACGAACCCGGGGAGCGTGGTGACCACGCAGAACGCGGACGGCAGCGTGTCGGTCGTCGGGGGCGGCGACGACTACGGCGCGCAGCTCAGCACTGCGTCGGCGACCGCCACGGCCCCGTACTTCAGCGGCATGGCCTTCGGCGGCGGGGGGTACTTCGAGATCACGATGGCGATCGGCGGGCCCGCGTCGTTCTGGGCGAACGACGTCGAAACCATGGCCGGCGTCACGGCGGGCGATCTCGCGAAGTCGCAGTGGCCCGGCCAGGCGACCGGCTTCGGCGACTGGATCGAGTGCGACTTCGCCGAGTTCGACACGACCGGCGTCTACGGCTTCGCCATGCACAACTGGTACGGCGTCGTCGGCTCCGGCGACGGCACGAGCACGCTGAGCTCCGGCTCGCCCGCTTCTCCGCCCGGCGCGGTGTACACGCAGTCCAACCGGTACGGGTTCCTCTGGGTCCCGGCCACGTCGACGCAGGGCGGGTACGCGAAGTGGTTCTTCAACGACGCCCAGGTCGGCAACACGATCACGTGGAAGCAGTACGATCCTTCGGCGTCGCCTCCGCCCTCGGAGAGCGACGCGACCGCATATGCCGTCCTCGACACGCGCCACCTCGCGCTGATCCTCGGCGGACCGGGGGTCAACGACGCGGGCGTCACGAACACCGTCCATGCGGTGTCGGTCTGGCAGGCCTCCGCCTCGAACGATCTCGTGCAGTGAGACGAAACGAGCGGCGCTCGGCCTCGAGCGCGGCGTGCGCCCCCGCCGCTCAGGCGAAGAGGTCGATCTGGTTTCCGTCCGGGTCGAGGACGCACGCGTAGCGCTGGCCCCAGAACGCGTCCCATGGGGCCTTCTTGCTCTCGCCACCGGCCTTCGTGAGCGTGGCGTAGGTCGCGTCGACCTTCTCGCGCGACTCCTGCTTGAAGCAGAGGGTGAGGCCCGAGCCGCGCACCTTGACGAAGTCGGGCTCGAACGACTGGATGAGCGCGACCGAGTCGAGCAGGAGGCGCACGCCACTCGGCGTCTTCGCCTCGAAGTGCTCGTGCCCGCCCGCCCGCTCGAACTCGACGCCGAGCAGCTTGTAGAACCGGACGGCCTTGTCGCAATCCGCCGAGACGATGCCGATGGCGTCGAAGCTCATGGGGCGACGTGTAGCACGCGGGCCGTGGGCCCCACGCCCCCGCCCGCGCTCAGTAGTAGACGTTTCCGCCGTGCCTCGCGCAGCCGCTCCTCACCGCGGTTCGCGTCCACGTCCCGTCGGCGCACTGCTCCGGGATGCCCGGCGCGGTGACCACGGTCTGCACCCACACGGGGGCGGGGAGGGTCGCCCCGGGGAGCTGCGCACGGGCAGGCTCCGACGCCGCCTGGCTGTTCGGGTGGAACGCCAGCAGGCAACCGAGACCGGCGGCCGCGACGAGGCCCGCGAGGGCGAGTGCATGCGGAGGCCAGAGCATGATGCCTTCCGCCCTCTGCACGGAGGAGACCAACGTGTTTTTGCCCGGAGAACCGCGCTTTTCACGCGTGCGGCCGGGCGTCCTCGGATCACGGGCGATCCGGCTCCGGGGGCCCCGCCGAACCACGGCCACGCGTCCCGCGTGACAGGGGCACGCCAAGAGGGGAGCTCGTCACGTCCCCGGCTTCGTCGTCGGCACCGGCGCGTACAGCGACACACCCCGCAGGTTCTCGTCGACACGGAGCGGGTGGCGGATGGACGGGAAGGCGCGCTGCTCGCAGTCGCTTCGCTCGCAGAGGCGGCACGTCACGCCGACGGGGGTCGCGAGGTGCGCATTCTCGAGGTCCATGCCGTCGGAGTAGACGAGCTCGCGCGCGTGGTCGATGCGGCAGCCGAGGCCGATGGCCTGGACGGGCTGCTGCGCGTGGTAGCCGCCGGAGTCCTTGTGGATGGTGCGGGCGAGGCAGAAGTACGTCGTGCCGTCGGAGAAGCGCGAGAGCTGGAGGCGAATGAGGCCGGGCGTCATGAACGCGGTGAAGATGTTCCAGCGCGGGCAGGCGCCGCTGAAGCGCGCGAAGCGGATGCCGCTCGCGCTGAAGCGCTTGCTGATGTTGCCCGCGAGGTCGATGCGGATCATGTGGAACGGGACGCCCTCGGCCCCCGGGCGGCGCAGGGTCGTCAGGCGATGGCAGACCTGCTCGAAGCCGACGCGGAACCGGCGGCCCATGACGTCGATGTCGTAGCGCTCCTGGCGGCACGCCTCGAGGAAGGTCCCGTACGGCATGATGACGGCGCCGGCGAAGTAGTTCGCGAGCGCGACGCGCGAGAGGCCTCGTGACTCGTCGCTCGTCGGGTGGGCGTCGGCGAGGATCTTGTCGAGGCGACTGGCTTGCGTGAGGAGCGCGATCTGGTGCGCGACCTGGAACGTGCGCGAGCGCGTGGGAAGGAGCTCGCTCAGCGTGAGCACGCGCTTGTCGGCGTCGAACTTCCGCAGGATGCCACGCTCGGCCTCGCCACGCGCGATGCGGACGACGATCCCGTGCTGCTTGTCGAGGTAGCGGAGGAGGCCCGGATAGAGATCCTCGGCGTCGAAGCGCGCGCGGCGCCAGAGCTCCTCGGCCGCCTCCTCGAGCTCGGGGAAGTAGTTCATGTGCTTCTGGATGAGGTCATTGACCTCCTCGGACGGAAGCCGCGAGCGATCCACGCCGGCGCTCTCGTCGCCCTCGAGCCGCGAGGCGAGCTCCTCGCTCGCGTCGCGCTGGTACTTGAAGGAGCCGTAGAGGGCGAGGACGGCGCGCGCGACGTGCGGATGGTTGACGGCGAGGTCGCGGAGATCGGTCGACGTCAGCGGGTAGGCGTCGAAGACGGGATCGGCGAAGGCCTCGAGGAGGTCGCTGACGACGCGCGCGTCCTCGTCGGCGCCGAACGCGTGGAGGTCGACGCCGAAGAGCTGCGCGAGCTTGATGAGGAGGGCCGCCGGCAGGGGGCGCCGGTTCGACTCGATGAGGTTCAGGTAGCTCGGCGAGATGCCCAGGCGCTCGGCCATCTGGACCTGACTGAGGCCTTCGCGCCGCCGGAGCGACCGCACCTTGCCACCCAGCCGTGGAAGCTCTCGATTTGGTTGGGTCATCGACCTTTACAACATTAACACCTTTACAGCCTGTCATTGACAATACTCAACGTGGCCTTCTTGCCACGTGCTTTCAATGGCTTGACCACTTTGACGCGCTGCTCAATTGTAAACGACGTGATGCCGGACGCACCGACCCTCTCCCTCCCGGCAGGTGTCGCCATCGCAGGCGAGCTCCGACCCGGCTTCGAGGCCGTCTTCACGAGGCCGGCGCTCGAGTTCCTCGCCGATCTCGTTCGAACCTTCCGGCCCCGCGTGGCGGAGCTCCTCGCCCGGCGCGCGACGCGCACGACGCTCGACTTCCTCCCCGAGACGGCTGCGGTGCGTGCCGGCGACTGGACGGTCGCACCGCTCCCGAACGACCTCCTCGATCGCCGCGTCGAGATCACCGGGCCCACCGAGCGAAAGATGGTCATCAACGCGCTCAACTCGGGCGCGAGCGTCTTCATGGCGGACTTCGAGGACGCGAACAGCCCGACCTGGGACAACCAGGTGACCGGGCAGCTGAACCTCGCCGACGCCGTCCGGCGCACGATCACCTTCGCCGACCCGAAGACCGGCAAGAACTACGCGCTCAAGGAGAAGGTCGCGGTCCTCTTCGTCCGGCCGCGCGGCTGGCACCTCGTCGAGAAGCACCTCCTCGTCGACGGCGAGCCCGTCCCCGGCGGCATCTTCGACTTCGCGCTCTTTTTCTTCCACAACGCGAAGGAGCAGGTCGCGCGCGGCACGGGCCCGTACTTCTACCTGCCGAAGATGGAGAGCCACTTCGAGGCTCGCCTCTGGAACGACGTCTTCCTCCGCGCGCAGGAGAAGCTCGGCCTGCCGAAGGGGACCATCAAGGCAACGTGCCTCATCGAGACGCTCCCGGCCGCGTTCGAGATGGACGAGTTTCTCCACGAGCTCCGCGACCACTCGGCGGGGCTCAACTGCGGGCGCTGGGACTACATCTTCTCGTTCATCAAGAAGCGCGCGAACGATCCGGCGGCCGTTCTGCCCGATCGCGCGCAGGTCACGATGGACAAGGGGTTTCTCGCGGCGTACGTCGCGCGCCTCATCGAGACCTGCCACCGCCGCAACGTCCACGCCATGGGCGGGATGGCGGCGCAGATCCCGATCAAGGACGACCCGGCGGCGAACGAGGCTGCGCTCGCCAAGGTCCGCGCGGACAAGCTTCGCGAGGTGAAGGCCGGCCACGACGGCACGTGGGTTGCTCACCCGGGCCTGGTGGCGGTCGCCAAGGAGATATTCGACGCGCACATGCCCGGGCCCAACCAGCTCGCGAGTGCTCGCGCCCCATCCAACGTCGGCCGCGAGGATCTGCTGCGTGTCCCCGAGGGCACGCGCACCGACGCGGGCCTTCGGCAAAACGTCCGGGTCGGCGTGCAGTACCTCGAGTCCTGGCTGCGCGGAAACGGCTGCGTGCCGCTCTACAACCTCATGGAAGACGCCGCGACCGCGGAGATCTCGCGGGCGCAGGTCTGGCAGTGGCTCCACCACCAGGTCACCGTCGACGGCCAGCCGTTCGACCGCGAGCGCTTCGCGCGCGTCGTCGAAGAAGAGATGCAGCGCATCCGCCGGGAGGTGGGTGACGCACGATTCACGGGGGGCAGGTTCCCCGAGGCGCGCGATCTGTTCGTGCGCCTCTCGACCGCGCCCGCGTTCGAGGAGTTCCTCACCCTTCCCGCCTACGACTTGCTGGATACGAAATAGGAGAGACCGCCATGTCGACCGCCGCCATCAAGCTCGAGACCCACGCCGAGGAGCGCCTGCAGGCCAAGCGCTTCGAGGGCATCGTCCGACCGTACGCCAAGGCGGACGTGGAGCGGCTGCGCGGGTCGGTGCAGATCGAGCACACCTTTGCCCGCATGGGGGCAAAGCGCCTCTGGGAGCTGCTCAACACGGAGGCCTACGTGCCGGCGCTCGGCGCGCTCACGGGCAACCAGGCGGTCCAGATGGTTCGCGCCGGCCTCAAGGCCATCTACCTCTCCGGGTGGCAGGTCGCCGCCGACGCGAACACCGCCGGGCAGATGTACCCGGACCAGTCGCTCTACCCCGTCAACAGCGTCCCCACCGTCGTGAAGAGGATCAACGCCGCGCTCCAGCGCGCCGACCAGATCGAGCACGCCGAGGGCAGCGGCGGGGGCACCCACTGGTTCGCGCCCATCATGGCGGACGCCGAGGCCGGCTTCGGGGGCCCGCTCAACGCGTACGAGCTGATGAAGTCGATGATCGAGGCGGGCGCCGCGGGCGTCCACTTCGAGGACCAGCTGGCGAGCGAGAAGAAGTGCGGCCACATGGGCGGCAAGGTGCTCGTGCCGACGAGCCAGTTCATCCGCAACCTCGTCGCGGCGCGCCTCGCGTCGGACGTGTGCGGTGTCCCCACGATCATCGTTGCGCGCACCGACGCGGACAGCGCGAAGCTCATCACGAGCGACGTCGACGAGCGCGATCGCCCGTTCATCCTCGACGAGGAGCGGACACCCGAAGGGTTCTTCCGCATGAAGAACGGCGTCGAGACGGCGATCGCGCGGGGCCTCGCCTACGCGCCGTACGCGGACATGGTCTGGTGCGAGACGAGCACGCCCGATCTCACGCTCGCGCGCCGCTTCGCCGAGGGCATCCACGCGAAGTACCCCGGCAAGCTCCTCGCCTACAACTGCTCGCCGAGCTTCAACTGGAAGAAGAACCTCGACGACGCGACGATCGCCCGGTTCCAGCACGAGCTCGGAGACATGGGCTACAAGTTCCAGTTCGTCACGCTCGCAGGGTTCCACGCCCTGAACTTCGCGATGTACGAGCTCGCGCGGAAGTACAAGGACCGCGGGATGGCCGCCTACAGCGAGCTCCAGCAGTCCGAGTTCTCCGCCGAGGCCCACGGCTACTCCGCGACGCGTCACCAGCGCGAGGTCGGGACGGGGTACTTCGATCAGGTGGCGGAGGTCATCTCGGGTGGCCGCGCGTCGACGCTGGCGCTCGAAGAGTCGACGGAAGCCCACCAGTTCTGAGATCGGTGCGATGATCGCGGCGTGCGTCTGACGCTCGCCGCCCTCGCGCTTCTCGCCGGCTGCGGGGCCCGCACGGAACCGGCGGATCTGGGCGGGAGCCCGATCGCACCGGCAGACGGGGGAGTGACCGACGCAGGGATCCCCGGCGTCGACGCTCCCTTCGACGCCGCGCCGGCGTGCGAGGCGGGCACGATCGAGGTGGCTTACGTCCTCGACGGCGAGGAGAACCTCTATCGCTACGATCCGCAGACCGGGCAGGCGATCTTGCTCGGGCCTCTTTCGTGCGGGGACGGCAACGTCGCGTGGACGATGACCGCGACGCGCGATCACGCGTACGTCGTCTACACGGACTGGACGATCTACGTGGTCGACCTCGCGACGCTGGTCTGCACGCCAACGGCGTTCCAGGCGGGGCAGCTCGGGCTGGAGGACGAGTTCGGCGTCGCCGCCGTCCCGGGTCCTTCCGGCGATCGCATCTTCTACTACGGGACGCCGTCGGACGTGGGCGCGCCCATCCTCGCGGTGAGCGATACGCAGTCGTTCGAGCTCACGGAGGTCGGCTCGATCCAGCCGCCGCCGCCCGCGCAGGGAGGTTTCCCGGTGAACCTGACCTCGGACGGGAACGGGCACCTCTACGCGTACTCGCCTCTCGGCCTGGTGCAGGAGATCGACGAGGGGACGGGCAACGTCCTCCAGTCGGTCGACACCCGCGTCACCTCGACCGCGACGTGGGCGACGATCGCGTACGGCTCGACGCTCTACCTCTGGGCCGACACGGAGGTCTTCGGCTACGACCTCGGATCGCGGAGGCGCACGAGCGACTTCGAGGTCGGGATCGACGCGATCGGGGCGAGCGCCGTCACCGTGTGCGCGGGGCCGTAGCGCGGCGGTCCGCAATCCCCTGCGCGATCCGGTGGGCGATCGCCATGATCGGGAGCTGGGAGTTCACGCCGATGCTGGTCGGGATGACGCTGCCGTCGGCGACGAAGAGGTTCCGCGCGGCCCACGTCTCCCCGGTCGGCTGCACCACGCCCTCCTCGGGGCGCATGCTCATGCGCGCGGAGCCGAGGGGATGGAAGCTGACGCTCTCGGCGCGACGCGCGCTCGGTGGGGCCGCGAAGAACGAGGCTACGTCGGCGGGAGTCCGCATCGTGGGAGCGCCGAAGACGGGGAGGATGACCTCCTTCGCGCCGGCGGCGAACGCCATGTCGGCCAGGATGCGCATGGCGCGGAAGAGGCGAACTCGATCGCGCGCGCTCATGCGGTACGTGACGAGCGGCTCGCGCGAGAGCCAGCGGTGGACCCGGCCGCCGCCGTCGTCGTGGATCAGGGCGCCGAAGGCGGCGGTGAAGGGGAGGCGTCGGACGTAGTCGCGGTGGCGCGCGGCAACGCCGGGGAAGCCGGCGGCGAGGAGACTCGGCGGGCCGAACGCGCTGATGAGGGTGATGCCGTCGCTGCGGAAGAAGTGATCGCTGTAGACGCTCTGGAATGCGCCGTCCCAGCCGTCGAGGCGCTCGTCGAAGAGGGCGAAGACGCGCGTCGAGGGGTGGAGGGTCAGGTGGCGCCCGAGGTGACGCGATCGGAGGCCGCTCCGTCGGAGGAGAAGAGGCGTGTGGAGCGCGCCGCACGCGACGACTACGAGGTCCGCCTCGACGTGGAACGGGACCCCCGGTTCTCCCGTGCTCTCGCTGCGGAAGCGGCCTCGCACACCCACCGCTCGACCGCCTGCAATCTCCACGCGCTCGACGAGGGCGTCGGAGAGGATGCGCGCCCCATTCGCCACGGCCTCCGGGAGCATCGAGACGTCGACGCTCATCTTCGCGCGGCGCGGGCAGCCGAAGTTGCAGCGCCCCTCGCCCCGGCAGCCGTGCGTGTTCCGGCGAAGGGGGCGCATGGGGATGCCGAGCTTGTCGGCGCCCTCCACGAAGAGGTCCGTCCCGCGGGAACGGAGCGCGTCGGGCACGGTCTCGACGTGCACGGCCGATTCGATGGCCCGGTAGTGTGGCTCGAGAGCCCGGGCTCCCATCGCGACCAGTCCGAGTCGCGAGACCCACTCGTCGTGGACCTCCTCGGGGACGCGAAAGCACACTCCCCCCGTGAGGACGCTCGAGCCGCCGACGCACTTGCCGGACATCACGGCCACGAGCGGCGTCTCTCCGAGACCGACCGCGGCCCCGAGCGCCGCCTCACGGGCGAGACGACGGAACGTGTTCGACGGCGTCATCGCTGCGTACTCTTCGGGGGCGTAGTAACCGCCCTCCTCGACGACGACGACGTCACGCCCTGCGCGCGCGAGCTCCCGCGCTACGACGGCGCCCCCCGCACCGGATCCGACCACGACGACGTCGGCGCGCGTCACGAAGGGGCGCTCCACCGTCCTGCCTGCGAGGATCCCGTCGAGCATCACTCGGCTGCCTGCGAGCTGACGAGCGGGAGGGCTCGAACCCAGCGCGTCCGTTCGGCGGAGTACCCGACGTCGGCGAGCTCGTCGCGGTGCTCGAAGTAGACGAGGCAGAGGATGGCCTTGTAGGCGGCGAACACGAGTACGACGGGGACGAAGCGCGACGACTCCATCCGCTCGAGAACGCGGATCCGATCGGGGCACGGAAGTGACTCGAACGTCGCCGGGCGCCACACCAGCCAGAACGGCGCGAAGCGGATGACCTCGAGCATCAGGAGCAGTCCCAGTCGGAGCATCCTGCTCGCGTGACTGACGAACGAGTCGATGTCGTCGACGAAGGCTTCGAGCCGCGCGGCGTCGGGCCCGCGGTCGCACGTGAACATGGCCTCGGCGAGCGCCCGGACGAGCACTCGATGTCGGGCGAAGAAGGTCGTCCGCGTGAAGTCCCGGGGCATCCGCGATTGCTTCGCAAGCGGCGTACCCCGGCTCCGCCGCGGCTGCCGAAAGAACGAGCGAGCGCCAGACCCCGTGACGGATCGGGGCCAACCGAGTCATTGTGTGGGCGTGCGAAGCGCGCTCCTGCCGACCCTTCTCGTTCTCGGTCTTCTCGGCTGCGGTGGCCGTACGAACCACGGGGGGGCGCCAGCGGACGCCGGCCAAGATGGGACCGCCGTCGCGACGGACGCGGCAGGGAACGATGCCGGAAGCATCTTCGACTCGTCGGCCGGGGACGAGGAAGCGTCGCCGGGGTGCGGGTTCTCTTGTGACGCCGGCGCCGCGACGGTGTGTCCGGCGGCGCCCCCCGCCCCCGGCGCGCCGTGCGTTGCGCCGCGCACGTGCGAGTACGGTTCGAGCTGGTTCCTGACGTGCAATGCCGTGTTCCGTTGCCAGCCCACCGGCGGCGCAGGCGGGGAGCAGGGAACGTGGGTCGAGGAGTTCGACGGCGGTACGTGCCCGTGGCTCGACGCGGGCGCGGGCTGCCCAGCCACCTGGGACGAGGCCCAGGAGGCCGACGCCGGCTTCGGCGAGTGTCCGTTCACGAGCTGCGTCTATCCGGAGGGGTTCTGCGGGTGCGGCGTCATGTGCGGCGGGGGAGGGGGCATCCACCGGCCGCGCGACGTGACGGGGATCTTCGCGTGCATCCCTTCGGTGCAGGGGTGCCCCGAGCCTCGCCCGCTCGGCGGCACTCCGTGCACCGGGACCGCGTCGTGCAGCTATGGCTTCAACTGTGGCTGCGGGCAGATCCAGCAGTGCAGCGGCGGGTACTGGTCGGTGGAGCCGGGCCCGCCCTGCCCGTGAGGTGCGCTGTGGGGCTCACGGCCCGGAGAGCCGATGTGGATCGAGGATGCGATCGGGGTACTTGCGCATCACGTCGACGCGGGTCGGCGGGATGAGCTGCTCGATCATCGGGTGAAACGTCGTGACGACGAGGGTTCCGAGGTGCACGCGGTTCTCCCCCGCGTTCCCTCCGGCCACGATGGCGAGGCGCTCGCCCGTGCTCCTGCGGTAGGCGCCTAGATAGACCTCGTAGCTGCCGGGCAGCATCGTGAAAGGCGGAACCTGAAAGAGCGTCCGGTCCTCGAGAACTTGCCCCGCCTTCCAGCGGTCGGCCGGGTACATCCAGTCGCCCGGCACGTGGTCGGCGGGGATCTGCGCGCCCCCGCCGACGAAGTGGAGGAAGAAGTAGACGTCGCGAGGCATGGGGCCGGGGAGCTTCCACCACGTCGTCACGAACGCTTCGTGGCGCTCCGGGGTCGTGTGAGTCATCTCGGAGCCGAGCAGCTCGAGGCCTCCCGCGAAGGTGGCGTGAACGCCCGAAAGTTCCGCCGGCGGCGCGTCGAGCACCACCTCGCGCGGCGTCCGATCCCAGAGGTCGCGGCGGCGCCAGAGCGCGAGGTAGTACGCGGCCGAACGCGGCCAGGTGCGAACCGGGACGTAGCGCTCGCGGAACCGCGGATCGTCCCAGAGGTGCCACTCGAAGGCGTTCGCTCCGTAGACGCTTCCGAACGCGCCGCCCGTGGGGTCCTCGTCGAACGCCTTCGCGACCTGTGTCTCCTCGCCGAGCGGCGTGTAGATCGTGAGGATGGTCCACTCCGGGTTGCGGGCGAAGAAGTAGTCACGCATCTGCGCCTCGTACCGGGCGGCCGTCTCGGCGTTCGTGGCCACGAAGGCATGCAGGCCCATGTCGTGGCGGGCGTGCGCGACCGTCTTGTCGACCAGTCCCACGAAGTCGAGGAAATCGATGTCGGGCGCATGGTAGGGCGTCGACCCCATGTCCTGGAACGCGACGAGCCCGCCGGGGCGTTCGTGGCGCACCAGGAACTTCCCGAGGTCCGGGTGGAACGTACCGGCGAGATCGCCGTGCCCGTTGAACCCGTTCACTTCGCGGTACGTGAAGAGGAAGTTCGCGCGGCAGGCGACGACGACGGCGGCCCATCCCACGCACCACGCCGCGGTGCGTGCGGCCGGCACGGAGCCGCGTCGCTCGAGGGCGTTGACGACGGCGTCGAGCAGGTTCTGGATACCGAGCGCGGCGAGTACGCAGAGGAACGGCAGGGCAGGAAGGAAGAGGCGGTGCCACTGCATCTCGTCGACGCCCACGGACGCGTAGAAGGCGAGGAAGGCGACGACGATCGCGCCCATCGTGGCCTTCTCGAGCGTCCGCCTGCGGTTCGCGAACGCGAGCGGCGCCATCACGGCGAGGAGGCCGGTGTGGTTGAACGCGAACATGTCCGCGACCGTCTTGATCCCCTCGTGCCAGACGATCCAGCCCGACGCCGTCTTCGCGTAGAACGTGTTGGGGATGAGCGTTCCGTAATAGAAGAAGCGGAAGGCGTGGCACGGGACGGTCACGGCGAGGATGCCGGCGACGTAGAGCCACTCCGCGCGCCTCACGCGCCGGGCGCGGACGGCGTCCACGACGAGTGGCAAGCCGACCAGGATCGCCATCAGGTGAAGCTCGGGACGCGTCATCGCACCCGCGCCCATGATCAAGCCCGCGACGAGATACCGCCGCTCGTTGGCGGCGGCGCTGCGCGCCCGCCAGAGGACGAACGCGCCGGCGATGGGCAGCAGCGAAACGAGCGGCTGCTCGAGGCCGCTCTTCGCCCAGAGCACGAAGCTCGCGGACGTGGCGAGCCATAGCGCGCCCCACATCTGCGTCAGCATCCTGCGGTCGCCGTTCACCCACGCCGTCAACCGGCCCGTCACGACGAGGCAAGCGATTCCGAGAAGCGTCCCGAGGACCTCGCACACCTGGAAGAGGTCCCACCCGAGGGCCTCGAACGGTGCGAGCACGAAGACCCAGAGGAAGTTCGTGAACCCCTCGACGCGCTCGCCGTGATTGAAGACGAGGCCCTGCCCGGTGACGAGGTTGTGCGCGTACCGGAAGGAGATGTACGCGTCGTCCTTCACGAACTCGAGGACGACGAGGATCCCGAGGAAGAAAAGAACGGCCGGCACGGCGAGGACGAGGAAGCGCACGGCGCGGCTGAGGCGGTCGTCGGCTTCGGTCTCGTCGTCCACGTCCGTAGACGTCTCGGCGCGCCGGCGCCGGAGCAGCAGCGCGGCCACGCCCGACGCGATGCCAATCGGGAGGAGCCAGGGCGCCCAGAGGCGCCAGAGCTCCAGCCGCGTGCGCATGTGGATGTCCGCCCCGGTGACGGTGCGGTCCGATCCGTCGGCGTCCTCGGTCACGACGTCGACGGTGCCGAGGAGCACCCGGTCGTCCGGCGAAGGCGGATCGAGGACCCGCAGTCGATGTCCAGACGTCCGATCGTAGAGACCCGTGTAGACCGCGTAGCGTCCCGGCTTGTCCTTCCCGTCGACGGGGATGCGTACGGTGTGCACGACCTCCTGGGCACCCCACCCGGTCGCGGGGGTGGGCGGTGCAGCGTCACCGGAGTGACGGGCCGCGTCGACCCCGCCGGCTTCCGCCTCGACGTGCACGAAGATCCAGTAGTCCGCGTCGAGCGCGCGCTCGGCGCGGTATCGGAGGGTCAGCGTGAGGGTGCCGCCGGCGGTCACCTCCCGCGCCATCGTCGCGCTCTCCAGAACGAGCCCCTGCGCGAAGCGCACGCTCCCGCCGTGGAGGTACCAGGCGAACGCAGCGCACGCGACGGCGAGGATGAGGAGAGCGATCGGGCCACGTCCGCGCCTTCGAAGGCCGGGAGGGGGAGCAGCGCTCTGCGAGGACGGCTCGGCTGTCGTCGCGCTCGCCGCTGCCTCCGAGGGCTCGACCGGCGCGGACGGTGCAAGCGCGCGCGTCGCGCGAACGTCGCCCCTCGCCGGCTTCGATCCCACGCTACGTCCCTTCGTTCTTCCCATCGTCCGGCTCGAGCTTGAAGGCCACCGTGACGGCGCCACGAAAGCAGGGGGAGACTACACGATGCGGGCGGCCCTGAAGACCGGGGTATCGTTGGAGGGATGAGCGGCGTCTGGGAAACCCATTCCCGCCTCTGGAGCCTTCTCGGCCCGCCGCTGCGGCCATCTCCAGAAGACACGGCGGTCGTCGAAGCAATCGCGCGACGGGTGAACCCGCGCGCGGTCCTCGTCCTCGGGGTGACACCCGAGACCGTCCGCGCTGCGTGGACTCCGGAGACATCCATACTCGCGGTCGATGCCTCGCCGGACATGATCGCCAACGTGTGGCGGGCCCCGTCCGGCGCTCGCGCCATCCAGGGCGACTGGCGCGCGCTGCCGCTCGCTGCCGCAAGCGTCGACCTGGTGGCAGGCGACGGCGTGACCACGGTTCTCGCCCACCCGGACGAGCACCGCACCCTGTTCCTCGAGGCGCGCCGCGTGCTCACCCCGGGCGGGCGGCTCGTCCTCAGGGTCTTCCTCCCAGGTTCGCCACCGGAGAGCCCCGCCGACGTCGTCCGCGACCTGCGCGCGGGGCGCATCCGTGGATTTCATGCCTTCAAGTGGAGGCTCGGTGCTTCGCTCGCGAGAAGCGCGGTGGTCCGACTCGGGGACGTGTGGAACGCGTGGCGGGAGCTCGTCCCGGATGCGACATCGCTCCTCGCCGAGCTCGGGTGGAGCGAGGAGCTCGTCGCAACGGTCGACGCGTATCGCGATCGGCCGGAGCTCTATGCGTTTCCCGCCGAGGACTCGTTCCTCGAGTCCGCGCGCGACCTGTTCGTCGTGGAGTCACGCCACGTCGGCACCTACGAGCTCGCGGAACGGTGCCCGACGCTGGTCCTGCGTGCGCTCACCTGAGGAAGAACGCAATGCCTCGCGCCATTCGCTCCGCGTCGGCCCGCTGCAGTTCTCCGAGCGCCGGAGGGGAGGTCGGGGTTCTGTTGGCGTCGAGCAAGATCGGCCGCCCATCGTGCACCACGAAGTCGAACTTCCCGAAGTCGAAGCCGAGCCTCGCGCGGTGGGCCCGGAGCGCGGGAGGGACTTCGACGAGGGTCCGATCGACCATGTCCTGGCCCTTGACGACGGGATGGGGTCCGACGATCCGGGTGCAGTACTCCCGGTCCCCGAAGAAGACCCAGTGCCTCGATGCGTACCCGCGCGGATCTCGCTCGGGCAAGAACTTCTCGACCACCAGATCTGGGTCGGAGCGCAGCGACTCGGGCACGCGTTCGTACGAATCGAAGACCGGGTATCGGTTTCGAGAGATGAGGCGCGGGACCGGAAAGCCCTCGACGCCCGCCCGCCTCGCCTGCTCCGCGTGCAAGCGCTCCGGGACCCCTCCCGCGTTCGCGTCCGTCTTGACGATGACGGGCCCGGTCCATCCGTCGGCGTGATCGACGACGTTCTCGCTCACGCAGCGCTTCGCGATGTTGGTGGCCCGCCCGTTGATGCGCACGGGGTAGGCGCTCATGGCTTCGAGATAGGCGGGTGGCGTGAGTGTACGGTTCACGTGCAAGAGCACCGCATCGCCGGCCGGGGGCCTCTCGGATCCCTCGTGGACGACCACGCGATGGCCCATCGCCTCCCACGTGGGAAAATACGAGCGCACGAGGAACGGCTCCCGCAGGAACCGGTCGAAGCGATGGGTGAGGACGACGACGACGGCCAACGGCGGTTCTCAAGTAGCTTCGTGCACGACCGAGCGTCGGATGCCCCGGCCATTCGGGCTCCTCAGGGACACGATCTTTCCCTCGTCGCCAGGACCGGCATGGCAGCGAAAATACCCGCGCGGGGTGTCGCGGGGGAAGCACGGTCGCCGGGTTCGCGTCCTACCGCCGGACGTGACGTCGACACCCGTATATGCTGCGGCCGTGAGCGACGACCAGCGATCGACGCGCGCGGGGCTCGAAGCGCTCCGTGAGGGCCTCCTCGGGGTGCACAAGGCGCTGCTCGCCATCGCGCGGGCGGAATACGAGGGCGAGCATGGGCCGATCGCGACGCCGGGCACGCTCCTGCAGCTGCTCATCCACGACGAGTCGTTTGCGTGGCTCCATCCGGTGAGCGAGCTCGCTTCCCGGGCCGACGAGCTTGCCGAGGAGGAGAGTCTGCCCGGGGCCGAGGTGGCGGCCGTCGCCAGAACGGCCGAGGGGCTGCTTGCGCCTGACGAGAATGGTACCGGCTTTGCGCGGCGGTACTTCGAGGCGCTCCAGTCGTCTCCCGAGGTCGTGATGGCGCATGCCGAGGCGCGGCTCGCTGTCGGCGCGCTCGCGCGTCGAGATGGCGCCGACCGGGACGGATGATGCCGTTCTGCTGAGGGTGCTCGTCACCCGCCGAGCACGCTCCTTTTCGTTCTGATCCGCATGCGGGTCCCTGCTCACCTTGCCAGAGCGCGGACCCGCGAAGTAAATCGGCTCGCATGCGTAAGTCGATGGCTTGCTTTCTCTCCGTCGTCCTCCTGGCCGCGATCGCGTGCAGTAACGACAAGGATGCCGACTGCACGTCCCCCGGTGGAACGTGCGTCGGGCCCGGGTCTTCCCTCCAGTGCAGCGACACGCTGCCCTACTCGTGCAGCGAGCAGGGCGCGACGTGCTGCATCGTCGTGTCGAACACCGGCGGCAGCAGCAGCGGTTCGAGCAGCAGCTCGAGCGGGGCTGCGGCCTCGTCGAGCAGCGGATCCAGCAGTGGGTCCAGTAGCGGTTCGAGCAGTGGGGCCGCCTCGAGCTCGAGCGGGAGCGGGAGCGGGAGCGGTTCGAGCAGTGGGTCCTCCGGAGAGACGGACGCCGCGAGCAGCGACGATTCCTCTGCTCCCGAAGACTCGGGCAGCCCTGCGACGGACGGGTCGTCGTCCGGCGCAGCGGACGCCGGCGGCGGGGGCTGACCTTTCGCGCGGACTGGGTGAGCTGTTCGGTCACGCTCGGCGGCCGCATTCACCGCAGAGCGGGCGCTCGCGGCCGGCGGGATGCGCATGCATACCCGGGGGGAGTACCGAACAGCGCTCGCCGCATTTTCTTTGAAAGAAACATGGGAGCTCGATCGAACTTCCCGGGCGCTCCCTCGTGGGACGCAAGGAGGGTTCCCGATGCCCGTGTGCAGCGCCTTCCAGGGTGGTCCCCGGAGCCCGGCGCGCGGGGTACCGGACGACCCCGGGTATACCGGGGAATACGCGCCCGGGTCGAGAGAAGGTCGGACGACGAAGCAGGTCCTGCTCGTCGCGTTCGACGGGTTCCAGACGCTCGACTTGGCGGGATCGCTAGACGTCTTCGGCTTCGCCTCCTCGATCGCCGGCCTTGCACCGGTCGGGACGGACCAGGCGTACCGCGTCGAGATCGCGGCGCTCAGGGGGGGCACGATCCTGTCGTCGGCCGGGCTGGCGTGTGCCGGGACCTGCACCCTCGCGGAATGGGCGGGGCACCCCGATACCGTGCTCGTCATCGGCGGGCCCGGCGCCGAGGAGGCGAGCCGGGACGAGGGGCTCCTTGCAACCCTCCGCGCAATTGCGCTCCGCGCGCGGCGAATCGGCTCTGTCGGCACCGGCGCCTTCATCCTCGCGGCGGCGGGCTTGCTCGACGGGCGCCGTGCAACCACCCACTGGGAGGCCGCGTCGAGACTCGCGTCCGCGTTCCCGCACGTCGATGTGCAGTCCGATGCCATCTTCGTTCGCGACGGGGGCGTCTACACCTCCGCGGGGCTCACGGCCGGTATCGACCTCGCCCTTGCTCTCGTCGAGGAGGACCACGGCCGCGACGTCGCGCTCGCGGTCGCGCGGGAGCTGGTCGTCCTCGCCCGCCGCTCGGGTGGCCAGTCGCAGTTCAGCGCCCAGCTCAAGACCGAGTACGCCTCCGAAGAGGGCATTCGCGCCCTCCAGCGCTGGATGCTCGAGAACCCGACCGCCGATCTCTCGGTACCCGCCTGCGCGCGCCGCGTCGGCATGAGCCCCCGCAACTTTGCGCGTGTCTTCGTCCGCGACGTGGGGGTCACTCCGGCGGCGTGGGTCGAGGGAGTCCGCGTCGAGCGGGCGCGCGCGCTCCTCGTCGATACGGAGCGCGGCATCGCCGAGGTCGCGTCACGAAGCGGCTTCGGCTCTTCCGAGACGATGCGGCGCGCCTTCCTGCGGTGGGTCGGTGTCTCCCCCGGTGCGTACCGGCGGCGCTACCAGATGCGTCGCGTCGAGCGGATCGCTCCTGCGGAGCCTCGCGGGTGACGCGCGGCGCGCGCTCGCTTCTCGCCGCGCTATGTTCTGAAGGCGCGGCGCGCGGCCATGCCCACCCGGAAGCTCGACGAGTTCCACGACGTCTGGTTCGACCACGTTCTGAACGAGACGAGCGACGAGCACTTCGATCGCAAGGAGTTCGCGATGCGCGCTCTCGATCTGGTCCGCCCGCTCGGCGTGACCATCGCCGTATGCGAGGGCAGGCGGCTGCGCGTGGAGACGGGTTGCAACTGGCGGGGCACCCCCGCGGCTCGGTGGGCGCTGCTCGCGGTGCCGCCGACCGCGTCGCGTCGGGCGATCGCTGCCGCCGTCGCGGAGCTGGCGGGCGCCCCTGGTCCCTACGCCCTCGACATCCTGTTCGCGTGAGTCACTTGGGCGCGGCGGTTCCGTCCGGGTTCACGGAGACCTCGAAGGTCGTGTCAGGCTTCATCGTCGAGTAGTCGACCGACCACGATTGCATCGTCCGAGGCCCTCTGCTGAGGTCCACATACATCCGGCGACCTCGGAACGGGCGCACCCGTGCCTGCCGGTCGGTCGCTCGTCCACTCGTGTACGATGCACGGGTGGGTCCGGCGAAGATTCTGGTCGTCGACGACGACGCCGACATCCGGCGCATCGCGGGCCTCGCGCTGGAGCGCCTCGGCGGATTTCGCGTGACGCTCGCGGCCGACGGTGCGGAAGCGATCGCGCGCGCGTCACAGGACCGGCCCGATCTCGTGCTCCTCGACGTGTCGATGCCCGAGTTCGACGGCCCCGCTACGCTCGCGACGCTGCGGGCGCAGGAAGCCACCGCCGGTGTGCCCGTGGTCTTCTTCACGGCGACGTCGAACGACGCGGAGGTCGCGAGACTCATCGCGCTCGGGGCGGTGGGGGTCGTTCCGAAACCGTTCGAGGTTGGAGACCTGCCGCGCCGGGTTCGGGTCATCCTCGAGGACCTCGGGTACACTGAAGGGCCATGACGGGCGAAGCCGATCCCGCCATCCAGTCGCTCCTTGCGGCCGCCAAGGAACAGTTTGCGGCCGGCCTGGGGGCCCGGCTCGACGCTATCGAGGCGCTCGTGGCCGCGGGCACGTGGGAAGAGGTCCGTCGGGGCGTCCATCGGCTCCGCGGTGCGGCCGCGACCTACGGGTTTGCCGCGCTCGGAGAGCGCGCCGCCACGATCGAAGAGGCGCTGTTCGACGCGGACGACGCTCCGGGCCCGGACGTACGGCAGGCGATCGTCGAAGGCGTGCAGGCGCTCCGCATGGAGGCCACGCGCGCGGCTGGAGGCGGATTGTGAACGATCGCAACGTGAACACGACCGCGCCGCCGCCCGCGGCCGTGCCCACGGCGGTGTTCGCGCTGGGGGAGATCGTCGGCGACACCTACGAGGTGCGTAGCCTCCTGGGTGCCGGAGGGATGGGGGAGGTCTACGAGGCGGAGGATCGCATCCTCCAGAGGCGGGTTGCGCTGAAGGTCGTGCGGCCTTCGATCGCGGGCGACTACCTGCTTCGTGAGGGGCGGGCGCTCGCGGCCATCCACCATCCCGGAATCGTGACCGTGCACTCGATGGGAATGCACCGGGGCGTTCCGTTCCTAGTCATGGAGCGGGTTCACGGGCTCAGCCTCGATCGGATGCTCGACGACCGTCGCGGACGCGGCGAACAGTTCGGCGTGCGAGAGGCGATCGATCTCGTGATCGCCGTGGCCGACGCCCTCGCGATCGTGCACAAGGCGGGGCTCGCCCACCGAGACGTGAAGCCCGCGAACGTGATGCTCGCCCCGGGCGGTCGCGTGGTCCTCATGGACTTCGGTCTCGTGCTGCCTTCGGCCGACCGCGAGGGCCACCGGAGCGTCGCGGGCTCGCTGCAGTACATGGCGCCCGAAGCCCTGTCGGGGGACGTGGCGGAGGGGGCGGCGGGGCTGTGCGACGTCTACGCGCTCGGGGTGCTGGCTTACGAGCTGCTCACGGGGGTCGCTCCCTTCGACGGCGCCGAGCCGGTCGAGATCTACCGCGCGAAGACACGTGTGCCCCTCCCGCGGGTACGCGAGCAGAGGCCGGATGTTCCCGAGGCGCTCGACGACCTCATCGACGCGCTGATGGCGCCAGACGCACACGAGCGGCCAGAGGGCGCCGAGGCAGCGCTCTGGAGCTTGCGCTCGCTGCGTGGTCGGCTGGTTCATGGGGGTGAGGAGCGTCCCTTCTCGGTGCTCGTCGTCGACGACGATCCTGACGTGCGCGAAGCACTCGCGCTCTACGTGCGCGCTGCCGCCCCGGGCGCGCAGATCGAATCGCTCGCGGAGGGCCGCCAGGCGGTGCGGTCGGTTCGCCGCCGGGTTCCCGATCTGCTCCTTCTCGATCTCGACCTGCCGGACATCAACGGCATCGAGGTGTGCATGCTCTTGCGCGGCATGCAGCTGGGAGATGCCTGCAACATCGTATCCGTCAGCGGCCGGGCGACGCGCGCCGACGTCGAGCTCCTGCAGCAGCTCGGCGTCCGCTCGCTCGAAAAGGGGCCTGGGCTGATGGCCGAGCTCCTCGAGCTCGTCCGCAAGATGCGTCCGCGCTAGGGCGGCGGAGAACTTTCCGCACGGCTGGCGCGTCCGAAAGGACGTCGTTACTGGTTAAGGAGAGGGGCGCGTCGGGTGTGCCCACGGGAAGAATCGCTCGCCGCCGAAGGTAGAGGTGAAGATGGAGACCTTCTCGGCCCCCCTGGGCCTGACTCTGATCGCCGCCATCCTGGGGGGCGTCCTCGTGGCGATCGTGCCCACGTGTCTCTACCTGTACGTCGAACCGCGTGGGCGCCGGCACTGGGCGGCGACGGGCGACACGCCTGGGACTCGCAAGGCCCCGGCGCTGGTTCGCTTCACCGCTTGGCTCAGCTTCGCGGTGGGCCAGCTCGCCATTCCTTGGCTCTTCGTCCCGGCGGCCTGCGCGGCCCTCTTCTTCCTCCAGGCCAAGCTCGGGGTCGCACGTCCGACGGGGCTGGCGATCACCGCAGCGGTCGGCGTGGCGGGCCTGGCGCAGTCTGTCGTCGCACTTCGCCTCATTCCCCTCGGCGTCCGCCTGCTTTCACGGGACGGGAAGGCGTGCGGCGCCCTCAGCGGTCGCGCGCGCTGGAACACGTTCCTCAGCGCCGGCGTACTCGCTGGGGGCCTGCTCACGCAGTGGGCGATGCTCAGAATCCCGAACTTCGTTCACCCGTGGCTGCGCGCCGCGCTCGTCTGGACCGCGCTCCGGCCCGTCATCTTCTATGCGGCGGTGTGCCTGGTGCATGCGCTGCTCCTAGGTCGCTGCGCGAACGCCCTCGCGTGCGAAGTGAAGAAGAAGTGAAGGTGAGGTAGGTCATGCGATTCCGTCCCCTGGCCCCCGTCGGGGCCGCCCTCTTCGCGGCGCTCTTGCTAGGGTCGCACGCCGCGACGGCGCAGGTCGCCATGACCGTTCCCCACCCTCCGGCAGACGTCGTCAACGGCGACGCTGCCGGGTCGGTGAACGGCGAAGCCGCCTCGTTCGGTGACGAGACCGCGGGCGCGGATGAGATCAGCGGCGAGATCGCGGTCGACCTGCGCGACGACGCGAGTGACGCCGACGTGGACGCCCTGGACAAGAAGCTCGGCATCGTCATGCACCCGAGCAGTACGTGGAGCATCGCCCACGACAGACTCGAGGTCGCCGACGTCGATCCCGGCCGCGAGGCGGCAGTTCTCGACGCTCTGTCGCACGACCCGCTGGTCGAGCACGCCGAGCCGATGGCGATCTATCGCGCGACGTTCGTCCCAGACGATCCGCTGTACGCGAGCAAGCAGTGGCACCTGAAGCGCGTGGGCGCCGAGAGCGCCTGGAACTACACGTGCGGGCGTGGCGTGACCGTCGCAGTCATCGATACCGGCGTGGCGTGCTTCGACAAGGGCCCCTTTTCCCGGGGAACGGACCTCTCCGGCACCCGATGCGAAGGAGGGTGGAACTTCGTCGACGACAATGCACAGGCCGCGGATGACCAGGGCCACGGAACCCACGTCGCTGGCACGATCGCCCAGACGACGAACAACGCCGTGGGAACGGCCGGCCTGGCCTACTGCGCGACCCTGATGCCCATCAAGGTGCTGTCGCGCCAAGGTTTCGGAAGCACGGCGAACGTCGCCGAGGGCATCCGGTTCGCCGCCGACAACGGGGCGCAGATCATCAACCTCTCGCTCGGTGGCCCCATCAAGAGCAAGATCCTCGAAGACGCGGTCAATCACGCGATCGCGAAGAACGTCTTGGTCGTCGCCGCGGCCGGCAACAGCGGTCGGAGCGTCGGCTGGCCTGCGGCATACCCCGGGGTCGTCGCCGTGAGCGCGACGGACGTGAACGACAAGATCGCGGCGTTCTCGTCGCGCGGCCCGCAGGTCGTGCTCGCCGCTCCAGGTGTCGCCGTGACGCAGCAGACGATCTGCAACGGCGGTCGAGAGAAGTGCGAGATCTTCGGTACCTTCAGCGGCACCAGCATGGCGTCGCCGCACGTCGCGGGCGTGGCTGCGATGATCGAGGGGCTGGGCGTGACCGACGCGGGGGCCCTGCGGGACGTGCTCACCTCGACCGCGCGGCCCAAAGGCGAGAGGAGCCTTTACGGCGCCGGCATCGTCGACGTCGGTGCGGCTGCTAGCCACGTCTTCTACACGGACCTCGCCCTTCGCGCGGTCGCGCTGCTGGGGCTGGGGTGGGTGGTAGGTCGCCGCATCCGAAAGCGCGGCGGTTTGATGGCGCGCACGCCTGCCTCGGTCGCCGGTGCCATCATGGCCGGCGTTGGGCTCGTCCCCATCGCGCCGCTTCTTGGTCTGGGTCGCTACGCGACGCTCGCGATGCGGCCACTTGGCGAGTGGGATCTCGTCCTGTTCGGCGCGGGGGTCCACCAGTGGCTCCTCCTCGCGAGCGCGCTCCCTGCGGTCGCGCTCACCCTGTTCGCATTCGCGAGCAAGCGAGTGAGGCCGCTCATCGGCGGCGTGGCGCTCGGCACCGCTGCGCTCCTCGTCCAGCACCTCGTGTCGGGCGACGTCGCGTTCGTGGGTGGCCCGATGCTCGCGAAGGTGTGGATGGTCGCGAACGCGCTCGTGTGTCTGTGGCTCGCGCGCACGGCGCTGGATCAGAAGAAGGTCTGAGGCCGCGGCCCGGGACATCTGCGCTAGACTGAAGGCAGATGTCCCTCAAGATCGACCAGGACCATTCCCGCTTCCGGGCCATCGTCCGCGGCAAGATCCGGCAGAACCTGCGCAAATACATCTCGCAGGGGGAGCTCGTCGGTCGGAAGGGGAAGGACCTGGTATCCATCCCGATCCCGCAGATCGACATCCCGCACTTCTCGTTCGGTGACCGGCAGCGCGGCGGTGCCGGGCAGGGGGATGGGGAACCAGGGGATCCCATCGGGGGCGATGCCGAGGAGGGCGACGGCGACGGGCGACAGGCCGGGCAAAGCCCGGGCGAGCACGCCCTCGAGGTGGACGTCACGCTCGACGAGCTCGCGGCCATTCTGGGCGAAGAGCTCGAGCTGCCTGACATCCAGGACAAGGGCAAGAGCAAGATCATCAACGCGAAGGACCGCTACACGAGCATCCGCCGCGTCGGCCCCGAGTCGCTGCGCAACTTCAAGAGGACCTACCGCGAGGCGCTGAAGCGGCAGATTGCGATGGGCACGTACACACCAGGCAATCCGGTCGTCGTGCCCATCCCGAGCGACAAGCGCTACCGGAGCTGGAAGACGGAGGCCGAGCCCGTCGCAAACGCGGTCATCATCTACATGATGGACGTGTCGGGTTCGATGGGTGACGAGCAAAAGGAGATCGTCCGCATCGAGAGCTTCTGGATCGACGCGTGGCTCCAGAAGCAGTACCGCGGCCTCGAGAGCCGCTACATCATCCACGACGCCGTCGCGCGCGAGGTCGACCGCGACACGTTCTTCCACACGAGGGAGAGCGGCGGGACGATGATCTCGAGCGCGTACAAGCTCTGCTCGCAGCTGGTCGACGATCACTATCCTCCGGAGGAGTGGAACATCTACCCGTTCCACTTCTCGGACGGTGACAACTGGTCGATGGACGACACGCTCCTCTGCGTCGAGATACTGAAGAACAAGGTCCTGCCGCGCGTGAACATGTTCGCGTATGGGCAGGTCGAGAGCCCCTATGGGTCTGGTCAGTTCATCAAGGACCTGCGCGAGCACTTCGGCAAGGACGACCGAGTGACGACCAGCGAGATCCGTGACAAGGACGCGATCGTCGGGTCCATCAAGGAGTTCCTCGGCAAGGGTGCTTGAACCCTTCGGGTGGGGGGCCGAAATCCCTCTTCGGGACTTCACGAGGAAGCTGGGGTCGACCAAGTAGCGGGCGCATGCGATCGAAGGCCGACCTCAGGAAGGAGCTCGTCGCCCGGCTCGCCGCAGATCTCGAAACGCTTGAGAGTGCGCTTCGCGCGACGATTCAAGGCGCCACGCACGAGGAAGCAAAACCCGAGAACGACAAGGACACGCGGGCGCTCGAGCAGTCCTACCTCGCGCGGGGGCAAGCGCAGCGCGTGGACGAGCTCCGGTTGGCGCTCGCCGAGACGGAATCGCTCTTCGTCCGTGACTTCGCCGACAGTCCGGCCGCGCTCGGGGCCCTCGTCGTCGTGGACGAGGACGGCCGCGGGTCGTGGTTGTTCCTGGCACCTGCAGGCGGGGGCGCGCACCTCGCAGACGGGAAGGTCCAGGTCGTGACTCCACGTTCACCGCTGGGGCAGGCGGTCCTCGGGAAGCGCGCAGGCGATGAGGTCGAGGTGACGATCGCCGGCCGCCGGCGCACGCTTCACGTGGTCGACGTGCGCTGAGTTACTTGCTGCACTGCGCCTTGCAGGCCTTCGTCACGGCCTTCTTCGCGCAGCCCTCGTAGGCGGTCGCGAGCTTCTTGCCCTTGCCCTTGGGCGGCACCGCCGCGGCGTCGATGCAGGCGGCCGCGCCCTTGTCGGACCCGCAGCTGTGGAATGCGTCCATCGTGCCCTGGCAATCCGTGTCCTTGCCGCAGGCCGCGGCGGGCTTCGCGCAGGTCTTGTCGATGCACTTGCCGCAGTCCGAATCGCTCATCGCGGGAGGCGGCGGTGTGGCCGGAGTCGTGTCTGCCGGAGGGGCCGCCTTGCTCGAGTCGTCCGAGGACGCGGGCGCGGCGGCCGACGAATCCGCGGGAGCTGCCGAAGAGGCCGCGTCGGCGTTGTTCGCCGATTCGTCGGCCGGCGTCTCCGGTGGCTTCGAGCCGCCGCAGGCGACCCAGGCGAGCGGAAGGGCGGCGACGAGGAACAGGCTGGCTAGCGAGAGGTTTCGGCGGCTCATGGGCCCCTAGAGAAGCAAGCCCGCGGGCGGGGGGCCAGCAGAAAAAGCATGGGTGCTCCGATCCTGCTCCAACCCGGGGCCATCCTGGGACGGTGCGGTCGTCGTGGTAGATTCCAGCCATGAGCGAGTTTGCGCTGAAGACGGCGCTCCCGGCCTACCTCCGCGAGGAGCAAAGCCGCATCGAAAAGCTCGCCGCGGAGGCAGGGCTCGACTTCTTCCCGACCGTCTTCGAGATCCTCACGTACGACCAGATGAACGAGATCGCCGCGTACGGCGGCTTTCCGAATCGCTACCCGCACTGGCGCTTCGGCATGGAGTACGAGCGGCTCGCGAAGAGTACCGAATACGGGCTCTCGAAGATCTACGAGCTGGTCATCAACAACAACCCGTCGGTCGCGTATCTGCTCGAGGGCAATAGCCTCACCGATCAGAAGCTCGTCATGTGCCACGTGCTCGGGCACGTCGATTTTTTCCGGAACAACTTCACGTTCCGCTCGACCGATCTCGACGCTTCCGGCGTCGTGGTCGACCCGACGAAGCGCTCCGGCCGCGACTACGATCCGAACCGCAAATGGATCGACAAGATGGCGAACCACGGCGCCATCGTCCGCCGCCTCGTCGATCGGCACGGGATCGAAAAGGTGGAGACCTTCGTCGATCATTGCTTGTCGCTCGAGAACCTGATCGATCCCTGGATGCCTTTCGTCGTCAGGCACAAGCCGGAGCCGGAAGACGAAGATCCGGCCGAAGTCGATGTCCCTCGCCTGAAGGCGAAGGAGTACATGGACAAGTTCATCAACCCCGAGGAGTACCTCGAGGAGCAAAAGAAGAAGATCCTCGCCGAGCGCGACCGCTCGAAGGGAAAATTCCCGAAAGAAGCGT